>NZ_CP026111.1:2414155-3621233 GCF_002902925.1 Paraburkholderia terrae | reverse complement strand
CAAGTTGCTATCGTTATGTTTGCGACGCGTCCCGCCGGCGCTCTGATCGCGAGATACGCGACGAGGCCCGAAGCAGCCAGGCGGAAAAGCCCCAGACGCTTGTGCCACAAGGGTTTGCGGGGTCAAGCGGGCCGGGGCGGCGTGCGTGATTTTTGGGAAGTAAGGCGAGATTCTACCGCCAAAACGATACGTAAAGTGAGTTATCCACAGGGCCCGATCAAACACCGCCGGCAATCGCCGCCTGTGGATCATCGCCCTAAACTATTGACGACTCAGAGAAAACCGGTTTAAATAGCGGGTTCCGCGAAAACCAATTTTCGAACCTCCGGCCATTGCACTTTCAGCGATGCTCGCGCGGTTATTTCTCAACAAGTGAGAGCAACATGAAACGTACCTACCAACCTTCCGTGACGCGCCGTAAGCGCACCCATGGCTTCCGCGTTCGCATGAAGACCGCTGGTGGCCGCAAAGTCATCAACGCACGCCGCGCGAAGGGCCGCAAACGCCTCGCCATCTAAGGCAGGCTGATACGCGGTCAAGCCGAGTGCGCGCTGTGTCCGACACCCGTGACGCTGCGGGAACGGCAGACGCGCCGCATCAGAACGTCGTTCCGGTGCAGGCGTCCGCAGCCTTTCCCAAAGCCGCAAGGCTGCTAAAAACGGATGAATTTTCATCCGTTTTTCGTTTGCGCCCGTGGCGCCGAACGGCTCACTTCGTCGTGTACGCGCGGCCCACGGGCAACGCAGCGCGGCTCGGCCTCGTGATCGGCAAGAAGTTTGCGCCGCGCGCGGTCACGCGCAATCTGGTGAAGCGCCTCGCGCGCGAAGCGTTTCGCTTGCGTCGCGCGGAGTTCGGCGGTTGGGACGTGTTGCTGCGCCTGCACGCCAAATTCGACAGGAAGGCGATGCCCAGCGGATCGTCGCCGCCGTTGAAAGCGCTGTGCCGTGGCGAAATCGATGTGCTGCTCGACAAGGCGGCGCGCGAAATCGCCCGTCGCGAAGCGCCGGCAGCATCGGCAGGACAGGCGGCCGACACGCCGCCAGCCGCGCCATGAGACCCGCGCAGTCCACATGCGCGGCTGTTTTGCGGCGCTTCTTATCGGGCGGCGCGGTTGGGCCGCACTAGTCATGCAAACGGTATTATTCGCCTTGCTGCGTTTCTACAAGATTGCCGTGAGTCCCATGCTCGGCAATCGGTGCCGTTTTTATCCCTCCTGTTCGGATTACGCGCGCGAAGCAATCCAGTATCATGGCGCCGCGCGTGGTACTTACCTCGCCGCCAGGCGCCTGTGCCGCTGTCACCCGTTTTCGGCGGGCGGCATCGATCTTGTCCCGCCTCCAACTCCTAAGAAGCGCTGACGCGCTGTGCCATCGACACTGAGACAACGCATGGATATCAAACGCACCGTCCTATGGGTCATCTTCTTCATGTCAGCTGTCATGCTGTTCGACAACTGGCAGCGCGACCATGGACGCCCGTCGATGTTCTTCCCGAGCGCGACGCAGACCAAGACGGCAGCTCCTGCTGCGCCGGGTTCGGCGGCGGCGGGAAGCCAACCAGCCGATTTGCCGCAGACGAGCGCCGCGGCGCCCGGCTCGACGGCACCCGCTACGCAGCAGGCCCAGCTGGTTTCCTTCAGCACTGACGTCTACCGCGGCCAGATCGACACGCGCGGCGGCACGCTGTCCAAGCTCACGCTGGTCAAGCCGGGCGAGGGCAAGCAGCCCGATCAGGTGATCACGCTGTTCGACCACACGGCCGATCACACGTATCTCGCGCGCACGGGCCTGCTCGGCGGCGACTTCCCGAACCACACCGATGTGTTCACGCCCGTTGCCGGTCAGGCGACCGACATGACGGGCAACACGCTGAAGCTGTCGTTCGAGTCGCCGGAAAAGGGCGGCCTGAAGGTCGTGAAGACCTACACGTTCACGCGCGGCAGCTATGTGATCGACGTCGACACGAAGATCCAGAACGTCGGCACGACGCCCGTCAAGCCGACCGCGTACATGGAACTCGTGCGCGACAGCCAGCCTGTCGAAACGCCGCGCTTCTCGCACACGTTCATCGGGCCGGCTGTGTACACGGAGCAGCATCACTTCCAGAAGCTGACGTTCGGCGACATCGACAAGAACAAGGAAGACTACGCAACCTCCGCCGACAATGGCTGGGTCGCGATGGTGCAGCACTATTTCGCGTCGGCGTGGATTCCCCAGCAAGGCGTCAAGCGTGATATCTACGTCGAGAAGATCGATCCGTCGCTGTATCGCGTGGGCGTCAAGCAGCCGCTGCAGACGATCGAGCCAGGTAAGACGGTCGACGTGAATGCACGTCTGTTCGCCGGTCCGGAAGAAGAGCGCATGCTCGAAGGCATCGCGCCGGGTCTGGAACTGGTGAAGGACTACGGCTGGGTGACGATCATCGCGAAGCCGCTGTTCTGGCTGCTCGAGAAGATCCACAGCTACGTCGGCAACTGGGGCTGGGCAATCGTGCTGCTGACGCTGCTGATCAAGGCGGTGTTCTTCCCGCTGTCGGCTGCGAGCTACAAGTCGATGGCCCGCATGAAGGAAATCACGCCGCGTATGCAAGCGCTGCGCGAGCGCTTCAAGGGCGATCCGCAGAAGATGAACGCGGCTCTGATGGAGCTGTACAAGACTGAGAAAGTGAATCCGTTCGGCGGCTGTCTGCCCGTCGTGATTCAGATTCCGGTGTTTATCTCGCTCTACTGGGTGCTGCTGTCATCGGTGGAAATGCGCGGCGCGCCGTGGATTCTCTGGATTCACGATCTGTCGCAACAAGATCCGTACTTCATCCTGCCGGTGCTGATGGCCGTCTCGATGTTTATTCAGACGAAGCTCAACCCGACGCCGCCGGACCCCGTCCAGGCCAAGATGATGATGTTCATGCCGATCGCGTTCTCGGTCATGTTCTTCTTCTTCCCGGCGGGTCTCGTGCTGTACTACGTCGTGAACAACGTGCTGTCGATCGCGCAGCAGTACTACATCACGCGCATGATGGGGCAAAAGAGAAAGGCCGCCTGATAGTGCTCGGATCGGACGGATAACCCTCCGATCCGATCCGAAGTAGACGTAAAAAAAACCGCCCGGTTTCAGCCGGGCGGTTTTTTTACGTCTGCAACTTTTTAAGCGTTATCAGCGTCGCCGTAAAACTGCGAGATCAATTCCTGAACCAGATAACGATGATGCGGTGTCAATGATTCGATTTTCGACGCCAGCTCGAGCGTCTCGGGCGAAAGCGGATATTTCTCACCACGCGCCAATGGCTTCGGAACATTCCGGGTCGATCCTCCGGGCGAAGGCCCGTAATGAAGCCAGTGGACATCCACTTCGAGCCATGCCGCGAGCGTGCGCAACTTGTCGTCAGTGGGGATCGTGCGGCCGCTCAGCCACTTATGCACCGTTTGCGGTGACACGGGTTGATCGCCGCGATGGCGTAGATTGAAGTGCAATGCGAGATCGGTCCCGCCCTTGAGTCTTTCCGGGGCGCGTCTCATCGCGAATTTGAGTCGCTCGGCAAAAGCCGCTTTTTCTTCGACGGTTGGCATCGGCAGATTGTGCAGTCCGTCGCATCGCAGGTAGACAACTGTACACGCTACATTTCGCGTGTCTGAGATTTGCCTATCTCGTTACAGCAACCCATCGGAAGCGTTCTCCAAAATACTCTGGAGTCCGCTTAACGTTTATTTGTAGGGCTTAGACTACACGAAGAGTCCGAATTCCTCTATTTGTAGTCGTCGGAATCTCTTAGCTTAACTAGGCTAAATCTGAAACATCTCGTTCACCAGCGACGACGAGGTCCCCGCGCTAACACCCGAAAGGCCCGCGTTACAATGCCAGGCGTTCAGCGCACCGCCAGTGTGCTGCTTTCTTACTCCTCTCTGCCGCTTCCGACATGCTCGCAACCGATTCCGATCCGATCGTCGCCATTGCCACCGCGCCCGGCCGCGGCGGGATAGGTGTGGTGCGGATTTCGTTCGGGCGCGCCGGCGAAGCGGCAGCGCAGCCGATGATGCAGGCGCTCACCGGGCAACCGCTGACACCGCGCCACGCGAGCTACGTCCCGTTTCTTGACGGCGGCGGAAACGCGCTCGATCGCGGCATCGCGCTGTATTTTCCGGCTCCGCATTCCTACACCGGCGAGCATGTGCTCGAGTTGCAGGGGCACGGCGGCCCGATCGTGCTCCAGCTGGTTCTGCAGCGCTGCATCGATGCCGGACGCGCGTTCGGTCTGCGACTTGCGGAACCGGGCGAGTTCACGCGTCGCGCGTTTCTCAACGACAAGCTCGATCTCGCGCAGGCCGAGGCGGTCGCCGATCTGATCGAAGCCAGCACGGAAGCGGCCGCGCGCTCGGCTGGGCGCTCGCTGGAAGGCGCGTTTTCGCGCGATATCCATGCTTTGGTCGAAGAGGTGATCACGTTGCGGATGCTCGTCGAGGCGACGCTCGATTTCCCCGAAGAAGAAATCGATTTCCTCGAAGCCGCCGACGCACGCGGCAAGCTTGCTCGCATACGCGAGCGTCTCGCATTAGTGCTGAGCGAAGCCCGGCAGGGCGCGCTGCTGCGCGAGGGCTTGTCCGTCGTGCTAGCCGGGCAGCCGAACGTCGGCAAATCGTCGCTGCTGAACGCGCTCGCGGGCGCGGAACTCGCAATCGTCACGCCGATTGCCGGCACGACCCGCGACAAGGTCGCGCAGACGATACAGATCGAAGGCATCCCCCTGCATGTGATCGACACGGCGGGGCTGCGTGAGACGGAGGACGAGGTTGAGAAGATCGGTATCGAGCGGACCTGGGGGGAGATCCAGCGCGCCGATGTCGTGCTACATCTGCTCGACGCCCGCTCGGGCATGACCGCCGACGACGATTCGATCGCCGCGCGTTTTCCTCATGGTGTGCCCGTCGTGCGTGTGCTGAACAAGACCGATCTGACGGGAATCGCACCGGGCGTTACCAGCTTGAATGGCGCGGACGAGGGCGATTCGTGCGAAGTTCGCCTGTCCGCAAAAAGGGGCGACGGGATCGACTTGCTGCGGGGCGAACTACTGCGCATCGCGGGTTGGCAAGCCGGCGCGGAAACTGTCTATCTGGCGCGCGAGCGGCATCTGATTGCGCTTCGTGCCGCGCAAGAACATTTGGGACTCGCCGCAGAACACGCTGATCAGAATGCGCAAGCTCTGGATCTGTTCGCTGAAGAATTGCGACTGGCTCAGGATCAACTCAATTCGATCACCGGTGAATTCACTTCCGACGACCTACTTGGTGTAATTTTCAGCAGGTTTTGTATCGGCAAGTAGGCATTTACCGATGGGCCATATACATGGCCTTTCTGCGCTTCTATCGAAGCTGGCTTTCGGTACACAACCCTGTACACTCTGCATTTGACGCACCCTGTGTACCGAACCCGCAAGCATGCCAAAACTCGCGACGCCACTCAGCGAATCTCACATCCGCACCTTGCAGCCGCGCGCCACGCGCTACAGCGTCGCCGACGGCAACGGTCTCATCCTCGAAGTCATGCCGACCGGAAAGAAGGTCTGGCGCTTCCGCTATACGCTCAATGGGCGTCGACAACCGATGGTCACGATCGGCGACTATCAGCTGATGTCATTGCGCGTCGCTCGAGCCAGGGCGCAGAAGTATGCGGAAATCGTCGGGCAGGGCTTGTCGCCCGTGTCCATAGCCAGACAGGACCGGGGCGCCGAAAAACGCGTCGATGTGCTGCGCGACGGCGCTGAACTCTACGTGACGTCGGCGATGGCCCGCAAGTCCGACGAGTACCGACGCACGACGCAGCGCGCGCTCGACAAGGACATCCTGCCCGCGATCGGGCACAAACCCATCGCGCAGGTCACGACGGAGGATATCCAGTCGATCTGCGACGCAATCAAGAGTCGGGGCGCACCGCAGATGGCGCTCCATACGCGCAATGTCGCAAGGCGGCTGTTCGCGTTTCTGATCGCGCGGCAACTCGCGAGCATCAATCCCGCCGATGCCATCCCCGCGCGCACGATCGCGACGCAGGACGGCCGCTCGCGCGTGCTGACGGGAAGCGAAATCGGCACGTTGCTGCGTACGATCTATACGTCGAGCATTCGGCGGCCTCTGAAACTCGCGCTCCATCTACTCGTGCTCACGATGGTCAATAAATCCGAGTTGATCGAAGCGGCGTGGCGCGAATTCGATCTCGACGCAGGTGTCTGGGCGATTCCCGCCACGCGTGCGAGCAATGGGCGCGAGCGCCGTGTCTATCTGTCAAGTCAGTCGCTGGCGATGTTGCGCGAGTTACGCGGCATCAGAAGCAGTCGCAACTATGTCTTCCCGTCGACGCGAGGCAGCGAAGATCGACCGATTGCAAAGGGCACGCTGAATCAGGCGGCCAAAACGCTCCGACTGGAGGGCGAACATTTCGTACTCCACGATTTCCGCCGCACTGGGTTGAGTCATCTGCGCGATTTGTTGCAATCGGCAGATGGCAAGGATGCGTTTGCAGAAGCCGAGGACACGGTCACTGTGCGTGAGATGCAGCTCTGGGCCGATTACGTCGACGCGCAGGTTGGAGAGCAAGCCAATTCGCCGATGGGGATACGCTGATCTTAAAGACCGATTTATTGGTACACAGTGCCGGATCGCTTGCGCGTACAGGCGCGCCTGCAAACGAAGTATCCCTATTAAACGAGGTTTCCAGCCGATTCGGCACGGCACGTGCGGCCCAAGATACATTTTAAGGTACACACGGCTCGCTCAATGTGCCAGCATCCCTTGTCGCGAATATCTTCGCGCGATAAAACTACGGTTACGCACCAGAATCCGTCCCACCGAAACATCACCCGTGCAAAGCTACCTGCTCAACATCATGCTCAACGAATACCTCGGCGACAGGCGCCGAGTAGACATCTGAGCCGTGCCGGTCGTAGTGATCGAGCCGGAGCAACAGACTGTCGAGCGCGCACAGTTGAATTTTAGTGAGAGAAGGAGCATCGAGCAGCGCGTGCAACCTCATGCGCCAGTACTCCGAAGTAAGAATCGTGCCGCCCATGTCCCCAAGCAGCGATGGCCACATGACGCGCGAAATGTGCGCGATTTCCTGATCGATCAATCGGTTCATGTCGTCCCCCGTGACGTCTCGACAAGGCCAAAGTTTTTTACATCTGATGATTAACTTTAGCCGGATTTCAGCCAGTCACTACCTATGCAAACAAATAGGTATCCCGGCGATGTCGGGCCACAAACTAACGACATCGCATGGCCTAAAGCGTACGCATGCCCGTCGCATGACAATCGGGGGAACAGAATGATGTTTGGGCGTCAGTTTGACGACGTGACGCATAAGGGCGAGTGAGATGGCGCGCATCCGCAAGGCGACGCGCTGCGCGAAACAGGAAACTCAAGCGAGGAATACAAAGGAGAGCGCGCAAAAGAGCTAAGCGTCATCCTCCGGCGGCTCGGGCGCGCGCGGCACCGAACCGCAAAGCGAGGTCAACGTGACGCTGACCACAATCAGCGCCGACATGAACAGCCAGTACTCCGTCCACGAGAAAGAGAAGGCCAGCACATTAGCCTCCGTTCGCTCCCGATACTCTCAACCCGCCTAATGATGCAGCAGGCTGCGAATCGGATGCCGCCAGTCCATCCGCCTGTGATGGTCGTCATCGTGCAAGGCCTGGCGATGTTCCTGCCAGAGTTCGTCGGAAAACAGAAACGCGACGATGAGTAGCGGCACGATCAGAAACGCGCCCAGAATCAGATGCTCGATCACAGTAACCTCCTGATCGATGGAACAGCGACAATTTCATTGTAGGCGTGTTGCAAGTCACTGCGTGTGATCCACCGCGCACACCATGTGCGCGATTCGAGTGACGCAAGTAGCGCGCCCGATGCGTCGCGTTCTGCCGATCAGAATGCGCTTACGCTGTCGACTTCTTCCACGCCGCGGCCAGAAGTCCCGCGCCGATCAGCAGCGTGCCTCCTGTGCAGTTGACCCCGCGCTGCACGCGCGGACTGCGGATCGCGCGCCGCGCGGCTGAAGCAAGCACGGCATATCCCAACGCATTCAAGGTCCCGAGCGCGACGAAGGTGGCTTCGAAAATCGCAATCTGCGACCACGTGGCGACTTGCGTATCGATGAACTGCGGCACGAATGCCACGAAGAACACGATGCTTTTCGGATTGAGTGCCGTCACCGCATAGGCGTGCGCGAAGATCCGGCTCGGGCGGGTCTCGCCTGTGGAGGGCGCGTCGGCCGTCGACACGGGAGCACGCCACAGCTTGATGCCGAGATAGATCAGATACGCTGCGCCGAGCCACTTGAGGGCAGTGAACAGCGTCGCGGACGCGGCGAGGATCACGCCAAGCCCGAGCATCGACGCCGTCATCGACGTGAGGTCGCCGAGCGCGACGCCCGCGGTCGTCACCATGGCAAATCGACGGCCGTGGCCGAGCGCATAAGAAATTACAAGCAGCACGGTAGGTCCGGGAATCGCGACGAGGATCGCGGAGGCGATGGCAAAGGGAAGCCAGTGTGCAAGTGTCATAAAAGTCTCCTGGGACCGGGCCGGCGCTTCGCTCCCGTTCGTGTTTTTGGACCGATCGATTTATCCACGAATGCGGCGTTCATGCAAGCGCCCGTTTGAGCTTGTTCAGGAACACAGAGCGCATCGCCCTCAGGCATCTTTTTTATTCTGCGTTCGCTTCAGTTCGCGACGGTTTTTCATGAGTCGCGCGAATGACTTTGTGTGCAACGCATCAATCGCTTAGCCATTCATCGCAAACCGTTTAAAAGCCCTTTAAGCGTAAACGCTGATCCTGTCCGCAAAAGATTATCCACTGTGCCTTCGCGCCTCCAATCGCAATTCGCAATCCGTCTAATAACCGCGGTATTACGTCATTAGGGCAGCATCAATTCGCACTCCAACGCAGTGCGACATTTAGCCGCTGTTGCGAGCGCACACAAAATGTGCTTGCCGTTCAAAACGTTTCTTCTAGATTGACAGATGTGCTTGTTTTTCGGCAGTTAAACACATAGCTAACCTGAGACGTACCCCGCAAGGAGGTAACCATGAACAAGCGAGTCGCCATTCTTTTCGCGCTGACGGGTCTATTGGCAGCTGCAGGCGCGCAGGCGCAGGACGTCGTGATCAAGCCCCAGCAAACGGTGCAGTTCAAGGCGAATTCATATGGCTGCCTGTCGAAGGACAAACTCGACGCCGTCACGCAACACGCGCAGGCCGGCGAGCAACAGCAAATGCAGGAGTTCTTCTCCGGTTTTCAGTGCATTTCCACGCCGGAGCATTCGGATTTCCGCGTAGTCCGCGTGGTTGGACATGACGTCGAATTCGTCAATGCCGGCAATAGCGATACGCAAGGTCTTTGGACTAACGACCGATTCATCAAGCAATAAGCATTTAAGTCGGATTGCACCCGACAGAAAATGTCGGGTGAATACAAACATTCCAACGAAAGCTTTTCTTTCGCGTTTCGGCATGGCCAGGTTTTAACCTGGCCATCGTCGTTTTTCAGCTGACCTTTGGTCCGACGCTAGCGCGCGGATCGGTTGCGCGAAACCTGTCCATTGATTCCATCCGCTCATCACCCGCGCCCGGCGGCCTCATCAGGCTGTCATGCCGCGCCCGCATATTCGGTATCATCACGGTCCCACCTTGCAGCCAGACGCGAAAAGCGCGCGATGGCTCGATCGCGCGGACTCGGCACATATGTTGCTGCTTTCAAGGCAAGCGAAAGCAGGAAGGTTGATGCGACAGGGCTTTACGACCCGACGTCGCAGCGATCCGGCAAATGTGTTTCATCGGCGAGACGCGCGACCGAGGCGCCACCGCTGCAAGGCAGGGGACGATCATGGCAAGGTACGCCGACTCTCTATTCACTCTCCGGTCCGCATTCGCGGGACCAGGTTGTAGCATGGCTCTGAAATCGACAATCTATAAGGCTGATCTCCAGATCGCCGACATGGACCGGCACTACTACGCGGACCATTCGCTGACGATCGCGCTGCACCCGTCGGAAACGAACGAGCGGATGATGGTCCGCGTCGCCGCTTTCGCGCTGTTCGCGCAAGAGCGCCTGGAATTCTGCAAGGGCCTGTCGGACATCGACGAACCCGATCTGTGGGCCAAGGATCTGACAGGCGCGATCGACACGTGGATCGACGTCGGTCAGCCGGACGAACGCCGCATCGCAAAAGCGAGCGGGCGCGCAAATCAAGTGATCGTGATCGCGTACGGCGGCCGGACTTCGGACATCTGGTGGCAAGGCGTGCGCAGCAAGGTCGAACGCCTGCGCAACGTGACCGTCTGGACGCTCGGTGAAAACGTCGCGCCGGCGCTGGCCGCGTTGGCCGAACGGACGATGCGCCTGCAATGCACGGTTCAGGATCACGCGGCGTGGCTAGGCAGCGAAACCGCCGACGCCGTTCCCGTGGAATGGACGGTGCTCAAGGCTCCAGCGAACGCGCGTCCCGCGGCGCACGGTGGCCGCTGACCGGTGGTGATTGCACGCTCTGTGTACCAAAAAATAAGCCTGGCAATTATGGCTTACCAGCCGGTGGGCCTTTGAGTTCGACCATATTGCCCTCCGGATCGAACAGATACAGCGACGGTCCATAACCATCCGCACCGTAACGTTGCGCTTCTTCGCCGATGCGCACGTCATGCGCGGCGAACCATGTCTTCAGCGCGTCGGCGTCGAAGGGTTCGACGCGCAGGCAAACGTGATCCATGTTTCGCCCCGCGCCGGGCGCACCGCTTTCCGGCCGGTCGATCTTTCCGCCAACCTGCAACAGATCGATCAACGAGCGTCCCGCGCGCAACTGGATCAGTCCGATTTCGAGTTGTTCCCTGTCTACCGTGCAGCCGAGCACGTCCTGATAAAAGCGCGTCATCGCGTCGAGGTTAGCAGCGCGGATGACGACGTGATCGATATCGAGAATCTGGAATTTCATGGCGCGGCGTCCCGTCTCTGAGGTTCCGGTGAAGAGCCCAGTGTAGAAGGAATTGCGCGCGAAGATGGCGGCCGGTCAGCCGAGAGAACAAAACGATGAGGCAAAAAAAAGCCCGCTCGATTGGAGCGGGCTGAATCCATATCAGGAGGAGACATGGAGGAGACAAGAATCACTATACACGCCGACTTGATGCGACGCAATAACTTTTTAAGGGAAAACCCCAACTTTTTTAAGGGGCAGATTCTCCCGATATTTGGGAAAAATCTCCTCGCAGTGCGGCCCAAATGACACAGCAAGAAGCGGAGCGTACTGTGAGAACCTGCCCGCTAAAGTGGTAAGCATCAAAACCGTCCCCCGGGGCAAACGATGAACACAGCCATCTCCCAAGCAACGCCCGCCACGTTCGCCAACGACGACGAGCGCTGGACAGCCGTCCTGAAACGCGACATGTCCGCCGACGGCGCCTTCTTCTACGGCGTCCGGACGACGGGTGTGTTCTGCCGTCCGTCGTGCGCCTCACGCCTGCCGCGTCGCGAGAATGTCGATTTCTTCGCTTCAACCGACGAAGCGCGCGCCGCGGGCTATCGAGAATGCAAACGTTGCCAGCCTGGCGGCCTGCCGCGCGAACTAGAAATCGTGAACCGCGCCTGCGCCGCGCTCGACGCCGACCCGCAGCAACGCCTCACGCTCGCGCAACTGAGCGACGCAGTGCATGTCAGCCCGTTTCACCTGCAGCGGCTTTTCAAGCGTGTAGTCGGCGTGTCGCCGCGGCAATATCAGGCGGCCCAGCGCGGCGCGGCATTGCGCGACGCGCTGCAACGGGGCGCGGACGTGACCCGCGCCACCGTCGACGCAGGCTTCGGCTCGCCGTCCCGGATGTACGATACGGCGGCCGCAGAGCTGGGCATGGCGCCGTCCGAATATCGGCGCAAAGGCGCGGGGCTGCGGGTCCGCTACGCGAGCGCGCAGACTTCGCTCGGCCTCGTGCTGGTCGCGACGACCGACAAGGGCATCTGCAAGATCGCCTTCGGCGACGACGACGCGTTGCTCGTCGATGATCTGCGCAACGAATTCGCGAGCGCGGAACTGATCGACGATCCGAAACGGCTCACGCCTTTCATCGAGCAAATCGACGGTTATCTGCGCGGCAAGCGTCAGCGTTTCGATCTGCCGCTCGATATCGCCGCCACGGCGTTCCAGCAGCGCGTGTGGGAAGCGCTGCGCCGCATTCCGTACGGTGAGACGCGCAGCTATTCGCAAATCGCCGAAGCGGTCGGTTCGCCGCGCGCAGTGCGGGCCGTCGCCAATGCATGCGGATCGAACCCTGTCGCGCTCGCGATACCTTGCCACCGCGTTGTGCACAAGGACGGCGCGCTGGCGGGCTATCGCTGGGGTGTCGCGCGCAAGGCCGTGCTGCTCGATACCGAGACACACCGCGAATCCCGCGATGCCGCCGACGCCACTCATCCCACCGCCGACATGGACCACGCCGCTTGAGCCCCACGCCGACCGCCACACTCGAACTCCCGTTCAAAGCTCCCTATGACTGGCCGCGCGTCCTCCGCTTCTTCGGAGGACGCGCGACGCCGGGCGTCGAAGCCGTCGAAGACGGCGTATGGCGTCGCTCGATCGGCTGGAACGGCGACAGCGGCACGCTCGCCGTCCGCAAGCATGCCCGCAGGCATTGCATCGTCGCGACCATCGACGGCGCCGCGAGCCGTCACGCGGACGGGCTTGCCGCGCCGATCGCGCGCATGTTCGATCTGCACGCGGATCCGAAGGCGATCGGCGCGAGCCTCGCCGGCGATCCGTGGCTCGCACCTCTGGTCGCCGCAACGCCCGGCCTGCGCGTACCCGGCGCGTGGTCCGGGTTCGAGCTCGTCGTGAGGGCCATCGTTGGCCAGCAGGTCAGCGTGAAGGCCGCGACGACGATCATCGGACGGATCGTGCAGCGCGCCGGCGAGCGCATCGACGGCCATCCGCACGAGAGCACCGCGTGGCGTTTCCCGACGCCCGCCGCGCTCGCCGCCGTCGATCTTGCGCAGATTGGCATGCCCGGCAAGCGCATCGCCGCGTTGCAAAGCTTTGCGCGCGCCGTGGCGGACGGAGACGTGCCGATCGACAGCATCGGCAGCGCGTCCTTCGATCTTGCCCAGTTGCGCGCGTCGTTGCTCGCGCTGCCCGGAATCGGTCCATGGACGGTCGAATACGTCGCGATGCGCGCCTGGCGGGACGCCGACGCGTGGCCCGCGTGGGACCTCGTGCTGATGCAGGCGATCGCAGCGCGCGATCCGGCGCTCGTGCGTCCCAACCAGCAGCGCGCGCGCACCGACGCGTGGCGGCCGTGGCGGGCCTACGCGGCGATGCATCTGTGGAATGAAGTCGCCGATCGGGCAGGCGCCGCACGCGGCGGCTAGCGGCCTTCCGCACATATCGGCGAACGTCGTCGATCGACTTCGCGGCCCTGCGCGGCGTACAGTGAGAAGACGCGCAGCAGGCGCCCGAAGCCCGCCTGCAAACGGCGCGGGAGCGGCCTGAGGCAACGCCAAGCAGCCGTTCTGGCGAGATGTTAAAGTGCCCGCTACTGAAAATTCCGCCGAACATGGTCGACCGCGCCGAGCAGCACCGTGCGGCGCACGGCGGCCGACCCTGTTCGACCCGCATCAATGCCAAACACGACATCCTCCCGCACGACCGACGCGCTGCTGCACCGCCTGTCCGTGCTGACATCCGGCCCGCAGCGTGACGCGCTGACGACCGGCTTGCGCGGCATCGAAAAGGAGAGCCTGCGCGTCATATCCGACGGCCATCTCGCGATGACCCCGCATCCACGCGCGCTCGGCTCGGCGCTCACCCATCCTTCGCTGACCACGGACTATTCGGAAGCGCTGCTCGAACTGATCACGTCCGCCGAGCACGACGCGGCGACCACGCTCGAGTGTCTCGACACGCTGCATCGCTTTGTTTATTCGGCCATCGGCGACGAGGTGCTGTGGAACAACTCGATGCCCGGTGTTCTGCCCGAAGACGACGAAATTCCGATCGCGGACTATGGCACGTCGAACATCGGCAAGCTGAAGTACGTCTACCGCGTCGGACTCGCGCTGCGCTACGGACGCACGATGCAATGTATCGCGGGCATCCACTACAACTATTCGTTGAACGAAGAAGTGTGGCGGCTGCTGCATGCCGACCAGAAATCCACAGCCAATGCCGTCGATTTCCAGTCGGACCGCTATCTCGCGCTGATCCGTAATTTCCGCCGCACGAGCTGGCTGCTGATGTATCTGTTCGGCGCATCGCCAGCGCTCGACCGGCGCTTTCTGCGCGGCCGCGCGAATACGCTCGAAACGTTCGACGCCGACACGCTGTATCGCCCGTACGCAACGAGCCTGCGCATGAGCGATCTCGGTTATTCGAATACGACGGCGCAAGCCGCGCTGCACGCCGACTACGACACGCTGCCTGGCTACCTCGACGCGCTCGCGAAAGCCGTTAGCCAGCCGTATCCGCAGTACGAGGCAATCGGCACGCAGCGCGACGGCGAATGGGTGCAGATCAACACGAACGTGTTGCAGATCGAAAACGAGTTCTACTCGACGATCCGCCCGAAGCGCGTCACGTATCCGGGCGAGCGTCCGTTGCATGCGCTTGGGGCGCGCGGTGTCCAGTACGTCGAAGTGCGCTGCATGGATATCGATCCGTTCGAACCGACGGGTATTTCGCTCGAAGCCGCGCGTTTTCTCGACGCCTATCTGCTCGTGTGCGCACTCGACGACAGCGCGCCGCTGCCGCCGCCGGCCTATACGGAAGCAAATCAGAACTTCGGCCGCGTGACGATGGAAGGGCGCAAGCCCGGCCTCGAACTGGTGCGCGACGGACAACCCGTCAAGATGCTCGACTGGGCCAATGAATTGCTCGCGAAAATCGACCACGCAGCCGCTGCGCTCGATTCGATTCGCGGCGACGACAGCCACGCGCGCGCCGTCGCGACGCAACGCGCGAAGCTCGCGGACGCGTCGTTGACGCCGTCGGCCCGCGTGCTGCAGATCATGCGTGACAAGCAGCAGAGCTTCCTCGATTTCGGTCTTGCGCAGAGCGTCGCGCACGCGGAGCATTTCCGCGCGCGTCCGCTGGACGAAGCGCAAACGCAGGAGTTCGCTGCGCTCGCGACACGATCGCTCGCCGAACAGGCCAAGCTGGAGCGCGAGGAAGTCGGTTCATTCGACGCGTTCGTTGCCGCGTATCGCGCTTATACGTTGAACCGCTTCAGCGTTTAGTCTGGTACGCCGTCGCGTACGCGACTCGCATTTGATGAGGGCAGCTGCGTGCTGCCCTTTTTCATGGTGCGCAAGCCGGGGACGGAAATTGCTGCAACAGATCTCGCGGTGCCCGGACGTCGCTCTGACTTCATGCGCGCGGTATGAAACGTGTCGGCAACGTCGCGGTCCAACCCTGTATAACGCAACGCTTCGCCGCTCCGACGTGTGCGAGGGAGGAATCCGGGTTATGAACAAAGGTCTGATAGCCGCGCTTTGGGTCGCGGTTTGCGTGTCAGCCGCCGGCTGCTCGACGCGAGGGCAGGTCGATCCCGACGTGATGCAGATCGCGACCGCGCCGCTGACCTGCGACAGCAAGAGTCAATGCGACGCGTGGTGGCAGCGCGCGCGCACGTGGGTCACGACGCATTCCCGTTACGAGGTCGCCACCGCGACCGATACGCTGATCCAGACAGCGGGGCCGGACGGCGGCAAGCGCGATCTCTCATTCGAAATCACGAAGACACCGAACAACGACGGCACGTCGACGATCGGTTTTGCAGCGCATTGCGACAGCTCGCTCGGATGCAAGCCGAATCCGTGGGAAGCGGGTGCCGACTTCAAGCAGTTCGTGCGCGGCGGCGCCGCGAATGTGGCGACGCCAATCTCATCCGGACAATCGGGTGGATCGAGTGGTCAATCGGTCTCGTCGCCGACGGGCGAACCCGTTTCACAGTAGGACGAATCAAATCGAAGCAAATTTTTGATTAAGACTTCTCCGATTGGAGTAGAGACCCGCAGCCCCTATCGTCTCGTAACTCTAATTTCTTCTGCGAGAAGTCTCATGTTCTTTCGTATCTTGACGGCGATCGCTTGCGTCGTCGGCATCGCGGGATGCACCTCCTATTCCGGGCCCGCCCACAGCACCGATGTCGTGACTTTGGCCAACGGTACCCAGGCGTATCGCGTCCAATGTCTCGGTTTGCTTGAAAGCTCCAAGACTTGCATGGCCGAAGTAAAGCGCATCTGCGGCGACAAGCCGGCTATGCGAATTTCGTCGGTCGATCACATCACGTCGGATCTCAAGTCGGAAAACAATCCGAATGAAATCACGTTCCAGTGCGCGACGCCCGTTGTCGAGCAACCTGCCCAGCCGGCGCCTGTCGTCGTAGCGCCTGTCCCGGTTCCCGCTGTGGCGCCCGCTCCTGTCCGCCACGCACCGCAGCGCAAGATCACGTTGCAAGGCGACGCAACGTTCGCTGTCGGCAGCGCAACGCTGACGCCCGTTGCCACGGCGAAGCTCGATGATTTCGTCGCGGCCAACCAGGGTGTTGATATCGAACGTATGACGATCGCCGGCTATACCGATTCGACGGGTTCGGCCGAACTGAACAACCGTCTGTCGGCAGCACGTGCGCGTTCGGTACAAAGCTATCTGGCAACGGCTGGCCTGCGTGCTTCGAAGTGGGATGTGGAAGGCTACGGTAGCGCATCGCCCGTCGCGCCGAACACGACGGCTATCGGCCGCGCGAAAAACCGCCGCGTCGAGATCCAGGTCGACGGCAAGTAATCTCTCTTGTCGAAGCATCGGGAGCCGCAGCGCTCCCAATCCCGCGGCGGCGTCAATGTCCCATTGACGCCGCCGCGCCCTTTTTGGGCTTCGTCACCCACACGAGACACGCAAGCACCACGAAGCCCGCACACGAGATGCGGAAGAAATCGTTGGTCGCCATCATGTAGCCCTGTTGCGTGACGATCTCGTTCAGTTGCGCCGTCACCGCCTGCCCCTTGAAACCCAGCGTCGTCAGCAGATCGCTATAAGACGTCGTATTGGCCGAATAGGCGCTCACCGATTCCGACAACACCGCGTGGTGATAGATCGCGTCGTTTTCCCAATACGTCGTGCTGATCGCCGTGCCGATTGCGCCTGACAGCGTGCGCAGAAAGTTCGATAACCCCGATGCGCTTGCCAACCGTTCATCGGAAATGCTGGACAGCGTTATCGTCGTCATTGGCACGAAGAAGCAGGCCACGCCGATGCCCTGCACGAGACGCGGGAGAATCAACTGATTGAACGGTGCATCGAGCGTGAAGGTCGAGTTCCACAACGACACGATCGCGAACACCACGAACGCGAAGCTCGCGACGATCCGCAAATTGAGCCGGTGCATGTTGCGCCCGATCATCGGCGATAGCACGAGCGCGAGCAGTCCGACGGGCGCGGTCGCGAGCCCCGCTTTTCCCGCCGTGTAGCCCATGACCGTCTGCAGCCAGAGCGGAAAAATCACAACGGACCCGAAGAACGCCATAAAGCCGAACGAGATGATCAGCGCACCCAGTGCGAAGTTGCGGTCTTTGAAGAGCGACAGGTCGACGATGGGTTCTTTCTCCGTCATCTCCCACACGATCATGAACGCGAGCGACGTCACCGCAATGATCGCGAGCGCGACGATGAACGTCGAACTGAACCAGTCGCGGTCCTTGCCGAGGTCGAGCATCATCTGCAGGCACGACACGCCGATCACCAGCAGTCCAAGGCCGATGCCGTCGATGCGCTGTTTCGACGTCTGCGTTTCGCGTCCGCGCAGCAGAAAGTATGCGCACGCCGCTGAGAAGAGGCCGATCGGCAGATTGATGTAGAAGATCCACGGCCAGGTGTAGTTGTCGGTGATCCAGCCGCCCATCACGGGACCGAAAATCGGCGCGACGATCACGGTCATTGCCCATAGGCCGAGCGCGAGGCCGCGTTTCTCGAGCGGGTAGGAGCGCATCAGAATGGTCTGCGAAAGCGGCACCATAGGACCGGAAACCAGCCCCTGAAGCAGACGGAACGCAATCAGCGACTCGAAATTGTGCGCGAAGCCGCAAGCCGCGGACGCGATGGTAAAGAGCAGCACCGACAGCGTGAACAGCCGGACTTCGCCGACCCGCCGCGCGAGCCAGCCCGTCAACGGCACAGCGATCGCCGATGCCACGGAATACGACGAGATCACCCACGTGCCTTCGCTGGTCGCGACGCCGAGGCTGCCCGAGATGGTCGGCACGGCGACGTTCGCGATCGACGTGTCGAGCACTTCCATGAACGTACCGAGCGCAAGTCCGACGGTTAGCAGCGCGAGCCTTCCTCCCGTGAGCGGAGCAGGGGCGGCGGGGCGGGTGGACGCTGCGCCGCCGTGCTGCGGCAGGTCAGCCGTTGTTGAACCGGTGGAATCGGAAGCCGAAGGCAATGCGGCCATTTGGCGTGTTCTCCTTGTCACGTGAGAAAACTTGACGCGACATGAAAAAGCCCCAAGCTCGACGCCTGGCTTTCATGTCCCGACACTCTCTGCCCAGACAGATAAATCGATAAAACAAAACCGCGCCGAAGCGCGGCTGCCTAGCGATCGTCGGTAGAAACGGACGACCCGCTTTTTTCTTTGCCGGACGCACTGGCCGTCTCGCATCCGACAGCGCCGTTTCCGCCATTGATCCCGTTTGCAATGAAGCGACTCAATAGATCGATCAGCGTCGCGAGGTCCTCGCCCGAAAAACCGCGTAGCTGTTCATTGAGCACGTCCGCGCCAATCTCCGGCAACTGCGATGCCGCGTGCTGACCTTGCGGCGTCAGGCCAAGCTTCACGATGCGCCGGTCCTTGTCGCTACGCGACCGCGCGACCAGCCCTTTCTTTTCAAGGCGATCGAGCATCCGCGTCATCGATCCGCTGTCGTATGACATGGCTCGCGACAGTTCGAATGGCGTCGTCGCGCGGCCGCACGAAAGCAGCAGGATCACGCCGATCTGCTGGGTCGTCAGCCCGAGATGCGCAACCGCGCGATCCGTGCGCTCGACCAGCACGTTCCGCGCTTTGGTCAGGTAATAACCGAGGCTCGATTCGAGATGAATCGACTCCGGCTGGTAGGGACCGTCGGTCATGAATGCTCTTTTGGAAGCTGCCTGCTGGCGTGACAAACGCGAATGTCCCGGATTGTATCTGCCCAGGCAGTGAAGTCAATCGTGCGCACTAACCGCGTCAAGACACAGCCGAAAAACAACGAAAGACCATGTTGCAATGCACAGTATCTTGAAAATTGATTGCATGGTCAATATTATTACAGGCAACGAGTTACGCGACCCGCGTCCATCGGAGACCATGTTCTGACCGCACTTGCGTGCGCCTTCTTTTACCGGCGCACAGAGGATTCCCGCGATGCTGTACCTGAAAAACACCCTCGGCGGCTTGAGCCGCTCACTGACCGATTCTGCGCTGCAAACATTTCAAGGAGCCAACCGCTGGTGGAAAGTGGCTCTGTACGCGGTGATCTTCGTCCTTCCTGGCGGATCGATCGGGGTGCTGCTTTTCGCGTGGTTCGAACACCGGCGCACCCGTAGCGCTAAAACGCGGGCCGCCAAGCCGGCTACGTTGCTCGCTTCCCCGCTCAAGGCCCGCTCGACGGCCAATCATCAGTCGATCGCTCCCGCAGCCACGGTTTGCCAGGCGCGCCCCGATGCGCCGCCGTGCCGTGCCGCCGCGGGCAAGCAGGCGCGGCAAACCACCGCCGATCCGCGCGTCTAAGCGTCTCGCGCATCGCTCCGGGATAAAGGCCGCCGTAGGGCGGCCTTTGCTTTTCCAGCCTGCAGCCTGCACTCACGCAAATAGCGCCGTAACAGCGCGTAACTGTCGCCTCACCGTCGGTAACACACACGGGGCGCGGGCGGCATTACTCTTTCGATTTCATTGCCGGGCAATGCGTGCGCTACCATTCGAGCCATCGCGAGCGCGCGCCGTCCATCGCGCGGGGAGCCGCTCCGCATTTCGCCTCGGCGCATGGCGCCTTCCGAATCGACAGGAATTCATTTGCATGCAGTTTGATCGAACTTCGCGCGCACGCGCCTCGGTCGCGAACGTCGCGGGGCAACGCGTCCTGCACATCGCCGTTTGCGCCGCGCTGGCGTTCGCGCTGGCCGGCTGCGCCGTCGGTCCTGATTACAAGCGGCCGTCGGTCGACATTCCGGCCTCGTACAAGGAAGCCGCCGACGGCTGGAAAGTCGCGCAGCCCGCCGACCAGCAAGACCGCGGCGCGTGGTGGGTCATCTACAACGATCCGCAGCTGAGCGCGCTCGAAGACAAGCTCAACGCGTCGAACCAGACCGTCGCGCAGTTCGCCGCCGCCTACCGGCAGGCGCGCGCGCTGGTTGGCGAGGCCCGCGCGGCGTACTTCCCGGTGATCAGCGCAGGGGCGAGCGCGTCGCGCTCGCGCACGCCGAGCCGCAGCTTCAGTGGCTCGGTAACGGGCGGAGGCGGCGGCACTACGTCGTCGCTCAGCAGTTCGGGCACGATCAGCAACAGCTACAGCCTGTCGCTCGACGCCACCTGGGAACCTGACCTCTGGGGCAAGGTGAGCCGCACCGTCGCGAGCCAGCAGGCGGGCCAGCAGGCCGCCGCCGCCGATCTGGCGAACGCGCGCCTGTCCGCGCAGGCAACGCTCGCGCAAACCTACTTCAACATCCGTTCGCTCGACGCGCAGCAAAAGCTGCTCGACGATACCGTCGCCGCCTATCAGCGCTCGCTGACGCTCACGCAGAACCGCTACGCGCAGGGCGTCGCCGCCCGCTCGGATGTGATTCAGGCGCAAACGCAGCTGCAATCGGCGCAGGCTGCCGCCATCGACAACGGCGTTGCGCGCGCGCAAAACGAGCACGCGATCGCCGTGCTGGTCGGCGAACCGGCTTCCGCGTTCTCGCTGCCGCCCGCGCCGCTCGATGCCGTGCCGCCCGCCACGCCCGCGCAACTGCCGTCGGCGCTGCTCGAACGCCGCCCGGATATCGCATCGGCCGAGCGCAAGGCAGCGGCGGCGAACGAGCAGATCGGCGTCGCGATTTCGGCGTTCTTCCCAACGCTGACGCTGTCGGCCAGCGGCGGCTTCGAAAGTTCGGTGTTCTCGCAGCTGCTGCAAATGCCGTCGCGCTTCTGGACGCTTGGGCCCTCGCTCGCCCAGACCATCTTCGACGCGGGTCTCCGCAAGGCGCAGACGGACGCCGCGCGCGCCGCCTACGACCAGGACGTCGCCACCTACAGGCTGGCGGTGCTGACAGCGTTCCAGGACGTCGAGGACAACCTTGCCTCGCTGCGCATCCTCGAGCAGGAAGTCACGGTGCAAGAGCAGGCCGTCCAGTCCGCGCAGCAGGCGCTCGAGATTGTCACGAACCAGTACAAATCGGGCACCGTCGACTATCTGAACGTGCTGACGGCGCAGACCACCGCGTTCACCGCCGAGCAGAAGCTGGCGAGCATCGCGGGGCAGCGGATGGTGTCGTCGGTCGGTCTCGTCAAGGCGCTCGGCGGCGGCTGGGAAGTCGATCAGATGAATCGCGAAACGGGCGATGTCGCAGCGCCTGCGCCCGCGTCCGCGCCTGCCGCGCCCGTCGCAAAAACGTCCACCTCAGCGGGCTAAACGGCGAACGCACCAACGCAAACGGCCGCCATGCGCAAACATGGCGGCCGTTGTGTTTTCTGCGGGCAGGAAGCGAAAAGGTCAGTGGACGAACGTCAGCGCGACCTGTCCGGGTCCAGTCGGGCGTCCGAGCAGATTCAGAAGACCGGCGAGATTGTCGACGGAGTCGGGTGTCGTGCTCGCCGTGCCCATGAACGACGTCGAGGCCTCGCTGAGCGTGCCGTGACCGTTCAGCAGCAGCGGCCCTTTCGTCGTCGACAGATCGAGCGTGCCCGATCCACCCTGCGCCTGAAACACCACGCGATACGACCCGAGCGGCTTCACGCGCGACACGCGCGAGCTCATGTCGTTCAGCGTCACGATCAACTGACCGAATGCCTGGCGATTGAAGCTGCGCCAGTCGGTCCACGTCAGCCGCACGTCGCCTTGCAGATCGAGCGTGTTGAACGGCGCACCGAGGCCCGCGAGCAACGCCGCAGGCACGGCGATGGTGCCGCCCGACAGCGTCGCGCTGCGCAGCGTTGCATCGACCGTGACGGGGTCGGGCATCGCCTGGCTTTGCAGCATCTGCATCCGTACGCGACCCGTGAACAGCGGCCAGAACGACGTCCGCCATTCGATGCGCCCCGGCAGCAGCGTCGCGCTTTCTGCGCCCGGCCCGGCGGCAAGCATCAGCGACGCCGAGCCGTGCCACAGCGAACCCGATGGTTCGACGAGATTGACATGCCCTTGCGTGGCCTTCGCGAACTGCGGCGTGACCCAGGCGGCGGGCGCCATCACGAGCAACACCACGACGTTCGCGATCAGCGCGACGGCGATCCAGGGCAGCGCGGCGCGCAATCGCCGCATCCAGAAACTCATGCGGGACCCCGTGGCTGCGCCGTCATTTGATCGTTGCCGGTTGCAGCGATGCCGTCAGATCGACCTGGCCGTCCTGCTTCAACCCCGTGACATGCGCCTCGGACACCTGCACCTTGAACTGCTTGCGCGCGTCGTCGAGCCACTCGGTCCACGCGGGAAACGAAGCGTTCTTCAACTGGATCTGCACCGCGTTGCCGAGCACCTGTACCTGCGTCGGTGCGAGGCCGTGGTCGCTCAGCGACGCCGTCAGCGCATCTTTCAGCGCGCCGCCCGTCGGCGCCACACCCTGCGCCGCCGCCGACAGCGCGCGCGCCTCGTTCGCCTGCGCGGTCATCTGCGAAAGCTGGCGCTGCAGGCCCGGGATCGATTCGCGCAGCCGCGCGCGCCCTTCCTGCGCGGGCGCCCACAGCACCGACCAGATGATGACGACGGCCAGCACCGCGCCACCCCATGTCAAAAGCGCCTTTTCGCGCGGCGTGCGGGCATCCCAGAATCCGGCCCACGTGTTCAACAGTTCTGCTTTCATTGTCCGTTCCTGATCGTCCACTTGCCGGTGTTGCTGTCGATCGCGCCCGTCAGGCCATTGCGCGTCAGGCGTTGCTGGAAGTCGGGATCGACCTTGACCTCGGGTTTGAACGTCACGTCGACGCGCCGGTCGTGGTAGTCCAACGCGGCAAGGCCGTTGACGGGAATCGGCCCGAGCGAACGCGCGAGTCCATCCGACAAGGAAAGGAAATCGTCCGGCGACAGTTCACCCGCCGCGACGCGCAATTGCTGCAACTGACGCGCCATCTGATCAGGCGCGTCGAGCACGACCGTCGTCTTCGGAAAGGTGTTGAGCAGGAGCTCGGTCATCTGCGTGCTGATCGCATCGCGCTGGCGCGACAGCATCAGCCATTGCACATTCGCGCCGATGATCGCGACGAGCACCGTGCCCACCAGCAGCCACAGCGGCAAACGCAGGCGGCGCAGCGTCGCGCGATCGAGACGCCACGGCTGCACGGCAAACTCGAATTGCGCGAGATCGAAGCGGCACTGAATCGCGTTGCGCGCGAGCGTTTCGAACGACAGCGGTAGCGCGCCCGAGATCGGCGTGTGACGTCCCGATTGCGCCACCGACGCCAGGCGCGGCTCGCTACCAGGCAAATCGACGAGCGTGTACAACGTGACGGGCGCATGGCCCGCGAGCGCCGCCACCGTCGAGCCGACGGCCGATTCCGGCACGGCCAGCCCTTCGCCGAGCGGACCGCGCACGAGCGCAAGCTCGACGCGCGGCGGTGCGGCATCGACGGCACCTTCGCCGAGCACGGCGGCCGTCGACGGCACGACGTGGCCCAGCACCGCCGCAACGACGGGCGTGAGGCCCGCGACGACAGGCTCGACGTGCAACAGCGCAGAATCGGCGCCAGCGGCAACGGCTTCTTCCGCACGCGCTTCAGCCGCCATCGCAGCGGCGACGGGCTGCGGCAGACAACGCGTAACAGGCACCGCCTTCAGATTGCGATGACCCGCCGCCGCAAACGTCTCGACGATATAACGGAACCAGCCGCGATCGACGATCGCGAGCACATGGCGATTGCCGTCGAGCGGCTGCGGATCGAGCGCGATGTGCGTGGTCTGCGCGTCCTGGATCAGCTGATCTTCGACGACGTTCGGCAGCGCCTGACGCAAGCGCGGTCCTTTCAGCGGCGGCACGGCCGTAGCGAGCATCAGGCAGTCGCGCGCGGCGAGCATCAGCACGGTCGCGCTTGCGCGCGGCAGCAGGCCGGGGGCCGAGCGGCCGGCGCGCTGGGTGCGCCCCGATTTGTCGAGCAGCAGAAACGGCAGCTCCGGCAGTTGCCATTCCTGCGACGGCACCGCCGGATCACGCGGCGGCAGAAGAACGATCAGCGTGCTCAAAGGCCACTCTCTCGAGAAATTGCGTTGTTCATAGTTGGTCTCGTCCCCATACGATACGCGTCGTATGCGTCAGCGCGTCACGATAGACGAGGGTGGTGCGATCGACTTCGGCGCGCTCGTGCTCGACGCGTCCGTGGATCAGGAAGTAGCTGGTGTTCACGTCGAGCTGATTCGGATCGAACACGAGTTGCTGGACGCCCGCGCCGCGCAACGCGAGCTGCACATCGCCGACGTTGTGGAAGAACACCGTCTCGCGCCGCGCGACGAACGCCTGCGCATTCGACAGATTCATCCCCGGCACGACAGCCGCGACCACTTCGGCGGGCGCGGTGTTCATGTTGACGGGGGTGGTCGTCGGCAGCACGGTCACGAACGGGCGCAGCCGCGCGATCATCTCCGGCGTGAAGCCGGGCACGTCGAGCAGCGAGTCGACACCCGTCATCTGAAGCGGCGCGACGGGCGCGTTTTCATCGGCGTCTTCCAGACCGGGCTGATCGGTGTAATTGCCGCCGCCAGTCGCGCCGCCTTGCATCTGGGTGGGATCGAGAGTGGTGGGATTGGCCGCCGTCTGGAAGCGTGTCGCCGATTGCCGCAGTCCCGCACGCAATTGCAGCGCCGTGTTCTTTGCCAGTTGGCTGTTGATGCCGAGCAGCTGCAACAAACGCTGGAAAGACTGAACCTGCTGAATGTTCAGCGTCAGCGCGCCCGGCACTGCCGTCGAAACAAGGTTGCGCAGATTGAATTTGGCCTGCGCATCTTCGATCGAACCGGAGATATAGGTCGCCCCGCCTTCCTGTGCGCGCACCTCGCCGATCTGCCCGAGAAAATCGGACAGGCGCGTGCGCGCAATCGGCACGCCCCAGACGCCGCCAAGATAGGTGATTCCCGCCGACGTATCGCCTTCGGAACGAAGAATGAGGCGCGTCCAGTCGAGCGCGCCGCGCGACACCCACTGCGCCTGCGCCAGCAGCCGTTGATTCTCGATGCGTCGGATCTGCACCTGTTCCCGCCAGAGCATGCCGGAAACAAGAATCGCAGACAGCGCGACCACCAGCAGCGCGCTAATGATGGCAACGCCGCGTTGAGCCGCAGGTTTCGAACGGGCAGGGCGAAAGCGCTTGATCAAAACTCACTCCCCAACGAGAAAAACCCGGGTAACGGGCCGCGCGAGCGAACTCGCGCCGATGCTCACTTCGAGCCCCGTCACCGACCTTGGCAACGGCGCATTGCCGAGCTGAGGCACTTTCAGATTGTTGTCGTTCTCCGTAATCGCCGACTGCACGTCTTTCATCTGCGTCGTCCAGCCGACTTTCGGCACATACAGGCGCGCGGTAATCGCGCCGATACCACCGATCAACGGCACGGCGTTCCAGTTCTCGTTCTCCGAGCCGCCGAGCGCGCGGCGCACCTCGCCGATGTTCGCCAACGGCGGCGACGCATAGCGCAGAATCCGCCCTTCCGTGATCCGATACCGCACGACCACCAACCGTGGCGGCGCACCCGGCGCGCGCATGTACCGCACGATCTGCAGCGCATTGCCGTTCACCGCGACGGCCGGTTCGCCCGCTTCGTCGTCGGAGGCGGCGTTGCGCACGTCGATGCGCATCTGGTCGAAAAACTGCGCGAACACGCGCTCGTCTTCCATCGCGTTCGTGATCGTCTGCCGTCCGCGGATGATCTGGTCCAGTCCGCGCCACGACAGCACCGCGATCACGGCGAGTATCGCGATCGCCACCAGCAGCTCGATCAGCGTGAAGCCGCCCGCTGTCTTCCTGAGCAGCGGCGAGCGTCGAACGCGCGGCACGTCGTGCTCAGAGCGAGCGATTCGTTTCATTCGCGATCACCGTCACCATCTGCGCGAGGTTGCCCGAGTGACCGGGCGACGTCACCGAAACCTCGACGCGTCGAAACACCGGATTCGGCGTCGCGCTCACGTTTTCCGTGCAAATCAGTTGCAGGTTGCCCTGCGAGCAGTCGAAGCTCTGCGAGCCGACTTCGGGCCACGCGTGCGCCAGATGCAACTGGGCGAGCGCGTTGTCCGCGCTCCAGCCCGCCAGCAGCCGGCGATGCAGATCGGCCTCGCCCGTCGCGAGACTACCGACCGCGCGCAGCGAAGCGGCCAGCGCGACCGCGATGATCGCCAGCGCGACCAGCACTTCGATCATCGTGAAGCCTCCCGCCCGCTTGCGATTCTGGTTATCCACAGCGCCGCGCACGCGGCGAACACGAAGCGCGAACTGCATCAGCGCACCTCGTACCGGCCGTTGCCCGTGCCGATGATCGTCACGCGCCCCACGGCGGAAAAGAGCGTCACCTGCACGGGTGTATCGATGCTCTCGGTGCCGAACACGATGCGGTCCGAATGCGTGTCGGAGCCGGGATACTCGATCGTCACGCCCGTCACGCCGCCTTCCCACCGGCGCGGCCCGAGCAGATCGTCGCGCAACGGACGCCAGCCGTCGTTGGTGTGGACATCGAAACGAAAGCCGCCATCCAGCGGCAGCCAAGAAATAGGGCGGGCGCGCACCTGCGCTTCGTCGCCCGCCGATTCGAACAGCAGCGCAAGCCGCTGCGCTTCCTCGTTCAGATCCGTGCGCGGATTGCGCGTCAGCGTCAGCGATGCAAGCGACACCAGCAGGCCCGCGATCACCAGCACGACCAGCATTTCGAGCAGCGTGAAGCCGCGCTGGCGCTCGCGTGCCGCCGAGCGTATTGCATGCCGCTTCATGCAGCCGCGCGCGTCGTCGACGCGGGCGGCCTCACGAAGAGCGCGCGGCATGCAGTGGTGCAATCGCATGGTGCCGGTAACGATCGATGTCGATTCAATCAGCGTTGTGAGCTTATTGCCACGAGCCGACGTCGGCATCGTTGCCTTCGCCGCCCGCCTTGCCATCCGCACCGTAGCTGAACACGTCGATCTCGCCATGCACGCCCGGGTTCAGATACTGGTACGAGTTGCCCCACGGGTCGTTAGGCAGACGCTCGAGGTAGCCGCCGTCCTTCCAGTTGTTCGGCGCGGGGTCCGTCGACGGTTTTTCGATCAGCGCGCGCAGGCCTTGTTCCTGCGTCGGATAGCGGCCGTTGTCGAGGCGATAGAGCTTCAGTGACTGCATGATGGTGCCGATGTCCTGCTTGGCGGCCACGCGGCGCGCCTCGTCCGGACGGCTCATGATCTTCGGCACGATCAGCGCAGCCAGAATGCCGAGGATCGCGATCACGACCATGATTTCGATCAGCGTGAACCCGCGTTGACGGCGGGCGCGCTCGCCCGCGCGCATGACCGCGATCTCGTTGCGGCGACTGGTCCACATTTGCATAGCTTGCTACCTCGTTTGAATGAAGGGTCGATCGATCAGACGTCATGCAATGCATTGAGAATGCAGCACTCTGCACGTCCGGTCGGTCATTTTAATGTCATGCAGTTGAAGGGTTCCGAACTGCCGTCCGGCGTACCGCAAAATTCACAATAGTCCGTACAATCACACACATGAACGCACTCCAGATCCGCCTGATCTCGCTCGCTGTCTTCGCCGTGTTCTGCGCGACGCTCACTTACTGGGTCGTCACGCTCACGTCGCATTCCGGCGCGCCCGTGCCCGCTGCCGCCGTGCGCGCGCCCGTTTCGACGGATCAGGCCGCGACGCTGTTCGGCGGCCAGCTCACGCGCACCGCGAACCAGGACATCCATCTGTTCGGCATCCTCGCGTTGAGCCACGGCGCCGCCGCGATCATCAGCACGGGCGGCGAACCGCCGCATGCCGTATCGCTGGGCAGCACGTTCATGCAAGGCACCAGGCTCGCCGAAGTGCGCGCCCGCTCGATCATCATCGACCGCAACGGCTCCCACTCCGAAGTCTTCCTTCCCGCCAACCCGCCCGGCCCGACCATCTACGTGCGCTGATGCCATTCTCTGCCGGGTCGACGCAACCTGAAAGCTTCGGTCCGGCTTGCAAGTCTTTCGGACGCTAACGCGCCGTCACTGCACCAGGTTGTTCAACTCGATGATCGGCAGCATCACCGCGAGCACGATCACCAGCACCACGCCGCCCATCGCCAGGATCAGCAGCGGTTCCAGCAGACTCGTCAGGAACATCGTGCGCCGTTCGAGTTCGCGCGCTTCGCCTTCGGCCGCGCGATCGAGCATCGTCGTCACGTCGCCCGTTGCTTCGCCCGAGCGGATCAGGTGTACGAGCACGGGCGGAAACGTCTTCGTATTGCCGAGCGCTCGCGACAGCGACGTACCTTCGCGCACGCGCACGATTGCATCGTCGATGTTGTTGCGCATCGCCTTGTTGCTAAGCGTTTCGCTCGCGGCCTGCAGCGCGCGCAGAATCGGCACGCCCGCTGCCGTCAGAATGCCGAGCGTGCTCGCGAAACGCACCGTGTTGTAGCCGCGCACGAGCTTGCCGAAGAGGGGCGCCGTCAAAACCCAGCGATCGAACGCGAGACGCGGTCCCGGTTGCGCGAGTATCGCGCGCACCACGTACACGACGATCACCAATGCGATCAGCACCGCCCACCACCAGTTACGCACGAAGCCGGAGAGCGCCATCATCATCACGGTGAGGATCGGCAACTGCTGCTTCGTGCTCGCGAACACATTGACGACCTGCGGCACGACATAGCTCAACAGGAACGTGACGATGCCGAACGCGATGATCGTCACGATGGTCGGATACGTGAACGCGAGCACGATCTTCTGCTTGAGCGCGTTGCGCTGCTCGATGTAATCAGCGAGGCGCGACAGCACGAGGCCGAGCTTGCCCGTGTGTTCGCCCGCTGCGACGAGTGCGCGGTAAATCTCGGGAAAATCTTTCGGATGCTGCGACAGCGCGTTGGCCAGCGAATGGCCGCCCAGCACTTCCGCGCGGATCGCGGCCATCAGTTCGCGGATGTAATCGCGCTCCGACTGCTCGGTGAGCACCGAGAGCGCTTCATCGAGCGGCAGACCGGCGATCAGCAGACTCGCGAGTTGCCGCGTGAGAATCGCCTGCTCGCGCTGGGAGAGCTTGCGCCCCAACGACAGCCGCTGGGTGCGTTCGCCGCGCGTGCGCGTCGCCGCTGGTTCGACGACGAGCGGCGTGAGACCTTGCGTGCGCAACTGCGTGCGCGCACCGCGCGCGCTGTCGGCATCGAGCACGCCTTTTTGCGCCTTGCCGGCGGCGTCGATCGCTTCGAAACGGAATGCGGGCATGCGCTTTAGACCCCGCCCGTCACGCGTATCACTTCTTCGAGCGACGTCAAGCCCGATGCGAGCCAGCGGTCGCCGTCCTCGCGCAACGTGCGCATGCCTTGCTTGCGGCCGGTGTCGAGAATCTCGGCGTCCGAGGCGTTGCGGTGAATCAGCGAGCGGATTGATTCGTCGACGTTCAGCAGTTCGTACACGCCGCGCCGTCCCGCATAGCCTGAATGTCCGCACTTGTCGCAGCCGACCGGGTGCCACAACTTGCGGCCGTCTTCTTCTTCGCGTTCTTCCTTGCACACGGGACACAGACGCCGCACGAGCCGCTGCGCCAGCACGCCAAGCAGCGACGACGCGAGCAGATACGGCTCGACGCCCATGTCGGTAAGACGCGTAACGGCGGACGCGGCGTCGTTGGTGTGCAGCGTCGCAAGCACGAGGTGGCCCGTCAGCGACGCCTGCACGGCGATCTGCGCCGTTTCGAGATCGCGGATTTCACCGATCATGATGATGTCCGGGTCCTGACGCAGAATGGAACGCAGCGCGCGGGCGAACGTCATGCCGATCCGCTCGTTGACCTGCGTCTGGCCGATGCCGGACAGATCGTATTCGATCGGGTCTTCGACGGTCATGATGTTCGTCGTCGCCGTTTCGAGCCGCGACATCGACGCATACAGCGTCGTTGTCTTGCCCGAGCCCGTCGGGCCCGTGACGAGCACGATGCCGTGCGGACGCGAAATCAGTTTGTCGAAATGCACGAGCGTGTCGGGCGCCATACCGAGCGCTTCGAGATTCAGGCGCTGCGCGTCTTTTTCCAGCAGACGCAGCACGGCGCGTTCGCCGTGGCCCGTCGGCAAAGTCGATACGCGCACATCAACCGGCCTTCCGCCGACGCGCAACGTAATACGGCCATCCTGCGGCAGACGCTTCTCGGCGATATCGAGTTGCGCCATGATCTTGATCCGCGAAATCAGCGCGCCGTGCAGTGCTTTCTTCGGACGCACCACGTCGCGCAGCGTGCCATCGACGCGAAAACGCACCACCGACGCATTCTCGAACGGCTCGATGTGAATATCCGATGCCTGTTCGCGCGCGGCCTGTGTGAGCAACGCGTTGATCATGCGGATGATCGGCGCGTCGTCTTCGGATTCCAGCAGGTCTTCCACTTCGGGAATGTCCTGCATCAGACGCGACAGATCGACTTCGCCTTCCACTTCGCCGACCACCTGCGCGGCGCTGCCGTCCTGGCGCGAATAGGCCTGATTGATCGCCTGCGACAGTTCATCCGCTTCGAGCCGCACAACCGACACCGCGCCGAAATTGCGCGCGACTTCCGCGAGCGCGGACTGGGTCGTGCGTTCGCTGATCCAGACTTCCATTGAATCGGCGTGCTGATGCGCGACGAGAATCTGGCCGCTTTTCGCGAAGCCATACGGCACGAGTCGCGCGGCAAGCGCAGAGGGCGGCTCGCGATGCGCTCCGCCCGTGGCCGCTGTGTCGAGCGGCGCGCTGCCGGGCGCGTGCGGCGTGCTCACGGCTGCACCTTCTGTGTACTCGTGGCCGGTTGCGCGGGGACCGTTTGTGCGGGCGGCTGCATCTGCATCTGCGGCTGAGGCTGCTGCTGCTGCGGAACGTACGCGGGTGCCGGGACGGGCACCCCAAGCGCCTGCTGACGCCGCATAGCGTCGAGATCGAACAGGTTCAGCGTCGATCCACCCTGGCTCGGGCCAACCGGCATCGGCGGCACGACGGGATCGTCCTTGTCCTTGATCAGGTTGTTATCGGACTTGTATGCGCCCGACACGCCCTGGATGTAGTCGTATCGGTTCGCCGTCACCGCTTGCGCCGTGTCGCGGTCGTTGATGATCACCGGACGCAGGAATACCAACAGATTGGTCTTCGCGCGAATCTTGTTTTCCGAGCGGAACAACTGGCCGATCCACGGGATGTCGCCGAGCAGCGGCACCTTGCTGTTACTGACCTGGTAATTGTCCTGCATCAGGCCGCCCAGCACGATGATCTCGCCGTTGTCGGCAAGCACCGTCGACTGGATCGAGCGCTTCGTGAACTCGGGGCCGGCCGGATTGGTCGCCACATTGGTCGTGCCCGCCACGATCGCCGAATCTTCCGTATACAGCTGCAGTTTCAGGATGCCGCCCTCGGTAATCTGGGGCTTGATATGCAGCGTCAGACCTACGTCGATGCGATCGAAGGTGTTGAACGCCGTGGTCGCCGTGCTGCTCGTGAGGTTCGAATACGAGCCTGTCTGGATCGGCACGTTCGTACCGACGACGATCTTCGCTTCCTGGTTGTCGAGCGTGATGAGGTTAGGCGTGGACAGCACGTTGGCGTCGGCCGTCTGCGACAGCGCCTGCAGCAACGCGCCGAGCCCCTGCACACCGAAGAGGTTGTGCAGCCAGCCTACATTCAAGCCCTGCTGGATATTCTGCGTCGCCAGCGCGGTAGCCAGGCCACCCGTGGCGGCGTTGGCTGCCGCTGCCGCCGTCAGGTTGACGATGCTATTGCCGCCACCCGTGGCGAGATTAGTGCCCGCAAACAGGTTGCCGCTGCCGATCTGCCACTGGATACCCAGGTTCGCGTTCGTGTTCGAGTTCAGCTCGACGATCAGCGCTTCGATGTAGACCTGCGGGCGGCGCACGTCGAGCTGGTCGATCACGGTGCGCAGGTTGCGGTAGACGGGGTCGGACGCGGTGATGATCAGCGAGTTCGTCGACGCGTCGGCCTGGATCATGCCGCCAGGCTGATTGTCATCGCCGCCGCTACCTTCCTTCTCGCCGAGAAAGTCCGAGTTGTTGCTGCCCTGACCGCCATAACCACCACCGCCAGCGCCGCCGCCGGCGCCCAGCGGATTGCCGCCCAGCGACGACCCCGACGACCCGCCCATCGATCCCGACGGCAGTGGCGGCGTGCCCGCGCCACCCGTCGACGTAGGCGAATTGTTCTGGTTGAACGAGTTCGCGTTATTGCCGCCGCCCGACGACGACTCGTTGCCACCGCCGCCGCCCTTGCCGAGCATGCCGCGCAGCGTCTTCGCAAGACGCACGGCGTCGGCATTGCGCAACGACACGACGTGCATGTTGCCGGGCTGCCCGGTTGCAGCATCCAGTTGCTTGGCGAGCGACTTCGCCGCCGCGAGACGTCCCGCGTTCGACGCGCGCAGCAGCAGCGAATTGGTACGCGGGTCGGCCTGCACGGACACCTTCAGCGTCGCATCGGTGTTACCGATCGCGCCGGGGTCGAGCATCTTCCCCATTTGCGTCGCGACGTCGATCGCATTCGCGTTCTTCAGCGGCACGACCAGCACCTGCTGGCCTGCCGCCGTGTCGACGCCCTGGATGATCTGCGCGATGCGGCGCACGTTATCCGCGTAGTCGGTAACAACGATGGTGTTGTTCGACGGATAGGCCGCGACCGTGTTGTTCGGCGAGATCAGCGGACGCAACACGGGCAACAGGTTATTCGCTGATTCGTTCCTCAGCTGGAATACCTGTGTGACCACCTGATCGCCGCGCGCCGCGGGTGCATTGCCGATATAGGTCGGCACGCCTTGCAGCTTCGCATCGGCTTCGGGCACGACCTTCAGCACGCCATGGTCCTGCACCAGCGAAAAGCCCTGCATTCTCAACGCGGACTGCAAGGTCTTCAGCGCCTGGTCTTCCGGAACAGGATTCTCGGAAACAAGGTTCAATTGCCCTTTCACGCGCGGATCGACGATGATCGTCTTACCCGTCGCCGCGCCGATCGCCCTCGCCACCTGATCGATGTCGGCGTTGACGAAGTTGAGCGTCACCTGAGCGTGGGCGATCTGCGCGGTGATCATGCCAGCGACCAGCAACGCTGTCGCGACGCGACGCAATGCCATACGATTTCTTCTCATGGATATGGTTTCGAAGCCGACGTTGTGATCCGCCGACGGTCATGCACAGTGGACGACCGGCCGACACCTAGTCGTCCCCAGTCCGGCAAAACGCTTCCGTGGCAGCCAGTGCCAAGGATGCCCTGCCTCCCTGTAATCAAAAACAACGAACAGTAACAGCTTTTCATGTCGGAAATGTCACAGAACCAGGCGGTTCCGTGCGATTCCTCTAACGTTTCCGATCCAACGCTTCTCGGATTGCGTAATCTGTTAAGTTCTTGAAAGTTTTGGGTTCCGGACCGGTGCGCGTTTTCGGCCGCCTTTGGCCGCAAGTTACTCGCTTATGTCGGCTGGCCAACTTTAACGCGTCATGTCCAGCCGGTATGATACGGGCGGAATGACGGTTCGAGTATCCCGAAGGTAACGGGTTTTCCCGAGTTCAAGCCCGCCGGATATAGGTTTCGAGTCGTCTTTACCGTCCCATTGCTTAGGAATCGAACATAGTTCGTCATCTTGACCGATGAAGCCAATCGCCGTCACTGTCGCCGTTGCTTTGGCCGCGCTAGTCAGCGCTGGGTCCGCGCGCGCCGACTGCTTCGACGAGGCCGCCGGCTATCAGAAGGTCAACCCGTTGATTTTGCGGGCCATTGCCTGGCAGGAATCGCATAACCGTCCCACGGCGGTGCATAAGAACGCCAACGGTTCGACCGACTATGGCGTCATGCAGATCAACTCCGTGCATCTGCCCGTGCTCGCGCAATACGGCATCTCGCAGGGCACGCTGATGGAGCCGTGCAAGAACGTGTACATCGCCGCCTGGCATCTGCGCCAGAAGATGAACAAGTACGGCAACACATGGGCGGCTGTCGGCGCCTATCACTCGGAGACGCCGTCGCTGCGCGACGAGTACGCGCGGCAAATCGTGGCCATTCTCCGTAAGTGGAATCTGATGCCTACCAAATAGTTGGGCAGCGCCGTTCCTCCCGTTTCCCCAGTCGCCACAGATTAGTAGAGGCGTCGCCTCGCTCCAGTTGATGCACAATGCGGCTTCGTGCTGCTGCCTGTCCGGGTCCGTTTGAACGTCCGGCAGGCGCATGCGTCATTCACCTTCAAGTTTTCCGTACCGCGATGAACCAGCCGCTTTTGCCCGTCACCGTGATCTCCGGTTTCGTGGGCGCGGGCAAGACCGCGCTCGTCGATCAGATTCTGTCGAACCGCACTGGCCCGCGTGTCGCCGCGATCGTCACCGACCTCGCCGCCGTCCACCTCGATATCGACAACGCGGCGCCCGCGTCGCAGGTTGAATTGCCGAACGGATGTCTCTGCGCGCAGGCCGGTGAAGATTTGCTCGAACAGTTGGCCGAACTGGCGTCGGCGAATCGTTTCGATGCGGTCATCATCGAAGCAGCCGCTGTCGACGAGCCGATGAACCTCGTCGAGTCGATCATCGAAGACGAAAAGCTCGCGGCGCTTGTGCGCGTCGATACCGCCGTAACCGTGATCGATGCGGCGGGCTTTCTGCGCGACTACGCGTCGGCCGATGCGCTGTCCGAGCGCGGCATCGCCGCACATGAAGAGGACGATCGAACGATCGTCGAAGTGCTGATCGAACAGGTCGAGTTCTGCGACGTGTTCGTCATCAACAAGGCGGACCTTGTTTCCGCCGACGATCTCGCGCATCTGCAAGCGATACTCGCCGCGCTCAATCCGCGCGCCGCGCAGATCGTGAGCACTTATGGCAATGCGCCTTTCGAAGAAGTGCTCGGCACGGCGCGCTTCGATTACGACGCGACGTCGAACGCGGCCGGCTGGCTCGCGTTGCTGCACGATCCTTCTAGCCATGAAAACGAAAGCGGCGGCCGGGATGTCGGGCATGTCGTCTATCGCGCGCGGCGGCCGTTTCATCCCGAACGGATGTGGGCGCTGCTGCATGAAGAGTGGAAGGGCGTGTTGCGCGGCAAAGGCTTCTTCTGGCTCGCGACGCGCAACGAGATTGGCGGTTCGCTATCGCAAGCGGGCGGCGCTTGCCGGCCGGCACCGGCAGGAACGTGGTGGGCCGCGCAGGATCGCAGTGAATGGCCCGAAGGCGATGACGAGCTGCTGGAAGAGATCGCGGCGGACTGGTACGGCGATGCCAATGACTTCACGATCGGCGACCGTCGCCAGGAACTGGTGCTGATCGGCGTCGACATCGATCCAGCGCAATGGCGTGCGAAGTTCGATGCATGTCTGCTGACGGACGACGAGTACGCGTTGGGCGCCGAGGGTTGGCGCGCACTGAGTGATCCGTTCCCCGCGTGGGATCTCGAAGACGACGATCACGACCACGATCATGGCCACGACCATCATCACCATCACGATCACGACGATGATGGCCATCATCATCACCATCATTGAACGTAATGGATTGACGTCACGTCCGTCATCGAAAACGCAGACGAAAAAAAACCCGCCGATGGCGGGTGTCAACAACTCAGCGCTGATGCTTAGCGCTTGTTGACTGCGTCCTTGAACGCCTTGCCAGCCGTGAACTTAACGGTCTTTGCGGCCGGAATCTTGATGGTTTCGCCCGTCTTCGGGTTGCGGCCCGTACGTGCTGCCCGCTTGCCCGAACCGAAGCTTCCGAAGCCGATCAACTGGACTGCATCACCCTTCGCCACTGCCTTCTTGATGACTTCAAGCAGCGTGTCCAGCGTCTCGCCGGTTTGAGCCTTGCTGGCGCCCGTCTGACCTGCGACGGCGTCGATCAGTTCCTGTTTGTTCATTAAGGTTCCTTTCTGGTTTAGGTTGACACGAACAGCGCGAACGCGCCGATTATACGTGCGCGGGCCGCGCCGTCGAGCAGCGACGGCTCGGGAATACCCCCGACTCCCGCAGCGCGCCTGGCACCGCGTGGAGCACCGTGCTGCCGCTTCCCTCGCGGCGCTTGCTATGATAGCGCAGCGCAAACCCAATCTGGATAAGGGTTTCGAAGAATTACACGCTGCAACGCCTGATACAGCATGGAAAACAGCATTTTTGGCATGCAGAGCATCGAATAGATGCTATCCGAGTCGTCCAAAGCCCCGTCAGCGTTGGTTTTTGCCAACGTTCAACACCTCTCCGACAGGCTGCAGACGCCGTCTGGACGGGCTGTGACGGGTGTCGGCATGGCGTAACGGCTGCGAATTCGTGCTTCCAGTCAGTGCCGCGCCGTCGCCTGGTTCTCTTCCTTGCACCGCATTTCATCGCGCATGACCGACCCGCTCGTTCCCGCCATCCTCGCGTTTCGCGACAACGGCACCCCGTATTCCCCACGCCATGACGACATCTATCACAGCGCCGTCGGTGCCCTTGCGCAGGCCGAATACGTCTTCCTGAAAGGCAATGAATTGCCGTCGCGCTGGCAAAAGCGGCGCGTATTCACGGTGCTGGAAACGGGCTTCGGCATGGGCATCAACTTCCTCGTGACGTGGGCCGCATGGCGCGCGGACCCGGATCGTTGTGAGCGCCTGCACTTTGTATCGACGGAAAAACATCCGTTCTCGCGCGACGATCTGCTTGCAGCGAGCGCGGCGGCCGTTGCGGACGCATCGATCGCACCGCTTGCGCAACAACTCGTCGATGCATGGCCGACGCTCGTGCCCGGTACACATCGGCTCGAGTTCGAGGAAGGGCGTGTCACGCTCACGCTCGTGTTCGGCGACGCGGCGCAAACGCTGCATTCGCTCTGGCTGCGCGCCGACGCTTTCTATCTGGATGGCTTTTCGCCCGCGAAGAACCCGGAGCTGTGGACGCCCGCAATCTTCAAGGCGCTCGCGCGCCTCGCTGGCGACGAGGCGACCTTCGCCACTTATACAAGCGCCGGCGACGTGAAACGCGGATTGCAGCAAGCGGGCTTCGAATACCGGAAGGTCGATGGCTTCGGATGGAAACGCGCAATGCTGGTCGGACGCTTTGCACCACGCTATCGCGTGCGGCGTCACGAACCGCCGTTGCCGCTTGCCGTCGACGAACGCCATGCCATTGTGATCGGCACCGGGCTCGCGGGATGCGCGGCGATCGAACGACTCACGGCGCGCGGCTGGCGCGTTACGTCGCTCGAACGGCATGCGGGCGTCGCGCGCGATGCGTCGGGCAATCCCGCCGGCGTGTTTCATCCGATGATGTCGCGCGACGACAGCGTCGGTTCGCGCATCACGCGCGCGGGCTTTCTTTATGCGTTGCGGCAATGGTCGGCGCTCGAGCGGCGCGGATATCGGCCGTTGCGTGGCCCGGAAGGTTTGCTTCAAATCGCTGCCGATGAAGACGAAGCGTCGGCGATGGCAAAGACGTTCGCTTCGTTTGCTTATCCGTCGGATTACGTGACGGCCGTTTCCTCCGAAGAAGCACAGCGCATAGCCGGCATACGCGTCGCGCGAGGCGGCTGGTTCTTTCCGCATGGCGGCTGGATCGATCCCGCGTCGCTCTGCGCGGCGCAATGTGAGGCAGCGGGCGGGTTGCTGGAGCGCCGCTTCAACATCGTGGCTTCACGCATCGAACGCGTTGCAAATCAATGGATTGTGTTCGATGCGAACGGCGCCGCGATTGCCGCCGCGCCCGTCGTCATCTTTGCGAATGCGCACGAAGCGGCGCGGATCGCCGGTCTGCACCATGCACCGACGCGCAGCGTGCGCGGTCAATTGACGCTGCTGCCCAGCGATGCGGCGCACGCGTTGCGCGTTCCCGTGATCGGCGAAGGGTATGCTGTGCCGCTGCCCGATGGCTCGACGCTGACGGGAGCAACCTATGACATCGACGATCCCGACACACAAATACGCGATGACGCTCACACCGAGAACATCGAGCGTGTCGCGCAGATGCTTCCCGACATGCGTGAGGCGATGGGTACGCGTGCGGCTTCGTCACTGACAGGGCGCGTCGCGTTTCGCTGCGTGACGAGCGACCGTCTGCCGATGATCGGCGCATTCGCCGACGAAAGGGCTGCGACTCACGACGCAGGCAAGTTACGCGGCGCCTGGCCGCTGGATCTGCCGCGCGCGCAAGGGCTGTATGGCGCATTCGCGTTTGGATCGCGCGGACTCGTGTGGGCGTCGCTGGGTGCCGAGCTGATTGCTTCGCAGATCGAAGGCGAGCCGTGGCCCATCGAGCGGGATCTCGCCGAAGCGCTCGATCCCGCGCGCTTTCTCTTGCGCGCGCTACGGCTGGGGATCGCGAACTGACTTTCTTCCTGTGGAAAAGTTATCCACGGCGCGTTGTGGATAACCGGGAAAAATGCGGGCGAAACTCGTGTGGAACGGATGTGGACGTAAACGGGGTAACTCGACAGACGTAAACATTGGCCAAAAGTTATTCATCGAACCCAGTCCGGCGCGCACATCAAGTGCATCCGGTTATGCGTTCGGCAAGACGCTGATTCGCTTCGGTAAACTCGAGTTATCCACAGAAATGCGGGGCCCTTGTTAACTTCTACTACGTATACATACAGTAAACCTATAGATGAAAAGCCCGTTGTCGGTCGAAGCCAGCGGCATCATCTTTCCTATTAAGAATTTCGCAAAGCTCGCTTCGCTTCAGCAGCCGTCTTCTTTGCTGTTCACCACTGCGAAACTGGAACGCCTGAGCGCAAGAGCACTCAAACTCAAGCACGCTGAAGATGCACCGCGTGAGGCCCTCTCAGACGCGCAAGAACATCGCTGACAAGGCCATTCTTCCCCGAAGTACGCGAGTTTTCCGGTCGCTTTTTCCTGTTGTCTTGAAGTTAGCGTACGTTTTACCGCTTTGAGCGCTTGTTCGACGCTTTTCCGTCAAGTGTAAAAAAGCTATGGCACAATCGCCGTTCTTCCGCGTCGCGTATTGCCCCCGCAACCGACGCGCCAATGGAACGGTTGCCGGACCCACAGAATCTGATTCAAAAGTCGACGGCGCTCTTTTCACTCACGTCGGGCTGCCCGTAGTCATGCGGCATCGGCGTGGTCGTTTCAGTTTTTCACCCGATCGTTGACAACCCGCAACGCCGGCAGACGCGAACCGATCGCGGCAACGGACGCGGCGCGCGCTTTGCGTGCCGACGTCGTCTGCCCGTTCGCGTTGCCGAGCGTTGCTGCAAAGGAGAAGCCACCACGATGAAGTCGGCGTTTTCATTCTTCCCAGGCTGGCCGCTCACGCCCGATGCAATTTTCTGGGCAGGCCTCGCTTTGCTTGCCGCAGGTCTCGTCGGCGAGCTGTGCTATCGCGCGTGGCATCTGCCGCGCATTTCCGGCTATGCGGTGATCGGGCTGATCGCGGGCTCGGCGGGATCGGGCGTAATTGACGCGGACTCGGCGAGCACCGCGCGTCCGTTGCTCGATGTCGCGCTCGGCCTGCTGCTGTTCGAACTCGGCAGCCGGCTGGATCTGCGGTGGATTCGCCGCAATACGTGGCTCATCGTGTCGAGCATCGCTGAATCGACGCTCACGTTCGTGCTCGTGCTGCTGGTGCTGCTGTTCCTGAACGTGTCGTCGGTGACGGCGCTCGTGCTCGCGTCGATCGCAATGGCGACTTCGCCCGCGATGGTGATCCAGCTGAAAACCGAGGTGCGCGCCGAAGGCCAGGTCACGCAGCGCCTCTTGACGCTGACGGCGCTCAACAGCATGTATGCGGTGATCGTCGAGAAGCTCGCGTCCGGCTGGCTGCATCAGGAAGCCTACGGCAACGTACTCGCGACGATCCTCCAGCCGCTGTATTTGCTGATCGGCTCGCTGATCCTCGCGTACCTGCTCGCGCGCACCATCACGTTCTTTTACAAGCGTGTGAATCTGCAGGACGAGCACTCTTTCGTCGCACTGTTCGGCCTCGTGCTGCTCGCCATTGCCATCGCGCATATCTTCAAACTGTCGACGATTCTCAGCCTGCTCGCTGCGGGCATCATCGTGAAAAATCTGGAAGCACGCCCGCAACTCTGGCCGGAGCACTTCGGCACGGCGGGCTGGCTGCTGACGGTGATTCTGTTCGTGCTCACGCTGACCACGTTCGAATGGCGCGACGTCGCGTTGGGTGGACTCGCAGCCGTCGGATTGATCGTCGCGCGGCTGGTGGCCAAGCTGGTCGGCGTGCTCGCGTTCGCCAAGCCGAGCGGACTGGACATGAAGCAGGGCATGGCGCTGGGGCTGTCGCTGTCTCCCATGTCGGCGCTCGCGTATCTGCTCGTCGACGACACCTACCAGCTCTATCCGAATTTCGATCCGACGCTGCGCGCGGTCACGATGTGCTCGATCGTCGTGTTGCAGCTGGTCGGGCCGTGGCTCGTCTACCGCTCGCTCGCGCTGGTGGGCGAACGCCGCGAGTAAAGCGGCGCGCCCGCACCCCGTATTTTTCATCCAGCTCGAGCGTTCGGCTGCAGCATTCGACAGTCAATCCGGCCGGCGCCGCCCGCATCGGGCGCTGATGCCGACATGAATCAGGAAACGCTATGTCACTCGAAGCCTTCATCGATTCGAAACCGTTCACCTTCGGTGTCGAACTCGAGATGCAGATCGTCAATACCCATGACTATGATCTGACCAAAGCAGGAACCGACCTGCTCCGGCTCATCAAGGACGAAAAGATCCCGGGCAACATCACGCCGGAAATCACCGAGAGCATGATCGAGCTGTCGACGGGCATCTGCACGACGCACGAGCAGGCCGTCGCCGATCTGCGCACCATTCGCGACACGCTCGTCGCCGCGGCGGACCGGCTGAACGTCGGCCTGTGCGGCGGCGGCACGCACGCTTTCCAGCAATGGAGCGAGCGCAAGATCGTCGACACACCGCGCTTTCAGTACCTTTCGGAACTCTACGGCTACCTTGCCAAGCAGTTCACGGTGTTCGGCCAGCACGTACACATCGGCTGTCCGGATGCCGACAGCGCGTTGTTCCTGCTGCATTCGATGTCGCGCTACATTCCGCATTTCATCGCGCTGTCGGCGTCGTCGCCGTTCGTGCAGGGCGTCGATACGGGCTTTCACTCGGCACGCCTGAATTCCGTGTTCGCGTTTCCGCTGTCGGGCCGCGCGCCATTCGTCCTCACGTGGGACAGCTTCGAAGAATACTTTTCGAAGATGGTGCATACGGGCGTCGTCAACAGCATGAAGGACTTCTACTGGGACATCCGGCCGAAGCCCGGCTTCGGCACCATCGAAGTGCGCGTGATGGACACGCCGCTGTCCGTCGACCGCGCGGCCGCGATTGCGTGCTACATCCAGACGCTTGCGCGTCATCTGCTGCTCGACAAGCCTTTGATGCCAAAGGAAGACGACTATCTCGTCTACACGTTCAACCGTTTCGAGGCGTGCCGCTTCGGTCTGGCCGGCACGTGTATCGACCCGCAGACGGGTGAGCGCCGTACGATTTCCGAAGACATCATTCACACGCTCGAGCGCATCGCGCCGCATGCGGATGCTTTGGGCTCGGGCAAGGCGCTCGAAGAAATCGGCGCGATCGCGCGCGGGCAGGTGAACGACGCGACCTGGCTGCGCAATGTGGCTGAACAAGAACAGTCGCTGCATGAAGTGGTGCGGCAGCAGTGCCTGCAGTGGCGCGCATAAAGGGCGTGTAAAAGCCGGAGCGTTCGAGCCGCGATGCAGTCCGACGCGGCAGGCGCATCGGATGCTGCTGCTCAGGCGCCGGGCAGACTCCAACGAAACCCGCTTTTTGCGGGTTTTTTATTTTTTTCGAATGCCGATAAGGCGTCCTCTAGTTTTTCTCAAAGTTTACGTATACATACGTAGTAATAGTTAACAAGCATTGCGTTTGCCTGTGGACAACCGAATAATTCCCTGCAAACTCAAGAAGCTGCGTAAACCATAACCAAGCGGATCGGGCGCGCATCCCGACCGTAAACCTGGGAGAACGATTCTCATGGGTGCTGGGGTCGAGCGGGTTATCAAGAATCGACGCACACGTCGTCCCCTGCCTTATCCCGTGGTTATCCACAGATTGCATTGGATAACTTAGCTGTACGATTTGCCGCTCTCGCATAGAATGTCGTTTTTCGTCGTTGCGGCCTGCCGGGATCAAGGATGCGTGGTCCAAAGCGCATGAGTCGCACGGCATGAAGCGTTTGCAAAGCCTGAGATAGCGGCCGGGACAAGGCCCGCATCACAGGAAGTTTTTGAGATAGTAGGAATCGGCGAGCCGGCTTGACCGGCGAAGCTTCCCCCCACAGACTGTCGGCGCGCCGGCATCGGAAAAACGGATGTCGACGGGCAACGGCACGCTGTCAACAACGAACGAAAGACTATGAGCGAAGGCGTATACGGAGAGCAGGCAACCGGGCGGGTGACCCACAGCCTGCTGCGACTCAGCACGGCCATGCGGAGCCAGGCATGGGAATGGGCGGAAGGCGCGGGTCTGACGCCTACCCAGGGCGAAATCCTCGTGCTGCTGATGCAGCGCAAGGGGCCGATGCGGCTCGGCGAAATCGCACGCGAAACTGCGCTGACGGCCGCGACCACGAGCGATGCCGTGAGCACGCTGGAAAGCAAGGGTCTCGTCGAAAAGCGCCGCGCGCTCGACGACGGGCGCGCGCTTGCCGTGCGTCTGACGGCTCGCGGCCGCACCGCGGCCAAGCGCGCCGCGCAATGGCCTGACTTCCTCGCGAAGGCGGTCGGCACGCTGCGCGACGAAGAGCAATCCCTCTTTTATCGCACGCTGCTGAAGACCGTGCGTCAGCTCGAAGTGCAAGGCCACATTCCGCCGCACCGGATGTGCGTGACCTGCACGCATTTCGAGCCGAGCAAGAACCCGAAGAAGACGCCGCATCGCTGCATGCTGCTCGATCTGTCGATGTCGGATACCGATCTGCGTCTGGACTGCTCGGTACACGAAACGGCCGATGCGGCCACGCAGAAAAAGACCTGGAAGATCTTCGCGCAGCAAGCCTGAGTCGGCTAAACTGCGGAGCCGGCCGCCGCTCGCGGGTTTGCGTGAGCGGGGCGGGCGAGCTTGCGCCGTTTTGCGCATCGGCAGACGGCGTGTCTTCCGGCGCGCCTTTTGGGCGCGTCCAGTCAACCTGACGGTGGGATTTGCCGATGCATCACGAAGTTCTCGCCATCCGCCATGTGCATTTCGAGGATCTGGGCAGTCTCGAACGGGTGCTCGGCGAGCGGGGGCGTCCTGTCCGCTATCTGGATGTCGGCTTTGCGCGCATCGAGGCGCCCGACCCCGTGATGCCTTCGCTGATGGTGATTCTCGGCGGGCCGATCAGCGCCTTCGACGACGATCGCTATCCGACCATCGCGCCGCTCGTCCATGATCGAAAAGCGCATTGCAGCCGGTCTGCCGACGCTCGGCATCTGCCTCGGCGCGCAACTGATTGCGCGGGTGCTCGGCGCGCGGGTCTATCCGTCCGGGCAGACGGAAATCGGCTGGACACCGTTGACGCTCACCGATGCCGGCAAGCAGTCGCCGCTGCGGCATCTGGACGGAGCGCACACGTCGATGCTTCATTGGCACGGCGATACATTCGATCTTCCTCAAGGCGCGGTGCATCTCGCCTCCACGCCCGCCTGTCAGAACCAGGCGTTCTCGTGGGGCAAGCATGTGCTTGGCCTGCAATGTCACCCTGAAATCCGCACCGACCGCTTCGAGCCCTGGCTGATCGGCAATGCCGGAGAAATCGCGGGCCACGGCATCGACGTTCGCGCGCTGCGCGCCGATACCGCGAAGCATGGCCCGAAGCTGGAAATCGCGGCGACGAGCATGTTCGGCGAATGGCTCGATCAACTGGCCTCGCGACCCTGAACAAACCCCGATGACCGCCGTGGATCACCGAGTTCTTACCGTCGACGCCGTGCTGACCGGCAAGATTGCGCCGTTGGGCAGTGACCTGTCGGGCAAGACGAGTGCGATCGGCAAGACGCCTGTCGATGGCCGTGTGTGGCTCGGCGAAACAGGACTCGAAGGTGATCAGCAGGCCGAACTCAAACACCACGGCGGCCCGGAGAAAGCGCTGCACCACTATCCGTTCGATCACTACGTAACCTGGCGCAGCGAATGGCGCGCGGGCGAATCCGGGCTGTCGACGCTCGACGGACGCGGTGCGTTCGGCGAAAACCTCAGCACGTGTGGCCTGACGGAAGCGGATGTTTGCGTCGGCGACGTGTACCGGATCGGCGGGGCGATCGTCCAGGTATCGCAGCCGCGTCAGCCGTGCTGGAAACTGAACCTGCGCTTCGAGCGCGCCGACATGTCGCGCGCCGTGCAGAACACGCGCCGCACGGGCTGGTATTACCGCGTGCTCGAAGCGGGCGAAATCGGCGCGGGCGACGCGATCGAACGGCTCGCGCGTCCTCATGCACAGTGGAGCGTCGAGCGCCTGTTGCGCGTGTTCTATGTCGACCGCGACGACCGGCCGGCGCTGGAAGCGATGGCGCAACTCGACACGCTGTCGCCGTCATGGCGCAAGACCGCGTCGAAGCGTCTCGAAAGCGGTGAAGTCGAATCGTGGTCGAAGCGCCTCGATGTGCCTCCCAGTCAAAGCTGATTCTCGCTGTTGAAAGCGACGCGCCTGGCCGTCTGCAGCAAATCAGACCCGGTGCTATCCTCGATCGCTCTTGAGTTTCGATGGGTAACCCCACCACCATGAGCGCTCTTTTCACTCCGCTCACGCTGCGTAGCGTGACGCTGCCGAACCGCATCGTCGTGTCACCGATGTGTCAATACTCTGCCGAACGCGGCGAAGCGACGGCATGGCACATGATCCATCTCGGTCACCTCGCGCTGTCGGGTGCGGCCATGCTGTGCATCGAGGCAACGGCTGTCGAACCCGATGGCCGCATCACGCCCGCCGACCTCGGCCTCTGGGACGACGTGACGGAAGAAGCACTGAAGCCCGTGCTCGCCGCGATCCGCAAGCACTCGAAAGTACACGTCGCGATGCAACTGTCGCACGCGGGGCGCAAGGCTTCGAGCAACGTGCCGTGGGAAGGCGGGCAACTGATTCCCGTCGCCGACGGCGGCTGGCTGCCGCATGCGCCATCCGCGCTGCCGCACAAAGCCGGCGAAGAGCCGCCGCTCGCGCTGGACAACGCGGGTCTCAACCGTATCCGCGAAGCGTTCGCGGCGTCGGCAAGGCGCGCCGCGCGTCTGGGCATCGACGCGCTCGAAGTGCATGCCGCGCATGGTTATCTACTTCATCAGTTCCTGTCGCCGCTTGCAAACCAGCGCAGCGACGAATATGGCGGCTCGCGTGAGAATCGCATGCGTTTCCCGCTCGAAATATTCGACATCGTGCGCGCCGCATTCCCCGCCGACAAACCGGTCGGCGTGCGCGTCTCGGCGATCGACTGGGTCGACGGCGGCATCACGATCGAAGACACGATTGCGTTCGTGCAGGAGCTGAAGAAGCGCGGCTGCGACTGGGTCGATGTGTCGTCGGGTGGCGTGTCGCCGTTGCAGAAGATCCCGCTCGAACCCGGCTATCAGGTGCCGTTCGCGAAGGCGGTGAAGGAAGCGACGGGTATGACGACCATGGCCGTCGGTCTGATCACGGACCCGGAGCACGCGAACCGGCTGATCGAAGAGGGCGACGCGGATCTCATCGCGATGGCCCGCGCGCTGCTCTACGATCCGCGCTGGCCGTGGCACGCGGCCGCGCAACTCGGCGCAACCGTCGACGCTCCGCCGCAATACTGGCGTTCGCAACCGCGCGAACAGAAGGCGCTGTTCGGCGATATTTCGTTCGGTCAGCGCTGAAGGCTGCGTTCAACCGACTACGCAGAATACGCATCGCGCGCACATGCGATGTGGATCTGTACGTAAGACGGTTGAACGAAGTCACATCATCCGTGTACGATTTCGGTTGTGACGCTGCATGCGTCGCATGTCGACGCGGCGCCAGCAAGGCGCCGCGTTTGCTATCCGCGTCAGAAAAGCCGCGCATCTGCAAAGACGCGTCGAACGCGGAGGCATCGGCGAACAAGCGAGTTTGTTCATCCACCGTTCTACAAGGATTGATTCAATGAGTTCACGCAGGATCGCTGTGCGTCAATCGGGCGTGCACGGCAAAGGCGTGTTTGCACTCGAACCGATCGCAGCCGGCGAGCGGTTGATCGAATACAAGGGCCAACGGATTTCCTGGAAGGAAGCGCTGCGACGGCATCCTCATAATCCCGACGAACCGAATCACACGTTCTACTTCGCGCTCGATAGCGGCGACGTGATCGACGGCAAGGTGAAGGGCAACAGCGCGCGCTGGATCAATCACTCGTGCGCGCCGAATTGCGAAGCGGAAGAAATCGACGGCCACGTATTTATCGACGCGCTGCGTGATATCGGCGCGGGCGAAGAGCTGTTCTACGACTACGGGCTCGTGATCGACGCGCGTCAGACGAAGAAGCTGAAGAAGGAATACGAGTGCCGTTGCGGCGCGCGCAAGTGCCGCGGCACGATGCTCGCGGCGCCGGACAAGAAGGACGAGAAGAAAGCGAAGAAGAAAAAGTGACCAGAGTGCGCTGCCGTTCGTATCGAACGCAGCGCACGTTTTGGGACACGCTTCAAGGATCGACCGGCGCATGATGCGCCGGTTTTTTTGTTTCGCGCGGTGGTTCCGGTGCGCGCAGCACGGCGCCCGTCGCGACGGGAAGCCGCACGATAAAGCGCGCGCCACCTTCGGCGGCATCTTCGTAATGCACGCTGCCGCGATGCAGCGCCATGATGTCGTGAACGATCGCAAGGCCGAGACCGGCGCCACCGTCGACGGTGCCGTCGCTCATGCCCTGGCCGTCGCCGCGGAAGAAGCGCTTGAACAGATCGGGTTGCTGCTTTTGGGGCACGCCCGGGCCGTTGTCCTCAACGGTGACTTCCGCTGTCGGGACGCCATCCACCACCGTTTGCGCGACCGTCATCGTGATCCGCGCGCCGTTCATGCGCGACGGCGGCACATATTTCAGCGCGTTGTCGAGCAGATTCGCGATCACTTCACGCAGCAGCACAGGGTTGCCGCGCGCAATCAGCGGGTGATCGTTCGACGGATCGTCGAGCCGCTGGAAACCGAGGTCCACATGCACGGCGAGCGCGCGCGGTACCCATTCGGCGCCCGTATCGAAAGCGAGCGACGCGACGTCGAGGTTCACGAAACGCGCTGCCTGTTCGCCCGGTTCGGCGCGCGCTAGCGACAGCAACTGGTTCGACAGACGCACGGCGCGATCGGCGGCGGCACGCAGTTCCTTGACGGCGGCGAGTGTCTGCTGCGGATCGCGTCCAATGGCCGCCTGTTCCGCGTGCAGCTTGATCGCGGTGAGCGGCGTGCGCAGCTGATGCGCGGCGTCGGCGATGAATTTGCGCTGTGCGTCGAGCGCGGCTTTCAGACGGTCGAGCAAACCGTTCAGCGCGCCCGTCAGCGGACGGATTTCGACGGGGACGAAGGTTTCGTCGACGGGTTCCAGCGACGTGTGGGTCTGTCGGTTCAGCGAATCGGCGAGATCGGTCAGCGGGTTCAGTTGCTGGTTCACGACGCGCCACACGATCACCCAGCCCGCGAGCAGCAACAGCAGCAGCGGCATCATGATCGCGACCAGAAATTCGGCGGCGATGCGAAAGCGGTGATGCACCGGTTGGCCGACTTCGATGACGACGGGATTGCCCGTCGGCTGATCGACGCGCACCTGCGCAACGCGCACGGCCGTACCTTCATGCTGCGTCTCGAACACGTACGCATAGTGCATGCGACGCACGTTGGTGCCTTGCAGCGGCAGTTTCGGGTCGCCGGCGATTTCGGTTTCGCCATTGCTGATCCGGTACACGAGTTGTTCGACGGGATCGGAGAACATCGCCTGCGCGAGCGGCGGGACGGTGATCGGCGCATCGGGGCCGGCAATCTGGATCTGCTTCGAAATGGCCGTGGCGAGGTCGGCGAGCGAACGGTCGACCACGTGCTGCGTGTATTGCCACGCGAGCCAGTACGCGATGAGGCCGCTCATCAGCGCGAGCAGCGAAAGGGGAGCGGCGAGCCGGCGCAGTAACTGGCGGCGCAGGCTATTCGCGGCGGGATAGGGCATGATCGAACCCGCGGTAAAGGACCGACGCCGAGGGATTATCGACTGCGTCAGTCATGCGTTCCAAGTGCAGTTCCAAACGGCAGTTCATATCCGGGTTGAATGACACAGGCGGCCGCCGCGCATCTGTGAGGATGCGCTTGCGGCCGCCCGTCGGACAACCCGGACGCCGTCAGACCACAACGGTCTTGACGACCATTATGACGCCTGGCGGATTTCCTGGAGCAGATAGCCGAAGCCGCGCACCGTGACGATTTCGACGCGGCAGTTTTCGAGCTTTTTGCGCACCCGGTGTACATAGACTTCGATCGCGGTGTCGCCGAGATCGCCGCCGAAGTGCGTCAGGTGATCCTGCAGTTGCGCCTTGCTGACCACGCGGCCATGGCGCAGCAACAGCATTTCGAGCACCGCAAATTCACGCGGCGACAGTTCGAGCGGCTTGTCGTCGTTGAAGATGCGGCGATCCACACCCGACAGACGCACGCCACCGAGCGACACTTCCGGACGCGGCATGTCGCCGTGCGGTCCGCTGCGGCGCATCACGGCGCGAATACGCGCTTCGAGTTCGGCGGGTTCGAACGGCTTCAGCATGTAGTCGTCGGCGCCGGAATTGAGGCCTTGCACGCGGTCATTCAGTTCGTCGCGCGCGGTCAGGACGATCACGGGCGTATGACGGTTGCTCTGACGGAAACGCGAGAGCAGCGTCATGCCGTCGATACCGGGCAGTCCCAGATCGAGGATCACCAGCTCGTGGCGGTTTTGCGTGAGGGCCTGTTCGGCGAAGATGCCGTCGTGGACCATGTCGACCGTGAAGCCGGCTTGTTCGAGACTGCTTTGGATGCCGCGCGCGATAGGGCGGTCGTCTTCGATCAGAAGGAGTCGCATGGGTTTCGCTCAAGTACAATGGGTTGGGCAAGGGGCACGCGGTTCGCCGGGGCGCCTGCTGCACAGAATGCCGTGCGGCGTGCCGTCGATGCGGCCTTCAACAGATCTGCCAGCCATGTCCGATATTACGATCTACGAACTGGAAGCCGCGATCAATTTCTGGCGTTCCCGCTCGCCTTCGAGCGGTGACGAACTCGTTCTGTGCAAGGAGGCAAGCGCGCTCTCCAAGCCGTATGCGCTGATGATTGTACAGCGACAGACCGTGCTGCCGCAGGAAGGAATGGACGAGATTGCCCGTGCCGCGTGGGATTCTTACGTGTCCCTTAAGAATGGCCTAACGAAGTGAAGGTTTGGTGGCCTGATTACCTGCAAAACGCTTTCATAACGGGTTTTCGTCAGGGTTTTGGAGCGTCACGGGCTTTCGTCCGATCAACGGCTCAAGTCACTTTCCAGCCGCAATTTCATCGATAAAACGTGCGAGGCGAATGTCGCGCTCGGTGATTCCGTTTGCATCGTGCGTCGATAGCGTGATCTCAACGTTGCTGTAGACGTTGAACCATTCCGGATGATGGTCCATCTCCTGGGCTTTGATCGCGACGCGCGTCATGAAGCCGAACGCTTCGTTGAAGTCGGTGAACTTGAACTGCCGTTTGATCGCGTCGCGGCCTTCCACGTTCTGCCAGCCATCGAGTTGAGCGATCTGCGTTGCGCGTTGTTCGGAAGAGAGTTTCTCGATCATCGTGTCACCTTTTGAAGCGGCGCGTGGCCGCGCCCATGCCGCGTGCATCGACGCATACGCGGTCGTCCTATTTTTTCACGGTTGAAGGGTTGCTGCAGCGCGCTACGTCAGATGTCACCGTCCGTCGCCCAGCCTTCGCCCGTGCCGCGTGTGATAACGGCGTCGGTGGCGCGCACGTCGCCTGCCGGGAAAGGTACTGCATGCGCGAGCTTCGCCAGCAGCGGCGCGAAATCGGTGCGCGCGACGTCGAACAGTTCCGAGAAATCGTCGATCACGAAGTAGGTCTTCTGGAACGTGTCGATCCGGTACTGCGTTTGCATCACGCGTTCGAGATCGAACGCGATGCGATTGGGCGCGTCGCTTTGCTGGCTGTAGAGCGTCTCGCCTTTGCTCGACACGATTCCGGCACCGTAGATCTTCACGCCATTTGGACTCGCGTCGTCGCGGATCAGGCCGAACTCGACTGTGTACCAATAGAGGCGAGCGAGCAGCGGCAGCGCATTCGCATCGTTCGCACCGAGGGCCGCGCGGCCATATGCGTGCATGTAGTCGGCGAACACGGGGTTGATCAGTAGCGGCACATGGCCGTACAGATCATGGAAGCAGTCGGGCTCCTGCAGATAGTCGAGCTGATCCGGGCGGCGCATCCACCACGTCACGGGAAAGCGGCGGTTCGCCAGATGCTCGAAAAACACCTGATCCGGCACGAGGCCCGGCACGGCGACGATCCGCCAGCCGGTCGCAGGCATCAGCTGTTCGTTGATCGCTTCGAACGAAGGCACGCTTTCCGGCGACAGATTCAGCCGCTCGACGCCTGCCAGAAATTCGTCGCACACGCGCCCTCTGAGCAGCGCCGTCTGCCGCGTATAGAGCTGCTTCCACACCGCGTGATCGACCGCGCCGTAGCGATGCGTCGGCTGGTCGATGGTGAAGTCGGCGCGGGTTTCGAGGCCGGCGTCAAATTGCTCTTTGAGCTTCGCGGTGTTCGGGACTGACATGACGGATGACTGGCCGGGCGCGGCTCGCCCGATAGATAGAAACCGTGCAAGTCTAGAGCGGGTAACGCGCGGAAAGGGCGCATGTTTTCCGGATCGCACGACGGGAATGCGATAATCGTGCATTAGATCGCCAATTCATGCGGAGGATTTACATGCTAGAACTCGATCACTTCGATCTGGCGCTGCTCGACGTCCTGCAGCGCTTCGGGCGCGCGACGCATCAGCAACTTGGCGAGCAGGTGCCGCTGTCGCCGTCGCAGATCGGGCGGCGCTTGCAGCGGCTGGAGTCGATCGGTGTGGTCGATGGTTACCGCGTGGTGCTGCGGCCGGAAAAGCTCGGGCTCGGCGTGACGGCTTTCACGAGCCTGAAGCTGAAGCACCACGGCGATTCGATCATCGAGCAGTTCCAGCAGCAGATCGACGTGCTGCCCGAGGTGCTGGAGTGCCACGCGGTGGTTGGCGACGCGGATTATCTGCTGCGTATCGTGGCGCCGGATCTGAACGCGCTGTCGTCGTTCGTGATGAAGAAGCTGATGCGGGTGCCGGGCGTCGATAGCGTGCGCTCGTACATCGTGCTGACGACGTTCAAGCGCAACGGCCCATTGCCGCTCGGTCATCTGGCGCCCGGCGCGGCCGCCGTCTGACCTCGCGGCATATCGGACATCAGGCGGCTTTCAACGGCTCCTGATTCAGCATATCCACGTAAGCGACGGCAACCAGATCCGATTCCGGCACGCCGAGCTTCGAGAACACGGCGTACGCTTCCTTCTCGCCGCCTTCTTCGTCGTCATCCTGCGCGAGCACGACTTCGAGCTCGATGAAATCGCCGAGACCATCGACGCGATCCAGGTGAATCCGCGTGCGCCCGACGATATAGACATGGCGCTCCTTCGTGACGATGCCGCGCGTCGTGAGCGCGGTGGCGAGCAGCGAGTGCATCGCTTCGGGGTTCGTCACAGGGCTGCGCGTGTAGTACGACGCCTTCGGGCCGTCGCGGTCGTCGCGCTGATAGAAGATCAGTTCGGCGGGCGTGCCGTCGTCGAACTGGCGCAGCTTCAGACGGCCACGCGGCACGTCGTAGAAAAAGTCCTGCTGGCGAAAAATCAAAGGAGCGTCAGGCGAAAGCGCAGCGGCGCGCTCGCGAAGCTGCTCGAAGTGCTGCGCGCGAGCTTTGATTTCGATGTTGCGTGCCATGTGAAGCTCCTGTCGAAAGGTGAACGTGGACGGCTTCTGACGACAACGGGTTCGCCCCGATTGCCTGAGTGCGCAAACCGGTCGGCAGAGACCAAAGGGATACGGAAAACAGCGGGGGAAAAGCGCGCAAAGCGTCAATCTAGCAAAAAGCCCATGACGATGTGGTTAAAGGCCACGGCATGCGAAGGGTGCAAAAACCTCGCTGTGTCATGAGATCGGCTCATATCGCGCGACGCCGCTTTTCGCGCTTTGGCATGCGCGTTCCGCGTGTACCGCTTATGCCGACCACTGCTGTTCGATCAGCTTCAGCGCCACGGCGATCGCCGGCTCGTCCTTGTGCGCGGCAAGCGTGATGAACGTCAGCTCCGTCGGCACGGTGATGCCTTCGACGATCGTCAGCGCATGCGCGTGCGCTTCGGCAAGTGCAGTCGAATCGCGCGCGAGCGTGAGCCCGACGCCTGATTTGACGAGATCGAGCATCGACGGTTCCTGATCGACCTCCGCGACCTTGATGGGCTTGACGCCGGCATCGGCGAAGCGGCGCGTCAGCAGCCGGTTGTGGGCGGACGCGGGCGGCGTCCAGATCCACGGAAACGAAGCGAGCGCACGCCAGTCGCGCGCGCCTTTCATGCGGTCTTTCCAGCCGGGCGGCGCCAGCACGCGATACTGGAAGTGCGTCAACGTGACGGCGTGAAAGATCGCGCTGTCGCGTGGTTCGTCTTCGTCAGGCTGGCCGATGTAATAACCGACGTCGAGTTCGCCCGCGCGCACCTGATCGCGCACCCAGCCGGACATGCCGTGCCGCAATTGCGTTTCGATGTGCGGCCACGTCTCGACGAGCTGCTTCAGAAACCCGCCGAGCCGCAGAAACGCCGGATCGAGAATCGTGCCGATGCGCAGACGCCCGCGCACCTCCTGGCGCAGCGTGGCGGCCGCCCGTTCGACATCGTTCGCGGCCGCGAGCGCGCGCTCCGCATGCGGCAACAGCGTCTGACCGTCGCGCGTGAGCGCAAGCCCGTGCGACGTGCGCGTGAACAGCGTCACGCCGAGCGCGGCTTGCAGGTTCTTGATCTGCAGGCTGACGGCGGGCTGGGTCAAATGCAATTGCGCGGCAGCGCGCGTCAGATTGCCTTCGCGCGCGACCGTCGCAAAGGCGCGGAGCAGGGTGAGGTCCATCCACTGATATTAACGCGCCTTATATCGCATTTGAGCATTACTCATTGGATTTGCGACTCACTTGCCGATTAGGCTGAAAAGATCATGCGAAGGCGCGCCGTATTGCGCTGCAGCATCGACCATCAGAAAGTCCTACACAGGAGACACCATGAGCGAGACAGATCAAGGCAAGGTGCGCGCGCTGACGCACGTGATCAACGGCCATCCTATCGATGGCACGAGCCAGCGCTTCGGCGACGTGTTCAATCCGGCGACAGGCGAAGTGTCGTCACGCGTGCCGCTCGCAAGCGTCGCCGAAGTCGATGCAGCCGTTGCCGCCGCTAACGCCGCGTTTCCCGCATGGAGCGAAACGGCACCGATCAAGCGCGCCCGTGTGCTGTTCAAGTTCAAGGAACTGCTCGACCGTCATCACGACGAACTCGCCGAACTGATCACGCGCGAGCACGGCAAGGTGTTCTCGGACGCGAAGGGCGAAGTGATGCGCGGCATCGAGATCGTCGAATTCGCGTGCGGCATTCCGAATCTGTTGAAGACCGACTTCACCGATCAGATCGGCGGTGGCATCGACAACTGGAACCTGCGTCAGTCGTTGGGTGTGGTCGCGGGTATCACGCCGTTCAACTTCCCGATGATGGTCCCGTGCTGGATGTTCCCGGTTGCGATCGCATGCGGCAATACGTTCGTGTTGAAGCCGTCGGAACGCGATCCGTCGGCGTCGATCCGCCTTGCCGAATTGCTGAAGGAAGCGGGATTGCCTGACGGCGTGTTCAACGTCGTGCATGGCGACAAGGTGGCTGTGGATGCATTGCTCGCGCATCCAGATGTCAGCGCGCTGTCGTTCGTCGGCTCGACGCCAATTGCCGAATACATCTACACGGAAGGCACGAAGCACGGCAAGCGAGTGCAGGCGCTGGGCGGCGCAAAGAACCACCTCGTCGTGATGCCCGATGCGGATCTCGATCAGGCCGTCGATGCATTGATCGGCGCAGCGTATGGTTCGGCGGGCGAGCGTTGCATGGCGATTTCGGTTGCAGTCGCAGTCGGTCATATCGCCGACGAACTGATCGACAGGCTCACGCCGCGTGTGAAGACGCTGAAGATCATGAACGGCATGGAAGGCGAAGCGGAAATGGGTCCGCTCGTGACGGCGGCGCATCGCGAGAAAGTGTCGGGTTATATCGACGCAGGGATCGAGGCGGGCGCAAAGCTGGTGGTCGATGGACGCGGGCACAAGGTGCCGGGTCACGAGAAGGGCTTCTTCCTCGGCGGCACATTGTTCGACGATGTGAAGACCGACATGAAGATCTATCGCGAAGAAATCTTCGGCCCCGTGTTGTGCGTGGTGCGCGTGCCCGATTTTGCTTCGGCTGTCGAACTCATCAACAAGAACGAGTTTGCGAACGGCGTGTCGCTGTTCACGTCGGACGGCGGCGTCGCGCGCGCGTTCTCGCGTCAGATTCAGATCGGCATGGTCGGCATCAACGTGCCGATTCCTGTGCCGATGGCATGGCACTCGTTTGGCGGCTGGAAGCGGTCGCTGTTCGGCGATCACCATGCGTATGGCGAAGAAGGCGTTCGCTTCTATACGCGCTACAAGAGCATCATGCAGCGCTGGCCGGACAGTATCGCGAAGGGCGCCGAGTTCACGATGCCCGTTGCGAAGTAACGCGAATCAGTAGATTGGAATGGCCGCGGCATTGCGTCGTCAATAACGCAGTGCCGTGCGCATCGCACTTGTGGTGTTGATAAACAAAAAGCAGTAGCGACACAAACGCCCAAAGCGCAATCAGATGCCATGCAACGTGGCCATGCGAAGGAGACAGGTGTGAGCACGACAGCAAGAAAACTCGAGGGCGAATTCGACTACATCGTCATTGGCGCGGGCACGGCGGGTTGTGTGCTTGCGAATCGCCTGACCGAAGATCCCGACGTCACCGTGCTGCTGCTCGAAGCGGGTGGCAAGGACGATTACCACTGGATTCACGTGCCCGTCGGTTACCTCTATTGCATCGGCAATCCGCGCACCGATTGGCTCTATAAAACGCAGGCAGAACCCGGACTCAACGGACGTGCGTTGTCGTATCCGCGCGGTCGCGTATTGGGAGGCTGCTCGTCGATCAACGGCATGATCTACATGCGCGGCCAGCGCGAAGACTACGACGAATGGGCGCGTGTAACGGGCGATTCGTCGTGGTCGTGGGATGCTGTGCTGCCCATCTTCAAACGTAGCGAAGACCACCATGGCGGCGCAAATGAATTTCACGGCGCCGGCGGTCAATGGCGCGTTGAAAAGCAGCGTCTCAAATGGAAGATTCTGGAGAAGTTCGCCGAAGCCGCGCAGGAAGCAGGTATTCCCGCCACCGACGATTTCAATCGCGGCGACAACACGGGCGTCGGCTATTTCGATGTGAACCAGAAGCGCGGCATTCGCTGGAATGCATCGAAGGCTTTTTTGCGGCCTGCGTTGCAGCGGCCGAATCTCACGATCATCACAGGCGCGCACACGCAGCGCGTCGTATTTGAAGGCAAACGCTGCGTTGGTGTCGAATATCGTGGCGACAATGTCGAGTACATCGCAAAGGCGCGCATCGAAGTCGTCATGAGTTCGGGCGCGGTGAACTCGCCGCAATTACTCGAATTGTCTGGCATCGGTAATGGCGCGCGTTTGCAGAATCTCGGGATCGAGGTCGTGAACGATTTGCGCGGCGTCGGCGAAAATCTTCAGGACCATTTGCAGTTGCGCATGGCGTATAAGGTGCATGGCGTGCGCACATTGAATACGGCCTCCGCGCACTGGTGGGGCAAGATGATGATCGGTCTGCAGTATTTGCTGACGCAAAGCGGGCCGATGTCGATGTCGCCGTCGCAACTCGGCGCGTTTGCGAAGTCCGATGTGAACGACGGATCGTTGACGCGTTCCGATCTCGAGTATCACGTACAGCCGCTTTCACTCGACAAGTTCGGCGAACCTTTGCATCGCTTCAATGCCTTTACGGCATCTGTTTGCCATTTGCGTCCGACTTCGCGCGGCAGCGTGCATATCGAATCACGCGATCCGCACACTGCGCCGCTGATCGCGCCGAACTATCTGTCGACGGATTACGACCGTCACGTCGCTGCGAATGCGTTGCGTCTCACGCGGCGCATTGCGGCTTCGCCTGCATTGAAACCCTATCGGCCCGAAGAGATCTTGCCGGGCATCCAGTTTCAGACCGAGGAAGAATTGCAGATTGCAGCGGGTCAAGTCGGTACAACCATCTTCCATCCCGTCGGCACATGCCGGATGGGCACATCGAATGATCCAGGCGCTGTAGTGGATAGCCGCTTGCGGGTGATCGGTGTCGAAGGACTGCGCGTGGTCGATGCATCCGTGATGCCTACCATCACCTCAGGCAACACGAACTCGCCGACACTGATGATCGCAGAACGCGCGAGCGACATGATTCGCGCCGACCGTCGTGCGCGAAGAGACAGTCACACCGTCGAAACCAACACCGCTTCACCGATGTCCGTTGCATGACACGCAACGTTTAACGTTTTGTGGCACGAAGGTCGCATTAAACACTAAGTGCAAATCCCAATGATTGCGCTGCATCATTGGCGCGACAATGGCACCCATGCTGCGTGGTGCGGCATGGATTACCGTCCGCATTGGTGCACCACGCCACGATTGGCACGGGGGTGTCATCGCCAATAACAGTCGCGACGATTCAGCGCGGCATAAAACGCGGTAATGCTTCGCCTTACTTCGCATGGAAGGGAACATGATTCTCGGCGATACGATACTCGAAACGCGCGGGCTCACTCGTGAGTTCAAGGGTTTTACCGCAGTCAACGGTGTGAACCTGCGCGTGAAGCGCGGTTCGATCCATGCGCTCATCGGGCCAAACGGCGCAGGCAAAACCACCTGCTTCAATCTGCTCACCAAATTTCTCGTGCCCACTGCGGGTCAGATCGTCTTTGACGGCATCGACATCACGGGCGAACGTCCTGCGCAGGTCGCGCGTCGCGGCATCATCCGCTCCTTTCAGATTTCCGCTGTATTTCCGCATCTGACGGCATTGCAGAACGTACGCGTGGGTCTGCAACGTCAGCTCGGCTCGGCGTTTCATTTCTGGAGAAGCGAGCGCACGTTGCGTCAACTCGATGACCGCGCGATCGATCTGCTCACGCAAGTAGGCTTGACCGATTTCGCCGATGTGCCCGCCGTCGAGCTGTCATATGGGCGCAAACGCGCGCTCGAAATCGCCACGACGCTCGGCATGGAACCGGAACTGATGCTGCTCGACGAACCGACGCAAGGCATGGGACACGAAGACGTTGACCGCGTGACTGCGCTGATCAAGAAAGTATCGGCGGGTCGCACGATCCTGATGGTCGAACACAACATGAATGTGATAGCCGGCATCTCCGACACGATTACCGTCCTGCAACGCGGCGAGGTGCTCGCCGAAGGCACGTACGCGGAAGTCTCGAAGAACCCGCTCGTCATGCAGGCCTATATGGGCAGTGCGGACGCGGCGCTTGCCGGAGCGCATGCATGAGCACAGTGAGCGAACAGGAAGACGCATCGGTCAGTGTGGTGAGCGGCGAGCCCGCGCTGGAAATCGCGGGGCTGCAGGCGTGGTATGGCGAATCGCACATCCTGCATGGCGTCGATCTGACCGTCAGCCGCGGCGAAGTCGTCACGCTGCTCGGCCGCAATGGCGCGGGCCGCACCACGACGCTGCGCGCTATCATGGGCCTGACGGGCCGGCGTACTGGCTCGATCCGCGTTGATGGACGCGAGACGATTTCGATGGCGACGCACCGCATCGCGCATTGCGGCGTCGGTTATTGCCCGGAAGAGCGCGGCATCTTTTCGAGCCTGTCGTGCGAAGAAAATCTGATGCTGCCGCCACCCGTCGGCGACAAGTCGTTGATGATGTCGATCGACGAGATCTACCAGATGTTTCCCAATCTCCAGGAACGGCGCATGAGCCAGGGCACGCGTCTGTCGGGCGGCGAGCAACAGATGCTGGCCGTCGCACGCATCCTGCGCACGGGCGCGAACCTGCTGTTACTCGATGAAATCTCCGAGGGCCTTGCCCCCGTGATCGTGCAGGCACTCGCGCGCATGATCGTGACATTGAAGGCGCGCGGCTACACGATCGTGATGGTCGAACAGAATTTCCGCTTTGCCGCGCCGCTCGCCGATCGCTTCTATGTGATGGAGCATGGACGCATCGTCGAGCATTTCGGTGCAAAGGAACTCGAAAGCAAAATGCCGGTGCTGCACGATTTGCTCGGCGTCTAAGTGGGGTGGACGCATCCCGATCAGAACTCGGGGTCGTCATGGGAACTGCGACGCACGACATACCCAGATGCCTCTGATAACCACAAGCATGGAAAACAGGAGACACGCATGAAACTGAAGAACTTCGCCAGGCTGTCAGCAGTCTGCTTTGCGGCCGCCGCGGGCACGATGTTCGCTGCGGGTAACGCGCAGGCCGCCGATGGCGCGACCGTCAAGATCGGCTACATCACCGATCTTTCCGGTCTGTATGCGGATATCGATGGCCAGGGTGGCCTCGAAGCGATCCGCATGGCGATTGCCGATTTCGGCGGCAAGGTCAATGGCAAGCCGGTCGAACTGGTCTACGCCGATCACCAGAACAAGGCTGATATTGCTGCGTCGCGTGCGCGTGAATGGATCGACCGCGACGGCGTCAACGTGATCATTGGCGGCACGAACTCGGCCACCGCGCTGTCGACCAATCAGGTTGCGGGCGAAAAGAAGGTTCCGTACATCAACATCGGCGCGGGCGCGGACAACCTGACCAACGAGCAATGCACGCCGTACACGGTTCACTACGCGTACGACACGATGGCGCTCGCAAAAGGCACGGGTTCGGCCGTTACGAAGCAGGGCGGCAAGACCTGGTACTTTCTGACGGCGGACTACGCGTTCGGCAAGGCGCTCGAAAAGAACACGTCGGACGTGGTGAAGGCGAATGGCGGACAGGTGCTCGGCACGGTGCGCCATCCGTTGTCGGCATCGGATTTCTCGTCGTTCCTGTTGCAGGCACAAGGATCGAAGGCGCAGGTGCTCGGTCTCGCGAACGCGGGTGGCGACACGATCAACGCGATCAAGGCCGCCAAAGAGTTCGGCGTAACAAAGTCGATGAAGATCGCCGCGCTGCTGATCTTCCTGACCGATATTCACAGCCTTGGACTTGAAACGACGCAAGGTCTGGTCGCGACCGATAGCTGGTATTGGAACAAGGACGCCAATACCCGCAAGTGGGCGCAGCGCTACTTCGACAAAATGAAGAAGATGCCGACCAGTCTGCAGGCAGCGGACTATTCAGCCGTCACCACGTATCTGAAGGCCGTGCAGGCAGCTGGCACGACCGACAGCGACAAGGTGATGGATCAACTGCACAAGACGAAGATCGACGATTTCTACGCGAAGGGCTACATCCGTCAGGACGGCAGCATGATCCACGACATGTACCTGATGGAAGTGAAGAAGCCGTCGGAATCGAAAGAGCCGTGGGACTACTACAAGATCACCGCGACGATTCCCGGCGATCAGGCATTCGGAACGAAAGCGGAATCGCGCTGCGCGCTCTGGAAGTAAGCGGTTCGCAGCGGGATGTAACGGGCGGCGCAGCGCCGCCCGTTGTGTCTCGTGAGTGAACTGCGTCGATACTATTCTGACGGCGGATTCAATGGAAATCTTTGGCATTCCGCTACCGGCGATGCTCAGCCAGTTGCTGCTCGGTCTCGTGAACGGCTCGTTCTACGCGATCCTGAGTCTGGGGCTGGCTGTGATCTTCGGTCTGCTCAACGTGATCAACTTCGCGCATGGCGCGTTGTTCATGTTGGGTGCGATGCTCACGTGGATGGGCATGTCGTATTTCAGTCTGCCGTACTGGGTGATGCTCGTGCTCGCGCCCGTGCTCGTGGGGCTGTTCGGCATCGTGATTGAACGCTCGATGCTGCGCTGGCTGTACAAGCTCGACCACCTTTACGGCCTGTTGCTCACGTTCGGGCTCACGCTCGTCGTCGAAGGCGTGTTCCATTCGATCTACGGTTCGTCGGGGCAGCCGTACGACGTGCCGTCAGCGCTTGCGGGCGCAACCAATCTCGGCTTCATGTTCCTGCCGAACTATCGCGCGTGGGTGGTCGTCGCGTCGCTGATCGTGTGCTTCGCGACGTGGTTCGTGATCGAGAAGACGCGTCTTGGCGCGTATCTGCGCGCGGGCACGGAGAACCCGAAGCTCGTCGAGGCATTCGGCGTGAACGTACCGATGATGGTCACGCTCACATATGGCTTCGGCGTCGCGCTGGCCGCATTTGCCGGCGTGCTTGCGGCGCCTGTGATCCAGGTCTCGCCGCTGATGGGCCAGTCGATGATCATCACGGTGTTCGCGGTCGTGGTGATCGGCGGCATGGGCTCGATCATGGGTTCGATTCTCACGGGCCTTTTGCTGGGTGTGATCGAAGGGTTCACGCGCGTGTTCTACCCGGAAGCGTCGGCGACCGTGGTCTTTGTGATCATGGCGCTCGTGTTGCTCGTGCGTCCGGCAGGTCTCTTCGGCAAGGAAAAATGATGCAGAGAAAAGCGCTCTACGTTCTGCTGCTGATCGCGCTCATCGTTGCGCCGTTTGTCGGCGCGTATCCCGTGTTCGTGATGAAGGTGTTGTGCTTTGCGCTGTTCGCGGCCGCGTTCAATCTGCTGATCGGTTATACGGGTCTGCTGTCGTTCGGACACGCGATGTTTCTCGCATCGGCCGGCTATGTCACCGGTTACGCGATCCAGACGCTCGGCGTGTCGCCCGAACTAGGCGTGCTAGGAGGCGTGGTGGCGGCGACGCTGCTGGGCTTTGTCGTCGGTATGTTCGCGATTCGCCGGCAGGGCATCTACTTCGCGATGGTGACGCTCGCGCTCGCGCAGATGGTCTACTTCGTGTTCCTGCAGGCGCCGTTTACGCATGGCGAAGATGGCCTGCAAGGTGTGCCGCGCGGCAAGCTGTTTGGCGCGTTGAGCCTGTCTTCAGACCTGACGTTGTACTTCGTCGTGCTGGCCGTGATGGTGCTTGCGTTCCTGCTGATCGTGCGTATCGTGCATTCACCGTTCGGGCAGGTGCTGATCGCGATCAAGGAGAACGAGCCCCGCGCGATCTCGCTTGGCTATGATACGAACCGCTTCAAGCTGCTGGCGTTCATTCTGTCGGCGGGGCTTGCGGGTCTGGCCGGCTCGCTGAAGGTGGTCGTGCTGGGCTTCGAAACGCTCGGCGATGCCTACTGGACGATGTCGGGCCTCGTCGTGCTGATGACGCTGGTGGGCGGCATGGGCACGCTGTTCGGGCCGTTGCTCGGCGCCGCGTTGATCGTTGCGCTGGAAGACCGGCTTGGCGATATCGGCAGCGGGCTGGCGTCGGTGACGGGTGTTGAGTGGTTCCGATCACTTGGCGAGTCGGCGACGATCGTCACGGGCCTGATTTTCATCGCGTGCGTGCTGGCGTTCCGGCGCGGTATCGTCGGCGAGATCGTGCAGCGGGTCAAACCGTTACGCGCCTGAGTGGGCCAGGAAATTAGTTTGCGATCCGAAATAACGGCTAGCCGCTGCGAAATGACGCGAACATGGAGCGAAACTACAAGAATGCGCCCCATTTTTGTGCGGCGCTGCACCACTAGGGTAAATGCTAGTTGCTCGTGAAGCGTCCCCCGTTTAATCTTCACACAGTTCTGATGCACCGAATTTTGCAGGTGGAGAACGAGGAGACATGAGGCGCATAAGTGCCCATACAAAAGCGCTGTTGGACGAAATCCAACAGCGCTTTTTACTTTTTCCGTTCAGAACTCATCTTCTTCAGCGCACCTTCCTGCGTCGCGCGGCATTGTAAATCTGGCGTTTTCTCTCTCGCTGCACCCGGCATTTTTCCCCAAAGATTCAAAGCCTTCAAACCGCTTGCCGCTTGCGCTATGCGTCCGCTACACTCGCCATTCGCCGACCATCGGGTCGGCCTTTGGGACATTCGAATCCATTCGAACATCGGGGCGTAGAGGAGCGGAATGAAGTCGGCATTGCGGTGGATCAGCGCGGCACTCGTCGCGGCAGGCGTGTGCGCAACATATAGCGGCGCGGCATTCGCGGACGTGAAAATCGGCATGACGGTATCGGCGACGGGGCCCGCGGCCTCGCTCGGCATCCCGGAGAAGAACACCAGCGCGCTTCTGCCGAAGGAAATCGCGGGCCAGAAAATCGACTACATCGTGCTCGACGATGCAACCGACTCGACGCAAGCCGTCAAGAACGCACGCAAGCTCACCAGCGAAGATCACGTCGACGCGTTGATCGGCTCGACTGTCGTGCCGAACTCGCTGGCCATGATCGACATCGCCAACGAAACGCAAACGCCGATGATCTCGATGGCCGCGGCGGCGTCGATCGTCGAGCCGATGGATGCGAAGCGCTCGTGGGTCTTCAAGACGCCGCAGAACGACATTCTGATGGCGACGGCGATTGCGCAACACATGTCGAATCACGGCGTGAAGTCGGTGGCGTTCATCGGCTTCTCGGATGCATACGGCGAGAGCTGGTTCAAGGAATTCAGCAAGGCGGCAGATCTGAAGAAGATCAAGGTCGTCGCGAATGAACGTTTTGCCCGCAACGATGCGTCCGTGACGGGTCAGGTGCTCAAGATGATGTCGCAGAACCCGGATGCCGTGCTGATCGCCGGCGCGGGCACGCCGGCCGCATTGCCCGAAAAGACGCTGCGTGAGCGCGGCTTCAAGGGCAAGTACTATCAGACGCACGGCGTCGCGAATAACGACTTCCTGCGCGTGTGCGGCAAGGATTGCGAAGGCACATATCTGCCCGCTGGTCCGCTGCTCGTCGCCGATCAATTGCCCGATTCGAATCCTGTGAAGAAGGCTTCGCTCGCGTACAAGCGTGCGTATGAAGGCGCGAATGGGGCGGGCTCGATCTCGACGTTCGGCGGTCACGCGTGGGACGCGGGCCTGCTTCTGCAGCATGCAATTCCTATCGCGTTGAAGAAGGGCCAGCCTGGTACGCCGCAATTCCGCGAAGCATTGCGCGTCGCGCTCGAAGACACGAAAGATCTGCCCGGCTCGCATGGCATCTTCAACATGAGCGTGAACGATCACGCGGGTCTCGATCAGCGTGCGCGTGTGATGGTGCAAATCGTCGACGGCAAATGGAAGCTTGCTTCCGATTAAACGAGGCGAATTAACGAACTCGAATTCACAAAAAAGACGCGAGCAGTTGACGCGTCTTTTTTATTGCACGCGAGATATCTGAATTAAAAAGCAGTGCAGCGGCGAGGGGAGGCGACTAAAGCGGTAGAGCCTGCGTTTGAGGTTTGACGCAATTGCAACGAGCAGGGAAAACCATGCTTGGCAGGCTTATACCCGATAACTAGATTCAGTTACCCGGTTCTTACTGGATTACGACACGCATTTAAAGCGTTTGGAGACAAGCAATGAAAACGACAAAACAATGGGTCCGTACCGCGATCGCGATGGCGCTCGTGTGCGGAGCAAGTGCGGCGATGGCGCAGGTGAAGATTGGGGTCACGCTGTCTACGACGGGACCGGCCGCATCGCTCGGCATCCCTGAGAAAAACACGATCGCGCTGCTGCCTAAGGAAATCGCGGGCAAGAGCGTGCAATACATCGTGCTCGACGACGCATCGGATACGAGCCGCGCCGTGCAGAACACGCGCAAGCTGATCGACGAAGATCACGTCGATGCGATCATCGGTTCGACGGTCACGCCGAATTCGCTCGCGATGCTCGATCCCGTTTCCGAAGGCAAGACGCCGGTGATCTCACTCGCGGCATCGGCGGCCATCATTTCTCCGATGGACGCGAAGCGTGCGTGGGCATTCAAGACGCCGCAGAACGACGGCCTGATGGCCGATGCGATCGCCGAGTACATGGAGAAGCACGGCGTGAAGACGGTCGCGTTCATCGGCTTCGCGGATGCCTATGGCGAGAACTGGTACAACGTGTTCAGCAAGGCGGCGGAAGCGCATCATCTGAAGATCGTCGCGAACGAGCGCTATAACCGCACCGATGCATCGGTGACGGGGCAGGTGCTGAAGCTCGCTGCATCGAATGCGGATGCGGTGCTGATCGCCGGCGCGGGCACGCCGTCCGCGCTGCCTGCGAAGGCACTCAAGGAGCGCGGCTACAAGGGCAAGATCTATCAGACGCACGGCGTCGCGAACAACGACTTCCTGCGCGTGTGCGGCAAGGACTGCGAAGGCGAATTGCTGCCCGCAGGCCCGATTCTCGTCGCCGATCAGTTGCCCGATTCGAACCCGGTGAAGAAGTCGTCGCTCGCGTACAAGAACGCGTACGAGAAGGCCTATGGCGTGGGCACGGTGGCGACCTTCGGCGGTCACGCGTGGGACGCCGGCCAGATGCTCCAGCGTGCGATTCCCGAGGCGCTGAAGAAGGGCCAACCGGGCACGGAAGCGTTCCGCGTCGCGTTGCGTGAAGCGCTCGAGAACGTCAAGGACTTGCCACTCTCGCACGGCATCATGAACACGACGCCCACCGACCACAACGGTCTCGACAAGCGCGCACGCGTGATCGTCGAGATCTCTGATGGCAAGTGGAAACTCCAGAACGACTAAGACGGTACGCGCCTCTCGCGCAAGGGCGTGGGGGCCAGCGCATGCGAATGCGCTTAAGCCACGCAGCAATTTCTGATCGATAACAATGGCAAGCTCTGCCGCGCTGTATCTCAGGCGCGGCAGTTGTTTTATGTGTTTGAGCTTCGCTTCGTGGCGGGTAGTTGTTCAGCCCGCTCTCATTGTTTCTTAGTTTCGATTTCGACGTTCCAGGACGAGGAAGTATGGATCTATCAATTGCGGCGATCCTCGCGCAGGATGGCATCACGACCGGCGCGATCTACGCATTGCTCGCGCTCGCGTTGGTGCTGGTGTTCTCCGTGACGCGCGCCATTTTCATCCCGCAAGGGGAGTTCGTGTCGTACGGCGCGCTGACGCTCGCCGCACTGCAGACACAGAAGTTTCCAGCGACGTGCTGGCTGCTGATGGCGATGGGGCTCGCGTGCTTCGTCGTCGAGGTGACCGGCATGGCGCGGCATCCAGAGCGGCGGCGTCATGCGGCGCGCACGCTCGTGATGCTGGTCGGCAAGTATCTGCTGTTTCCCGTCGCCGTCTACGCGGTCACGCGCGGCGTATTCATGCAGCCGCTGCCGATGCTGGCGCAGATCGCGCTGACGCTGCTGATCGTGGTGCCGATGGGGCCGTTCGTCTATCGCCTCGCCTACGAGCCGGTTGCCGAAGGGACGACGCTGTTGCTGCTGATCGTATCCGTCGCCGTACACTTCGCGATGGTCGGCCTCGGGCTCGTGATGTTCGGCGCGGAAGGCTCGCGGACCAACGCGTTCACGGACTCCACGTTCAACGTCGGCAGCATGTCGATTTCGGGGCAGAGCGTGTGGGTGATTGGTGTCGCTGTGGTGCTGATCGGTGTGTTGTACGTGTATTTCGATCGCTCGATTTCGGGCAAGGCGTTGCGCGCGACGTCGGTGAACCGGCTCGGCGCGCAGCTGGTCGGCATTGGCACGACACAGGCGGGACGGCTCGCGTTCACGCTCGCGGCCGGTCTCGGCGTGCTGTGCGGGATCCTCGTCGCGCCGCTCACGACCATCTACTACGACTCGGGCTTCCTGATCGGTCTAAAGGGCTTTGTCGGGGCGATTATCGGCGGGCTGGTCAGTTATCCGCTGGCTTTTGCGGGTTCGATACTCGTTGGCTTGCTGGAGTCGTATTCGTCGTTCTGGGCCAGTTCCTACAAGGAAGTGATCGTGTTCACGCTGATCATCCCCGTGCTGCTCTGGCGGAGTCTCGCCAGCCCGCACGCGGAAGAAGAGGAGGAGTGACGCGATGAAACGCATCATGCAAAACAGGTTCTTCTGGTTGTTCCTCGTCGTCATGTTCGCGCTGCCCGTGCTGCCGCAGCCGATCCGCGTGCCCGAGTACTGGGTGACGCTGCTCAACTACATCGGGCTGTATTCGATCGTGGCGATCGGCCTTGTGCTGCTGACAGGCATCGGCGGAATGACGAGCTTTGGGCAGGCGGCGTTCGTCGGCGTCGGCGCGTATGCGACGGCGTATCTGACGACGCAGTTCGGCGTATCGCCGTGGCTCGCGCTGATCGTCGGCGTAGTGCTGACGGCGCTGATCGCGCTGCTGCTCGGCGCCGTCACGATGCGGCTGTCGGGCCACTTCCTGCCGCTCGGAACGATCGCGTGGGGGCTCGCGCTGTTCTTCCTGTTCGGCAATATGGAGATGCTCGGCAAGTACGACGGGATCAACGGGATTCCGGTGCTGAACGTGCTCGGCATCAATCTGGAATCGGGCCGCCATATCTATTACCTGATTTGGATCGTCGTGCTCGGCGCCGTGGTGTCTGTTCAGAATCTGCTTAATAGCCGGCCGGGGCGGGCGATTCGCGCGCTGCGCGGCGGCGGCTTGATGGCGGAGGCAATGGGCGTGAATACGGCTTGGATGCGCGTCGTGATCTTCGTCTACGCGGCGGTGCTGGCGGCGATTTCGGGTTTTCTGTACGCGCATTTACAGCGTGCGGTGAATCCGACGCCGTTCGGCCTCAATCACGGCATCGAGTTTCTGTTCATGGCCGTGGTAGGCGGTGTCGCGCATGTGTGGGGCGCGGTGCTCGGTGCGGCGATCCTGACGATTCTGCAGGACTATCTGCAGACACTGCTGCCGAAACTGCTCGGCGAAAACGGCAACTTCGAGATCATCGTTTTTGGCGTCTTGATGGTGCTGCTTTTGCAGTACGCACGCCAAGGCGTGTGGCCGTTCGTCGCGCGCATGTTCCCGCGCGGCCCGCGCGCGCACGTGCCGGATCATGCGGATGCTTTGCCGCAGCGCAGCAAGCCGACTGCGGGCGAAACGCTGCTCGTGGTGGACAAGGCGCGCAAGCAGTTCGGCGGTCTGGTGGCGGTCAACGATGTCAGCTTCGAAGTGAAGGCGGGGCAGATCATCGGCTTGATCGGGCCGAACGGCGCAGGCAAGTCGACGACGTTCAATCTGGTCACGGGCGTCCTGCAGCCGACGAGCGGCTCGATTTCGTTTCAGGGCGAGCGTATCGATGCGCTCAATTCACGTGAAATCGTCAAACGCGGCATTGGGCGCACGTTCCAGCACGTCAAACTGCTGCCGGGCATGACTGTGCTGGAGAACGTCGCGATCGGTGCGCATCTGCGCGGGCATGCGGGCGTGTGGGGCAGCGTGGCGCGCCTGAACGCGGCCGAGGAGGCACGTCTGATGGCGGAAGCGGCGCGTCAGATCCGGCGCGTGGGCCTCGAAGAGCATATGTACGACGAAGCGGGCAGCCTCGCACTGGGCAAGCAGCGGATTCTGGAGATTGCGCGGGCGCTGTGCTGCGATCCGACGCTTCTGCTGCTCGATGAGCCGGCAGCCGGCCTGCGTTATCAGGAAAAGCAGCAACTGGCGACGCTGCTGCGCAAGCTTCGCGAGGAAGGTATGAGCGTGCTGCTGGTCGAACACGATATGGATTTCGTGATGAACCTGACGGATCGACTGGTAGTCATGGAGTTTGGGACGCGTATCGCGGAAGGCTTGCCGCAAGACGTGCAGAACGATCCGGCCGTGCTGGAAGCTTATCTGGGCGGGGTGGAGTGATGGTGAATCAGACAACGGCTGCACCGATTCTCGAAGTGAACAGTCTTTCCGTGCGATATGGAAAGGTCGAAGCGCTGCATGGCGCGAAAATCGCCGTCGGCCCCGGCCAGATCGTCTCGGTGATCGGTCCGAACGGCGCGGGTAAGTCGACGCTGCTGAACGCGATCATGGGCGCGTTGCCGGTGACGGGACATGCAAAGGGCGCGATTATGTACCGGGATGAGGACGTGAGCCACGTTCCCATCGAGAAGCGCGTGGCGCGCGGCATGTGTTTTGTGCCGGAGAAGCGCGAGCTGTTTGCCGCGATGACGGTCGAGGACAACCTGGTGCTGGGCGCATATCGTCGCAAGCGCGCTGGCGAGCGGAATTATCTCGACCAACTTGAGCCCGTGTTCCAGCTTTTTCCGCGGTTGAAGGAGCGTCGCAAGCAAGCTGCTGGTACGTTGTCGGGCGGCGAGCGGCAAATGCTGGCGGTTGGACGCGCGCTGATGGGCAAGCCGGATCTGCTCATGCTCGATGAGCCGAGCTTGGGCTTGGCGCCCCTGATCGTGAAAGAGATTTTTCATATCATCAGCGCACTGCGTCAGACGGGTGTTGCCACGCTGCTGATCGAGCAGAATGCCCGCGCTGCGCTGCAGATCTCTGACTATGGATATGTTCTCGAAACAGGAGAGCTGGCGCTGGAAGGAGAGGCGAATGAGTTGGCGCAGAATCCACGTGTCATCGAGACATATCTGGGCCTGACGAAGAAAGTCGCGTAGCCAAAGGATTTTTTGGCGAATTGGCTGTCAAATGAGCGGCGTGTTTCACGTGAAACACGCCGTTTTTTCGTCCTATACCGTCTGGACGGAATTCGGGCCAAAAGCGAACCCGCTATAATTTCGCCCATACTTTCTTTTAGGCTCACGCTGGATCCCGCGTGAGATCCGCGATGCTTTATCCCACAGAGTTTGACGTAATCGTCGTTGGCGGCGGTCATGCCGGCACGGAAGCCGCTTTGGCGTCCGCGCGCATGGGCAACAAGACGCTTTTGCTGACGCACAACATCGAAACCCTCGGTCAGATGAGCTGCAATCCGTCGATTGGCGGCATTGGCAAAGGCCATCTGGTCAAGGAAGTCGACGCACTCGGCGGCGCAATGGCGGCTGCTACCGACGAAGGCGGGATTCAATTCCGCATTCTCAACTCGTCGAAGGGGCCCGCCGTTCGGGCGACGCGCGCACAGGCTGACCGCATTCTCTACAAGGCGGCGATCCGCCATCGCCTCGAGAATCAGCCGAATCTTTGGCTGTTTCAGCAATCTGTCGACGATTTGATGGTCGAAGGCGACCGCGTTGTCGGCGCCGTGACGCAGGTTGGAGTTCGTTTTCGCTCGCGTGCGGTGGTTTTGACGGCTGGTACGTTCCTCGATGGGAAGATCCACGTCGGCCTCAACAACTACACGGGCGGGCGAGCAGGGGACCCGGCTGCGGTGTCGCTGTCGGCACGGCTCAAGGAGCTGAAGCTGCCGCAGGGGCGGTTGAAGACGGGCACACCGCCGCGTATCGACGGTCGTACGATCGATTTCTCGAAGCTGGAAGAGCAGCCGGGTGACCTCGATCCGGTCCCAGTGTTCTCGTTCCTTGGACGCGTCGAGCAGCATCCGCGTCAGGTGCCGTGCTGGGTTACGCATACCAACTCCCAAACTCACGACATCATCCGTAGCGGTCTGGACCGTTCGCCGATGTACACGGGCGTCATCGAAGGCGTTGGGCCGCGATATTGCCCGTCAATCGAGGACAAGATTCACCGTTTTGCGTCGAAAGAGTCGCATCAGATCTTTCTCGAGCCGGAAGGCTTGACCACGAACGAGTTCTATCCGAACGGAATCTCCACGAGCCTGCCGTTCGACGTCCAGCTCGAGTTGGTCCGGTCGATGGTGGGCCTGGAGCACGCGCATATCCTGCGTCCGGGCTATGCGATCGAATACGACTACTTCGATCCGCGTGGGCTGAAGGCGTCGCTGGAAACGAAGGTGATCAACGGTCTGTTCTTTGCCGGTCAGATCAACGGTACGACCGGCTACGAAGAGGCGGCGGCGCAAGGGCTGCTGGCCGGGATCAACGCTGGTCTATATGTGCAGGGCAAGGAAGCGTGGTGTCCGCGCCGTGATCAGGCTTATCTGGGCGTGCTGGTGGACGATCTGGTCACGCGTGGCGTGTCCGAGCCTTATCGGATGTTCACGAGCCGCGCGGAGTATCGCTTGAGCCTGCGCGAAGACAACGCCGACATGCGTCTGACGGAGATCGGACGTGAACTCGGCGTTGTGGACGACGAGCGCTGGGATGCATTCAGCCGTAAACGCGACGCTGTTTCACGTGAAACAGAGCGGCTGCGCACCACATGGGTCAATCCGAAGACGCTTTCGTCTGAGGAAGCGACCGCCTTGCTCGGCAAGTCGATCGACCATGAGTACAGTCTCGCCGATCTGCTGCGGCGTCCCGGTGTTTCGTACGACGGCGTCTGCGCTTTGCGCGAAGGCGCCTGTGGCCCGGCCGAGGTACTGGCCGATGACGAAGTGCTGCTCGCGCAAATCAAGGAACAGATCGAGATCGGCGTCAAATATCAGGGTTATATCGAGCGGCAAGCTGGCGAGATCGAGCGAAACGAAGCGCACGAGAACACGAAGTTGCCCGAAAACCTCGATTACTCAGAGGTTCGAGGGCTGTCGTTCGAGGCACGTCAGAAGCTGACGCAGTTCCGCCCGGAAACGATTGGCCAGGCGTCGCGCATTTCCGGCATCACACCGGCTGCGATCTCGCTACTGATGGTTCACCTGAAGCGCGGCCTCGGTCGGCGCGCGCAGAAACCCGCTAGCGCTGGCACCGACAACTCGCCGGTGGCTCAATGACGGCACGTATCGACACGACAGCGGGGCGCGAGGCGCTCGCCGCTCTGCTGGATGAGGGCCTGCGCGAACTGGACATCGAGCTGAGCGCGGAGCAAAAGGGCAAACTGCTCGACTACGTTGCGTTGCTGGCCAAGTGGAATGCCGTCTACAACCTGACGGCGATCCGCGATCCGCGCCAAATGCTGATCCAGCACATCTTGGATTCTCTTTCGATCGTTCCGCATCTGGCTACGCTTGGACCGGCGACGCTGCTGGACGTCGGCTCGGGAGGCGGACTGCCGGGCGTCGTCCTCGCGATCGTGTTTCCCGACTGGACGATCACCGTCAATGACATCGTTCAGAAAAAGTCCGCGTTCCAGTCACAAGCTAAGGCGGAACTGGGCTTGGGAAATCTGTCGGTTGTCACGGGGCGCGTCGAAAATCTGCGGCCGGGCACCGAGGTTCCAGGAAAGTTCGATGTAATTGTCTCGCGCGCATTCGCAGAGCTGGCGGATTTCGTTACACTGGCCCGTCACCTCGTTGCGGACGACGGCGCGATCTGGGCAATGAAGGGCGTTCGACCGGATGGGGAAATCGAGCGCCTGCCTGAAGGCGCCCACGTGAAGCAAGTGATTCGTCTCAAAGTGCCTGCGCTGGATGCCGAGCGGCATCTGATCGAAGTCACGGTAGGCTGAATTTCAGATCGAAATTTCATTAAACAGGCTGCAAAGGGACACCTAACAGATGGCAAAAATCTTCTGCGTTGCGAACCAGAAGGGTGGAGTCGGCAAAACGACGACCGCGGTCAATCTCGCCGCGAGCCTCGCATCGCAGGGACAGCGGGTCCTGCTCATCGATCTCGATCCGCAAGGTAACGCCACCATGGGTAGCGGCGTCGACAAAGCCGCTTGCGAGAACACGGTTTACGAAGTGCTGGTCGACGGCGTGTCGTTGGTCGACGCGCGAGTGAAGTCCGAAGCCGTCTCGTATGATGTCGTGCCGGCGAACCGTGAACTGGCAGGGGCCGAAGTCGAACTCGTGGGCATGGAGAATCGCGAGCGTCAGCTCAAGGAGGCGATTGCGCACGTCGTATCGGACTACGACTTCGTGCTGATCGACTGTCCTCCCGCACTGTCGCTGCTGACGCTGAACGGACTCTGCGCCGCGCATGGCGTCGTTATCCCGATGCAATGCGAATACTTCGCGCTCGAGGGCCTGTCGGACCTCATCAATACGATCAAGCAGGTGCATGCGAACCTGAACCGAGACCTGAAGGTGATCGGCTTGTTGCGTGTGATGTTCGATCCACGCATCACGCTGCAACAGCAGGTATCGGAACAACTGAAAGAGCACTTTGGAGACAAGGTGTTCGACGTCGTCATTCCGCGGAACGTGCGACTCGCCGAGGCGCCGAGTTACGGCCTGCCGGGTGTCGTGTTCGACCGCGCATCGCGCGGCGCGCAGGCTTATGTGCAGTTCGGCGCGGAAATGATCGAGCGGGTGCGCCTGCTATGACGCAGCGTCAATCATCCAAAGCGGATCGAGGAACCACGATGAACGCAGTAGCACGGAAGAAGGGGTTGGGCAGGGGGCTGGAAGCGCTGCTCGGCGGAAGCGCGGATATCACCGAAGCGGTGAAGATCAACGGCGCACCTCACACGTTGCCGCTCGACAAGATGCAGGCGGGCAAGTATCAGCCGCGCACGCGCATGGACGAGGGGGCACTGCAGGAACTGGCGGCCAGCATTCGCGCACAGGGTCTGATGCAGCCGATTCTGGTGCGGCCCGTTTCTCCGGAGAAGTTCGAAATCATCGCGGGTGAGCGGCGTTTTCGCGCTGCGCGCCTCGCTGGTCTCGAAGAAGTGCCTGTCCTGGTGCGCGACGTGCCCGATCAGGCTGCCGCCGCGATGGCACTCATCGAGAATATCCAGCGCGAGGACCTGAACCCGCTGGAAGAGGCGCAGGGCATCCAGCGGCTGCTCGATGAGTTCAGCTTCACGCATGAGCAGGCGGCCGAGTCGGTGGGGCGCTCGCGCAGCGCGGTATCGAATCTGCTGCGTCTGTTGAACCTGGCGTCTCCCGTGCAAACGATGCTGCTCGCCGGCGATCTCGACATGGGCCACGCACGCGCACTGCTTGCCGTGGACGGGGCCACGCAGATTACGCTCGCGAACCAGGTCGTCAACAAGCGCATGTCTGTGCGTGAAACCGAAAAGCTGGTCACGGCGACGACGAAGGCTGTACCTACTGTAAAGGCGAAAGCGAACAACGACGGCGGCCGCGACACGCGACGGCTCGAAGAGGAATTGTCGGATCTGCTCGCCGCCACGGTGAAGATCAAGCTCGGACGCCGTGGGCGAGGGCAGGTGCTCGTCGATTTCGGCGACCTCGATGCACTGGAAGGCATTCTCGTTCGGCTGCGGGGCAACGCAGCCGCCGCATAAGAACCTTCCCCGATGCCCGCTGCCGAGCAAGCGCTAAAACCACATCGCAACCTGCTAAGCACGATCTTCCACTATGCAACGAAGGAGCCGGTGCTTACCGTGCTCGTCGTTGCATTGATCGTGTTGCAGGTTTTTCATCCGCATCCGTGGGGATCGTTGCCCGCGCTGGTCGACTGGCAGACGGTGATGACGCTTGCCGGCCTCCTGATCTTGACGAAGGCCGTCGAATATTCAGGATTCCTGATGTGGCTCGCGCATCGCGTCGTCCATCACATCCGGTCGCAGCGAGCGCTGGCGTATCTGTTGATCACGCTCGCGGCCGCGCTGTCGACGTTGCTGACCAACGATGTCGCGTTGTTCGTCGTCGTGCCGCTTACGTTGTCGCTGAACGAGTTGGCGCCGCTACCGCTCAAGCGGCTCGTCATTTTCATCGCGATAGCGGTCAACGCAGGCTCGATCCTCACGCCTTTGGGCAATCCGCAGAATCTGTTTCTCTGGCAAACGAGCGGCGTCTCATTCGGCGGGTTCGTGTTCACGCTCGCGCCCTTGTGTCTGGCGCTGATGGTGATGCTGTACGCGTTGGCCACGGTATCGTTCAAGCGGACCGCGCTGGATCTGTCGAAAGACACGGAACCGCATCCCGTCGATCGTCCGTTGCTTGGCGTTGCGGTTGTTTTGTTTGCGGCATTCGTGCTGCTCGCCGATTCTCATCGGGCGGGCATCGGACTGATTGGCGTCGGCGTCGGATTTATCTTCTGGCGCCCGCGAATCGTCCTGAAGATCGACTGGCTTTTGCTGCTGATCTTCGTGTTCATGTTCATTGTGTTGAGAAGCGTCGCAGCGCTGCCGTGGGTACACAACGCCGTCGGGCAACTGCATCTCGCGACGCCGTTGCGCGCCTACGCGGCGGGCGCCGTGCTGTCCCAGTTCATCAGCAACGTTCCCGCAGCGATCATGCTGGCCGAGTTTTCGAAGGATTGGCGCGCGCTTGCGTTCGGCGTCAGCGTCGGCGGCTTCGGATTCGCGATCGGTTCGCTGGCGAATCTGATTGCAATGAGGCTTTCAGGACAGCGCGGAATGTGGGCGCAGTTTCATCTCTTTTCGATCCCGTTCTGGGTCGTCGGCGGCGCAATCGGCGGCTGGCTTCTGTTGCATTTTTGACACTCCTGCGTGTGGCAAAAACACGCATTGGAACGTGATGCCCTAGCACAGTCCGGCCCGGATTTCCCGGTCTCCCGCGACGTCCTTACATTTGCAGTCCGACAGCATGAAAATCGGAGTTTTCCCGTATCGTGAAGCACCGTTTCATGCGGGTTATTGGTCGGGCTAAAGTCTTGAATTGCCTGCAACTATCGCTTACAATCGCCCGGATTTATTTGCTAGGCAATCCCGTAAGCGGTGCGAAAGCTCGCGGACTGAACAGGACTCTGCGGAACACTGCGATGGCGGTCAAAGCGTCGAACCAAACGCCGCAACAACGGCACGACGAACACCGCGACGGGCGCAGTGGCCCGCAAGCGACTGGTGGTCAGCGCGCCGTGCATGACGAGGCATGGGATGCCGAGCAGCAAGATAACAATATCGTTCCGCTCACGCGGGCCGAGGCCGAAAAACTGTTCGGCCCGAACGTGAGTCGTCCATCGCGCGTTACGCCGTTCAAGGTCGTGATTGCGCAAATGGTTTTGTCCCTGGGTGCGACGCTGTTGTGGTGGCTGTTCTACACGCCGCCGGGCGCTGCTGCGCTGTCAGCCTTCCTGGGAGGAGCGATTTGCTGGGTGCCGAGCGCATTGTTCGCGGCACGTCTTAAGAAGTTGAGCGGCGCCCAGACAGCGATGAGCTGGATGATCGGTGAAGCGCTCAAGATGGGGACAACGATCGCGATGTTTATTGCCATCGCCTTCTGGTATCACGACGTACGGTGGATTCCGCTGCTCGTGACCTATCTCATCGCTCTCAAGACGTACTGGATCGCGCTCGCCTGGCGATGAAGCAAACGAGACATTAGGCTGATGCGAGGCGTGAACGACGCGGCGTCAGCCACGAGGCGCGCGGGTTCGACAAAGTCCCGCGCTGGCGTGTTCCCGCAATAGAGTATTGCGGCGGGAGCGGCCCGGAAAGATTTTCGACAATTTGGGTGGCATTAACGATATGGCAGCTAGCGAAGGAACGCGCGCTCTGGATCCGTCCGAGTACATTGCGCACCACTTGCAGAATTTTTCCACCGCTCATCAGACGTCGATTTTCGACATCCACGTCTGGAATCTCGATACGCTTTTCTGGTCGATCGTATGCGGTCTTGTCACCATCCTCATCTTGCGTCTCGCTGCGCGTAAGGCGACGTCCGGCGTGCCGGGCCGTTTCCAGTGCGCAATCGAAATGCTGGTCGAGATGGTCGAGGATCAATCGAAGTCGATGATCCACGGCAACCGCACGTTCATCGCGCCGCTCGCGCTGACGGTATTCGTCTGGGTCGCGCTGATGAACTCGCTCGACTTTCTCCCCGTCGACCTGCCGGGCCGCGTGATCGGCTGGCTCGGTCTGTCGGAAGTCATCCCGCACCACCGCATCGTTCCGACTGCCGACCTGAACGGCACGCTCGGCATCGCGCTCGGCGTGTTCGCGCTGATGATTTACTACAACTTCAAGATCAAGGGCGCAGGCGGCTTCGTGCATGAGCTGCTGTCCGCTCCGTTCGGCGCGCATCCGCTGCTGTGGATCCCGAACCTTGCACTGAACATCATCGAGTTCGTCGCGAAGACGGTTTCCCTCGGCATGCGGCTGTTCGGCAACATGTACGCGGGCGAGCTGTTGTTCCTGCTGATTGCCCTGCTCGGCAGCATCTGGAGCTTCGGCGCGGACACGACGGTGCTTGGCTTCATCGGCCACGTGATCGCGGGCAGCGTGTGGGCGGTCTTCCACATCCTGATCGTTCTGCTGCAGGCGTTCATTTTCATGATGCTGACGCTGGTGTACATCGGCCAGGCACACGACTCCCACTAACGTGGCGTCGTAAGAAAGAATCAGAGTTTCAAGTATCGTAGTTTTTTAAATCCCAGTTCCAAAAAGACTTTTCACAAGGAGTGATCATGCAAGCTTTCATCGCCAACATCCAGGGTCTGACCGCCATCGGTATCGGCATCATCATCGGCCTGGGTGCTATCGGCGCCTGTATCGGTATCGGTCTGATGGGCGGCAAGTACATCGAAGCATGCGCTCGCCAGCCGGAACTGATGAACCCGCTGCAAACCAAGATGTTCCTGCTGGCTGGTCTGATCGATGCGGCGTTCCTGATTGGCGTTGGTGTGGCAATGCTGTTTGCGTTTGCGAACCCGCTGCTGTCGAAGCTGGCAGGCTGAGGTTCCTCGGAAGTGTGCGCCTGATCTATAACTGATAAGGCGCGAAGCGGAACGGGCACTAAGGCGCTGATCGAGCAATGAATCGATGAGCGCCTTGCCGTTTCCTCCTCCGACCAAGCAACGTTTAAGGAAACACCGTGAATCTCAACGCAACCCTGTTTGCGCAAATGGTCGTGTTCCTGATCCTCGCGTGGTTCACGATGAAGTTCGTGTGGCCGCCGTTGATCAACGCCCTCGACGAGCGCTCGAAAAAGATCGCCGACGGCCTCTCGGCCGCTGAAAAGGGCAAGTTGGAACTCGAAGCCGCGCACAAGCGCGTCGACCAGGAACTCGCTCAGGCACGCAACGACGGCCAGCAACGTATTGCTGACGCCGAAAAGCGTGCAGTCGCGGTCGCCGACGAAATCAAGGCACAGGCGCAAGCCGAAGCTGCGCGCATCATCGCTCAGGCGAAAGCCGACGCTGATCAGCAGGTCGTGAAGGCGCGTGAAACGCTGCGTGGCGAAGTCGCCGCGCTGGCCGTGAAGGGTGCCGAACAGATCCTGAAGCGCGAAGTCGACCAGGCGGCTCACGCCGACCTGCTGAATCAACTCAAAGCCGAGCTCTGATCATGGCCGAACTTGCAACCATCGCCCGTCCGTACGCAGAAGCGCTGTTTGGCGTGGCCGAAGCAGGTGACACCGCCGCCTGGTCCACGCTCGTGCAGGAGCTGGCACAGGTTGCGCGTCTGCCCGAAGTGCTGTCGATTGCCTCGAGCCCGAAAGTCAGCCGTACCCAGATCAGCGAACTGCTGCTGGCCGCGGTGAAATCGCCGCTCAAGGACAACCCGCAGGCGAAGAATCTGGTTCAGATGCTGGTCGACAATCATCGTCTGCCGCTCTTGCCGGAAATCGCCACGCAGTTCGAAGAGTTGAAGAACGCCCGCGAAGGTGCGGCCGATGCGCTGATCGTCAGCGCATTCCCCCTCGAAGGTGCGCAGCTGAACGACCTCGTCGCAAGCCTCGAACGCAAATTCAAGCGCAAGCTGAAGCCGACGGTCCAGGTGGACTCGTCGTTGATCGGCGGCGTTCGCGTGACGGTTGGCGACGAAGTGCTCGATACCTCGGTCCGCGCGCGGCTCGCCAGCATGCAGACGGCTCTGACGGCCTGAAGCCCTCACGTGGTTGTGACGGCTGGCACGCAACAGAATTGACTATCAGGAGCGAATAATGCAACTCAATCCCTCTGAGATCAGCGAGCTGATCAAGAGCCGGATCCAGGGCCTTGAAGCGAGCGCAGACGTTCGCAACCAGGGCACCGTGATCTCCGTGACCGACGGTATCGTGCGTATCCACGGCCTGTCGGAAGTGATGCAGGGCGAAATGCTCGAATTCCCGGGCAACGTGTACGGCCTCGCGCTGAACCTCGAGCGTGACTCGGTCGGCGCGGTGATTCTGGGTGAATACGAAAGCATCTCGGAAGGCGACATCGTCAAGACGACGGGCCGCATTCTCGAAGTGCCGGTGGGCCCGGAACTGATCGGCCGCGTGGTCGACGCACTGGGTAACCCGATCGACGGCAAGGGCCCGATCAACGCGAAGAAAACCGACGCAATCGAAAAGATTGCTCCGGGCGTGATCTGGCGTAAGTCGGTGTCGCAACCGGTGCAAACCGGTCTGAAGTCGATCGACTCGATGGTGCCGATCGGCCGTGGCCAGCGCGAGCTGATCATCGGCGACCGCCAGTGCGGCAAGACGGCCGTCGCAGTCGACACGATCATCAACCAGAAGGGCAAAGACCTGTTCTGTATCTACGTTGCGATCGGCCAGAAGGCTTCGTCGATCGTGAACGTGGTTCGCAAGCTCGAAGAAACGGGCGCGATGGAATACACGATCGTCGTCGCCGCTTCGGCTTCGGAATCGGCAGCGATGCAGTACCTCGCACCGTACGCCGGCTGCACGATGGGCGAATACTTCCGCGACCGCGGCCAGGACGCACTGATCGTTTATGACGACTTGACCAAGCAGGCTTGGGCATACCGTCAGATCTCGCTGCTGCTGCGCCGTCCGCCGGGCCGTGAAGCTTACCCGGGCGACGTGTTCTATCTGCACTCGCGTCTGCTCGAGCGTGCTGCTCGCGTCTCGGAAGAGTACGTCGAGAAGTTCACGAACGGCGAAGTGAAGGGCAAGAGCGGCTCGCTGACGGCACTGCCCGTCATCGAAACGCAGGCAGGCGACGTGACCGCATTCGTTCCGACGAACGTGATCTCGATTACCGACGGCCAGATCTTCCTGGAAACCGACCTCTTCAACGCAGGTATCCGCCCGGCAATTAACGCCGGCGTGTCGGTGTCGCGCGTTGGTGGTGCGGCGCAGACGAAGGTCGTGAAGAAGCTGTCGGGCGGTATCCGTACCGACCTCGCACAGTACCGTGAACTGGCAGCGTTCGCGCAGTTCGCATCGGACCTCGACGAAGCCACCCGCAAGCAGCTGGAGCGCGGCCGCCGCGTGACGGAACTGCTGAAGCAGCCGCAGTATCAGCCGCTGCAAGTGTGGGAGCTGTCGGTGTCGCTGTTCGCAGCGAACAACGGCTACCTCGACGATCTGGAAGTGTCGCAAGTGCTGCCTTTCGAAAAGGGCCTGCGCGATTTCCTGAAGTCGAAGCACGCTGACCTGATCAAGCGCATCGAAGACAACAAAGACCTCTCGAAGGACGACGAGGGCGCGCTGCATGCCGCACTCAAGGACTTCAAGAAGTCGGGCGCTTATTGATCCGCGAGTGATCCGCAAGGCATAAACGGACCTTGAAGCAGCGTGGGCGCGTGAAAGCGCGTTCGTGCTGCTTCGATCAAGGAGCAAGCAATGGCTGGAATGAAGGAAATTCGCGGCAAGATCAAGAGCGTGCAAAACACGCGCAAGATCACGAAAGCGATGGAGATGGTGGCCGCATCGAAGATGCGCCGCGCTCAGGAGCGCATGCGCGCTGCTCGCCCGTACGCCGACAAGGTCCGCGATATCGCTGCGCACATGAGCAGTGCTACTCCGGAATACCGTCACCCGTTCATGGTCACGAACGAAGGGGCGAAGTCGACAGGCTTCATCCTTGTCACGACTGACAAGGGTCTGTGCGGCGGTATGAACACGAACGTGCTGCGCGCTTCGCTCCAGAAGTTCAAGGAGCTGGAAGGTCAGGGCAAGACGGTCGAAGCGACGGCAATCGGCGGCAAGGGTCTGGGTTTCCTGAACCGTCTGCGCGCGAAGGTCGTGTCGAACGTCGTGCAACTGGGCGACACGCCGCACCTCGAGAAGCTGATCGGCGCTGTGAAGGTTCAGCTCGACATGTACTCGGAAGGCAAGGTTTCGGCCGTGTACATCGCGTACACCCGCTTCGTCAACACGATGAAGCAGGAGCCGGTGATCGAGCAGTTGCTGCCGCTGTCGGCGGAACAGTTCGAGCGCAAGGACGAAAAGGATGGTCCGACGCCGAAAACGTCGTGGGACTACATCTACGAGCCGGACGCGCAAACCGTCGTCGACGAACTGCTGGTGCGTTATGTCGAAGCGTTGGTCTATCAGGCCGTCGCGGAAAACATGGCATCGGAACAGTCGGCACGGATGGTCGCAATGAAGGCCGCTTCGGACAATGCGAAGACGGTCATCAACGAACTGCAGCTCGTGTACAACAAGAGCCGTCAGGCAGCGATCACGAAGGAACTGTCGGAAATCGTCGGTGGCGCCGCGGCAGTCTGACGCTAACGTCGACACGCGGAAGCGCCTTCTGGCGAGTCCACCGAAACTGCGCCGTTGCGCGAGTGAAGAATTGAGTATCTAAAGGAAAAGCGATGAGTACTACTGCTTTGGTAGAAGGCAAGATCGTACAGTGCATCGGCGCGGTGATCGACGTGGAATTCCCGCGTGAGAACATGCCGAAGGTTTACGACGCGCTCATTCTCGAAGGTTCGGACCTGACGCTCGAAGTCCAGCAGCAGCTGGGCGACGGCATTGTCCGTACCATCTGTCTGGGTTCGTCGGACGGTCTGCGCCGTGGCGTCGTGGTGAAGAACACCGCGAAGCCGATCAGCGTGCCCGTAGGCAAGGCGACCCTCGGCCGCATCATGGACGTGCTGGGCCGTCCGATCGACGAAGCCGGCCCGATCTCGAGCGAAACGACGCGTTCGATCCACCAGAAGGCGCCGAAGTTCGACGAACTGTCGCCGTCGACGGAACTGCTCGAAACGGGTATCAAGGTTATCGACCTGATCTGCCCGTTCGCAAAGGGCGGTAAGGTCGGTCTGTTCGGTGGTGCTGGCGTGGGCAAGACCGTCAACATGATGGAGCTCATCAACAACATCGCGAAGGAGCACGGCGGTTACTCCGTGTTCGCGGGCGTGGGCGAGCGTACCCGTGAAGGGAACGACTTCTATCACGAAATGAAGGACTCGAACGTTCTGGACAAGGTCGCGCTGGTGTACGGCCAGATGAACGAGCCGCCGGGCAACCGTCTGCGCGTCGCGCTGACGGGCCTGACGATGGCCGAGCACTTCCGTGACGAAGGCCTCGACGTTCTGTTCTTCGTCGACAACATCTACCGTTTCACGCTGGCCGGTACGGAAGTGTCGGCACTGCTGGGCCGTATGCCTTCCGCAGTGGGCTATCAGCCTACTTTGGCTGAAGAAATGGGCAAGCTGCAAGAGCGTATTACGTCGACGAAGACGGGCTCGATTACGTCGGTTCAGGCCGTGTACGTCCCTGCGGATGACTTGACCGACCCGTCGCCGGCTACGACCTTCGGCCACCTGGACGCAACCGTCGTTCTGTCGCGTGACATCGCTTCGCTGGGTATCTACCCGGCAGTGGACCCGCTCGATTCGACCTCGCGTCAGATCGACCCGCACGTGATCGGTGAAGAGCACTACAACATCACGCGTGGTGTTCAGCAAACGCTGCAGCGCTACAAGGAACTGCGCGACATTATCGCGATTCTGGGCATGGACGAACTGTCGCCGGAAGACAAGCTGTCGGTCGCGCGCGCTCGTAAGATCCAGCGTTTCCTGTCGCAGCCGTTCCACGTTGCTGAAGTGTTCACGGGCTCGCCGGGCAAGTACGTGCCGCTGAAGGAAACGATCCGTGGCTTCAAGATGATCGTTGAAGGCGAGTGCGATCACCTGCCGGAGCAGGCGTTCTACATGGTCGGCACGATCGACGAAGCCTTCGAAAAGGCCAAGAAGATCCAGTAACGGCTGGGTGTAACCAGGCGGACGCTGTATCGGTGATTCAGCGTCCACGCAATTACGCTCAACTCGGAGTCGACATAAATGGCAACCATCAAGGTAGACGTCGTCAGCGCGGAAGAGCAGATCTTCTCGGGCCAGGCGAAGTTCGTTGCGCTGCCGGGCGAAGCGGGCGAGCTCGGCATTCTGCCGGGCCACACGCCGCTCATCACGCGGATTCGTCCGGGTGCCGTGCGCATCGAATCTGAAAACGGCGAAGAGGAGTTCGTGTTCGTCGCTGGCGGCATTCTCGAAGTTCAGCCGGGCGCGGTAACGGTTCTGGCCGACACGGCGATCCGCGGCAAGGATCTCGACGAAGCGAAGGCCGAGCAGGCTCGCAAGCGCGCAGAAGAAGCGCTGCAGAACACCGGCTCGAACCTCGAATACGCGACTGCGCAAGCGGAACTCGCGTATGCGACGGCTCAGCTGGCGGCGATCCAGCGTCTGCGTAAACTGCGCGGACAACAATAAGCAGCACAATTGAAAAGCAGCCCTCGTGGCTGCTTTTTTTTCGTCGTCTACTTGACGTTTACGGAAAGGTCAGCAAAATCGTACCGATGCCCGAAGCAGCTAGAAAGCTGCGGGTAAGACTTGATGCCGGACGGATCATCCGCGGGGCACAATCGGTCGCAAACTCATTCCTATACTGGGATTCACCTCTGGAGACAACACCATGGCAACGCAAGCGGCAGGAGTGGGCGCAGTCATCGAACCGAAAGACGGGCTGTCATACGTGCGCGGTTCGACTGACGTACCACTCAGCGAGTCGACGGTCGGACAGTTTCTTGTCGATACGGCACGGCGCTTCCCCGAGCGGCCGGCTGTGGTGTTCCGTGAGCAGGAGATTCGCTGGAATTGGCGGGAGTTTCGGCAAGAAGTCGACGTTTTGGCGTCGGGATTGCTGGAACTTGGCATCCAGAAGGGAGACCGCGTCGGCATCTGGTCGCCGAACCGCGTCGAGTGGCTGATGACGCAATTTGCGACGGCGCGTATCGGCGCTGTGCTCGTCAATATCAACCCCGCTTACCGCCTGGCCGAGCTTGAGTACGCGCTGAACAAGGTTGGTTGCAAGGCGATTATCTCTGCCGAGAAATTCAAGTCGTCGATGTATCTGCAGATGCTGCAGGAGCTGGCGCCCGAACTGGCGTCGGCGACGCCCGGAGAGCTGCGCGCCGCGCGGCTACCCGATCTGCGCATCGTGATCCGGATGTGCGACACCGAAACGCCCGGCATGCTGACGTTTTCGGACGTCATCGAACGGGGGCGCACCGCATTCGATCCCGCAAGCCTCGACGCAATCGGCGCAACGCTCAACGCGAACGACCCGATCAACATCCAGTTCACGAGCGGCACGACGGGCAATCCGAAAGGCGCGACGCTGACGCACCGGAACGTCGTGAATAACGCACGCTACATCGCGATGGCGATGCGGCTCACGGAGCAGGATTCCCTGTGCATCCCGGTACCGCTGTATCACTGCTTCGGGATGGTGCTCGCTGTGCTGGCGTGCGTTTCGGTGGGGGCTGCGATGGTGTTCCCCGGCGAGGCGTTCGACCCCGGTGCGACGCTGAAAGCGGTCGCCGAGGAGAAATGTACGGCGCTGCATGGCGTGCCGACCATGTTCATTGCCGAGCTGGACCATCCCGACTTCGCGACTTTCGATCTCACGCGTCTCCGCACGGGCATCATGGCGGGCTCGCCGTGCCCGATCGAAACGATGAAACGCGTCGTGTCGCAGATGCACCTTGCCGAAATCACGATTGCCTACGGTATGACTGAGACAAGTCCGGTGTCGTTCCAGAGCTCGACGACCGATCCCCTGGACAAACGGACGACCACGGTCGGCCGGATTCAGCCGCATCTGGAGGTCAAGGTAGTCGATCCGCTGGGCAATATCGTGCCCGTGGGCGAAACGGGCGAGCTGTGTACGCGCGGCTATTCGGTAATGAACGGTTATTGGGGCGACGAAGCGAAGACACGCGAAAGCGTTGTCGACGGCTGGATGCACACCGGCGACCTGGCGACGATCGACGCCGAGGGCTATTGCAACATCGTCGGCCGTCTGAAGGACATGCTGATTCGCGGCGGCGAGAACATCTACCCGCGCGAAATCGAGGAGTTTCTGTTCCGCCACCCCAAGATTCAGAGCGCGCAGGTGTTCGGCGTGCCGGATTCGAAGTATGGCGAGGAAGTGTGCGCGTGGATCGTCGTGCGCGCAGGCGAGAGTCTCACGGCCGAAGACGTGCAGGAGTTCTGCCGCGGCCAGATCGCGCACTACAAGATTCCGAAGTACATCCGCTTTGTCGACGAGCTTCCGATGACGGTGACCGGCAAGGTTCAGAAGTTCGTGATGCGTGAACGGATGATCGACGAGCTTCGTTTGAAAGAAGACAAGACCGCCTGACGTAGCGCGGTTGCATCCCGAAGCAGAAAAGCGAAACGCCGGTGCAGGGCACACGGCGTTTCGCTTTGAGGGGAAGTGCCCGCTCGCGCACAGAAGCTTGATGGCGCGCAAACGTTTGGCAGGGCAAAAAAAAAGCGGGCCTGGAGCCCGCTAAAAACCACACGCTACGGGGTTAGCGCGAGGAGACCATTGGAGGAACCGACTACTCGGCGCGATCGACGCCGATCACGATTCCAGCAGAGATGCCCCTTTGCAGAGCTTCGACGCTTTGCGCCAACCGGCCAAGGAGGTGTGTTCAAAGACACTACTACCCGGCCGCATCCGTGCTGAACCCGTGAAAGGCATTGTGGGCGAATTACCCGGCTCGCGCGGTAACAAAGTGTTTCAGGTTGTAACGCCCGCCAGATAAGGCGTTGCGGGATTTTTTGCGATATCGAAACGCTTGTTCGGCAAATATTGCCGATACCTTTCGAGTCCATTGCCCCGCCTTTCGCCCGACCGTTCGAATCGGATACTGCGCTGCGTTATCCCGTTTTCAGTGGTGTACCGTTCGTCCAGCCCGCCTACGCAAGGCTCCGAAGTCGAATGCTCATACGGATCACGCGGGTACTTGTTTAAAACTGCCGTTTGCTATCTGGTGCTAAAAATGCTGCAACACAGCAATAACCGACCGTCCTGACGGGACTTGTCAGCGACCACGCGAGGACACAAATACGCCAGACCGAACTTCAGGCAGCCGCTTGTACCAATCGGTAAGTGCGACTGCCTCGGCCGTCACAAACTCGGCGTTATTTCAGCCACTTATCGGATATCGACTGGTATTCCCCCGACGCGCGAGCGAGGTGCAACCACTGGTCGACATACTGCTGAAACACCACATCGCCACGCGGCACCAGCCATGCCTTTTCTCCATACTGGAACGGTTTGTCAGGATGTACCGCGCACAGACCGGGATTGAGCTTTTGCTGCAACAGCGTCTCAGACGCGTCCGTGACCATCACATCCGCCTTGCCGGCCAGAATCTGCTTGAAGATCGTCACGTTGTCCGGATAGACGACCTGGTTCGCATGCGGAAAGAACTGCTTGGCGAACCGCTCATTGGTGCCGCCCGGATTGAAGATCACGCGAGTGGACGGCTGATCGATCTGCGCGACGGTCTGGTATTTGTCGACGTCGTCGCAACGCACGATGGGCGACTTTCCGTCCACCTGATACGCGACCGTGAAGAAAGCCCGCTTCTGCCGATCCAGTGTCGTCGACACACCGCCGACGGCGACATCGCACTTCGCAACGAAGTCGGTCATCAGGTTCGACCATGACGTCTTCACGAACTCCGCCTTGACGCCGAGCGATTTCGCCAGCGACTCGGCCATGTCGATGTCGATCCCTTCGAACTGGCCGTCCTGTTTATAGAACGAGTAAGGCTTGTAGTCGCCCGTCGTGCATGCTCGCATCGTGCCGCGCGCGAGAATCTCATCGAGCCGCGACGCCGCCGCAGGTGCGACACTTTGCGCCTGGACCGCGCCGGCACAGCACATGGCGCCAAGAAGGGCCAACGTAGCTTTCTTCATTGAGTCTCCTTTATCGTTATCTATGTGGGTGCAACGGAATCGATAATAGTCCGCACAACTACCGGTGACCATCGACCGGATGGCATAGGACAAACAGCAATTGCCAGGATTACGGAGGCGGCGTCGGGCGCTCAGCGGTTAAAATGCGTCTTTGCCTTCAGTCGCGAGCGCCGTGGCCCACAACCTCCTCAACGACACTTTCCTGCGCGCGTTGTTGCGCCAGCCGACCGAGTACACGCCGATCTGGCTGATGCGCCAGGCAGGACGCTATCTGCCGGAGTACAACGCGACGCGTAGCCGCGCGGGCAGCTTCCTCGGCCTCGCGAAGAATCCCGATTACGCGACGGAAGTCACGTTGCAGCCGCTCGAACGCTATCCGCTCGACGCCGCGATTCTTTTCTCCGACATCCTGACCATCCCCGACGCGATGGGGCTCGGCCTCGATTTCCAGGTCGGCGAAGGGCCGAAGTTCGCGCGTCCAGTGCGCACCGAACCGGACGTCGCGCGTCTGGCCGTGCCGGATATCGACAGCACGTTGCGTTACGTCACCGACGCCGTGCGCCAGATCCGCACCGCGCTCACCGACGCGCAAGGCCGTCAGCGCGTGCCGCTGATCGGCTTCTCGGGCAGCCCGTGGACGCTTGCGTGCTACATGGTCGAAGGCGGCGGCTCTGACGATTTCCGGACCGTGAAGTCGATGCTGTATGCGCGTCCCGATCTGATGCATCGCATCCTGGACGTCAACGCGAAGGCGGTTGCGGCCTATCTGAACGCGCAGATCGAAGCGGGCGCGCAAGCCGTGATGATTTTCGACACATGGGGCGGGGCGCTCGCCGACGGCATCTATCAGCGCTTCTCGCTGCACTACATCCAGCAGGTCGTGAGTCAGTTGAAGCGCGAGCACGACGGCAACCGCGTGCCCGTGATCACTTTCACGAAGGGCGGCGGCCTGTGGCTCGAAGAGATTGCCGCGACGGGCGTCGATGCTGTCGGGCTCGACTGGACGGTGAATCTGGGCAAGGCGCGCGAGCGCGTCGCTGGCAAGGTGGCGTTACAGGGCAACATCGATCCTTCTGTGCTGTTCGCGCCGCCGTCGACGATTCGCATCGAAGCGCGCGCGGTGCTCGACAGCTTCGGTAATTTCCCCGGTCACGTCTTCAATCTTGGGCATGGTATTTCGCAGTTCACGCCGCCCGAGAACGTCGCCGAACTGGTCGATGAAGTGCATCGGCATAGCCGCACGATCCGGTCGGCGGGTGGCGACGCCAAGGCGTGAAGGAATCGTCCGGATTGTGACGTTTTTGTTGCGACGCAACGACGTGGGCTCTCGGTCTGAGGGGAAAATAGCGTTCCAAAGTCCGCCCCGAGGCCCTCTTAGCGTTGTCAAGACTTGACTTATGCACACTTGTCACGCTGCGGCGCGGTAGAGGGATCGATCGTCGCAGCTGCCTTGAAAAGTACGCGGAAATCTGTTGAAGGCCTTGAGCGACAAGGCTTTCCGGGTTCCTAAGACAAATGTGCGCTATCCCACACAGAGGCCCGTACCACGGCCCTTGCGGGACATCCGGGCCAAGTTCTCAACAAAGTTATCCACAGGCAGGCGGGATCGGGCGCAATTGTCGATGCAAAATCAAAACTTAGCGCCGAAATTGAAGTTTTACTTTAAGTGTGTCGGCGGCGGCTCTCAGTCGGTGAATTACTTTCCCAGCGAACGGTGTCTATGCGGGTCGTCGATCTGACGGGCACCTACGTCCGCGTCGCGCTCGATCATCCTCTGCCGACGCTTTTCGATTACCGCTGTGACGCCTCACTGGCGCCGGCGCCGGGGATGCTCGTCAGCGTGCCGTTCGGCAAGCGGCATGTCGTGGGCCTCGTCATGGAAGTGACTGCTCACAGTGACGTGCCCGCCGACCGTCTGAAGTCGGTCCATAGCGTCTGCGCCGCTTGCCCGCCGCTTTCCGAACATTGGCTGCAACTCGCGCAGTTCGCCGCCGACTACTACCAGCGCGGCATCGGTGAAGTCGCGCTGCCGGCGCTTCCCCAGGCATTGCGCGATGCGGCGCGCTGGACGCGGCTTTTCGCTCCCGAGGAGCGTTATCGTCTGTTGCCCGCAGGGCGCGCCGCGCTGCCCGACGCGCTTCCGGCGCGTGCCACGACGTTGCGCCGTCTTGCAGCCGCACTCGCGGAAGCCGATACGCTGCCCGCCGCGGAAGCCCGTGCGTTGCACGCGAAAGCAACCGTGACGCTCGAAGCGTGGCAAGCCGAAGGCTGGGTCGCGCTCGAAGTGGTCGATCCCGCCGCGCACAGCCTGTCGCGGGATCACACGCCGCGCAGCGCGACGCTGCCGACGCTCACGGACGAGCAAACGGCCGCCGTCGAAGCGATCCGCGGTGCGCAAGCCTTCGCGCCGTTCCTGTTGCACGGCGTGACGGGCAGCGGCAAGACGGAGGTCTACCTGCGGGCGCTGGCGGGCTTGCTGGCGACCAATCCGCAAGCGCAGGCGCTCGTCCTCGTGCCCGAGATCAACCTGACGCCGCAATTCGAGGCTGCGTTCCGCGCGCGCTTCGCGTCGATGGACGATACCGAAATCGTCACGCTGCACAGCGGTCTTGCCGAGGGCGAACGCGCCCGCAACTGGTTTGCCGCGCACACGGGGCGCGCGCGCATCGTGCTGGGCACGCGGCTCGCCGTGCTGGCGTCGTTGCCGCATCTGGCCATCATCGTCGTCGACGAGGAACACGACCCGGCGTACAAGCAGCAGGAAGGCTTGCGCTATTCCGCGCGCGATCTCGCCATCTGGCGCGCGAAGCAACTGGGCGTGCCCGTCGTGCTCGGCTCGGCGACGCCGTCGCTGGAAAGCTGGTGGCAGGTCGAGCAAGGACGCTACAAACGGCTCACGTTATCGCGCCGCGCCGTCGCTGATGCAGTGCTGCCGACCGTCCACCTCGTCGACCTGGAAGACGAGCAGCGGCGCGGACGCGCTTCAGTGGAGGGTTTGTCGGGGCCGCTGATCGCGGCGCTGAAGGCGCGCCTCGAGCGAAGCGAACAGAGTCTCGTATTCCTCAACCGTCGCGGCTACGCGCCTCAGCTGGCGTGCGACGCATGTGGATGGGTGGCGGGCTGCCCGCGATGCAGCGCCTACGTCGTGCTGCACAAGCCGGAGCGCGCGCTGCGCTGCCATCACTGCGGCTGGGAATCGCGCATTCCGCGCTCGTGCCCGGAATGCGGCAATGTCGATATCGCGCCGCTCGGACGCGGAACACAACGTATCGAAGAAGCGCTCGCCGGCGCGGTGCCGGGCGCGCGCGTGTTGCGCATCGATGCCGACAGCACGCGACGCAAGGGCAGCGCGCAGGCGCTGTTTTCCGACGTGCATGCGGGCGAGGTGGATATTCTCGTCGGCACGCAGATGATCGCGAAGGGGCACGATTTCCGCCGGGTGTCGCTGGTGGGCGTGCTGAACGCCGACACGGCGCTGTTTTCCCACGACTTCCGCGCGAGCGAGCGCCTCTTCGCGCAACTGATGCAGGTGAGCGGCCGGGCGGGCCGCGCCGGTCTGCCGGGTGAAGTGCTGGTGCAAACGCGCTATCCGCGTCATGCGCTGTATCACGCGCTGGCTCGCCACGATTACGTCGGCTTCGCCAATTCGACGCTCGCCGAACGGCGCGACGCGCATTTGCCGCCGTTCGTCTATCAGGCGATGCTGCGCGCCGAAGGCCGCACACTGGATGTCGCGCTGACGTTCCTGCAGCAGGCGGCTGCCGTGCTGACCGACATTCCTGCCGCCAGCCGCGTGACCGTCTACGACGCTGTGCCGCTCACCATCGTCAAGGTGATGCACGTGCATCGCGCGCAATTGCTGATCGAAAGCGCGTCGCGGGCCGCGTTGCAGACGACGCTGCGCGCCTGGCAACCCGTGTTGCGCACGCTGAAAGGCGTGCTGCGCTGGAGCGTCGAGGTCGATCCGCTCGACATCTAGCGAGCCGCGATGTAAGCAATTTGTCGGCAAACTGCACACATCTGCTCGCAAATCCATTTAAGTCATATCGATAAAACGAAAGGTCGTTTCGTTTCGCGACATCGCTCGACTATATTTCGCCGGATCGGCGCATGAATCACAACAATCGATAGCGCGTGCGCCGCCAACTTTGACCGGGGCACAACGATGAGCGATACGAGACATACCTTGCCGGCGGGCGCACAGCCTTCGCGGCGGGCAAGCACGACAGGCGGCGGCGGACTTTTTTCGACGGAAGACTGGTGGGCCGTATGGGTTGGCCTGCTGGTGATCGTCGTTGCCTGGGCGCTGTTTGCGTCAGGCAGCAGCATCAAGTGGCTTGCGACGGCGCCGGCGAAATGGACCGATCCCGGCGCGGCCGGACAAGACCTGGTCAAGCATCTGCCGAATTACATCGCGCTGTTCGTCGTCTTCGCCGTGCTGTTCGGCGTCAGCCTGAGCGTGCTGAAGCAGCGCATCGCGCATTTCCTGGCGTCGTTCGCGATCCTGTTCGTCGTGTCGGTGCTGATTTTCGAAGTCGGCGCGTGGGCCAATGCGTCGAAGTACAACCTCGAGCCGCCGCTCGTCGCGCTCGCGCTTGGCTTGCTGATCTCGAATGTGTTCCGCCTGCCCGAGTGGTTTTCGGCGGGACTGCGCGTCGAGTTTTACATCAAGGTGGGGATCGTGCTGCTCGGCGCGACGCTGCCGTTCACGCTGCTGGTCTGGGCGGGCCCGGTTGCCGTCGGACAGGCGACCATCGTTTCGCTCTTCACGTTCTTCGTGATTTTCTTCGCCGCGAAGGCGCTCGGGCTCGACAAGCGGTTCGCCGCAGTGCTCGGCGTTGGCGGTGCGGTGTGCGGCGTGTCGGCGGCGATCGCGATTGCGGGCGCGGTCCGCGCGAAACGCGAGCATGCGTCGGTGGCGATCACGCTGGTGATCCTGTGGGCGATCGTGATGATCTTCGTGCTGCCGTTCGCGTCGCGCTCGCTTGGACTGTCGACGGCCGTTGCGGGCGCGTGGATCGGCACCTCGGAATTCGCCGACGCCGCGGGTATCGCCGCAGCACAAGCCTATGGCGACTTCGCGAAGCATGCGGGCGGCGCGATCGCGGGATCGCCCGAAGCGTCGCTTCAGGCGTTCACGCTGATGAAGGTGGTTGGCCGCGACATCTGGATCGGCATCTGGGCGTTTCTGCTCGCGATCGTCGCGACGACGCGCTGGGAGTCCAGCGAAAGCGGTGTAACCGCCAAGGCCGACGCGCGCGAAATCTGGGCGCGCTTCCCGAAATTCGTGATCGGTTTCGTGATCGCGTCCGCGCTCGTCACGTGGATCGCGAGCCACTACTCGCTCGCGGACTACCGCAAGGTGGTGACGCCGGAATTCGTCGCGCCGATTACCGCGCTGCGCACATGGGCGTTCATCTTCTGCTTCTTCAGCATCGGACTGACGACGCGCGTGCGCTCACTGGCGGCCACGGGCATCAAGCCGTTTATCGCGTTCACGGCCGGCGTCGCCGTCAATATCGCCACCGGCTACGCGCTGTCCGCGCACGTGTTCGCACCGTATTGGAATAGCTTGGGGCAGGGCTCGTGAGCGCGCCCGTCCTCGACGACGCCATCGACGCGCAGCCCGGTGAACGCCGGCCGTGCTGCGCGGATTGCCGGTTTCGCGCCGAGGATCGGCATTCGCTTGAGCAGAGCATTCCGGGCCTCACTGTGTTCGGTTCGGGCTTTGGCGCCAGTGTTGCCGACAGCCGCCTGTGTCTGGTTCACGACCAGCTCGTCGCGCCGCGCGACAGCTGCCGCCGGTTCGCGCGGATGCGCTGACGGCATCCGCGTCATCGAGGCGCGTATTTGCAGCGCGCCTCGCACCTCGAAACGCTTAGCCGCGAGTCGACTTCGGCTGCGCGTCGCGCTCGTCGTCGCGCACTTCAACGGGCACCAGTTCGCGGCGCGACACACCCGTCGCGCCGCGGATGAACAGCACCATGCACGTCGCGAACATCATCCAGACCCCCGTCACTACCAGCCATTTTTCCATTTGGTCACCCCGTATAGCGAGACTTCGAACCCCGTACCGTGCGTCATTGCGCATCTCATGACCGGTATAACGGCGCGATTTTCGTTTCGATAAGGGTTGCCCGAAAATAAACCGATCCAGGGAAAACACCGAGCGCAACCGCGTGCATCCAGACGGTGCATACCGGCCGCAAACCCTTGTGTGACGGGCGTTGCCAAAGGGTGCAACCGTTTCTCGCCACTGGTTGCACCTTTTTATTGAGAGGGGTACGATTCGGCCAACTCTTAAGTCTTTGGCCGGCGTCCGCCCGGCGCATAAAGAAGGAACCATGGCGAGCACCACCCTTGGCGTCAAAGTCGACGATCTGTTGCGTACCCGGCTGAAAGATGCCGCCACGCGTCTCGAACGCACTCCGCACTGGCTGATCAAGCAGGCGATCTTCGCGTACCTGGAGAAGATCGAACACGGCCAACTTCCCGCCGAACTGTCGGGCCACCATAACGCAACCGAACTGGTCGAAGGCGCCGCCGATTCCGACGAAAGCGACGGGCTGCATCCGTTCCTCGAATTCGCGCAGAGCGTGCAGCCGCAGTCGGTGCTGCGCGCGGCGATTACGGCGGCGTATCGCCGTCCCGAACCGGAGTGCGTGCCGTTCCTGCTTGGCCAGGCGCGCCTGCCCGCGAATATCGCGAGCGAAGTGCAGACCCTGGCGGGCAAGCTCGTCGAAACGCTGCGCGGCAAAAGCAAGGGCGGTGGCGTCGAAGGGCTGATCCACGAGTTCTCGCTGTCGAGCCAGGAAGGCGTCGCGCTGATGTGTCTCGCGGAAGCGCTGCTGCGCATTCCCGATCGCGCCACCCGCGATGCGCTGATCCGCGACAAGATCAGCAAGGGCGACTGGCGCTCGCACGTCGGTCATGCGCCGTCGCTGTTCGTGAACGCAGCGACGTGGGGCCTGATGATCACCGGCAAGCTGGTGACGACGAATAGCGAAACGGGTCTGTCGTCGGCGCTCACGCGCATGATCGGCAAGGGCGGCGAGCCGCTGATCCGCAAGGGCGTCGACATGGCGATGCGTCTGATGGGCGAGCAGTTCGTCACGGGCGAAAACATCTCGGAAGCGCTGGCGAACAGCCGCAAGTTCGAAGCGCGCGGTTTCCGCTACTCGTACGACATGCTCGGCGAAGCCGCGACGACGGAAGCCGACGCGCAGCGCTACTACGCGTCGTACGAACAGGCGATCCACGCGATCGGCAAGGCGGCAGGCGGCCGTGGCATCTACGAAGGCCCCGGCATCTCGATCAAGCTGTCCGCGCTGCATCCGCGCTATTCGCGTTCGCAGCAGGAACGCACGATGAGCGAACTGCTGCCGCGCGTACGCGCGCTGGCGATCCTCGCGCGCCGCTACGACATCGGCCTGAACATCGACGCTGAAGAAGCGGACCGTCTGGAAATCTCGCTCGATCTGCTCGAAGCGCTGTGCTTCGATCCGGAGCTGCAAGGCTGGAACGGTATCGGCTTCGTCGTGCAGGCTTACCAGAAGCGCTGCCCGTTCGTGATCGACTACATCGTCGATCTGGCGCGCCGCAGCCGTCACCGCATCATGGTGCGTCTGGTGAAGGGCGCGTACTGGGATACGGAAATCAAGCGCGCGCAGGTGGATGGTCTCGAAGGCTATCCGGTGTACACGCGCAAGATTTATACGGACGTGTCGTATGTCGCGTGCGCGAAGAAGCTGCTCGGCGCGCCGGATGCTGTCTATCCGCAGTTCGCGACGCACAACGCGCACACGCTGTCCGCGATCTATCACCTCGCGGGTCAGAACTACTATCCCGGCCAGTACGAGTTCCAGTGTCTGCACGGCATGGGCGAGCCGCTGTACGAAGAAGTCACGGGCCGCGACAAGCTGAACCGTCCGTGCCGCGTGTATGCGCCTGTCGGCACGCATGAAACGCTGCTCGCGTATCTCGTGCGCCGCTTGCTGGAAAACGGCGCGAACACGTCGTTCGTGAACCGTATCGCTGACGAAAGCGTGGCCATCAAGGACCTCGTTGCTGATCCGGTGGAAGAAGCCGCGAAGGTTGTGCCGCTCGGCGCGCCGCACGCGAAGATTCCGCTGCCGCGCAATCTGTTCGGTGCGGAGCGTACCAACTCGATGGGCCTCGATCTGTCGAACGAACATCGTCTCGCGTCGCTGTCGTCGGCGTTGCTGGCGAGCGCGCATCATCCGTGGCGCGCCGCGCCGATGCTCGAAGACAACGAAATCGCCGTCGGCAATGCACGCGACGTGCGCAATCCGTCGGATCATCGCGACCTCGTCGGCACGGTTGTCGAAGCGACGCCGGAACACGTGAGCGCTGCGCTCTCACATGCCATCGCTGCCGCGCCGATCTGGCAGGCGACGCCCGTCGAAGCGCGCGCCGATTGCCTCGCGCGTGCCGCCGATCTGCTTGAAGCACAGATGCATACGCTGATGGGTCTGGTCGTGCGCGAAGCGGGCAAGTCGCTGCCGAACGCCGTCGCCGAAATCCGCGAAGCCATCGACTTCCTGCGCTACTACTCGACGCAGATTCGCGACGAATTTTCGAACGACACGCATCGTCCGCTCGGTCCCGTGGTGTGTATCAGCCCGTGGAATTTCCCGCTGGCGATCTTCATGGGGCAGGTTGCGGCTGCGCTCGCAGCGGGCAACACGGTGCTCGCGAAGCCCGCTGAACAGACACCGCTGATCGCCGCGCAAGCCGTGCGCATTCTGCGCGAAGCGGGCGTTCCCGCAGGCGCAGTGCAACTGCTGCCGGGCGACGGTGAAACGGTCGGCGCCGCTCTGGTCGCCGATGCGCGCACGCGCGCCGTGATGTTCACCGGCTCGACGGAAGTCGCGCGTCTGATCAACAAGACGCTGTCGAACCGTCTCGACCCCGAAGGCAAGCCGATTCCGCTGATCGCCGAAACGGGCGGCCAGAACGCGATGATCGTCGATTCGTCGGCGCTCGCGGAACAGGTGGTGGCGGACGTGCTGCAGTCGTCGTTCGATTCGGCCGGTCAACGTTGTTCGGCGCTGCGCGTTCTCTGTCTGCAGGACGACGTCGCGGATCGCACGCTCGAAATGCTGACGGGCGCAATGAAGGAACTGGCCGTTGGCAACCCGGACCGTCTGTCGGCCGATGTGGGTCCCGTGATCGACGCGGACGCGAAGCGCGGTATCGACGCGCACATCGCAGGGATGCGCGAGAAGGGTCGAAAGGTCACGCAGCTGCCGATGCCGGATGGTTGCAACGCCGGCACCTTCGTTCCGCCGACGCTGATCGAACTCGACAGCATCGACGAATTGAAGCGCGAAGTGTTTGGTCCGGTGCTGCACGTGGTGCGTTATCGCCGCAGCGCGCTCGACAAACTGCTCGAGCAGATCCGCGCAACGGGTTATGGCCTGACGCTTGGCATCCATACTCGTATCGATGAAACCATCGCGCATGTGATCAGCCGCGCGCACGTAGGCAACATCTACGTGAACCGTAACGTGATCGGTGCCGTGGTCGGCGTGCAGCCGTTCGGCGGTGAAGGGTTGTCGGGCACGGGTCCGAAGGCGGGCGGCGCGCTGTATCTGCAACGTCTGCTCGCGACGCGCCCCGCTGGTCTGCCGAAGTCGCTTGCGCAAACGCTGATGGTTGACGGTTCGCAAGCTGCATCGAATGGTGCGCAAAACGGCAACGCGGCAAGCGATAATCCTGCCGCAGCGTTGACAACACTGCGCGACTGGCTGATCGCGGAACGCGAGCCCGTACTGGCCGCGCGTTGCGACGGCTATCTGGCAAACATTCCGGCGGGCGCCACGGCCGTGCTGTCTGGCCCGACGGGCGAGCGCAACACGTACACGCTCGGCGCGCGCGGCACGGTGCTGTGCGTTGCATCGACGGCAAGCGGCGCGCGCGTGCAGTTCGCGGCGGCGCTCGCGACGGGCAACAAGGCGCTGTTCGAAGGCGCGGCGGGCGAGCAGCTGTATGCTGCGCTGCCCGCGTCGCTCAAGCAGTACGCGAGCGTAAAGAAGAGCGCGGAAGCATCGTTCGATGCCGCGTTGTTCGAAGGCGACAGCGACGAGTTGCTGACACTCGTGAAGGACATCGCGAAGCGCGCGGGTCCGATCGTGTCGGTGCAGGGCCTTGCAGCGCGCGCGTTGGAAAGCGGTGACGAGGATTACGCACTCGAACGTCTGTTGACGGAGCGTTCGGTGAGCGTGAATACGGCAGCAGCAGGCGGTAATGCGAATTTGATGACGATCGGCTGAGCGAACCTCGCTTGATCGATTCAAAAAAATGGCGCGAGACGGCGACCCCGATCACCGCGCCGTCCACACCTGGTACCAAGGAGAAGCTATGCAACATACGATGAAAAAGCTGGCAGGCGCGACGCTGTTCGCTGCCATGTCGCTGGCGGGGACTGCGCACGCACAGCAGGTCGAAGACGTGAAGATCGGCTTCGCCGGCCCGATGACGGGCGCACAGGCGCACTACGGCAAGGACTTCCAGAACGGCATCACGCTCGCAGTCGAAGACATGAACGCGACGAAGCCGATGATCGGCGGTAAGCAGGTTCGCTTCGTGCTGGACACGGCCGACGATCAGGCTGACCCGCGTACGGGCACGACGGTCGCGCAGAAGCTCGTCGACGACAACATCAAGGGCATGCTCGGCCACTTCAACTCGGGCACGACGATCCCGGCATCGCGCATCTACGCGAACGCGGGCATTCCGCAGATCGCGATGGCGACGGCACCGGAATACACGCAGCAAGGCTTCAAGACGACGTTCCGCATGATGACCTCGGACACGCAGCAAGGCTCCGTCGCGGGCACGTTCGCTGTGAAGACGCTGGGCATGAAGAAGATCGCGATCGTCGACGACCGTACGGCTTATGGCCAGGGTCTCGCGGATCAGTTCGAGAAGGCAGCGAAGGCTGCGGGCGGCACGATCGTCGATCGCGAGTTCACGAACGACAAGGCCGTCGACTTCAAGTCGATTCTGACGAAGCTGAAGTCGGTCCAGCCGGATCTGATCTATTACGGCGGTGCTGATTCGCAGGCTGCGCCGATGGTCAAGCAGATGAAGACGCTGGGTATCAAGGCTCCGCTGATGGGCGGTGAAATGGTCCACACGCCGACGTTCCTGCAAGTCGCAGGCGATGCGGCGAATGGTACGGTTGCCTCGCTGGCTGGTCTGCCGCTGGAAGAAATGCCGGGTGGCAAGGACTACGTTGCGAAGTACAAGAAGCGTTTCAATGAAGACGTTCAGACGTACTCGCCGTACGCTTATGACGGCGCAATGGCTATGTTCGATGCCATGAAGAAGGCTAATTCGACCGATCCGGCCAAGTACCTGCCGGTGCTGGCGAAGACGAGCATGCCGGCTGTGACGACCAAGGATCTGGCCTATGATCCGAAGGGCGATCTGAAGAACGGTGGCATCACGCTGTATAAGGTTGTCGATGGTAAGTGGACGACGCTGCAGAGCGTGGGCGGGAAGTAAGGTTTTTTGCCTTGCGGCGCTTGGTGATTAGCTGAGCGCTGCCGGTTGTTTTCGAAGCCTCGTAGGGTTTTTTGCTCTGCGAGGCTTTTGTGTTTTTTACGCTTGTCGCGGGCATCCGCGATGCGGTGTTTGCCGTTCACACGTCGCCCCTGTGCGGGGCGGCACCTACTTTTCTTTGCCGCCGCAAAGAAAAGTAGGCAAAAGAAAGCGGCTCAAACCGAGCCGCTTGACGTTTGCCCACGGGCCCTCAACGGCCCGGGGCTGTGTGGTGCGCGAACCTCTTTACTCCCCGCGCAACTTCTTGCCCTGCTCGCGCACCTGGTCCAACGTCGCGCCCGGTGTGCTCGCTTCCTGCAGCAAGCGAATTTCAATCACCGCCGGTTTCTTCGATTCCTGCGCGCGTTTGAACGCCGGCATGAAGTCTTCCGTCCGCTCCACCGTTTCCCCGTGTGCGCCGAACGACTTCGCGAACGCTGCGAAGTCCGGGTTTGTCAGCCCCGTTCCATGCACGCGGTTCGGATAGTGCCGCTCCTGATGCATGCGGATCGTGCCGTACTGGCTGTTGTTCACGACGATGAAAATCACGGGAAGATCGTATTGCATCGCCGTCGCGATTTCCGATGACGACATCATGAAGCAGCCATCGCCCGCAAAGGCCACTACCGCGCGATCCGGATACAGCGACTTCGCCGCAATCGCCGCCGGCACGCCGTAGCCCATCGCGCCGCTCGTCGGCGCAAGCTGCGAGCGGAAATGGCGGTACGCGAAGTGCCGGTGCAGCCACGTCGCGTAGTTGCCCGCGCCGTTCGTCAAAATCGCGTCCTTCGGCAAGTGCTCGCGCAGTTGCAACATGATCTCGCCAAGCTGCACGTCGCCCGGAATCTTGCGCGGCTTGCGCCATTCGAGGTACGCGTCGTGCGCTTCTTTTGCCGCGCCTTCCCATGCGGGTTTCGTCGATGGCTTCAGTTGCGCCAGCATCGACGCGATTTCCGGCATGCCCGAGACGATGGGGAGATCGGCGGAATAGACGCGGCCGAGTTCTTCCGCACCCTGGTGGACGTGGATCAACGTCTGCTTCGTCTTCGGAATGTCGAAGAGCGTGTAGCCGTTCGTCGTCGCTTCGCCTAGCCGTGGACCGAGTGCAAACAGTACGTCCGCGTCTTGAATACGTTTGGCAAGTGCCGGGTTGATGCCGAGTCCGACGTCGCCCGCGTAGTTCGGATGCTCGTTGTCGAGCGTGTCCTGGAAGCGGAATGCGAGGCCGATCGGAAGCTGCCAGTTTTCGATGAACGTGCGCAAGTCTTCGCAGGCTTGCGGCGTCCAGCCGCTGCCGCCTGCGATCACCATCGGTTTCTTCGCGCCTTCGAGCAGGCCGCGCAAACGCTCGATCTGCTGCGGCGCAGGCGCTGCGGCAACGCGCTGATAGGCGGGCGCGCCCGGCATCGCGGCGCACGCGTCGCTCAACATGTCTTCCGGCAGCGACAGCACGACAGGACCCGGGCGGCCCGATGTCGCCGTGTGGAACGCGTGGCTCATGTACTCGGGAATACGGCGCGCGTCGTCGATCTGCGCGACCCACTTCGCCATCTGGCCGAACATCCGCCGATAGTCGATTTCCTGGAACGCCTCGCGGTCCAGATGCTCGCGCGCGCATTGGCCGATGAGCAGGATCATCGGCGTCGAATCCTGAAACGCGGTATGCACGCCAATCGATGCGTGCGTCGCGCCCGGGCCGCGCGTGACGATTGCAATGCCCGGCCGGCCCGTCAGCTTGCCGACGGCTTCCGCCATGTTGGCGGCGGCCGCTTCGTGGCGGCACACAACCGTCTGAATTTGCGACGTTTCGTCGTGCAGCGAATCGAGTACTGCCAGAAAACTCTCGCCGGGCACGCAGAACACGCGCTCGACGCCATGCGTCAACAGCGCGTCGACCATGAGCCGCGCGCCAGTAGTCATATTTGAAGCATCGGAAGACAGCGACATTGCGAAGACACCTCCAGTCAGAAGAGCTTCGACAGCTTACGCCGAGACCCTCGCCGATGTCATTCGTAAAAGCGGCATCAACATTCGATGATGTTCACCGCCAACCCGCCGCGCGACGTTTCCTTGTACTTGGTCTTCATGTCGGCGCCCGTTTCGCGCATCGTCTTGATGACGGAATCGAGCGAAACATAATGGCTGCCGTCGCCGCGCAACGCCATGCGCGCGGCGTTCACCGCTTTCACCGAAGCCATCGCGTTGCGCTCGATGCAAGGAATCTGCACCATCCCGCCGACGGGGTCGCACGTGAGGCCAAGGTTGTGTTCCATGCCGATTTCCGCGGCATTCTCGACCTGCAGCGGCGTGCCGCCCATCACGGCCGCGAGCGCGCCCGCCGCCATCGAGCATGCGACGCCCACTTCACCCTGGCAGCCCACTTCCGCGCCGGAGATCGACGCGTTCAGCTTGTACAGAATGCCGATTGCAGCCGCCGTCATCAGAAAGTCGAACACGCCTTGCTGGTTCGAGTTCGGCATGAAGCGCGTGTAGTAATGCAGCACGGCAGGGATGATGCCCGCCGCGCCGTTGGTCGGCGCAGTGACCACGCGGCCGCCCGCCGCGTTTTCTTCGTTGACGGCGATCGCGTACAGATTGATCCAGTCGATCATCGACAGCGGGTCTTGCAACGCGCGCTCCGGATTGCCCGTCAGCCCGCGATACAGTTGCGGCGCGCGCCGCTTCACCTGGAACGGGCCAGGCAGATTGCCGTCCGCGTCCGGATTGTTGATGCCGCAGCCGCGCGCAACGCACGATTGCATTACGTCCCAGATCTTCAGCAGGCCCGCGCGCGTTTCTTCATCCGTATGCCATGCGCGCTCGTTTTCCCACATCAGTTGCGCGATGCTCTTGCCCGTCGCCTTGCACATCTCCAGCAAATCGTTGCCGCTGCGGAACGGATGCGGCAGCTGTTCGACGGCGGCGAGCACCTTCGTATTCGGCGCGCCCGCCGTCACGACAAAACCGCCGCCAACCGACAGATACGTCGATTCGCGCAGCGTCTCGCCGTTCGCATCGAAAGCGCGCAGCTTGAGGCCGTTCGGATGCTCGGGGAGTGCCTGCCGGTAGAACGAAATGTGGTCCTTCTGCACGAACGGAATAGCGTGCGTGCCGAGCAGCGTAAGCGTGCGTGACGTGCGGACCTGTTCGAGGCGAGCCGCAATCGTGTCGGGATCGACGGTATCGGGCGCGTCGCCGAGCAGGCCGAGCATCACGCCGCGATCGGTGCCGTGGCCTTTGCCCGTCGCACCGAGTGAACCATACAGATCGACCTTCACCGATGCCGTGCTGTCGAGCAGTCCGTCGCGCTCAAGCCCTTGCGCGAACATCAGCGCCGCGCGCATGGGACCGACCGTGTGTGAACTCGACGGGCCAATGCCGATTTTGAAGAGATCGAAAACGCTGACTGCCATCACTGCTCCTGCTAGCTGGAAATTCGTTTGTGCTGCACTGCGCGGGTAGCGCGGCAGCAGAATGTGCCGCGCGTGATCAACGCGCCGGCAACGGCAGACACACGGCGAGCCACGCGGGCGGCGTCGGTGCCAGTTTCAGCGCGACGGGCGTGTAGCGTCCGTCGAGCCGCGCGGCGAGGTGATACAGCTCAGCCGCATTCTTCGGGTCCCACTGTCCACTATAGCCCGGCAAACCGGCCTCGCGGCGCTTTGTGTCGAAAGGCACGCTCGAACGCAAGAATTCGTCGTGTGTTTTCGCGCCCATTGCATACGGCGTGAGCCAGTTCAACGCGGCGGCGAGCGTCGCGCCGCTCGGCGCGCGTTCGTTGAGCCAGTTGCGGTTGTGGCGGCGCGCGGCGAGCGCGGCCGTCACCAGCGGCTGCAGATCGTAAGTCACATAGTGCAGCGCATCGCGCTCGCCGAAATCGACGGTCGTGCCGTCGGGCGCGATGTTGTCGTTGACGTGCTCGACGTACAGGCGCTGCGCCGCCTCGATCATCTTGCGGTTATCGAGCGTGAAAGCCGCCATTGCGATCAGCTTCACGCGATGGCTTTGCCAATTGTTACGGAATGTGCCCGTCAGCGGCCGCTTTTGCGCGTCGATCTGCGCGATATAGCCGTTCGCGAGCTTCGCGAGGAAGGCCATCGTTGCGTTGCGCGTCTTCACGGGCAGGGCGCTCGCCGTCATGTCGTACGCGAGGATCAGCCCTTCGAACGGCGTTTCGTCGATCGGATTGAACGACGGCTGGTAGGTCGTGACCCATGCATACAGCAGGCGGTCGACCAGCTTCAGATAGCGGTCGTCGCTGGTGGCGCGCCACGCGAGGGCAGCATCGCGCAACAGGTCGAGATCTTTCTCCGCTTCCTTGCTCTGGTCGTAGATGCCCTCGTGAGGCAGCGTGCCTTCCGTATGCAACTGACGCACCGCGTGCGCGGGCTCGTTCAGATGCGCCTGGACATTGCTCACCAAAGCCTTGACGCCCGGATCGGAATTGGTGCGCTCGCTGGTTTGCAACGCGGGCGCGGCGCAGAGGTTCATCGCGGCGTAGGCCGGGCCCGGCGGCAGCGCGAATGCTCCCATGGCGAGCAACGTGGCGGCAATGCGCGGAAGAAACGGATGCGTCGATGATGCGCGCGCGCTACGGCGTATCGGCGCCTGACCGTTTCGCTTCATGCATGACTCCTCTGGTTCGATCCAAGGTGAGATGTTAGCCGTCTGACGCGCAAAGCGACAGCCCGACGGGCGAACGTGCGAGGCTCAGCGCCTCGTGCGCCGCGCGCGGGACGTGCGCCCGTGGCGGCGGGCCGTCCGCCTCGTGTCGCGCCGTGCCGCCTTATCGGCCGAATTGGCGTGGTTTTCGGCTGCATTTCCACGCGTCGTTTTTTCCGCATGTCGTCGATACTGCCTAACGTGTTACAGGGATTTGCGTCGTGAGTGGAAGGATCGTGGACGGCAGCACGCCGCGTCAGACCCGAGGATAGACGTCGCCGTTGTAGAACGGATGACGCTCGCGCAACCGCTCGAAGATCGCGTCGGCATCGCCGGCTGCGACGCCCGAGAAGGTGGTGCGGAAAGCGTCGAGCGAGCGCGCTTCGCTGGTCAGTTGCTCGGCAGATGGAGGAGCGCCGGCGCCCACGACATCGATATGGAAGGTAGGACCGTAGACAAAGGCAAAGATTTCGAGCGTACGGGCGGCGTGATAGCGGCTGGTGGAGACGAGAATGCGCGGGCCGCTGAACGTGGCCGCGAGGTTGCGCCGCGTGAAGACGGCATCGCCGACTGTGTCGCGCGACGTGGTCTCCGCGATGATGCGCGATGCGTCGAGGTTCGCGTATTCGATTGCGTAGCGGCGCATCGCATCGGCGATGCAGATGTCCGAATCGTCGCGATATGCCCAGCCGCACATCACCAGCAATGGCGCCCTGGCGGTTTTCATTGCTTCGATGCCGAGGTCTACGCGTGCGCGGGTTTCGTCGTTCAGGGTTCCGTCCGCATCCATCAGGTTCGCGAGGACCACGACGGCGTCGTAACGCGTGTCGGTGAAATCTTCAGGGTTCGGCATAGGCAAATGAAAGTACTGTTTTTGACGAGTGGCGACACGGCACGGCCGCTGGCCGACTGGCTCGGCCAACGCGAAGCGCTGACCGTGCGGGAGACGCCCGTGAGCGCGCAGGAAATCGCAGCGCTCGCGCCGGACCTGATTGTAAGTCACTCGTACCGTCACATTCTGAAGCGCGATGTTCTCGCTGCGGCGCCGGACCGGTTCATCAATCTCCATATCTCGCTGTTGCCGTACAACCGCGGCGCCGATCCGAACCTGTGGTCGTTCCTCGACGAAACGCCCAAAGGCGTGTCGATCCACCTGATCGACGAGGGCATCGATACGGGCGCGCTGCTGCTGCAACGCGAAGTGTCGTTCGACGAGGACAGCGAGACGCTCGGCAGCAGCTACGCGACATTGCAGCAGACGATCGGCGAACTGTTCATGGAGAACTGGTCTTCGCTGCGCGACGGACGAATCGCGCCGCGCGCGCAAAGCGGCGCCGGGACCTTTCACCGCGCGTCCGAATTTGCGGCGCTCAAGGATTCATTGCTGGGCAACGACGGATGGAACGTGCCGATTCCCGTTCTTCGGCAGCGTTACCGCGCGTTGTCCCGTGAAGCGGGGCGCGGCGGCTGACGGAAACAGGCAGGCAATCGGAACGCACACGGCGGCTCACGAGAAGTACGGCTCGATATCAAGGAAGCGAACAATGTTGGACAACAAGGCAATTTTGATCACGGGTGGCACGGGTTCCTTCGGCCACAAGTTCATCTCGGCCGTGCTGGCGAAATACAAGCCATCGCGCGTCGTCGTGTTCTCGCGCGACGAGCTGAAGCAATATGAAATGCAGCAGAAGTTCGACGCGCCGTGCATGCGGTATTTTCTCGGCGACGTGCGCGACGGCGAGCGCCTGCGCCAGGCCATGCGCGGCATCGATTACGTGGTGCATGCCGCCGCGCTCAAGCAGGTGCCCGCGGCTGAATACAACCCGACGGAATGCATCCGCACGAACGTGACGGGCGCGGAGAACGTGATCAACGCCGCCATCGAGAACGGCGTCGAAAAAGTGATTGCGCTGTCTACCGACAAGGCCGCCAGCCCGATCAACCTGTATGGCGCGACCAAGCTGCTGTCCGACAAGCTGTTCGTGGCGGCGAACAATCTGGTCGGCAAGCATCGCACGCGCTTTGCCGTCGTGCGCTACGGCAACGTGGTCGGTTCGCGCGGCTCCGTGGTGCCGTTCTTCCGCAAGCTGATCGCCGAAGAAGCGAAGAGCCTGCCGATCACCGATCAGCGCATGACGCGCTTCTGGATCACGCTCGATCACGGTGTGGACTTCGTGCTGAAGAACTTTCAGCGCATGCAGGGCGGCGAGATCTTCGTGCCGAAAATTCCGTCCGTGAAGATCGTCGATCTGGCGAAGGCGATGGCGCCCGCGCTTGACCAGCACGTGATCGGTATTCGTCCGGGCGAGAAGCTGCACGAAATGATGATTGCGCGCGACGACAGTCTGCACACGCTTGAATATCACGATCACTACGTCATCACGCCGGCGATCCGTTTTGTCGTGCAAAGCGAGTACGAGACGAACGGCATGGGTGAGAAGGGCAGTCGGGTAACGGAAGGCTTCAAGTACACATCCGACAACAACGGCTGGTTCCTCACGGTTGACGAACTGGCTGCCCTCGACAAGCAACATCCATGAGCACGTTCATTCCGTACGGCCGCCAATCGATCGACGACGCGGACATCGCCGCGGTCGAAGCGGTGCTGCGTTCCGACTGGCTCACACAAGGCCCTGCGATTGCCGCGTTCGAGGAAGAACTGGCTCGCCGCGCCAGCGCGCGTCACGCGGTCGCCGTATGCAACGCGACTGCCGCGCTGCATATCGCGTGCGTCGCCGCAGGGCTGGGGCCGGGCGACCGCCTGTGGACCGTGCCGAACACGTTTGTCGCATCGGCGAATTGCGGCCGGTATTGCGGCGCGGACGTCGATTTCGTCGATATCGATCCGCTGACGTGGTGCATGGACGCCGCCGCGCTCGAAGTGAAGCTCGAGGCGGCGCGTCGCGCGGGCACCTTGCCGAAGGTCGTGATTCCCGTCGCGTTCGCGGGCGGCAGTTGCGATATGAAGCGTGTGAAGCGCCTGTCCGACGAATATGGCTTTACGGTGATCGAAGATGCTTCGCATGCCGTCGGGGCATCGTACGCGGGGCGGCCCGTCGGTTGCGGCGACTACGCGCACATGACGGTGTTCAGCTTTCATCCCGTGAAGATCGTGACCACGGGTGAAGGCGGCGCCGTGTTGACCAACGACCCGGCACTGTGCGACCGCCTGCGCCGCCTGCGCAGTCATGGCATCACTCGCGATCCCGCCCAGATGGATGAGCCGGACGAGGGCGCGTGGTCGTACGAGATGCAGGAGCTTGGCTTCAACTATCGGATCACCGATATTCAGGCGGTACTCGGGCTGTCGCAGCTCAAGCGGCTGGATGGCTTTCTCGCGCGACGTCGCGCGCTCGTACAACGCTACGATGCGCTGCTGAAGAATCTGCCACTGCAATTGCCGCAGCTCGATGCGCTCGACGAATCGGCGTGGCATCTCTATGTCGTGCGCGTGAAGGACAACAGTGCGCACGCCGATCGCCGCGCGGTGTTCGATGCGTTGCGAGCCGCCGACATCGGCGTCAACGTTCACTACATCCCCGTTCATCTGCAACCGTACTATCGCCGCCTCGGCTTCAAGCCCGGCGACTTTCCGCAAGCGGAGCAGTACTACCGTGAGGCGCTCAGCCTGCCGCTCTATGCGGCCCTGACCGATGCGCAGCAGGATCGCGTGGTGGCGCAACTCGAACGGGTGGTCGGATGAGCCGCGTCGCCATCATTCCCGCGCGCGGCGGCAGTAAGCGCATTCCGCACAAGAACATTCGCCTGTTTGACGGCGTGCCGATCATCGCGCACTCGATTCGCGCGGCGCTCGATAGCGCGCTGTTCGATCGCGTCGTGGTCAGCACCGATAGCGAGGAGATCGCGGCCGTCGCGCGCGAGTGTGGCGCGCAGACGCCGTTCATGCGTCCCCCGGAGCTGTCCAACGACCATGCCGGCACGCTCGAAGTCGTGCAGCACGCGTTGAGCGCGCTCGGCGAACACTACGACTACGCGTGCTGCATCTACGCCACCGCGCCGTTCATCGACGTTCGCTACTTGCGCGAAGGCATCTCGATGCTCGAGGCGCATCGCGAGAAGTCGTACGCGTTTTCGGTGACCACCTTCGCGTTCCCCGTGCAGCGTGCGTTGCGACTGACGGCCGACGGCGGGCTCGATGCCGTCTATCCCGAACATCGTCTGACGCGTTCGCAGGACTTGCCGGAAACGTGGCATGACGCCGGGCAGTTCTACTGGGGACGCACGCGGGCATGGCAGCGCGGCGACACGCTTTTTTCGCCGCTGTCGATGCCCGTCGTGCTGCCGCGCCATCTCGTGCAGGACATCGACACGCCCGAAGACTGGCGGCGCGCCGAACTGATGTTCGCGGCGCTTCGGGCGCTCGCGCAATCGAACGGATAACGCGGGAACGCGCAATACATACGAACTGCGCGCCCCGATGACGGGACGCGTGGAAGGCGTGAGGAAACTATCGATGAAAGAAATCAGAATCGCGAACCGGTCCGTCGGCCCCGGCAGTCAGCCGTTCGTGATCGCGGAGATGTCCGGCAATCACAACCAGTCGCTCGAACGCGCGCTGGAAATCGTCGAAGCGGCGGCACGCAGCGGCGCGCACGCGCTCAAGCTGCAAACCTATACGCCCGACACGATGACGCTCGACATCGACGAAGGCGAATTCCATATCGGCGACGAAAACAGCCTGTGGGCGGGCAAATCGCTCTATGCGCTGTATCAGCAGGCCTATACGCCATGGGAGTGGCACAAGCCGCTGTTCGATCGCGCGAACGAACTGGGCATGCTCGCCTTCTCGACGCCATTCGACGAAACCGCCGTCGACTTTCTGGAAACGCTCGACGTCCCCGCGTACAAGATTGCGAGCTTCGAGAACACCGATCTGCCGTTGATCCGGCGCGTCGCCGCGACAGGCAAGCCGATGATCATCTCGACAGGCATGGCGAGCGTCGCGGAACTCGACGAGGCCGTGCGCGCGGCGCGCGGCGCCGGTTGCGAAGACCTGATCCTGCTCAAATGTACAAGCTCGTATCCCGCTACGCCCGAGCACAGCAACATTCGCACGATTCCCCATATGCGCGAGCTGTTCGATTGCCAGGTGGGCCTGTCGGATCACACGATGGGCGTTGGCGCTGCCGTCGCGGCGATTGCGCTCGGCGCGACCGTCGTCGAAAAGCACTTCACGTTGCGGCGCGCCGATGGCGGTGTCGACTCGGCGTTCTCGCTGGAGCCGGATGAGATGCGTTCGCTCGTGATCGAAACGGAGCGTGCATGGCAGGCGCTCGGTCAGGCAACTTATGGGACCAACGAACAGGAGCGCAAGTCGATGGTCTTCCGGCGCTCGCTGTATGTGGTCAAGGATGTCGGCGCGGGAGAAGCGCTGACGCTCGACAACGTCCGCGCGATCCGGCCTGGACTCGGCATGGCGCCGAAGCATCTGGATACCGTGATCGGCATGACGGCACGCGCGCCGATCAGGCGCGGCACGCCTCTTTCCTGGGACATTCTGAAATGAGCGCACAACCCAACAACGCTGGGCCGCTGGATCGCAAGGATCTGATCCAGTGGAAAACCGATGCATGGAAAGATCCAGGCATGGTGAACTGGTACTCGGGCCGGATGGTTCAAAGCGAGACCACCAACCTGCTGAAGAACGCCGTCGAGATCAACACGATCCGTCGTCATGCGCGCGGACCGAAGATCATCGACATCGGCGTCGGCACCGGCCGGGCCGCGCTGCCGCTCGTCGCCGACGGTTACGACGTGATGGGCGTGGACAGCTCGCAGGCGATGCTCGACGAGACGCGGCGCCTCGCGAACGGCGCGCCGATCCGTTTGCAGGTCGGCGACGTCGCTAGCTTGCCGTGCGACGACGCGTCGTTCGACTGCGCCGTCTCGCTGAACGTGCTCGTGCATTTTCCGAACTGGCGTGAAGCGTTGCTCGAATGGAAGCGCGTCGTGCGTCCGGGTGGCCGGATCATCTTCGACATTCACACCAAGGATCACGCCGTCGCCGCGTATGGCGCGGACAAAACCCAATGGCCCGACGCGCTGCGCGCCACCGACGAAGCAGGCAAGTTTGGCCTGTACATGTCGCGTGCGAGTATTGCCGAACTCGTCGAGTTCGCCGATGCGCAGGGCTTTGCAATCGAAACGGTTGTGCCTTACGGCGCATTTCTCGGCGGCGGTAATACGAACTGGCTGCTGTATGAGTCGCTCGAGCAGAAGGCGAGCTGGAAGCGCACGCTGTCGTGGTTCGCGCGCGACCAGGGCCTGTTCGATCTCGGGCTTTTCATCGAAGAGTCGATCGTCGCGCATCTCGCGCCGAAGATCGCAGGCCGCATGTTCGTCGTGCTGGACAACCGGGCCGACCCGGCGGCCAATGCGCGTTTCGCGGCGGACATGGCCGCGCGCAATGCGGCGCTCGATTCCCTCGATTTCGCCAATCTCGCGCAATGGCTGCCGCTCGCGCCCGAAGCGATGAGCGCGGAACTGGACAAGCTGCTCAAGCCGTTGCGCAGCCGGCACTTTTTCTTTCTGTTGTTCCAATGCCTGCTGACGCGCTTTCCGAACTTCGAGTTTCGCGGCGCCGTTTCGCCGCAGATGCTGCGTGAACTGTCGACATGGCTCGTCAGCAATGCGCTCGACCAGAAGTCGACGGAAATTGCGCGCGGCTGGTCGGCGGAAATCACGGACAAGTTCAAGGCGGGCACCGACGTGACGGTCGGCGCGGAATACAACCTGGTTCGGGCACTCCTGTCCCGATACTTCGGAATTTTTAGCGAGGGCCGGCAATGAAGCAGAAGGCCATTATCAGCCTGCTTTGGGGCAAACACTTCGGCGCGCTGCAGCAGTTTCTGCAGATGCATGAGCCGATGACGGTCATTGCGTCGATGGGCTCACTGTCGCCGCAGATGCAGGAGGCCATTGCGCAGACGGGCAGCACGCTGGTGTCGATCGACGGTCTCGCGCAGGACGCGAATGCGGCGCAGACGGTGAGCGCGGAGACGCAGCAGTTGCTGGGCGCCTTCGAGCGTCACATCCAGCAGCAGCCGGAATTTTGCGGTTTCGCCGCCGATGCGTCGGACAAGCTGCGGCCAGTCGTGTTCGAGAGCGTCAAGGGCGATCTGCCCGCCATCGTTCAGTTGCTCGAATGCCTGAAGCGCGCGGCCGAACAGTACGATATCGCGCTGCTCGTCACGAACGAGGATATGACGCGTGTCGGCAAGACGGCGACGGCATGGGCGCGCGCGCAGGGCATTCCGAGCGTGCATCTCGCGCACTCGATCGCGCTCGTCGATCCGTACACGGTCCACAACGAATTGATCGCGGACAAGCTCGTCGTCTATGGACAGCGCGGCATCGAGGGTTATCGCGATCTGGGCGTCGCGGCGGAACGGCTGATCGCCACGGGTAATCCTGCGTGGGACGGCTATGCGACGTTGCGCAAGCAGAAGCCGGCGTGCCGTCAGCAGTTGAACACGAAGTACGGGCTGAAGCCGGAATTGCCGCTCGTTGTGTTCGGCACGACGTGGGCCGCCAATCTCAGCGCGCACTGCATCGAAGACATCTATGACGCGTCGGTGCGAGCGTTCATGATCGCGTGCGAAAGCCTGAAAAGGGCGGGTATTCAGATCAACGCCGTCATCAAGGATCGTCCGTCGAATGCCACGTTCGGCGAGAAGCGTTGCGCCGAAATTCTTGTGAAACTGGGCGCATCGGGAGACGGCTATTACTACGCAACCGACGACACCGAATTGTTCGCTGCCGGTGCCGACGTGCTCGTTGCCGTGGACTCGAACTATCTTGTCGAAGGCATGCTGGCGCACACGCCCGTCGTCAACCTGATGAACACGGCGGGCATGTTGATGGGCCCGTGCTTCGAGGCGGAAACGGGCGTCGTCGAAGTCGAGGCGCACGAACTGGCGTCGGCGCTTCAACAGATTCTCGCCAATCCGGAATTGCGCGCCGGCCTGCTTCAGCTTGGCCAGAAGCGCGCTACGCACTACAACCACAACGACGGCGACGGTATGGCGACGGCGCGGGTCGCGCAGGTGCTGGCCGGTACCGCGAAGGGGCTCGCGCCGCGTATGCAGCGTCACGTGTGGCAACAGTATCTGGACGTCGAGCAGGGCGAAATCGCGGAGGGTTACCACACGCCGGGCCGTCCCAACCTGGTAGCGATGTATTCGAACGATCCCGCGATCGTGATCGATATCGGCTGCGCAGCGGGCAGCACGGCGGCGTTGATCAAGCAGCGCTTCCCGACCAGCCAGGTCTGGGGCATCGAAATGAACCGGGCGGCTGCGCAGGTGGCTAGCAGCAAGATCGATCGGGTGTTGGTCGGCAAGTTCGAGGACTTCGATCTCGAACGCGAAGGCATCGCGAAGGGCACGCTCGACGGCGTGTTGCTCGCCGATGTGCTCGAGCACATGTACAACCCCTGGGACGTGATGGTGAAGCTGCGTCCGTACATGTCGCCGAAAGGCCAGTTGGTGCTGAGTATTCCCAACGTGCGCAACCTGATGCTGATGGACGATCTGAGCAAAGGCAAATGGACCTATGCCGCGGCCGGCCTGCTCGATATCACGCATATCCGCTTCTTTACGCTTGCAGAGATTGTGAAGTTCGTCGCGGAGACGGGATATCGGATCGTGCGCGCCGAGCACGCGATCGACGGCAGGCTTAGAGATCTCTGGAATCAGAACCAGGCGATCACCGCGCCCACCGAGATCAACATGGATCGGATGAAGCTCAAAGACGTGACGCGCGACGAATTGCTGGAGTTGTGTACGATCCAGTTCCATCTGGTGCTGGAAAAGGATCCGCTGCAAGGCTGACGCACGCTGCACGCGTGCAAATGAAAAAGGCCCGGTGACGAAGTCGTCACCGGGCCTTGCTGTTTCGGCTGAAGGTTCGGATCGCCCGCGTCGTGGCGGGCGAATCCGGATTCGTCACTCGTAATCGGCCACGGGCACGCACGAGCAGAACAGGTTGCGGTCGCCGTACACGTTGTCGGCACGGCCGACGGGCGGCCAATACTTCTTCGCAACCAGCGACGGCAACGGATACGCCGCCGTTTCACGCGCATAACCGTGCTTCCATTCGTTCGCGACGACGACAGCCGCCGTATGCGGCGCGTGCTTCAGCGGATTGTCTTCGCGATCGCTGCGGCCTTCCTCGACGGCGCGGATTTCGTTGCGAATCGCGATCATCGCTTCGATGAAGCGATCCAGCTCTTCCTTCGATTCCGATTCGGTCGGTTCGACCATCAGCGTGCCCGGCACCGGGAAGCTCATCGTCGGCGCGTGGAAGCCGTAGTCCATCAGACGCTTCGCGACATCGTCGACCGAGATGCCGCTCGTTTCCTTGATGGGGCGCAGATCGAGAATGCACTCGTGCGCGACCAGTCCGCCCGGGCCCGAATACAGCACCGGGTAATGTGGCGCGAGCTTGTTCGCGACGTAGTTCGCGTTGAGGATCGCGGTTTCGGTGGCGGCCGTCAGGTTCTTCGCGCCCATCATCGCGATGTACATCCACGAGATTGGCAGGATCGATGCCGAGCCATACGGCGCAGCGGAGACAGCACCGATGCCGTTCGCGTCGCGCTCATAGCCCGTCGACGTCTGGTTCGGCAGGAACTTCGCCAGATGCGCGCCGACTGCGACAGGGCCGACGCCCGGTCCGCCGCCGCCGTGCGGAATGCAGAACGTCTTGTGCAAATTCAGGTGCGAGACATCGCCGCCGAACTGGCCCGGCGCCGCGAGACCGACCATCGCGTTCATGTTCGCGCCGTCAACGTAGACCTGGCCGCCGTGCCCATGCACGATCTCGCAGACTTCGCGGATGTTCTGCTCGAACACGCCGTGCGTCGACGGATACGTGATCATGATCGCCGCGAGCTTGGCCGAATGCTGTTCAGCCTTCTTCTTCAGGTCTTCAATATCGACGTTGCCTTGCGCGTCGCACGCGACGACGACGACCTGCATGCCCGCCATCTGCGCCGACGCCGGGTTCGTGCCGTGCGCCGAAGCGGGAATCAGGCACACATTGCGATGACCTTCGCCGCGCGATTCGTGATACGCGTGGATGATCAGCAGACCCGCGTACTCGCCTTGCGAGCCGGCGTTCGGTTGCAGCGACACAGCTGCGTAGCCGGTTGCGGCGACCAGCATCTGTTCGAGCTGATCGATCATTTCGCGGTAGCCGACAGTCTGCTCGGCGGGCGCGAACGGGTGAATCTGACCGAACTCGGGCCACGTGACGGGCAGCATTTCCGACGTCGCGTTGAGCTTCATCGTGCATGAGCCGAGCGGAATCATCGAGCGGTCGAGCGCGAGGTCCTTGTCCGACAGGCTGCGCAGATAGCGCAGCATTTCCGTTTCCGAATGGTGACGGTTGAACACGTGGTGCGTCAGATACGCGCTCTCGCGTTCGAGTGCTGCCGGGAACGTGTTCGACGCGCCAAGCTTTGCGTCGAGTTCATCGATTTGCGGCACGGCTTCGACGAATGCCGCTTGCGCGAACGCGGCGAGCAGATCGGCGAGATCGGCGCGGGTGGTCGTTTCGTCGAGCGACAGACCGACGCGCGAGTCGCTCACGTGACGCAGGTTGATGCCCTTCGCCGTCGCGGCGTCGTGCAGTGCCTGGGTGCGCGGGCCCGTTTCGAACGTGAGCGTGTCGAAGAACGATTCGTTGACGAGCGTGTAGCCGAGTTGCTTCGCGCCAGCGGCCAGCAGAGCGGCGATGCGGTTCACGCGTTGTGCGATCATCTTCAGGCCGCGCGGGCCGTGATAGACGGCGTACATGCTGGCCATGATCGCGAGCAGCGCCTGCGCGGTACACACATTCGACGTCGCCTTTTCGCGGCGGATGTGCTGTTCGCGCGTTTGCAGCGCGAGACGCAGCGCGGGATTGCCTTGTGCATCGACGGTGACGCCGACGAGACGGCCCGGCATCTGACGCTTGAATTCGTCGCGCACGGCGAGATACGCCGCATGCGGGCCGCCGAAGCCGACGGGCACGCCAAAGCGCTGCGAGTTGCCGACAGCCACGTCCGCGCCCCATTCGCCCGGCGGCGTGAGCATCGTCAGCGCGAGCAGGTCGGCAGCAGCGACCACGTGGCCGCCCGCTGCGTGGATCGCTTCAGCGAGCGCGCGGTAGTCATGCACGTCGCCGTGTACGCCCGGGTATTGCAGCAGCACGCCGAACGCATTCGACGCCGCCGCATCAGCAGCCGGGCCGACCTTCACTTCGATGCCGACGGGCTTCGCGCGCGTCTTCACGACTTCGATGGTTTGCGGCAGCACGTCGTCTGCCACATAGAAAATGTTCGACTTCGGCTTGCCCACGCGTTGCAGCAGCGTCATCGCTTCGGCGGCGGCCGTCGATTCGTCGAGCAGCGAAGCGTTCGAGATCGCGAGGCCCGTCAGGTCGACGATCATCTGCTGATAGTTCAGCAGCGCTTCGAGACGGCCTTGCGAGATTTCCGGCTGATACGGCGTGTATGCCGTGTACCACGCCGGATTTTCGAGCACGTTGCGCAGGATGACGGCGGGCGTGTGCGCGTTGTAATAGCCCTGGCCGATGTACGAGCGGAACACCTGGTTCTTGTCCGCGAGTTCGCGCAGCGCGGCGAGCGCTTCGGCTTCGCTCTTCGGCTGGGCGAAGGGGCCGAGCGGCAGCGCGTCCTGGCGGCGAATCGTCTTCGGAATCACCGCGTCCATCAACGCGGCGCGCGACGCGAAGCCGAGGGCTTCGAGCATCGACTGCTGATCGGCCGTATCCGGGCCGATATGCCGTTCGGCGAAGGCGTCATGCACTTCGAGCGCGGCGAGCGAGAGAGGAGTGCGGTTCATCAGACGATCCGGGTGTTCGAGCTTCATGGAATGTTCCTGCTGGCGCGGCGTTCTTCTGTCGTGGCGAACGCCGCGCCGGTCGTGAGTAAGTGGCTTATTCGCCGATCGACTTGCCGTACGCGGCGGCGTCCATCAGACGGTCTTCCGAGGCGCCCGCAGCCGGCTTGATCTTGAACAGCCAGTTGTCGTACGGCGCGCTGTTCACTGCGTCCGGCGTATCGGCGACGTTCGGGTTGGCCTCGATGATCTCGCCCGACACGGGCGCGTAGATATCGGACGCAGCCTTCACCGATTCGATGACGGCGACGGTATCGCCTGCCGAGACGGTCTGGCCCAGTTGCTGCACTTCGAAGAAGACGATGTCGCCGAGCGCTTCCTGCGCGTGGTCGGTGATGCCGACCGTCAGCGTGCCGTCCGCCTCGGTGCGGACCCATTCGTGCGATTCGGTGTATTTCAGATCGGCCGGGATGCTCATCGGATGCTCCTATGCGGTAATTCGGTTGGTTTAAATGGTGGGACGCACGCGACGATTTCGTGTCTGTCCGGTGTCTGTCTCGTGACGCTCATCGTGTGACCGATCAGCCGACGAGCACTTTGCCGTTGCGCACGAATGGCAGTTTAACCACGCTGGCGGGAAGTGCCTTGTCACGGATCTGAACGTGGACGACGTCGCCCGGCTGCACGCCCTTCGGCACGCGCGCGAAGGCGATCGATTCCTGCATGGTCGGCGAGAACGTGCCGCTCGTGATTTCACCTTCGCCAGCGGGCGTGACGACCTTCTGGTGCGCGCGCAGCACGCCAGCGGCCTTGCCGTTGTCCTTGTGCAGGATCAGGCCGACAAACGACGCCTGCGAACCGTCAGCTTCGAGCTTCGCGCGGCCGATGAAATCGCGCGGCGCGGACAGGTCGACCGTCCATGCGAGGCCGGCGTCGAGGGGCGACACGTTATCGTCCATGTCCTGCCCGTACAGGTTCATGCCGGCTTCGAGGCGCAGCGTGTCGCGCGCGCCGAGACCGGCGGGACGCACGCCTTGCGCCTGCAGCGCGTTCCACAGCGCTTCGACGTGATCAGCGGGGACGATGATTTCGAAGCCGTCTTCGCCCGTGTAGCCGGTGCGCGCGACGGTCAGCTCGCCAAACGGCGTATCGGTGACGCGCGCGGCGTTGAACGGCTTGAGGGCTTCGCTGGCGGCGCGAGCATGGGGCACGGTCGCCCAGACTTTTTCGCGCGCGTTCGGGCCTTGCACGGCGACGATCGCGTAGTCGCGGCGCGGCTTGATGGTCAGGCCGAAGCCTTGTTCGTCATTGAGCTTGTTGAACCACGCGACGTCTTTCTCGGCCGTACCGGCATTCACGACCACGCGGAAATGATCTTCGCCGAAGTAATAGACGATCAGATCGTCGATCACCCCGCCTTCGGGGTTGAGCAGGCAGGAGTAAAGGGCTTTGCCCGGGGCTTGCAGCTTGCCGACGTTGTTCGCCAGCGCGCGCTCGAAGAAAGCGCGCACGCGCTCGCCCGTGAAATCGACGACGCACATATGGGAGACGTCGAACATGCCAGCGTCGGTGCGCACGGCGCGATGCTCTTCGATCTGCGAGCCGTAATTGACGGGCATGTCCCACCCGCCGAAGTCGACCATGCGGGCATTGAGCGCACGGTGCGTGGCGTGGAGCGGGGTGTGTTTGAGTTCGGTCATCGGGGCCTCGGGGCGTCGCTAAACAGGAAAGGCCATGCGGCGAAACCCTCGCGGCCTGATCCCATCTCGGGCCAACGAGCGATAACTGCATGCCCCCTCTGTCCTCGATACCTGAGAGATTGCGCTGCCGTCAGCGAGTGCTGTCAGCGTGGCGCGCGCCCCTTCGGTGGGCAGCCTGCGCGTGCGGTTTAATGCACCGGCGCTACTGCCGCTCTCCAGAGTGCGAAAAACGTGCGCTCATTCGAATGAGGTCGTTATGACCAGATGACGAGCGGGTTTTTCGACGCGGTCGGTCCTTTTGCCTGAGAGTTTGCGGGTGTGCCCCTTCGGCGGCGCTGGCTGCTGGGCGTTCTGAAAACGACAGCGGACGGCGCGCTCTCCCGACGCGTGCGGCGAATGTACGCGAGGGGCGAAGGGATGTCAAATTGGCGCGCCGGGCCTGCGCGGGCGCGGCTGAGCGGGCGGTGGACGCGGCGCCGTGGTCAAAAAAGCGCCGCTCGCGAGGCAAGGTAAGCACGCGCCGAACGGTCGGCACGGCACGTGCCACCGTCAATCAGCGGTTGATGGCCGCCGACGCCGTATCCAGTTCCTGATTCAGCACGCGCTGCTCGTCGCCCGTGAGGCCTCCGCCGTGCTGTCCGGCCATGTCGTGCGCTTCGTGGCGGATCGTATCGAGCCGGCGGTGCAGCGCGGCACCTTCGGGCGGCGGATAGTGGCCCTGGTTCACGCGCGCGTCGACGTTGCGGCCCATGTTGTCGATGCGGCCGTCGACCTGTTCGAGACGACGCACGGCCATTTCGTGCGGATTCGGCGCGCGAGACGGCTCGGCGAGCTGCTGCGACGGTGGGGCCACACACGCGGCCAGCGACGAAACCAGCGCGAAACAGCCAAGCGCGCGAACGATATGCTGCATATTCCTTCCTTTCTGTTTGATTCCGAATGGGTGCGGGCGGGGCCGTGAAGGCCGCCACCCTGACCGCTACGCGCCTCGGCTGAATGCCAGGCGCACGCCTTCCTTCTCACTGCGATTCGCAAGCTCGATGATGGTCATGACGTCCACCGCGTCAGCCGCGCTGACCGGGAACGGCACGCCACCATGGATCGATGCCTCCAGCCCGCGGTAGAACTCGGCGTAGGCGCCGTCGCGCGTCGGCAGATCGCGCTGCACTTCCTGTTCGCCTTCCAGCACGCGCAACGTGCCCGCTTCGTTGCCGCCGCCGAAACCGGCATCGCCCGGACGCAAGCCCGCCTTCAACTGATCTTCCTGCGTGTCCAGCCCGTTCTTCACATAACTGCCGCGCGTGCCGTGGATCGTATAGCGCGGCGCGACGATTGCCGTCAGCGCGCTCGCATGCAGCACCACCTCGTGATTTGCATAGCCGAGCAGCAGATGCACGTAATCCGGCGCGCTCGCGTTGTCGCGATACGCCTTCACCGTTGCATAGACCGTTTCGGGCACGCCGAACAGCGTCAACGCCTGATCGATCAGATGCGGGCCGAGATCGAACAGCAGGCCGCCGCCACGCGACGCTTCTTCGCGCCAGCGTTGCCGGATGCCCGGACGAAAGCGGTCGAAGTGCGATTCGAAATGCGTGATGCGGCCGAGTTCACCGCTCGCGATCAGGTCGCGCACGGTCATGAAATCGCCGTCCCAGCGACGGTTGTGGAACGGCGCGAACACCAGCCCCTTGCTTTGCGCCAGATCGGCGAGCGTACGGGCATCGGCGGCGGAGAGCGTGACGGGCTTGTCGACGACGACATGCTTGCCCGCTTCGAGCGTACGGCGCGCGAGGTCGAAGTGCGTGTCGTTCGGCGTCGCGATCACGACGCATTCGATGTCCGACAGCGCGAGCAGCGCGTCGATATCGGCGACGATCGTGGCGTTCGGATAATCGGCGCGCGCCTTGTCCGGCTGACCCGTGGCGATCGCGGCGACGCTCGCGCGTCCGCAGTGTTCGATCACCGGCGCGTGAAATGTGGCGCCGGCAAAGCCGTAGCCCATCAAGCCAATTTTCAGCGATGAAGACATGCGTGTTCCCTGCAAAACCGGCGCGCCGCGGGGGCGGCGCACAACGCCGCAATTTTGGCATAGCTGCGCTTTGCTCCGTCGCGCACCGGGCGGCGCGCGCCGCGCGGATCTCGTCAGGAAGACATAAGCCGAGGCATCGGAAAGGGCATTCGTGTTAACATCGCGGGTCTCACGCGGACGGCAAAAAGCGCATGGAATCAATTGCGTGGCGCATCGGCGGCGGGTTGAAGGCGCGCCGCGCGGCCACCTGATCCGACGCGTCGCCAGCGCCGTCTCGCCGCATGTTCTCGGGCCGTTCCTTGTGAATCGCGCCCTCAATCGACTACTCATCCACACACGATGTCCGCAGGCCTGAATTCCGCCCAAAGCGAAGCGGTGCGCTATCTCGACGGTCCGTGCCTCGTGCTCGCGGGCGCGGGCAGCGGCAAGACGCGCGTGATCACGCAGAAGATCGCGCACCTGATCGAAAACAAAGGCTTCGAGCCGCGCCATATCGCCGCCGTCACCTTTACGAACAAGGCTGCCGCGGAAATGCGCGAGCGCGTGAGCAAGCTGCTCGAAGGCAAGACGCTCACGACGCCCGGCAAGGAAGGCCGCAAGGTGCCCGTCAACCAGCTGACGGTGTCTACGTTCCATTCGCTCGGTGTGCAGATTCTGCGTCAGGAGGCGGAGCACGTCGGGCTGAAGCCCCAGTTCTCGATCATGGATTCCGACGACTGCTTCGGCATGATCCAGGAGCAGGTCGGCTCGACGGACAAGGGCTTCATCCGCAAGATCCAGACGATCATCTCGCTCTGGAAGAACGGCCTCATCATGCCGGACGAAGCGATGGCGATTGCATCGAACGAGGACGAGCATCAGGCGGCCATCGTCTATCGCAACTACGTCGCGACGCTGCACGCGTATCAGGCCGTCGATTTCGACGATCTGATCCGCCTGCCCGCCGAGCTGTTCAAGAACAACGAGCAGGTGCGCGACCGCTGGCAGAACAAGCTGCGCTATCTGCTGATCGACGAGTATCAGGACACCAACGCGTGTCAGTACGAACTGGTGAAACTGCTGGCGGGCCCGCGCGCCGCGTTCACGGCCGTCGGCGACGACGATCAGGCGATCTACGGCTGGCGCGGCGCGACACTCGAAAACCTCGCGCAGCTCGGCAAGGATTTTCCGAAGCTGCACGTGATCAAGCTCGAGCAGAACTACCGCTCGACGGTCCGCATCCTGACGGCAGCGAACAACGTGATCGCGAACAATCCGAAGCTCTTCGAAAAGAAGCTGTGGTCCGAGCACGGCATGGGCGATTCGATCTCCGTCACCGGATGCAATGACGAAGAGCACGAAGCGGAGTCGGTCGTGTTTCGCCTGTCAGCGCACAAGTTCGAGCGGCGCGCGCAGTTTCGCGATTACGCGATCCTGTATCGCGGCAACTTCCAGGCGCGCATCTTCGAACAGGTGCTGCGCCGCGAGCGGATTCCGTATGTGCTGTCAGGCGGCCAGTCGTTCTTCGACAAGGCCGAGATCAAGGACATCTGCGCGTACCTGCGTTTGATCGCCAATGCCGACGACGATCCCGCGTTCATTCGCGCGATCACGACGCCGCGCCGGGGCGTCGGCAATACGACGCTCGAAGCGCTCGGCGCGTTCGCGGGGCAGGCGAAGGTGTCGCTGTTCGAGGCGGTGTACATGGGTGGCCTCGAGGCGCGGCTGTCGGCGCGTCAGGTCGAGCCGCTGCGCATGTTCTGCGATTTCATGCAGCGTCTGCGAGACCGGGCGGACAAGGATGCGGCGACGTCCGTGCTCGACGACATGATGGAAGCGATTCACTACGAAGCCTATCTGTACGACGCATTCGACGAGCGCCAGGCTCAGTCGAAATGGCAAAACGTGCTGGAGTTTCTGGAGTGGTTGAAGCGCAAGGGCACGAAGCCTGAACCGGCAGCGGGCACGGAACAGACGGGATACGACAACGCCGATGGTCTCGCCGACACCGGCAAGAATCTGCTCGGACTGATTCAGACGGTTGCGCTGATGTCGATGCTCGAAGGCAAGGACGAAGATCCCGATGCGGTGCGGTTGTCGACGGTGCATGCATCAAAGGGGCTGGAATATCCGCATGTGTTCCTGGTCGGTGTCGAGGAAGGCATCATGCCGCATCGGGGCGGCAGCGAAGACGACAGCCCGATCGACGATGAGCGAATCGAGGAAGAGCGTCGGCTGATGTATGTCGCGATTACGCGTGCGCAGCGCAGTCTGCATCTGAACTGGTGCAAGAAGCGCAAGCGGGCGCGTGAGACGGTGGTGTGCGAGCCGTCGCGCTTTATCCCCGAGATGGGTCTCGACGAAGCGCCGCCGCCGACGCCGGAAGAAGCACCTATGTCGCCGAAGGATCGCCTGGCGAGTCTCAAGGCGCTGTTGCAGAAGGCTTGATCGAACGCACGCTGTGTGTGCATGCTGGAGGCATAAAAAATCCCCGCTCTTCGAGGCGGGGATTTTTGTTTGCGCGTTGAAAGATGCGCCGTGCTTATTTCGATGCGTTGACCATGTAATCGACGGCGGCCTTCACATCAGCGTCCGACGCACTCGATCCGCCTTTCGGCGGCATCGCGCCCTTGCCGTGCAGCGCGTAGTTGTAGACGGTTTCCATCGGCTCCTTCAGGCGCGGCGCCCAGGCTTCCTTGTCGCCGAACTTCGGCGCGTTCAGCACGCCCGCCGCGTGACAGGCCTGGCAGACCTGCTGATACAGCGCCTTGCCCGCCTGCGATGCGTCCGCGCTCTGCGTCGCGCCCGATGCGGGCGCCGCGCCTTGCGGCACGTTGGCCATGGCGGCCATTGCGGCGGCGGCCTGGGTGCCTGCTGCATCGGAGGCACCGGCTGCGCCTGATGCCGCTTCCGCGCCCGAAGCCGCCGCTGCGCCCGAAGCGCCGGCCGGCCCTGCGGCTGGCTGACCCGGCACAGGCTTCGGCGGATCTGCGAACTTCGCGCCCGCGTTGTTCGCCATGTACGCGACGGCGAGGCCGATCTCGTAATCGCTGTAATCGTCCGGGCTCGTGCCGCCGCGCGCAGGCATTGCGCCCTTGCCCGTCAGCGCGTTGTGCCAGAGCGTATCGAAACCTTCGCCGATGCGCGGCGCCCAGTCGGCCGTGTTGGTGAACTTCGGCGCGCCTGCCGCGCCGGACGCGTGACACGTCGAACACACGGCTTTGTAGACTTCCTCGCCCGTTTTGTAGACGCGCGGCGCATTGGCGTCGCGGATGTCGACCTTGGCGAGGGGTTGGGTGCGCGCGTCGACTGCGGCATCGGACAGACCGTCGGTGCCCGCGCCCGTGCGGGTCGAGTTGTCGACGTAATAGGCGAGCAGAATGATGATGATGACGGGAACAGCAAAACCCGCGATGACTGCGGCGATCAGCTGTCCGGGGGTTTTGATCGGGGCTCCGTGTGGTGCTTCGCTCATGCTTGTCTCGTCTCCCGTGGGTATTGTGAGCGGTACAGCGCGACGGCAACAACTTTGTTCTTGATCAGCCACGGACGATTATAGACGGAAGGTTTCAGCGTCGGCGAGCGGGCCCGGGAGGTGTTCAGTAGGCGTTTACGCGAACACTTTCGGGGTTTGTTGCATGACTGGCCGGAGTCGGCGAACCGTCCCGGGCCATGCGACGGCGTCCGGCGCCCCGCGCAAGCCCGCTCGCGGTGGACGGGCCGTCCGAAACCGGGTATGCTCTCGGTCTCGCTTTAGCGCCATATCTCGCATCAACTGCGTGATTTTGCAGCGCTTTTTGCCGAATGCGCCCGTAGCTCAATGGATAGAGTACTGCCCTCCGAAGGCAGGGGTTGCTGGTTCGATCCCAGCCGGGCGCGCCACCAGAAGCCTTATCCGATAAGGCTCCGCAAGAAGATTTCCTCGGAACGCCGTTTGCGTCCGTGCCGAAACTGCACGGAAAGCGGCCCAGAGATTGCGCTGCGTCACGCGCTGCATCGTTGCCGTCGACTCCGACACTATCTCTCGTCACAACCAGTTCACCCGTTCCTTCCGGATGGCTGCCGACTACCCGGCACCGTCCCTAAGGGGCGTCGACAGGTACACCCGGCTTTCAGTACGACTCCGATCGGAAACGCGATTCTTCAGGTGTTTACACCCTGTTGTACTACGATATATGGGATGAGCAACCATTAGAGTTGGCCCATCGAATAACAAGGAAGTACAAATGAAACGCGTCTGTACTGTCGCTGCCGTGGCTGCGCTCGCGGGCTGTGCAACATCGTCAACCGGCGGTTACCTATTGGGTCAGATATGTACATGCTGGGATCACAGGGCGGTTTGTCTGATGAGACGGCCAGCCAGGTTAAAGCGCGACTCTACAAGGAAGCGCAGCAGTTCTGTGCGGGAAAGGGGATGCAAGTCGCCCCGATAAACAGCACGGGACAGGACGCGCGAACGTATGATGCCGCGTCCGCGGAAATACAGTTCCGCTGCGTCGAGCCTTAGCAGTTCGTCGGTGACTGGAACATCCTCCAGCAATGCTTTATTTCGATCCGGATTTCCTGACGTCGCTAGACGCCGAAGCGATTAACCGGTATCACTCAACGCCAAGTCTGAAGACGCAATATCGTCTTCAGACTCAGCTTGGACCACATCCCTACGAAGGTGATATCGACACGGCGCGCGTCGTGGTACTGATGAAGAATCCCGGATTCGATACGACAAGCACGTTGGCGGATCATCGGTTCCATCAAGACGGCTGGCCTTACGCATCATTGCACCCTGATGCACCGGCCGGAATGCATGCCTACAGTGCGCCGCGTTTTCGCGACCTGATCGCGGAGTTCGGCGCACAACACGTTTCCCAGCGGTTAGCGCTTCTGCAAATTCATCCTTGGGCAAGTGAGGCACTGGACAATCCAAAGCGACTCGCACTGCCATCGATGAGATTGGCCGTTGAGCATGCGCGAACCGCAATCGGACGCGGCGCGTTGGTGTTGATCGGGCGAGGCGGGTGGTATTGGCGGCCTGCACTTGGACTTGCGAAGGGCGCACTATTTGAGCATCCGAGTCCACGTGTCGTGTATTGGAATCGGCAATCCGTACCCGCCCAAATCTTCGACGCGATGCGACAAGCGATGAGATAAGTGCATTGCGCAAAGGTTAACAGCGACGAACTATTTTGCTTTACGGCTACTGTTGCCGTTCGCTTTGCCATGCTTAGTGTTCGCAGTCGAATCGCCACAGGAGACGTTCACGTGGGCGGATACCACCTGTTGCGGAATCCGCGCGAGCGGGCGCGACGGTCGCGTTTCCGTTGCCAACCGGCGGCGTGCGACGCGTCGGCAGGCGTGGAATTGTGCGAACACGTTCCAATATTTTTCCGTGCAAGCCCACGCGCATGTCGTTGAATGCTTGTGGCATGGCGCGTTGCTCTGTTGGTAGAGCAGACCACCAGCGCTGCAAAAAAAAAGCCCGCCTGAATTGGTGGGCCCTTTTGCTGCTGTTAATTGTTTCCCTTCCCGGATCTTGCGACAGAACCCGCGTTTAGTTATGCGCCAACGCTTCCAATGCTGCACGCGCGAGGAAGCCGCTCCTCGTTTCATGACGTGATTCGACGTACGCGTCGATCTTATGTAAAACAAAGCGAGGAAGACTGATGTTGATTCGCTCAGGCTTTGAGTCAAGCTTCGACAGATCGACATCCACCAGCGCCCAAACCGCCCCTTTGAACTCTTTCTTGCCAACGAGCTCTTCCACAGTGGAACAGGTGAAACCGACATCTTCGCCGAGTTCGACCAAGGTTGAGACGTGGCCTACGATTGCTTCTCTTGCATTGCGGATCGCTTCATCGATGGTGTCGCCCCATGAGTGGACGCCCGGAATATCCGGAACAGTCACTCCGTAGACGCTCCCATCGTCCTTATGAACTGCGATGGGAAATTCCATTTCAGATTCCTTCCTTCAAAAAATGCATCCTGTGTCGGAAAAACCGCCAGTCAGTCAAGACCGGCGGCCTTCAGGATGCTCTTTACGGTCCCGAGCGGCAGATCCTTTTTCGGATGAGGCACCGTCACAAGGCCCTTCCTATCGGGGTGTTTGAAGTGGTGATGACTTCCCGTCACCCTCACCTCCCTCCAACCCGCTGCTTCGAGCATCCGGATCAGCTTCGATGAGTTCATCTGGCCCCCGGGTGTTCTGTGTGTAATTATACACACTTTCCTGGATGCGCATGAAAATGTGTAATCGTGTGTATCGAGAGCTTGGCCATTGCCACCGCGCGTGCCGCGTAGTCCTTCAACATCGCCGCCCAACCCCCACAGTCCCCCGAAATAAGCCCATTAACTCCATCTGATCCACCAATCACCTTGGAAGTCTCGCGGACAGAATAACGTCACGGTAGCTCATTGCGGGTCGAGTTTCCGTTGAAGCCGGCGCGTGTCCTACCGGTAGCGCGTCGCCATCACGCGAGCGCTGTCCGGCACGACGCCCGCGCGCTCATCGACACTTTTTCTGTTCCGTTTTCATGAAGCCCATTCGCCTGGTTTGCGGCACGCGTGCCTCTTACGACGATTTCCCGCAGAAGACCGCGCTCGGTCGTTCGCTTTCGCTGTTCCGTCACGCGAGCCCGCCGCAACTGATGCTGTTCGACAACAACCGGGCCGGTCTTTCGTCGATCTATAACTACGCGATCGAACAGTCCCGCAACGACCCGGCGATCCTCGTATTCCTGCACGACGACCTGCATCTGTGTGACTTCTACTGGATGGACCGCATTCGCGATGCCGTCACGCAATTCGACGTCGTCGGTCTGGCGGGCAACACGCGCCGCTTGCCGGGCCAGCCGTCGTGGTTCTTCCGGGACGCGTCCTTCACGCGCGACGACGCGCAGTATCTGAGCGGCGTCGTTGGTCACGGCAGCGGATTTCCATGCACGAACATGTCGATCTACGGGCCGCCTGGCCGCGAATGCAAGCTGCTCGACGGCCTGCTGCTCGCCGCCGATAGCGAGCGCCTGATCGCCAGCGGCCTCACCTTCGACGAGCGCTTCGACTTCCATTTCTACGACCTCGATTTCTGTCGCCAGGCCGAATCTCGCGGACTGCGCATGGGAACGTGGCCGATGAGCGTCGTCCATGAAAGCGGCGGATCGTTCGGCAGCCCCGCATGGCGCGGCGGCTACGAGCGTTACATGCAGAAGTACATGGGCGTGTAAGCGCGTCGCCATCCGCGCCACCTCAGGGTCCCCGATGCAAGCGCCTGCCGATCACGAACCTCTCACGAACGGCGACGTCCAGATGGACGGGACGGCGCGCGCGCCGTCGCCGGCTGCACCAGCATTCGATGCCGCCGCGGCGCTGCACGCCGCGTTTGCGCATCATCAGGCGGGCCGCATGAGCGAAGCGGCCACGTTCTACAAACTGATTCTCCAGCACGACGCCGCGCATGCCGACGCGCTGCATTTCCTCGGCGTACTCGCCTGCGACGTCGGCAACCTGCCGGCCGGTATCGACCTGATCGAAAAGTCGATCCAGCTTTATCCGAACGCGATCTACCTGAACAACCTCGGCAACATGCGCGGGCGCGCGCGCAATCATCAGGGCGCGATTGCCGCATATCGCGCGGCGCTGTCGCTCGCGCCCGATTACGCGCAAGCGCACAGCAACCTCGGCCACGCGCTGCGCGAAGCGGGCGATTCGCAGGGCGCGGTCGACAGTTGCGCGCACGCGGTCCGGCTCAAGCCGGAGTTTGCGCAAGCGTGGATCAATCTCGGCAACGCGTTGCTGGATCTGGGCAGCGACGAAGGGGCGCTCGACAGCTACATCAAAGCGCTCGCGCTGAATCCGAACGACGCAAACGCGCACAACAACGTCGGCAACATTCTGGAAAAGTACGGCCGCGCCGCGAACGCTGCCGAGGCCTATCAGCGTGCGCTCGCTCTCGAACCGGGACGCGCGTCGCTGCACAACAACCTCGGCAACGTGCTGCGCGATCAGGGCTTGCTCGATCAGGCGACGGCAAGCTACCGTCAGGCAGTCGAGCTCGATCCCGGCTTCGCGCAGGCGCACAGCAATCTGCTGCTGTTGCTGAACACGCGGCCTGAGGTGAGCTTGCGCGAGCAGTTCAACGAAGCGCGGGCGTTCGGCGAACATCAGTCGGCGAAGGCGCAGCGCTTGGAGCACATCGCGCACCCGGGCGAGACAGGGAAGCGTCTGCGCGTCGGCTTTGTGTCGGGCGATCTGAACTCGCATCCCGTCGGCTTTTTCCTCGAAAGCGTGCTCGGCCATCTCGACCGGGCGCGCATCCAGCTCGTCGCCTACGCAACGCGCCAGCGGGATGACGCGGTGTCGCAGCGCCTGATGCCGCATTTCAGCGCGTGGCACGACATCTCGCGGTTCGACGACGAAACCTGCGCGCGCCGCATCCGCGACGACGCGATCGATATTCTCGTCGACCTGTCCGGGCACACGAATCACAACCGCCTGCCCGTGTTCGCGTGGAAGCCCGCGCCCGTTCAGGCGACGTGGCTCGGCTATTTCGCGACGACGGGCCTCGCGGCGATCGATTACGTGATCGCGGATCGTCACGTCTTGCCATTCGACGAGTCGTCGCAATTCGTCGAAGCGCCGTGGCATTTGCCCGACAGCTATCTGTGCTTCACGCCGCCGTCTTTCGATATCGAAGTCGGCGCTCTGCCCGCCGGCGGCAACGGCGCGATCACGTTCGGGTGCTTCAACCATCTGGTGAAGCTCAACGATGCCGTCATCGCCTTGTGGTCGCGCGTCCTCGACGCCGTGCCGGGTTCGCGTCTGCTGCTGAAAACCCGGCAACTCGACGATCCAGCCGTGCAGCGCGCGACATTCGAACGGTTCGCCGCGCACGGCATCGACGGCAAGTGTCTGCTGCTCGAAGGCCAGTCGCCGCGCGCCGAACTGCTCGCGGCATACCAGCGCGTCGACATCGCGCTCGATCCGTTCCCGTATGCGGGTGGCACGACGAGCGTCGAAGCGCTATGGATGGGCGTGCCCGTCCTGACGCGCCGCGGCGAACGCTTTCTGTCGCACGTCGGCGAAAGCATCGTGAACACGACGGGCTTGCCCGAGTGGATCGCTACGGACGACGCTGACTATCTGAACAAAGCCATCCGCTTCAGCACGCAGCGCGACGAACTGGCAGCGCTCAGAAGCACGTTGCGCGAACGCCTGCTGGCTTCGCCGCTATGCGACGCGCCGCGTTTTGCGCGGCATCTCGAAGACGCATTTCACGGCATGTGGGCGCGCCACGCCGCATGCCATCACACCAACGACGGGCTGCCCGCCCAACCGGATCGACATTCATCAGGGGACGCCCGCGAGCACGCGGAGCGCAATTTCGCATGACAGACTTCAATCAGAATCAGAACGGCTCGTGGCAGCGCATTCCGACGCCTGCCAACCTCGGTGCGGCGTCGCAGCCGCAAGCCGCGCCCGACGCGGCAGCGCAGGCGCAGGTCGCGTCGATGCTGCAGACGGCCGTCGAGCATCACGAGGCCGAGCGCTTCGACGAAGCGGAAACGCTGTATCGCCAGATTCTCGCGATCGATCCGAACCACGCGGATGCGATGCATCTGCTCGGCCTGATTGCGCACGAGTTCGGCCAGTACCAGACGGCCTGCGATCTGATCATGGCGGCCATCACGCGTAATCCGCAGGCGTTCTATTACTACAACCTCGGCAACGTGATGCAGGCCAACAACCGGCCCGCCGCTGCCGCCGAATGTTTCCGCCAGGCGCTCGTGCTGCAGCCCGAATACGTCGACGCGCACAACAACCTCGGCAACGCGCAGCGCGCGCTGAAGGATCATCACGGCGCCGTGCAGTCGTTCTGCCAGGCCATCAACCTCAAGCCGGATCACGCGCGCGCGTACAACAATCTCGCGAACACGCTGATGGAACTCGACGAGCTTGACGCGGCCATCGAAGCGTGGCGCAACGCGATCGCGCTCCGTCCGGATTTCGCCGAGCCGCGCAGCAACCTGCTGTTCGCGCTGAACTATCAGCAGCAGACCACGCCGCAGACGTATCTGGAAGAAGCGCTGCGCTTCGGCGAAGCAATGGAGGCGCGCGCGCAGCCGTTCACGACGTGGCTCGTCGACGCGGGCTCGCGCGCGGACCGTCCGCTGCGCGTCGGCATCGTGTCCGGCGATTTGAAAAAGCACCCTGTCGGTTACTTCATCGAAAGCGTGCTCGCGAACCTGGATTCGTCGCGCGTGCATCTGGTCGCCTACCCGACGCGCGATGTCGAAGACGAATTGACGGCACGCATCAAGCCGTCGTTCGCCGCGTGGACCAGCCTCGCCGGTGTCAGTGACGAAGCGGCCGCGCAGCGCATCCGCAACGACGGCATCGACATTCTGATCGACGCATCGGGCCACAGCACGTATAACCGTCTGCCGCTTTTCGCATGGAAGCCGGCGCCCGTGCAGGTCAGCTGGCCGGGCTATTTCGCGAGCACGGGCGTGCGCGCGATCGACTACATCCTCGGCGACGCGCATGTGCTGCCCGAAGCGGAAGAAGCGCATTTCGTCGAAAAGCGGTGGCGTCTGCCCGACAGCTATCTGTGCTTCACGCCGCCCGCCGATCCCGTCGAAACCGGCACGCTGCCGATGCTCGCGAATGGTCACGTCACGTTCGGCTACTTCGGCAACGTGACGAAGGTCACGGATCATGTCGTCGGCGTGTGGTCGACGCTGCTGCAGAAAGTACCCGGCGCGACGCTGTTCCTCAAATCCGGCCAGTTCGACGACGCGCATGTGCGCGATTCATTCGTGCGCCGCTTCGCGATGCGCGGCGTTCCGGCGTCGCGACTGATTATCGAAGGACGCTCGGCGCGCGACGCGTACCTCGCCGCCTATCGCCGTGTCGACATGATGCTGAGCCCGTTCCCGTACGGCGGCGGCACGACGACGGCCGAAGCGTTCTGGATGGGCGTGCCCGTGCTGGTTCGCCAGGGCGATCGCTTCGTCACGCACATTGCGGAAACGATGTGCCACACGGCAGGCCTCGCCGACTGGATCGCCGCTGACGATGCCGCCTACGTCGACAAAGCCGTCGCCTTTGCCGCGGATCGCGAACGGCTGTCCGCGCTGCGCGGCAGTCTGCGCGCGCAACTGCTCGCCTCGCCGCTGTGCGACGCGAAGCGTTTCGCGCGCAATCTGGAAGGCGCGCTGCACGGCATGTGGGAACAGCGCATCGCGCAGGTCGCGGAGGCGGCGCAGTGAGCGCACAGTCGGTCCTGATTACGGGCGGCGCGGGGTTTCTCGGTTCGCATCTGTGTGACCGGCTGGTGGCAGCCGGTCACGACGTGATGTGCGTCGACAACTTTCACACAGGCAGCAAGCAGACCATTCACCACCTGATCGGCAAGGTGAATTTCGAAGTGATTCGCCATGACGTGTGGCTGCCGCTGTATGTGGAAGCGGACCGCGTGTTCAACATGGCGTGCCCGGCGAGCCCCGTGCATTACCAGAGCGATCCCGTATCGACGGTGAAGACGGCCGTGCTCGGCGCGATCAATATGCTCGGGCTCGCGAAGCGCTGCGGCGCGCGCATCCTTCAGGCATCGACAAGCGAAGTCTACGGCGACGCACAGCAGCATCCGCAGCCGGAAACATATTGGGGCAACGTGAACCCGAACGGCCCGCGCGCGTGCTACGACGAAGGCAAGCGCTGCGCGGAGACGCTGTTCTTCGACTATCACCGGCAGCACGGCGTCGACATTCGTATCGCGCGAATCTTCAATACGTACGGCCCGCGCATGCGTCCCGACGATGGCCGCGTCGTCTCGAACTTCATCATGCAGGCGCTGCAGGGCGAGCCGATCACGCTTTACGGCGACGGCAGCCAGACGCGCTCGTTTTGTTATGTCGACGATCTCGTCGAAGGACTGATGCGCCTGATGGATCACGAAGGCGAGCCGGGGCCGTTCAACATCGGCAATCCAAGCGAAATCACGATCCGCGAACTGGCGGAAACGGTGCTGCGTCTGACGGGCTCGCGCTCGCGCGTCGAATATCGGCCGCTGCCGTCGGACGACCCGGTGCAGCGGCGTCCCGACATCGCGAAGGCTCGCCAGCATCTCGACTGGGAGCCGGGCGTGATGCTCGAAGACGGTCTCAAGGAGACCATCGCGTACTTCAAAAAGGTAGTGAAGCAATGAGTTGCGATCTGATCGAAGCGGTTTGCCCCGTTTGCTCGAACACCGTCGCCGCGCGTTTTTTCCCGGCAGGCGAGCAGACACTGGCGACGCTCGCGTGGCCCGGCTCGGCGGATGCTGCGCAAGCGCTGCCACGCCACGCGCAGGATTTCGTGCAATGCCCGTCGTGTACGCACGTGTGGAATCACCGCTTCGAGTACGACGCCATTCCGTATCAAAGCAATCCGAACCGGATGTTCAACAACGGCAGCATCTGGAAAGGCCATCTCGCGGACACGCGCGATCTCGTGCTGTCGCGGCTGCCCGATGCGCCGAACGTCGTCGAGATCGGTTGCGGCGAAGGGCACTTCGTGCGCGGACTCGCGCAGGCACGGCCGGTTGGTCGCTTCATCGGCTTCGATCCGAATGCGACGCCTGAGACGGGATTGGGCGTCGAGTTTCATCCGCGCCTGTTCGAGCCGCTCGCGGACATGAAAGCGTTCCAGCCGGACGCCGTCGTGATTCGCCATGTGCTCGAGCATCTGACGGAACCGGCGCGGCTCATCGAAGCGCTGGCCTGGGGCGCGGTGTCGACGGGCAAGGACAGCTGGCTGTTCGCCGAAGTGCCGTGCATCGACCGCGTGTTCGACACGCAGCGTCTCGCTGACTTCTTCTATGAGCATGTGTCGCACTTCACCACGGAATCGTTCCGCGCGCTGATGTCGCGCGCCGGCGAAATCGTCACGCTCGATCACGGCTACGACGGCGAAGTCGTCTACGCGCTCGTGAAGCTCGCGGTGCCCGCGCACGCGCGCTCGCGCGCGGAAGCCGCGACGCGTTTTGCCGCGCGCACCGTCACGAGCCGCGCGACCATCGCGCAGCAGTTGTCGCAATTGAGCGCGTCGGGCAAACGCGTTGCCATCTGGGGCGGCACGGGCAAGGCGGCGGCATTCATCCATCACTTCGGCGCGGATGCCGTGCGCTTTCCGCTCGTCGTCGATTCGGACCCGGGCAAGGTCGGCACCTTCGTGCCCGGCACGGGCCAGCGGATCGAGTTCCGCGACGTGCTGAAGCAGACCGACGTCGACGTGATCGTGATTCCGACGCAATGGCGTGCCCGCGACATCATCGCCGAAATGACGCGCGAAGGTATCGCGACGAAGAGCGTGATGATCGAACACGACGGCGGTCTCGTCGATTTCTTCGCACAGTCGCATCCTTATTGAACGCGACCGGACGTTTGAACATGCACGACATTCCGAGTCTTTTGAACGCCGCGCTCGCCCACCATCAGGCAGGACGTCTCACCGATGCGCAGGCGCTTTACGACGCCATTCTGCAGAGCGAGCCGGCGCAATCCGACGCACTGCATTTCTCCGGGCTGCTTGCTTGCCAGACGAATCGCGAGGATGCGGGCATCGCGTTGATGCACGCGTCGATTGCCGCGAATCCGAATGCCGTCTACTACAACAACCTCGGCAACGTGTTGCTCGGACGCCGCCAACTCGGCGAAGCGATCGAAGGCTACCGGCACGCCGTGACGCTGCGCCCCGATTACGCGGAAGCGCACAACAACCTCGGCAACGCGCTACGCGCTGCGGGCGACGCCAACGCATCGATGCTGAGCTGCGCGAAGGCGATCGAATTGCGGCCCGGCTATGCGGAGGCCTACAACAATCTCGGCAACGCGCTGAGAGATCTTGGCGATCTCGACAACGCGGTGCTCGCGTACGGGAAAGCCGTGTCGTTCCGGCCCGACTACGCGGACGCGTTCAGCAATCTCGCGCGCGCGCAGGCGGGGCGAGGCAACGCGGACGAGTCGATTGCCGCGTTCCGTCGTGCGATCGCGCTCGATCCGAACCGCGTCGACAGCCAGGACAGTCTCGCGACGCTGCTGCATGCGAGCGGCGACGCGGAGGCGGCGATCGCCGTACTGCAACGCGCCGCGCAACTCGATCCCGCCGATGCCGCGCGTCATCGTAAGCTCGCGCATTGGCTGGGTGGTCGCGCGCGCTGGGACGAAGCCGCGCAGGCGCTGACGAGCGCGGTCGAGCGTGTACCCAGCGACGCATCTGGCTATCTGGAACTGGGCGACGCATACCACCAGGGCGACAAACTGGACGCGGCGATCCTCTGTTACCAGACTGCAACCGAACTCGCTCCGCACGACGGGCACGCGCACCATCGGCTGGCGGTCGCGCTGCTCAAGCAACGCCGCGCCGATGAAGCGCTCAAAAGCGCGCAAAAAGCCGTCGCGCTGGAACCGCATTCGGCCGTGCCGCACGTGAATCTGGGCGATGTGTTGAGCGTGCTCGGCGACGCGGAAGGCGCGATCGCGAGCTATCGGCGCGGCATCGCGCTCGACGGTGAAATGGAACTCGCGCACAACCGGCTGCTGTTCGATCTCGCGACCCACGCACCGACTCCGCCTTCCGTCACGCTGGCCGCCGCGCGCGAATTCGGCGCGCGTATGGCCGCGCGCGCGCGCCGATGTGAACATCCGGCGCCGCGAACCGATGGACGCAAGCTGCGCATCGGTTTCGTGTCCGGCGATCTGCAACTGCATCCCGTGGGAATCTTCATCGAGTCGGTGATGGAGCATTTCGCGGATGGCAGCTTCGATCTGATCGCCTACTCGACGCGAGCCAAGGAAGACGACATTACCGCACGTCTGAAACAGCGCTTCACCGCATGGCGCAGCCTCGTGAACGTGCCCGACGATCAGGCCGTGCGAATGATCCGCGACGATCGCATCGACATTCTCGTCGACCTCTCGGGCCATACGGTGCATAACCGCCTCCCCGTGTTCGCGTGGAAGCCCGCGCCCGTGCAGGTGAGCTGGCTCGGCTATTTCGGCACGACGGGGTTGAATGAAATCGACTACGTGCTCGGCGATCCGCATGTGCTGCCCGTCGATGAAGCGTCGCACTATGTCGAGAAGACGTGGCAGCTGCCCGACAGCTATCTGTGCCTCACGCCGCCCAAAGACGATGTGGCGGTCGGCCCGCTGCCGATGACGCTCAATGGCCACGTCACCTTCGGCTATTTCGGCAAGCTCGTGAAGATCACACCCAACGTGATCGTCGAATGGTCGCGCATTCTGCGTGCGGTGCCGGGCGCGAAGCTGATGATGAAATCGCACGAACTTGGCGCGGAGCATGCGCGGGTTTCGACGTTGGAAAAATTCGCCGCGCAAGGTATCGACGCGTCGCGTCTGATTCTCGAAGGCGGCTCGCCGCGTCACGAGTATCTCGCGTCGTACAACCGCGTCGACATCATGCTGAGTCCGTTTCCGTACCCGGGCGGCACGACGACGGCGGAAGCGCTTTGGATGGGCACGCCCGTCGTCGCGCTCAAGGGCGATCGGTTCGTCACGCATATCTGCGAGAGCGTGCTGAACGCGGCAGGACTCGCCGAATGGATTGCGCGCGACGAAGACGAATACCTCGCGCTGGCCGGCGCGTGGGCCACGCAGCCCGAGCGCCTTGCCGCGTTGCGCGCGGGTTTGCGCGCGCAGACGCTCGCGTCGCCGCTGTGCGATGCGCGGCGCTTCGCGAAGAACCTCAAAGCGGCATTCGAAGGCATGTGGGCGCAATACGCCACGCCGCAAGCTGCATGACGCGAGGCGGGCGCGCTCGTCCCGTCTCCGAAGAACCAAAGGATCACCGTGGATCACGCTAACCTTCTCAACACTGCGCTCGCGCATCATCAGGCCGGCCGGCTCGCCGAAGCCAAGGCGATCTACGACGAGATCCTGCGCGTCAATCCGCGGCATTCGGATGCGCTGCATTTTCTCGGGCTGCTCGCCTGCCAGATTCAACAGCACGAAGCGGGCATCACGCTGATGCGCCAGTCGATCGCGATTCTGCCGAACGCGATCTACCACAACAACCTCGGCAACGCATTGCGCGAGCACGGCCAGCTGAAGCAGGCGATCAACAGTTATCGCGAGGCTGTGGCGCTCAATCCGGGTTACGCGGAAGCGCACAACAATCTCGGCAATGCGCTGCGCGAAGATCGTCAGCCGGATGCGGCGATGCGCAGCAGCGCACAAGCCATCGAATTGCGGCCTGGTTACGCCGAAGCGTACAACAACCTCGGCAACGCGCTGAAGGATCTCGGCGAGGCCGAGAGCGCGGCGCTCGCGTATCGCAAGGCGATTTCGTTCAGGCGCGACTACGCGGATGCTCACAACAACCTCGGCAACGCGCTGATGGAGCAGGGCAAATACGACGAGGCGATCGACAGCTATCGCAGCGCGATTGCGCTCGATTCGAACCGCGCGCTGATGCACAACAGTCTCGGCACGCTGCTGCTCGCGCGCGGCGAACTCGCAGAGGCGGCAGCGAGCCTTCGCAGGGCGGTCGAACTCGACCCCGATCGGCCCGGTGTACACAACAATCTGGCCAACACGTTGCGCGACATGGGTGAGCGCGAAGCCGCAGCGGTGCATTATTCGAAGGCGATGCAGCTTGCGCAGGCGATCGTCGATTCCTGGCTGGGCGGCGCGGCAATGGCGACACCCATGGCGCGCGTCCAGTCGGGCGAGCCGCGCATGACGTTGGCGGAAGCCTATGCGACGCTCGGCAATGCGTGGTACGGACTGTTTCGCTACGAGGAAGCGATCGACAGTTATCGGCGCTCGGTCGCGCTCGCTGACGATGATGCCGAAGTGCATCACAATCTCGCGGTCGCGTATCTGAAGACAGAACACCCAGGCGAGGCGCTGCACTACGCGCGCAAGGCGCTCGAGCTGAAGGACGGCTCGTCGCGGATGCACATCAACCTCGGCGACGTGTTGCGCTCGTTGGGCGAACTCGACGCAGCCGCGAGCAGCTATCGGAGCGCGATTGAGCGATCGCCCGATGCCGATGTCGCGCACACGGCGTTGCTGTTTTGCGAGGCCAGCATGTCGCAGCGGCCCGTCAGCGACTATCTCGCCGATGCCGTCTATTTCGGCGAACGTATCGCTGCCAATGTCACGCCGTTCACGCACACGCGCGCGCCGCGCGGCAAACGACCTTTGCGCGTCGGCTTCGTGTCGGGCGATCTGCGCACGCATCCCGTCGGCATCTTCACCGAGAGCGTGTTGCACCACATCGATCGGTCGCGGGTCGAACTGATCGCGTACCAGACCAACGACATCGAAGACGAAATGACGCAACGTCTGAAGCCGCTCTTCGACGTCTGGACACCGTTATGGAAGCTCTCTCGCGACGCCGCCGCGCAGCGCATCTTCGATGACGGCGTCGACATCCTGCTCGACATGGCGGGCCATACGGCATTCAACCGCCTCCCGGTGTTCGCGATGAAGCCTGCGCCCATCCAGGTGACGTGGCTTGGCTTTTTCGCATCGACAGGCATCGCGCAAATCGACTACGTGCTCGGCGATCGCTACGTGCTGCCGCCCGAAGAAGCGCATCACTTCATCGAAAAACCGTGGCGTCTGCCCGATGGCTATCTCTGCATGACGCCGCCGGCGTGCGATGTTTCCGTTGGTCCGCTGCCGATGCGAGCCAATGGTTTCGTCACATTCGGTTATCTCGGCAAGCTCGCGAAGATGACGGATGACGTGCTCGATCTGTGGACGCGCGTGTTGCGGGAGGTGCCCGGCTCACGTCTGCTCGTCAAGGCGCACGAACTCGACCGGAAGCACGCCTTCGATGCAACGCTCCAGCGCTTCGCGGAGCGCGGGATTGACGCGTCGCGACTCATCCTCGAGGGCGGATCGCCGCGCAACGAATACTTCAAGACGTACCATCGCGTCGACATCGTGCTCAGTCCGTTCCCGTATCCGGGCGGCACGACGACGGCGGAAGCACTGTGGATGGGCTTGCCCGTGGTGGCGATGAAGGGCGACCGCTTCGTCGGCCATATCTGCGAGAGCGTGCTGCATTCCGCCGGCTTCGGTGAATGGATTTGCGTCGATCAGGCTGGCTACGTCGAAAAGATCTGTGAACTGGCGGCCGATGTCGATGCGCTGGAGACACTGCGCGCCGGCATGCGCGAGCATGTGCTCGCCTCTGCAATGTGCGATGCGCGGAGATTCGCGGGCAACTTCGTCGACGCGCTGGAAGGAATGTGGCGCGTCTACGAGGAAGGCGCCAGCTAAGGCCGACTCTGAAAACTGCGATCGCGCCCGCGCGGCGCAATTGCAATCTTCACGCCTCGCCTTGCCTTGCCGCAGGCAAAAAAAAAGCTGCATCGCTGCAGCTTTATCAATCCGCGCACTTCTTTTTTGGACTACGTCGCGCGGCGTTCTTCAGTTCGATTCCTTAGAGCATGCCCGTCGCGTGATACAGGCTCACCGACTTGATGCGCTGGAGCGCATCGCCGTGCCGCTCGGTAAGACGATCCATGCCGGTACGGGTCTGCTGGCTGAGGCCTGCGTCGATGCGCTGGATCGCGCGGATCTTCTCCAGCGCTTCCGGCGTCTGCTCCGGGCGCAGCGACATCAGCAGCGGCGAGCGCTCTTCGACGATCGCCGACGCACGCGCCCAGTCTTGTTGCGAAACCGCGCTTTCGAGAGCGTGGGTCAGGTCGAGTGCGCGAGTCAGCGAATCGTTCATCACAGGTTCCATTGAGCGGGGTGTCGGTCCGCGTTACTTCGAGTTCAGCGAGCCCGTCAAGCCGCCGCCGCCGAACAGCTGGTTCAGGTAGGCCGTGTTGTTCGCCATCGTCGACATCAGGGTGTTCAGTGCCGTGAACTGCGCGTTGTATTGATCGGTCAGCGTGCTCTGATAGTTCGTGAGCTGCGTCGCCTGATCCGACAGATTGCTCAGGTCGGTGTTCAGGGCCTGCGTGCGCTGATCGATCGTGCCGCTCGTCTGCGTGTACGTGTTGATGAACGAGTTCAGCGTCGTGCCGATACCGTTCGTCTTGTTGAACACGGCCGCGACGGCCGAGCTGTTGCTCGTCAGCGCGGTCTGCAGCGCGGTCGAGTCGACCGACAGCGTGCCGTCGTGCTGCAGGTTGATACCGATCGACGACAGGCTGAACGTCTTGCCGCCGACGGTAATCCCGCCGCCGATCAGGCCACCCAGACCGTTCGTGATCGTGTTCGTCATCGCGTCGCCGAGCAGCGCGCCCGCTTGCGAGCCCGTCGCCTGCGTCGGGTCCCAGGTCAGGCCCGTCTCGGTCGTGATGTAGTTGTTGTACGCGGTGACGAAATCGTTGATGGCCTTCGTCGAGGCCGTCGTGTCGTTGGTGATCGAGATCGTCTGCGTGCTGTTTGCCGACGCACCCGAGATGTCGATGCTCACACCCGTGAGCGCCGTCGTGATCGTGTTGCTGGCGCTCGTGATCGTGTTGCCGTCGATCGAGAACGTGGCGTCCTTGCCGGCCGCGACCTGCGTGAAGCTGGCCGTGTTCAGACCCGAATCGAGGCCTGCGCCTGCGGAAACCGTCACGTTGTTGGCCGCGCCCGTCTGCTTCGACGTCAAGACCAGATGCTGGCCGTCCGCTGCCGTGATGACGGCCGCCGATACGCCAGGATTGTTGTTTGCCGTGTTGATCGCGTTGGCGACGTCCGACAGCGAATCGGTCGATGCAACGCTGATCTGCATCGAGCTGCTGCCGACGCCGACCGTCAGCGTACCGCTGCCGAGGCTCGCGCCCGACGCGTACGCCTGCGAGGAAATCTTGTTGGCCGTCGCGATGTTGGTGACGGCGAGTGTGTAGTTGCCGGCCACCGCGCCTTTGCTCGGGTCGGCCGTTGCCGTGACACCCGTGCCCGTGCCGCCGAGAGCGACCGCGAGCTGGTTGAGCGCCGTGCCGTCCGACAGGCCGCTCAACGCGGTCTGCAGCGACGAAAGCGCCGATTTGATCTTGCCGATTGCGGACAGCTCTGCGTTGTCCGAATTCTGCTTGGTCGTGATTTGCGACGATTGAGCCGCCGTTTTCGCCGTTACGAGCGCTGACACCAGCGAGTTGACATCGAGGGTCGACTTGGTCGAGCCGCTGATAATGGACTGCGCCGCCTGCTGTAGCAGAGAAGTGATGTCAGCTGACGAGTTCGAAGTCGACGTGGTGGTCATGCGGGTGCTCCGATTGGCGAAACAGGATGCTGTTTATTCGTGGCTTGTAAATGCATGATGGGAGGCGAACCTCCCAACCATGCGATCCAGTTACGTACCGAAGCCGGGCGCGAGCCGCGGCTTCGGGGCGCGGCGCCTTGCTGCGCGCCGCTAGTCGTCACTCTTACTGGAGGAGCTTCAGAACCTGTTGCGGCATCGAGTTCGCTTGCGCGAGCACCGAGATACCAGCTTGCTGCAGAACTTGAGCCTTCGACAGGTTCGCCGTTTCCGTCGCGAAGTCTGCGTCGGTGATCTGCGAACGTGCTGCGCTCATGTTCGTTGCTTGCGTGTTCGTCGTCGAGATTGCTGCCGAGAACGTGTTCTGCGTTGCACCCAGCGTTGCCTGGAAGGTGTTGACGCTCGTCAGCACGCTGTCGATCGTGCTCATTGCTGCCTGTGCGCCCGAAGCCGTCGAAACCGACACGCCGCTCACGCCGAGGCTGCTCGCATCCCACTTTTGCGTACCGAAGTTAGCCGTGATCTGCTGGCCGTTGAATGCGCCGATCTGGAAGTTGACCGAGCCGATGCCGTTCAGGACCGATTGGCCGTTGAACGTCGTTTGTTGCGCGACGCGGGTGATTTCCGTCAGACGGGTCGAGACTTCCGACTGGAGGTTAGCCAGTGCGTTCGAGTCGAGCGAGCCGTCGCCTGCTTCAACTGCCAGCTGGCGGATACGTTGCAGGTTGTCGACGATCGATTGCAGCGCGCCGTTCGTGGTTTGCACCATCGAAATGCCGTTGTTCGCGTTTGCAGCACCTTGCGTCAGTGCGTTGATCGAAGCCGTTTGCGACGTCGAGATCGCGAGACCTGCCGCGTCGTCAGCAGCGGAGTTCACACGCTTGCCCGACGACAGGCGGTTGATCGCCTGCGACAGCGCGCTTTGCGAACCCGACAGGTTGTTCTGCGCGGTCAGCGAAGCGATGTTGGTGTTGATGTTCAGCATTTTGCGTCCTCGTTTTTAAAACGCCTCGGATGGAGAGGCTGTTTTGGCTCGGCGTCGCGCTTGACGTGTGCATTGCGTCGCCGCCTGTCCTGGTTGACGGCGTGGTCAGAAGAAAACTTTAGGGGCGATCTCGCGAAATTTGGGGGCGCATGGGTGTGGCGCGGGTGCGCGCGGGGGCGTCTGTGACGAATGTCAAGACGGCGTATCCTTGTTGGCCCGCTTTCTTTGCTCGTGGAGATGTCATGCAGAAACGCATTCTCGGCACGTCGCAACTGCAGGTCGCGCCGCTGATGTTCGGCGGCAATGTGTTCGGCTGGACGGCGGATGAAGCGACGTCGTTCTCCATCCTCGACGCGTTCGCCGACGCCGGCCTGAATTTCATCGATACCGCCGACGTCTATTCCGCCTGGGTGCCGAACAACCACGGCGGCGAGTCGGAGACGATCATCGGCAAGTGGTTCGCGAAGTCGGGCAAGCGCGACAAAATCGTGCTGTCGACCAAGGTCGGCATGCTGGGAAGCCGCAAGGGATTGTCGGCGGGCAATATCCGCGCGGCTGTCGAAGACTCGCTGCGGCGCTTGCAGACGGACTATATCGACGTGTATTTCTCGCATCTCGACGACGAGGAGACGCCGCTCGCGGAAACGCTGGGCGCGTATCAGCAGCTGGTCGAAGCGGGCAAGGTGCGGGTGATCGGCGCGTCGAACTACGGCGGCACGCGCTTGCAGGAAGCGCTGCAGATCGCGCGGGACAACGGCCTGCCGCAATATCAGGTGATCCAGCCGGAGTACAACCTGTGCGACCGCGCGGCCTACGAAACCGATCTTGAACCCGTTGCGCTCGCCGCGCGGCTGGGCGTCGTCTGCTATTACAGCCTCGCGAGCGGCTTTCTGTCGGGCAAGTACCGTTCGCGCGACGATCTGTCGAAAAGCGCGCGCGGCCGCAAGGTCGAGGGTTATCTGAATGAACGCGGCTTCGCAATCCTCGATGCACTCGACGAAGTGGCGCAGCGGCACGGCAGCACGCCTGCTTCGGTGGCGCTGGCATGGCTGATTGCGCGACCCAGCATCACGGCGCCGATCGCCAGCGCGACGTCGGTCAAACAGCTCGAAAGTCTTGTCGCAGCGGTGCATCTGACGCTCACCGACGCGGATTTGCGCATATTGAACGACGCAAGTGCCTGAACAGAATCGCTAAAATGCTGGTCTGAAAGCGAATTTCCTGGTATGATCGGGAGTGAATTGAGATCTTTGCTCGTTTCGTCATGGGTTACTGGTGGCGAAACGCTAGCTAGGCGCGGCGCCGCAACGTGCGCTGCCCGCGTTTCGCGGTGAACTCCCACCTCTCTTTTCCGGCCTCCGTGGCCGCATTGCCTCTCGTTTTCAGTTGTGCTTCGCCAGTCTGAAACGACCGGAGGGCCGGCGCGTGTGTGGGTTGACTGCCACGCCATTAACCGTATCAAGCGTATTTAGGAATTACATGACGACGATTCTTCTGAAGGAAAACGAGCCGTTCGAAGTGGCAATCCGCCGCTTCCGCCGCGCAATCGAAAAGAATGGCCTGATCGCAGAACTGCGTGAGCGCCAGGCGTACGAAAAGCCGACGACGGCACGTAAGCGCAAGAAGGCAGCTGCAGTGAAGCGCCTGCACAAGCGCCTGCGCAGCCAGATGCTGCCGAAGAAGCTGCACTAAGCACGCTTCCTCCGGTACGCGAAAGCACGCCAACGGCGGTGTGAGCTTCGAAAGAAGCCACACCGCCGTTTTTCATTTGTCGGGTTTAGCGCGCTTGCCGGACATGGCGCGCGAAGCTTCGCGCTGATGTCGCTCGTGAGACTGAATATCAGGCGGCCGTTTTGACGCGTTCGTCGGAAAGGACGAATTGGCGGGCGATCGAGCGTAGCCGGTCGCGCCATTCCCAAGTCCCGAAAACGTCATGCACGTTTTGCAGGCAACTGAGCAATTCGACGGTGACGGGATCGTAGATGTTCAGGCGCGCGCGCAACAACGCCTTCTTCAGCGCAGCCACGCCGACGTCCATGTACATGGGCGTTTCAGAAGCGATCTTGCCGACGTATCGCACGGGAATGCCTTCCATCGCGGTCATGTAGTCGCGCGGATGGATAAAGCTGCCGACCGGGCAGCCGCCGCAATAACCGCGGTAGGCGCCGCCACCGCGCGGCAGCAGCGCCGCGCGGCCCTGGCCGAACAGATGCTCGACTGCCCGGTCGAAAATTTCCTGATGTGTCAGGAAGTTATGATTTTTCATGTTGGTCTCCCCCCGCGCACTGCGCAGCGGTCATTCGTTTCTGGTGCAATCGCCGACAGTATTCCGTGACGTGCTCACGCCCGAAGCCGCGACGAGAGCATCATTTACCGCCCAATTCACGGCTTGCGAAGCGCACACCTGCACCAGCGACGCCGCCGACGCCCGGCTGACTATCCCCGTCCGGAGGCGCGTCGAACGACATCGCATACATTAGTTATAACGAGCGGAATGCGGTAAAGGTCAGCCGTTGTGTTGGCTAGCGCTCAATGCGGGCACGAACGGCCGTCGCTCCGCTCGTCAAGCTCTGTTCGAGGGCTTGCGGGAAGCGGGTTTGCGCGTGACGCTATGCAGCAGGCCACACCCGTTCGAGCCGGGCGCGATGATGTCATGTGTTGCAACGGCGCGACACATACGCACAAGCCATTGGAACAAGCCGCGCTCGTCACTTCGCGCTCTTTTTGCGGCTTTTCGTCCCGAGCAGGGCGCACCGCGAATAACAGGGGCAATCGGTCTGATGGTCGTTGACCATACCGACTGCCTGCATGAACGCGTAGCAGATGGTTGTGCCCACAAATTTGCAGCCGTAGCCTTTGAGCGCTTTGCTGAGCGCGTCCGACACATCCGTCGATGCCGGCGCATGCGTGTAGCTCGTCCAGGCGTTCTGGATCGGCGTGTTATCGACGAACGACCACACGAAATCCGCTAACGACCCATGCTCCGCCTGAATCTGCATGACGGCCTTGGCATTGAGAACCGTCGATTCGATCTTGCCGCGATGGCGCACGATGCCTTCGTCGAGCACAAGCGCGTCGATCTTTTTCGGCGTGAAGCGGGCGACCTTGTCGATGTCGAAGTTCGAGAAGGCGCGCCGGTATCCGGCGCGTTTGTTCAGAATCGTCGACCACGACAGCCCGGCCTGCGCGCCTTCGAGCACCAGCATCTCGAACAGATGCTGGTCATTGCGAGAAGGGACACCCCACTCGGTGTCGTGATAGTGTGCGAGCGCTTCGCTCGTCGTCGCCCAGTTGCATCGCTGCTCCGCCACGTTCAGGCTCCTGCATGGTTGGTTGATCGCCCGTCTGTCGGGCCACGCCAGCATAGCGGAACGGCTTTCGGCCGCAACCTGGCCGATCGGCTAATTGTCGCGGGCGAAAAGACCTGCCACGCTATGCGGTAACACATCAATGAGCATATCGATGAATCAAGACCTCTATCTGATCGGCGTCGACGGTGGCGGCACCGGCACGCGCGTCGTGCTGGCGAACGCCGGAGGGCAGGAACTCGCGCAAGGCGCGGCGGGGCCGTCCGGCCTTGCGTTGGGCGTCGAGCGCGCGTGGGACGCGATTCTGGCTGCGAGCGCGCAAGCGTGCGAGCGCGCCGGCATCGCCGCCGACTGGCCGCGCTTCGTTTTCGGCTGCGGGCTCGCGGGCGTCAACAACCGCGACTGGCTGGCCGCATTTCGCGCGAAGGCGCCGGCGCTCGCCGGCCTCGCGATCGAAAGCGACGCCTATTCGACCTTGCTCGGCGCGCACGGCGGCGAGCCGGGTGTGATCGTCGCGCTGGGAACGGGCAGCGTGGCGGCGGTGCTGGACCGCGACGGTCAAAGTCGCATGGTCGCCGGCTACGGCTATCCGTCTGCCGACGAGGCCGGCGGCGCCTGGCTCGGCCTGCGGGCCATCGTGCATGCGCAGCAGGCGCTCGACGGCCGCGTTCCCGCCGACGAACTCTCGCAGGCATTGATCGAGCACGTCGGCGCGACCGATCGCGACGGGCTGGTCGTCTGGCTGTGCGACGCGAACCAGACGGCTTATGCGAGCCTTGCGCCCGTCGTCGTCGCGCATCGCGAGCATCCGTTTGCCGCCCGGCTGCTCCGCGAAGCCGGTCAGGAGATCGGCAAGATGATTGCGGCGCTCGACCCGTCCGGAACCTTGCCTGTCGCGCTGTGCGGCGGGCTTGGCAAGCCGTTGAGCGAGTATGTGCCCGCGCCTTATCGCGAGCGTCTGCGGGCGCCGCTCTCGGATTCGGCGCACGGCGCGTTGCAGATGGCTCGGAGGGAGGCCGCGAAGACCGGCGGCGCATGACGGGCGAAATGCATGGGAGCGGCGGGAAACGGAAAGCGCCGCGCCAAGAGGCGATAAAATAGACGTTTTCCGACGCCGTCTGCCGCCTACCCATGTACAAAGTCATCGCCAGCGATCTGGATGGAACGCTGCTGAACAGCAACCATCAGGTGGACCCCTTCACGATCAGCACGGTGCGCACGCTCGAAGCGCAAGGCATACATATCGTGATCGCGACGGGGCGCCACTATAGCGACGTCGCGGGAATTCGCGATGTGCTGGGTATCCGGCCATATCTGATCACGTCGAACGGCGCGCGAGTCCATTCGCCCGACGACGAAATGATCTTCGCCGACGATCTGCAGGCGAACGTGGTCCAGCAACTGGTGAAGCCGGAGATCGCGGGCGAGCATGGGCGCGTGATCGTCAACCTGTTCGCCGACCGGGAATGGCTGATCGATCGGGACGCGCCTGAACTGCTGCGCTATCACCAGGACTCGGGCTTCACCTACAACGTGACCGATCTGCAGCAGCACGACGGCGCGGATATCGCGAAGGCGCTGTACATCGGCGATCCCAAAGATCTCGCCGTGATCGCGGCCAACCTCGAGCGCACGTTCGGCGAGGCGCTTTACGTCACGTACTCGTTGCCGGACTGTCTGGAGGTGATGACGGCGAACGTATCGAAGGGGCGCGCGCTGCAGTTCGTGCTCGACCGGCTCGACGTTCCGGCGGCGAAGTGCGTTGCGTTCGGCGACAACATGAACGACATCGACATGCTGGAGACGGCGGGCCATCCGTTCATGATGAACAACGCGAATCCTGATCTCATCAAGCGTCTGCCGAATGTGCCGCGTATCGGCAATAACTTCGAAGCGGGCGTCGCGCACCATCTGCGCAAACTGTTTGAACTGGACGATGAACTGACGGCATAAATTCCGGCCGCCGAATGCACATGGCGCGCTCCTGTCAGGAGACGCGCCATCTCGAAGTGAAGGCGGATAAGCTAGGCGAAAGTCTGAAGCCAGCAGGCGCAACAATAAGACGATCTACGCCGCGAAAGCCGGCTTCTTAGTCACGATAGCCGCCCCGGTGGTTGTCGTTCCCCCGGTAGCCATAGCCATTGTTGTTGTCCCAACGGTTGCCATGATCCCAGCGGCCGCGATCCCAGCCACGGTCATGGCGATAGCCGTCGTAGCGGCGGTCTCCCCAATAGCGGTTGCCGTAATACACCGGCTGCGGGGCGGGCGCGACATACGCAGGCGCGACATAAACAGGGGCAGGCGTCCCGAGCGACAAGCCGATGCTCAGATTCGAGTGCGCCTGTGCGACACCGCATGCGCCAGCGGCGAGGCCAACTGCAACGAGCATGTGAGTGACGATGCGCTTCATTGTGATTCTCCTGTGAATGCGGCGTGTTTGCCGTACAGGTTCAATCTACGCGTCGCCGGCGAGCGGCACTGCGACAGGATGTTACGAAGTGAAAGCATGCAATGCCGCCGTATCAGGTGGATTGCGGCATTCGCGCAATGCTTTACAGATGGCGCTTTGCGGGCGTCCGCCCATTTGTCCGTATAGCGCGGAGCGGCGCGAGGTGGGCCTTTCAAAAACCTAAAGCGCTTCTTCAATAGCGATGAATACGGCCGTAAACCAGCCTTACATTTGAACCATCTATTAATGCTGGAAGGGCTCCGCGAAAATGACAACGGGGCGCCGAAGCGCCCCGTTGTCATTCAGGCGGGATAGCCAGCAATCAGGCCGTCACGCGTACGCGTTTTTCGTCCGTGACATGCCGGGCATCGCCGGCCACCAGCGGATAAACAATAGCGGCGATCACGGCGCCGAGAATCGGCGCGACCCAGAAGAGCCACAACTGGTCGACGGCAGCGCCGCCGACGAACAGCGCCGGCCCCGTCGAACGCGCCGGATTCACCGACGTATTCGTGACGGGAATCGAGATCAGATGGATCAGCGTGAGGCACAGGCCGATTGCGATCGGCGCAAAGCCGGCGGGCGCGCGCTTGTCGGTCGCGCCGAGAATCACGAACAGGAAAAAGGCCGTCATCACCGTTTCGCAGACGAACGCCGCCGGCAACGCGTAATGGCCCGGCGAGCGGTCGCCATAACCATTGCTCGCGAAACCGCTCGCGACCAGATGGAAGTCCGGATTGCCCGAAGCGATGACGGACAGCACATACGCGCCGAACACGGCGCCGAGCACCTGCGCGACGATATACGGGATGAGGTCGCGCGCCGGAAAGCGCCCGGCGACAGTCAGGCCGACGCTCACCGCCGGATTCAGATGACAGCCGGAGATATGCCCGATGGCGTAGGCCATGGTCAGGACGGTCAGGCCGAAAGCGAGCGAAACGCCCACGAAGCCGATGCCGAGCCCGTGAACGGGACCGGCGAAATTTGCTGCCAGGACGGCGCTGCCGCAGCCTCCGAGTACGAGCCAGAAGGTGCCGAACAGCTCCGCCGCGAGGCGCTTGGAGAGGTTCATCGTGTGTAATCCTAATAAGTACGGGGATTCAAGGACGAGAGCGCACGCGCTACCCGCCACTTGGGAGCGCAAATTTTAAGCAACGTTGCACAAATGGACTGTCAAGAATTGTCATTCACGAACGGGGAATTATTTCGTGATAAAAGTCCAGCGGTTTGAACAATTCAGTGCCGCTTTATAAATACTCAGACGAAAACTTTTGATAGCGCGGTATTAGCCGCCATTGCGAATTTCGTTAGCACGGGCTAATCTCCGTGCTAACCACTTTTAGAAAAAGAGGGGAGCCCAAATGTCACAATACGCAGATCTCAAGGCGCAGATTGCCCGCTTGCAGCAGGAAGCGGACGAAGCGCGTCGTAGTGAAGTAGGCAATGTGATTGCCGAAATCCGCCAGAAAATCGCCGAATACGGACTTAACGCGCATGACCTGGGTTTTGCCGAGGCGGCTCGCCGCGGACGCCCGCCCAAAAAGGCGCCGTTGCCTGCGAAATATCAGGATCCGAAGTCGGGCAACACGTGGAGCGGCCGGGGAAAGCCGCCCAAGTGGATTGCCGGCAAGAACCGCGAGCGCTTTCTGATCGGGCAGGCCTAATTAGGGGAAACGGCGAAAGCCGCCTGAAGGCGATCTGGCAAAATTCGCCACCTTTCGGATTCTGTTAATGCGCGGTAAGCCGTCTGAAGCGGGGATAGCTTCATTCGGTAAAAGCGCATTGCGGCGCATTGAAGAAAGCGCTTCCATTGCCGATCCGGTTCCGAACGCCGGAAAAGAAAAAGCCGCCTGGGGAGGCGGCTTTTTCGTGTGAGAGGCGCAATAACTGTCTTTGAATGACAGCGCAAACGTTCAAGTGAACAAATTACGCAATCTGTCGCGGCATCGGCAGAGTTGACCTGTGCAATCCGGCGATCAACCCACTGCCACGCGGCGCAGCATCGGACGGCGCGTTGCTTCCAGCATCGCCGAATAGCTGTCTACATAGTTCTGCGCCATGATCTTCGAGCTGAAACGGCGCTCGAACTGCGATCGGATTTCCGTGCGCGACAGGTCGTCGATACGTTGCAGCGCGGCCACGGCGCCCTGCACGTCTTCGCAGATGAAGCCAGTCACGCCGTGGTCGATCACTTCCGGCACCGAGCCACGGTTGAACGCGATCACGGGCGTGCCGCAAGCCATCGACTCGATCATCACCAGGCCGAACGGCTCCGACCAGTCGATCGGGAACAGCAGTGCCTTCGCGCCCGACAGGAATTCCGGCTTCTGCGCCTCGTTGATTTCGCCGATGAACTCGACGTGCGCCATCGACAGCAACGGCTCGATTTCCGTCTTGAAGTATTCCTGATCGACCTTGTCCACCTTGGCGGCGATCTTCAGCGGCAGACCGCTTTGCGCGGCGATCTTGATGGCTGTATCGACGCGCTTTTCCGGACAGATCCGACCCAGGAATGCCAGGTATTCCGGCTTCTTGTGCGTTTGCGGCGTAAGCAGCTGCTCCGGCAGGCCGTGATAGATCGTGTTGAGCCAGTTGGCCTGCTGCAGCGGCAAACGCTGCGAATCCGAAATCGAGATCACGGGTGCATCGGTGAACGTGTCGAACACCGGTTGCAGCTCCGGCAGGTCCAGACGGCCGTGCAGCGTGGTCACGAACGGCGTATCCAGCGTCGAAAAGAGCGGGAACGGCAGATAGTCGAGGTGAAAGTGCAGCACGTCGAACTCGTGCGCGACCTTCCGAACCTTCTCGAGCAGCAGCATGTGCGGGGCGAGCGCGTCGCGGATCGTCGGATCCAGACGCAGCGCGCGCGGCCACGAGGCTTCGAGTTTCGCGGACGTCACCGAATCGCCGCTCGCGAAGAGCGTCACATCGTGACCCAGATCGACCAGTGCCTCGGTCAGATACGACACGACGCGTTCTGTGCCGCCATAGAGTTTCGGTGGGACAGCTTCGTACAACGGTGCGATTTGTGCGATTCGCATGCGTGATCTCCTTGTGCAAACGGGCTTCGCGCGGCGCTGCTTTGCGTGTGGCAAATAAGCGGAAGCCTTTCGGACGGTTGGGCGCGGTGTGCCGCCGCCCTTGGCAGGATGCCCAAATGGGGTTATCCCTAGGTGCCATTATCGGGATCGCGAGCCGCAATTCGAGCTATTTTTCAAACACTTAATGTTGTTACAGCGCGAAACATGATGCGTAACAACTCCGCGGATGCTGCCGGAAAGCTCGCGACGACGGGCATCGAGGCAATATCCGCCGCACTTTGGGTCGATTGACGCAGCATGTTGCACAGTCGATTCGTCGGATCAAATGGTGCGCTGCCGAACATATCGCTGCGAAATTCGCTTTGTTTCCGCTCAAATATGGGCGCATAATCCGCTTCCCAAACCTTTCACGCCGATCGCGCGTGTAAGTAGTCGGCGCATTCAGCGCGCCAATACCCTCCAAAATCCCCCGTCGCGAAAATTTGTAGGAAAAACTCCTACAGAAATCCTGGATTTTTCCGTCAATGAGTTGGGGTGCCTGTCCGATTTTCATCGACTGCCCCTTTCGGGAAAATGCACGCTGACCATAAGCGTGCCGTTCGTGGTTTTTTTTAACGCGAGCGAGCAAACGTTTTACCAGGCCTGACCAGCCAGATTTGAATCGGGGGATTCAATGAGCACCCAAAGTGACATGCTCAATGAAATTAGGGAAGTGAACTTGTCCTATCTGCTACTCGCGCAGCGTTTGCTTCGCGAAGACAAGCCAATGGGAATGTTCCGCATGGGCATCTCGGAGCAGCTCGCCGACGTGCTCGCCAACCTGTCGCTCGCACAGACTGTCAAGCTGGCCGCATCGAACCAGGTGTTGTGCCGCTTCCGCTTCGACGATCACCAGATCCTCTCGTCGCTGGCCGACAAGGGCAAATCGTCCGCCGTCGCCCAGGCGCACTCCGCCATCCTGATGGCGGGCCAGCCCGTCGAACAGATCGGCTGAGACTGGCCGACGGCCGGCGCGCAGGCGCCGGGACAGACGCACCCTACGCGCGCCGGACACGGCGCTTTTATCGTTTTTCCCGGCCGTTCGCGCCGACGGGAAACGACAACGGACACGGGAAGCGACGCGGATGGCACAGAAAAGCGTGGTGCTCGAAGTCAGGGAAATCACCCTGGCGATTGAACTGATCGAACTCGGCGCGCGCTTGCAGCTGCTCGAGGCGGAGACGACGCTGTCGCGCGACCGGCTCATCAAGCTGTACAAGGAAGTGAAGGGCGTATCGCCGCCCAAGGGCATGCTGCCGTTTTCGACCGACTGGTTCATGACGTGGCAGCCGAACATTCACTCTTCGCTGTTCTACAACATCTACCGCTTCATGTCGGGGCTGGGCGGCTGCGTGACGATCCAGTCGATCGTCAAGTCCTACCGGCTCTACCTCGAACACGCGCGCATGCACCACGACGAACCGGCGCTGAGCCTGACGCGCGCGTGGACGCTGGTGCGCTTCTTCGACTCCGGCATGCTGCAGATGACGACGTGTACCCGTTGCCGCGGGCAATTTGTCGCACACGCGCACGACCCGCAGCACGGCTTCGTATGCGGCCTGTGTGCGCCGCCGTCGCGCGCCGGTAAGACCCGGAAAGCCGCCGACGCGCGCTACGAGGAAGCGCAAGCGGCCCTCGGCGTGTCGCTCGACGAAACGCTTGAAGCCTTGCCTGAGGCCGTCGTCACGGTCGTCTGACAGGCCGCCGGAGCGCCCGTCGCGCAGCCTTCGCCTGTCGCGCGGGGGCACTCTGGTTAACACCGTCCCAGTCCGGCGCGCATTCCGCCAAAGTTTTCCGACTGCTTGCCGTAAACCTGAATAACGACGGTCTCCGTCGCTTTTCGAGAGGGCTCGGCAGTGCTGATTTTCGTGGGAACACTCGTTACGCTGTTGTCCGTCTTCGGCGGCTATGCGCTGGAGGGCGGCCACCTGGGCGCGCTTATGCAGCCCGTCGAAGTGCTGATGATCGCGGGCGCGGGTCTCGGTGCGTTCATCCTCGGCAACGGGATGAAGACGATCAAGGCTACGTTGCGCGTGATTCCGACGCTGTTCAAAGGCGCCAAGTACAACAAGGACGTTTACATGGAGCTGATGGCGCTCCTCTACGTCCTGCTGGCGAAGGCGCGTAAGGAGGGCACGCTCACGCTCGAAGCGGATATCGACGATCCGCAGAAGAGCCCGATCTTCACGCAGTACCCGAAGATTCTTGCAGATCATCACATCGTCGAATTCCTGACGGATTATCTGCGCCTGATGGTCGGCGGCAACATGAATGCGTTCGAGATCGAAAGTCTGATGGACGAAGAAATCGAAACGCATCACGCCGAGGGCGAAGCGCCCGCACACGCGCTGATGAAGGTCGGCGACGCGATGCCTGCGTTCGGTATCGTCGCGGCCGTGATGGGCGTGGTCCACACGATGGCCTCGGCCGACAAGCCGCCCGCCGTGCTCGGCGAAATGATCGCGCAGGCGCTGGTCGGTACGTTCCTCGGCATTCTGCTGTCGTACGGTCTGATCGGGCCGCTCGCGAGCGTCGCGGAACAGCGCGTCACCGAGTCGACCAAGATGTTCCAGTGCATCAAGGTGACGATCCTCGCGAGCCTGAACGGCTATGCGCCCGCAATCGCTGTCGAATTCGGCCGCAAGGTGCTCTTCTCGACTGAACGCCCGTCGTTCGCCGAGCTGGAAGAACACGTGCGCCGCGTGAAGGCGAAATAAGGAACGCGGGCGATGAGCAAGGACAAAGACCGCGCAATCGTTGTCAAGCGCGCAGCGCCGAAGAAGGGCGGCCATCACGGCGGCGCGTGGAAGCTCGCGTATGCGGACTTCATGACGGCGATGATGGCGTTCTTCCTGCTGATGTGGCTGCTGAGTTCGGCCTCGACGGTGCAGTTGAAGGGCATTGCCGATTACTTCAACCAGCCGCTGAAGATCACGCTGTGGGGCGGCGACCGCAGTGCCGTCGATTCGAGCCAGATTCCCGGCGGCGGTCGCGACATCTCGACCGACAAGGACGGCATCACGCGTCAGTCGGACGGCTCGACCAACCGTGCCGAACACACCGCGATGCGTGCCGACGACCAGGCAATGCAGCAGTTGCAGGGCGCCGTCGAGCGCCGTGAGCAAGTCCGCCTGCATGACTTGCAAGTCAAGCTGATGGCCGCGATCGAGGCGAACCCGGTGCTGCGCCAGTTCAAGCAGCAGATCCGCATCGATTCGACGCTGCAGGGCTTGCGCATCGAGATCGTCGATACGCAGAAGCGCCCGATGTTCGCGACCGCGCAGGCCATTGTCCAGCCGTACATGCACGACATTCTGCAAGCGATCGGCAACACGCTGAACGACGTGCCGAACCGCATCGTCGTGCAGGGCCACACCGACGCGGTGCCGTACGCCGGCGGCGAGAAGGGCTACAGCAACTGGGAATTGTCGGCGGACCGCGCGAACGCGTCGCGTCGCGAGCTGATCGCGGGCGGCATGGACGAAGCGAAGGTGCTGCGCGTGCTGGGCCTCGCGTCGACGCAGAACCTGAACAAGGCCGACCCGCTCGACCCGGAAAATCGGCGCATCAGCATCATCGTGCTGAACAAGCGCTCGGAAGACGCGCTGATGCAGGACGACTCGAGCTCGACCACGCTGTCGAACGACGCCGCGGGCTCGAACAAGCCGCTGCTGCAAAAGATTACCCAGCCGGTTTCACCGCCCGCCGCGCAACCGCCGTCGCCGCCCGCCAAAGCGCCGCACGCGATGCAAAAGGAAGCGACGGAAACCAGCGCGGTCGCGCAGCGCGCGGCTGAACCGGCTGAAGCGACAGACAAGAGCGCGGCGCCTGCAACGGCGACGCAATGACAGATAGCGGGATAACGGATGCGCCGATGGCGGCGCAACCTTGATCCATCGTGAGCGCAGTGAGGATTGAATGATCAGGCACATTCTGGCAATCGACGATTCGGCATCGATGCGGCAAATCCTTGCCGCGACGCTGACGGATGCCGGCTATCAGGTGACGCTCGCGGCCGACGGCGACGAAGGGCTCGAAAACGCGCTGGCGATGCCGTTCGATCTCGTGCTGACCGACCAGCACATGCCCGGCCGAACGGGCCTCGATCTGATCGCCGCGCTGCGCGGCAACCCCGCGTACCGCGACACGCCGATCCTGGTCCTCACGACCGAATCCGGCGAGCCCTTCAAGGCAGCGGCGCGCGATGCGGGCGCCACAGGATGGATCGAAAAACCGCTGGACCCCGACATGCTGACCGAACTGGTCGCTGCGCTCGCCTGAGCGCGGCAGCCAGCAGGCAGCAACCGATATTTGGAAGTGGCATAGCAGCCAGGACTCTCGCGGTGACACACGCATGACTCTCGACATCACTCAGTTCTACCAGACGTTCTTCGACGAAGCGGACGAGCTGCTCGCGCAGATGGAGCAACTGCTCCTGAACCTGGACGTCGGCCATCCCGATCCCGAAGATCTCGCCGCTATCTTTCGCGCGGCTCACTCGATCAAGGGTGGCGCCGCCACCTTCGGCTTCACGGCGCTGACCGAGACGACGCACATTCTCGAATCGCTGTTGGACCGCGCGCGCAACAACGAAATCGTGCTGCGCAAGGACATGATCGACACGTTCCTCGAAACCAAGGACGTGCTCTCAGGCCAGCTCGCCGACTATCGCGCGAGCGCCGAGCCGGATGCGGCCACCGCCGCCGCGATCTGCGCGAAGCTCGAACAGCTCCATAAGGAAAGCAGCGGCGCCGCGCCCGCAGCGGCGGCGCCTGCCGCGGCTGCGCCGCAAGCGGCAGCCGTGCAAGGGCATACGCCGGAGCACGTGGTCGAACAGGCTGCACAGGCAGTAGAAGCCGCAGGCGTTTGGGCAGACAACGAACCGGCACAGACCGGCGCTGCTTCATCCGATGCGGCTGCAGGACCCCATCTGAAAATTACGCTACGGGGCGTTGGGGAAAAGGACCAGGAACTGCTCACCGAAGAGTTGGGCAACCTGGGCCGTATCGTCGGACAGGTGAAGACGGGCAGCGATATCACGCTGTGGCTGGAATCCGATGTGTCGTCCGACGATATCGTCGCCGTGTGCTGCTTCGTGATCGACGAAAGTCAGATCCTGATCGGCCGCGGCGCAGCGCCGGCAAACGGTGCGGAACAGGGTGCGCCTGGAGCATCCGAAGCCGCGCAGACCGAGCCGGCGAATGCGGGGGGCATGGCGAGCGGCGGCGCGGGGGCGCCGGCCGCTGTCGTGCAGCCGGCGGCTGCTGCACCGGCGCCTGCCGCCGCGCAGCCGGTCGCGCAGCCCGCAGTGGCGCAAGCCGCAGCACAAGCGGCGCCTGTTCCGGCCGAGGCCGCAATCGTTACACCAGCCGCCGCAGCCGCGCCCGCCGCGCCGAAGGCCGCGCCTGCATCCGCCGAAGGCGATCGCAAGGCACGTCCGGCGGCCGCCGCGAATGCGGGCGAAGGCAGCTCGATCCGCGTGGGCGTCGAAAAGGTCGACCAGCTGATCAACCTGGTCGGCGAACTGGTGATCACGCAGGCGATGCTGGCCGAAACCACCAGCACGTTCGACCCGGCGCTGCACGACCGCCTCTTCAACGGCATGGCGCAACTGGAGCGCAATGCGCGCGATCTCCAGGAAGCCGTCATGTCGATCCGCATGATGCCGATGGATTACGTCTTCAGCCGCTTCCCGCGTCTGGTGCGCGATCTGGCGGCGAAGCTCGGCAAGCAGGTTGAACTCGTCACCTTCGGTCAGGCGACCGAACTCGACAAGAGCCTGATCGAGCGCATCATCGATCCTTTGACTCACCTCGTGCGCAACAGCCTCGACCACGGCATCGAAACGGTCGAGGCGCGCAAGGCAGCGGGTAAGGATTCGACGGGCCAGCTGGTGCTGTCGGCGGCCCATCACGGCGGCAACATCGTGATCGAGGTCAGCGACGACGGCGCGGGCCTGCGCCGCGACAAGATTCTCGCGAAGGCCGCCAAGCAAGGCATCACCGTCAGCGACACGATGACGGACGACGAAGTCTGGAACCTGATCTTCCTGCCGGGCTTCTCGACGGCGGAGCAGGTGACGGACGTCTCGGGCCGCGGTGTCGGCATGGACGTGGTGAAGCGGAACATCCAGTCGATGGGCGGTCACGTCGAAATCACGTCGCACGCGGGCAAGGGCAGCACGACGCGCATCGTGTTGCCGCTCACGCTGGCGATTCTCGACGGCATGTCGGTCAAGGTGGGCAGCGAGATTTTCATTCTGCCGCTGAACTTCGTGATGGAGTCACTGCAGCCGCGCGCCGACGACATCTACACGGTCGCGAACGGCGAGCGCGTCGTGCGCGTGCGCGGCGAATATCTGCCGCTCGTCGCGCTGCACGAGGTGTTCTCCGTCGAAGACGCACGCACCGATCCGACGCAAGGCATCGTCACCATCATGCAGACGGAAGGACGGCGCTTCGCGATGCTGATCGACGAACTGGTCGGCCAGCAGCAGGTGGTGGTGAAGAACCTCGAAACGAACTACCGCAAGGTACACGGCATTTCCGCTGCGACCATCCTCGGCGACGGCAGCGTCGCGCTGATCGTGGACGTGGCGGCGCTGAACCGCGAGACGCGCGCGTCGCATAGTGCGTCGCTGGCGCTCGCCTGAAATTGAAACTGAAACTCAACTCATCCCAACCGTTTGGGGGCTAACGTGGCAGAAGTCCAATCCATCAATTCGAACGGCGTAGCCGGTTCGATCGGCCGCCGCGACGCGCAAGCCGACGCGAGTGGTCAGGAATTCCTGATCTTCACGCTCGGCGCCGAAGAGTACGGCATCGACATCCTGAAGGTGCAGGAAATCCGCGGCTACGACAGCGTGACGCGGATCGCGAATGCGCCCGAGTTCATCAAGGGTGTGATCAATCTGCGCGGCATCATCGTGCCGATCGTCGATATGCGTATCAAGTTCCACCTCGGACGGGTCGAGTACGACCATCAGACGGTGGTGATCATCCTGAACGTCGCGGGCCGCGTGGTCGGCATGGTCGTGGACGGCGTGTCGGACGTGCTGACGCTCGCCACCGACCAGATCATGCCCGCGCCGGAATTCGGCGCGACGCTGACGGCGGAATATCTGACGGGCCTGGGCACGGTCGACGGCCGCATGCTGATCCTGATGGACATCGAAAAGCTGATGACCAGCCGGGAAATGGCATTGACGGAAGCGCTCGGGAAGTAAGGCAGGCAGAAACGACAGCCTCGCATGGGATGGAAGTCAGGCGCGAAAGCGCCGGCTTCCATCGGCAGAATCAGGGAGCAAAACAATGCTTAGCAGATGGTCGATCCGGACGACGCTGACCGTCGTGGGGATCATTCTCGTTGGGCTGACGGTGATCGTCGGGGCGCTCGGGCTCACCGCGCTGAGCCGTTCGGGCGACGCGCTCGACAGCATGGCGCGCGGCGACATGGTCGCGATCCGCACGCTGAACGACTCGGGTTCGTTCCTGTTGCGCTCGCGTGTGTCACTCGACCGCGTCAACGCGCTGACGGCGGCAGGCGAGATCGAGCAATCGAAGCAGGTGCTCGACCGCGCGGCCGAACTGCTCGGCAAATCGAATGAAAGCTGGCAGGCGTTTCTGAACACGCCGAAGAACGGCATCGATCAGACGCTGATCGACGCCGTGGTCGCGAAGCGCACGGCGCTCATCAACGACGGCGTGAACCCCGAGTTCACGGCGCTGCGCGCAAGCGATCTGTCCGGCTATCACGCGATCGCCGACACGAAGATCAGCCCGATGTTCGTCGCGTACGACAACGCGGCATCGCCTGTGGTCAAGGCGTTGCAGGCACACGCGGAACAGCAGCAGGCGGACACCGTCGCGCAGATGTCGATGCTGCGCGCAGCGATCATCGGCGTCATCGTGGTTGCGCTGGTGCTGGTGGTGGCGATCCGCTTCGCGATGCGCGGCATGATCGTGCAGCCGCTGGATGATGCCGTCACGTGCTTCGAGCGCATTGCGAAGGGCGACCTGTCGCAACACGTGGACACGTCGGGCACCAATGAAATCGGCCGCCTGTTCAAGGCCGTCAAGGCGATGCAGGACAGCCTGTCGACGATGATCCGCTCGGTACACACGAGCGTCGAGTCGATCGATACAGGCGCGCGCGAAATCGCGATGGGCAACACGGACCTGTCGCAGCGCACCGAACAACAGGCGGCGTCGCTGCAGGAAACGGCGTCGAGCATGGAGCAACTGACGGGCACCGTGAAGCAGAACGCCGACAACGCACGTCAGGCGAGCCAGCTTGCCGTGAACGCGTCGGACATCGCGACGCGCGGCGGCGAAGTGGTGGGCCAGGTGGTGAGCACGATGCAGGGTATCGCGACCAGCTCGAACAAGGTCGTCGACATCATCAGCGTGATCGAAGGCATTGCGTTCCAGACCAACATCCTCGCGCTGAACGCCGCCGTCGAAGCGGCGCGCGCCGGCGAGCAGGGCCGCGGCTTCGCGGTTGTCGCGGGCGAAGTGCGCAGCCTCGCGCAACGCAGCGCGAGCGCGGCGAAGGAAATCAAGGAGCTGATCGGCGACTCGGTCGACAAGGTCCAGAGCGGCTCTGCGCTCGTCGGTCGCGCCGGCACGACGATGGACGAGATCGTGCAGGCCGTGCGGCGCGTGACGGACATCATGGGCGAGATCAGCGCGGCGTCGGAAGAACAGTCGGGCGGCATCGAGCAGGTCAACCGCGCCGTCGTGCAGATGGACGAAGTGACGCAGCAGAACGCGGCGCTCGTCGAACAGGCTGCCGCCGCGGCGGCGTCGCTCGAAGAGCAGACGCGCTCGCTGCAGACGGTGATCGGACAGTGGCGCGTGAGCGGCGCGCAGCAGGCAACGAAGGCGATGCCGACTGCCAACACGGCGAAGAGCCGCGTGAAGGCGGCCGTTGCACACGCGAAGCCGGTTCATGCGCAACCCGCCGTCGCGAAGCCGGAAGCGGCAGCGCACACGCGCGCCGAACCGGTGGCGCGCAAGCCGAGTGTCGCGGCGGCTGAACCCGCGCCGCGCCAGGCGGCCGTGGCCTCCACGTCCGATGCCGACTGGGAAACGTTCTGAAGGACGATGGATCGAGATGCGGACTTCCGGCACATCGTCCCGTGATGGACGTTTCAGCGCGACGCGTCGTGAAGGCGCGCGTGCAGCAGGCTGGATCGGGCCGTGGGAAGGGCAGTGGGAACAGGTAGAACAGAAGGCCGCGGCGCTGGCGACAGCGCATGCAACATCGCAAGCAGTATCGAAGGCAATGGCGGCATTGGCGGGATCGACGGGCGGTGCGGCGCTCCTTATGGCAGACGGAAGACATGATGATGGCAACGCGCGCGCAATCACGCCCTGAACGGGCAGAGCCGGGAAGATCCGGCGAACAGGCACGCGACTTCGAGTTCACATCGGCGGATTTCGCACGGATTCGTGAGCTGATTCATCGCAGCGCAGGCATTTCGCTGTCCGACCACAAGCGCGACATGGCGTACAGCCGCCTCGCGCGACGGCTGCGCGCACGCGGGCTCGACTCGTTCCGCCAGTACCTCGACATGCTCGAGGCGGACAACGATCCCGCCGAGTGGGAAGCGTTCACGAACGCGCTCACGACGAACCTCACCGCGTTTTTTCGTGAAGCGCATCACTTTCCGATCCTCGCGGACTTCGTCGCGCGCCGTCCGGCGCCCGTGTCGGTGTGGTGCTCAGCGGCATCGACGGGTGAGGAGCCGTATTCGATCGCGATGACGCTGATCGAAGCGCTCGGCGACCATGCCGCGCGCCAGGCGACGGTACTCGCCACCGACATCGACACGCAGGTGCTGGCGAAGGGCGAAGCGGGCACGTACCAGTTCGATCAGGTCAAGCACCTGTCGCCGGAACGGCTCAAGCGTTTCTTTCTGAAGGGCACGGGCGCGCACGCGGGGATGGTGAAGGTGCGTCCCGAAGTACGCGCGATGATCCGCTTCGAGCAACTGAACCTGACGGATCGCGATTACCGGTTGAACACGCAGTTCGACGCAATCTTCTGCCGCAACGTGATGATCTACTTCGACAAGCCGACGCAGGGTCAGGTGCTGTCGCGCTTCGAGCCGCTCGTGAAGGCGGGCGGCCTGCTGTTCGCCGGGCATTCGGAGAATTTCACGTATGTCACGCAGGCGTTCCGTCTGCGCGGACAGACCGTCTATGAACTGACACGCGACGCAGGCGCTGCGACAGCTGCCGGCCGCGCGGCTCAACGTGCAACGAGCGGGGTGCCAGCATGAGCAGCACCCTGCCGATCGCAACGAACCTGTATTACGACAACCACTTCCAGCGCCCCGGCGTGAAGCTGCTGCCGAACGAGTTCTACACGACGAGCGAAGACATGGTGCTCGTCACCGTGCTCGGCTCGTGCGTGGCGGCCTGCATCCAGGACCGCACAGCGGGTATTGGCGGCATGAATCACTTCATGCTGCCCGACGACGGCGCCGACGTCGCGCAAGCCGCGTCGGACTCGATGCGCTACGGCGCGTACGCAATGGAAGTGCTGATCAACGAGCTGATCAAGGCGGGCGGCCGACGCGAACGCTTCGAAGCGAAGGTGTTCGGCGGTGCCGCCGTGCTCGCCGGCATGACGACGATGAACATCGGAGACCGCAACTCCGAGTTCGTGCGCCGTTACCTTGCACTCGAAAAAATCCGCATCGTCGCCGAGGACCTGGAGGGCAAGCATCCGCGCAAGGTCGCGTTCATGCCGCGTACCGGTCAGGTGATGGTGAAAAAGCTGCGTCTTCAGCAGGAAGCAGGCGTCGCGGAACGCGAACAGGCGCTCGCCCGGCAATCGGCCGAAGAGCGCGCCGAGCGGCTCGCGAAAGCGCGTGCGCGCGTCGAGTTGTTTTCGTCGCCCACTGCCGCGAAGCCGCGCATCGAGCTGTTCGGCTCGGGCGGATCGGCGGGAGCCAACCAGGCTTCGGGAACGGGCGCTGCGCGCCCGGCTGGCGCGAAGCCGCGTATCGAACTATTTGGCGCCACCGCGCGCCCGACCCAACCAAATAACGCCAGGACAGTAGAGGAGGCGTGAGCACCGTGCAAAAGATCAAAGTATTGTGCGTCGATGATTCGGCGTTGATTCGTAGCCTGATGACGGAAATCATCAACTCGCAACCCGACATGACGGTCGTCGCCACGGCGCCCGATCCACTCGTCGCGCGAGACCTCATCAAGCAACACAACCCGGACGTGCTGACGCTCGACGTCGAAATGCCGCGCATGGACGGCCTCGACTTCCTCGAGAAGCTGATGCGCCTGCGTCCGATGCCCGTCGTGATGGTGTCGTCGCTGACCGAGCGCGGCTCGGAAATCACGCTGCGCGCGCTCGAACTGGGCGCTGTCGATTTCGTGACGAAGCCGAAAGTCGGCATTCGCGACGGCATGCTCGACTACTCGGAAAAGCTCGCCGACAAGATCCGCGCGGCAGCCCGCGCGCGCGTGCGCCAGGCCGCGCCCGCGCAGCATGCGGCAGCGGCCGCCGGGCACACGGGCGCCGCTGCGCATGCCGCGACACCCGCGCCGCTCTTCAACAATCCGCTCGTGTCGACGGAAAAGCTGATCATCGTCGGCGCGTCGACGGGTGGCACGGAAGCGATCCGCGAAGTGCTCGTGCCGCTGCCGCCCGATGCGCCCGCTGTGCTCATCGCGCAACACATGCCGCCCGGTTTCACAAAATCTTTTGCACAACGCCTTAATGGTTTGTGCCGGATTACCGTTAAAGAGGCAGAGCACGGCGAACGCGTGCTGCCCGGTCATGCGTATATCGCACCCGGCCACGCTCACCTGTTGCTCGCTCGCAGTGGGGCCAACTATATTGCGCATCTGTCAGACGACCCGCCGGTCAACCGGCATCGTCCGTCTGTCGATGTGTTGTTCCGCTCGGCGGCGCAGCATGCGGGGAAAAACGCTGTCGGCGTGATTCTCACGGGCATGGGACGCGACGGCGCAGCGGGTCTGCTGGACATGAGGAAAGCGGGTGCGTACACGCTCGCGCAGGACGAAGCGAGCTGCATCGTGTTCGGTATGCCGCGCGAGGCGATCGCGATGGGCGCCGCGGACGAAATCGCGTCGCTGTCTGAAATGAGCCGTCGCGTGATGGCACGTTTGTCCGCAATGGGCGATCGCGTTCAACGCGTATGATGCGAGCCTCGGCGCAAAATTGAGATAAGCCGAAGACCACCGCACGATCTGGATTGGGGAAAAGGAACAGGAAATGGATAAGGGAATGAAGATTCTGGTTGTGGACGACTTTCCGACGATGCGCCGGATCGTTCGCAATCTGTTGAAGGAACTGGGCTACTCGAACGTCGACGAAGCGGAAGATGGCGCGGCGGGTCTTGCGCGTCTGCGCAGCGGTGCGTACGAGTTCGTGATTTCGGACTGGAACATGCCGAACCTGGACGGCCTGGCGATGCTGAAGGAAATCCGCGCGGACGCGACGCTCTCGCATCTGCCCGTGCTGATGGTGACGGCAGAATCGAAGAAGGAAAACATCATTGCGGCGGCTCAGGCTGGCGCAAGTGGTTACGTGGTGAAGCCGTTCACGGCTGCGACGCTCGACGAGAAGCTCAACAAGATTCTCGAGAAGATGGCAAAAACCGGGAGCTGATGTGAACCCACCCATCGACGAGCAGGGCGCGAGAGACGACGGCACCGACCTCGCTACCGACCGCATTCTCGCCCGCATTGGACAGTTGACGCGCACGCTGCGCGATTCGATGCGCGAGCTGGGGATCGACAAGCATGTCGAGCGCGCGGCGGAGGCGGTGCCGGATGCTCGCGACCGTCTGAAGTACATCGCGACGATGACCGAGCAGGCGGCCGAACGCGTGCTGTCGGCGATCGAAGTGGCGAAGCCGATGCAGGAGCAGTTGCAGCAGGACGCGGCGGAACTCGACGCGCGCTGGGAGCAATGGTATGCGGCGCCCATCGAGCGCGAGGAAGTGCGGGCGCTGATGAACGATACGCGGACTTTTCTCCGCGGGGTGCCGGAGCTGACTACTGCGACTAACGCGCAGATGCTCGAGATCATGATGGCGCAGGATTTTCAGGATCTGACCGGGCAGGTTATCAAGAAGATCACGGATGTTGTCTATCTGATCGAGCAGCAGTTGCTCGGGGTGCTGATCGACAATATTGCTGCCGAGCGGCGTGAGCAGTTTGCTGCTACGGCGCAGCAGCTTGTTGCCGAGGCGCAGCATGAGGCGATTTCGCCGACCGGCAGCCCGGAAAGTTTGCTGAACGGGCCGCAGATTAATCCCGAAGGCAAGGCCGATGTTGTGCAGGATCAGGGGCAGGTTGATGATCTGCTGGCTAGTCTCGGGTTTTGATGTTTTTTTGTCTGCGACGCTGGGGTGGCTGCGTGTGTTTTCGCTGGCATCCGCGGTTTGCCTTCGCGGCGCGGTCGGTTTGGTTGTTCTAGCCTTTTCGCTGGCATCCGCGTGTTGCCTTCGTGCTTCACGCGTCGCCCCTGTGCGGGGCGGCACCTACTTTTCTTTGCCGCCGCAAAGAAAAGTAGGCAAAAGAAAGCGGCTAACACCGCCAATCCTTGTTCCTGCCTGAGGGCCCCCAACGGTTCTTACGCTTCACACGGCAACCACATGACTCATGCTCGTTGCCAGCGCTCTTAATGGGCGCCTCACCCGCTTCAAGCTCCCGCAGTACTGTATGCCACGCCAGATATTCCGCCGCCGCCCAGGTGGCAAACTGTGTGTAGGCCCCTTGTGCTCCACACGCCTCACTTCGGACCAATAGCACACGCGTCCCACCTTGTAAGAGCGCTTACGCATACGACGCGACAACCTACACACAGTTTGCCACCTGGGCGGCACATACCATTCGCGGCCGCTTGCCCGAGTACGGGTTTTTGAAGCGGGTGAGGCGCTCATTCGAAGCGTTGGCAACGCACGCAAACAGAAAGGCTGCCGTGTGAAGCGCAAGACCCTGTGGGGGCCCTCAGGCAAGAACAAGGATTGGCGGTGTTAGCCGCTTTCTTTTGCCTACTTTTCTTTGCGGCGGCAAAGAAAAGTAGGTGCCGCCCCGCACAGGGGCGACGCGTGAAGCACGCTAACAAATCGCGGATGCCAGCACAAAAGCCAGAACAACCAAACCCGCCGAGCCACGAAGTCCTAACGCGGACGCCAGCGCAAAGCCCAAAAACCAAACCGCTCGCGCCGCGGGGGCGCTACGCGGATGCCAGCGCAAACACAAGCAACCCGCACCCAGCGTCGCAGACACAAGAACCCCAAAAACCCGTCACAGACACAAACCGCTGGCATACTACCCGTAAGGGAGACAGGCGCGCGACGTAATCGACGCCCCATTACGCATAACGCGCATCTGCACGCGCATGCAGCTTGCTCCCTGAATCAACAAGCCGGGCCCGCGAATTGCGCGGGCATTGTCCGCTGTCGATTGTGGGAGGCACACAACCATGTCGATCCGCTTCAGCCGTGCTGTGTCTGCTTCAGCTCTAGGATTCTGCTGCTCACTGCCCGTCCTGCTCGTTCCGCTACCCGCGAACGCCTCGCTAGGCGGAGATCCAATGACGCCGCCCGCCGGGGCCAGCGCCACCACGCGCACCATCCCCGCGCCATCATCGAATGGCATTGCCGTGATGCGCAGCGCATCGGCGGCCAGTTCGGGCGCTACGACTCCTTCCTCTTCAACCGCCGCGTCGGCGTCGTACACCGTGCAGCAAACGACGCTCGGCAACGGCACGGTGATCCGCGAATACATCTCGTCGGCGGGCAGCGTGTTCGGCCTCGCATGGAGCGGGCCGCAAATGCCCGATCTGTCCGACCTGCTCGGCAGCTATTTCCCGCAATACGTGGCAGGCGTGACCAGCGCGCGCCAGCTGCGCGGCGGCGGCCACGGCCCGGGCATTGTGCAGGACAGCGGGCTCGTCGTGCATTCGGGCGGCCACATGGGCGCGTTCTCCGGCCAGGCCTATCTGCCGCAGGCATTGCCCGCCGGCGTGAGCGGCACCGACATCCAGTGACGACGGGAGATCCATCATGCGATTTGCGTTGAAGCTCGAAGCGTGCGTCAGCGTCGTGAAGGCCGTGCTCGCCGTGTCCGTCGTCGCGATGACAGCATTCGTCGCGGGCTGCGGCGGCGGAGGGGGCGATTCGTCGTCTTCGTCGAACAACAGCAGCAGCAACAGCGGACCCAACCAGCAACCGATCGCCGCGAATGCGGCGAACACGGTGGCCGTGACAGTCGGGCGGGGCGTAGCGGGCATCATCAATATTCCGACCGTTTCGGTGATGGTCTGCGCGCCGGGCTCCACAACCAACTGCGCAACCATCGATAACGTGCTGCTCGACACCGGCTCGTTCGGCTTGCGCGTCGTCAATTCGGCGCTCGGCTCGCTCGCGAACTCCCTGCCCGTCCAGCAGGCCACGGCAGGCGGCCAGCTCGCCGAATGCACCCACTTCGCGGACGGCTTCACGTGGGGCACGACGCGCACCGCGACCGTCAAGATCAGCGGAGAAGTAACGAGCATCATCCCGATCCAGGTCATCGGCGACATGGCCGATTCGACCATTCCGAGTGGCTGCGTCAACGGCGCGAACGAGAGCTCGGCCAGTGCGCTCGGCGCGAACGGCATTCTTGGACTTGGCGTCGCGCCCGTCGATTGCGGCGCGGCGTGCTCGGTCCAGGCCAACGTCGCGCAGTTCAGCAACTATTACGCATGCCCGAGCGGCACGAACTGCACGCGCACGCTGGCCGAGACGACGAAACAGGTCGCCAACCCGATCCCGAACTTCCCCGTCGACAACAACGGCGTGATCGTGCAGATGGCGCCGATTTCGTCGAGCGGCGCAGCGACGGCGACGGGAACGGTCGTCTTCGGCATCGGCACGCAGTCGAACAACGGCAACGCGGCCGCCACGACTTACACGACGGATGCGTCCGGCGACCTCGTCGCCAGCACGTTCAATGGCTCGACGATCCGCACGTTCATGGATTCGGGCTCGAACGGCTATTTCTTCACGGACAGCTCGCTGGCGCTGTGCGGCGGCAACCTGGCGTCGTTCTATTGCCCAGCCTCGACGCAGCAGCGCACCGTGAACCTTGTTGGCGCAAACGGCGCGACGGGGGCCCTGACGATCAACATCGCGAACGCGCAGACGCTGCTCAGCAACGCGAACAACTACGCGTTCAACGATCTCGGCGGGCAGATCGGCTCGCTGAGCGCGTTCGACCTGGGGTTGCCGTTCTTCTTCGGGCGTTACGTGTATTACGGGGTCGACAAGCGGGCGACGGGCGGCGCGGCGCCATTTGTTGCGTTCTGACGCCGCAGCTTGCTGGTCGAGTTTCGATGTTCGCCGCGGGCGGCCTGCCTCCGGGCGGGCCGCCGCGCGTTGCGCCATGCCCGCCCGCGAACCCAGCGGCGCGCCCTTGCGCCGTCCATCGGTTGAAATACCCCGGTTTCCCCGCCCTTATCCGCCAATCGCCACTCGACGTCTGCAGGAATAATCGCTCTCACTGAAAAAGGGCATGGTGCCCGTCCAGCTGGAGAGCGCATTGGCAGAGGATAGCGACCTCGAAAAAACCGAATCAGCCACTCCCCGGCGCCTGGAAAAGGCGCGGGAGGAGGGGCAGGTTGCGCGTTCGCGGGAGCTGGCGACGTTCGCGCTCGTCGCGGCCGGGTTTCTCGGCGCGTGGGGCATGTCCGGCATGATCGGCGAGCACGTGCAGACGATGCTGCGCACGGCCTTCACGTTCAACCACGACACGGTCTTTGACACGAAGCGCGCGCTGACGAGTGCAGGCACCGTGGCGCGCGAGGGCGGCTTCGTGCTGCTGCCGCTGCTCGTGATGACGGGCCTCGCCGCGCTGCTTGCGCCGATGGCGCTCGGCGGCTGGCTGCTGTCGACCAAATCGCTGTCGCCGAACTTCGGGCGGCTGAACCCCGTCGCGGGCCTTGGCCGCATCTTTTCGATCAACGGCGTGATCCAGCTCGGCATGTCGCTGGCGAAGATCCTCGTCGTCGCCGTGATCGCCGCGACGGCGATCTGGCACCGGCGTGATGACATGCTCGCGCTCGGGACACAGCCGCTGCACGTCGCGCTGTCGAACGCCGGGCATCTGGTTGCCGTGTGCTGCGCGATGACAGTCGCAGGCATGTTCGTGATCGCCGCGCTCGACGTGCCGTATCAACTGTGGAGCTTTCACAAGAAGCTGCGCATGACGAAGGAAGAAGTGAAGCGCGAACACCGCGAAAGCGAAGGCGATCCGCACGTGAAGGCGCGCCTGCGTACGCAGCAACGCGCGATGGCGCGGCGCCGGATGATGGCGAACGTGCCGAAGGCGGATGTCGTCGTGACCAACCCGACGCACTTCGCGGTCGCGCTGCAATACACGGACGGCGAAATGGGTGCGCCGAAGGTGGTGGCGAAGGGTGTGAACCTGGTGGCCGCGCGCATCCGCGAACTGGCCGTCGAGAACAACGTGCCGCTGCTCGAAGCGCCGCCGCTCGCGCGGGCGCTGTATCACAACGTCGAATTGAATCGGGAGATTCCGGGCGCGCTGTACGGCGCCGTCGCGGAAGTGCTCGCGTGGGTCTATCAACTGCGCCGCTTCAAGGAAGACGGCGGCGTCGCGCCTGTCGCACCGAAGGATCTCGAAGTGCCTGCGGAACTGGACAAGGGCGGCGTGTCGGACGACGACGCCGACCAGGAAGCTGCCGATTCGCTCGGCGGCGACAATCAAAGTAATGGAGTATCAGCATGAACGCGCGGGCGGGTTTCCTTTCACGACGGCCGGACGCGCTGAGCGGCACGAACTTGCGGGCGCTGGCGGGCCCGTTGCTGATCTGCATGATCCTCGGCATGATGATTCTGCCGTTGCCGCCGTTCCTGCTGGATCTGCTGTTCACGTTCAACATCGCGCTGTCGATCATGGTGCTGCTCGTCAGCATGTACACCATGAAGCCGCTCGACTTCGCGGCTTTCCCGAGCGTGCTGCTGTTCTCGACGCTGCTGCGGCTGTCGCTGAACGTCGCGTCGACGCGTATCGTGCTGCTCGAAGGTCACACCGGCCCGGGCGCGGCGGGTGCGGTGATCGAGGCATTCGGCCACTTCCTCGTGGGCGGCAACTTCGCGGTCGGTATCGTCGTGTTCGTGATCCTGATGGTGATCAACTTCATGGTGATCACGAAGGGCGCGGGGCGTATCGCGGAAGTGTCCGCGCGCTTCACGCTGGACGCGATGCCCGGCAAGCAGATGTCGATCGACGCCGACCTGAACGCCGGCATGATCAACGAGGACCAGGCCCGCAAGCGCCGTCTGGAAGTCGGGCAGGAAGCCGAGTTCTACGGCTCGATGGACGGCGCGAGCAAGTTCGTGCGCGGCGATGCGATTGCCGGTCTGCTGATCATGGTGATCAATATTCTCGGCGGGCTGATCGTCGGGGTCGTGCAGCACGGCATGGACTTCGCAGACGCGGGCAAGACCTACACGCTGCTGACCATCGGTGACGGCCTCGTCGCGCAGATTCCGTCGCTGGTGATTTCGACGGCGGCGGGCGTGATCGTGTCGCGCGTGGCGACCGACGAAGACATCGGCACGCAGTTGACGGGCCAGCTCTTCACGAACCCGCGCGTGCTGATGATCACGGGCGCGATCCTCGTGCTGATGGGTCTGATCCCCGGCATGCCGCACTTTGCGTTTCTGCTGCTGGGCGGCGGCGCGATCCAGCTTGCTCGCGTGATGAAGAAGCGCGCGACGCAGAGCAAGACGTCGACGGCCCTCGCCGAAGTCGCGCCGCAGGCGCTCACGCCGACGGAAGGCTCGGAAGCCAGCTGGGACGACGTGACGATGATCGACGCGCTGGGGCTGGAAGTGGGCTATCGGCTGATTCCGCTTGTCGACAAGAACTCGGATGGCGAACTGCTCAAGCGCATCAAGAACATCCGCAAGAAGTTCGCGCAGGAAATTGGCTTCTTGCCGCCCGTTATTCATATTCGCGACAACCTGGAGTTGCGGCCGAACGGCTACCGGATCGCGCTGAAGGGTGTGGAAGTGGGTGTCGGCGAGGCGTATCCGGGGCAGTGGCTCGCGATCAATCCTGGGCAGGTGACGGCCGCGCTGCCCGGCACGCCGACCACCGATCCTGCGTTTGGGCTGCCCGCAATCTGGATCGATACGAATCTCCGTGAGCAGGCGCAGGTGTACGGCTACACCGTGGTCGACTCGAGCACTGTGGTCGCGACGCACCTGAATCACCTCGTTGTCACGCACGCGGCGGAGCTGCTCGGCCGTCAGGAAGTGCAGGCGCTGATCGAGCGGATGCAGAAGGATGCCGCGCCGCTGGTGGATGATGTCGTGCCGAAGATGTTGCCTGTTGCTACGTTGCAGAAGGTGCTGCAGAACCTGCTCGAAGAGGGGGTGCCGATTCGCGATATGCGGACGATTCTCGAGGCGCTGTCGGAGCATGGGTCCAAGATTACCGATCCGCATGACCTGACGGCTGCTGTGCGGCTTTCGCTTGGGCGCGCGATTACGCAGCAGTGGTTCCCTGGCAATGGGGATATCCAGGTCATGGGGCTTGATGCGCATCTGGAGCGGCTTTTGACTCAGGCGCTCGCGACGGGGGCGAATCCGGGGCTTGAGCCGGGGCTCGCTAATACGCTTTTGATGGAAACGCAGAAGGCGATGACTCGGCAGCAGAATATGGGGCTCTCGCCGGTGATGCTTGTGCAGCATTCGCTGCGCGCGATGTTAGCCAGGTTTTTGCGGCGTAGTTTGCCGTCGTTGAAGGTGCTTTCTTATGCGGAAGTGCCGGATACGCGGCATGTGCGAGTGGTCAATGTGATTGGAACGTAAGGGGTTTTGGGGGTTTTTGGTTTGTCTGCGACGCTGGGGCGGGTGTTCTTGCCTTTGCGCTCGCGTCCGCGTGTTGCCTTCGTGGCACGGACGGTTTGGTTTGCTTGTGTTTTTGCTGGCATCCGCGCTTTGCCTTCGTGCTTCAGGCGTCGCCCCTGTGCGGGGCGGCACCTACTTTTCTTTGCCGCCGCAAAGAAAAGTAGGCAAAAGAAAGCGGCTAACACCGCCAACATTTCTTCCTGCCTGAGGGCCCCCGAAGGTTCTTACGCTTCACACGGCAACCACGTGACCCACGTTCGTTGCCAACGCTCTCTCTGTACGCCTCACCCGCTTCACGCGCCAGCGTCGCCGCACGCCGTGCCAGATAGTCCACGGCCGCCCAGGTGGCAAACTGTGTGTCGGCCGTAGCACCTCACCCGCCTCACTTCGGACCGATTGCGCACGCGTTCCACCCTGTAAGAGCGCCAGGCTATACGACGCGACAACCTACACACAGTTTGCCACCTGGGCGGCGCAAACCATTCGCTGCCGCTAGCCCATGCACGGGTATTCGAAGCGGGTGAGGCGTTCATTCAGTGCGTTGGCAACGTGCGCTGAACGGAGACGCCGCCGTGTGAAGCGTGAGAACCGTTGGGGGCCCTCAGGCAAGAACTAGAACTGGCGGTGTTAGCCGCTTTCTTTTGCCTACTTTTCTTTGCGGCGGCAAAGAAAAGTAGGTGCCGCCCCGCACAGGGGCGACGCCTGAAGCACGCTAACGCATCGCGGATGCCAGCGCAAAGTCAAAAACCCCAAACCCGCATGCGCAGCAAACACCAGAGCAACCAAACCGCCCGCGCCACGAAGGCACAACCGCGGACGTCAGCGCAAAACTTCAAACCCCAAACCGCTTGCGCAGCACCGCCCCCCGCCCGGACGGCAAAAAAATCCATACCCAAGCGAAATGCCCGTGCCGCAAAGGCACACACCAAATCCCAACCGGGAACCGGCACAAAGTTCCATTGCCCGAATTGCCAGCGTTTCACCGTCTTTATTGCCCGATGGCCAATAGACGTCTCCCGCAATAATTCATCTCATCGGGAAACGGTATGTCGCCGGACCGCGTAGCTCATCGGAGAGTCAGCTTGAACATTCGCAAATTTGTCGGTGCAACGAGTCGCGACGCGCTGCGTCTCGTCCGCGAGGCATTGGGCTCCGATGCAGTCGTGCTGTCCAACCGCACCAACGACGATGGCAGCGTCGAAATCGTCGCCGTCGCCGACCGCGATCTGAGCGCGATCACGCCGCGCAGCCAGGAAGGCGCCGCCAGCCAGGGCGCAGGCCCGACCGCGACGGCCGCCGGCGCACGATCGATGCTCCCCTCGATGCCCGTCAACAACCCGTATGCGAGCGGAATGCCCGACGTGTTCTCGTCGGTGTTCGGCGCAAGCCCCGAAGCAGGCACGGAACGCACGCCCGCCGCGAGCGAAGAGAAGGCCGAGCCGCAAACGGCCTCCGCCGAGAACGCAGCAGTCGAAAGCCAGGCGAACCCCGCGCGCCCAACGGACGACGTGCGCGTCGACCTGCGCAGCGAAATGCCCGCCGCATCGGCGAAACCCGCAGCGGCAGCCATGCCGGACATGCCGGCCCGTCAACGCACGATGGCCGAAACGAACCCCTGGCTGATCGATCACGCGCGTCGCATCGCGTCGAAGGACGTAGTCCACGCAGCCAATCCGACGATGACGCCCGCCGCCGCGATGGCGCGCGGCCTGGGTACGCCCGTCGATGCAGCCCAGGAAGAAGCGAAGCCCGACTGGGCCCGCGAAGCCGCGCAACTCGCCGCACGCCGCGCCGCGCAGAAAAACAACGTGATTCCGACGACGTCGGAAGGCGCGGGCGATATCAACACGTCGCGCGACCCGCGCAAGAACGCAGCCGCCGCCGATATGACGCCGAAGCAGGCCGCCGCGCTGACGGAATCGATCAAGTCGCGGCTCGAGCAGATGGTCAACGAGACCGTGATGCAGGAACTCACTTCCATGCGCGGCATGATGGAAGAGCAGTTCGCGGGCCTCGTGTGGGCCGATCGCCAGCGCCGCAGTCCGACGCACGCAGCCTTGACGCGGCACCTGTTCGCGGCTGGCCTCTCGGCGCAGCTCGTGAAGATGGTGATCGACAACCTGCCCGACGTCGAAGGAATGGACGAGGGCATGGAGTGGGTCAAGACGGTGCTTGAATCGAACGTGCCCGTGATGGAGAACGAAGACGCGCTGATGGAGCGCGGCGGTGTGTTCGCGCTGATGGGCCCGACGGGCGTCGGCAAGACCACGACCACGGCCAAGCTCGCCGCGCGTTGCGTGATGCGCTTCGGCGCCAGCAAGGTCGCGCTCCTCACCACCGACAGCTACCGGATCGGCGGCCACGAGCAACTGCGTATCTTCGGCAAGATTCTGGGTGTGTCGGTGCATGCCGTGAAGGACAGCGCCGACCTGCAGCTCGCGCTCTCGGAACTGCGCAACAAACACATCGTGCTGATCGACACGATCGGCATGAGCCAGCGTGATCGCCTGGTTTCGGATCAGATCGCGATGCTGTGCCGCGCCGGTCAGCCCGTGCAGCGCCTGCTGCTGCTGAACGCGACGAGCCACGGCGACACGCTGAATGAAGTCGTGCAGGCATATCAGAATGCCCCGGACCAGCAGCCGCTCGCCGGCTGCATCCTGACCAAGCTCGACGAAGCGACCAACCTGGGCAGCGTGCTCGACACGGTGATCCGCTACAAGCTGCCCGTTCACTATGTGTCGACGGGACAGAAGGTGCCGGAGAACCTGTACGTCGCGACCAAGAAATTCCTGATCAAGAGCGCTTTCTGCATTCCGCGCGAGAACTCGCCGTTCGTCCCACAGGACGAGGATGTGCCGGCGCTGCTGTCGGCCCTGTCGGCCCGTTCGACCGCCGATCTGCACGAGGTTCGCTTTGGATAAGTTCGTGCTGGACCAGGCTGAAGGACTGCGGCGTCTGCTTGCGCGCTCCGGCTCGCGGGTCATAGCGGTCGCAGGCGGCTCGCACGGCGTAGGCGTGACGACGACGGTGGTAAATCTCGCCGCCGCGCTCGCCGAGCAGGGCAAGGATGTGCTCGTCATCGACGAAAGTCTCGGCGAGCGTTCGGTGAGCGCGATGCTGGGCGGCGTGCGTGGCGCGGGCAATGTCGCTGCCGTGATGCGCGGCGAGATGACGCTCGACGAAGCGGCGGGACGGCATGCGCTGGGCTTCGCGGTGCTCAATGCGTCGCGCGGCAATCGCGAGAGCTGCACGCGCGAGCAGATGGGCGTGGTGCTGAGTGGACCGGCCGATGTCGTGCTGATCGACGCGCAGGTGGACCGCGAAGGCTCGCTGTCGGCGCTCGCGATGCAGTCGCACGACGTGATGGTGGTGACGCGCGTCGCGGCGCAGGCGATCACCGATGCGTATGCGTGCATGAAGCGTCTGCACTTCGCGCATGCGATCGCGCAGTTCCGCGTGCTGGTGAATCACGTGCAGAGCGTGGCCGACGCGCATACCGCGTTTGAGAACCTGGCAGGCGTGGCGGGGCGTTATCTCGCCGTGTCGCTTGAAGATGCCGGCTGCGTGGCAGCCGATCCTTTGATGGCGCGAGCCATGGAGTTGTCGCGTTGTGTCGTCGATGCATTCCCATCGGCACCTGCTGCGCGCGATTTCCGTCATATCGCAGCCGAACTGCAGTACTGGCCGATGCGGCCAGCGATTTCGTCACGGACGCATGGCGTGCCGCCGACGACCGTAACAGCGGCGCAATACGCCGATCAACCGTCAGCGCAGCACGCGTGAAGGCAAGGACAAGGGGAGCACGATGTACAACGCTCAAGGAAAAATTTCGCAAGCCGAGGTTCTGACGAAGTACGCACCGCTGGTGCGCCGTCTCGGTTTGCAGCTCGTGGCGAAGATGCCGGCGAGCGTCGATCTCGACGATCTGATTCAGGCGGGCATGATTGGTCTGCTGGATGCGGCGAGCCGCTACAAGGAAGATCAGGGCGCGCAGTTCGAGACCTACGCGAGCCAGCGGATTCGTGGCGCGATGCTCGATGAGTTGCGCAGCAACGACTGGTTGCCGCGGAGCTTGCGACGCACGTCGCGTGAGGTTGAGTCGGCTGTGCATCAGGTTGAGCAGTCGCTGGGGCGCTCGGCTAGCGAGACCGAGATTGCTGAGCATCTGAAGATGCCGCTCGATGAGTACCAGTCGATGTTGCAGGATCTGCACGGCAGTCAGTTGATCTATTACGAAGACTTTGATCGATCGGCGGATGATGAGCCGTTTCTTGATCGGTACTGTGTTGATCATTCGGATCCGTTGTCGGCATTGCTTGATGACTCGCTGCGCGGGGCTTTGGTTGAGGCGATTGATCGGTTGCCCGAGCGCGAAAAGCTGCTTATGTCTCTCTATTACGAGCGTGGGTTGAATTTGCGGGAGATCGGGGCGGTGATGGAAGTCAGCGAATCGCGGGTTTGTCAGTTGCACTCGCAGGCCGTTGCACGGCTTCGGACTCGCTTGCGCGAGCAGGCATGGGCTTCGGCTGAGACTAGCTGATGCGCTTTTGATTTTGTTTTTGCCCTGCGGGCCGTTTCGCTGATTTTTTCTTCTTCGAGAGCCGATCTTTTTTAAGGTCGGCTTTTGCTTTTTGGTTTGTCTGGGACGCTGGGTGGTTTGCTTGTGTTTGCGCTGGCATCCGGAGGGCGGTGTTTGCTGCGCAAGCGGTGTGGTTTGCTTGTGTTTGCGCTGGCATCCGCGATGCGTTAGCTCGCTTCACGCGTCGCCCCTGTGCGGGGCGGCACCTACTTTTCTTTGCCGCCGCAAAGAAAAGTAGGCAAAAGAAAGCGGCTAACACCGCCAGTGCTTGTTCCCGCCTGAGGGCCCCCAAAGGTTCTTACGCTTCACACGGCAACCACATGACCCACGTTCGTTGCCAGCGCTCTTGCGGTGCGCCTCACCCGCTTTATGCTCCCGCACTACAGCGCGCCGTGCCAGCTATTCCACGGCCGCCCAGGTGGCAAACTGTGTGTCGGCCCTTTGTGCTCCGCACGCCTCACTTCGGACCGATAGCGCACACGTCCCACCTTGTACGAGCGCCAAGCTATACGACGCGACGACCTACACACAGTTTGCCACCTGGGCGGCACATACCATTCGCTGCCGCTAGCCCGAGTACGGGTATTCGAAGCGGGTGAGGCGCTCATTCGGAGCGTTGGCAACATACGCTGAACGGAGACGCCGCCGTGTGAAGCGTAAGAACCTTTGGGGGCCCTCAGGCAAGAAGAAATGTTGGCGGTGTTAGCCGCTTTCTTTTGCCTACTTTTCTTTGCGGCGGCAAAGAAAAGTAGGTGCCGCCCCGCACAGGGGCGACGCCTGAAGCACGCTAACAAAGCGCGGATGCCAGCGCGAAAACTAGCAAACCACCCGGCGTCGCAGACAAACCAAAACCCAAAAACCAAAAAGCCGATACTCAAATCGAGCACCGGCCACGTAAAAAGCAAAAAACCAGGGAATCCAGAAGGGGAGAACCCTCTTCAAAAAAACTCACATTCCAAAGGCTGGAACCCGCCCATCGGGCCCATAAAGCGCGCCCCGCTCGGGCCCAACGGCAACATTAAGCGCGGCGAGAGCCCGCCGGTTGTACTCCATTCGAGTCCGAATCAAAGCACCGTTGGTGGTATTAAACCGCCGAGCCCGCTCAACAGCCTTCTGCAACAAAGCCCACTGCGTCGCAAGACGAGAATCCGCAGCAACAGCCAGCTCCATCCCCTTCCATCCACCCGGATAACCCAGCTGCGAAAGCTGCGAATCCCGCGCCTTCTCCAGCGTGGAGAGCCGCTCCACCAACTCCATCTTCTTTTCGACGATGGGCGGCAGCGTGTCGATGGGATGCACCGTGGTCAACGCCTTCTCCTCAGCTGCAAGGACAGAAGCGAACAGTTCCACAGCAGAATATTCGTCAATGACGGTGGCAAGCAGGGCGTCTTTCATCACAAAGCAACTCGCTAGGCACCGGCTCGCGCAACACGCAAACCGGATTTGTCACAAATACCGCCCGGCACCCGCCGCACCGTCCATCGGTGCGTCCATCAGTTGCCGGACGACTGGCTCTTCTTCTGCAACAGATCGCGTGCCGTTGCCAGCACGCCATCGGCGATCTTGCCGGAGTCGATCGTCAACGTGCCGTTTTTGATCGCCGACTTGATCGACTCGACATGCGCCGTGTCAATATCCGACGAACCGGCGCTCGCGAGGCTGTGCAAATGCGACGACAGCCCCGACAAATTCACATTGGCGTCGCCCGACGCGCCCGTGGCCGTCGACGTTGCCGTACCTGCGCCGCCCGTCGTGGCGGCGTCGCCTTGCTGCGTGCGCTGCAGCCCGTCTTTCAACGTCTGCAGGCCTGAATGGGTAGTGGAATCAACTTTCACGATTGGCTTCCTGAACGATTTGAATGAATTAACGGCATCCATCCATCGAACTTTAGGTCAACCGATCCGACACGTTTTTCAAGTTGTAACCGCTGGTAACACCCGTCAGAGCTGGATCACGACGGTTCCGCCGTCCTTCACGATGCCCTGGATGATCTGCCCATTCGCCGTCTTCACCCGCACCGGCTGGCCCGGCGACGCATTGTTCATCGCGCTGCCTTCCGCCGAAATCGCAAAATTCGCACCCTGCGCGACCACTTTCACCGACTGCCCGATCGTCACCGAGTCCGCGCTCTTCAGCATGTCCCGGCGCAGCGGCAACCCCGCCGACACACGCATCAGCGACACCGAGCCGACAGCCTGCGCCGGATCAGTGATCACGGCTTGCGGCAGCAGCGTCAGATCGCCGTCTCGCGCGATGAGATCGGAGGCGGACAGCAGCTCGCCCGGCGCAATCGAGCGCGAGGCGAGAAAGTAGGTCGCGTGAATCGACACCTTGGCCTGCAGATACAACGTCCACGGACGCTCGCCCGAGCAGCGCACGCCGACCGTCGTGCGGCCCCAGACGCGCGCGCCCGTCGGCAGGAACGGCTCGAGCGTCGTGCATGCGGCGAGACCGCGCGGAAACACCGTCGCGACGCTGATGTCGACCTTGCCCGGCAATCCCGCTGATTGCTGTTGCAAATACGCAAGCGCGGCGCGGCGGATCGATTCACCGTCCTGCTGTCCAGCGGGCACGGGCGCCGCCGGTTGCGCGGCGGCAGGCGGCACAGCGGCCGTGCCGCGAAGTTGCGCCGCTGCGGCATTGCCGGCGGCCGGATTCACCGCGATCGGCTGAACACCCGCCGTCGGTCGCGCGACGGCCTGAGCCGGCGCGACCACCACCGGCATCACCTGACGCGATGCCGGTTGCAGGCTCACGCGCATCATGCCCGGCGCGCCCGCATTCGTATTGGCGGGCGCAGCGGCAACAGCTTGCTGCGCTGACGTCTCACCCGCGCCCGGAATCACGATCGCGCCATCCGCATGCGAGGCTTGCGCGAAACGGTCCGCCTCGCTGCGCGGATTCGCGGCGAGCGTTGCGGGTGCAACCATCGGCGCGGGGACACTGGCGCGCGACGCAGCGGCGGGCGCAGGCGTGTTGATCCGCTCGGCCAGTGCCTGAAGATCGGCGGGATTTTTCTCACCGGGTCCGGCAATGACGATCGGTCCGTTGTTCTCTTGCGCATGCGCAATGGATGCGGCCGCGCAAGCGCTGACCAGCGCCATCGCCGACAGCGTCCGGGCAGCACGCGTGCTCTTACGGCGAGCTTCGCGTGAAGCGGTGACGGGCAAGGGCATGGTCTGACTCCTTCGTTGATGCATAGGTACGAATCGCATTCTAGAGATCGCGCCTGCCGTGCAAACGGTGAATAGAGGCGTCCTTCCCCGGCTATTCGTCCGATTAAGACTTGCGCACCGCCCGCACAATTCACCACATGCAAAAAGGCCATCCCGGCCAGCGCAGTCGAAACGCTCTTACCGAACAAGGTGGATCGGCGGTGCGAAACGGGAAGCCACGGACCGTTCCACGGAGAACCCAATGCTGGACAAACTCGATGCCGAATTTGCCTTTGGCCGCCAGGCGCTCGATGTGCGCGCCTATCGGCAGGAACTGCTTTCGTCGAATATCGCGAACTCCGATACGCCTGGCTACAAGGCGCGCGATGTCGACTTCGCTTCGTCGCTCGCGGGCGCGCTGAAGAAAAGCGGCGGCTCGACGGCGGGTGCCTCGAACAACGCGCCGCTCGCGATGACGCAGCCGGCGGGCGTGTCGCAAGGCATGTCGATGGCCGCGACGGAGCCGGGCCACATGACGGGCAAGGCGCGCCTCATCCCGACGGGCGGCCCGACCGACGACTTCGGCAAGGTTGCCTACCGCATTCCGACGCAGCCTTCGCTCGACGGCAACACGGTCGATCTGGACGCCGAGCGCGTGCAGTTCGCCGACAACTCGCTGCACTTCGAGTCCGGCATGACGGTGCTGTCGCAGCAGATCAAGTCGATGCTGTCGGCGATCACGTCGAACGGTTAATGGAATTGCGCCGCCTTCCATATAGAGGGCGGTGCGCTGGACCAACGCTAAAAACTAACAACGCTACGGGATTAGACGCCGGCGAGCCGGCAAGAGAGGTCGAAAAGCCATGCCATCCCTGATGAACATTTTCAACGTCGCCGGTTCGGCGATGTCCGCGCAAGCACAACGCCTGAACGTGACGGCGTCGAACCTCGCGAACGCCGACAGTACGACGGGCCCCGACGGCCAGCCGTACAAGGCGAAGCAGGTCGTGTTCGCCGTCAACCCGATCGGCGGCGCGCGCACGGGCTCGGGCCAGCAAATCGGCGGCGTGCAGGTGACGGGCGTCATCGACGACCCGACGCCGATGAAAACGTCCTACGACCCGGGCAACCCGGCCGCTGACGCAAACGGTTACGTCCAGATGCCGAACGTCGACCCGGTGCAGGAAATGGTCAACATGATTTCGGCCTCGCGCTCTTATCAGGCCAACGTCGAAACGCTCAACACCGCGAAACAGCTGATGCTGAAGACGCTCACGATCGGAACCTGAGGAGAGTTTCCTTGACTACGCAATCCACAATCGGCAACAACGGCGCGACTGTTTCGCAGACGTTGCTCGACACGATGAACGGCACGGGCAGTGCGTCGTCGTCGAGCTCGTCGTCCAGCGCGACGTCGGGCAGCGACCTGCAGAACACGTTCTTGCAGCTGCTCATCGCGCAGATGAAGAACCAGGACCCGACCAATCCGATGGACAGCTCGCAGATGACGTCGCAGCTGGCCCAGATCAATACGGTGACGGGTATCGCGCAGCTGAACACGTCGCTGAGTTCGCTCGCCACGCAACTGACGACCAACCAGCAGACCCAGGCTGCGAGCCTGATCAGCGCGACGGTGCTCGCCCCGGGCGACGGCTTCTCGGTGGCATCGGGCAAGGCGACGGGCTTCGGCGTCACGCTCGCGAACGACGCGACGGACGTGCAGGTCACGGTCAAGAACTCGGCCGGTCAGATCGTCAACACGATCGACCTCGGCAAGCAGTCGGCAGGCACGATTCCTATCGGCTGGACGCCCGTCGACACGGCCGGCAACGCGCTCCCCGACGGCAACTACACGATCACCGCAAGCGGCACGACGGCAAACGGCACGACCAGCCCGGCCACGCTGTCCGCGGCCACGGTGCAGGGTGTGATCAAGCAGCCGGACGGCACGCCGGGCCTCGTCCTCTCGAACGGCAAGACGGTCGGCCTGACGTCGATCGCCGCCATCATCTAAACGCTTTCAGCATCAGCAGATACGGAGACCGTCATGGGTTACCAACAAGGATTGAGCGGACTGGCAGGCGCATCGAGCGACCTCGACGTCATCGGCAACAACATCGCCAACGCGAACACCGTCGGCTTCAAGCAAGGTGCGGCGCAGTTCGCGGACATGTACGCGAACTCGGTCGCGACGGCCGTCAACAACCAGATCGGCATCGGCACGCGCATGTCGGAAGTCGAGCAGAACTTCTCGCAAGGCACGATCACGAACGACGACATCGCGCTGCACGTCGCCATCAACGGCAACGGCTTCTTCCAGATGTCGAACAACGGCTCGGTGACGTACTCGCGCAACGGCGTGTTCCAGCTCGACAAGAACGGCTATATCGTCAACGCCGACGGCCTGAAGCTGATGGGCTACGCGGCGAACGCGAACGGTGTCGTCAACACGGCGGGCACGGTGCCGCTGCAGGTGCCGACGGCCAATATTCCGCCGACGGCCACCAAGGGCATCACGGCCGGCCTGAACCTGAACGCGCAGGACAAACTCGCGCTGGGCACGCCTACCGCGGCGTTCGCCGGGACCAACACGGGCACCCTGACGAACAACGGTGTGTCGATCACGGACGGCACGCAGGGCACGAACGCCAACACCTACACGGTCACCTTCACCAGCGCGACGGCGTACACGGTGACGGGCAGCGACGGCTCGAGCGTGTCGGGCACGTACTCCGCCAACTCGCCGATCAAGCTCGGCAACGGCGAAACGATCACGCTCGCCGGCACGCCGGCCACGGGCGACGCGGTAACGATCACGCCGACGCCGCTGACGTTCGACCCGAACAACAGCGCGACGTACACCTACTCGACGTCGGTGCCCGTCTATGACTCGCTGGGCGGCAAACAGCAGGTCGACATGTACTTCGTGAAGACGGCAGCCGGTTCGTGGGACGTGTATGCAGGCAAGGACGGCAGCGTCCCGACCACCAAGATCGGCACCGCGAAGTTCGACACGTCGGGCAACCTGGTCAGCACGCTCGACGCATCGGGCAACCCGACCTCGACGCTGTTCGCGTTCAACTTCTCGATCCCGAACTCGGACGGCTCGGCGACGCCGCAAGGTCTGACGCTGAACATCGCTGGCACGACGCAGTTCGGCAGCAAGGACGGCGTCAACTCGCTGACGCAAGACGGTTTCGCGGCGGGTCAGTTGACGAGCTTCTCGGTCGGCGCCGACGGCATCATCACGGGTAACTACTCGAACAACCAGACGGCGGCGCTCGGCCAGGTCGCACTCGCGACGTTCGCGAACCAGAACGGCCTGATCAACCTCGGCAACAACGAATTTCAGGCAACGGCCGCATCTGGCGTCGCAGTGATCGCAGCGCCCGGCTCGACGAACCACGGCGTGCTGCAAGGCGGCGCAACGGAAAACTCGAACGTCGACCTGACGAGCGAACTGGTGAACCTGATCACCGCGCAACGCGATTACCAGGCGAACGCGCAGACGATCAAGACCCAGCAGGCCGTCGACCAGACGCTGATCAACCTGTAATAGCTGACGCACCGACACCATCATGGACCGGCTCATATACACCGCGATGTCGGGCGCTTCCCAGGCGCTCGAACAGCAGGCCGTGGTCGCGAACAACCTCGCGAACACCTCGACCACGGGCTTCAAGGCCCAGCTCGCGACGTTCCGCGCCGTGCCGATGGCGTTCGGCGACGGCAGCACGATTCAGAACGACACCACGCGCACTTTCGTGCTGTCGTCGACGCCCACCGCGGACTACACGCCGGGCCCGATCCAGCAGACGGGCAATCCGCTCGACGTCGCGATCCAGGGTCCGGGCTGGCTGTCGGTGCTGACGCCCGACGGCCAGGAAGCGTACACGCGCGCGGGCAACCTGCACGTCGATGCAAACGGTCAGCTCGTCACGGCCAGCAACATGCAGGTGGTGGGTGGCGGCGGTCCGATTGCCGTGCCGCCCGGTGCGGAAGTGACGATCGGCAACGACGGCACGATCTCGGCGCTGATGCCGGGCGATCCCGCCACGACGATTGCGCTCGTCGATCAGCTGAAGCTGGTGAATCCCGCGCCCGGCAGCCTCACGCACGGCGACGATGGCCTCTATCACACGACTGACGGCAATCCCGCCGACGCCGATCCCGCCGTCAAGGTCGCGGCAGGCGCACTCGAAGGCAGCAACGTGAATCCGGTCGCGGCGATGGTCTCGATGATCACCAACGCCCGCCAGTTCCAGATGCAGACCAAGATGATCGAGTCCGCTGACCAGAACGAGCAGTCGGCCAACAAGTTGCTGAGCTTCAGCTAATCCCGACGCAGATTTAACGGAACGCACCACGCTGCGTTCAGGAGAAAGTAAGTGAACCGCTCACTCTATATCGCCGCCACGGGCATGAATGCGCAACAGGCGCAGATGGACACGATTTCGAACAACCTCGCGAACGTCAGCACGAACGGCTTCAAGGGCTCGCGCGCGGTGTTCGAAGACCTGCTGTATCAGACGATCCGCCAGCCGGGCGCGAACTCGACGCAGCAGACGGAACTGCCGTCGGGCATCCAGCTCGGCACGGGCGTGCAGCAGGTCGCGACCGAGCGTCTGTACACGCAGGGCAACCTGCAGCAGACGGGCAATTCGAAGGACGTCGCGATCAACGGCCAGGGCTTCTTCCAGGTGCAGATGCCGGACGGCACGACCGCGTACACGCGCGACGGCTCCTTCCAGACCAACGCACAGGGCCAGCTCGTTACGTCCAGCGGCTATCAGGTGCTGCCCGCGATCACGATTCCGCAGAACGCGACGTCGCTCACGATCGGTAGCGACGGCGTGGTGTCGGTGACGACGGCGGGTTCGACGGCGACGACGCAGATCGGCTCGTTGCAGGTCGCCACGTTCATCAACCCGACCGGTCTCGACGCGAAGGGCGAAAACCTGTTCCAGGAAACAACCTCGTCGGGCACGCCAAACGTCGCGACGCCGGGTCTGAACGGCGCCGGCACGCTGAATCAGGGCTATGTCGAAGCATCGAACGTCAACGTCGTGCAGGAACTGGTGAACATGATCCAGACCCAGCGCGCGTACGAAATCAACAGCAAGGCCGTGACGACGTCCGACCAGATGCTGCAGACGCTCAGCCAGATGCCGGTTTAAGCAGGCTGACAGTCAGGCTGAAAGTCGGAAACACTTAGGCGGTAACCAAGATGTCGCACTTCATTCGAACCCAGATTCCTCTGCGCAGCGCGCGGGCAGTGTCGATGCTCGCTGGCGCTGGCGTGCTCGCAGCCGCGCTCGGCGGCTGCGCGCTCGTGCCGAGGGAGCCGATCACCCAGCAACCGATGACGGCCGTGCCGCCGCCGCCGCCGTCGCTGCAAACGCCCGGCTCGATCTTCAACCCGGGTTACGCTGGCCGGCCGCTGTTCGAAGACCAGCGCCCGCGCAATGTCGGCGACATCCTGACCATCGTCATCTCCGAAAACATCAACGCGACGAAGTCGTCGGGTGCGAACACGAACCGCAACGGCGAGACCAAGTTCGGCGTGCCGACGGCAGGCTTTCTGGGCGGTCTGTTCGGCAAGGTGAACCTCGACGCGACGGGTGCCAACACGTTCAAGGCAACGGGCGGCGCCAATGCGTCGAACACGTTCAGCGGCGTGATCACCGTCACGGTGATCGGCGTGCAGCCGAACGGCAATCTGCTCGTGAGCGGCGAAAAGCAGATGCTGATCAACCAGGGCAATGAGTTCGTGCGTTTCTCGGGAGTCGTCAATCCGAACACGATCAGCAGCCTGAACGCGGTTTACTCAACCCAGGTCGCGGACGCGAAGATTGAATACTCGGCCAAGGGCTATATCAATGAATCCCAGGACATGAGCTGGCTGCAACGATTCTTCCTCAACGTCGCGCCGTTCTGATCATGCGTACCTTCTCTTTCCTCCGCCTGACGTCCGTTTCCGGTTTCGCGGCACGCGCCTTCGCCGTGGTCGCGCTCGCGTGCGCCGCGCTGCCCGTCACGACGCACGTCGCCCATGCGGAACGCCTGAAGGACCTCGTGCAGATCCAGGGCGTGCGCGACAACCCGCTGATCGGCTATGGCCTCGTCGTCGGTCTCGACGGCACGGGCGACCAGACCACGCAGACGCCTTTCACGACGCAGACGCTCGCGAACATGCTCGCGAACCTCGGCATCTCGATCAACAGCCAGCAGGCTGGCTCGAACTCCAGCAACAATTCGCTGTCGAGCATGCAGTTGAAGAACGTCGCCGCCGTGATGGTGACGGCATCACTGCCCGCGTTCGCGCGGCCCGGCGAAGCGATCGACGTCACCGTGTCGTCGCTCGGCAATGCCAAGAGCCTGCGTGGCGGCACGCTGCTGCTCACGCCGCTCAAGGGCGCGGACGGCCAGGTGTATGCGCTCGCGCAGGGCAACATGGCCGTCGGCGGCGCGGGTGCCAGCGCGAACGGCAGCAAGGTGCAGGTCAACCAGCTCGCGGCGGGCCGCATCACGGGCGGCGCGCTCGTCGAGCGCGCGGTGCCGACCACGATTTCGCAGGCGGGCACGATGCAGCTTGACCTGAACGACATGGACTACGACACGACGCAGCGCATCACGTCGGCGATCAACAACGCGTTCGGCTTCGGCACGGCGGTCGCGCTCGACGGCCGCACGATCCAGCTGCGCGCCCCGACCGATCCGGCGCAGCAGGTGCAGTTCATGGCGCAGTTGCAGAACCTCGACGTGAAGCCCGGGCAGGCCGCCGCGAAGGTGATTCTGAACGCGCGCACCGGTTCGATCGTGATGAACCAGATGGTGACGCTGCAGACTTGCGCCGTCGCGCACGGCAATCTGTCCGTGGTCGTCAACACGCAACCGGTGGTGAGCCAGCCGGGCGCGTTCTCGAATGGTCAGACGGTCGTCGCGCAGCAGTCGCAGATCGCGCTGAAGCAGGACAACGGCGCGCTCAAGATGGTGAGCGCGGGCGCGAATCTCGCGGACGTCGTGAAGGCGCTCAACGCGCTCGGCGCAACGCCCGCAGATCTGATGTCGATTCTCCAGGCCATGAAGGCAGCCGGTGCGCTGCGAGCCGATCTCGAGATCATCTAAGGAACAACCAGAATGAACTCCGACACGACGCGCAACGCCGCGAATGACCTGACCAATCGCTTCGCCCTCGACACGCAAGGCTTCGATGCGATGCGCGCGCAGGCCGCGGCGAATCCGCGTGAAGCGATGAAGTCGGCGGCCAAGCAGTTCGACGCCGTTTTCACGCAGATGATGCTGAAGAGCATGCGCGACGCGACGCCGTCCGACGGCCCGTTCGATTCGCACGACACGGCAACCTTCACGTCGATGATGGACCAGCAGCTTTCGCAGCAGATGTCGTCGAAGGGCATTGGTGTTGCCGACGCGATGCTCAAGCAGTTGATGCGCAATTCCGGCATGTCCGCCGACGATGCGAACGCGGGCAACAACGTCGCGATGAATGCGCTGGCGAAGGCGTACGCGAACCCGGCGAACAACGGCGCGCTGAAGATGGGCCGCGGCTACTCGGCGAACAGCGCGTTGACGCCGGCCGTGCGCGGCGACGGCTCGTCGGACAAGGTGGACGCATTCGTCGACAAGCTCGCCGCGCCGGCGCAGGCCGCGAGCGCCGCGACGGGCATTCCGGCGCGCTTCATCATCGGCCAGGCTGCGCTCGAATCGGGCTGGGGCAAGCGCGAGATCCGCAAGTCGGACGGCACGACGAGCCACAACATCTTCGGCATCAAGGCCTCGGACGACTGGAACGGTAAGACCGTCGCGACGGTCACGACTGAATACATCAACGGCCGCCCGCAGCGCGTGGTCGAGAAGTTCCGCGCGTACGATTCGTACGAGGAAGCGATGACCGACTACGCGAGCTTCCTGAAGTCGAACCCGCGTTATGCGCAGGTGATCAATTCGTCGCGTGACGTGAACGGCTTCGCGCAGGGCATGCAGCGCGCCGGTTACGCGACCGATCCGCACTACGCGAAGAAGCTGATTTCGATCATGCAGAAGATGGTGTGACGCGCGCGAGCGCGGGGCTTGCCGCGTTCGTTCTGGTCAATCATCGTCGCTACGCAATACTTCAACGGCATCACGCCGGCGACGGGGCCATGTTGCCCCATCAGACGGACGGAGCCGCCGCCACGGCGGTTGGACCGAGCCGCATTGCCTCCCGTTATCGTCTTATGTCACTTTCGGACCGCGAGCAGAATTCGCGTATCCTGTCTTCGTTGCGGTGTCAAACGTTTGCGGAAAATATTTCGTAAAACCGGTCTAAACTTTGGGCTGACGCTGCCGCTAAACAGTCAGACCCGATACCGGAATGGTGCGAAGAATTCCGGACCCACGCGTGTTTCGCGACGTATGCCGGCCGTGCCGAGCCCCGGCCGGCGGTGCTTTCGCGACGTGCTCGCAAGAACGAAGAGAAATTGGCAAGGCCATGAATACCACCCAGTCGAATGGTGACAACCGCGAGATGGAAGGCGTCGACTTCGGCCGCCGCAATCCGCTTGAGATCGGTGTGCAACTGCGCAATCTGCTCAATCGCGGCGATTTTCTGACCGTGCAGTACAAGGGCGGCCAGCTTGTGACGAAGATCCTCGAAGTGGACGTGCGAGAGCGAACCTTCACGTTTGACTGGGGCGCGCTTGCCGAGCAGAACCGCGGGCTGCTGACGTCGCCGGAAGGTCATTTTCATGCGACGCCGGATGGTGTGCGCGTGCATTTCGTCACGCAGACGCCGCGCGAGACGACGTTCGAAGGGCGGCCTTCGTTCGAGGCCAATTTTCCTGAGGTTTTGTATTACGTGCAGCGGCGGGAGTATTTCCGCGTCGATGCGCCGTTGCTTGATCCTTATACTTGCCGCGGGCGCTTGCCGGATGGGGAAGGGTTCCGGTTCGAAGTGCAGGATCTGTCGCTTGGCGGTATGGCAATGCGGACGAGTGATGAGCGTGTGGCGACGCTCGAGCATGGGGTTCAGTTGCTCGACACGGAAGTGGTGCTTGGGTCGCTGGGGACGTTGCAGCTCGATCTTGAGTTGATGTCGAATCGGGCAGTGGATCTGCCTAACGGGACGCAGCGTTATACGCTCGGATTTCGGTTTTTGTCCCTGCCCGGGAATGCTGAGAATACCCTTCAGCGGTTGATTACTCAGCTTGAGATGAAGAGGCGCTCGTTGGCGCGGGCGTAAGGTTTTTGGTTTGGGTTGGTTGTCTGCGACGCTGGGTGGTTTGCTCGTGTTTGAGCTGGCATCCGGGTGGCTGTGTTTGCCGCGCAAGCGGTTTGGTTTGCTTGGGTTTTCGCTGGCATCCGCGCTTTGTTAGCCTGCTTCACGCGTCGCCCCTGTGCGGGGCGGCACCTACTTTTCTTTGCCGCCGCAAAGAAAAGTAGGCAAAAGAAAGCGGCTAACACCGCCAATCCTTGTTCCTGCCTGAGGGCCCCCAACGGTTCTTACGCTTCACACGGCAACCACATGACTCATGCTCGTTGCCAGCGCTCTTAAATGGCGCCTCACCCGCTTCAAGCTCCCGCAGTACCGTATGCCACGCCAGATATTCCTCCGCCGCCCAGGTGGCAAACTGTGTGTCGGCCCCTTGCGCTCCACACGCCTCACTTCGGACCAGTAGCACACGCGTCCCACCCCGTAAGAGCGCCAAGCTATACGCCGCGACAACCTACACACAGTTTGCCACCTGGGCGGCACATACCATTCGCTGTCGCTAGCACGTGTACGGGTATTTGAAGCGGGTGAGGCGCTCATTTCGAGCGTTGGCAACATGCACTGAACGGAGGCGCCGCCGTGTGAAGCGTAAGAACCGTTGGGGGCCCTCAGGCAGGAAGAAATGTTGGCGGTGTTAGCCGCTTTCTTTTGCCTACTTTTCTTTGCGGCGGCAAAGAAAAGTAGGTGCCGCCCCGCACAGGGGCGACGCTTGAAGCACGCTAACAAAGCGCGGATGCCAGCGAAAGAGCCAGAACAACCAAACCCGCCCGCGCCACAAAGGCAAAACGCGTAACCCATCGCAACGGCCAAAACCCAAACCGCATGCGCAGCACCCACCGCCTCGCCGAGGCAAAACCAACACCCCAACGTCGAAGACAAACCCAAACCCCATCCAGCGCTTCGCGCAAAAAAACCATTCCCGCCCTCAATCTTCCCGCCGGGAGGCCGATATACAAATTGTTCGGTCAACTTGGCGGTGCCACACACACCGCCCCTTACGCCGTCTTTCAGGATGACGCATGTCGAGTAACCTTTTTAGCATCGGCCTTAGTGGACTCAACGCAGCCCAATGGGGCCTGACGACTACGGGTCAGAACATCTCCAATCAGGCGACGCCCGGCTATTCCGTCGAGCGTCCCGTCTACTCGGAATCGAGCGGACAGTACACGGGCTCCGGCTATCTCGGCAGCGGCGTGTCGACCACGACCATCCAGCGCCAGTACAGCCAGTACCTCACGACCGAACTGAACAACGCGCAGTCGCAGTCCGGTTCGCTCAACACGTACTACAACCTGATCGCGCAGCTCAACAACATGGTCGGCAATCCGACCTCGGGCATTTCGAGCGCGATCACGTCGTACTTCACCGGCATGCAGAACGTCGCGAACGATGCGTCGAATCCCGCGATGCGCCAAAGCGCCATCAGCAACGCGCAATCGTTGGCGGACCAGATCAACGCAGCCGGCGATCAGTACGACCAGCTGCGCACCAACGTCAACACGCAGATCGGCGACACGGTCAAGCAGATCAACACGTACAGCGCGCAAATCGCACAACTGAATTCGCAGATCCAGTCGCTGAGCGCACAAGGCCAGCCGCCCAACCAGTTGCTCGACCAGCGCGACCTCGCCGTGTCGAACCTGTCGCAACTCGTCGGCGTGCAGGTCGTGCAGGGCGATAGCGGCTACAGCGTGTTCATGGGCAACGGCCAGCCGCTCGTCGTCGCCGACAAGAGCTTCAATCTCACAACCGTCACATCGCCGTCGGACCCGACGGAAACGGCCGTTGCCTACGCAGGTCTTGCGAGCCAGGCCGGAACGACGACGCCGCAAATCCTGCCCGACAGCGTTCAGCTGGGAGGGCAGATCGGTGGGCTGATGACGTTCCGTAGCCAGACACTCGATCCCGCCGAAGCGCAACTCGGCGCGATCGCGACAAGCTTCGCCGCGCAGGTCAACGCGCAGAACTCGCTCGGTATCGACCTGAACGGCAACAAAGGCGGCGCGCTGTTCACGGTCGGTAATCCGACCATCTTCGCGAACCTGAAGAATACGGGCGGCGCCACGCTGGGCGCTTCGCTGTCCAATCCGTCGCAGCCCGTATCGGGCGACTACACGCTGTCGTACGACGGCGCGAACTACACCCTGACCAATCGCGATACGGGCCAGGTCGTCGGCCAGGCGGCCAACCTGACCAACCCGATCGGCGGCATGCAGTTCTCGCTGACGGGCACGATGAACCCCGGCGATTCGTTCACCGTCGAGCCGACGCGCGGCGCGCTGAACGGCTTCGGGCTGACGACGAGCGACGGCGCGGCCATCGCGGCTTCGTCGCCCGTTCTGGTGTCGAAGGGCACGTCGAATACGGGCACGTCCTCGGTGACGCAGGGCACGGTGTCGGCGGGCTACACGTTGCCCAGCACGACCACCACGCTGACGTACGACTCGACGACGGGATCGATCTCCGGCTTCCCGGTCGGCTCGACCGTGACCATCGACGGAACGCCGCCGACCTCGTACAACATCACGGCAGCGACGACGCCTGTGCCGTACAACGCGGCCATGGGCGCGTCGATGACGATCACGGGCAGCACGATCAACAACGTGTCGCTGCAGATCACGGGCACGCCCGCGAACGGCGACACCTTCACGATCGCGCCGAACCCGGCGGGCGGCAAGGACGGCCGCAACGCGCAGTCGATCTCGAATCTCGTGACGACGAAGTCGATGGGCAACGGAACGCTCACGCTGACCGACTCGTACGCGAACTACGTGAACGACATCGGCAACCAGACGAACCAGATCCAGGCGTCGAGCAAATCGCAGACGGCACTCGTGACGCAGATCACGACCTCGCAGCAGGCGATTTCCGGCGTGAACATCAACGAGGAAGCGGCGAACCTGCTGCAATACCAGCAGTTGTATCAGGCGAACAGCAAGGTCATCCAGACGGCCCAGACGCTGTTCCAGACGATCCTCGGCATTTTCAATTGAGGCGTTGAACGACTATGCGCATCTCTACTTCGCAATACTTCGGCATGAACGTCCAGACGATGGACGATCAGCAATCCACGCTCGCGTCGCTGTATCAGCAACTGTCGAGCGGCGTGAGTCTCGCGACGCCGTCGGACAACCCGGTCGGCGCGGCGCAGGCCGTGCAGCTCAGCATGCAGGGCGCGACGCTGTCGCAGTACGCCGACAACCAGAACACCGCGCTCGCTGCGCTGCAATCCGAGGACGGCTCGCTGTCCAGCATCAACAACGTGCTGACGTCGATCAGCACGCAGCTCGTGCGCGCGGGTGACGGCTCGCTCAACGACGGCGACCGCGGCGCGATCGCGACGCAGCTGCAGGGCTTGCGCAATCAGCTGATGGGTCTTGCGAACGGCACCGACGGCTCGGGCAACTATCTGTACGCCGGCTATCAGGCAGGGACGCCGCCGTTCTCGATCAACGCGAGCGGCGCTGTTCAGTACAACGGCGACAGCGGCGTGCAGAATGTGCAGGTGACGGGCACCCGTAACATCGCGATCGGCGATACGGGCCAGGCGGTGTTCCTGAGCATCTCGCCGGCGGGCAGCGCGGCCGTGACGGCGGGCAATTCGGCCAACACGGGCACGGGCACGATCGGCAATGTTTCGGTGACCAATCCGACCGACCCGACGAACCAGCACCAGTACACGATCAACTTCACGTCCGCGACGACGTACACGATCACCGACGCCACCACGTCGACGACGAGCGCGCCGCAGACCTTCACGGCTGGCCAGGCGATTTCGCTTGGCGGCGGCGGCCAGAACGTGACGATTTCCGGCTCGCCCAATGCGGGCGATGCGTTCTCGGTGACGCCCGCGGCGCAGTCGAACAAAGACGTATTCGCGAATCTCGACAGCGTGATTGCCGCGCTGCAAACGCCCGTCTCGGGCACGGGCGGCCAGGCGAACCTGACGAACGCGTTGGGCACGGCGCTGACGCAGTTGCATAACACGATGAATAACGTGACGTCGATCCAGACGTCGGTCGGTGGTCGAGAGCAGGAAGTTGAGGCGCTGCAGACGGTGACGCAGACGAACTCGTTGCAGACCACGAGCAATCTTGCGGATCTGACGCAGACTGATCTGACGTCGGTGATCAGTAAGTACACGATGACTCAATTTTCGCTGCAGGCGGCGCAGCAGGGTTTTTCGATGATTCAGAAGTTGTCGTTGTTTGATTACATCGGGAATTGATTTTTTCGTTGTTCAGTTTTGGTTTTTTTTTTGCTTTTGTAGGTGTGAGACGCCTGGCTCTTTGAATAGGGTTGGGCGTTTTTTTTGTCTTGCGACGCGGGTTGTTTGCTTGTGCTTTCGCTGGCATCCGCGATGCGTTAGCTCGCTTCACGCGTCGCCCCTGTGCGGGGCGGCACCTACTTTTCTTTGCCGCCGCAAAGAAAAGTAGGCAAAAGAAAGCGGCTAACACCGCCAGCTCTTGTATTTGCCTGAGGGCCCCCAGCGGGTCTTACGCTTCACACGGCAGCATTTCTGTTCGCGTTCGTTGCCAACGCTTCGAATGAGCGCCTCACCCGCTTCGAATACCCGTGCTCGGGCAAGCGGCAGCGAATGGCATGTGCCGCCCAGGTGGCAAACTGTGTGTAGGTTGTCGCGTCGTATAGCGTGGCGCTCTTACAGGGTGGAACGCGTGGGCTATTGGTCCGGAGTGAGGCGTGTGAGGCACTACGGCCTACACACAGTTTGCCACCTGGGCGGCGGTGGAATATCTGGCGCGGCGTGCCGCAACGCGGGAGCTTGAAGCGGGTGAGGCGCCAATTAAGAGCGCTGGCAACGAGCATGAGTCATGTGGTTGCCGTGTGAAGCGTAAGACCCTCTGGGGGCCCTCAGGCAAACACTAGAACTGGCGGTGTGAGCCGCTTTCTTTTGCCTACTTTTCTTTGCGGCGGCAAAGAAAAGTAGGTGCCGCCCCGCACAGGGGCGACGCGTGAAGCAGGCTAACGAATCGCGGATGCCAGCGTAGACACAAGCAAACCAAACCGCTTGCGCGGCAAACACAGCCACCCGGATGCCAGCGCAAACCCAAGCAAACCAAACCGCTCGCGCAGCAAAAACCCTCACCTCAACCCAGCCGCCACCCGCCCCATCTGCTCAATCCCACTCTCAAACAACCGGGCAAAGAACGGCATCATATTAGGCAACATCAACTGAATCAGCAGCAACCCAGTAATAACGGTAACAGGCAGCCCAACCTGAAAAACCCCAATCTGCGGCGCAGCCCGATTAAGAATCCCAAGCGCAAGATTAGTGATAAGCAGCGCAGTGACAATCGGCAGAGACAGCAGCAGAGCTGCACTGATCACAGTGCTCCCCCACCCGGCGAGTACTCGCCATCCATTAGCCCCAAGCACATTAGCCGACACAGGCAGCGCCTGAAACGTCTGAATCAACGCAGAGATAACCTGCAAATGCCCATCAAACGCGAGAAAAGTCAAAATCGCGAGCATATTCATGTAGCGCGACATGACATCCGTGGCCCCCGCAGCATGCGGATCGAAGAACGTCGCGAACCCGAGCCCCATGCTCATGCCCATAATGTCGCCGGCGGCCTGAATCGCACCAAACACTAGCTGCATCGTAAAACCAAGCGCCGCACCGATCAAAAACTGGTTGACGATGATCCACACGCCCTGCGCGGAAAACACAGTAACCTGCGGCAACGCAACGATAGTCGGCGCAACGATCAGCGTAATAAAACCCGCCAGAGCGACCTTCACGCGAGTCGGCAACGACTTGTCGCCGAACGCGGGCGCCGTCGCCATCAGCGCAAGAATCCGCACGAACGGCCACAGGAACGCGGTCAGCCAGACGTTCAGCTGTTCGTAGGTGACGGAGAACATCGCGCGTCGAAAGAAGGAAAGAGAAGGGCGCTCAGTTCGCGAGCGTCGGAATGCTGGTGAACATGTGACGCATGTAATCGAGCATCTTCGCGAGCATCCACGGACCGATCAGCACCAGCGTCACGGCGATCGCGAACAGCTTCGGAATGAACGACAGCGTCGCTTCGTTGATCTGCGTCGCGGCCTGAAACAGGCTCACGATCAGACCGACAACCAGCCCCACGAAAAGCGGCGGCGCAGCCAGCAGCAACGCAATGTACATCGCTTCGTGCGCGAGCGTGGTGACGGTTTCCGGCGTCATGGCGTGATTCTCCCTGCAGAATTCAGACGAAGCTCTGCGCAAGCGAGCCGATGATCAACTGCCAGCCATCGACCAGCACGAACAGCATCAGCTTGAACGGCAGCGAAATGGTCGCGGGCGAAATCATCATCATGCCCATCGACATCAGCACGCTCGCCACCACCATGTCGATGATCACAAACGGAATGAACACGGTGAAGCCAATCTGAAAACCCGTCTTCAGTTCGCTCGTCACGAACGACGGCACCAGCAGCGACAGCGGCACGTCTTCCGGGCCCTGCATCGGCGCGGCGTGCGAGATGCGTGCGAACAACGCGAGATCGCTCTCGCGGGTCTGCTTCAGCATGAACGCCTTGAACGGCGCAACGCCGCGCTTCACCGCCTCGTCCATCTGGATCGTGCCTTCGGAGAAGGGCTTGTAGCCATCGGTGTAGGCCTTGTCGAGCACGGGCGTCATCACGAACAACGTGAGAAACAGCGCAAGACCGACCATCACCTGGTTGGGCGGCGTGGTCGGCGTGCCGATCGCCTGACGCAGCAGCGACAACACGATGATGATGCGCGTGAAGCTCGTCATCATCAACACCATCGCAGGCAGGAACGACAGCATCGTGAGCAGCAGCATCGTTTGCACGCTCAGCGAGTACGTCGTGCCGCCGTTCGGGCCGGGGCTCGTGTTGAAGGCGGGCAGGCCGTTGGCCTGCGCGTGCGACAGCGTCGGCAGCGCGAACAGCAGCGCGGGCACGGCGAGCGGCGCAATCAGCGCAGCGCCCTTCAGGATGCGCTTTTTCATCGAAGCGGAAGCCTGCGAGGAAGGCTGGGTAAGGGCGTGGGAAGTCACAGCGCAGCTGCGCTGCGCGTCAGATCGGTCGTACTGCATTACTGTTCTCCGCTCGCGCGTCGCTGGAAACGTTTGGCCGCTTCGTTTTTGAGCGCGTCGCGAAAGCGTTGTCCGAAGGTGCCGCTCAACTGGACCGGGCCGCCGGGATTGGATGCGCCGGGCACCGAAAAAGGCGTGCCGGTGGGAAGGGTTGCGCCCGACGCCGAGCCGGCAGGCATCGTATGCAACAGGCGCACGTTGCCGGGCGCAGCGCCGAGCACGAGCCACGTATCGCCGATCTCGACGACGGCCACGCGTTCCTTGCCGCCAAGCGACGTGCCGCCGATCGTCTTCACGATCCCGCCGCGCTGGCCCGGTTGCAGGCCGAAGCGGCGCGCGAGCCATGCGAAGCCGAACACGAGGCCGATCACGACAGCAAGACCGACGATCGTCTGCAACACGGCGCCGACGCCGAGCGACGGCACCGCCGTTCCCGCGCCGACGCTCGAGGCGATCTTCGCGGCGTTGTTGACGGCATTCATGTCGGCGGCGTGGGCGAGATGGAATGCGCTGGCGCAGAGCATGAGCCCAGCCACAACCACCGTCGACATGAAACGGGCGCGGCGCGGCAGCGGCATGCCGCTCCCGTGGGACGCGGCCCGGGTTACTGCATGTTTCATCGGTTCAGCTTCCGGATACGCTCGGACGGCGTGATGATGTCGGTCAGGCGAATACCGAACTTGTCGTTCACGACCACCACTTCGCCCTGCGCGATCAGGCAGCCGTTGACGAGCACGTCCATCGGCTCGCCCGCGAGACCATCCAGCTCGACGACGGAACCCTGCGCGAGTTGCAGCAGGTTGCGAATCGCGATCTTCGTGCGGCCCAGCTCGACCGTCATCTGAACGGGAATGTCCAGAATCATGTCGATGTCGTTGCGCGTCGTGGACGGCTCGACCTTCGACAGCGGCTGGAACACGCCAGCCGTGGTTGCGCTGACCGACGTGTTGTCGTTCTGCTCGGCGAGCGCGCTCGCCCAATCGTCGAGGGCCGCTTCTTCGGCGCCCGAGCCGGGCAACGGATCATTCACCTTCGACTCTTCCGGCATGTCCATATCGGGTGTCGAGTTCAACTCAGTCATATCCCGCTTCCTTCATCTGTTCCGCTGCGCTGATCATCTTCTGCACGCGCAATGCGTATTGACCATTGAAAATTCCGTAGCCGCATTCCATCACCGGCACGCCGTCGACCTTCGCCGTGATGTGCTCGGGAATGTTGATGGGCAGCACGTCGCCCGCCTTCATGTTGAGAATGTCCTGGAACGTCACGGGGACCTGCGCGAGATCCGCCGTCAGTTCCACTTCGGCTGCCTGCACCTGCTGCGACAGCACGCGCACCCAGCGGCGGTCCACTTCGAGCGCTTCACCCTGGATCGGCGATGACAGCACGTCGCGGATCGGCTCGATCATCGAGTACGGCATGCAGATATGCAGCGTGCCGCCCGTCGGCCCGAATTCGATCGAGAACTGTGTGACGATCACGATTTCGTTCGGGGTCGCGACGTTGGCGAACTGCGTGTGCATTTCCGAGCGCACGTATTCGAACTGCATCGGGCGCACGCTCTTCCATGCCGTCGTGTAGTGCTCGAACACGAGGCCAAGCAGCTTGCTGATGATGCGCTGCTCGGTCTGCGTGAAGTCGCGGCCTTCGACGCGCGTATGGAAACGCCCGTCGCCGCCGAACAGGTTGTCGACCACGAAGAACACGAGGTTCGGATCGAACACGAACAGCGACGTGCCGCGCAGAGGCTTCACGTGGACGAGGTTCAGGTTCGTCGGGATCGGCAGGTTGCGCGTGAACTCGCTGTACTTCTGCACCTTCACCGGGCCGACGGAAATTTCCGCCGTACGCCGCATGAAGTTGAATATGCCGACGCGCAACAGACGCGCGAACCGGTCGTTGATGATTTCGAGGCCGGGCATCCGGCCGCGAACGATGCGTTCCTGCGTCGCAATGTTGTACGGGCGGACGCCGGACCGATCGCCCTGATCGGATTGCGAGTCAGACTCGCCGGTGACGCCCTTCAGGAGGGCATCGACCTCCTCCTGGGACATGAACTCTTCGTGGCCCATTCCTATTCCTCGTACGTCCCTTCAATGGCGCGGTGGAAGATCAAATCAGTCGGCACAAGGCGCCGTTACTGGACGACGAATTCGGTGAACAGCACGTCGGAAACGTGCACGGGTTGACCGTTGGCCTCGGTCGGCTCTTCGATCAGCTTTTCGAGTTCCACGGCGAGTGCTTTCTTGCCGTCGAGCGTCGCGAGTTCCTCGGGATGCTTGTTCGACAGCGCGAGCAGCACGCGGCTGCGGACTTCGGGCATGTGTTCAGTCAAATGTTCCTGCACCTTCTGGTCGTTCAGCTTCAGCGTCAGACCAATGCGCAGGTAGTGCTGCTGGCCGTCGTCGGACTGCAGATTCACCGTCATCGATTCGAGCGGAAAGAAGATGGGAGCAGGCGCGGGCGCCGGCGCTGCTGCCGTCGCGGCGGCAGGCGCGCGCTTCGACATGAAGAACCAGGTGGCGGCGCCGGCTGCGCCTGCCGCGACCAGTACGATCAGCAGGATCACCAATATGCGCTTGACGAGGCCCGGAGAGGAGGGCTTCGCGTTGGCTTGCTGGTTTGCGGTCGTGGTTGCCATGGAATTGATTGCCTCAATGCTGTAGGTTGAATTTTCAGGTGTCCGACGCTGCTGCGATGGGTCGAAAAGAAGGGATATTCAGGGTTAGCTCGTGTGTTTGCCTGCTCGGGGGTGGTTTTGTTTTTTGCTGCGCAGGCGTCCTGCGGTTTGCCGTTGCGCTGGCATCCGCGTGATGTTTTCGGCTTTCATGCGTTGCCCCTGTGCGGGGCGGCACCTACTTTTCTTTGCTGCTGCAAAGAAAAGTAGGCAAAAGAAAGCAGCTCACACCGAGCCGCTTGACCACTACTCCGGAGCTTCCAGCGCCCTATTTGCGGCAAACTGTGTGTAGGCTGTCGCGCCGCACGCGCGAGCACTCCGGACCTGGTCCGAAGTGCTCGCGCTTATGGCGAGAAAACCTACACACAGTTTCCCGCAGCTTGGGCCGTTCCTATTCCGTGGCGATGGTCAAGCGGCTCGGTGTGAGCCGCTTTCTTTGGTTACTTTCTTTGCGGCGGCAAAGAAAGTGACTGCCGCCCCGCACAGGGGCAACGCATGAAAACCGAAAACATCACGCGGATGCCAGCGCTGCAACCCGCACAACGTCACGCGAACGTGTCCACCAACCCAACCGTGCGTCGCACAGGCATGCTCACCGTCGTCGCGCCGCTATCCGCCACCTCGATGCCCGCATCGCCACGGCCACTGCTGCGGCCACCGCGCGCGCCGCTGCCTTGTTCCTGGCCCTGCTGGCTGCTCTGGCGGGCAAAGCCGTCGGTGACGCTGGCGCTGCCCAGACCAATGCCGCCTTGCTCCATCGCTTCGCGCAGTTTCGGCAGCGCGGCTTCGACCGCCTCCCGCACCTGCTGATGCTGCGAAACAAAAAGGGCATGTGCATGGTTATCGGCAACCTGGAGGACGACCTGTAGCGGGCCGAGGTCGCGCGGATTGAGCGTGAGTTCCGCCGTCTGCTGATGCGCGTTGGTGAGGAACACGACCTTCTGGCTGAACGCGTCTTCCCAATCGTGCGCTCCGACTTGCGGCGCGATCGCGTTCGCCATCGCGGCCGTTGCCGGGTTGGAACCCTGCGTCACCGTCGTCGTTGCACTCGCAGCCGCCGCCGATGCGGCCTGAGTCGCGGCGAGCGCGGCGCTCGTGTCGGTATTCGCGGCGGGCCCGGCGCTCGCCTGCGAGACGCTCGCGCTGGCAGCGGCAAGCGTTTCGGCAGGGCTCGGCTGCGCGGCGGCTGCAGCGGCCGGTGTCGTGGCGGCGGTGGCATTCGTACCGTTCGCCGTCGCGTCGCCCTTCATGTTGCGCAAGTCGCCGAGCGTCAGGCCCTTGCCGGCACCTGCGCCAGCGCCGCCGAGCGTCGCGTCGCCGGTGGCCGACGTGCCCGAGCCGGTGGATGCGCTCACGCCCGTCGCAGGCGTTGCGCCCTGGCCGTTCGCCATCGCGGCGAAGGCGGCCTGCAATGCGTCTTGAGTCGCTTTCGGATCGAGCGATGCGATCTTCTTCGACGGTGTCTGGATCACGGGCGTCGTCGTGTTGCCGGCGACCGGGGGCGAAGCGGGTGTCGACGGCTGTGCGTCGGCCGTTGCCGCATTCGCTGCATCGGCCGCGCCGCTCGCCTGTGCCTGAGCTTGCACCGCGGCGGCTGCGGCCGCTGCGGCTACTGCCGTCTCTGCGGCTGCGGCGCCCTTGGTCGGCGCGCCGTCGTCCGGCTTCGAGGCCGTGTCGGTCTTGTCCTTGCCGTTCGCGCCATTCGTGCCGTCTGCACCGTTGGCGCCGTTCGACGCGCTGCTTTGCTGCGTGTTGTCGCTCTGGTTCGCGGACTTGGTGCTGTCGGTGTCGTTCGAGCTGTCGGCGGCGCTCGTGTTGTTCGAGCTGTTATCGGCGGGCGGCACGTCATGCACGCTGGAACCATTCGATGCGGACGGCGACGGCGTCGGTGCCGGCGCGGGAGCGGGCGAAGGCGCGACGATCTGGCTCTGCGCGGCGATGCTTTGCTGCAGCGTCGTCGAGAACGGCAGCGTGCTGGTGTTCACGCTGTTCGACGCGCTGCTGCCCGATGTGCCGCTCGTCGAGCCGAGCAGCGAGTTGATCAGTGAAAGAGGCGACATGCTGGATCTCGTGTGGTCGTGTCAGTCCCGTTGCGCGCCGCAGCGCTTCGCAGCGTCAGGCGTCTTCATGCGCCTTCCGCGCGCATCCGGAGAATTCGTGCGCCGAACTCGTCGGCGTCCCGTTGCTCGCGGCGCGCCGCGACTTTTGCTTCAGCGGCGATGCCGCGTGCTTCCAGTACTTCGTATGAACCGAGCTTCTGCTTGCTGTGCTGCCATTCGGGCTTGGCGGCTTCGACACGCGCCGTCGCCGTGGCCAGCAAGCCGCGCTGCTGTTCGATGGCGGCATCGAGCGTGTCGATGAACGCCTGAAAGTTGCGCATGTTGCCGGCGGGCATCCCCGCCTTGGCGGTTTCCGTGAAACGGCGGTGATACTCGTCGCGGTATTCGATGAGCGCGGTCAGCTGCGCTTCGACATCGTTGCGCTCGCGCTGCACGCGGCCGAGCTTGCGCGCGGCGGCGTCGACGTCGTCCTGTGCGAGGCCAATCAGCGTCTTGATCGGAAAGTGCTTGCTCATTCAGTCTCTCCTGGCTTGCTAGCCGAACAGCGAATCGAGGTGCGCGATGCTGGCGTCGAAGCCGGCGCTTTCGCGAAAACCTTGCTGCAGGAACGCTTCCATCCGCGGATACAGTGCGATGGCCTTGTCGAGCACGGCGTCGCGTCCCGACGAATACGCGCCGACGTTGATCAGATCGCGGTTGCGCTGGTAGCGCGATAGCATCTGCTTGAACTGCCGCGTGCGATCGAGATGCGCGTCGCTGATGAGCGAGGTCATCGCGCGGCTGATCGACGCTTCGATGTCGATGGCAGGGTAATGGCCCGCTTCGGCAAGCGCGCGCGACAGCACGATATGGCCGTCGAGAATCGCACGCGCCGAGTCGGCGATCGGGTCCTGCTGGTCGTCGCCTTCCGTCAGCACGGTATAGAACGCAGTAATCGAACCGCCGCCTTCCGGGCCGTTGCCCGTACGCTCGACGAGCGCAGGCAGCTTCGCGAACACGGACGGCGGATAGCCCTTGGTCGCGGGCGGCTCGCCGATCGCCAGCGCGATCTCGCGCTGCGCCATCGCGTAACGCGTGAGCGAGTCCATCAGCAACAGCACGTGCTTGCCCTGATCGCGGAAATATTCGGCGAGCGAGGTCGTGTAGGCGGCGGCCTGCATCCGCAGCAGCGGGGAGACGTCCGCGGGCGCGGCCACGACGACGGAGCGCGCGAGACCTTCCTCGCCGAGAATCTGCTCGATGAATTCCTTCACTTCGCGGCCACGTTCGCCGATCAGGCCGATCACGATCACTTCGGCGCTGGTGTAGCGCGCCATCGTGCCGAGCAGCACCGACTTACCGACGCCCGAACCGGCGAACAGGCCCATGCGCTGGCCGCGTCCGACGGTGAGCAACGCGTTGATCGCGCGCACGCCGACGTCGAGCACCTTGTGAATCGGCTCGCGATGCAGCGGGTTGATGGTCGGTGCCGTGAGCGGCGCGTCGTTGCGCGCGTTGAGCGGGCCGAAGCCGTCGAGCGGCTTGCCCGATGCGTCGACCACGCGGCCGAGCAGTTCCCAGCCGACGGGCAGACGCTTCGCGCCCGCCATCGGATCGGCGATAGGCGCCACTTCCAGCGGATAGACGCGCGCGCCGGGCAGCAGACCGGCGACTTCCGTCGTCGGCATCAGAAAGAGCTTGTCGCCGTGAAAACCGACCACTTCGGCTTCGGCCATCGTGCGCGAACTGCCGGGCGGCAGCTCGATCATCACTTCCGAGCCGACGGCCAGCCGCAGGCCGACGGCTTCGAGCACCAGCCCGGCGGCACGCGTCAGGCGGCCGCAGGCGCGCAGTGGGCGCGCTATCTGGTTGCGCTCGCGCAGGCCATTCAAACGATTGCGCCACGCCTGCAGATGCGGATTGGATGCGAGTGCGGGATCGGGCGCGCGCTTTTGCGCAGCCGCCGATTCGCGGCTCGCGGGCGCGGCAGCGGGATGTGCGCCACTGGCGTTGCCGTTTGTGTCGTCGTGCGTTTCATCGCGGGATTGGCCCGCCGAATGCGCGTCCGAAATCGCGGACTCCAACGCGGCGAGCGACTCTTCCATCTGCGCGACGGTGAGCGCTTCCGCGCCGAACGACGCCAGCGCCAGCTCGCGCTCGAGCGGCGTGAGGTCGCTGTGCTGAATGTCTTCGATGGTCGGCTTTACCATGTGCTTGCCTTGCCGAGCGCAGCCGTCACGCGCTCCCAGCGCGTGCCGATGCCGGCGTCCACTTCGCCCGTGGTGGAGACCGCGCGGCAGCCGCCGCGTTCGATCGCGGGGTCGGTGCGCACGGTCCAGCCGCGCGTCTGCAGTTCTTCCAGCAGATACGCTTCGACAACGGGCAGATCGGCAGGACTCACGATCAGAGCCGGCGCGCCGACCAGCGCCGGTTCAGTCGCCATCACCTCACGCGCGGCGGCAAGCAGCGCCGTCGGATCGTGCTGGACATGCTGGCGAACCACTTGTTGCGCGATGTCGAGCGCGAGCGCGACGATCGTTTCGGACAATTCGTGCTGCACGTTGTCGAGCGCGGCCTTGAACGTTTCGGCGAGCGCGGCAAGCTGCGCGGCTTCCGAGTGCGCTTCCGCCTGACCCTGCTCGAAGCCTTGCGCGCGGCCCTGTTCGTAGCCGGCCTGATAGCCGAGCGCCTGGCCGGCCACATGGCCGGACGCGACGCCCTGCGCATGCGCGGTGTCGCGCAGGCGTTGCAGTTCGGCTTCGAACGCGCCGTCGTCGACTTCCGGTTCCGGCTCGGGCACCGGGTCGAACGAGGCCATCTCCCAGCGCTGGTAGGCCGAGAGGCTTTCCTTGCGCACGGGATCGTGGTCAGACATATGCATCTTCCGCCTTGCCGCCGATCACAATTGCACCAGACTCGGCGAGGTTGCGCACGACCTGAAGGATCTTGCGCTGTTGCGTTTCCACTTCCGACACGCGGACCGGGCCGCGTGCGTCCAGGTCTTCCGCGAGCAGCTCGGCTGCGCGCTGCGACATGTTCGACAGGAACTTCTGGCGCAGCGCGGGCTGCGCGCCCTTCAGCGAGATGATCAGCGTTTCCGACTCGACTTCCTTCAGCAGCAGCTGGATGCCGCGGTCTTCCAGGTCGAGCAGGTTGTCGAACACGAACATCTGGTCGATGATCTTCTGCGCGAGTTCCGCGTCGTACTGGCGGACGTTGTCGATGACCGATTCTTCGTGATTGCCCGGCAGGAAGTTGAGAATTTCCGCCGCCGTGCGGATGCCGCCCATCGGGCTGCGCTTCAGGTTGTCGCTGCCCGACAGCAGGCCCGTCAGCACGTCGTCGAGTTCGCGCAGCGCGGCGGGCTGAATGCCGTCGAGCGTCGCGATACGCAGCAGCACGTCGTTGCGCAGCCGCTCCGTGAAGCACGCGACGATTTCCGACGCCTGATCGCGGTCCAGGTGGACGAGAATCGTCGCGATGATCTGCGGGTGCTCGTTCTTGATGAGTTCCGCGACAGCCGCCGAATCCATCCACTTCAGGCCTTCGATGCCGCTCGTATCGCTGCCTTGCAGGATACGGTCGATGATCGCGCCCGCCTTGTCGTCGCCGAGCGCCTTGGTCAGCACGGAGCGGATGTAGTCGTTCGAGTCGAGCGAGAGGGCAGTGTGCTTGTCCGCCTCGGAGACGAACTCGTGCAGCACCTCGTCGATCTGCTCGCGGGTGATGTTCTTCAGCGACGCCATCGCGACGCCGATCTTCTGGACTTCACGCGGCCCCAGAAACTTGAATACCTGAGCCGCCTCTTCCTCGCCGATCGACATCAGCAGGAGCGCGCTCTTCAATACGCCTTCAGTGCTCATCGGACACCCAGCTCTTCACGACGGTTGCAACGATCTTCGGATCCTGACGCGCGATCTGACGCGCATATTCGAGATTCCGCTCATATTTGGCCTTGTCGCTTTCCAGCGAGACCAGCGATCCTTCGACTTCCTCTTCGGCGGCGATGGCGGCTGCGCTCGGCAGACCGTCGAGCACCGGCTCGTCCGGCGACATCAGCGCGGCGACAGCGGGCTCCGGCGGCGGGAAGGCGCGGCGCAGCGCCGGCTTGACCATCACGAAGTAGAGGAACAGGGCGACTGCGCCGATGCCCACGTACGTCGCGATCTGCTTGTACATCGCGATCATGTCCTTGGTGCGCCACCACGGCAGATCGGCATCGGGGTCGACGATCTGCGTGAACGCGCTGGTCTCGACGTTGACCGAGTCGCCGCGTGCCTTGTCGTAGCCCATCGCGTCGCTGACCAGCAGCTTGACCTGCGCGAGCTTGTCGGCGGGAACCGGCTGCATCGTCGCGTGGCCCTTCGCGTCGACGACGCGCATGTAGTTCACCACCACAGCCACCGACAGACGCTTGATGCCGCCAACCGCCTGCTCCGTGTGGCTCACGGTCTTGCTCAGCTCGTAGTTGGTGGTCGCATCCTTGCGGTCGCTGATCGGCGTCGTCGTCACGCCGCTGGCGCCATTCGCGCTGGCGACGATGGGCGCGGACGCCGGCTGCGGCGGCTGGTTCGACAGCGCGCCCGGCACGCCCGAGGCGCCGCCCTGCGACATTTCCGTCGCGGTGCTGGTCTGCTGGCTGCGGACGGCGGCCTGCTGCGGGTCGTTGTTCGGGGCGTAGGCCTCCGAGGTCGACTCGTGCCGGGAGAAATCGATGTCCGCGCTCACCGACGAATGCGCGTTGCCGGCGCCGAACATCGGTCCAAGGATCGCGTCGATGCGCTGCTGCGTGTTGCGCTCGATCTGCTGCACATACTTCAGTTGCGTCGCGTCGAGGCCGCTGCCGCTGACGCCTGCCTGCGTGAGCAGGTTGCCGTCCTGGTCGATGATCGTCACGTTGCGCACGGGCAGGTCGGGCACGGCGGAGGCGACCATATGCGTGATCGCCACGACCTGGCCTTCGTCGAGCATGCGGCCCGGATACAGGTTGACCATCACGGATGCCGACGGCGCCTCGCGGTCGCGCACGAACACGGTCGGCTTCGGAATCGCCAGATGGACACGCGCCGACTTGACTGTCGAGATGGATTCGATCGTGCGTTGCAGCTCACCTTCGAGCGCGCGCTGATAATTGATCTGCTCGGCGAACTGGCTGATGCCGAACTTCTGGTTGTCCATCAGTTCGAAGCCGACCGAGCCGCTCTTCGGCAGACCCTGCGACGCGAGGCGCAGACGCATTTCATGCACCTGATCGGCGGGGATCAGGATTGCGCCGCCCGCATCGGAAAACTTGTACGGCACGTTCGCCTGCTGGAGTGCGGCAACGATTGCGCCGCCGTCCTGATCGGAGACATTGCTATACAGGACCTTATAGTCCGGTGCGCGCGACCAGAGGATCAGCCCCGCGACCACCGCGACCAGCAACGCGACGGCGAAGATCAGCGGCGCGCGCGGGTTGCCGCGCATCTGCGACAGCGACGTCGGAAGGCCCGGGAAGCGCGTGGCGAAGCCACCGCCCGTGCCGCCGAGGTCGAGGCCTGCAGCGCCACCGGCTGCTCCCGCTGTGCCCGGCTGTGCGCCGGCGAGGCCCATGCGGGCATCGGGGTTGATCAAAGAGTTGGCTGACGAATCCATGCGTCGGGTTTCTCCGGAATGCTTTTGCGTTCTGCGGCTTACGGCGCCTTACCTTGCCTGCCGACAGAGACTTTCACGCTAGGGATTATCCGCATGGGTAAGCAACCCGATGCGCCGAATAGCGGGGGGTTTCCCCCTTACTTTCACGGCTTTCGCAAAAGGGCCGCTGCTATGCTTCCTGTCCAATCGGTGTATGGCGCGAACGCTCGCCTGCATCTCACCCAGGAGAGAACATGACGGCACTCATCAATCCGATCCAGTCGGCCTTGCAGCAGATGCAGGAGATGGCGGCCCAGGCCACGGGCGGCAGCGCCCCGGTTGGGCACGACAATGGCGCGGCCACGGCAGGCGGCTTCGCGTCGGCGCTGAAAGCCTCGATCGACAAGATCAGCGGCGACCAGAAGAGCGCGATTGGCGAGGCCCATGCTTTCGAACTCGGCGCGCCGAACGTGTCGCTGAACGACGTGATGGTCGACATGCAGAAGGCCAACGTCGGCTTCCAGTTCGGACTGCAGGTGCGCAACAAGCTCGTGTCGGCCTACAACGACATCATGCAGATGGCCGTCTGAGACGCCTGCGGCGCATGTCGCCGGCGACCGCGGCCGGCCGCCGGCCTCTGGGCGGCGGAGCGCGGTCGATGCAGGCGGCATCGCGTCTGTCGCAAGCGTGCGCAGCGTCCCGTCGCCCGCCTCGCCGGGCGGCCATGCGCGTCGGTTCCCTGCACCGTGCCGGTGCGGCGACCCGCCGTTCGCAGCCAACCCCGCGCCCGCGCGGCGCCCGGTGCCGTGCCGCGTATCTTTCCTGACGCTTCCTTCCAGCGGGCTAAAGCTTTATTCGTATGAACCGATAACCTTGATACAAGGGCTGGCGGGAGGCGTGCGGCAGGATCGCGCAGCGCTCCGGCGGGCCGTCCGCTGTCAGTCTGATCTGATTGTCATCTGTAATACAGGAGGAGCGCCGATGTTTTCCCCGGGACACTCTGGAGCCAATGCCTACGCTCGCGTCGGCGTGGAGACAGGGGTGATGGGCGCCAGTCCACATCGCCTGATCGTGATGCTCTACCAGGGGGCACGCAAGGCCGTTGCGCAGGCGCGCATGCATCTGCAACAGGGTGACATCGCGGCGCGCGGCGAGGCGATCGGCAAGGCTATTCAGATCATCGGCGACGGGTTGCAGCAGGCGCTCAACGTCGAAGCCGGCGGTGAAATCGCGGAGCGTCTTCATGCGCTCTATAGCTATATGACTCGGCGACTGCTCGAGGCGAACCTCAAACAGAGCGATGCGATGCTCGTCGAAGTCGACGGCTTGCTGGCTACGCTCGAGGAAGCCTGGATTGGAATCGCGCCGGAGATTGCGCGGATGGCGATGCAGTCGTCCGCGGAAAGCATGAGATGAGTTCGAACGCAGAATATTTCGCCCGCTACGAGGCGATCGCAGCGATTTCGGTCCGGATGGTGATGGCAGCGCGAGACGCGCTCTGGAACGATCTCGTCCTGTTGCAGGACGAGTACCGGCATCTCGTCGACGCGCTGAAGCACGCGGAAGACGGCGTACGCCTGTCCGACGACGAACGCTCGCGCAAATTCGACCTGATCCGCCAGATCCTCGCCAACGACGCGACGGTCCGCGATCTCGCGAACCCGCGCATGGCCAAGCTGCAGGCGCTGTTTGCGCCGAGCCGCCCGGCCATCGTGCTGAAAGAACTTTACCAGGCGCGCTGAGCGCTTTCATAACGTCCAATACGAGCCGCTAGCGGCCACGCAGCGTCAATGCGCGAGAGGAAGCGGGGATGAACGGAATCGACACGGCGGTGGCCTCGCTGCTGGCTAGCCGCATCGACAGCCTGCTTCCCCTCGGCTCGCGATCCAGCGCGACGACCGCGCAGACCGACGCGTCCCTGAACGTCAGGCAGCCGCCCGGCGCGCCCATCGCGATGATGCCCGCGCCGTTGCCGGCCTCCGCGCAGACGGTGCTGTCGGCCGTCGCGTTGACGCTCGACGCGATCACGCGCTCCGGCGGCGAGGCGACGCCCGCGCTGGTCGGCCAGCTCCCCGTTTGGCCCGCCGCGCCCGCCATCGACATCGCGCCTCTGCCGTTGTTCGACACGGGCGCGAACGCATCGCAGGCCGCGGCTTCCGGTAACGCCGCGGCGGGTGCCGCGACGGCGCAGAACGTGGGCGGCGCGAATGCCGCGCACGGTGCGGACGCGGCGGCGAACATCGTCGCCGCGCCTCTGCCCGTCGCCGAGTTGGCGGCGGCGCTGCGGCGTACTGTCGACGAAAGCGGACTCTTCTACGAATCGCATCTCGCGCAGTGGCTGTCGGGGCAACGACCCGTCGAATCGCTTGCGGGCGAGCCCCAGAATCGCCTCGCGGACGCGGCGTCGCAAACGCCGCTCGACTTGAGCCACGACGCCGACGAATCGAACTCATGGGCGCAAGGCCGCCCGTCGGGCAACACGGGTGCCGCGGCATTTGCGGCCGCGGTCGCCGCTGCGCGCGGTACACCTGAAGGCCCGCACACCCAGTCGGCGCGCTTCACGACGTTCGATCTGGCGACGCACGACATCATCGACACGCCGGATCAGCCCGCGCAAACTGCGCAGAACCCGGCGGCAGCCCATGCAGCAGCGGGCATGGACGACGCCAGCGCGCGCCAGCAGCAATCGATGGCGGCGGCGTTGCATCCCGCGACGATTCCCCTCGTCCGCCAGCAACTCGACCTGCTCGCGACGGGGCAATTCCGCTGGACGGGCGAAGCGTGGCCGGGCGCCCGCCTCGACTGGACGATCGAGCAGGAAGGTGATGAATGGCGGCGCAGCGGCAACGGCGCTGCATCCGCCGACGACGAATACCCTTGGCGCACGCGCCTCACGCTGTCGCTGCCTTCGCTCGGCACCGTCGACGCCGACCTCACGCTGACGGGCTCGCGGCTCGTCGCGCGCGTGCAGGCGAGCCCCGGCGGCGCGGCGCGGCTCGCGGCGCAGGGCGAGACCTTCCGCCAGCGCCTCGCGCAGGCGGGCATCGAGCTGAGCGGCCTGTCGATCCTCGAAATCGGCGGAAGCACGCCGGCGGGCAACGCGGCGGCGGCTGCCGCTGCGGCATCGGCGTATGCGCGCACGACGGCGGACAAATCCGCGCAGCACGACGCCGCCGACAACCACGATTTCGACTGGGACATGCAATGAGTCGCACCAGTCGCAGGAGCGCGGCGGCGCTGGTCTACGATTCGCACGGTCACGACGACGCGCCGCGCATCGTCGCAAAAGGCTACGGGATCGTCGCCGAGATGATCGTGCAGCGCGCGAAGGAAGCGGGCCTGTACGTGCATCAATCGCCCGAAATGGTGTCGCTGCTGATGCAGGTCGATGTCGACTCGCGCATTCCGCCGCGCCTGTATCAGGCCGTCGCGGAATTGCTCGCGTGGCTGCATCGGCTGGAGAGTGGTGCCGGCGATGATTCACCCGTCATCGATGTGGTTGCCACCGACATTCCCCCCGACACGTCCCGCGAGCTTTGACGCCCGGCGTCAGAACCGCATCATCAGACTGAGCAGCGCCCGCACGCGTCTGCCGTACGGCGGCGCGATCAGGCCGCGCGCGTTGAAGCGCGCCTGCGTCAAGACCGGCTTCATCTTCGAAAACGTGACGAAGCCTTCGTACCCGTGATACGCGCCCATCCCGCTTGCGCCGACGCCGCCGAACGGCAGGCTCTCGCACGCGAGATGCATCAGCGTTTCGTTGACGGACATGCCGCCCGCGATGGTTTCATGCGTGACGCGCGCGATCGCCGCCTTGTCGTCGTCGTACAGATAGAGTGACAACGGACGAGGGCGCGCATTGACGTAGGCGATGGCGTCGTCGAGCGAATCGTAGGGAATCACGGGCAGTAACGGCCCGAAAATCTCTTCCTGCATCAGCGTGGACGTGTCGGGCGCTTGCGTCACGGCGACGAGCGGAAAGCGGCGCGCGCTCGCATCGGGTGCGGCATCGGTGAGCGCGTGCAGTTGTGCGCCCTGTTCGCGTGCTTCGTCGGCGAGACGCTGCAGGCGCTCGAAATGGCGCGGCGAAATGATCGACGTGTAATCGGGGTTGCGCGCGAAATCAGGATACAGCCGCGCCATGCGCAAACGCGCCCGCTCGATGAACGCCTGTTCCTTGCCGCGCGGCACGAGCACGTAATCCGGCGCGATGCAGGTTTGCCCCGCGTTGAGCGTTTTGCCCGCGATGATGCTGTCGACGGCGTAGTCGAAGCGCGCGTGCGGCCCGACGATGGCGGGCGACTTGCCGCCGAGTTCGAGCGTCACGGGCGTCAGATGCGCAGCGGCGGCGCGCATTACTTCATGGCCGACCTTCGTCGAGCCCGTGAACAGCAGATGATCGAATGGCTGTGCGCTGAATGCGGCTGCAAGCGCGGCGTCGCCGTTCACGACGGCGACGTGATCGCGGGCAAAGGTCTGCGAGATGAGCTGCTCGAAAAGCAGCGACGTGCGCGGTGTGAGCTCCGACATCTTGATGATCGCGCGATTGCCGGCCGTGAGCGCGCTGATGAGCGGCCCGGCCGCCAGCAGCACCGGATAGTTCCACGGCACGATAATCCCGACGACGCCGAGCGGCTGCGGTATGACCTTCGCGCGGGCAGGCAAGAGCCACTTGTTGGTCGCGCGACGTTGCGCTTTCATCCACCGTTTGCCGTGACGCAGCGCGCCGTCGATTTCCTCTTTCACGAGCAGAAATTCGGCCAGCAAGATTTCTTCTTTTGCGCGATTGCCGAAGTCGGCGTGCATCGCATCGGCGAGCATGTCGCGATTGTCGAGCAGCACTTCGCGCAATGCCTTCAGATGCGCGGCGCGCTGATCCCATGTCGGATACGGCGCGCGCAGATACGCGGCGCGCTGTTCGCGCAAAAGCTCTTCCAGGGCCGCGATATCCGGCCGGTCGTTCTTCATTTCGTTGTGTCTCCCTATGTTGTTGTGTGCTGCGTGAAGTCAGCCGGTGAACGCGCGATCGACGATCGCCTTGTGGTCGAACGAGGCGGGCAGCGTACCGTACACGCGGCCGCTTTCGCCGCAGCCATCGCCGAGCCGCGTCGCGATGAACGCATCGGCGACGAAGGCAGGCGAATGCTGCGCGAGCAGCACCGCTTGCGCGATCAGCACGATCTGTTGCGCGATGCGGCGCGCGGAAGCCTCGCGCGTTTCAGGTGCCGACGTTAGCGCGCGCATCAGATGTTCGAGCGCCGCCTTCAGCGCGGGATGCGTTTGCGCCACGTCGCGCCACGCGGCAAGCAAAGCCTGCGCGGCTTCGGGCTCGCGTTCCATCGCGCGCAGCACGTCGAGACACATCACATTGCCCGAGCCTTCCCAGATCGAGTTCACGGGCGCTTCGCGGTAGAAGCGCGCCATCGGCCCTTCTTCGACGTAGCCGTTGCCGCCCCAGACTTCCATCGCTTCGCCCGTGAATTCGAGCGTGCGCTTGCAAACCCAGTACTTCGCAGCGGGCGTGACCAGACGCCGCCACGCGCGTTCTTCGGGGGCGTTCGTGGTGTCTTCGAATGCGCGCGCGAGGCGCATGAACAATACCGTTGCCGCTTCCGTTTCGAGCGACAGATCGGCGAGCACGTTGCGCATCAACGGCTGATCGGCGAGATGCCGGCCGAATGCGCTGCGATGCCGCGCATGGTGGATCGCCTGCACGAGCGCCGCGCGCATCAGCGCTGCGCTGCCGATCACGCAGTCGAGCCGCGTGTAGTTCGCCATTTCGATGATGGTCGGCACGCCGCGCCCTTCGTCGCCGATCATCACGCCGTGGGCGTCGAAGAATTCGACTTCGCTGCTGGCGTTCGAACGGTTGCCGAGCTTGTCCTTCAGACGCTGCACGCGCACGGCGTTCTTGCTGCCGTCGGGCGCGAAGCGCGGCACGAAGAAGCACGACAGCGCTTCCTGATCTTCGGTGCGCGCGAGCACGAGATGCGCGTCGCACTGCGGCGCGGAAAAGAACCACTTGTGGCCGACCAGCCGATACGCCGCGCCGCGTCCGCCGCCGTCCGCTGCGAACGCCTGCGTGCGGTTGCTGCGCACGTCGGAACCGCCTTGCTTCTCGGTCATGCCCATGCCGATCATCATCGAAATCTTCTGATCGAGCGGGACGTCGCGCGGATCATGCTCGCGCGAATACAGCTTGTCGCGCAGCGTCGCGAATAGAGCCGGCTCACGTTGCAGCACGGGAATGCTGGCGAAGGTCATCGTCAGCGGACATAGCGAGCCGGATTCGAGTTGCGCGTGCAGAAAGTAGCCCGCGCAGCGCGCGACCATCGCGCCGGGCTGCGGATCGGAAAAGGGCAACGCGTGTAGTCCTTCGCGGCGCAGCAGGCTCAGCAACGTATGCCACGCAGGATGAAACTCGAGCGCGTCGATGCGCTCGCCGCGCGGGCTGAAGCTCATGAGTTCGGGCGTGTGGCGATTCGCCAGATCGGCGAGCGCGAGCACATCAGGTTTTGTCAGCGCGTCGCCGTCGCGCGCGAGCGCCTCGCGATGCCACGCCGCGCCTTCGCGCTCGACGGCGGCGGCCAGCGCGGCATCGCTTGCAAACAGGTTGTAGTTCGCAAGCGGCGGGACCTGATTGGTCACTTCATGCGTGTTGCCGGGGCCGAACCGTTCCATCTGATGTCTCCATTCGATGCACGCGCGCCAGCCGTTGTAGGGCGCTGTTTTGTTGGAGCGCGTAAGCAATATGCGTATAAGACGATGCGCGAAAGACCGTGTTTGAATAAGGTCCACACGCGGTGCCGGGCGCGGACAGCACCTTTCATCATAGGGGCGCGTCGCGGGTTCCGTTTAGAGTGATCGCTCTGACGCCGGCAACACGCGAACGTCTGGTGCTCCCTACAATGCGCAGACAAACGCACGTAGACAAGTGTGCATGAGACAGATGCCGCCAGCAATTCAGCGCGGTCGACAGGAGGAGCGGATGCAATACGACTACGTCATCGTCGGCGCAGGCTCGGGCGGCTGTTCGCTTGCCGGGCGTCTCGCGGAGCAATGTCCCGATGCGACCATCGCGCTCATCGAAGCTGGCCCGCACACCGAGCGGAATCTGTTCGTCAACATGCCGCTCGGCGTCGCGGCCGTCGTGCCGTTCCGGCGCAAGACCAACTACGGCTATCTGACGACGCCGCAACCCGGCCTCGGTGGCAGGCGCGGTTATCAGCCGCGCGGACGCGGCTTCGGCGGATCGAGCGCGATCAACGCGATGGTGTACACGCGCGGCCATCCGCTCGATTACGACGACTGGGCGCGTCTTGGCTGCGATGGCTGGGCGTTCGACGACGTGCTGCCGTATTTCCGCCGCGCCGAGGGCAACGAACGCGGCGCCGATGCGCTGCATGGCGCGGACGGTCCGCTCAACGTGTCGAACCTGCGGTTTCAGAATCCGTTTTCGCATCGATTCGTAAGAGCCGCCGTCGAAGCGGGCTTCCCGCGCAACGACGACTTCAACGGCCCACAGCAGGAAGGCGTCGGCTTCTATCAGGTGACGCAGCGCGACGGACAGCGCTGGAGCGTCGCGCGCGCTTATATCTACGGCCGCTCGCGTCCGAACCTGCACACGATCGCCGACGCGGCGGTGCTGCGCGTGGTGTTCGACGGCAAGCGCGCGAAGGGCGTCGAAGTGATGCGCGGGGGTGTCACGGAGACGATCGAGGCGCGGGCGGAAGTCGTGCTGTCGGCAGGGACGTTCAATTCGCCGCAACTGATGATGTGCTCGGGCATCGGTCCCGCTGATCATCTGCGCGCACTCGGCATTCCCGTGCTTCACGACGCGCCTGATGTGGGGCGCAATCTCACGGATCACGTCGACTTCACGATCAACAAGCGCGTGTCGTCGGCACAAACGATCGGCTTCTCGCTGCGCGGCTTCGCGAAGATGGTGCCGGGCTTTGTCTCGTATCTGCGCAGCGGGCGCGGCATGCTGACGAGCAACGTCGCGGAAGCGGGCGGCTTTCTGAAAAGCCGGCCGACGCTCGACCGGCCCGATCTGCAACTGCACTTCTGCACCGCGCTCGTCGACGATCACAACCGCCACATGCATTGGGGGCACGGCTATTCGTTGCACGTGTGCGTGCTGCGTCCGCATAGCCGTGGCTGCGTCACGCTGGCGAGCAGCGATGCGCGCGAAGCACCCGTCATCGATCCGGCGTTTCTCAGCGATCCGCGCGATCTCGACCTGCTGGTCGAAGGCGTGCATCTGTCGCGGCGCATTCTCGACGCGCCGTCGCTCGCGCTGTGCGGCGGCCGCGAGCTTTATACGCGGCATGGCCAGACGGACGCCGAATTGCGTGCGACGATCGCCTTGCATGCCGACACCATCTATCACCCCGTTTCGACGTGCCGCATGGGCGGCGACGAGCGGTCCGTCGTCGATACGCAATTGCGCGTGCGCGGCGTGACGGATCTGCGCGTGGTCGATGCTTCCGTGATGCCGACGCTGATCGGCGGCAACACGAATGCGCCGACGGTGATGATCGGCGAGCGAGCCGCCGATTTCATCGCCGCCACGCGCCGTGCTGCGCCGATTCCGGCAACCGCCGACGAGCCGGCGCGCGCCACGTGAAGCGACGTTATTCCGGCGATGCACGCCGTCGATTGTGATAAAGCGCAAAGAGCGCCGTAAGAGAATTCCGATAAAGTTTGAAAATCATTGATCGCTTCAATTCTGAGATTTCCCCGCTCCTATAATCGCGGCCCAACGAAGGGCGCATGGGCGCGCGTTCGAAATTCAGGGAAACGAATCGATGAGTGTCAATGTGATTCAACTGGTCCGGTCTGCGTTGCCGGACACCGTGGTTCAACAGCTGTCGAACTGCCTCGGATTGCCGACGGAAGCAACGGCGAAAGTCGTGGACGTCACCACGCCTGCGCTCGTCGCCGGCCTGCTGAACAAGTGCGCAACGCTCGATGGCGCGCGTGCGCTGTTCGCGACGATCCTCGGTCAGGAAGTCAACGCGGATGTCGCCGAACAGCTGCCTCGCCTCTTCGCTAGCACGACGGGTGTCACGCAACTGTCGTCGACGGGACGTCAGTTGCTGGAGCATTCATTCGAGCGCCGCATCGACGGACTGAGCGACACCGTGTCGATGCAAACAGGCGTGCCCGCGCACGCGACGCATGCCGTATCGGGCATTGCGGGCAGTATTCTGATGGGCGTGCTCAAGCGCCACATTCTCGAGCATCGCGGCAACATCGGTCAGTTGCCGACCTTGCTCGGCCAGCAGTTGCAGACCATCGCGCCGTTTCTGAACGACGGCCTCACGACCGTTCTGGGGCTGGGCGGCGCGGCTGCCTTCGCGCAGACGATCGGCTCGCAGGTGCGCGCCGTGTCGTCGCATTTCGAGCATCCCGCCGCGGCGCCAGTGCCGACGACCGCGCGCGCTCCCGCCGAACCCACGTTGTCCGCCACGGCGATCTCCGTTGCGCCTCCCGCGCGTGAAGTGCGCCATGTCGGCCCGAAGGCGAAGCACTGGTTCGGCATGGCGGCGTTGTCCGCGCTGATCGGCGCGATCGCTGCGATGCTGACATGGGTGGCGTTGGCCTTGTGTCCGGCGGCGACCAGTTTCCTCGGTCAGCATGCCGCCGCGGCTACGGTTGAAGTGCCGGCTGCTGCGACGCAAGCGGATGTGCAGCCCGCGTCGCAAGCACCGCGGGACGACGCGGCCAGCGCCGTCGGCAAGGTCGAAGCTGAAGCGGCGCCTGCCGTCGCGAAGGACTCGCAACTGATCGTCGCTGTAGACGGGAAGGGCAAGCCGACGCTTACCGCGACCGTCCAGAATATCGCTGAGAAGTCGGCGCTGCTGAACGCGCTGACGAAGAAATTCGGCGCCGGCAACTTCAACGCCGACATCACCGTCGACGAAAACCGTAAGGCTGCCGACTGGCTCGCGCAGATCGACGCACTGATGCCGCTGCTGTCTACGCCAGGTGCGGAGATGAAGATCGACGGCACGCGTGTCGAACTGAGCGGCACGACCGCCGATGCGAAATCGGGCTGGCTCGATCGTCTGAAGTCGCTGTTCGGCGCGCCGTATCAAGTGAGCGCATTCGATGCGGCGCAAGCCGTTGCGAACGCCGCGCAGTCGTTCAAGAACGCGGCGAAGTCGCTGGGCGCGTCGTGCGCGAGTGCGGATGTCGTCAAGACGCTGAATCTGCAGGTCGTCAATTTCGCATCGCGCGACGCGCACGTGCCGCAGTCCGCACTCGACGATCTGAACCAGTCCGCGCAACTGCTCAAGTCGTGTACGACAAGCGGCCACACGCTGAAGCTCGAAGTGGCGGGCTTCTCGGATAACCTCGGCAGCGAATCGGCGAATCTGGAACTGTCGAAGGAACGCGCCGACGCCGTGCGCGCCTTTCTCGTGAAGGCCGGCGTGCCCGCCGATGCGCTCGTCGCGCATGGCTACGGCAACGTCCGTCCTGTGGCGAGCAACGCGACGGAAAGCGGACGTTTCGCGAATCGCCGGATCGAATTCAGCGAGGCGCAAGCTCAGACGCAGACGCAAACCCAGGCTCAAGCGCAGCCTCTGGCGAAGTAAGCGTCGCCAGTCAGCGCAGAGACGCAGAACACGATGCCGCCCGGTGCAGACCGGGCGGCTTTTTTTATTTCAGCGGCGGTTTCGCGCGGTCCGGCGTAGTCGTGGGCGAGTCGAAGGTCAGCGGGTGCGTGAAGTTGTCGGTGGTCAGTCCCGGCAGCGTTTCGCGCGCGACCTCGAGCCATGCGCGCGCCGCATGCGACAGATAACCCTTGCGCCGCCAGCCGATCGCCATTTCCCACGGAATTTCCGGCGCGACGACGGGCCGGCAGGTGAACTGCTCCGCGTCGAGCCGCCGGCAATACGGCGCGGGCAGAAGTGCAATGCCGACGCCCGCCAGCACCAGCGCCGCCATGAAATCCCAATGCCCGCTGCGTCCGACGATGGTCGGCGCGAAACCGGCCGTGCGGCACGCCGTCAGCACCACGTCGTTGAGCGCGAGGCTTTCGCCATAGAAGACGAACGGCTCGCTGGCGAGATCGGCGAGCGGCACTTCCTGCAACTCATCCCAGCGCGAGCCCTGACGCGCGACGAGCCACAGCACCTGGCGGCTCATCGGCAGCACGTCGATCATGTCGTCGACGGGTTGCAGCACGCCGCCCAGTTCCAGTTCGCCGGAAATCAACGCGGCCTCGATGGCCTTCGAGCCCTGTTCGAAGAGTTTCAGCTCGATCTTCGGATGGCGCTGACGGAACGCGGCGATGGCGGGCGTGAACAGCGACCCGCCCATCGGCGGAATGCCGATCGTCAGCTCGCCGCGCCCGAGTTTGTCGAGGTCGTGCAGTTCGGCCTGCAACTGCGCGTAGGCGGCGAGCACGTCCTGGCCGCGCTGATAGACGATGCGCCCGGCATCCGTCAGCACCATTTGCCGACCGTCGCGCAGCAGCAGCGGCGAGCCGGTTTCGTCCTCCAGCGCCTTCACCATCTTGCTGATGGTCGGCTGCGTGACGAACATCTGCTCGGCGGCGACGGTGAAGCTCTGTTGCCGCACGACTTCAACGAAATAGCGGAGCGCGCGCAGTTCCATGTTCGTAGCCCTCGGAATTCCAATTTGGAATGAAGCAGATAATTCTAAGTCATTATATTTATGCTGCACTGCACCCTATACTGAATCTCATCCAAAAGTCACCTAGGGTTTGCCATGATCTCGCCGCTGATCGCCCGTCTTGCCGCTTCTGTCCGTCTCGATGCGACGTCGCCCGTCGCGAAGATTGGCCGGATCGCCGTGCAGAGCGCCGGGATCGCCGCAGTCTGGTTCGCCGCCGATTGCGTCGTGCGCCGTTTTGGCTTGCCGGTGCCGGGCGGCGTCGTGGGCCTCGTCGCGTTGCTCGCACTGCTGTTCTGCGGCGGCGTCGCGCCGCGCTGGGTGAAGGCGGGCGCCGATTGGCTGCTGTCGGACATGCTGCTGTTCTTCATTCCCGCTGCGGTCGCGGCCGTCCAGTACGGCGGCTTGTTCCGCGAAGACGGCTGGCGTCTCGCGCTCGTCGTGGTCGCGGGCACGCTGATGGTGATGGTGGCTGTCGCATTCGCCGTCGAACAGGCCGCGCGGCTCGAACGCCGTCTCGCGCTGCGCCGCGTGATGGTTCATCGCTCGCCCGTCGAACGTCGTCCTGTTAGCCGCAACTTCCTCTAATCCACGTTCCGGAACGTTCCGCCGATGAGCGCTTTCTACACGTCCCTTTTCGCCGACGACGCCTCCCGGCTCATCGCCGCCGGCTGTTTCGTGCTGACGGTGGTGCTCTATTTCGCATCGAAGGCGCTGTATGCGCGCTTCAGATCGCCGTGGCTGACGCCGCTTCTCGCCGTGCCCGCGGTGCTGGCCGCGATTGTCGTTATCGCGCGGATTCCGTACGCCGTCTACTTTCAGGACACGCGCTGGCTGATGTGGCTGCTCGGCCCGGCCACAGTCGCATTCGCGGTGCCCATCTACGAATACCGCGATCTGCTGCGGCGGCACTGGATTTCACTCACCGTCGGCGTGACGGTCGGCATCGTGGTTGCCGTGGGCGGCTCGCTCGCGCTGTCGAAGCTGCTGCATCTGTCGCCGGAACTGCAGCGCAGCCTGATGACCCGCTCCGTATCGACGCCTTTCGCGCTCGCCGTCTCCGACAAGATTCACGCGCCGAAGGACCTGACCGCGCTGTTCGTGATCGCGACGGGCGTCTGCGGGATGCTGTTCGGTGAACTCGTGCTCGCGCTCGTGCCACTGCGCACGCGGCTCGCGCGCGGTGCGCTGTTCGGCGCGGCGGCGCATGGCGTCGGCACCGCGAAGGCGCGCGAACTGGGCAGCGAAGAGGGCGTCGTCGCGAGCCTGACAATGATGATCGCCGGCGTCGTGATGGTGCTGCTCGCGCCGCTGTTCGGGATGCTTCCGCTTTGACGTAGCCGTGATCGGCAACTAATTTGGGATGAACGGCGGCGCGCTCGCTCTATGATTGCCGGTGTCGTTGATTCTAGAGACCGGTCCACGCGATGCTTCCCATTTCCGTCATCATTCCCTGCTTCAACGCTGAACAGACGCTCGCGCGCACGCTCGATAGCTGCATCGCGCAGCCCGAAGCCGCGCAGATTCTCGTGATCGACGACGGCTCGCGTGACGCTTCGATCGACATCGCTGCCCGATACGCGCAGAAGTATCCGCAGATCGAACTCCTGCGCATGCCGCAAAACGGCGGCGCAGCCCGTGCGCGGAACTGGGGCGCGATGCATGCGTCGCACCCGCTGCTGGCTTTCATCGACGCCGACGACGAATACATGCCGCACGCGCTCGCTGCGGCCGCCGCCTTCCTGCACGATCATCCGGGTCAGCCCTCGATCCGCCTCGACGTCGAATATTGCGGCTTTCCCGCTGACATCACGGATCATCCGCAATTCGACATTCACGCGGCGACGCTGAGCAACACGGTGCCGAGCAGCCTTGTGATCCGCCGCTCCGTCTATGCTGCGTTCGGCGGATTTCCGCTCGATGACGTGTTTCGGCGTCACGGCGGCGAGGACGGCGCGTTTTCGCTGGCGCTACTGAATATCTTCGGCAATCCCCGGCTCGACGACCACAAGCGCGTGCGCATGCACTACCACCCGAATATCCACGCAGAACGGTATTTCCGCATTTCGATGGGCATGCTCCAGGCGTCGGACGAACTCGTGAACTCGACGCGCGAAGCGTCGTGGCGCTTCGTGCGCCGCGCGTATGAGGCGGTGAAGGAATTACGCGGCGTCGAACTCGCGCCGCATCTGAGTGCGCAACCGGGCGCAAATTCACCGCCAGATCAATCGGCATAAGCTGAATCGTCATACCGCAAGCCATCTCGTTTTGCTACAATCGCCGTTCGTCTTCGAGGAGCGTTGCGACGGGTTTCACCCGCCAGGCTCGAAGGCTTTCAATCGGAAGGATTGGACGCGCGCCGCGCCAACAAACCAACCGCATCGAACGGCGCTCACGTCAAATTTCTAGTCATTTTTAGAAAGGAGGGCGTGATGAACGCCGCAGTTATGGATTCCAAAAATTCCCAGGATTTCGTTGTTGCCGACCTGTCGCTGGCCGACTGGGGCCGCAAGGAACTCACCATCGCCGAGACCGAAATGCCCGGTCTCATGCAAACCCGCGAAGAGTACAAGACGCAGCAGCCGCTGAAGGGCGCGCGCGTCGCGGGCTCGCTGCACATGACCATTCAAACGGGCGTGCTGATCGAGACGCTGACCGCGCTGGGCGCGGACGTTCGCTGGGCATCGTGCAATATCTTCTCGACGCAGGATCACGCCGCCGCCGCCATCGCGAAGGCCGGCACGCCCGTGTTCGCGTTCAAGGGCGAATCGCTCGACGAATACTGGGAATTCTCGCACCGCATTTTCGAATGGCCGAACGGTGAGTTCGCCAACATGATCCTCGACGACGGCGGCGACGCAACGCTGCTGCTGATCCTCGGTTCGAAGGCCGAGAAGGATCGCTCGGTGATCTCGAAGCCGACCAACGAAGAAGAAGTCGCGCTGTACAAGTCGATCGCTGCGCATCTCGAAGTCGACCCGACGTGGTACTCGAAGCGCCTCGCGCACATCAAGGGCGTCACGGAAGAAACGACGACGGGCGTGCATCGCCTGTATCAGATGGAGAAGGAAGGCCGTCTGCCGTTCCCCGCAATCAACGTCAACGACTCTGTCACGAAGTCGAAGTTCGACAACCTGTATGGCTGCCGCGAGTCGCTCGTCGACGGCATCAAGCGCGCGACCGACGTGATGATCGCCGGCAAGATCGCGGTTGTGGCGGGTTACGGCGACGTGGGCAAGGGCTGCGCGCAATCGCTGCGCGGACTGGGCGCTACGGTGTGGGTCACGGAAATCGATCCGATCTGCGCGCTGCAAGCCGCGATGGAAGGCTACCGCGTCGTGACGATGGAAGCCGCTGCGCCGCACGCCGACATCTTCGTGACGGCAACGGGCAACTACCACGTGATCAACCACGATCACATGAAGGCGATGCGCAACAACGCGATCGTCTGCAACATCGGCCACTTCGACTCGGAAATCGACGTTGCGTCGACGCGCCAGTACCAGTGGGAGAACATCAAGCCGCAAGTCGACCACATCATTTTCCCGGACGGCAAGCGCGTGATCCTGCTGGCTGAAGGCCGCCTCGTGAACCTGGGTTGCGCGACGGGCCACCCGTCGTTCGTGATGTCGAACTCGTTCACGAACCAGACGCTCGCGCAGATCGAACTGTTCGTCGACGGCGCGAAGTACGAGAACAAGGTTTATGTTCTGCCGAAGCAGCTCGACGAAAAGGTCGCGCGCCTGCACCTCGCGCGCATCGGCGCGAACCTGACGGAGCTGTCGACGGAACAGGCTGGCTACATCGGCGTCGACAAGAACGGTCCGTTCAAGCCGAACCACTACCGTTATTAAGCCGCAAATAGCGGCATGACAGGTGCAGCCGCCTGCTTCGGCACGCGGCTGCACCGGACGAAGCACACGCCCATGCGACGCATTGCATCGGCTGATGCTTGTCGCGTGCCTTCGAGTTCAATCCGGACTTCACGCCCACAGACGACCAGGAGCCGTTCATGACTGTATTGCTGACCTGGGTGATCAATGCGCTCGCGCTGCTGATCATCACCTACCTCGTGCCGTCGATCCACATTCGCAGTTTCGGCACTGCGCTGATCGTCGCGCTCGTGCTGGGGCTCATCAATGCCGTCTTGCGGCCGGTGCTGATCCTGCTGACGTTGCCCGTCACGATTCTCACGCTTGGGCTCTTCATTCTGGTGGTGAATGCGCTGTGCTTCTGGTTGTGCGCGTCGCTGCTGAAGGGCTTTGAAGTGTCGGGATTCTGGTCGGCGTTCTTCGGCTCGATCCTGTACAGCATCGTTTCGTGGCTGCTGTCCGCGCTCATCTTCGGCAACCGTGGCCTGAGCTGACAGGTGCCAACAGAACCATGAATCCCATCGAACTTTCATTCGAATTCTTCCCGCCGAAGACACAGGAAGGGCTCGACAAGCTGCGTGCGACGCGCGCGGAGCTGTTGCCGCTCAAGCCCAAGTTCGTGTCCGTCACGTTCGGCGCCGGCGGTTCGACCCAGCAAGGCACGCTCGACACGGTGCTCGACATGGCGAAGGACGGCCTCGAAGCCGCGCCGCACCTGTCATGCATCGGCTCGTCGAGGGAAAGCTTGCGGGCTATTCTCAATGAATATCGCTCGCATGGCATCCGCCATATCGTCGCGTTGCGTGGCGATTTGCCTTCGGGCATGGGCGCAGTCGGCGAGTTGCGCTACGCGTCGGAACTGGTGAGCTTCATTCGCGCCGAATTCGGCGACTGGTTCCGCATCGAGGTTGCGGGCTATCCCGAGTATCATCCGCAGTCGCGTTCGCCGAAGCACGATCTCGAGAACTTCGCGCGCAAGGTGAAGGCGGGTGCCAATTCGGCGATCACGCAGTACTTCTTCAACGCTGACGCGTATTTCCGGTTCGTCGATGATGCGCACAAGCTTGGTGTTGATGTGCCTATCGTGCCGGGCATCATGCCTATTACGAACTTCTCGCAGTTGATGCGGTTCTCTGAAATGTGTGGCGCGGAAGTGCCGCGGTGGGTGGCGCGACGGCTCGAAAGCTTCGGTGATGATCGCGAGTCGATTCGCGCGTTCGGTCTCGATGTGGTGGCGGATCTTTGCCGCCGTCTCGTTGAGGCGAAAGTGCCGGGGCTGCATTTTTATACGCTCAATGGGGCGGCGGCGACGAAGGCTATTTGCGAGCGGCTCGCTGGCTGACAGGTTTTCTGTTTTTCTGGTTTTTGCAAAGTCGGTGTGCGTGTGAGCGTGCGCCGATTTTTTTTGCGTGTCTGCGGTGGTGTTTGCTGCGCAATGTTTGGTTTTTGGGCTTTGCGCTGGCATCCGCGAGTTGTTATCTAGCTTCACGCGTCGCCCCTGTGCGGGGCGGCACCTACTTTTCTTTGCCGCCGCAAAGAAAAGTAGGCAAAAGAAAGCGGCTCACACCGCCAACATTTCTTCCTGCCTGAGGGCCCCCAAAGGGCCTTACGCTTCACACGGCGGCGTCTCCGTTCAGCGCGTGTTGCCAACGCACTGAATGAGCGCCTCACCCGCTTCAAATACCCGTACACGTGCTCACGACAGCGAATGGTATATGCCGCCCAGGTGGCAAACTGTGTGTAGGTTGTCGCGACGTATAGCCTGGCGCTCTTACAGGGTGGAACGCGTGCGCAATCGGTCCGAAGTGAGGCGTGTGGAGCACTGGGGCCTACACACAGTTTGCCACCTGGGCGGCCGTGGACTATCTGGCACGGCGTGCGGCGACGCGGGCGCGTGAAGCGGGTGAGGCGTACAGAGAGAGCGTTGGCAACGAACGTGGGTCACGTGGTTGCCGTGTGAAGCGTAAGGCCCTTTGGGGGCCCTCAGGCAGGAAGAAATGTTGGCGGTGTTAGCCGCTTTCTTTTGCCTACTTTTCTTTGCGGCGGCAAAGAAAAGTAGGTGCCGCCCCGCACAGGGGCGACGCTTGAAGCACGCTAACCAATCGCGGATGCCAGCGAAAGCGCTAGAACAACAAAACCGACCGCACCGCGAGGGCAAAAACGCGGATGCCAGCGCAAAGTCAAAAACCCCAAACCCGCATGCGCAGCAAACACCGCAACGCGGATGCCACCGCAAACACAAGCAAACCAAACCTGCGGCACCACGAAGCGAAGCGGAGTGAAAACCCATATTGAATCTGAATATTGGCTGACTATGATCCAAAGGCACTCGCCCCTAGCTGCCTCGCGGAGAACGCCATGCCCATGTCATCGACGCTGTCTGCAGTTCGCAAGTCTTGCCTGCCTGTGCTGTCCGCTGTAGCCGTAATTACCGCATGCATTGCACCTGAACTGTCCGCCGCGGCCTCGCTGCCCGACAAGACGGTCGTCTTCTGTTCCGAAGGCAGTCCCGCCGGATTCGACACCGCGCAGTACACGACCAGCGTCGAGTTCAGCGCCGGCTCGTACACGGTCTATAACCGTCTCGTCGAGTTCGGCCACGGCAGCACGGACATCGAGCCGGGGCTCGCCGACAAGTGGGACGTCTCCAGCGACGGTCTGCAATACACGTTTCACCTGCGCAAAGGCGTGAAGTTCCAGACGACCTCGTTCTTCAAGCCAACTCGCGACTTCAACGCCGACGACGTCGTATTCACGTATACGCGCATGCTCGATCCCGAACAGCCGTTCCGCAAGGCCTACAACGTGCCGTTCCCGTACTTCACCGATCTCGGCCTCGCGAAGAACATCACCAAGGTCGAGGCGCTCGACCCATACACCGTGCGCTTCACCCTGAAGGAAGTCGACGCACCGTTCCTGCAGCAGATCGCGATGCCGTTCGCATCGATCCTGTCGGCCGAGTATGCGGACCAGTTGTTGAAGGCAGGCAAGGCGTCCGACATCAACCTGTTCCCCGTCGGCACGGGACCGTTCATTTTCCGCAGCTATACGAAGGACGATTCGATCCGCTTCGACGGTAACCCGAACTACTGGAAACCCGGCGTGGTGAAGGTGAGCAAGCTGATCTTCGCGATCACCGTCGATCCATCCGTGCGTCTGCAGAAGCTCAAACGCAACGAATGCCAGGTGATGAGCTATCCGAAGCCCGCCGACATTGCGCAGATCGAGGCGGATTCGTCGATCGCGCTGCCGCATCAGGTGGGCTTCAATCTGGGCTTCATCGCGTACAACACGACGAAAAAGCCGCTCGACAACGTGCTTGTGCGCCGCGCGCTCGACATGTCCGTCAACAAGAAGGCGATCATCGATTCGGTCTATCAGGGCGCGGGCCAGGCGGCGACCAATCCGATGCCGCCCACCCAATGGGGCTACGACAAGAGCCTGAAAGACGCACCGTACGACGTCGACAAGGCCAAAGGGCTGCTCAAGCAGGCGGGCTACCCGGATGGCTTCGACCTGACGCTTTGGGCGATGCCCGTTTCGCGTCCGTACAACCCGAACGCGCGTCTGATGGCCGAAATGCTGCAGGCGGACTGGGCGAAGATCGGTGTGAAGACGAAAATCGTCACCTTCGAGTGGGGTGAGTACATCCGCCGCGGGCACAGCGGCGAGCACGAGGCGATGCTGATCGGCTGGACGGGCGACTACGGCGACCCGGACAACTGGCTCGGTGTGCTGCTCGGCTGCGATGCCGTGAACGGCAGCAATTTCTCAAAATGGTGCTACAAGCCGTTCGACGACCTCATCAAGGCGGCCCGCAGCACCACCGATACGGCCACGCGCACCAAGGACTACACCGAAGCCCAACAGATCTTCAAGGATCAGGTGCCGTTCACGCCGATCGCGCATTCAACCGTTTATCAGCCGCTGTCGAAGGCGGTCACCGGCTTCAAGATCGACCCGTTTGGCCCGACTCAGTTCTGGAACGTCGGTCTCAAGTAGATAATTTACCGCTTCTCTCCCCAATTCCGCTGATATTCGGGACGGTTGCCGCGCCAGGCGCGGCAACCTGGATGAAAGCTGTTTCCTATCGTCAACAAAGTTAATTTCCTCCAATTGCGGCCCCTGGCAAAGCTCAGTAATATCGCGCTACGCTGGTTTTAGCCGGCGATGATCCTGGAGGAAACATGAAGCAAAACAAACTGTTGCGCGCGGCACGGCTCACGATGCTGGCCGCGACGGCAGCGGCATCGATGGCGGGGACCCAACTGGCAAACGCCGCCGATATCCCGAACAAAACCCTCGTCTACTGCTCGGAAGGCAGCCCGGCGGGTTTTGATCCGGCGCAATACACCACGGGCGTGGATTTCACGGCCAATACGTTCACGGTTTATAACCGCCTCGTCGAATTCGAACGCGGCGGCACGAAGGTCGAGCCGGGCCTCGCAGAAAAGTGGGATGTCTCGCCGGACGGCAAGACGTACACGTTCCATCTGCGCCACGGCGTCAAGTTCCACACCACGTCCTGGTTCAAGCCGACCCGCGAATTCAACGCGGACGACGTCGTGTTCACGTTCCAGCGCATGCTGGACACGAACCAGCCGTTCCGTAAGGCTTACCCGGTGCAGTTCCCGTACTTCACCGACATGGGCCTCGACAAGCTGATCGACAAGGTCGAAAAGGTCGACCCGTACACGGTCAAGTTCACGCTCAAGGAAGTCAACGCGCCGTTCATCCAGAATCTGGCAATGGAATACGCGTCGGTCCTCTCGGCTGAATATGCGGATTCGCTGCTGAAGTCCGGCAACGCGGCCGATATCAACCAGAAGCCGGTCGGCACGGGCCCGTTCATTTTCCGCAGCTACACGAAGGACGCGACGATCCGTTTCGACGGCAATCCGGACTACTGGAAGCCGAACACCGTCAAGATCTCGAAGCTGATCTTCTCGATCACGCCTGATGCGGGCGTGCGCGTGCAGAAGCTGAAGCGTGACGAATGCCAGGTGATGAGCTATCCGCGTCCCGCCGACATCGCACCGCTGAAGGCCGATTCGAACATCGACATGCCGTCGCAGCCGGGCTTCAACCTGGGCTATCTGGCGTACAACGTTTCGCACAAGCCGGTCGACAAGCTCGAAGTGCGTCAGGCGCTCGACATGGCGATCAACAAGAAAGCCATCATCGATTCCGTGTATCAAGGCGCAGGCCAGGCCGCGACGAACCCGATGCCGCCGACTCAGTGGTCGTACGACAAGAACCTGAAGATGCCGACATACGACACGGAAAAGGCTAAGGCGCTGCTCGCCAAGGCTGGCTTCCCGAACGGTTTCGACATCACGCTGTGGGCAATGCCCGTGCAGCGCGCGTACAACCCGAACGGCAAGCTGATGGCGGAAATGATCCAGGCCGACTGGGCGAAGATCGGCGTGAAGGCGAAGATCGTCACGTACGAATGGGGTGAGTACATCAAGCGCGCGCACGCGGGCGAAGACGACACGATGCTGATCGGCTGGACGGGCGACAATGGCGACCCGGACAACTGGCTCGGTACGCTGCTCGGCTGTGACGCGGTGAACGGCAACAACTTCTCGAAGTGGTGCTACAAGCCGTTCGACGAACTCGTGCAGAAGGGCCGTGAAACGACGGGCCAGGCTGATCGCACGAAGGCGTATGTGCAGGCGCAGCAGATCTTCGCGCAGCAACTGCCGTTCTCGCCGATCGCTCACTCGACGGTGTATCAGCCGGTCAGCAAGAAGGTTGTCGACATGCGCATCGAGCCGCTCGGCTACGCGCGCTTCGACGGCGTCAGCATGAAGTAAATCACGTGATGCGGTGGGCTTTGTTGCCTGCTGCATCCCATACGCAGTACGCTTTTCGTTCGGTTAGAAGACTGGTCGAAATGGTCCGGCGACCGGGGTCACGAGCCCTCGTCGCCGGTTGCGTTTTTTCTCACCAAGACCATAGGGACGAACCATGTTCCGATTCGTTTTGCGCCGCATCGGGATGGTCATACCGACTTTCATCGGTATCACGATCCTCGCGTTTGCGCTCATTCACCTGATTCCGGGCGACCCCATCGAAGTCATGATGGGCGAGCGCGGCGTCGATCCGGCCATGCACGCGGCTGCGATGCATCGCCTCGGGCTCGACGAACCGCTGCCCATCCAGTACATCCATTACGTGGGCCACGCGCTGCAGGGGAACCTCGGCACGTCGATCATCACCAATACCAGCGTGATGGACGAATTCACGGCCCGTTTCCCCGCCACCGTCGAACTGTCGATCTGCGCGATGCTGTTTGCGCTGATCGTGGGTCTTCCGGCGGGCGTGTTCGCGGCGCTGCGGCGCGGCACGGCCGTCGATCACGGCGTGATGGGCACGGCGCTCACCGGTTATTCGATGCCGATTTTCTGGTGGGGCTTGATCCTCATCATGTTCTTCTCGTCGAAGCTCGGCTGGACGCCCGTGTCGGGCCGCATCGCGGTCGAGTACGACATTCCACACGTGACCGGCTTCCTGCTGATCGACTCGCTGCTGCCCGGCACGGACGAAGGCTCGTTCCGCTCGGCGCTGTCGCACCTGATCCTGCCGTCGATCGTGCTCGGCACGATTCCGCTCGCGGTCGTCGCGCGGATGACGCGTTCGTCGATGCTCGAAGTGCTGCGCGAAGACTACATCCGTACGGCGCGTGCGAAGGGTCTGTCGCCGGGACGCGTGATCGTCGTGCATGCGCTGCGTAACGCGCTGATTCCCGTCGTGACGGTGATCGGTTTGCAGGTCGGCACGCTGCTCGCGGGCGCTGTGCTGACGGAAACGCTGTTCTCGTGGCCGGGCATCGGCAAATGGCTGATCGACGCGATCGGCCGGCGCGACTATCCCGTCGTGCAGGGCGGTATCCTGATGATCGCGACACTCGTGATCGTCGTGAACCTCGTCGTCGACCTGTTGTACGGCGTGCTCAACCCACGCATCCGCCATACGAGGTAATACCGTGGCAGACATTCAAAATACAGTCCCCCAGGCAGTCACACCCCCGAGCGGCCGCGCACTGGCCGCCCGTGAATTCTGGTCCAACTTCTCCCGCAACCGCGGCGCAGTCAGCGCGGGCATCATCGTGCTGGTGCTGGTCTTCATCGCGATCTTCGCGCCGCTGATCGCGCCGCACAGCCCGATCGAGCAATACCGCGATTCCGTGAAGATTCCGCCCGCATGGCTCGACGGCGGCAACTGGAAGTTCGTTCTCGGCACCGACGAAGCAGGCCGTGACATTCTTTCGCGCCTGATGTACGGCGCGCGGCTGTCGTTCTGGATTGGCTTCGTTTCGGTGGTGCTCGCGCTGATTCCCGGCATCGTGCTTGGCCTGATCGCCGCGTTCTTCGAGAAGTGGGCCGACACGCCCATCATGCGCATCATGGACGTGCTGCTCGCGCTGCCGTCGCTGCTGCTCGCGGTGGCCGTGGTTGCCATCATCGGTCCGGGTCTGGTGAACACGATGCTCGCCATCGCGATCGTCGCGCTGCCGGGTTATGTGCGTCTGACGCGCGCATCTGCGCTCGGCGAGTTGCACAAGGAGTACGTGATGGCCTCGCGCGTCGCGGGTGCGGGCACGGCTCGACTGATGTTCTCGCAGGTGCTGCCGAACTGCACGGCGCCGTTGATCGTGCAGGCCACGCTGGGTTTTTCGTCGGCGATTCTCGATGCCGCCGCGCTCGGCTTCCTCGGCCTCGGCGTGCAGCCGCCGTCGGCGGAGTGGGGCGCGATGCTCGCGTCGGCACGCGACTACATCGACAGCGCATGGTGGATCGTCACCATGCCCGGTCTCGCCATCCTGATCTCGGTGCTCGCGATCAACCTGCTCGGCGACGGGCTGCGCGACGCACTCGACCCGAAACTCAAAAGGCTGGCCTGACATGAGCAACGGTAACCTATTGACCATCCGCAATCTTGCGGTGAACTTCAGCGGCCTGCCCGCTGTCGATCGAATCAACCTGAACGTGGCGCCGGGCGAAGTGGTCGGCGTGGTCGGCGAATCGGGCTCGGGCAAGAGCGTGACGATGATGGCGCTGATGGGCCTGATCGACGCGCCCGGCAAGGTCACGGCCGACGAAGTCACCTTCGACGGCAAGGACCTGTTGAACGCGACGCCCACACAACGCCGCAAAATCATCGGCAAAGACGTGGCGATGGTGTTTCAGGACGCGCTGACGAGCCTGAACCCGAGCTACACCGTCGGCTATCAGATCAAGGAAGTGCTGAAGCTGCACGAAGGCCTGCGCGGCGACGCATTGCACAAACGCGCGCTCGAATTGCTCGATCAGGTCGGCATTCCCGACGCGAAGAACCGCATCAACACGTTCCCGCATCAGATGTCGGGCGGCATGAACCAGCGCGTGATGATCGCGATGGCGGTTGCGTGCAACCCGAAGCTGCTGATCGCCGACGAGCCGACCACGGCACTAGACGTGACCATTCAGGCGCAGATCATGCAACTGCTCGTGCAGTTGCAGAAAGATCGCGGCATGGCGCTCGTGCTGATTTCGCACGACCTGGCCGTGGTGTCGCAAGTCGCGCAGCGCGTGGCCGTGATGTACGCGGGCGAGGTCATCGAAATGAACCGCGTGCCCGATATCTTCAAGGCGCCGCATCATCCGTACACGGAAGCGCTGCTGGCGGCGATTCCTGAGCACAACGTCGGCGCGGTGCGGCTGGCCGCGCTGCCGGGCATGGTGCCGGGACGCGACGACCGTCCTAAAGGGTGTCTGTTCGCGCCGCGCTGCAAGTACGTCGTCGACGATTGCAACAAGGCACGGCCCGCGCTTTCGCCGCTGGCCGATCACGATCCCGCCGCCCAGGTTCGCTGCATCAAGCCGCTGAACCTGGTTCGCGATGCCATTCACCCGGGAGGCGCACGATGAATGCAGTACCCGAAACGCGGCGCCCCGATGGTGACAGGCCCGGCAAGCCCGCAGGCGATCACGTGCTGATCGCCGACAACCTCGCGCGTCACTATGACGTGAAGCGCGGCATGTTCGGCCACGGCACCGTCAAGGCGCTGAACGGCGTGTCGTTTCATCTGGAGCGCGGCAAGACGCTTGCCGTGGTCGGCGAATCCGGTTGCGGCAAGTCGACGCTCGCGCGTCAGCTGACGATGATCGAAGCGCCGTCGGGTGGACGTCTGCTGATCGACGGTGAAGATGTTGCGGGCGCGAGCCACGAGAAAATCGCGCAGTTGCGCCGCCGCGTGCAGATGGTGTTCCAGAACCCGTTTGCGTCGCTCAATCCGCGCAAGACCGTCGAGCAGACGCTGGGCGAGCCGCTCGCGATCAACACGCAATTGAGCGCCAGCGAGCGCGGCGAACGCATTGCGCACATGATGCGCACGGTTGGCCTGCGGCCCGAGCATGCGAAGCGTTATCCGCATATGTTCTCGGGCGGCCAGCGCCAGCGTGTCGCGATTGCGCGCGCGATGATTCTCGATCCGCAGATCGTCGTCGCCGATGAACCCGTCTCCGCGCTCGACGTGTCGATCCAGGCGCAGATCCTGAACCTGTTCATGGACCTGCAGGATCAGTTCAAGACGAGCTATGTGTTCATCTCGCACAACCTGTCGGTGGTCGAGCATATCGCCGACGACGTGATGGTGATGTACTTCGGTGGCGTTGCCGAACTCGGCGACAAGAAGCGCATCTTCAGCAAGCCGCGTCATCCGTACACGCGCGCGCTGATGTCGGCGACACCGTCGATCTTCGAAGCCGACCGCCGCATCCAGATCAAGCTGCAAGGCGAAATGCCGTCGCCGCTCAATCCGCCGTCGGGCTGTACGTTCCATCAGCGTTGCCCGTATGCTATCGAGCGTTGCCGCAAAGAAGAGCCGAAGCTGCGTGAAGTGGATGGTCGCCAGGTGTCGTGTCACCGCGCCGAGGAGGTGGGGGACGACGCGAATGCATGATGGGGTGGCGGCGCGTGATGTTGCGCGCCGTCATGCGCGTCGTTAGCATGTGAAGCCTATGAAACATGCGGGCGGCGCGCGCGCTGCGTCTTCACATCGGCGGGTTGCGCGCGTCCTGATGGGCGCGCTGCTCGTCGTGGCGGCGCAATGTCCGTTGCTGCCGTTTCATCCGTTCGCTGTGATCGCCTCCGCGCATGCCGCAGGGGCTTCGGCGAATACGCCTGTGCAGGTCGCGCAGGCCAATCAGGTCGGCCGGCCGGCCGTTCCCGTGCCGCACACCCCGTCGCAACCGCGCGCGACGCTGCCCGGCTTCAATCCGCCGCCTTCGTATGCGAGCGGCACCACGGCGAGCGGTCCCGTGCGCGCGCAACCAGCGCGCATGCCTTTCTATGTCGCGACACGCGGCAAGACCACGATTTATCTTCTGGGCACGCTGCATGTCGGCGATCCGAACGACTATCCGCCGAACCAGCCATTCCGTGCGCCGATTCTCGGTGCGCTAGCTGCATCCCCGACGCTTGCGCTCGAACTGTCGCCCGACGATCTGCTCGTCTCGCAGGACGATGTGTCGAAGTACGGCATCTGCTCGTATGAATGTCTGCCGAAGCTGTTGCCCGAGCCCTTGTGGCACAAGCTCGCGATGCGTCTGCGCGCCAATCCCGCAGCGCTTGATGAAATCCGCAAGATGCGGCCGTGGCTCGCGTCCTTGCTGGTCGAAACTTACGATTCGCTGAGCGCCGGGCTGCAAACCGAATTCGGCACGGAAGCGCAGTTGCAGAACGTGTATCTGCGGCAGAAGGGAAAGATTGTCGGGCTGGAGACGCTCGCCGAGCAGATGCGCGCGTTCACGGGGCTCACGCTGGCGCAGCAGCGCGAAATGCTCGCGCAGGATCTCGTGCAGACGCCCGCCGAGAATGTCGCCGACGTGCGAACCTTGCACCGGCTATGGCGCGTCGGCGACGCGGATGCGATTACCGCGTGGGAAGCGGCGAAGTCGGAGAAGCTCGCGCGCGACAAGCGTATTTCAGCGCAGGTGGATAACAAGATCCTGTTCGATCGCAACCGGCGCTTCGTCAACCGGATGTTGCTGATCGCGGCGCCGAACAAGCCGGTATTCGTCGCAATCGGCGCGCTGCATCTGGGCGGGCAGAAGGGCGTGCTGCAGTTGTTGCGGCAGCGGGGGTTTGTTGTCGAGTCGTATTGATGAGCCCGCTGCCTGCGCGCTCAACGTGAGCGACGGTTAAACGCTTGCGCCAACCGCGCCGAAGGCGCCGTTGGCGATACGTCCACGGCCCGTTTGCGACGCGAGTTTCAGTGCTGCTTCCAGTGCATCGAGCGACTGTTCTTTCGAACCCCTCGTCTTCAGACAGACATTGACCGTGCGCGCATTCAGCGACAGCAAAGCGCGATAGTACACATCGGCGTCGTCGAATCGCATCAGGCGGTCGAGCGCCGAGCCGAGATTGAGATGCACGTCGGCGAGCGTCGGGTCGATCTTCAGCGCCTCGCGATAGTGATGCACCGCTTCGCCGAGCTTGCCTTCGGCTTCCAGCGCAACGGCGATGTTGTTGTGCGCATCGGGCGAGCGCGGATCGAGCGCCAGCGACACGCGATAGCAACGCAGCGCGAGCGCTTTATCTCCGAGCGCATCGGCCACGAAGCCACGATCGTTCCAGCACTCGGCGTTGTCCGGTTCGAGTTCGAGCGAAAGGTCGATGTATTCGAGCGCCAGCGTATGCTGGCCGCGCTGATGCAGCAGCACGCCGTAGTAGTGCAGCACATCCGGCTGTTCCGGGCAGATCGCGAGGGCTTCGCGGTACAGCGATTCGGCTTCGATGAAGCGGCACGCGCGATGCGCTTCGAGCGCGAACGCGAGCGTGACCGGGAAAAGCTGGGTGGAAGAAGTAGAAGCGGAGGAAGTAGAAACGGCGGATTGCGCTTGCATGGCGATGCTCTCCAGACTCTCGAAAGAGCCGGCGCAGACCTGTCGATGCGCCGGACTATGAACGATGGAACATTCACAGGTTAGGTCCGAGGCTTCGGCCAAACTATCAGAGGCATCCTAAAAATGGCGGCGCGCCTTTTGAAACAAGCCGCGCGGACGGATCGCTTATCCTGGAAATAGGATTCGGCGAACCGCCCGCAGCCGGCAACCGCACAAAAGCGCTACAGGAACATCAGGAAGTTGAGCAGGAAGATATTCACGACGAGCAGCGTGAGCGCCGTCGGAACCTGCACCTTGATCACCGCGTTCTTGTCCGGGAGTTCAAGCAGCGCGGCGGGCACCATGTTGAAGTTCGCGGCCATTGGCGTCATCAGCGTGCCGCAGTAGCCGGAGAACATGCCGATCGCGACCATCACGGCCGGGTTGCCGTGAAACACGTTGACGAGGATCGGCACACCGACGCCGCCCGTCATCACCGGGAACGCCGCGAAACCGTTGCCCATCACCATCGTGAAGAGCGCCATGCCGATGCAGTAGACGGCCACCGCGATCAGCCGGTAGTCGAGGCTGATGTAGGCCGTCGTCACGTGCGCGACCGCCTTGCCGACGCCCGCGTCCGAGAACACGAGGCCGAGCATGCCGAGCATCTGCGGCAGCACGGCCGCCCACGACAGCGCATCGACGAGACGCCGCGCTTCCTTCATCGACTGGCCGACGGTGTCGCGCGTCATGATGCAGGCGATCGCCAGCGCGATCACGCAGCCGACACCGAAGCCGATCAGCGTGACATTCTTCTGCTCGACCAGCGGCGTGCCGCCGAACACCAGATGGCTCGCCGACAACGTGATGATCACCGTGACGACGGGAATCGTCAGCGCGGGGACGAACAGCTTGTTGCCGAGGCGCGCGGCGCTCGCCTTGCGCGCTGCTTCGGACAGCACCTTGGGTTTGCCCGCCGTCACGCCGCCGAAGCCCGCGATCAGCGCCATCGCGATGACGAGCACGCCCACCAGTTCGACGGGCAGCTTGTCGCCGACCAGGAAGATCAGCGCGTAGATGATCCAGAAGCCGCCCGCCGTGAAGCGGCGCGGATGATCCTTATCGGTGGCGATCATGCCGCCGATCACCAGCAGCACGATGCCGAGCAGCCAGAACAGATAGTTGATGGTGAGTGTCATGCTTCGTCCCCGGTCGTGCGCGGCGCGTTGTTGTTCGTATTGACGTTCGTGGTCCCTTGCGATGCCGCGTTGCCGCGCAACTCGCGTTCGAGCTTGCGATCGAGCAGCCAGAGCCGGAAGCCGTGGATCAGGAAGGCGCTGATGGCCGTCGGAATGCCCCAAAGCGCGACATGCATCGGCTCGACCGTGATGCCCGCTTCTTTCAGGAACGTGACCATCAGCACGATCGCGCCGAACGCCACGAAGATGTCCTCGCCGAAGAACAGACCGACGTTGTCCGTGGCCGCCGAGTACGCGCGCAGCTTGTAGCGCACGGCATCGCTGAGCTTGCCGAAGCGCGTTTCCGTGGCGCCTTCGGCCATCGGCGCGATCAGCGGACGCACCATCTGCGGATGCCCGCCGAGGCCCGTCAGGCCGACGGCTGCCGTCAGCTCGCGCACGAGCAGATAGACGATCAGCAGACGCCCGGCCGTCGCGGCCTTGATGCTGGCGATCCACGTCTGCGCGCGCTCGCGCAGGCCGTGGCGTTCGAGCAGGCCGATCACCGCGAGCGGCAACAGGATGATGAGGGGGATATTGCGTGTCTTGATGAAGCCGCTGCCGATCGCGGCCAGGATTCTGTCCAGCGGAAAGTGCGCGGCGATGGCGGTGATGACCGCGGCGGCGGCCACGATCAGCATCGGGTTGAAGCGCAACACAAACCCGACGATGATGACCGCGACTCCAATGAGCGGCCATAGGTTGACGGTTGACTGCATCTAGATCTCCAGAGGTGGTCCTGCATTGGGACACCGCTCGTGGCGGCGAACTTTAATGACGCCGGGCCTTGGTTTTTTTGGGTCCGGCTTTCCTCGTTGCCCTGTGGCTCTTCGATGGCCACTCAGGCTGCACTGCCCTGTCGTTGCTGCGGGTACTGCTCTACGGTTGCTGCACAAACTTGTGCTGCTTCAAAAAGCCGTTGGCAACTGGCGATGTTGCTTTCTCGCTCACTTCCTGGAAAACGCCCCGCGAAAAGCGGGGCGTCGACTGCTGTGTGATGGCCTTTGATCAGAGGCGTAAGCGCTGAAAATCAGACGCGCGCCGCGCCGGCCGCATGCACGCCGATGCCGGCCTCCTGGAGCGCCGTGCGGATGCGGCGCGCGAACGCGAGCGCATGCGGGCCGTCGCCATGCAGGCAGATGGTCTGCGCGTTGAGGGGTACCCATTCGCCGCTCACCGCCTGCACGCGCTGCTCGCGCACCATCGCCAGCGTGCGTTGCAGCACTTCTTCTTCGTCTTCGAGCAGCGCGCCCGGCTCCTTGCGCGGCACGAGCGAGCCGTCCGCGCGATAGCCGCGATCGGCGAACACTTCTTCGATGGCGACGAGGCCCGCGTTGCGCGCGGCCGTCACCAGTCCGCTGTTGGCGAGCGCGAACACGGCCACGGATGGATCGAAGTCATGCACGGCGGAGACGATCGCGTCGGCGATCTTCGGATCGCGTGCGGCCTGGTTGTAGAGCGCGCCGTGCGGCTTGACGTGTGCGATGCGCCCGCCCTCGGCCTGCGCGATCGCCGACAGCGCGCCGAGCTGATACAGCACGCCCGCGTAGATTTCGCCCGCGGGCAAGTCCATTTCCTTGCGGCCGAAGTTCTCCGGGTCGTTGAAACTCGGATGCGCGCCGATCGATACGCCTTTTTCCACCGCCCAGCGCACGCATTCGCGCATCGCGTTGGGTCCGCCTGCATGCCAGCCGCAGGCGATGTTCGCCGAGCTGACGAGATCGAGCAGCGCCTCGTCGGAGCCGCATCCTTCGCCGAGATCGGCGTTCAAATCGATTTCCATGATGTCCTCGTAGGTCTTACATCGCGGCGGGCGCGGCAAGGCGCGCGCAGCGTTCTTCATGCATGCCGATTGCGGCGTCGATCTGCCGCAGGTACTTGCGTTCTTCGATCAGCGCCTGGCGGGCCTCGTAAGGCGTGGTCGGAATGAAGCGGATGGCGCCGTTCAGGCGCACCTGCGCGAGCTTCCATAGATCCGCGTGAATCACCGCGCCGATCTTCGGATAGCCGCCCGTGGTCTGCGCGTCGCTCATCAGGATGATCGGCTGGCCGTTCGGCGGCACCTGGATCGTGCCGGGCATCACCGCGTGCGACAGCAGATCGCTCTTGTGCGTGCGCTTCAGTTCGGTGCCCGCCAGCCGGAAGCCCATGCGGTTGCTATTCGGCGTGACGAGCCACTCGTCGTTCCAGAAGGCGTTTTGCGCGTCGGCGGTGAAGCTGTCGTACTCGGGGCCGGCCAGCACGCGGATGGGCGGCGCCCACGCGACGCCCGACGGATGACGGCCGCGCCGCACCGGCTCGTCGACGAGCACGAACTTGCACCAGGCGGGCGCCTTCACGCCGAATTCGGGCGCATCGGGCGAAAAGCCGGACCCCGCGCCGGCGCGCGGCACGCCGACGGGCAGGCGGTCGCCGTCGCGCAGCGCGCGGCCGCCCAGGCCGCCGAAGCCAGCCTGCAGGTCCGTGCTGCGTGAGCCGAGCATCGGCAGCACATCGACGCCGCCCGCGATGCACACGTAGCCGCGCATGCCGCGCTTCGCCGCGTTCAGCGTCAGTTCCTGGCCGGCCTGCACGGGCAGGCTCCAGTACGAATAGACCGGTTTGCCGTCAAGCGTCGCGCCGAACTCGGTGCCCGTGATCGCGACGCGCGTCGGGCGCAGAAAACGCAGCACGGTCGGGCCGAAGGTGATTTCGAGCCCGGCGGCATCGGGCCGGTTGCCGACCAGGCGATTGCCCACTTCGAGCGACAGCCTGTCGAGCGCGCCGCCCATCGCGACGCCGAGATGCCGGAAACCGTGCCGGCCGAGGTCCTGGATCGTGGTCAACAGACCCGCGCGTATCACGTCGATCATGCGTGCAACCCCGCGATGGTGAAGCGGACGCGATCGCCCGGTTGCAGAAGCGTGGGCGGCGTGCGCGACGGGTCGAAGAGTTTCAGCGCCGTGCGGCCGATCAGTTGCCAGCCGCCTGGCGAAGTGGCCGGATAGATGCCCGTCTGCGCGCCGCCGATGCCAACCGAGCCGGCGGGCACTTCGAGACGCGGTTCGGCGCGGCGCGGCGTGTGCAGTGCCTCTTCGAGCCCGCCCATGTACGCGAAACCGGGCTGGAAGCCGAGGAAGAACACGATGTACTCGCCGCCCGCATGCCGTTCGACGACTTCCTTCACCGTGAGGCCCGTGTGATCGGCCACCGTCTTCAGGTCCGGGCCGAACTCGCCGCCGTACTGCACGGGGATTTCCACCTCGCGGCCCAGGTCCTTCGCGCTGCCTGGCTGCTCCCAAGCGGCCTTGAGCCGGGCCGTCAGATCGTCGGGATCGGCTGCGAGGGGATCGAAGATCACGGTCAGGTTGTTCATGCCGGGCACCACTTCGAGCACGTGCGGCCAGTCGCGCGCGGCCTGGGCGGCCGACCACACGCGGCGCTGGCAATCCAGCGTGGCAGGCGGCGGCGCTTCGCAGACCAGCGCGGTATCGCCAAACGGAAAGATGCGGGGTTCAGTCATCAATATCCTGGGTCAAGTAGAGAAGCAGCAGATTCGTCCGACGATGCATGCTAACTTCTCACGACAGAGCTAGCCTACATTCTCAATAAAATATCGACAATTTATCAATAAGCGATGTCCCCAGGCTCGCCCGTATAGGAGGGAAGTCGTACACTTCGGTCAACCACCACGCTTCGCTTAGAAAAATCACCATGGCGCGTCATCCGACCAAAATCGTCTCATCGGAACATCTTGTGTCTGAATTTAGTGCGGAGTTATCCGAACTCGAGTACGGGCTGATCATGGCGAGTAACGCGTTCAACCGGTGGATGGTCCGTTGCATGGCGGCGGCGGGCGACAAGGACATGACGGCGATCGAAGTTTCGCTGCTGCACCATGTGAGCCACCGCGAGCGGCGCAAGAAGATTGCCGATATCTGCTTCGTGCTGAATATCGAGGACACGCACGTTGCGACTTACGCGCTGAAGAAGCTCGTAGCTAGAGGGTATGTAAAAAGCGAAAAGACCGGCAAGGAAGTGTTTTTTTCTGCTACGCAGGCGGGGCGTGATCTGTGTATGAAGTATCGGGAGGTAAGGGAGAGTTGTCTGATCGCGACGCTGAAGGAAAGTGGGCTCACCAATGAGCAGATTGGGGAGGCGGCGCAGTTGATGCGGAATGCTTCCGGGCTTTATGACACCGCGGCGCGGGCGGCTGCATCGTTGTAGGTTTTTTTTGCTGTCTGCCGACGGGTTGGTTTTTTTGCCTTTTTGATGGCATCCGCGTTACGGTGTTTGCTGCGCAAGCGGTGTGTTGTTTTGGGCTTTGCGCTGGCATCCGCGTTTTGCCTTCGCGGCGCGTCGGTTTGGTTGTTCTAGCCTTTTCGCTGGCATCCGCGATTCGTTAGCGTGCTTCACGCGTCGCCCCTGTGCGGGGCGGCACCTACTTTTCTTTGCCGCCGCAAAGAAAAGTAGGCAAAAGAAAGCGGCTAACACCGCCAATTCTTCTTCCCGCCTGAGGGCCCCCAACGGGTCTTACGCATCACACGGCAACCACATGACTCATGCTCGTTGCCAGCGCTCTTAATTGGCGCCTCACCCGCTTCAAGCTCCCGCAGTACCGTATGCCACGCCAGATATTCCTCCGCCGCCCAGGTGGCAAACTGTGTGTCGGCCCCTTGTGCTCCACACGCCTCACTTCGGACCAATAGCACACGCGTCCCACCTCGTAAGAGCGCCAGGCTATACGCCGCGACAACCTACACACAGTTTGCCACCTGGGCGGCACATGCCATTCGCTGCCGCTTGCCCGAGCACGGGTATTCGAAGCGGGTGAGGCGCTCATTCGAAGCGTTGGCAACGAACGCGAACAGAAATGCTGCCGTGTGAAGCGTAAGACCCGCTGGGGGCCCTCAGGCAAATACAAGAGCTGGCGGTGTTAGCCGCTTTCTTTTGCCTACTTTTCTTTGCGGCGGCAAAGAAAAGTAGGTGCCGCCCCGCACAGGGGCGACGCGTGAAGCACGCTAACGAATCGCGGATGCCAGCGAAAAGGCAAAAAAACCAAACCGCTAGCGCAGCAAACACCGCATCGCGAATGTCCGCGCTACCGGCAAAAAACCACTACTACAAACCTGGCTTCCCTTCCGGATAACAAGCCCCCTCAGTAACAACAACATCAAGCGGAACATCATGCACTTCCCGCTGCAAAGTGCCAGCCCGGCACACCTCATACGCGACACCGACTGTCACAGGTACCTTCCCAGCCTCGCGAAACGCGGCGAGCGTACGGTCGTAATATCCACCCCCATACCCAAGCCGATACCCATCCACATCAAACCCAACACACGGCACAAACAGCAAATCAGGCGTAATCACTTCGCCGGAAGTCGGTTCATGAATCCGATGCGCCCCGACCTGCATCGGCATATCAGGCGTCCAGACATGAAATTCCAGTGGCCGATCACGCCCAGTAATCACAGGCAAACTCGCGCGTCGCGCGCTATCGCCAGCGAGCCACGAGGCAATCACAGCCCGAATGTCGAACTCCCCTGACAAAGGCCAGTACAACCCTACACTTGCCGGCGAATAAACCGTTAACACATCCAGCACCCGACGCCTCAGGGCATCATTGCCCGCCGCATCGAGAGCCGCATGCAGACGTGCTTCCAGCAGCGCGGCACGCAGTTCCTTTTTCGATTTTGCGGTGGGGTTGCATGCTATGCTTGAGTTCAATTCGCGCTCCAGAAACGCTCTAGAAATAACGATGTCCAAACGCCTCTTCCGAGTATATCGCGCGGCCAGTCTGGCGCTCGCCGCGGCGGCACTCGTCGCGTGCAGCACGGCCTCCGCCGTCAAGCCGATCCCGCTTTCCCAACTCACCAACGACGACCAGACTTTCGTGCAATTGCGCGAGGCAGCGCGCAATAACGACGCAGGCCGCGCCGCGCAACTCGCGGCGATGATTCCGGATTACCCGGCGCCGTCGTATCTGGAATATTTCCAGCTGAAACCGCAGTTGTTCGACGCCTCGGGTCATCCCCGCATCGACGCGCCCGACGCACCCGTGCTGTCGTTCCTGCAACGCTACGACGGTCAGGCCATCGCCGACCGCATGCGCAACGACTACCTCGTCGTGCTCGGCGCACGCCACGACTGGAAAAACTTCGACCAGCAATACGCGCGCTTCGTGCTGAACGACGACACGCAAGTCAAGTGCTACGCGCTCGAATCGCGCGCGGCGAAAGGTGAGAACGTGGTAGAGCCGGCGCGCGCGCTGCTCGTCGATCCGCGCAACTATGGCGACGGCTGTGTCGATCTGATTACATCGCTGGCGATCAACCAGCAGTTCACTACCGACGATGTCTGGCAGCAGATCCGTCTCGCGTACGAACAGAACCAGACCAGCACGGGCGCCAAGCTCGTCGATGCGCTCGGCAACAACCGGCCCGATCCGACGCTGTTCGACCAGGCCGCCACCACGCCGCCGCTTCTGCTCGCGCGTGGCGTAGGCGCCGATCCGCAATCGCATCAGCTCGCGCTGCTCGCTATCACGCGCATGGCACGCAACGATCCCGCCATGGCCGCCGCAACCTTCGGTTCCGTCGCGCCGTCGCTGACTTCGCCCGAGCGTTCCATCGGTTGGGGCACAATCGCCTATCAGGCGGCTGCCAAGCAGATGCCGGGCGCTGTCGACTGGTATCGGCTGTCGGCGAATGCGCCGCTGTCGAATCCCGCATACGAATGGCGCACGCGCCTCGCGCTGCTCAATGGGGACTGGACGATGGTGCGCTGGTCGGTCGAACAGATGCCGCCTGCGCTGCGCAGCCAACCCACTTGGGTCTACTGGCACGCGCGCGCTTTGAAGCAGGCGGGCGACGTCGTCACGGCGAACCAGGAATTCGAATCGATCTCGCAGCAGTTCAATTTCTACGGCCAGCTTGCCGCGGAAGAACTCGGCCAGAAGATCGTCGTTCCGCCGAAGACTACGGTGACTGACGCCGAAGTCGAACAGGCGGGCAACACACCGGGCTTCGCGCTTGCGCAGAAGTTCTATCAGCTGAATCTGCGTCTGGAAGGCAACCGCGAATGGAACTGGCCGCTGCGCAGCATGACGGACCGCCAGCTGATCGCCACCGCCGAATACGCGCGCCGTATCGAACTGTATGACCGCGCCGTGAACACGGCCGACCGTACGAAGACCGAGCATGACTTTTCGCTGCGCTACCTGTCGCCGTTCCGCGATATCGTCGAGCGCGACGCGCAGTCGAACGGGCTCGACGTCGAATGGGCGTATGGTTTGATCCGTCAGGAGTCGCGCTTCATCATGAACGCGCGCTCGGAAGTCGGCGCGAGCGGCCTGATGCAGCTGATGCCCGGCACCGCGCAACTGGTCGCGAAGAAGATTGGTCTCGGCACGATTTCGCGTGCGCAGATGAACGACATCAACACCAACATCCTGCTCGGCACGAACTATCTGTCGATGATCTACAATGAGTTCGACGGGTCCGCCGTGCTTGCCACGGCAGGTTACAACGCAGGTCCGGGCCGTCCGCGCAACTGGCGCTCAACGTTGCCGCGCGGTGTCGAAGGCGCGATTTTCGCGGAAGCCATTCCGTTCCAGGAAACGCGTGACTACGTGAAGAACGTGCTGTCGAACACGGTCTACTATGCAGCGTTGTTCGAAGGCCGTCCGCAATCGCTGAAGGCGCGTCTGGGTTATATCCAGCCGTTGCAGTAACGATGCGCCATGCCGCCGCCGCGTGATCCGTCACGCACGCGGCGGAGCACGACCTCAGCCGTTGCCGCGGCTTCCATCAGGGAGTCGAAAAATGCGACATCAAACCATCGCAATCGTCGGCGGTTCCGGGTTTATCGGCAGTCATCTCGTCAACGCGCTCGTCGAACTCGGCAAGACGGTACGCATTGCCACCCGCCGCCGCTATAACGCGCGGCATCTCACGCTGCTTCCCATCGATGTGATCGAAACTGATGTATTCGATCCCATCCAGCTCGCGCGCTTCGTCGAGGGCGCGGATGCCGTCGTCAATCTCGTCGGTATATTGCATGGCCATCGCGGCGACCCGTATGGGCCCGAGTTCGCAAAAGCCCATGTCGAACTGCCGACGAAGATCGTCTCCGCGTGCGAAGGCAAGGGCGTACACAGGCTGATCCACATGAGCGCGATCGGCGCCGACCCGCGCGGGCCGAGCATGTATCTGCGCTCGAAGGGCGACGGCGAGCGTGCGGTGCATGCTTCGTCGATGCTTGCCTCGACCATCTTTCGTCCGTCCGTCGTGTTCGGCCCCGAAGACGCGTTCCTCAACAAGTTCGCGTTCCTGCAGCGCATGTTCCCCGTCATTCCGCTTGCGAAACCCAACGCCCGCTTTCAGCCGATCTTTGTCGGCGATGTCGCGAAGGCGATCGTCAACGTGCTGGATCTCGACGCATCGACTGGCCGCACGTACGAGCTTGGCGGGCCGTCGGTGTACACGCTCGAAGCGCTCGTCGAATACTGCGGCGACGTGATCGGCAAGCATGCGCGCATCATCCGCTTGCCGGATTCGCTGGCGCGCTTGCAGGCGCTGTCGTTCGAGCTGGCGCCCGGCGAACCCGTCATTTCGCGCGACAATCTCGATTCGATGAAAATCGACGCCGTGTTGAGCGCGCCGCTCGCGCCCGAGCTCGATATCGAACCGGCCAGCATCGAGACGATCGCGCCCGTGTATCTGACGGGTTCGTCGTTCCGCTCGCGCTTCAACGCGTTCCGCGCGAGCGCGGGCCGCTAAAATTGTTGTCGTTCAATCCACTTTCTGGCGAAGCATGAAACTCGTTATCGGTGACAAGAACTATTCGTCGTGGTCGATGCGGCCGTGGCTCGTGCTCAAACACTTCGGCATTGCATTTAAAGAGGTGATGGTTCTGCTCAATGAGGCAGAGTCGAAAGCGTCGATCCTAGAGCATTCGCCTTCGGGCAAAGTGCCGTGCCTGATTGCCGACGACGGCGTCACCGTGTGGGATTCGCTCGCAATCTGCGAGACGCTCGCCGAACGCTATCCGCAACACGCGATGTGGCCGCGCGACGCCATCGCGCGTGGCCACGCGCGCAGCGTCAGCGCCGAGATGCACTCCGGTTTCGGGGCACTGCGCAACAACATGTGGATGAACATTCGCGCGTCGTTTCCGGGCAAGGGCGCGACACCCGAAGCACTGGCCGACATCGCGCGCATCGACGAAATATGGAGCGAGTGCCTGCAAACGTACGGCGGCCCATTCCTGTTCGGTGAATTTACGATTGCCGATGCGATGTATGCGCCCGTCGTGATGCGCTTCAATACGTGGCAACCGAAGCTGTCGGAAGCGGCGCTTGCCTATTCGCGCCGCGTGACGGCACAGCCCGCGGTCAAGGCGTGGATCGACGACGCATTGCAAGAGACACATCGCATCCCCTATCAAGACACCTGCGCATGAATATCTACGCAGTAGGCGGTGCGATCCGCGATGAGCTGCTCGGGATGCCCGTGCAGGACCGCGACTACGTCGTCGTGGGCGCAACGCCCGAGCAGATGGTCGCAAAGGGTTTTCGCCCGGTCGGCAAGGACTTTCCGGTATTTCTGCATCCCGATACGCATGAGGAATACGCGCTTGCGCGGACCGAACGCAAGACGTCGGCGGGCTATCACGGCTTCCAGTTTTTCTATGCGCCCGACGTGACGCTCGAAGAAGACCTCGCGCGGCGCGATCTCACGGTCAATGCGATGGCGCGCGAAGTCACGCCGGACGGCGAGCTGATCGGCCCCGTGATCGATCCGTTCAACGGCCAGGACGATCTGAAGCAGCGCGTATTCCGGCATGTCAGCGATGCGTTTCTCGAAGACCCGGTGCGCATTCTGCGTGTCGCGCGTTTCTCGGCACGCTTCACGAGTTTCACTGTCGCGCCCGACACATTGGCGTTGATGCGCAAGATGGTCGAAGCGGGCGAAGTCGATGCGCTCGTGCCCGAGCGCGTGTGGCAGGAACTGTCGCGCGGACTGATGGAGAAGAAGCCGTCGCGGATGTTCGACGTGCTGCGCGAATGCGGCGCGCTCGCGCGCATCCTGCCGGAGATCGACGCGCTCTACGGCGTGCCGCAGCGCGCCGACTATCACCCGGAAGTGGATACGGGCGTGCATGTGATGATGGTCGTCGATCACGCCGCCGCGCAGAACTATGCGCTCGCTGTGCGCTTCGCCGCGCTCACGCACGATCTCGGCAAGGCGACCACGCCTGAAGACGTGTTGCCGCGTCATATCGGGCACGAAGGGCGCAGTGTCGATCTGCTGAAGCCCTTGTGCGAGCGTCTGCGGGTTCCGAACGAATGCCGCGATCTCGCGCTGCTGGTGGCGCGCGAGCACGGCAATATTCATCGTGTGATGGAGACGAAGGCGGCGGGCATCGTGCGGCTTTTCGAGCGCAGCGACGCGCTGCGCAAGCCGGCACGTTTCGCCGAAGCGCTGCAGGCTTGTGAAGCCGACGCGCGTGGCCGGCTCGGCTTCGAAGCGAAGGCCTATCCGCAGGCGGAGCGTCTGCGCCAGGCTCTGGTCGCCGCGCGTGCCGTCGATGCGGGTGCAGTCGCGAAGGCGTACGAAAGCGATCCGTCGAAGATCAAGGATGCCGTGCATCGCGAGCGGGTGCGGGCGGTCGCGAAGGCGTTGAGCGAAACGGCGTCGGACTGATCAGATCAGGTTCGGCGTCTCCTGACCGCGTCCCAACCCGCCAACTCGCAGTAGTAGCAACTGGATTCTCGTCAACGGATGTCTGTCTTTTACACTCGCAAGCAAATCGATAAATGGCTGGATGCCTTCACGATAGCCAAGGCCGGAAGCTATACGAACCTTGTCTCTGACGTGAGCTGGTCTTCGGATGACTTACTCACGGGTATCGTGCAGGGCACTCGCATCGCGCCGTACCGCGTGCGGGTGTATTTCAACAATCACGGCAAGGTCTTGCGGATCGACGGCCAATGCTCTTGCCCGGTAGGAAACAGATGCAAGCACGTTGCTGCATTGCTGGTTGCGGCCCTGCCGCTTCAACCGGAACCGGCGGCTCGCGGGGTGCGTCCGGAAGTGATCCGCTGGCTCAACGACTTTCGCACAAAACACGTATCCGCCTCGCCCGACAACGGCAAGAAGCCCGCGTCCACGAAAGCGTCACAGGTACTGGTCTATGTGATCTGCGAATCGCTCATCGGAAAGCCAGAAGTCAGAATTTTCAAGGCGCGCAAGAGTGCCGACGGCTCAATCCGCACGCTGGATGAGCCTTGGCACAACGTCGAGAAGGCGCTCGTTCAACCGCCGAAGTTCGTCACCGAGGAAGACCTGACGATCTTGCGTGGGTTGTGGCTGGGCCGCTCGCGAACCTATCTGAGCAGCTTTAGTCTGGACGGCGCGACAGGAGGCGAGATCGTCCAAAAGCTCATCGCGACGGGCCGCGCGTTCGTCTCGCCGACAACAAGCACGAGACGCTCGGCTCTGCCTTGCTCTTTGAGCGCCGGCCGCTCGCGCACGGGTCGCATCGAATGGCGCACACAGGCAGACGCGAGTATGCGCCCAGCGCTCCAGACCGAGCCGCCCGCGACGATTCTCATCACGACAACCCAACCATTCTGGTATCTGGACGCACGCACCGGCGAAGCAGGCATCGTCGACGCGCCGTGGCGGGCTGACCAGCTCAATGAATATCTGTCGATGCCGTCCATCACGGCTGACGAAGCCGTGCTCGTCGGCAAGATGCTGCAAGAGATCGCGCCGGGCTTGCCATCGCCGCCTGTGCATGACCGGACCGACTTGCGCATCATCGAGACAGCGCCGATTCCAGTGCTGAAACTCGACTCGCTGGCGACTTGGGGGCGAGCCCCAAATAACATGTTCGACTTTGCGACTCTCGCTTTCGACTATGACGGCGAGCGCGTCGATGCGCACAGCGACGTCACGCTCGTTCGCGATTCGAAGGGCGATGTGGTCCAGATCACACGTCGGGAGGACGTTGAGGCGCGATGTCTGAAGGAACTGGGCAAGGCGGGTCTCAAGGAGGTCTCGACGAAGTATGCGTCTGGCGCGAGCTCCTTTCCTGAGCACATGCTGGTGCCGTCAAATCCCGCCGACTGGGGAGACTTCATCAATCGTGCTGTGCCGTTGCTGCGCGAAGGTGGCTGGCAGGTGTCGATGAGCGAGGCGTGCCGTTTGAACTTCGTCGAAATCGATGCCATCGACGGCGAAATTCGTGAAGCCGGCGAAGGCTGGTTCGACGTCGAAATGGGCGTGACCGTCAACGGCCGCACCGTGCGGCTCGAACCGTTGCTGGTCAGCCTGTTCCGACGTGAGCCGCGTTGGCTTTCAAGCAGGCGCGATACCATCGCCGATAACGAAGTTATCGAACTCGTGACTGATCGCAACGAACGGCTGCATATCCGCGCGGAGCGTCTGAAGCCGGTCATGCGTGTGTTGGTCGATCTGTTCGATTTCGTAACGGAGCACAAGCTGCGCGTTTCGAAATGGGATGCAGCCAAATTCGACGCACTCGACAAAAGCGGGCGCTGGCAGTTTCACGGTGACACGTTCGTGCGAGAACTGGCGAGGCGGCTTGTCGCCGGGCCGGGCGTGAGCGATGCGCCCGTGCCGCGTGGGCTGCAGGCGGAACTGCGCACTTACCAGCGGCAAGGTCTCAGCTGGATGCAGTTTCTGCGTGAGCAAAACCTCGCAGGCGTGCTTGCCGACGACATGGGCCTGGGCAAAACCGTCCAGACGCTGGCCCACATCCTCGCTGAAAAGGAGGCGGGCAGACTCGACCGTCCCGCGCTGATCGTCATGCCCACCACGCTGATGCACAACTGGTGCGAGGAAGCGCGGCGTTTCACGCCGGACCTGCGCGTGCTCGACCTGCACGGGCCACAGCGTCATGAGCGTTTCGATGAAATCGGCCGCTACGACGTGATCCTCACCACGTATGCGCTGCTGTGGCGCGACCAGGCAGTGCTAGCGCAACACAGCTATCACCTGCTGATCCTGGACGAAGCGCAGTACGTGAAGAATGCCGCCACCAAGGCCGCCACCACGATTCGCGAATTGCGGGCGACGCATCGGCTGTGCCTGACGGGTACACCGCTGGAGAATCACCTCGGTGAGCTATGGGCGCAATTCGATTTCCTGCTGCCCGGTTTTCTCGGCACGCGACAGGACTTTACCCGGCGCTGGCGCACGCCGATCGAAAAGGGCGGCGACATAGCGCGGCGCGAACTGCTCGCGCGGCGCATCCGCCCATTCATGCTGCGTCGGCGGAAAGACGAAGTGGCGAAGGAACTGCCGTCGAAGACGATCATCGTGCGCAATATCGAACTCGAGGGCGCGCAGCGCGATCTCTACGAAACTGTTCGGTCGGCGATGCAGGAGAAAGTCCGCGTAGCCGTCGCGGAGAAGGGGCTCGCACGCAGTCACATCGTCGTGCTCGAGGCGCTTCTCAAGCTGCGCCAGGTCTGTTGCGATCCGCGACTCGTGAAGAACACCCGGAGCGCTCGCGTCGCAGAGTCGGCCAAACTGGAACTGCTGCTGGATATGTTGCCCGAACTGATCGAGGAAGGCCGCCGTATCCTGCTGTTCTCCCAGTTCACAGGCATGCTGGATCTGATCGCTGCTGCGCTCGACGAGGCGCAGATTCCGTACGTGACGCTGACGGGCGAGACGACCAACCGCGTCACGCCCGTCAAGCGCTTCACAAAAGGTGAGGTTCCACTGTTCCTCATCAGTCTGAAGGCGGGCGGCGTCGGCCTGAACCTGACAGCAGCCGATACGGTGATTCACTACGACCCGTGGTGGAATCCCGCCGCCGAGAACCAGGCCACTGACCGCGCGCATCGTATCGGACAGGAGCGGCCGGTGTTCGTCTACAAGCTGATCACGGCAGGTAGCGTGGAAGAGAAAATCGTCGCGATGCAGGGGCGGAAGGCGGCGCTGGCAGACGCTATTCTTTCTGAGGACGGTGCGGGTGCCGTCAAGTTCTCCGAAGATGATCTTGCGGCGCTGTTCGAACCCATTCCCGCAGCGGGAACGACTGCGCCTTCAACGAAGCCACGCACAAAGAGGACAACCGCCAAACAGGAAAGCTGACGGCAGCGGGGTCTAAAGCAGCCGCGCGATGATGGACAACAGCATCGACAGCACCAGCGTCGACATGAACGGGAACGGATACTCCTTCCCGAACAGCCGCAGCGTGACATCGCCCGGCATCCTGCCGATACCGAGCTTGCGCAGCCACGGCCAGCACGCCGACAGCACGGCCACCGCGATGAAAGTAGTCAGCAGCCAGCGGATCATCGTGTGGGCCTCGGCTTAAAGCTCAGAGCGTATGCGAGCGGTCGCCGCGCGCGAACGCGTCGAGCGTGCCGTCGATGCCGCGTGAAAACGCGATCACCTTGAACAGCTCGCCCATCTCGGCTTCCGACAGCAGCTTCTGCACCGCGTTGGCGGCGGGCAGGAAGTTGGGAATATCGGATGGATCGATCGTGCTCAATGCTTCCGTGATACCCGCGTTCATCAGAAAACGCGCGTGCGACGTATAGCCGAGCAGGTCCGCGCCCGCATCGACGCCCGCTTCGGCGATACCGGTAAACTCGACGTGCGCGGTAATGTCCTGCAAACCAGGATAGAGAAACGGATCACCGTGCGCGCGGTGCCGATAGTGGCACATCAGCGTGCCCTGCGCGCGCTGCGCATGATAGAACTCGTGGCGCGGAAAGCCGTAGTCGATCAGCAACACCGCACCGCGCGTAAGCATCGTGCAGATGGTGCGCGTGAAGGCGAGGGCGGCGTCGTGCGTTTCCGTCACATAGTCGTGATCGCTTTCGATCTCCAGATCGCGCAGAAAGGCGGCATCGTGTGTGGATGGAACGGGGCGGTCCTCGAATTGCAGCGCGTCGTCTTTCACCGTGACGCCGCGCTCATGCCACTCATCGCCGATGCGCGCGAACAGCCGCACGGGCATCGCGTCGAGCACTTCGTTGCCGACCACGACGCCTTCAAACTGCTCGGGCAACGCGTCGAGCCAGCGCACGCGGGCGGCCAGGCCGGGCGCATTCGCTTCGATCGTTTCTCGCTGACGCTCGCGCAATTCGCCGGACAGATCGACGATCGAATACGTGTCGAACTGCGTGCCCAGCTCATCCAGAGCGTTGAGCAGACCGGCAGCCAGCTTGCCTGTGCCCGCGCCGAACTCCATCACGTGCCGCGTGCCGCTCATTTCCAGCGCCTGCGCGACGGGCCGCGCGAGCGTCTGCGCGAACAGCGGCGACAGTTCCGGCGCCGTCACGAAGTCGCTGCCATCCTCCGCGCGTCGGCCGAACTTGATTGCGCCACCGCTGTAATAGCCCAGTCCCGGCGCGTACAACGCGCGCTCCATGTAGCGATCGAACGGCATCCAGCCGCCGTTTGCGTCGATCTCCGCGCGAATCTGCGAAACCAGCGCTTCCGACTGCGCGAGCGCGGTCGGGCCGGGAGCAGGTAAACTATCGGGTTGGTGAGCTTTCGGATTCATCCCCGCATTGTAAATGACCGCCTCGAACGATACTTTCGCCGCCAGCGGCCGTCCCGACCGGCCCGCCCGCACCGTGCTCGTCACGGGCGGCGGGCACCGGATCGGCCGTGGACTGGCGCTGGGCTTTGCCGCGGCGGGCTGGGACGTGGCCGTGCATTACGGCTCGTCGAAGGCGAAAGCCGACGAGGTCGTCGCGGAAATCGCCGCGCTCGGGCGGCGCGCCGTCGCGCTGAAGGCGGATTTGTCCGTCGAGGCGGAAGTGGAGCGGCTCGTCCCCGATTGCACGGCGGCGCTCGGGCGTCCGTCGTGCATCGTGAACAACGCGTCGATGTTCGACGAGGACACCGCGCTCGACGTCGGCTACGCGAAGCTGCTGCATCTGACGTCGATCAACGTCGGCGCCCCGCTCGTGCTTGCGCGGATGTTGCATGAGGTCACGCCCGAGGCGGCGCGTCACGACGAGTCGCTGCGCGCGGCCGTCATCAACGTGCTGGACCAGAAGCTGTACAACATGAATCCGGATTACCTGTCGTACACGCTGTCGAAGGCCGCGCTCGGCACGGCGACCGTCGCGCTTGCGCAGGCGCTGGCGCCGAAGGTGCGCGTCGTGGGTCTCGCGCCCGGCCTCACGCTGCAATCCGGCGATCAGACCCCGGAAAGCTTCGCGGCCGCGCACAAGGTGACGCCGCTCGGCCATGCGTCGCGCGTCGAGGATCTCGTCGCGGCGGCGCTGTATCTCGCGGATGCGCGCGGCGTCACGGGCACGACGCTGGTTGTCGACGGCGGCCAGCATCTCGTGCCGCTGCCGCGCGATGTGATGTTTTTGACGGGCGCCGACCGCTGACCCACGGTTAGCCGTCGTTAGACGTTGCGCCCTCCGGCGCGCTGCACAGCGCGCCCAATTGCAACTGCGTGCGGGTTCGCACGCACCATTTTTGTACTGGAACGAACATGTCTGCCGCTTTGCTTCATCCCCGGCTCGCTGATTGCCGCCGGCTCTTTCTGCGCGATTACGAGGTGCACATCAACATCGGCGTGCATGACTTCGAAAAGCGCGGCGAGCAGCGCGTGGTGATCAATGTCGAACTGTTCGTGCCGCTCGCGCTGTCCACGCCCGTCGAAGACAAGCTGCGCGAAGTCGTCGATTACGACTTCATGCGTTCGACCATCGCAAAGCGCGTGAGCCAGGGGCATATCCATCTGCAGGAAACGCTCTGCGACGACCTCGCGAAAGCGCTGCTCGCGCATCCGCAAGTGCGCGGCGTGCGTCTGTCGACGGAAAAACCCGATGTTTATCCCGACTGCGATGCCGTGGGCGTCGAAGTCTTCCATATCAAAGAGGTCTGAGCGATGAACGCTCCCGAAACGCTGACGGGCGTCGACGCGGCCGCGCCCATTGCCGAAGCTCAAGCCGAAACCGCCGAACCCAAACGCGCGCTCACGCGCCGCGAGCAGAAAGAGGCGTACGAGAACAACAAGCTGTTCAAGCGCCTCGCGCGCCAGGTCGGCCAGGCAATCGGCGACTTCAACATGATCGAGGACGGCGACAAGGTGATGGTGTGCCTGTCGGGCGGCAAGGACAGCTACGCGATGCTGGAGATCCTGATGCGGCTGCGCGAGCGCGCACCGATCAACTTCGACATCGTCGCCGTGAATCTCGACCAGAAGCAGCCGGGCTTTCCCGAGCACGTGCTGCCCGAGTACCTGAGCAAGCTCGACATTCCGTTTCATATCGAGAACCAGGACACGTACAGCATCGTCAAGCGGCTCGTGCCCGAGGGCAAGACGACGTGCTCGCTGTGCTCGCGCCTGCGGCGCGGCATTTTGTACCGCGTGGCGGGTGAACTCGGCGCGACCAAGATCGCGCTCGGCCATCATCGCGACGACATCCTGCAGACGCTGCTGCTGAACATGTTCTACGGCGGCAAGCTGAAGGGCATGCCGCCCAAGCTGCAATCGGACGATGGCAAGAACGTCGTGATCCGGCCGCTGGCGTATGTGAAGGAAACCGATCTCGAGAAATACGCGGAACTGCGTCAATTCCCGATCATCCCGTGCAACCTGTGCGGCAGCCAGCCGAATTTGAAACGCGCGGAAATGAAGGCGCTGATCCGCGAATGGGACAAGCGTTTTCCGGGGCGCGTCGACAACATGTTCAACGCGTTGACGAACGTCGTGCCTTCGCATCTGATGGATCACAAGCTGTTTCCGTTTGCATCGTTGCGCGCCACGGGCGAAGCCGATGTGCAAGGCGATATCGCTTTCGACGAAGAGCCGTGTTCGACCGATTCCGCATCGGAGGGGATGCAGCCGGCATCGCAAACGATTTCCTTTGTCCAATTCGACGATATTTGACGTTTTACCCATCCCGCAAATCCTTTTAAAACAGGCATTTGCGGGGTGATTTCGATCTGGAGGGCCACGTTGCAGTCACACTCAGCGTGCTAGAATCGCCCACTCCAAACTCGTCAAATACGCCCACGTCATGAACATCGTGATTCTGGCGGCAGGCACCGGCAAGCGCATGCGCTCTGCACTGCCAAAGGTGCTTCATCCCCTGGCCGGTCGGCCGCTTCTTGCTCATGTCATCGACACCGCACGCACACTGAATCCGACGCGTCTCGTCGTCGTGATCGGTCATGGCGCGGAACAGGTGCGCGAAGCCGTCGCGGCGCCCGATGTGCAGTTCGCATTGCAGGAACAGCAGCTCGGCACAGGACACGCGGTACAGCAGGCGTTGCCGCTGCTCGATGCGTCCGCGCCGACGCTCGTGCTGTATGGCGACGTGCCGCTCACGAAGACGAGCACGCTCAAGCGTCTGACCGATGCGGCGGGCCACGACGGCTACGGCGTGTTGACCGTCACGCTCGACGATCCCACCGGTTATGGCCGCATCGTGCGCGATGCGCAGGGCAAGGTGGAGCGCATTGTCGAGCAGAAAGACGCGACGCCGGAGCAGCAGAAGATCGCTGAGATCAACACGGGCATCGTCGTGATGCCGACGAAGCGTCTCGACGGCTGGCTGTCGTCGCTGAAGAACGATAATGCGCAGGGCGAGTTCTATCTCACCGACGTGGTCGAACTCGCGATCGAAGCGGGCATCGAAGCCGTCACCGCGCAGCCGGACGAAGAGTGGGAAACGCTCGGCGTGAACAGCAAGCAGCAACTCGCGGAACTCGAACGCATCCATCAGCGCAACGTCGCTGACGAACTGCTCGTCGCGGGCGTGACGATCGCCGATCCGGCGCGTATCGACGTGCGCGGCACGCTCGAATGCGGCCGCGATGTATCGATCGACGTGAACTGCGTGTTCGAAGGCAAGGTCACGCTGGCCGACAACGTATCGATCGGACCGAACTGCGTGATCCGTAACGCAACGGTTGGCGCGGGTACGCGCATCGACGCGTACACGCATATCGAAGGCGCGCAGGTCGGCGCGCAGGCCGTGCTTGGTCCGTACGCGCGGCTGCGTCCGGGCGCGACGCTTGCGGACGAAACGCACGTCGGCAACTTCGTCGAAGTGAAGAACGCGGTGCTTGGACGTGGATCGAAGGCGAATCACCTGTCGTATATCGGCGATTCGGACGTCGGCGCGCGCGTGAATATCGGCGCGGGCACGATCACCTGCAACTACGACGGCGCCAACAAATTCCGCACGGTTATCGAAGACGATGTGTTCGTCGGCTCGGATACGCAGCTGGTGGCGCCCGTGCGCATCGGCCGCGGCGTAACGATCGCGGCGGGCACGACAGTCTGGAAGGATGTCGAAGAAGGCCTGCTGGTGCTCAACGAAAAGACCCAGATAGGCAAGACGGGCTACGTGCGCCCGACGAAAAAGAAAAGCTGAAGGGAACCGCGCGTGCGAGGCGCGCGCCTTGACCCCTAACTCTGCAAAGGACCATTGAATATGTGCGGCATTGTCGGCGCTGTTGCGCAGCGAAACATCGTTCCCGTCCTGATCGAAGGACTGCGTCGCCTCGAATATCGCGGCTATGACTCATGCGGCGTTGCCGTGCTGGCGAACGGCGAGCCGAAGCGCGCGCGCAGCGTAGCCCGCGTCGCCGATCTCGACGACCAGGTGCGCGAGACGCGCCTCGAAGGCGCAACGGGCATCGCACACACGCGCTGGGCCACGCACGGCGCGCCCGTCACGGACAACGCGCACCCGATCTTCTCGCGCAACGAACTGGCGCTCGTACACAACGGCATCATCGAGAACTACGAGTCGCTGCGCGAGATGCTGCGCGGCAAGGGCTACGAGTTCGTCTCGCAGACCGATACGGAAGTGATCGCGCATCTGGTTCACAGCCTGTATCGCGGCGATCTGTTCGCGGCCGTGCGCGAAGCGACGGCGCAACTGCATGGCGCATACGCAATCGCCGTGCTGCACAAGAACCAGCCGCATACGGTGGTGGGCGCGCGTCAAGGCTCGCCGCTCGTCGTCGGCCTGGGTGAAGGCGAGAACTTCCTCGCATCCGACGCGCTCGCGCTGGCGGGCAGCACCGACCGCTTCATCTTCCTCGAAGAAGGCGACGTCTGCGAACTGACGCTGGAAAAGGTGCGCGTGTTCGATCGCGACGGCAATCCCGCCGATCGCGAAGTGCGCCAGGTGGCAGCCTACGGCGGCGCGGTCGAACTCGGACCGTATCGCCACTTCATGCAGAAGGAAATCTTCGAACAGCCGCGCGCGATCACCGACACGATCCCGCAAGCCGATGCATTCGATGCGTCACTGTTCGGCGAAAACGCGCAGAAGGCGTTTTCCGAAATCGACAGCCTGCTGATTCTCGCGTGCGGCACGAGCTACTACTCGGGGCTGACGGCGAAGTACTGGCTCGAATCCGTCGCGAAGATTCCGACGCAGGTTGAGATCGCGAGCGAATATCGTTATCGCGATTCGGTGCCGAACCCGAAGGCGCTCGTCGTCGTGATTTCGCAATCTGGCGAAACGGCCGACACGCTCGCGGCGTTGAAGCACGCGCAGTCGCTGGGACACAAGCACACGCTGTCGGTGTGCAACGTCGGTACGAGCGCGATGGTGCGCCTGACGGAGCTGTCGTTCCTCACGCATGCGGGCCGCGAAATCGGTGTCGCGTCGACGAAGGCCTTCACGACGCAGCTGGTCGCGCTGTTTGTGCTAGCCATGACGCTCGGCAAGATGCGCGGTCATGTCAGCGCAGCGCAGGAAGCGGACTATATCCGCCAGCTGCGTCACTTGCCTGCGGCGCTCAATAGCGTGCTGGCGCTGGAGCCGCAGATCATCGCGTGGTCGGAAGAGTTCTCGCGCAAGGAAAACGCGCTGTTCCTCGGCCGTGGCCTGCACTATCCGATCGCGCTGGAAGGCGCGCTCAAGCTCAAGGAAATCTCGTACATCCACGCCGAGGCTTATCCGGCGGGCGAGCTGAAGCACGGGCCGCTGGCGCTCGTGACGGAAGCGATGCCGGTGGTGACGGTCGCGCCAAACGATGCGCTACTCGAAAAGCTCAAGTCGAACATCCAGGAAGTGCGCGCGCGCGGCGGTCAGCTGTACGTGTTCGCGGATGCCGATACGAAGATCGTCAACGATGAAGGTATCCACGTGATCCGCATGCCGGAGCATTACGGCTTGCTGTCGCCGATCCTGCACGTCGTGCCGCTGCAGTTGCTCGCGTATCACACGGCTTGCTCGCGGGGCACGGATGTGGATAAGCCGCGTAATCTCGCGAAATCGGTGACGGTGGAGTGAGGTAAGTGGCTTTGTGTTGATGTTGTTGTTGCTGTAACCGCCTCACCTGCGTTCTGGATACGGTGCCGCGTTCGCGGACGTATCCAGAACCAGTCAAATCTCCTTTCTCTTCCCCTGGTGTTTCCCTCGCGCGGCCCTTAAGGCTTCGTCGCATAGGCCAGCACGCACGGCATCGGTATGCGTACCTCATCCTCACTGGCATAGGCCGCCGCGCCTTCGCGCACCGTCTTGCTGATCGCGGCCAGCGCATCCGGCGTCTGCGCATTCAGAATCGCCGAAACCCGCACGCCGCCGCGCAACAGCATCTCGAACAGCGCATCGGGCGAGGGCGCATGCAAGGTCTGCTCGACTTCCTCGATGCGCGGCTCGCGAAATCCCGCCGCCAGCAGTACACGCTCGCACTCCGCCCAGTCGCTGAATCTGAAGAACGGCGGCCCGGGGGGCAACTGGACGTCCATCCGGCCGTGCGCCTCGATCGCCTTCAGCACGATAGAGAAACCGACGGCCTTGTCTTGCGACGCCCATACCGTGAAGCCGACCTTGCCACCCGGCCGAAGCACGCGGAACGCTTCCTCGATCGCCTTCTCGGGATGCGAGAAATGCAGCATGCCGAAGCTGATGCCGACGGCATCGAAATCATCGTCGGGAAACGGCAGGTCTTCCGCGCTGCCGATGCGAAACGTCAGCGCGGGATAGATGCGCCTCGCCTGATCGACCATCGAATCCGCGAAGTCCACCCCGACGACATCTGCGCCGCGCTGCGCAGCCGCAGCGGCGAGATAGCCAGGGCCTGAGGCGACATCGAGCAGACGCACGCCCCGGCGCACGGCCAGCGCATCGAGCAAGGCGCAGTGCGACTGGATGGTCAGGTTGCCGAAAAACGTGTGATAAGGCTGCGCGACGCGCTCCCATCCCCGATGTTCGAAGGCACTGAACTGGTCTTCTTTCATGGCCGTTCCCCCTTGGTGCTTCAAGTCACTTCCGTTATAGGACCCTCGCGTCAGAGGTCAACGACCAATCGTCACGAGACCGTCCCAGCTGACCTCTGCACATCCAGATGTCCACACGATCCTATGGACAACATGGGGATATCACGGAGGCGATTGCTGTGGGCAGATTCTGGGTAAACACGAGGTGTGCTCGAACATGGGACAAGTTATTCAAACTTGCGGCGAACGGTCCCACGCTTATGCGCAAGGGTATACGTTTCGCAATCCGTTGAGTGCAAAGCGGATTTGGCGCTTGTCCACAGAAAGTGGATGCCCTTGTTAACTGCTACTACGTATACATATTTATAACTTCAAAGACAGTAAACAAACCGCGCGCGGCGCCTGCATGTACGGCAGGGCAATGATCTGCCTGTCCGGTGAACAGCGCGATGAACGGCATCAGTCTGAAAAAACGCGTTGTCGGAATTCGCATCCGGCAAAGCGATTCATGTGTATGGCGTGAGCCAACACTTCTGCGCCCGGATTCGTTCGCCGCGCGCGATCACACGAGCCTGATTCGCCGCCAAAGCGTACGTGGCAAGCCGCGAGGTCCGCGAGCCGCAAACGGGCATACACATTGCTGTTATAAAGCGCGCCCGCTCAATGAAGCGGACCTCACCAAAACACCCCGGAGGCGATCGTGCTGGCAACAAAACCGTGTACCGCGACATGTGTCATCGATGGAATCGCGGTCACACTGACCTTTTTCCCCGACACCGGCGTTCTGCGCATCACCGACAGCACAGGCAGCCGTCTAAGAGAAACACGCTGGTCCGCGTCGTGGCAAAGCCTCGTCGCGACATTCCGCGAGCTGAGTGAGACGCCCGTCGAAGAACGCGCCGATCCGGATGTGCTGTTCGGCAGCTACTATCGATCGAACGCGATCAGCAGCCGCTACGCGAACTGAACACGACACGGTGCCTTGCTGGCGTACTGTCGGCCGGCCGTACGGACAAACGGCCGAACTGAGCCACGAATCGCCCTCGCTTCCGCCGATTGAATGCGCGTTGTGGCTCCTATACTTCTTTCCATGGCGCGACGATTCAACAGCCCATCGACGCGGTTCCCCTCCGCGTTGCGCAAGACCGCAGGTTGCCAGCAGTCGTAACAGAAGTAGCAGAAGTAGCAGAAGCACCGGCAGTGGCAGTCAACGAAGTGGCAGTACGCGCAGCAAACGGAAGTCGATGTAACAAACGAAGTACTCGCAGCAACGGGATCAGCAGTTTGAATTGGCAGTTTGAAGTTGCAGTCGCAATACAAGCAACGCAAGCAACAGGCAGTCGAAAGACCGGTTCATCAAATGCAGTTGGGGTTAGCAGCAAGGAGTAGGCGCGGGACCAATTGAAGCGAAAAGACGTTTTACTAATAACAGCTTCTCGTGATGAGCAGCAGTCGGCAAGCATCCACGCGCCTGTTCGATATGACTCATCCACCGAGCCCTGTTCCCCGCGGAACAGGGCTTTTTTTTCGTGCAGCGAGCGCTTCTCACATGCGCTCGACGTCCTGCCATCCGCCCGTCGCCATGCTTTTCACCGATGCGGCAACGAATGCCAGTCCCTTCACGCCATCGCTGACGCCGGGAAAGAGCGTCGGCTGGTCGTCACCGGGTGTGCCGGCTATCCCTGTCGCAACGCGCTGCGCGAACTCCGTATAAAGATTCGCGAACGCTTCCAGATAACCTTCGGGATGACCGATCGCGATACGCGTCGAACGCTGTGCGCCTTCACTTGTCGACGGCCCGAGCCGGCGCGTGATGATTTCTTCGAACGCGTCCTGCCGCCGATGGATCAGCCGGTTCGGTTCCTCCTGATGCCACTCGAGCCCGCCCTTGTCGCCGTGAATGCGGAAGCTCAATCCGTGCTCCGAGCCCGCCGCGGCATTGGTGACCCACAGCGAGCCGCGCGCGCCGTTCTCGTAGCGCAGCAACGCGGAAACGTAATCGTCGATGGGGCGGCCTGGAATCGCGGACCCGACGTCCGCGCACAAGCGCGTCACGTCCAGCCCCGTCACGAACGCGCCCAGATGAAACGCATGCGTGCCGATGTCCATCAGCACCAGCGAACTGCCCGCGCGCCCTTCCGTACGCCAGCCTGCGGGCAGATCGTGGCCGGCCAGATAGCTCTGCACGTATTGCAGATGCACCTGGCGAATCTCGCCGAGTTCGCCCGCGCGAATCATGTCGCGCGCCTGGCGCACCATCGGAAAGCCTGTGTAGCAATAGGTCACGCAGAATTCGGCGTTCGTCGTCTTCACGCGCGCGGCAATCTCGCGTGCTTGCGCGAGATCGTTGGCCAGCGGCTTGTCGCAGATCACGTGAAAGCCACGGTCGAGTGCCAGCATGCAGATCGGATGATGCGAGTCGTTGGGCGTCATCACCGCGACGGCGTCGATGCGATCGGGGCGCGCCGCTTCCGCTTCGAGCATCTGTTGCCACGACGCATACGCGCGTTCCGCGCCGATGCCAAGGTCGAGCGCCGCCTGCCGCGCGCGTTCAGGATTCGACGACAGCGCGGCTGCAACGATGTCGTACTGGCCGTCCAGGCGTGCCGCAATGCGATGCGTCTCGCCGATGATCGAGCCCGGCCCGCCACCGATCAAACCCAGCCGGATGCGCCGGCCAATCGTGCTAGTCACCATGTCGTCTCCGTCGTTATCGAATGTGCGGGGCTAGTGTGTCGCGTTGCGGAACTCGAGGTTGCGCAGCGCGTCGGCGAATTGCTCGTCGGACCAGCTTTCGGCGAGCGCGGTCGCGAGGATCTGCTGCTGGCTTGCTGGCGCGAGTCCGCCCACGGGCGGATTGCGGTCGAGATTCGTCGGGAACGCATAGCCTTCCGCGCACGATGCGATCACGGCCGCCGTTTGCGCCGCGTCGAGGCGCTGTTGCGCGTGCATCGCCCGCAGCACGGGAAACACGGCATTGCACATGCGAGTGCGGTCGAGTGATTCCATCGCGCGCCCATACGCCGACGACACCTGCAGCAGGTTCGCCATCCGTTGCACGTCGCGCGTGCGGTTCGAGCCGGCAGCGTGAAACAGCGCGGGGTTGAAGAACAGGGCGTCGCCCTTTTGCAGCGGCAACTGCGCGTAGTGCGATTCGAAATACGCGCGGAAGTCCTCGCGGCGCCACGCGACATAGCCTTGCGGGTAACGCTGCGAAAACGGCAGCAGCTTGGTTGGACCGCTCTCGACGGGCATGTCGGTGTGCGCGACGGCGCCTTGCAGCGTCAGAAGCGCCGACATCGTGTGTACATGTGCGGGAAAACGCTGCGCTTCGTCGACGGTGAGAAAGCCGAGATGGAAATCGCGGTGCGCCTGCTGTGCTTCGCCGCCCGGCCGCACGACGTTCACCTGCGACGTCATCTGATACGCGGGCCCGAGCCAGGCTTCGGCCGCCGCCACCAGGACGGGATTCGCGAAATAGCGGACAAAGACGTCGGGTGCCTCGAGACACAGCTTTTCCTGTGCGTTCCAGATGCGGTCGTTGGCGCCCGCCTTCGCGAAGTGATCGGCGCCGCCGCCTGCCTTGCGCTCGCTGCGAATGATCGATTCGAAGATTGCGGTCGCGTCGTCGATGGCGGTCGTGTCGTCGTACGCGCGCCGCAGCACGAACACGCCGGCGCCGTCGAGCAGGACGCTGGCCCATTCGGCGAGCAGCTCGGGACGGCGCGCCGCGTCGGCCACGATGGGCCGCAACGCATCGCCGTCATAGACAGGTATGGCGTGCGCGAGGTCGGTGGCGAGGCGCGGCCTTGGACGCATTTCACGTGAGGTTTCGATCAGCGACGCGAAGTCGTCGACGGAACAGTCGGCCTCGCGAAACCATGTCTGTCCGCCTGAAGGCAGATGCTGTGGGTTCATCTCGTCTCCTCCGATGCCATCGGGTGGTCCGATGCTGGAAACCAGCTTATCCGCAATCTCCGTTGCTGAGTGATCAACGAAACATCAAAAACACATCAAAAGCGAGCGGCGGATTTGCTCAGTGAGCGATGAGGTATCCCTTTCTGATCAAGGAAATCGCGTTGCAGGCGGGCCTCGGCATGGCGACCGTCGACCGCGTGCCGAATGGACGCGCGCACGTGCGCGAGCATGCGCGGCGGGGCGCTCGGCAAGTGATCAGGGAATTGGCGAGGAGCAACTGACGACGCGACGGGTGGTCGCAAGCTCGTAGTCGACGTGGCGGTTGAAGCACCGCGCCGTTACGCCGCCGGCGAGATCCGCGACGCGCTGGACCTGCATCGGCCGCGCTTTCTCATGCAGGAAACGATGATGACGCCGGAGAACATTCCGCACGATGTCATCACGCGGTTCGCGGCGCGTCCCTAGCGATCGTGCTTCACTGCAGCGGCGCCGACCACGCGATCGTGCGGTTGCGCCCTTCGCGTTTTGCCGAGTAAAGCGCGCTGTCGGCGCGCGCGAGCGTCGTGTTCAGATCGTCGCTCGTTTCGACCTTGCATACGCCTGCCGAAAACGAATAACGGATCGCGCAGTCGCCAGCGACCTGCACACGGCGGCTCATCACCTGGCGGCGCATCCGCTCGACAGCCGACACGCCATGCTCGACCGACGTCGACGGAAACACCACCAGAAATTCCTCACCGCCAATGCGCCCCGCGATATCCGTCTGACGCGTCGCATGCCGGCAGACTTCGCCGAAGTCGCGCAGCACGGCGTCGCCGGCGGCGTGGCCGTGCGAGTCGTTGATCTGCTTGAAATGATCGAGGTCGACGAGCGCGACCGTGAGCGGCGTCTCCGTGCCCACGGCAGCCGTGATCGCGAGTTCGAGCGCCGACATCGAATGACGCCGGTTAGAGAGGCCGGTCAGCACGTCGGTGCGCGCTTCCTGCACCGCGCGTTCGTGCGCGCCGATCCACGCCTGCTCGCTGGAACGCAACGCCGAGATGTCCGTGCCGGTCAGCACGATCCAGTCGTTCTCCAGCAGCGATTCCGTCATCCAGAACCAGCGCCCGTCGATCAGTTCCGTCGCGAAGCTGCGCTGCCCGGCGCGTTCGCGGCGCACGGCGATCGCGTCGCCGATCACGGCGGCAGCGTTATCGCCCTCGATACGCGTGCCGCATTGACCGAGGATGCCGCGCATCACGAGATCGGCGAACGTGATTTCGCCGCGCTCGCGGTTGAGGCGGAACGCGTGCTTGAATGCACTGCTCGCGAACACGAGCCGGTCGCTCGTATCGTAGATCGCGACCAGCGTGTTTTTGCCGTCGAGGGCGCCGAGCAACGCTTCACATGCGATGTCGTCGGTACGCAGATCCTGGATCGATTTCATATCGGTGCAGATGGGTCTCCGAGCTGGCCGCGTCGTTGGAGCGCGGCCTCGGTCCCAGGTTCGCCGTGTCGCTCAAGAAAAGCGCCACGGACGAAGCCGTGGCGCGAAGCGTTCCAATGATTCCGACTGCGTGAAGAATCACGGAGAACGTGGAGACAGGATCAAGTCTACGTCGGGCGAATGCTCGGCCATCGCGTGAACAGTGAGCAGTTTTGCCCGCAATTCTGCGGGTCGTGCAGGTTTCTGGGAGTGGTGCGGCGTTGTTCAACGTTACAAGGTTCGGTGCGCCGCGATGCTCACGCGTGGCGCTTCGCCTGATCCGTGTGATCGATCAGGCTGTCCGGCTGAGCTTGCGTCCAGTCCATCCCTTGCACCTGGTTGCGACCGGCCGCCTTCGCCGCGTAAAGCTGCGCGTCGGCGGCTGCGAGCAGTTCCGGGGCGTTGCGGCCGTCGGCAGGCCGGCCCGTCGCGCAACCGACGCTCACCGTCACGGTCGGCAATTGCCTGATGCGCAGCGCCTCGACGCCGCGGCGGACTTTCTCGGCCGAGTTCGCCGCAGCGTTCGATCCCATATCAGGCAGCACGACCGCGAATTCTTCGCCGCCGTAGCGCGCAACCACGTCGATCGAGCGCCGCGCCACCGACGCGATGCAGTCAGCCACGGCGGCCAGCACTTCGTCGCCGGCGGCGTGGCCGTACGTGTCGTTGAAACGCTTGAAGTGATCGATGTCGATGAACAGCACCGACAGCACCGCGCCGTTGCGCCGTGCGCGGCGCCATTCTTCGTCGAGGTGCCGGTCGAGCGTGCGGCGGTTGCTGAGCCGGGTGAGGGGATCGGTGGCCGCGAGTTCGGCGAGGCGCGCCTGCGCGCGCACCTTGTCGCGCAGCGCGAATGCAAGCGTCCAGCAGACCAGCACGACGACGGCGCCCAGCGTGAGCGTCAGCGCGCCCGCAACCGCGCTGCGCTTGCGCCACGGGGCGAGCACGTCGTCGAGGGCAGGCGCGACGATCACGACGAGCGGCGTGTCGGGCACATGCGCGTATGAATAGATGCGCCGCACATGATCGATGGGAGAGTCGTCGATGAACGATCCCGCCGTGCCCGAGTGCGTGACCTGATATTGCGGATACTTGTCCACATCGACGCCGATGATGGCTTCGGCGTAAGGCTTGCGCGCAAGCACTGTGCCGTCTTCGAGCAGGATGAACGCGGTGCCGTCGCGGCCCGTGTTGACCTTGTCGAGCAGCCGTTGCAGATAGGCGATGCGTACGGCGAGCAGCGCGACGCCCGCAAACGAGCCGTCGCGCGCGGTGATCCGCCGTGACAACGCAAACGAAAGCTCGTGCTCGCGCAGCCGCGAGCGGTACGGATGCGAGACGAACAGACCCGCGTTCGGATTGCGCTGATGAACGACGAAGTAGTCGCGGTCGTCGAACCGGACATTCTTGTTGACGGGGCCTTCCTGCGTGGCCTTCAGCGTGCCATGCTCGTCGACCACGTAGGCTCCGCCGAGGTAAGCGGCGAGCGTCGCGCGATCGAACAACACGGTGCGGCGCAGATCGTCGGGCAGATGCCAGACCGTCGGCTCCTGCGAGCGATGAACGATTTCCTGCAGCGACAGATCGTAGATCTCGACGTTGCGCGCCAGATCGCTCGAAATCAGCGAAACCAGATTGGCCGAGGTTTCGCGCGCGTGATTCAGCGCATCGGTGCGTCCCGCGTACAGCGTGGCGAGCGTCAGGCCGGCCATCGCCGTCGCGATCACCGTGCCCGCGATGCCCGTCAGGAACGGGCGGTTGCCGACCGCTTGCGACACGGCCGCTCCGCGCTTGCGCGCAAGATGGCGAAACCGTTGACGCAGGACGAGAAGCGGATTGAACACGAGCGTCGTCTCCGTCGTGATTGTGCCGCTACGCTAGCAGGGTTGCGAAGCGCGCGGCAAGCATGGCGCGTGGTCCCGTTGTGGACAATGCATCGTGGATGGCGTTTGCGGCGGGCGCTTCACGGCGCGACGCGCACGCTGAACGAAAGCTCGCGATGTACAGTGATAGCCCAATCGATCGATACAAACAACGACATGACGACTGGTTTCGCCCAACGCGTGATGGCCTGGACCTATGTCCTGAGCGGTGTGACGGCAAGCAACCCCCGACAGGCACCACGCGCGACGCCACCGGCTAGCGAACACGCCGATGCCGCCCATGCCACCGGCTCGCCGGGGCGCGCGCCGACGCTCTGGCTGGCCGTGAGCCTGTCGATGGGCAGCGCGATTGCGCTGGGGCTTGCGCGTTTTTCCTACGCATTGCTGTTGCCGCCGATGAAAAGCGACCTCGGCTGGAGCTTCGCGCAGGCGGGCGCGATGAATACCGCGAACGCGCTCGGCTATCTGCTCGGCGCGCTCGCGTTTCCACGTTTGTCGCGCCGCTGGTCGGCGGGGACGCTATTCGTCGGTGGATGCGTGGCGACAGCCCTGCTGATGGCCATCACGGGCGTGTTGTCGGATACCGGCGCGCTGCTCGTTCAGCGCGTCGCGACGGGCATCGCGAGCGCATTCATTTTCGTGAGCGGCGGCGTGCTGGCGGCGCGTCTCGCAACATCGCGTCCGCGCGATGCGGGCCTCGTGCTCGGCCTGTACTACGGCGGCACCGGATGGGGCATCGTGGCGTCGGCGCTGCTCGTTCCCGCGTCGCTCGGTTCCTTCGCGCTCGTGCATCGCACGCATGACTGGCAGATGGCGTGGTTTGCGCTCGCTGTGGCGTGCGTCGCGTTGTCGTTGATCGCGGCGCGTGCCGCGCGGCGCATCGACAGGCAGCACGTGATACACACGGGCACAGGCGACGCCACGGCGGCCGCGCCGCGCGCCACGCCGATGCTGCGCTATGCGTTCGCGCTCGCCGGCTATGGGCTGTTCGGGGTCGGCTATATCGGCTACATGACGTTCATCATCGCGCTGCTGCGCAACGGCGGCATGAGCGAAGGCGTCGTGACGGGGTTCTATCTGCTGCTCGGTGTTGCGACGATCGTGTCGGCGCGCATCTGGTCGAAGCTGCTCGACCGCATGCGCGGCGGCCAGGCGCTCGCGTTGCTCAATGCATTGCTCGCGCTGGCAACGCTGATGCCCGCGATCGTCGCGCATCCTGTCGTCGCGTTCGCGTCGGGTGTGCTGTTCGGCGCGACGTTCCTGTCGGCTGTCGCGTCGACGACGGCCTTCGTGCGCCACAATCTTCCCGCCGCGCATTGGGGCCGCGGCATCAGCGCGTTCACGATCGTGTTCGCGTTCGGACAGATCGTGGGGCCAACGGTGATCGGGTTGGTGTCCGATGGCGTGGGCCTGGAGCGCGGACTCATCTATTCGGCATGCCTGCTTGCTGCTGGCGCGGTACTTGCTGCATTGCAGACAAGCTTGCCGCAAACACCCATTCGGTGAACTGATCGTTTCGGCGAAAGCAATGCACAACGCACGACCGCATATTCGGTGCCAATCCAGGCGCCATTTGGGTCACACAGTTGCTGCGTTGCGGTCGCCAGCGCACAGATCGAGCGCGCAGCCGGGAGCAGGATGAAAACCGATGAAATACTCAGTCATCCAATTCGAATTTGACTGTTGCTATTTCGTCAAAACAACTAGAGAGACGCGAGATCAACGCCTAAAGTTAAAGTGCTTTCTCAAGTCTTTTGTGCGGTGCGGGGGTGCTTATGAAACGCAGGAACGCGCGACAACTGGTCCGGATGCTGACGGACATACGGCATGCGGCAGATTGCAGGGCGCTGCGCGCGGCTGCAACGCAACGGGCGATCGAGCTTGCTGCGCAAGAGGCGGAAGAGGAGCAGGAGAAGCCGGACACCACACGCGAAAGCACCCGCGACAAGACGACGTGGAGAACGTCATGAGAAACGCCACCGAACAGTCGCTGCGTTTTCTGGTCGAGAAATGGCTTGGGCCGGTTTCCGCGCCTGTACATGTCACGCAGTTCGGCCGCACCAAATGGGACCACACGCGCTACGTGCGTGTCGAAACGTCCGCGCCGGATGGTCTGCGCTCGTTGTTCTTCTTTCGTCACGACGACGGATGCTGGTGCGTTTTCCCGCCGACGTCGAATCGTCGTCGTCCCGTCGAAAGCTGGCGCCAGGTGGCGGCGCAGGCGGCCGCGTAGCATCGTCCGCGAAGGCTGGCCCATGTGAGCCCGAGCCAGCCCGTCGACCGCGTTTCAGGCCGGTTCCGCCGAGTCCGACGAGGCTTCGCGCCGCGCCGTCCACATCGGCATCACCTGACAGACGATCAATCCCGCCAGCATCAGCGCGCAGCCGAGCAGCGCGCGCGTCGCCAGCGTTTCGCCCAGCACGAGCCAGCCGGCAAGCGCGGCGAACACACCTTCCATGCTGAAAATCACGGCCGCGTGCGCGGGCGCCGCATCCTTTTGCGCGACGACCTGGATCGTGTACGCAACGCCGACTGAAAGCGCGCCGCCGTAAAGAATGGTCGGCGCGGCGCGGACGATGTCGGCGATGCGCAACGGATCGACGACAAGTCCCACCGCGAGGCTGACCACGCCGCACACGATGAACTGCACCAGCGCGAGCGCCAGCGGATCGTGACGGCGCGCAAAGCGGCTCACGAGCACGACCTGCGCTGAAATGACGATCGATCCCGCGAGTTGCAGCCAGTCGCCGTACAGGATTGAAAAATGTTCATCGACGCTCAGAAAATACATGCCGAGCGCGGCCAGCAGCGCGCCGAGCCATACGCCGATGCCCGTCTGATGACGCAGCACCACGCCGATCAGCGGCACGATCACGACATACAGCGAACTGATGAAGCCCGCGTTCGCTACCTTCGTGTATTGCAGGCCGATCTGCTGGCAGGAGATCGACACGGCGACGAGCAGGCCGAGCAGCGCGCCGTCGCGCCATAGCGTCGATGCGCGGGAAGGCACAAGAGAAGCGGGTGCGTCATCCGCGCCCGCCAGCTTGCGACGCCGCCGCACAACCGACCACACGATCAGGACAACGAACGCGCCCAGCAGAAAGCGCAGCCCCGTGAAGAGAAACGGACCGATCGAATCGAGGCTCAGGCGTTGCGCGACGAACGCGCTGCCCCAGATCATCGCGGCGACGAGCATTAGCAGATTCGCGCGCAGGTGTTGGCGGGTGGCGGTTTTCAAGCGGAAATTCCTGACAGGACAGATCGTTTCGCGCGGCAAGCTTGCAGAGTTGCGCATGGCGCATCGCGCGCCTTCTGCTCAGACGAAACGACGGTCATTGAATGGCAGCCGACATGATACCTGTATGGCCGTCGGCGAAGCGTCGAGGTGATGAAAGCAATCGGTAAGGAAGCTGTCTCCCGGAAAATACATATCGAAGCTTATGGGATGACAAACCGCCTACGCTGCGTGATACTCCCCGCGGGGAGCCGCCGGGCGCTGTGTGGCCCAGCAGGCTTCGCCATCATGCGGTTCCAATTCAACATTTGACTTACAGTCGTCAGGTTTGGGGATAACACACATGAAGAAGATCATCGCCTCGCTCGTCACCGCCTCGCTCGCGCTGGTGTCCGTTCAAGCTTTCGCACAGGCATCCGACGCAGCGCCGGCAGCAGCTAGCGCCGCGAAGCCGAAGCATGCTCACAAGCAACTGAAGACGCACGGCAAGCGCGCTGGTGTGTCGTCGGCAGCATCGGCTGCAGGCACGAACGACAAGGGCACGCAGAACTAAGCAGCCCGTTCGCGCAGCAAAAAGAAAGGCCGAAGCGATGCTTCGGCCTTTTGCTTTTGTGGCGCATTTAGGGCGCGTTTGCAGCCCATTCGACGCGCCTTTACCGCACTTTCGAGCCGCTCCCGCGCCATGAAGCGCGCAGCGCCGCTCAAACGCCCGCTGCGAGTCCGTTGACCAGCAGTTCGGCGATCAGTCCGTTCATGCCTTCGGGATGACTCGCGGCGCGCTCCTTCAACTGATCGACCAGCGAATCCGGCAGCTTGCACGCGAACGGCACGAGGCCTTTGGCCTGATCGAGCTTGCGCTGCTCGCGGCGGTCGAGTTGCGGCTGTAGCGACGACGCCTTGCCGAAGCGATCGGTGGAGAGCGATTGTTTCATCTCGTTGCCGAGTTTCAGCGCCTTGTTTTTCTCAAGGTCGAATTTCTTCATTGCCATGCGGAAAGGCCTCTAAACAGGTAAGCAATCCACCATTGTACGCATCGCGCGACGCGTGAATGCCGGACTCAAGCCGAATCGCCGCACGAGATGCCGCAGCTATTTCGCCGGCGCTTCCGCGTTCGTCACGCTGTCCATCAGCGCGCGCATGCGTCGCCAGTGCGTGCCTTCCCAAAAAACGCGCCGGCACACGTCGCAGGTCACGAACTGCGCATGCCGTTCGAGCACGCCTTCCGGCGCGCGCCCAATCACTTCGTCTTTCGGAATGCGCCGCAGCGGCGCGTTGCACGTGAGGCACAGGCGAAACGGCCGCGCGCTGCCCGCCAGATCGAGCCGGTCGAAAATTTCGCGTAGTTGCGCCTCGGGTTTCAGTGCGCGGACATAGCAGCCGTGTGTGATCGTGCGGCGTTTCAGCAGTTCGCGGTCGCGCGTCAGGACGATGCGGCTTTCATCGGATGCAATCGACTCGATATGCGAATCGGCGTAGTGGTTGTCGTAAAGTGTGTCGAAGCCGGCAAGCCGCAGCAGTTGCGCGAGTCCGCCGAGGTGCGCGTCGGCGACGAAGCGCACCACGCGCAGCGGGCGTTCGCGCACGCGCAGCAGCGGTTGAATGTCGAGCGCCTCGAATTTAGGGTAGACGGCCACGCGGTCGCCTTCCTGCAACGGGTGATCGAAGCCGACCGATTCGCCGTTCACGAGGATCAGCTCAACTTCCGTATGCGGGACGCCGAGCGCCTCGATCATGTGTTTCGCGCTGGCGGCGCGCGCACACTCGCAACTGAACGACTGCCGGCGCAGCGGCCGCGCCAGGAAGTCGTTCAATTCTTCGTAGAAGCGGAAGGTGGCCGTAACCATGACGCCAGTATGGCACCGCGCCTCACGCAGCGCCGATGGGCAATTACCTGCACGACGTGCGCGGCTATGCTCTACTTCGGGTTCTTGAACAGGAGTCATTGATGGACATCGGTTTTATCGGTCTCGGCGAAATGGGTGCCGCGATGGTCGCAAACATGCTGAAAGCTGGGCACAGCGTGCGCGTCTGGAACCGCTCGCCGGACAAGGCGCGGCCGCTCGTCGAACTGGGCGCGCAGATCGTCGGTTCACCCGCTGAGGCTTTCACTGGCGACGCCGTCTTCTCGATGCTCGCCGACGATGCCGCGTTGCGCGACGTCATCAGCGCGTCGCTGCTCGAGCACGCGCCGCGCGGACTGATTCACGTGAACATGGCGACGATCTCCGTCGCGCTGGCGGAAGAACTGGCGACGGCGCACGCCGGGCGCGGCCTGAACTACGTCGCGGCGCCCGTCATGGGCCGACCGGACGTCGCGGCGGCCGCCAAGCTGACCATCGTCGCCGCTGGGCCCGCCGAAGCGATCGACCGTGTTCAACCCGTGTTCGATTCGATCGGCCAGAAAACGTGGCGCATCGGCTCGCTGCCGCAGCAGGCAAACGTCGTGAAGCTGGCGGCGAACTTCATGCTGGCGTCGGCGGTTGAGTCGCTGGGCGAGGCGTCGGCCTTGCTCGGCGGTCACGGCGTCGCGATGCAGGATTTTCTCGATGTGATCACGAACAGCGTGTTCCCCGGTCCCGTGTATCAGGGCTACGGCAAGATGATCGCCGAACAGCGCTACGAGCCGGCGTTGTTCAAGGCGCGTCTCGGCCTGAAGGACGTGCGTCTCGCGCTCGCGGCTGCCGAGTCGGTGTCGACGCCGCTGCCGGTGGCGAGCGTGGTGCGCGACAGCCTGATCGAAGCCGTCGCGCACGGCGACGGCGAGAAGGATTTTGCCGTGCTGGGCCAGGTCGCATCACGCCGCGCAGGGCGTTGAGGGCGCGGGCGCTCGTCGTTGCTTGCGCTCATACGCGCAGGCCAGCGTTGCGAACTGCATGAGAGCGGGTGGGGCGAGCATAATGCTCGTTCCGCCCGTTTTTCATTTTCATCGAGCAATACGCATCATGATTCTGCATACCTGGTGGCTCTACGTGGCCACGATTTTCGTTGTCTGCGCGATTCCCGGCCCGAACATGCTGTTGATGATGACGCACGGCGCCCGTTACGGCATGCGTCAAACGACGGCCACGATGGCCGGCTGCCTGATGTCGCTGATGCTGATGCTGGCCGTTTCCGTCGCCGGCCTCGGCGTGCTGCTGAAAGCATGGCCGGCGACCTTCGACACGCTGCGCCTGCTCGGCGCGGCTTATCTGATCTGGCTCGGCGTGAAGGCGTGGCGCGCGCCCGCGAGCGAAGCCGCGGCGACACAAGCCGACGCTTCCGCTGGTGTCATGGGCGGCAAGCGCGCACCGTCGCGCGGTGCGTTGATGCGCAACGGTTTTCTGGTCGGCAGCAGCAACCCGAAGGCGATTCTGTTTTCGGCCGCGCTGTTGCCGCAATTCATCGACGCCTCGCGCCCGACGCTTCCGCAGTTCGCGGTGCTCGTCGCCACGACGGCGGTGATGGAAGTCAGCTGGTACATGGTCTACGCGGGCTGCGGCACGCGGATCGGCGCGAAGCTGAAAAGCAGCAGCGTCGCGAAGGCGTTCAACCGGTTGACGGGCGGCGTGTTCGTCGGCTTCGGCGCGATGATGGCGCTGGTGCGGCACTGAACGCCTGCCTTTCAGCGCACGCCGCGTCTCATGGCGCGGCGTGCGCTCCTTCGTCACTGACGGCCGGCTTGCGCGGCGCGATCGGTGAAACCGAACAGAAGCACGGCAACCGCGAACCCCAGCGCGACTGCGCACACGCCGCTCCATCCGGCCTTTGCCCACGCAACGCCTGACAGCGCGGCGCCAATTGCCCCGCCGACAAAGAAAATTCCCACAAAGAGCGCATTCAACCGGCCGCGTGCAGCGGGGTTGATGAGATTGATCGCGCGACGTCCGAGCGTTTGATCGGCGATGACGCCGGCGTCGAGCGCTGCCGCGCCGGCGACCAGCAGCGCGAGCGCTGCCACAGGATGCGCCGCCGGCGAGAATCCGCCCCAGCCAGCGCCCGCGACGCCCAGCACGAGGACGGCCGCGATCATCACAAGATGCGCGACGATCTGCGTCGCGCGGCCCGCGCCGCGATCGCCGAGATAACCGGCCAGCGGCGTGACGATCGCGCCCGTCGCGCCCGCCAGCGCGAACGCGGCGACGCCTTGCATGCCGAGCGAGAACGGCGGCTGCGCGAGCCGCAGTGCGATGGCCGTCCAGAATGCACTGAACGCGCCGAGCGCGAGGGCGGCCAGCGTAGCGCGCCGTTGCAGTACGGCTTCGGTACGCAGCAGCGTCCAGAGCGAGCGCAGCAGTTCAGAGTAGCGCGCGGTGGCGTGCGGCGCGTGGCTCGGCAACTGGACGTACAGCACGACGGCCAGCAAAGCGTCCGCGAACGCTTCGATGCCGTAGAAAGCGCGCCAGCCAAACGTTCCGGCGATCACGCTCGCAAGCGGACGTGAAAGAAGAATGCCGAGCATCAGTCCGCTCATCACGTTGCCGACGGCGCGTCCGCGTCGGTTTTCGGGCGCCATCGACGCCGCCATCGGCACGAGCATCTGGATCACGCTCGACGTCGCGCCCGCCATGAACACCGACGCCAGAAACATCCAGCCGGAGCGCGCGAACGACGAAAGCGCGAGAAACGCGGCACAACAGACAAGCGTCCGGAAAATGAGCCGGCGATTTTCGAGCAGATCGCACAACGGCACGAGCAGCAGCAAACCCGCTGCGTACCCGAGTTGCGGCAGCATCGCGATCAGGCCGGCCAGTTCGGGCGGCAGATCCAGCGCGCGGCTGACCGGCCCCGTCAACGGCTGCGCTGCCGTCAGATTGACGACGATCACCCCGACGGCCGCGGCAAAGAAAAGCGTCAACGGCGTGCTCAACGTGGCGCCGGGCGGCGCGGCGGACTGTGGCTGCGGCGGGGATGTGGCGGCGAGGCTGCGCGGACAGGTGTCGGCGGGCTGGTTCATGGTTCGGTCCGGAAGGTTTCGATCCGGCCCATCGTAGGGATGCCGACGTTATGCGACAATTGAATTATCTCGATAATGTTTATGCGAGGTTGTTTTGAACACGCGTGACTTGCAGGCTTTTGTAGCGGTGGTCGAAAGCGGATCGATGGTGCGGGCATCCGAGAAGCTGTTCTTGACGCAGCCGGGTCTCACGCGCCGTGTGCAGAACCTCGAAACGATGCTCGGCATCGAATTGCTCGACCGGCAGAGCAAGCCGCTGAAGCCGACGGCAGCGGGCAACGAGGTGTACGGCCTCGCGCGCACGGTGCTGCGCGCCGTCGACGATCTGATGTCTGTTGCGTCGCCGGACAGCGAGCCGACAGGCGAATTCAAGATCGGCGTGCCGCCGTTTCTTTCCGAACTGGCGCTGGAGCAACCCATCGACCGATTGCGCAGCGCCTTCCCGAACCTGACGCTGCGCGTGACGGCGGGCTGGTCGCCGGGTCTGTTGCAGATCGTCGAGCAGGCGAAAGTGGATGCCGCCGTCGTGCTGCTGCCGGAAAGCGTGCCGTTGCCGGAAGGGCTGACGTCGACGCTCCTTGCCTACAAGCCGACCGTGGTCGTCGCGCCACGTTCGTTCGGCATAGCCGACGAGCCGGCGACGCTCGCGAGCTTGTCAGGCTATCCGTGGGTGTTGAATCAGGACGGCTGTGGGATGCGCTCCGCGCTAAGTCGCGCGATGGCGGCTGCGGGATTGCCATTCAACGTCGCCGTCGAGGCGTTCGGCTCGGAACTGCAACTGTCGCTGGTGACGCGTGGGCTGGGCGTAGGTCTTGCGACGCCGGAAGTGCTCGCGCGCAGTCCGCACCGCGAGGCGCTGCAGGTCATCGACGTGCAGGACTTCCGGAATGGCCTGAACGTGTGGCTCGTGCATGGCGCGCTGCCCGGACGCCTCGTGCGTCCCGTCGAGTTGATGCGCGACGCGCTGGTCGAAAAGCTGGAAAAGGATGCGGCTTGTCTGGCGCTGGCTCATTCTGTCGGATGATGCAGAGCACAAAAATAGTTCCGAAAGGATTCGTGCGACGTTTTGTCACCCTTTGGTAACGTAGAACTAGCGCTCTAACGCATCATGTTGCAACGCACCAAGTGATTTGCTATAGTTCGTCTTGTCTCCTCCATGTCTCCTCTGATATGGATTCAGCCCGCCACCTTGGCGGGCTTTTTTTTGCCTTGCTTTTGCCCATCCGCCGCGCGCTCAGAATTTGTACGACAGCGCGAGGTACGTGATGATCGGATCGGCCTTCAATTCGGCCTTCGACACAGCCAGTTCGGTGCCGTCCGCGGCCTTGATGATCGTGGACGAAGTCGTCTTCAGCGGAATGTAGGTAACGGACGCAGTGACGCCCCAACGGTCGGTGATGTTGTAGATCGCGCCCACATTGAAGACCGGTTGCCACGACGACGACGCCTTCGCCTCCACCGTCGTCTTCCCCGTCTTGCCTGCGCCCGCGGCCAGAATCGCGCCGAGGTTGTTCTGGGTCTGTGTGACGAAATTCTCATTCAGCTGGATGTCGCTGAACCAGTTGTACGACACGCCGATGCCGACAAACGGCCGGAATTTCGACGTCGACTGGCCAAAGTAATACTGGAAAATCAGCGCCGGGCTCCATTGCCGCACGCTCTTGACGATCGGGTTGACGGCCGGGTCGCCGATATCCTGCTTGCCGAGCGCGCCCGCCGGGCCGGGCGGCTGGATCGTGCCGTGGCCGTACAGCTCGAACTTCGGCGGCACGCCCGCCACCGACGTCACCGCGAAATGGTCCGTGACGAAGTGCGAAAACACGAGGCCGAGCGTATTGGCGCTGTTCGTCGACAGGCTCGTACCGGCCGACGTGAACGAGTTCGGCAGACGCAGCGGCGTGTTGATCGGCACGGGTGCGACGTGCGTCGTGAGCGGCGTGCTCGAATCCTGCGGCATCACGTGAAACCAGCCGAGCGAGACAAGGTTGTCACCCGCCTTTTGCGCATAGGCATTCGGCATCGCGAGTGTGGCCAAGGCAGCCGCGCATACAGCGGCGAATGCATTGGGCATTGCCGCGTCCAAGAGCTTTCTCATTCTGTTCCTCCTGAGCGGGCGGCCTGCCTCGCGCGCGACGGCGTTATCGGTGCCGTCTGCTGCGCTTCCCGGTTGCCCGCTTCCCTGCGCGCGGGCAGGGAAGCGGCCGGGCGGCGGTCGCCTCGTTGCGTTCTATGCGGTGGACGTCGCGCCCATTACTGGACGAAGGCGCCGATCGTGAAGTACGGCGACGACGCGTTCGACAAGTCCAGGAAGCCGAACACGCCGCCCGTGAAAATGAACTTGCCGGTCGGCGCGCTGCCCGCCGCCGCGCTCGTGTACGTCGATGTCACGACGCCGGGCACGGTCTGCGTGAAGTCGAGATTCAGCGCCTTGGTCAGCGACACCTGCGACGGGTTGAACGGATCGAGCAGCGTCGCCTGCGTGCCGACCAGCGCGTTGGTGCGGTAGTTGAACTCGCTGTCGACGCCGATGTACTCACCGTTCTGCGAGTTGACGGCGATGTTGGACTGCGGCGCGAGGATCGAGATACCCGATTCATCATCGGCGACCGGGCCGCTGATGCCGTTCTGCGGGTTCGGCGTGAGTGTCGAGTTCGCGACGCCCGTGCGGACGAGGATCGGCACGTTCTGGTTGCGCAGCTTGCCGACGATCATGAAGCCCTTGCCGACGGGCGACGTCGCGAGCGTCGGCTTGCCTTGGCCCTGGAAGTTGTCTGTCTCGAATGCGCCGCTGCCATTCGACGATTGCGTCCAGTTCGTGCCCGGTTGCTGACACTTGCCGGCATTGACACCAGCGTTGTCGCACTCGGTCCAGGTGCCGTCGGCGTTGATCGTGATCTTCGTATCGACGACAGTCGGCGCGAAGTTTTGCGACGGAATCTGGTGATAGCCGAGCTGGTTGTACGTGCCGACGATGTTCGCCAGATTCGTCTCGATCGTTGAAAAGCCGATGAACGGGTAGTACGGGAATTTCGTGTCGGGGACCGCGCCTTGCCCGAGAATGCCGCCGAACGAAATTTCGGCGCCCGGAATCGTGCCGCCCGCCACGCCTTCGCCGACAAAAATGCGCGCCGGCCGGTTCGGGTCGAGGCTCGCGCCGTTCAGACGGAACGCGCACTGGTTTAGCTTATTGGTGGGAAGCAGCGTTTCCTGTGTCAGCGTGCCCGATGCCGTCTGGCCCTTGCGCGTCGGCGCGACCGTGCCCGTCGTGGCGGGAATCGGCGACTCGATGTAGGCGACCTGCCAGGTCATCTTCGTCGTATCGAGTTGCAGCTTGACGAGTTCGCCGTCGCCGCCACCGCCCGTGAAAGTCGTGCCGTAGTCGAGCGACGCGGGGCACAGGCGCGCTTCCACCGGCGGCGGGCCTTCGCTGCCCGAGCCGCCGCACGCGCCGAGCGATGGCGCTGCAAGGGCCAGCGCCGAAAGGATCTTCCAGTTCATCGTGCCTCCAGTCTTGTTATGGGCGGCCAGCTCCCAGTCCAGCCGCCTCTAGGTCTTGTTCATCTAGCGATGCTGCTTCTGCCCGTGTTGCCTCCTGCCATGCACGGCCCTTTCTGTTGATTCGGGTGAGGCTTATTTGCTGATCTGCGCGCCGACGCTGAAGTACGGCGAACTGGCGGTGTCGGAATTGGCCGAGCTCGGCGTGAGGCCGCCGTTTTCGGTGCCGTTGATGAAGATCGCGTAGAGGCCGCCGCCCGCGATTGCGAAGCCCGTGTTGCCCTGCTTGTCGGTGACGTTGACGAGGCCCGGATTGCCAGCGCCGTATCCGAGGCCGAAACCGCTTTCGGCCGCCTGCGTGGACGGATTGATGAAGGTGCCGACGCCGCCCTGGATCAGCGACGCCGTGTACTTGAAGTTCGAGTCCGCGCCGACATAGCCGCCGTCGAAGCCGCCCGACGCGAGCGAAGTGGCGCTTTCGAGCAGCGCGATGCCGGATTCGTCGTCGACTTCGGCGTCGAGTGGAATCGCGCCGGTGCCCGTAAACACGTGCCCCGTTCTGACGACGACGGGGACGGTCGCGCCGTTCAGCTGACCGAGGATCATGTGGGCTGACGAGCTGCCCTTCGCTCCCAGCAGCGGCAGCACCAACTGGCTTTCGATGCGTGGCGCATTGGTGCTGTCGAAGTAGCCGTTCGCGTTGAGCGTCGGCGCGTCACCCATCGACAGGCAGTGCGTCGGGCTTGCGTTGCCATTCGCGGGCGGGGTGTTCGTCGCGGACGAGCAGGCGCCGTTGGCGTCGAACGTTTCCGATGTCTGGGCGGCAGCCGCCGCGTAATTGCCCGACGGAACGATGTGATAGAGCAGCCCGTTGTAGTTGCCGGCGAGCTTCGAGAGGTCCGTCGTCGTGCTTGCGAAGCCGAGGAACGGATAGAAGTCGAAATGTCTTGGTGTGACGGCGCCGACGTTCTGGAACGTGAGAATCGTCTTGCCTGCGTACGCGACGTCGGCGCCCGGAATGCCACCGCCTGCCACGCCCTTGCCGACGAAGACGATCGGCGGATTGGTGGTCGAAAAGGGCGTCGTATAGGTTGCGCCCGTCGAAGGCGCGGTGCCGGACGCGGGCGTCAGCATGAACGCGCAGCGCGTCTGCTCGGCGTTGGGCAGCATGCCCGCCGGCGGGTGCATGACGGCGCCCGTGACGGTGGTGCCTGCGCGCGTATTGTCGACCTGGCCCGCCGATACCGGGATCGGTGATTCGAGAAACTTCAGCGTGTACGTCTTCTTCACGGCGTCGATGTTCAACGACACCACTTCGCCGCTGCCTGCGCCGCCCAGATAGGTGCTCGCGCCGATGTCGGCGTCGGCGGGGCAGAGCGTGCCCGCGGTGGCCGTCGACGCAGGCGGCCCTTGCACGCCGCAGCTCGATCCCGAGCACTGGTTCGCGTTGATCGCGCCGGGATCACCCGCATTTCCTCCCCCGCAGGCGAACAAAAACGGCACGCTGGCAATGGCACATGCCAGCCATTTTGAGTTGGCGTACATGCTGCTGTCTCCCTGATTCGTGTAATTTGCGAGCTAATTTCGCCGCGCGATTTAGGGCTGTCAATTGAACGAACCGTCTAAAAAACCCGATTCAAACAGCGCATTTATCGCGGAGAGTCGCATGGCGCTTCGAAGCGCGCCTTTTAAAACAAAACAGTTTTTTTGCATCAGACGGATTTGTCGTGTCGCCGCTGAGCCTTTATCGGCGGGCGACTCCGAAAAGCGCATCTATCATCTTCGAACGCTCGTTCGTAAAAAAATCCGGAATATCCCTATGCGGTAATAGATGCCCAAGAGGATAAAAGAATGAGCAGTAAATACCTGCTATAAGGACTGCTGGAGATAGTGAGAAAATCGAAAGGTATTAATCCGCGTTTGAATGAGGTGTTTTAAATCACGGATTAGCAAGCGTAAAAAGAAAAAGCCGGCGTTTGAATGCCGGCTTTGTGACGCGCAGGACGGCGGGCGCCGTCCGCTAGCGAAGTGTCAGCGCTTGAGGCCTGTGGCCTCGTCTGTGCCGATCGCGAGATTCATGCACTGGATCGCCGCGCCCGATGCGCCCTTGCCCAGGTTGTCGAGCCGCGCGACCGTCACGAAGCGCTCTTCGTTGCCGAACACGAACAGGTCGACGCGATTCGTGTCGTTGTTCGCCTGGACGTCGAAGAAGCCGCTGTCGAGGTTGTCGTCCGCATTGAACGGCGCGACGCGCACGAACTGCTCGCCGCTGTAGTACTCGGCGAACAGCGCCTGCACGTCTTGCGGTGTGGTCGGTTTGGACAACTGGCCCGGCGTGAAGTACGTCGTCACGGCCAGACCCTTGTAGAAGTTGCCGACGATCGGCGTGAAAACAGGCGCGCTCTTCAGGCCCGTGTGAGCGGCCATTTCCGGCAGATGCTTGTGCGTGAGACCGAGCGCGTAAGGACGCGGGCTGTCGAGCTTCGCGTTGCCGCCCGCTTCGTAGTCCGCGATCATTTTCTTGCCGCCGCCGCTGTAGCCGGTGATCGAGTAGCTGTGCGCAGCGAAATCCGCCGACACGACGCCCGCTTCAACGAGCGGACGCATGGCCAGCACGAACGCCGACGCGTGGCAGCCCGGCACAGCAATGCGCTTCGCCGTGCGCAGGCGCTCGCGCTGTGCGCGGGCCAGCTCGGGCAGGCCGTACGCCCAGTCGGCGCTGGTGCGAAACGCGGTGCTCGCGTCGATCAGCACGGTGCGGTCGTTCTCGACCAGCGACGCCGATTCGCGTGACGCAACGTCCGGCAGACACAGGAAGGTGACGTCCGAAGCGTTGATGAGACGACGGCGCTCGTCGATATCCTTACGCTTCGCTTCTTCGATGCGGAGGATTTCAACGTCTGCGCGCTGCGACAGGTACTCAAAAATCTTCAGGCCGGTCGTGCCTTCCTGTCCGTCGACAAAAACTTTCGTGCTCATCTCGATCTCGCTGGCTGATAAAAACGGCGGGAAAACGCGGCGCTGGCTGCGCCGGAACGATATTTTAAGACCGTGAGGCGGCGCGTGCGCGAAATTGGCCGAAAAACACGTTGCGCCGCAACAGTGACAGCGGCATGACAAGCTGCGTTTCCGCGCGCCCCCGGCGCGTTCACGTCGGCTGTCCCGCCTTCCAGCGCGCCGTCACGGCCGCGATGCGCGCGCCGAACACCTTTGCCGTGTCGAGGTCGCCGGGCGGAGGCGCTTCGTCAGGCGTGGCGTCCGCAGGCGACTGCGAGAGCAGGCCCGCGAATCCGCCGATGAAATTCAGGTCGTTGCGCGTCGCCGCCTTCGTGTTGGCGGGCATCATGCCCATGCCTGCCCAGATCATGCCGTGCTGCATCGCGAGGGTGATGAAATACTGGATCGTCGAGAACTTGTCGCCGTTCATCGAACCCGAGTTCGTGAAGCCCGCCGCCACCTTGTCCTTCCACTTTTGCGTGAACCACGGTTTCGAACTTGCGTCGGCGAACTTCTTGAAGTCGGCGGACGGGCCGCCCATGTAGGTGGGCGCGCCGAAGATGATGGCGTCGGCCGTGTCCAGCTCGGCCCAGGCCGCGTCGTCCAGCTCACCGACCGCGATCATCCTTGCATCGGCGCCACCATCGAGCGTGCCCGCTAGCACGGCTTCCGCAAGCTTCTTCGTATGGCCATACCCGCTGTGATAAACGATGATGATTTTTGACATAGACAGCTCCCTTGTTGCAAATCACGATTCGATTCCGAATGGGCGGAGTTGAGCCTCGCTCATTCTGTCACCGTGCCTGGGTTGTTCGAGACGCGGTGAGACAACTGCGGCATCGCTCTTATCGCTGATGCGAAAGACTAGCGGCCGTAGGTGACGGTCATGCGTGCGTAGCCGAGCGTTGCCGTGCTGATCTCGTGGTCGAACATCAGCGACGGCCTTCCTTGCGCGAGCCTGAGGTTCGACGTGTTTAGCGCGTACACGGTGATCACATAGCGATGCGGCTTGCCGGGCGGCGGGCAGGGCCCGCCATAGCCGTCGATGTCGAAGTCGTTGCGCGCCTCGACGGCGCCGAGATTCTTAAGAAAGCCGGACGTGCTCGCGTTTTCCGGCAGCCGGTCGACGTTGGCAGGAATGCCGACGACGGCCCAATGCCACCAGCCGCGTCCGGGCGAATCGGGGTCGAACATGGTGACTGCGAAGCTGCGCGTGCCGTCGGGCGGGTTGTGCCAGTTCAGCTGGGGCGAGCGGTTAAGGCCTTTGCAGTCGCCGCGGTCGAACACCTGCGCGTTGTCGACCGTGCCGCCTGTGCGAAGGTTGGCGCTCGTCACGGTGAACGCGGTGTCGGCAGAGGCCGCGCTCGCATGAAGTGCGAATAAAAAAACGATGAGCGTAGCAACGCGCGATCGCGCGAAAAACAGAAACGGCAGCAACGAACGGCACGAACGAGACGACGGGGGCGGAACGACCGGGCAACGCAAGTGCATGTGCCGAATCTCCTGTCAGGCTCGTAAAGAAACGTCCTTACGAGGGATTGTTGTCCTTTTTTGTGCCCAAGGGACAAATCGAGTCTAACATTACATCTTATGAGGCCATTTGTGCTTTGTGAGGGGCCAGTACGGCGCGAAATCGGCTATAGTCGCTGCAATCGTCTGCGGTTGTTCACAAGCAGACAAGTCCTAGAAATTTAGAACTAAGAACGGTTGCATGACTGAAGTTTCGGAGCGTGGATTGTCAGCTGAAGGAGGGGCCATGCAAGATCCCATCAGGGTCGTGGTCGCCGATGACCATCCAGTCATTCTGTTTGGTGCCGAACAGGCGTTGCTCAAGTTTCAGGGCATTCGCGTGGTCGCGCGCGCCAAGCAGTCCACTGAGCTGGTGAAGATATTGCAGACCACGCCTTGCGACGTACTGGTCACGGACCTCGCAATGCCTGGTGGGCAATATGGCGATGGCTTACCGTTGATCGGCTATCTTCGTCGGAATTTTCCTGACCTGCCTATAGTCGTCCTGACGATGCTCGAAAACGCCGCGCTGTTGAAGCGGCTGAACGAGCTCGGTGTGACCTCGGTCGTCAACAAATCAGATGACCTAAGCCATATCGGTCTTGCGGTGCAACACGTCAGCCGGCATATCGAGTACATGAGCCCGTCGGTGAAGGCATCGCTCGATACATTACGCATGAACGCAGGCGGCAAGAGCGACGAGGTGATTCTGTCGAAACGCGAACTGGAAGTCGTACGGCTCTTCGTTTCGGGCATGACCATCAAGGAAATTTCCGAGCAACTGAACCGCAGCATTAAGACGATCAGCACGCAAAAGAACACCGCAATGCGCAAGCTCGGACTCGAAAGGGATTCCGAACTATTTCAGTATGCGCAGAGCAATGGCTTGATGAATCTGTCGTCGTATGCGCCGGGTGAGTTGGATACCGGCAGCCCTCCGCAGGGAAGTTCTTAAGCGCTACCTCGGAAGCTGGCTGTCGGATTCTCAAGCCGGGAAAGCGGATCAAATAAAAACGCCGCCTGTCGTAAGACAGGCGGCGTTTTCGTATGCTCGCTGAATCAGGCTGCTCGCTTATTGCGGTGCCGCCGTCGCGCCACCGTGAGCCGCCGACCACTCGGCAGGCGCGTGCAGGAATTTCTCAACTTCGTCGAGCGTCTTCGTTTCGAAGTAGCCCTGTTGCTTCGCGACGCGCAGCACATCCCACCACGTAGCAAGCGCGTGCAGATCGACGTCGATATCCTTCAGCACCGACACGCTTTCCTTGAAGATGTTGTAGTGGAACAGCACGAAGCAGTGATTCACCTGCGCGCCCGCCGTGCGCAGCGCGTTGATGAAGTTGATCTTGCTGCGGCTGTCGGTGGTCAGATCTTCGACCAGCAGCACGCGCTGACCTTCCGTCAACAGACCTTCGATCTGCGCATTGCGGCCGAAACCCTTCGGCTTCTTGCGCACGTATTGCATCGGCACCATCAGGCGGTCCGACAGCCAGGCGGCGAACGGAATGCCCGCCGTTTCACCGCCGGCGACGGCGTCGATCTGCTCGTAGCCGACGTCGCGCAGAATCGTCGCTTCTGCCATTTCCATCAGGCCGCGGCGCACGCGCGGATACGAAATCAACTTGCGGCAGTCGATATATACCGGGCTCGCCCAGCCGGAAGTGAAGATGTACGGTTTTTCCGCGTTGAAATGCACTGCCTGGACTTCCAGCAGCATTTTGGCGGTCGTGTCGGAGATCGTCTGGCGATCGAAGCCTGTCATGGGCGAATCCTTCGGTGTGGTGAGCTTGGAGGGCGGGCGCGGGGCCCTGTGGCGCAGCAGGCGTAACGTTTCGCGCCTGGTGGGCGAAACATGCCGGACGAGTTGAGAAACAGGCCGGTTTGCTGCGCGCGTAGCCCGATATTTTACCCGATTCGGATTGTTCCCAGGGCGGAAGGCGGCAAAAGCGGGTAGGCGCGGCAGCCGGACGTGCGTTTCGCCTATGCATTCTGGCCAGGTTGTGACGCCAATCTGGCGCCTTTACACTCACGGCAAATTTTCACAGACGGCCTTCGGATGGCCTTCTGCTCACGTCTGCTGCAAGGTTGCCACCCATGAACATCGCCCCTCCTACGACCCAGGCCGCGCAGGACGTCCGTCCCGGCTATGCGGCCCGCGCGCTGATCGCGTCGGTGCTTGGCTACGCGATGGACGGCTTCGACCTGCTGATCCTCGGCTTCATGCTGCCCGTCATCGCTGCCGACCTGCACCTTTCATCGACGCAAGCCGGGTCGCTGGTGACGTGGACGTTGGTCGACGCAGTCGCGGGCGGCGTGATTTTCGGCGTCTTGAGCGATTACTTCGGCCGCGTGCGCATGCTCACGTGGACGATTCTCATCTTCGCTGTATTCACCGGCCTGTGCGCGCTCGCGCAAGGCTACGGCGATCTGCTCGCGTACCGGACGATCGCGGGCATCGGGCTGGGCGGCGAGTTCGGCATCGGCATGACGCTCGTTGCGGAGGCTTGGCCGGCGGCACAGCGGGCGCGCGTGTCGTCGTATGTCGGGCTTGGCTGGCAGCTGGGTGTGCTGGCGGCGGCGCTGCTTACGCCTTTGCTGCTGCCCGTGATCGGTTGGCGCGGGATGTTCGCGCTCGGGCTGCTTCCGGCCGTCGTATCGTTCTTCGTGCGGCGGCGCGTCGAGGAACCGGCGCTTTTCACCGAGCGCGTCGCGCGCGGCATGCGCAAGGCACCGATGAAACTGCTCGTCGCCGACGCCCGCACGACCCGCGCAAGCCTGGGCGTCACGATTCTCTGCTCGGTGCAAAACTTCGGCTATTACGGCCTGATGATCTGGCTACCCACTTATCTGTCGAAAACCTTCGGCTACTCGCTGACCCGCTCCGGCCTATGGACGGCCGTCACGGTGCTCGGCATGGCTGCCGGCATCTGGCTGTTCGGCGTCGCGGCTGACCGCTTCGGCCGCAAGCCCGCGTTCCTGTTCTATCAGGCGGGCGCCGTGGTGATGGTGTTCGTCTACTCGCAACTGAGCACGCCGTTCGCGCTGCTGATTGGCGGCGCGGTGATGGGTATGTTCGTGAACGGGATGATTGGCGGCTATGGCGCGTTGATCTCCGAGCTGTATCCGACCGACGCCCGCGCCACCGCGCAGAACGTGTTGTTCAACATCGGCCGCGCGGTTGGCGGGTTCGGGCCGGTTGCCGTCGGCGCGCTGGCCGCGCGATTTTCGTTCGCGGCGGCGCTCGGCGCGCTCGCTTCAATCTATCTCCTCGATATTCTCGCGACGCTCTTTCTGATCCCGGAACGCCGCGGCGCAATGCTCGATTGAGGCCTTGCCGCCATGCGGCGGCGGGCGGGATGGAAGTGTTTCCATGCGGCGCTGCAGCAAGCACTGGCGCGGCTGCGGCTTATCCATCCGGTACAAAACCTACTCTGAACCGTCGCATCCGGGGTGTACACTGGTCGGCCCGAAAAAGCTCAGCGTCGTTTGCTTTCCGCTGAGGTTTGACGCCGCGCCTAACCGGCGCACGCGAGAATCGCCGCCGTCGAGCAACCCGTCGACATTGGCCAGCGCAGCACGTGACATTGAGCCGGGCCCAATTATCAACGTCTCGCAGGTTAGAAAATGGACGAACAACTGAAGCAAAGCGCTCTCGCATATCACCAGAACCCGAAACCTGGCAAGATTTCGGTCACCCCGACCAAGCCGCTTTCGAACCAGCTGGATCTGTCACTGGCGTATTCGCCGGGTGTCGCAGCCGCGTGCATGGCCATCTTCGACGAGCCCCTCGACGCGCAGAAGTACACGTCGCGCGGCAACCTCGTCGGCGTGATCACGAATGGCACGGCCGTGCTGGGTCTCGGCAACATCGGGCCGCTCGCCGCGAAGCCGGTGATGGAAGGCAAGGGCTGTCTCTTCAAGAAGTTCGCCGGCATCGACGTGTTCGATATCGAGCTGAGCGAGTCCGATCCCGACAAACTCGTCGACGCGATCGCGATGCTGGAGCCGACGCTCGGCGGCATCAACCTCGAAGACATCAAGGCGCCCGAATGCTTCTACATCGAGAAGAAGCTGCGCGAGCGCATGAAGATTCCCGTTTTCCACGACGACCAGCACGGCACGGCGATCATCGCGTCGGCGGCGATTCTCAACGGCCTGAAAGTGGTCGGCAAGAAGCTCGAAGAGGTCACGCTGGTGTGCTCGGGTGCGGGCGCGGCGGCAATCGCCTGTCTGGACCTGCTCGTGAATCTGGGACTGTCGAAGAAGAACGTGCTCGTCGTCGATTCGAAGGGCGTGATCTACGAAGGCCGCGGCAACCTGGACCCGTCGAAGGAACGCTACGCGGCGAACACCGAAGCGCGCACGCTGGCTGACGCGATCAAGGGCGCGGACGTGTTCCTCGGCTGCTCGAGCGCGGGCGTGCTGAAGCCGGAAATGGTCAAGGAGATGGGCACGCAGCCGCTGATCCTCGCGCTCGCGAACCCGGAGCCGGAAATCCGCCCCGAAGAAGCGAAGAAGGTACGGCCGGACTGCATCGTCGCGACGGGCCGTTCGGACTATCCGAACCAGGTCAACAACGTGCTGTGCTTCCCGTTCATCTTCCGTGGTGCGCTGGATGTTGGCGCAACGACGATCACGGAAGAAATGAAGCTTGCGTGCGTGCGCGCGATCGCCGAACTCGCGGAAGAAACCGATCAGGGCGATGAAGTCGCGAAGGCGTACGAAGGTCACTCGCTCGAATTCGGCCCCGACTACCTGATTCCGAAGCCGTTCGATCCGCGTCTGATCATCAAGATCGCGCCCGCCGTTGCGCAGGCCGCGATGGATTCGGGCGTCGCGACGCGTCCGATTCAGGACATGGACGCGTACCGTGAGCAGCTCGGCGCGACCGTCTACCGCACGGGCATGGTGATGCGCCCGGTGTTTGCGGCAGCGAAGGCGCAACCGGCGCGCATCGTGTTCGCGGAAGGCGAGGACGAACGCGTGCTGCGCGCTGCGCAATTCGTGTTGCTCGAAAAGATCGCGAAGCCGATTCTGGTCGGCCGCCCGAGCGTGATCGAGATGCGTCTGAAGAAGATGGGCTCGAAGCTCAAGTGCGGCGAAGATGTCGAGATCGTCAATCCGGAAGACGATCCGCGTTATCAGAAGAGCTGGCAGGCGTATCACGAGATCGGCGCACGCGAAGGCGTCACGCCAGAAGTCGCGAAGGCCGCGATGCGCAAGTTCAACACGCTGATCGGCGCGATTCTCGTGCATCTCGGCGACGCGGACGGCATGATCTGCGGTCTGATCGACACGTATCACGAACATCTGAAGTTCGTCGAGCAGGTGCTGGGCAAGGCGGCGCATGTCGACAACTTCGCCGCGATGAACCTGCTGATGCTGCCGGGCCGCAACCTCTTCATCAGCGACACCTACGTGAACGAAGTGCCGACAGCCGAACAGCTCGCCGACATGACGATCCTCGCTGCGCGCGAGATCGAGAAGTTCGGCATCGCGCCGAAGGTCGCGCTGCTGTCGAACTCGAACTTCGGCAGCGTCCCGTCGTCGTCTTCGGCACGCATGGCGGCTGCGCGCAAGCTGATCGCAGAACGCGCGCCGCATCTCGAAGTGGACGGCGAAATGCACGGCGACGCCGCGCTGTCGGAAGCGGTGCGCAAGGCCGCGTTCCCCGGCACGACGCTGACGGGCGAAGCGAACCTGCTGATCATGCCGAACGTCGAAGCGGCGAACATCACGTACAACCTGCTGAAGATGATCGGCGGCGAAGGCGTGACGGTCGGTCCGTTCCTGCTCGGCGCGGCCAAGCCGGTGCACATCCTGACGCCGGCAGCGACGGTGCGCCGGATCATCAACATGACGGCCGTCGCATCGGCGAATGCCAACGTGGAACGCAACGTCGCGAAGTAAGCTTCGTTCGTTGATGAGATAAAAAAGGGCACCGCGAGGTGCCCTTTGTACTTCGGGAGTGACAGAAGGTCAGGCGACGTGCCGCTCAACCCCACCCATCGGCGCGCGCCACTTCGCGAGCAGCGACGCCCACTTCGCCCGCACGCCCTTCAGGTTGTTCTCCTTGACGTGGCCATAACCGCGAATCCCATCCGGCAGATTCGCCAGCTCGACGGCCAGCGCGCGCTTCTCCGCCGTTAGCCCGCCGACCAGTTCATGCACCAGCGTCTCATACTCGACGATTAGCGCCCGTTCAGTGCGACGCTCTTCCGTCTTGCCGAACACATCGAGCGCCGTGCCGCGCAGGAACTTCATCTTCGCGAGCACGTGCATCGCGTTGAGCATCCACGGACCGTACTGCTTCTTCACCAGATGCCCATGTGCGTCCTTCTTCGACGTGGCCGGCGGCGCGAGGTGGAACTTAAGCTTCCAGTCGCCCTCGAAATTCGCCTTCAGCTTCTCGACGAACGCCGGGTCCGAATAGAGACGCGCCACTTCGTACTCGTCCTTGTACGCCATCAGCTTGTGCAGGTTCTTCGCGACGGCTTCCGTCAACGGCATTTGACCGTCGAAGGTGTCGAGCTTCGTTTCTGCGGCGCGCACCGTTTCGATCAGCTTGCGGTAACGCGTCGCGTACGCTTCGTTCTGGTACGCAGCGAGATACTGCGCGCGCTTGTCGATCAGCGTATCGAGCGCCTTCGGCGTATGCAGCGAAACGATCTTGCTGCTCGCGGCATTCGCCGTGTTGCCATCATCGATACGATCTTGCATCTGCGCGAGCTTGCGCACGGCGGCCAGATCGTGAGCCGCGCGACGGCCCCATTCGAACGCCGCGAGATTCTTCTCGACCTGCACTGCGTTCAGCTCGATCGCGCGAACCAGCGACTCATGCGTGAGCGGCAGCCAACCCTTCTGCCATGCGTAGCCGAGCACGAACGGGTTCGTGTAGATCGCGTCGCCGAGCAGTGCAACCGCGAAGTGATTCGCGTCGACGGCGGCGACTTGCTCGTCGCCCGCTGCCGCGCGCACGTCCGCATCCGCGTTCGCGCCGGGGAAGCGCCAGTTCGGGTTCTTGATGAACTCCGCGGTCGGCGTCGGCGCGCTGTTCAGCACGACGTGTGTTTGACCGGCCTGCATCCGCGACACGCATTCGTCGCTGGCCGTCACGAGCGAGTCGCAGCCGATCACCAGGCTCGCTTCACCCATCGCGATACGCGTCGCGTGGATGTCGGCGGGCTGGTTCGCGATCTGCACGTGGCTCATCACGGCGCCGCCCTTTTGTGCGAGGCCTGTTACGTCGAGCACGGTGACACCCTTGCTTTCGAGGTGCGCAGCCATGCCGAGCAGCGCGCCGATCGTCACGACACCCGTGCCGCCGACGCCCGTCACCAGCACGCCATACGGCTTCGCGATGGCGGGGACTTCGGGATCGGGAACCGGCGGCATCGCGTCGCCCGCGACACCCGACGCCTGCGGCTTGCGCAATTGCCCGCCTTCGACCGTCACGAAGCTCGGGCAGAAGCCCTTCAGACACGAGTAGTCCTTGTTGCAGGTCGACTGGTTGATCTGCCGCTTCGTGCCGTACTCGGTTTCGAGCGGCTCGACGGACAGGCAGTTCGACTGCACCGAGCAATCGCCGCAGCCTTCGCAGACCGCCTCGTTGATGACGACTCGCTTCGCCGGGTCCGGATACGCGCCGCGTTTCCGACGGCGGCGCTTCTCGGTCGCACAGGTCTGGTCGTAGATCAGGATCGTCGTGCCTTCGATCTCGCGCAGTTCGCGCTGCACGTCGTCGAGCTGGTCGCGATGGTGAATCGTGATGCCGGGCGCAAGACCGACGTTCGCGTTGTACTTCTCCGGCTCGTCGGTGACGATCACGATCTTCTTCGCGCCTTCGGCGGCGAGCTGATGGGTGATCTGCGGCACCGTCAGCACGCCGTCGACGGGCTGGCCGCCCGTCATCGCGACAGCGTCGTTGTAGAGAATCTTGTACGTGATGTTCGCCTTCGACGCGATCGCCGCGCGAATCGCGAGCAGGCCCGAATGGAAGTACGTGCCGTCACCGAGATTGGCGAACACGTGCTTGTCGTTGGTGAACGGCGCCTGGCCGACCCACGCGACGCCTTCGCCGCCCATCTGGCTGAACGTGCTGGTGCTGCGGTCCATCCACACGGTCATGTAGTGGCAGCCGATGCCCGCCATCGCGCGCGAGCCTTCCGGCACATTCGTCGACGTGTTGTGCGGACAGCCGGAGCAGAACCACGGCTTGCGCTCCGCCTGAACGCGCGGGCGCGCGAGCGCCTTTTCCTTCGCTTCGATCACTGCGATGCGCGTGGCGATGCGCGCGCGCACGTCGGACGGCAGGTCGAACTTGTCGAGCCGCGTTGCAATCGCCTTCGCGATCAGCGCGGGTGAGAGTTCATAGTGCGCGGGCAGCAGCCAGTTGCCCATCGGGACCGACCATTCGCCGCCTGCGCCGTCCTTCTCGTCGAACTTGCCGAACACGCGCGGACGCTGCGCGTCGGGCCAGTTGTACAGTTCTTCCTTGATCGCGTATTCGAGAATCTGGCGCTTTTCTTCGACCACCAGAATCTCTTCGAGGCCGCGCGCGAAGGCATGCGCGCCTTGCGCTTCGAGCGGCCACACGCAGCCGACCTTGTACAGCCGGATGCCGATGCGCGAGCACGTTTCGTCGTCGAGGCCGAGATCGGTCAGCGCCTGGCGCACATCGAGATACGCCTTGCCGCCCGTCATGATGCCGAAGCGCGCATGTGGCGAATCGATCTCGATGCGATCGAGCTTGTTGGCGCGCACATAGGCCAGCGCGGCGTACCACTTGTAGTCGAGCAGACGCGCTTCCTGCACGAGCGGCGGATCGGGCCAGCGAATGTTGAGACCGCCTTCGGGCATCGCGAAGTCGGTGGGCAGAATGATTTGCGTGCGATGCGGATCGATGTCGACGGAAGCCGATGATTCGACCACGTCGGTCACGCACTTCATCGCGACCCACAGGCCGGAGTAACGGCTCATCGCCCAGCCGTGCAGGCCGAAGTCGAGATATTCCTGCACGTTCGACGGAAACAGCACTGGCAGGCCGCATGCCTTGAACAGATGCTCGGACTGGTGCGCGAGCGTCGACGACTTGGCGGCGTGATCGTCGCCGGCGAGCACGAGGACGCCGCCATGTGGCGACGAGCCGGCCGAGTTGCCGTGCTTGAACACGTCGCCCGAACGGTCGACGCCGGGACCCTTGCCGTACCACATTGAGAACACGCCGTCGTATTTGGCGCTTGGGTAGAGATTGACCTGCTGCGAGCCCCACACGGCGGTGGCGGCGAGGTCTTCGTTGACGCCTGGCTGGAACACGACCTGGTGCGCGGCGAGATGCTTCTTCGCCTTCCACAGCGACAGGTCGAGACCGCCGAGCGGCGATCCGCGATAGCCCGAGATGAACCCGGCTGTATTGAGCCCGGCGGCCTGGTCGCGTTCCTGTTGCAGCATCGGCAGGCGGACCAATGCCTGGATGCCGCTCATGTACGCGCGGCCGCGTTCAAGCGTGTATTTGTCGTCGAGCGTGACGGAAGTCAGCGCGGCTTCGAGCGAGGCTCGCTGACCGGCGTCTAGCGGGGCATTCATTATGTGTACTCCTCCACCCAGTTTGGGATCACCAAAATCTGCTTGGCCTCGGCATCTTGTGAATGCTTCGGCCGGGGTCGCCATGTTGACGGCTTTCGTTCGATGGTAGCACTGGTGAAAACCCGCCGCCTATCGTCGGAAACACCACGATGCGCGACGGGACACGAACAAAATGTCATTCGTATGACCGCGCGCGAGCTTTTTCGTTTGCCGCTGTTACAGGGTGTAAAAGCTTGCAACGTGCGGAACTGGGCTTGAAATGTCGGTCTAAACTCCCCATCTGCATGAATCGCAACGTTCCGCATGCGGCGGAGCTTCGCTGTGCAGTCGAAAAAGGAGTACGCATGAACACGAAACACATCCAGACCTTCCTGATGGTCTCGGCAGCATTCTTCGCGATGAGCGCGCCGATGCGCCCCAATAGCGCCAATGCGCTCGCGAATGCCGTCACGCGCACCACGCAGGTCGCCGCGACAACGGTCGCCGTGAACCAGCGGCGCGAGTCCGACGACACGGAGCGGCGTGGCTGACGCGCTCTGGCGGGTGATCGGCTGATCATCCGCGGCGTATGAACAGATGAGAACCGGTTGAGGGAGAGAAAAGCCGGTTCTCAAAATGCAAAAGGCGAGGATCGTACGATTCCTCGCCTTTTCTTATTTGGCGCTAACTCTTTCGCAACGGGTCAGGTCTTGTCCTGCACGACACCGCGACGAATCTGATCCAGTTCGATCGATTCGAACAGCGCCTTGAAGTTACCCTCGCCGAAACCCTGGTTGCCCTTGCGCTGGATGATCTCGAAGAAGATCGGTCCGATCTGGTTCTCGGTGAAGATCTGCAGCAGCAGGTCTTCGCGCGCGCCGTCGATCAGAATCTTGCGCTTGCGCAGTTCGTCCAGCGGCTCGCCGTGATTCGGCACGCGGCGATCGACGAGTTCGTAGTACGTGTCGATCGTATCGAGCAGCGAAATGTTCGCGCCGCGCAGGCCGTCGACCGTCGCGTAAATGTCGTTCGTGCCGAGCGCGATATGCTGGATCCCTTCGCCGTGATACGCGTCGAGATATTCCTGGATCTGGCCCGCCGTTTCCGAACCTTCCTCGTTGATCGGAATGCGGATCTTGCCGCACGGCGACGTCATCGCCTTCGACTTGACGCCCGTCACCTTGCCTTCGATATCGAAGTAGCGCACTTCGCGGAAATTGAACAGTCGCTCGTAGAACTCGGCCCACTCCTGCATGCGTCCGCGATGGACGTTGTGCGTCAGGTGATCGATATAGGTGAGGCCGTGGCCGACGGGATTCGGGTTCGCGCCCGGAATCGGTTCAAAGTCGACGTCATAGATGTTGATGTCGCCGACGCTGTTAGGCGCCGCGCCGTTCTTGCCGCGCCAGCGGTCGACGAAATAGATCAGCGAATCGCCAATCCCCTTGATGGCCGGAATGTTCAGCTCCATCGGGCCCGTCTTGTTGTCGAAGCCCCAGGCGCCGAGTTCGAGCGCGCGCTGGTAGGCCTTTGCCGCGTCCTGCACGCGGAACGCGATCGCGCAGATCGACGGGCCGTGCAGACGCGCGAAGCGCTGCGCAAACGAATCGGGCTCGCCATTGACGATGAAGTTGATCTCGCCTTGACGGTACAGCGTCACGTTCTTGTGGCGATGCTTCGCGATGGCCGTGAAACCCATGCTCTCGAACAGCTTGCCGAGCGCGACGGGGTCCGGCGCGGTGTATTCGATGAACTCGAAGCCGTCGGTGCCGACGGGATTCTCCCAGGTAGAAACTTTCATGTCTGTCTCCTCGACTGTGTGCGGGGCGCATCGCGCGATCTGATGAAGAACAGTGTAGTTGCCGGCTTGGGAAGAAAACTTGCGAAGTTAATCGGCGAACACTACGCTTGCGCTATTTTCTGGCGCTTGATTCGTATTGGACGGCAGAACATGGCTCAAATTGAGATAGACGCGATCGACCGGCGCATTCTCGCGATTCTTCAGGAAAACGGGCGGCTGTCGAATCAGGAGATCGCCGAGCGGGTGAACCTGTCGCCGAGTCCGTGCTTGCGGCGCATCCGCAGGCTGGAGGAAATCGGCGTGATTCGCGGTTATGTCGCGCTGCTGGACTCGCAGATGCTCGGGCTCGATCTGCTCGCTTACGTCAATGTGCGGCTGGAGAAGCGCGGCGGCCCGGCGCTCAGCGCACGCGCGGACGGCACGCCGGGGCGTGCGGGCGCGACGCATTCGGAACTGTTCCGCGTGGCGGTACAGGGCTGGCCGGAAGTAGTCGCGTGCTACGCGATGACGGGCGACATGGACTATCTGCTGCGCGTGCAGGTGCGCGACATGGCGCACTTTTCGCGGTTCGTGCAGGACCAGTTGCTGCGGCATCCGTCGGTGATCGACGTGAAGTCGAGCTTTTCACTGGAGAAGTTCAAGGAGACGACCGCGCTGCCGCTTTGACAACGAGTGTGATGCGCAAAAGAAAAGGGCGGCTCGGTGAAGAGCCGCCCTTTGGCGATGTTTTTTGCCCTGAAGCTTACGCGGCGATCGCGGTCGGAATGAACGATTCGATCAGCTTCGACGTGTTGCGCGCCTGGCGCTTGAGCACATAGTCGAACACGGCGGCCTGTTCCTGCAGCATCTCAGAGATGATGCTGTTCTGATCCGCGGGCGAGAGCGTCAGATAGGCGTCCGCTTCACCGTACGCATATTCGATCTTCATGCCGGCCTTCTTGGCGATGTGCATCATCGTCGTGTTGCGCGACAGGCAGTGGATGTACAGCGTCGTGACGTGCGTGTTGCGGCTGCGGATGGCGGCGCGCTCGAAGAGCTTCGTGCCGATTCCCTGACCCCGCACGCTTTCCGACACCGACACGCCGAATTCAGCGGTACGCGTATCGCCTTCAGCCGGCAGATAGGCCAGATGGCCGACTCCGACCAGTTCCAGATGACGGTCGAACACGCCGAACACGGTGTCGCGGCTGAAATCCAGCATGCGAACGTAGTTTTCGATGACGTGATCAGGCGTGACCTGACCAAAGCGCAGCAGGCGATCGTCTTCGTCGAGTTCAAGGAAGTGAGCGAGCAGACGCTCGCGGTCTTTCTCGCTGAGTTCCCGGATCAGAACAGGCGCGCGGCCGGCGACGTTCAGCAAGCGATCGACAACGATCGGCTCGGCGGCGCGGACGGTTTGCAGATTCATGGTGGGTTCTCCTTTTAGCTATGCGGCATGATGCGCCGCAACAAGCATTCTAATGGAAAACCCGAAGTCTCACTGGGGAAAACCCTGAGTCAAGTCGAGGACAAGGTCTAAAATTGTGCGCGATGACTCTTATATTATTGATTTTCAAGGAAAATATATGAGGCGGTCGCGCGCCGTGGCTGCGTCGTCTTGTCACAACGACGGCACGGTAATTGCTGCGTGACGGCATCCATTCGAGGCCGGGTGCGTGGCGGCGCGGACCTCAGTGACCGCCAGCGCCATCATCCGATGCACGCACGGTCAGCCCATGATCCACCATCGCGACCACCTGTTCCGCGAATTCCCGATAGCCCATCGGGCCGCCCGGCTTCAGCCAGGTGAACGTCCAGTTGATCATCCCGAACACCATCATCGTGAGGGCGGTCTGGTTTTCGCGCGCCACGCTCTCGGGGTACGCGCGCGCCAGTTGCCGCGCGAACGCGGCGACCACGTCGCGCTGACGGTTCAGGATGATCTCGCGCTGCGCTTCGACCAGATATTTGACGTCGTTCAACAGCGCAACGTGCCGGCTGTGCGACGTCTCGTACTCGGAAAGGAACGCGCGGATCAGCTCGGCGAAGGTTTCGCGCTCGGTGAGTCCGCGCCGCTGGCTCGCGCCTTCGACCTCGGCGATGATCAGCATCAGTCGCTTCGTGTAGCGGTCGAGCAGGTCGAAGAGAATCGCTTCCTTGCTCTCGTAATAGTGATAAAGGCGCGCTTTCGACGTGCCGCTCGCCGCGGCCAGATCGGCCATCGACGTGCTGGGATAGCTCGTTTGAGCGAATTTTTCGGCGGCCAGATCGAGGATCTGGTCGCGCTGGCTTTCATGGTCTGGGGCTCGTGTACGGGCCATGATTATTCTGGTTGGTCTTATACGGGAGAAAGGGTTGTGCGCGTGACGTGCATTTCTAGCGAACGCCAGTGATCCGCGTCGCCGCGCAACTGCAACTGGCCAGCGGCCGCCAGCTCGCGCAGTCGCCACAGCACGAGGCTGTCGCTGACCAGCAAGCCGTTATCCGCCGCCATCACGCAAGCGGCAACGCGCCCGGCGGGCTGCCAGCCTTCGACGGCGTGTTCAAGGATCAGCGCGTCCAGTTCGGCGAACGTGCCAGTCGTAAAGGTATTGTCGTGCCAGCGGCGCAGCTCGGCGTCGACGACTTTCACTTCCTGCCATTCGAGCGCAAGCCTGCCGATGCGCAGCACCGAAATCGGCGCAACGCCGGGCAGGCGTTTTTGCAGCAGATCGGGCGCGAACATGCCGACGGAGGTCGCGCGATCGGGGCGGTGTAGCGGGGCGCTTGCATCGCCCGTCAGTTCGTCGATCGACAGACGCACTTCGTTGAGTCGCTGCGGCATCTCGCGCAGATGGAAGCACACGCGGCGCAGCGTCAGCTGATCGGCGGCGCTCTGGCCGTGCCACACGACCACATGGGTCGTACCGTCGACCACTGCTTTCAGCTCGTCCGCCTGCTGTTCTAGCTCGGCGAGAAAATCGCGCGCGGTGTCGCCGATGACGCCTCCCCAGAAGTCGGCGCGTACCTGCGGCGTGTCGTCGATGCCTTGCAACGGGCCGACTGCCAGATCGTCGCGCAGGGGCAGCACGATATCCGTGCGGCGCGCCTGGTCGAGCGCCTTGCGCAGAGAATCGGCGGCGACGTCGCCATTGGTGATATGGATCGTGCTCATGGTCATTGACGGGCGGTTCTCGCGCGCTTCGGGCGCAATGCGAAGCGCAGTTCGAGCACGCAGTTCGGTCAGGTAACGGAAAAGGCCGCCCGTCCGAGGAATGCGTTTCCCCTGACGAGCGGCCCCTAGTGTAAGCGGATCGCGTGTGTGCCGAAAGCGACGATGCGCACGTTCGGTGCATGGCGCACTGCGCCATGCGGGCATCAGCGTTCGTCGTAGCTGACCACGACCTTGTCGCTGACCGGATGGCACTGGCAGGTCAGCACGTAGCCGTCGCGGATTTCGTGCTCTTCCAGCGTGTAGTTCTTTTCCATCTTCACTTCGCCTTCGAGCACCTTCGCGCGGCACGTGCAGCAGACGCCGCCCTTGCACGCATACGGCAGCGCCAGTCCGGCGCGCAGGCCGACGTCGAGCACGCTCAAGCCCTGATACGGCAGCCGCAGCTTGCGCTTCTTGCCGTCGAGGACGATTTCGAGGTCGGCGGCCGGCGTGTCGTCGGTAATTTCCACGGTGGGCACACCGGCCTGCGGCAGCGGCGTGCCGAAACGCTCGACGTGTACCTTCGCCTGCGGCACGCCCGCTGTCTTCAGCGCGGCTTCGGCGGCGTCCATCATCGGCCCGGGGCCGCAGATGAAGGCTTCGTCGATCGAGTCCACAGGCACGAGCGTCTCGAGGAACGACTCGCACTTCGCCTGGTCGAGCACGCCGTTGAACAGCTCGACGTCCTGGATATCGTCGGATAGCACGTGATACAGCACGAAGCGGTTCATGAACCGGTTCTTCAGGTCTTCGAGCTCTTCGGCGAACATGATCTGATCGACGCTGCGGTTGCCGTAGATCAGCGTGAACGTGCTGCGCGGCTCGATTTCGAGCGTCGTCTTGATGATTGCCAGCACGGGCGTGATGCCCGAGCCACCCGAGAACGCGACGTACTGCTTGCCGTGATCGGCGTTCAGGTGCGTGAAGAAGCGGCCGTCGGGCGTCATCACTTCGAGCGTGTGACCGGGTTGCAGCGTATCGAACGCGAAGTTCGAGAAGCGGCCGCCGCGCACGCGCTTGATGCCGATGCGCAACTCGCCGTCGCGGTCGTAATCGGTGACGCCGACACAGATCGAATACGAACGGCGTGTTTCCTCGCCGTCGATATGCGTCTTCAGCGTGACGAACTGGCCCTGCGTGAAGCGATACTGCTCGCGCAGTTCGGCGGGGACTTCGAAGGCGACGGAGACCGCATCGGCGGTTTCGGGCCGCACTTCCCGGATGCGCAGCGGATGAAATTGCGGGGTAGCCATATCAGTACGGTTTGAAATAGTCGAAGGGTTCGCGGCAGTCGACGCAGCGGTACAGCGCCTTGCAGGCTGTCGAGCCAAATTGCGCGAGGCGTTCGGTGTGCTTCGAGCCGCAACGCGGGCAGGCAGGCGCGGGCAGCGAGCGCGGGACGAAGCGGATCACTTTCTCTTTCGATCCAGCGTTCGCGGTGGGCTCGCCGCTGCCGCAGTTGCCCGTTGGCGGCGCGATGCCGTAGGCGCGCAGCTTGTCGCGGGCGTCGTCGGTGATCCAGTCGGTGGTCCAGGCGGGCGCGAGCACGGTTGCCACGCGATACGGCGTGAAACCCGCCGCGTCGAGCGCATGACCGATGTCTTCCGCGATCTGCGACATCGCCGGGCAACCCGAGTAAGTCGGCGTGATGACGACTTCGAGCGCGCCATCGGAGGCGTGGCGCACGTCACGCAAAATGCCCAGTTCGCGAATCGACACGACAGGGATTTCCGGGTCGGGCACGGCTTCGAGAACCGCCCACGCCTGGGCGAGCGCGTGATCCGGTGCAACGGCGGCTGTTTGAGCGGTCGACATCATCGTGGGTTTCACCTGTTGGATCGACGGATTACCAGCTTGCGCCCGGATGCTGGCGCGCGAGGCTTTGCATTTCGGCAAGCAGGAAGCCCATGTGCTCCGAATGCTCGCCGTGCTTGCCCGTCGTGATGTGCTTGACGGGCTCGGGAAGTTTCAGTGTCGCTTCGTCGAGCGCGGCGTGCAGGTCTTCGAGCCACACAGCTTCAATTTCGGACGTCTTCGGGCCGACGCCGGCAGCGGCGATCGCGTCTTCTGTCGCGTCGGCGCTAAAAAATTCGCGCGTGTACGGCATCAGATAGTCGAGCGCAGCTTGTGCGCGGGCATGGGATTCGTCCGTGCCGTCGCCGAAACGCACGAGCCACTCGTGTGAGTGATGCACGTGATACTGCGTTTCTTTGATCGACTTGGCAGCGATGGCGGCCAGCTGTTCGTCCGACGAACCCGTCAACGCCGACCACACGTGCAGCATCAGCGTCGAGTACAGGAAGTTGCGAACGATCGTGACCGCGTAGTCCTTGTCAGCGCGCGCCGTGCCCGCAAGCGGCCCGACATGCGGCAGCTCGGCAAGCGTGTAGTTCGCGAACTCGCGCTCGGCGCGGAAGAACGCGTAGTCGTCTTCCGTGCGGCTCTGGCCGGTCAGCGTCTTTTCCAGATCGGCGGCGTGCGTATACAGCAGGCGCGCCTGGCCGACCAGGTCGAGGCTCATGTTCGACAGCGCGATGTCTTCTTCGAGAATCGGGCCGTGGCCGCACCATTCCGCGTTGCGCTGACCGAGGATCAGCGCAGTGTCGGCGAGGCGCAGCACGTAGGCGAGGTGTTGGGGTGTGATATCCATGACTCGCGCTTACATGTGGTTGACTTCGTCGGGCAGCTGATAGAACGTCGGATGGCGATAGATCTTGTCCGCCGCCGGTTCGAACAGTTCTGCCTTGTCGTCAGGCGCCGATGCCGTAATCGCCGACGACGGCACCACCCAGATGCTCACGCCTTCCTGCCGGCGCGTGTAGACGTCGCGCGCCATGCGCAGCGCCATCGACGCGTCCGACGCGTGCAGGCTGCCGCAATGCTTGTGGTCGAGTCCCTGCTTGCTGCGCACGAAGACTTCCCAGATCGGCCATTCCTTGTTCATTGCTATCTCCTTCCAGTCCTTCCAGATTCGGGGCGCCACTCAGGCGGCGTGTTGCTGCGCGCGCTGGCGCTGTTTTTCGGCATGGGCAAGGGCGGCTTCGCGGACCCAGGCGCCGTCGTTGTGCGCCTTCACGCGCGTGGCGAGGCGTTCCTTGTTGCACGGGCCGTCGCCGTTGACGACGCGCCAGAACTCATCCCAGTCGAGGTCGCTGTAATCGTAGTGGGCGCGTTCTTCGTTCCACTTCAGATTCGGGTCCGGCAGCGTGACGCCTAGCACCTTCGCCTGCTCGACGGTCGCGTCGACGAATTTCTGACGCAGGTCGTCGTTCGTGATGCGCTTGATGCCCCACTTGGCCGACTGGTTGCTGTGGACGGAATCCTTGTCGCTCGGGCCGAACATCATCAGCACCGGATACCACCAGCGGTTCACGGCCTGCTGGACCAGCTCGCGCTGCGCGTCGGTGCCTTTCATCATCGCGAGCAACGCGTCGAAGCCCTGGCGTTGGTGGAACGACTCTTCCTTGCAGATGCGGATCATTGCGCGCGCATACGGACCGTACGTGCAGCGGCACAGCGGAATCTGGTTCATGATCGCCGCGCCGTCGACCAGCCAGCCGATCACGCCGACGTCCGCCCAGGTCGGCGTCGGGTAATTGAAGATGCTCGAGTACTTCGCCTTGCCGGAGTGCAGCCCGTCGATCATCTGGTCGCGCGTGACGCCGAGCGTTTCGGCCGCGCTATACAGATAGAGGCCGTGGCCGCCTTCGTCCTGCACCTTGGCGAGCAGGATCGCCTTGCGCTTCAGGCTCGGCGCGCGCGTGATCCAATTCCCTTCCGGCAGCATGCCGACGATTTCCGAGTGCGCGTGCTGTGAGATTTGACGGACCAGCGTCTTGCGGTACGCGTCGGGCATCCAGTCTTGCGGCTCGATCTTGCCGTCGGCGGCCATGACTGCGTCGAAACGGGCCTGCTCGGGCGAACTGGCGGCCGCGTCGAGCGGGGCGACATTGCCGGGGATGTCGAGGGATTGCGTGTACATATGAACGCTCTCGTCATGAGTAAGTGTGTGTTCGGCAGTATAAACCAACCGTCCGGTCGGTTAATAAATTTTTCGAGATAGACCGGTAGGGGTTTGCACTATGCAATCATGCACAATGAGCGGCTCGTGTTCTCAACCATTCTTCACCAATCAGTCGCAATGACCACTCGTTCTCTTGCCGTCGTGTGTGGCGCGGTTCTGTCCTCCTTCCTGCTGGCGTCGGCTCCCGTTTCCGCTGCCGATAACTCGCCTTGGGTCACCACCTGGGCGACGGCGCTCCAGCCGATACCGCAAATATCCAATCCGCCGCCGTTGTACCGGGCGCCTGACGTCGCGGGGCGGACGCTTCGGCAGATTGTGTATCCGACGCTTTCGGGCGAGGTCGCACGCATCCATATAAGTAATGCGTATGGGAAAGCGCCGCTTGTGATCGAAGAGCTGCGGATCGCGCGGTCCGGTGCCGGCGCGGGCGTTCAGATTGGGACGGAGGCGCGGGTGACTTTCGGCGGAAAGCCGGCCGTTAGCGTGCCGCCCGGCGGAGAAATCGATAGCGATCCCGTCCGTGTCGCGATTTCAGCCGGAATGCCGTACGCGGTCAGCAGCTTTATGGGGCGCGAGCAAAAATTGATCGCGTGGCATCGCGTGTCGAGCCAGGTCAACTATCTGTCGATGCCGGGCAACCATGCCGGCGACGCCTCCACCGACGCTTACCGGCAACGGATCACCCAGTTCGCGTGGGTGACGGGCGTGCAGGTCAAGGCGCCTGCTTCGTCGACGGTCGCGGCGATTGGCGATTCAATTACGGATGGGATGCGCTCGAGCCTGAATGAGAACCGACGCTGGCCGGATGCGCTGGCGCGAAGGGTGGCGCAGAGCGGGGACAAGTCGGTGGCGGTCGTCAATCTGGGGATCAGTGGAAACCGGCTGTTGACGGATTCGAGCTGCTACGGGGACGCGCTCGCGTCGCGCTTCGGGAGGGACGTGCTGGCTCAGCCGGGCGTGAAGACGGTGATTCTGCTGATCGGCATCAATGACATCAACTTCGCAGCGATGCCGGCGCATGGCGGGCTGGATTGCGATGCTCCGCATACGCAGGTGACGGCGGATGGCCTGGTCGCGGGCTACAAGCGTGTGATTGCGGCGGCGCATGCTCGCGGGGTGCGGATTTTCGGCGCAACGCTGACGCCGGCGGCGCTGCCGCCGCAGCGCGAGGCGATTCGCGCGGAGGTGAATCAATGGATCCGGACGAGCCGCGCGTTCGATGGGGTCGTGGATTTCGACGCAGCGCTGCGCGATCCTGCCGATCCGACGCGCCTGCGACGCTCGTTCGACAGTGGAGACCAGATCCATCCCAGCGACGCAGGCTATTCGGCGATGGCGGACGCGATCCCGCTGCAGCCGGTGGTTGGCGGTTTGAAGTGACCCTTGAAAAAACTTTGCGTCACACCCTTGTCACGGGGCGCGGGATGGCCTAAGATTCGCGTCCTCGTTGAGCAGCAGGCAGTTGGGTGCGACGCAACGGGGCCGCGGCAGAAACGGCGCGGTCGTGAAGTCAGCAGGGTTTTTCAGGCGATGCTAAAAAAACCGGTTGACGAAACGAAAAAGGTTCTTCATAATCTCGTTTCTCTGCTGCTGACGCAGCAACGTGGTGAAAGCAAGGCGCTTCCCGCGGATGTTCTTTAACAATCAACAGCCGATAAGTGTGGGTGCTCGATGGCGGCGCGCGGTGATCTTCGGGTCGCCGAATAGCGAAAGTAATCGAGTCTCACACAGAAGTAATTGAGGAAGGTTTGAGCAATCAGATCTTTCGTCAGTGATTTTGAGTGAGCGACCGGTTGGTAAAACAACCGAAAAACAGTAACAGGTTTGAACTGAAGAGTTTGATCCTGGCTCAGATTGAACGCTGGCGGCATGCCTTACACATGCAAGTCGAACGGCAGCGCGGGGGCAACCCTGGCGGCGAGTGGCGAACGGGTGAGTAATACATCGGAACGTGTCCTGGAGTGGGGGATAGCCCGGCGAAAGCCGGATTAATACCGCATACGATCTTGGGATGAAAGCGGGGGACCGAAAGGCCTCGCGCTCAAGGGGCGGCCGATGGCAGATTAGCTAGTTGGTGGGGTAAAGGCCTACCAAGGCGACGATCTGTAGCTGGTCTGAGAGGACGACCAGCCACACTGGGACTGAGACACGGCCCAGACTCCTACGGGAGGCAGCAGTGGGGAATTTTGGACAATGGGGGCAACCCTGATCCAGCAATGCCGCGTGTGTGAAGAAGGCCTTCGGGTTGTAAAGCACTTTTGTCCGGAAAGAAAACCTCCGTCCTAATACGGTGGGGGGATGACGGTACCGGAAGAATAAGCACCGGCTAACTACGTGCCAGCAGCCGCGGTAATACGTAGGGTGCAAGCGTTAATCGGAATTACTGGGCGTAAAGCGTGCGCAGGCGGTTCGCTAAGACCGATGTGAAATCCCCGGGCTTAACCTGGGAACTGCATTGGTGACTGGCGGGCTAGAGTATGGCAGAGGGGGGTAGAATTCCACGTGTAGCAGTGAAATGCGTAGAGATGTGGAGGAATACCGATGGCGAAGGCAGCCCCCTGGGCCAATACTGACGCTCATGCACGAAAGCGTGGGGAGCAAACAGGATTAGATACCCTGGTAGTCCACGCCCTAAACGATGTCAACTAGTTGTCGGGTCTTCATTGACTTGGTAACGAAGCTAACGCGTGAAGTTGACCGCCTGGGGAGTACGGTCGCAAGATTAAAACTCAAAGGAATTGACGGGGACCCGCACAAGCGGTGGATGATGTGGATTAATTCGATGCAACGCGAAAAACCTTACCTACCCTTGACATGTACGGAACCTTGCTGAGAGGTGAGGGTGCCCGAAAGGGAGCCGTAACACAGGTGCTGCATGGCTGTCGTCAGCTCGTGTCGTGAGATGTTGGGTTAAGTCCCGCAACGAGCGCAACCCTTGTCCCTAGTTGCTACGCAAGAGCACTCTAGGGAGACTGCCGGTGACAAACCGGAGGAAGGTGGGGATGACGTCAAGTCCTCATGGCCCTTATGGGTAGGGCTTCACACGTCATACAATGGTCGGAACAGAGGGTTGCCAAGCCGCGAGGTGGAGCCAATCCCAGAAAACCGATCGTAGTCCGGATCGCAGTCTGCAACTCGACTGCGTGAAGCTGGAATCGCTAGTAATCGCGGATCAGCATGCCGCGGTGAATACGTTCCCGGGTCTTGTACACACCGCCCGTCACACCATGGGAGTGGGTTTTACCAGAAGTGGCTAGTCTAACCGCAAGGAGGACGGTCACCACGGTAGGATTCATGACTGGGGTGAAGTCGTAACAAGGTAGCCGTATCGGAAGGTGCGGCTGGATCACCTCCTTTCCAGAGCTTCGCGCTTCAAAGTTGAGCGCTCACACTTGTCGGCTGTTAATTGAAGACAGGCTCAGGGGTCTGTAGCTCAGTCGGTTAGAGCACCGTCTTGATAAGGCGGGGGTCGATGGTTCGAATCCATCCAGACCCACCAGCGTCTTGTCTGCGGTGGCTGATCGCAAACCCCCCCTGTGTACTGTGTGACTGGGGGATTAGCTCAGCTGGGAGAGCACCTGCTTTGCAAGCAGGGGGTCGTCGGTTCGATCCCGTCATCCTCCACCAATCCTCAATGCCTAGCGTTCAGTGCGAACTGAGTTCTATGCATTGGCGATTGAGCCAGTCAGTGAAGATATGCGGTTATAGCAATCGCGATATCGGCTGTCGTTCTTTAACAATCAGGAAGAAGTAGTAAAGAGATTCACGAAAGCATACTTAGAGATGGGTGTGCGAGTAGGTGAGTCAGGGTTGTGATTGTATCAATGTATTTTTTGAGTTCATCGAAAGACGAACCTGGAATACGGCACAACGCGAATACTCAACCTGTAGCGGATGTACTCGAAAGAGACACACCCGTTATAGGGTCAAGCGAACAAGTGCATGTGGTGGATGCCTTGGCGATCACAGGCGATGAAGGACGCGGTAGCCTGCGAAAAGCGGTGGGGAGCTGGCAAACGAGCTTTGATCCACCGATATCCGAATGGGGAAACCCGGCCCGTATGGGTCATCCATGGCTGAATACATAGGCCATGTGAAGCGAACGCGGTGAACTGAAACATCTAAGTAACCGCAGGAACAGAAATCAACCGAGATTCCCAAAGTAGTGGCGAGCGAAATGGGACCAGCCTGTACTCTTTATCTTTGTTGTTAGCCAAACGCTCTGGAAAGTGCGGCCATAGTGGGTGATAGCCCCGTAGGCGAAAACAGCGAGGAAGAACTAGGTGTACGACAAGTAGGGCGGGACACGTGAAATCCTGTCTGAAGATGGGGGGACCATCCTCCAAGGCTAAATACTCGTGATCGACCGATAGTGAACCAGTACCGTGAGGGAAAGGCGAAAAGAACCCCGGGAGGGGAGTGAAACAGATCCTGAAACCGCATGCATACAAACAGTCGGAGCCTCGCAAGGGGTGACGGCGTACCTTTTGTATAATGGGTCAGCGACTTACATTCAGTGGCGAGCTTAACCGATTAGGGCAGGCGTAGCGAAAGCGAGTCCGAACAGGGCGATTCAGTCGCTGGGTGTAGACCCGAAACCAGGTGATCTATCCATGGCCAGGATGAAGGTGCGGTAACACGTACTGGAGGTCCGAACCCACTAACGTTGAAAAGTTAGGGGATGAGCTGTGGATAGGGGTGAAAGGCTAAACAAACCTGGAAATAGCTGGTTCTCTCCGAAAACTATTTAGGTAGTGCCTCGTGTATCACCTTCGGGGGTAGAGCACTGTCATGGTTGAAGGGTCCATTGCGGATTACTTCGCCATAGCAAACTCCGAATACCGAAGAGTGCAATCACGGGAGACAGACATCGGGTGCTAACGTCCGGTGTCAAGAGGGAAACAACCCAGACCGCCAGCTAAGGTCCCCAAATATGACTAAGTGGGAAACGAAGTGGGAAGGCTAAAACAGTCAGGAGGTTGGCTTAGAAGCAGCCATCCTTTAAAGAAAGCGTAATAGCTCACTGATCGAGTCGTCCTGCGCGGAAGATGTAACGGGGCTAAGTCATATACCGAAGCTGCGGATGCACATTTATGTGCATGGTAGGAGAGCGTTCCGTAAGCCTGCGAAGGTGCGTTGAAAAGCGTGCTGGAGGTATCGGAAGTGCGAATGCTGACATGAGTAGCGATAAAGGGGGTGAAAGGCCCCCTCGCCGTAAGCCCAAGGTTTCCTACGCAACGTTCATCGGCGTAGGGTGAGTCGGCCCCTAAGGCGAGGCAGAAATGCGTAGCTGATGGGAAGCAGGTCAATATTCCTGCACCAGTGTGAAATGCGATGGGGGGACGGATCGCGGAAGGTTGTCCGGGTGTTGGAAGTCCCGGTCGCTGCGTTGGAGAAGGTGCTCTGGCAAATCCGGGCACGGAATTCAAGGGCGTGGCGCGAGCTCCTTCGGGAGCGAAGCAATCGGAAGGGGTTCCAGGAAAAGCCTCTAAGCTTCAGTTTCACATTGACCGTACCGCAAACCGACACAGGTGGGCGAGATGAGTATTCTAAGGCGCTTGAGAGAACTCGGGAGAAGGAACTCGGCAAATTGGTACCGTAACTTCGGGATAAGGTACGCCCCTGTAGCTTGATGCCCCTGCGGGCAAAGGGTGAAGGGGTTGCAATAAACTGGTGGCTGCGACTGTTTAATAAAAACACAGCACTCTGCAAACACGAAAGTGGACGTATAGGGTGTGACGCCTGCCCGGTGCCGGAAGATTAAATGATGGGGTGCAAGCTCTTGATTGAAGTCCCGGTAAACGGCGGCCGTAACTATAACGGTCCTAAGGTAGCGAAATTCCTTGTCGGGTAAGTTCCGACCTGCACGAATGGCGTAACGATGGCCACACTGTCTCCTCCCGAGACTCAGCGAAGTTGAAGTGTTTGTGATGATGCAATCTCCCCGCGGCTAGACGGAAAGACCCCATGAACCTTTACTGTAGCTTTGCATTGGACTTTGAACCGATCTGTGTAGGATAGGTGGGAGGCTATGAAGCGTGAACGCCAGTTTGCGTGGAGCCGTCCTTGAAATACCACCCTGGTTTGTTTGAGGTTCTAACCTTGGCCCGTGATCCGGGTCGGGGACAGTGCATGGTGGGCAGTTTGACTGGGGCGGTCTCCTCCCAAAGTGTAACGGAGGAGTACGAAGGTACGCTAGGTACGGTCGGAAATCGTGCTGATAGTGCAATGGCATAAGCGTGCTTAACTGCGAGACCGACAAGTCGAGCAGGTGCGAAAGCAGGTCATAGTGATCCGGTGGTTCTGTATGGAAGGGCCATCGCTCAACGGATAAAAGGTACTCTGGGGATAACAGGCTGATACCGCCCAAGAGTTCATATCGACGGCGGTGTTTGGCACCTCGATGTCGGCTCATCTCATCCTGGGGCTGTAGCCGGTCCCAAGGGTATGGCTGTTCGCCATTTAAAGAGGTACGTGAGCTGGGTTTAAAACGTCGTGAGACAGTTTGGTCCCTATCTGCCGTGGGCGCTGGATATTTGAAGGGGGCTGCTCCTAGTACGAGAGGACCGGAGTGGACGAACCTCTGGTGTACCGGTTGTCACGCCAGTGGCATCGCCGGGTAGCTATGTTCGGAAGAGATAACCGCTGAAAGCATCTAAGCGGGAAACTCGCCTTGAGATGAGATATCCCCGGGGCTTCGAGCCCCTTGAAGGGTCGTTCAAGACCAGGACGTTGATAGGTCAGGTGTGGAAGCGCAGTAATGCGTTAAGCTAACTGATACTAATTGCCCGTAAGGCTTGATCCTATAACAGGTGTGTCTCGTGTCGATGATCGTTAGTGCTTCAGCACTTACGGGCATCCCACTCCCGAAGGGAGTACGGACACGCACACGGTTGAGTGATCAGTGTTGTGCCAGAAACAACACAACCCAACACCCTCTTTACACCATACTTCTTCCAGATTGGCTGTGGCGCACCACAAATGCGACGCAGCAACCCGTCATGCCTGATGACCATAGCGAGTCGGTACCACCCCTTCCCATCCCGAACAGGACCGTGAAACGACTCCACGCCGATGATAGTGCGGATTGCCCGTGTGAAAGTAGGTAATCGTCAGGCTCCTTATCCAAACCAAGACCCCGCCCTCAAAAGCGGGGTCTTGGCGTTTGCTCTCTACTATAAGTGAGAGCCTATGGGTTTTGAGCGATCAAGAGACACTTGACAAGATGTAATCGCTCCCCCATAATCATCAGTTCTCTGCGGAGGGGTGCCCGAGTGGCTAAAGGGGGCAGACTGTAAATCTGTTGGCTTACGCCTACGTTGGTTCGAATCCAACCTCCTCCACCAGATATCAAAGTGCTGTAACGCAGTTGTCGGGAATCGATAGGTCCTTGCGGGTGTAGCTCAATGGTAGAGCAGAAGCCTTCCAAGCTTACGACGAGGGTTCGATTCCCTTCACCCGCTCCAGCTAGCAAAGTAGATGTAGCGCCCATGTGGCTCAGTGGTAGAGCACTCCCTTGGTAAGGGAGAGGTCGGCAGTTCGATCCTGCCCATGGGCACCAGCTAGTACCAAGTGATTGCTTGCGCCCGGCGCAACGTACGGAAAAATCCTCTTAGGAGTCGAAAATGGCCAAAGGTAAGTTTGAGCGGACCAAGCCGCACGTGAACGTCGGCACGATCGGTCACGTTGACCACGGCAAGACCACGCTGACGGCAGCGATCACGACGGTGCTGACGGCAAAGTTCGGCGGCGAAGCAAAGGCGTATGACCAGATCGACGCAGCGCCGGAAGAAAAGGCGCGCGGCATCACGATCAACACGGCACACGTCGAGTACGAAACGGCTAACCGCCACTACGCACACGTCGACTGCCCGGGCCACGCTGACTATGTGAAGAACATGATCACGGGCGCAGCGCAGATGGACGGCGCGATTCTGGTGTGCTCGGCCGCTGACGGCCCGATGCCGCAAACGCGTGAGCACATCCTGCTGGCGCGTCAGGTCGGTGTGCCGTACATCATCGTGTTCCTGAACAAGTGCGACATGGTCGACGACGCCGAGTTGCTCGAGCTGGTCGAAATGGAAGTGCGCGAGCTCCTGTCGAAGTACGACTTCCCGGGCGACGACACGCCGATCATCAAGGGTTCGGCGAAGCTGGCGCTCGAAGGCGACAAGGGCGAGCTGGGCGAAGTGGCGATCATGAACCTGGCCGACGCACTGGACACGTACATCCCGACGCCGGAGCGCGCGGTTGACGGCGCGTTCCTGATGCCGGTGGAAGACGTGTTCTCGATCTCGGGTCGTGGCACGGTGGTGACGGGTCGCGTTGAACGCGGCATCGTCAAGGTCGGCGAGGAAATCGAAATCGTCGGTATCAAGCCGACGGTGAAGACGACCTGCACGGGCGTGGAAATGTTCCGCAAGCTGCTCGACCAGGGTCAGGCAGGCGACAACGTTGGTATCCTGCTGCGCGGCACGAAGCGTGAAGACGTGGAGCGTGGCCAGGTGCTGGCCAAGCCGGGTTCGATCACGCCGCACACGCACTTCACGGCTGAAGTGTACGTGCTGAGCAAGGACGAAGGCGGCCGTCACACGCCGTTCTTCAACAACTACCGTCCGCAGTTCTACTTCCGTACGACGGACGTGACGGGCTCGATCGAGCTGCCGAAGGACAAGGAAATGGTGATGCCGGGCGACAACGTGTCGATCACGGTGAAGCTGATCGCTCCGATCGCGATGGAAGAAGGTCTGCGCTTCGCAATCCGTGAAGGTGGCCGTACCGTCGGCGCAGGTGTCGTTGCCAAGATCATCGAGTAAGCCAGCTAGTTCTCGTTGATCGGTTGTTTCGGGGTTGGCGATGCCGCCGACCCCAATGGTTTAGGGGTATAGCTCAACTGGCAGAGCGTCGGTCTCCAAAACCGAAGGTTGGGGGTTCGATTCCCTCTGCCCCTGCCAACTCTCGCGTCGTATGTGGCGCTCGTTAAGGTGTTATGGCGAATCCTTCCGTCGAAACTGTTAATACTTCCAGCGACAAGCTGATGCTCGTCGCCGGCGTATTGTTGGTCTTGGCCGGGTTCGTGGGGTTCTTCTGGCTGAATGGCCAAGAGTGGTACGTCCGCGGAGCAGCTCTGGCTGTCGGACTGATCGCAGGCGTCGCAGTCGGTCTTCTCTCAGCGCCCGGCAAAGGTTTTATCGCGTTCGCCAAAGATTCGTACAAAGAAGTCCGCAAGGTTGTCTGGCCGACCCGCAAGGAAGCAAGTCAAACGACTCTGGTGGTTTTCGGGTTTGTACTGATCATGGCAGTGTTCCTCTGGATTTGTGATAAATCCATCGAGTGGACAATTTTCTCGGCGATTCTGGGTTGGAAATGATATGAGTGATATTCCGGCATCCCCGAGCGGAAAACGTTGGTACGTGGTGCACGCCTACTCCGGTATGGAGAAGAGCGTGCAACGTGCGCTTCAGGAGCGCATTGAACGTGCTGGCATGCAAGACAAGTTTGGCCAGATTCTCGTCCCGACGGAAGAAGTCGTCGAGGTGAAGGGTGGCCACAAGTCGGTGACTGAACGCCGTTTCTTTCCGGGCTATGTGCTCGTGGAAATGGAGATGACAGACGAGACGTGGCACCTCGTGAAAAACACGGCAAAGGTGACCGGTTTCGTGGGCGGCGCGCGCAATCGTCCCAGCCCGATTTCCCCGCGGGAAGTCGAGAAGATCATGTCGCAGATGCAGGAAGGCGTCGAAAAGCCGCGCCCGAAAACCCTGTTCGAAGTGGGCGAGATGGTTCGCGTAAAAGATGGTCCATTTACCGACTTCAACGGCAGCGTTGAGGAAGTGAACTACGAAAAGTCGCGTGTCCGTGTATCTGTGACGATTTTCGGTCGCGCGACGCCGGTCGAATTGGAATTCGGCCAGGTCGAAAAGCTTTAAGCAAGGTTTCGCGGATCGCGCCGGACGGTGCGGTCCGTCTTTCGCGCTTACGGTCCGCGTAATGGCCGTTGAGGAGCGTCGGTAGTCGAAGCTTGGCGAAGGCGCGTTACTACTCACCGAACGCACTCGCGTTCTAAAGAGGTTTTTCAACATGGCAAAGAAAATCATCGGCTTTATCAAGCTGCAGATTCCTGCAGGTAAAGCCAATCCGTCGCCGCCGGTTGGTCCGGCACTGGGTCAGCGCGGCCTGAACATCATGGAGTTCTGCAAGGCGTTCAACGCGCAGACTCAAGCGATGGAGCCGGGTCTGCCGATTCCGGTCGTCATCACCGCGTTCGCAGACAAGAGCTTTACGTTCGTTCTGAAGACGCCGCCGGCTACGGTCCTGATCAAGAAGGCTGCGAAGCTCGACAAGGGTTCGAGCAAGCCGCACACCGACAAGGTCGGCAAGATCACGCGCGCTCAAGCTGAAGAAATCGCCAAGACCAAGATGCCGGATCTTACGGCAGCTGATCTGGACGCAGCGGTTCGTACGATCGCTGGTAGCGCCCGCTCGATGGGCATCACCGTGGAGGGCGTGTAAATGGCTAAGCTTTCGAAGCGTCTGCAAGCATTTGCAAACAAGGTTGATCGTCAAAAGCTGTACGCGATCGACGAGGCCCTGTCGCTCGTGAAGGAATGCGCAAGCGCGAAGTTCGACGAATCGATCGACGTCGCAGTGCAACTCGGCATCGACGCGAAGAAGTCGGACCAGGTTGTTCGTGGTTCGGTCGTTCTGCCGGCTGGTACCGGTAAATCGGTTCGTGTCGCTGTGTTCGCACAGGGTGAAAAGGCCGAGCAGGCTCGTGCGGCTGGCGCTGAAATCGTCGGTATGGAAGACCTGGCTGAGCAAGTCAAGGCCGGTAACCTGAATTTCGACATCGTGATCGCGTCGCCGGACACAATGCGTGTCGTCGGTACGCTGGGTCAGATCCTCGGCCCGCGCGGCCTGATGCCGAATCCGAAGGTCGGCACGGTCACGCCGGACGTCGCGACGGCAGTCAAGAACGCGAAGGCTGGTCAGGTTCAGTTCCGTGTCGACAAGGCCGGTATCATCCACGCAACCATCGGTCGTGCATCGTTCGAGCCGACGGCTCTGCGTTCGAACCTGAGCGCTTTGGTCGAAGCTCTGCAAAAGGCGAAGCCGGCAACGAGCAAGGGCGTGTACCTGCGTAAGATCGCACTGTCGAGCACCATGGGTGTCGGCGTGCGCGTCGACCAGGCGACGCTCGCAGCACAGTAAAATTTTAGCCGCCTCGGTCGGAAGGCCGGGCGGATATAAGGGCTTTGGGCGGTCGCGAGATTGCAGTTTGAATCAAGCGGCCGGTTGTCAAAGACCGTTGGTGGAAGTGCAGCAGTTGGGTGCTTCCTTAATTCAAGCCAACGCAGATGGCGAACCCGAAAAAGTTTTGAAGTGATGAAACCGTTCGATTCCCGCAGCCATGTGGATCTCGAGCGGTCGAAGTACTCCTGACTGGTCGGACGCCGTTGTTGAACGCGATGTACAAGGCATGTGCCAAGTGCATCGAATCTGGAGGTTAACCGTGCCACTTAACAAAGAAAGTAAGCAGGCCGTCGTAGCTGAGGTTTCCGCGCAAGTCGCGAAAGCTCAGACGGTGGTTCTGGCTGAGTATCGTGGGATCACGGTTGGCGATCTGACCAAGCTGCGCGCGAAAGCGCGCGAGCAACAGGTGTATCTGCGCGTGTTGAAGAACACGCTGGCGCGTCGCGCTGTCGAAGGTACCCCGTTTGCTCCGCTGGCTGAGCAGATGACTGGTCCGCTGATCTACGGCATCTCGGAAGATGCAATTGCTGCTGCGAAGGTCGTTAATGACTTCAGCAAGAGCAATGACAAGTTGGTCATCAAGGCCGGTTCCTACGAAGGCAAGGTGATGGACAAGGCGGGCGTGCAAGCGCTGGCCAACATCCCGAGCCGCGAGGAACTGCTCTCCAAGCTGTTGTTCGTTATGCAAGCTCCTGTTTCTGGCTTCGCGCGTGCTCTGGCCGCGCTGGCAGAAAAGAAGGAAAGCGAAGCTGCGTAAGCAGTGCATCGACGCACTTCAGTTGAGCGTAATTGATCGCTGGCTGTATCCGAATTCAATTTAGGAGTATTTCAAATGGCAATCGCAAAAGAAGACATCCTCGAAGCCGTAGGCTCGATGTCGGTTCTGGAACTGAACGAACTGGTCAAGGCGTTCGAAGAGAAGTTTGGCGTGTCGGCAGCTGCTGTCGCAGTGGCAGGCCCGGCAGGCGGCGGCGCTGCAGCCGCTGTTGAAGAGCAAACGGAATTCACGGTCAACCTGACGGAAGTTGGCGCGAACAAGGTTTCCGTTATTAAGGCAGTTCGTGAACTGACGGGCCTGGGCCTGAAGGAAGCGAAGGACCTGGTCGACGGTGCACCGAAGCCTGTTAAGGAAGCGGTACCGAAGGCTGCTGCTGAAGAAGCCAAGAAGAAGCTGGAAGAAGCCGGCGCGAAGGCTGAAATCAAGTAAGTTTCGGCGCGCTGTGCGAAGGCTGGCGGTTTTCCACCGCCGGCCTTTTTGTGCTTTGTGGGAACGACGTTTTTGCTCTCAAGTTTCGGCAAAAACGTGCTCCCAGAAGCCAAAGAAAATCGCCGTTCGGCAAGTTCGACTGGCGCTTCTCTTTGTCTTCTGAAGCGACTGCAGAAGGCAAGTTTGGTCGGGTAGCGGGCAACACAGGCATCCGCTGCCGTCAGCCAGCGGTTGGTAGCGGCCAACCACCAAGCTTTCAGGCTCGTTCAAGCCATCGGACGGCCAACGGGTCTCAGTCGGTGAACACTCGGGTTGTCACATCAAGGTATCCCGCCTCGACAACAATGCCCGCCGTGATTCGGAGATCGTATGCAATATTCCTTCACCGAGAAGAAGCGTATTCGCAAGAGTTTCGCGAAGCGCCCCATCGTTCACCAAGTACCTTTCCTGCTGGCTACCCAGCTTGAATCATTCAGCACGTTTCTGCAAGCAGAAGTGCCCACAGTGCAGCGCAAACCGGAAGGTCTGCAAGCTGCGTTCACCTCAGTTTTTCCCATTGTTTCGCATAACGGCTTCGCTCGTCTAGAGTTCGTCAGCTACATGCTGTCGCCGCCGGCATTCAACATCAAGGAATGCCAGCAGCGCGGTCTGACTTACTGCTCAGCGCTGCGTGCCAAGGTGCGTCTGGTGCTGCTCGACAAAGAATCGCCGAGCAAGCCCGTCGTCAAGGAAGTGAAGGAGCAGGAAGTGTACATGGGCGAAATTCCGCTCATGACGCCGACTGGCTCGTTCGTCATCAACGGCACGGAACGTGTGATCGTGTCGCAGCTGCACCGTTCGCCTGGCGTGTTCTTCGAACACGACAAGGGCAAGACGCACAGCTCCGGCAAGCTGCTGTTCTCGGCTCGGATCATCCCTTACCGTGGCTCGTGGCTCGACTTCGAATTCGATCCGAAGGACGTGCTGTACTTCCGCGTCGACCGTCGCCGGAAGATGCCCGTCACGATCCTGCTGAAGGCTATCGGCCTGACGCCGGAACAGATCCTCGCGAACTTCTTCGTGTTCGATAACTTCACGCTGATGCCGGAAGGCGCGCAGATGGAGTTCGTGCCGGAGCGTCTGCGCGGTGAAGTCGCGCGCTTCGACATTACGGATCGCGACGGCAAGGTCATCGTCCAGAAGGACAAGCGTATCAACGCGAAGCACATTCGTGACCTCGAAAACGCGAAGACCAAATACATTTCGGTCCCCGAAGATTATTTGCTCGGCCGCGTGCTGGCAAAGAATGTCGTTGATGGCGACACGGGCGAAGTGATCGCGAACGCGAACGACGAAGTCACCGAAAGCGTGCTCGATAAGCTGCGCGAAGCGAAGATCAAGGATATCCAGACGCTCTACACGAACGATCTGGATCAAGGTCCGTACATCTCGTCGACGCTGCGTATCGACGAAACGGCCGACAAGATGGCCGCGCGTATCGCGATCTACCGGATGATGCGTCCGGGCGAACCGCCGACGGAAGAAGCCGTCGAGGCGCTGTTCAACCGTCTGTTCTACAGCGAAGAAGCGTACGACCTGTCGAAGGTGGGTCGTATGAAGTTCAACCGCCGCGTGGGCCGTGACGAGATCGTCGGCCCGATGACGCTGCAGGACGACGACATCCTCGCGACGATCAAGATCCTGGTCGAACTGCGTAACGGCAAGGGCGAAGTGGACGACATCGACCACTTGGGCAATCGTCGTGTGCGTTGCGTCGGCGAACTGGCGGAGAACCAATTCCGCGCGGGTCTCGTACGTGTCGAACGTGCAGTGAAGGAGCGCCTCGGCCAGGCCGAAAGCGAAAACCTGATGCCGCACGACCTGATCAACTCGAAGCCGATTTCGTCGGCGATTCGCGAGTTCTTCGGTTCGTCGCAGCTGTCGCAGTTCATGGACCAGACCAACCCGCTGTCGGAAATCACCCACAAGCGCCGTGTCTCGGCACTTGGCCCGGGCGGTCTGACGCGTGAGCGCGCTGGCTTTGAAGTCCGCGACGTGCATCCGACGCACTATGGTCGCGTGTGCCCGATTGAAACGCCGGAAGGTCCGAACATCGGCCTGATCAACTCGCTGGCTCTGTACGCGCACCTGAACGAATACGGCTTCCTCGAAACGCCGTATCGGAAGGTGACGGACAGCAAGGTCACGGACCAGATCGACTATCTGTCGGCCATCGAAGAAGGCCGTTACGTGATTGCTCAGGCGAACGCGGCTGTGGCTGAAGACGGCACGCTGACCGACGAACTCGTGTCGTCGCGTGAAGCGGGCGAAACGCTGATGGTCACGCCGGACCGCATCCAGTACATGGACGTGGCGCCGTCGCAGATCGTGTCGGTGGCAGCATCGCTGATTCCGTTCCTCGAGCACGATGACGCGAACCGTGCATTGATGGGTTCGAACATGCAGCGTCAGGCTGTGCCGTGTCTGCGTCCGGAGAAGCCGGTCGTCGGTACGGGTATCGAGCGTACGGTGGCAGTCGACTCGGGCACGACCGTGCAGGCGCTGCGCGGCGGTGTGGTCGATTACGTCGACGCAGGCCGTATCGTGATTCGTGTGAACGACGATGAAGCGGTGGCTGGCGACGTCGGTGTCGACATCTACAACCTGATCAAGTACACGCGTTCGAACCAGAACACGAACATCAACCAGCGTCCGATCGCGAAGGTCGGCGACAAGGTTGCGCGCGGCGACGTGCTGGCTGACGGCGCTTCGACGGACCTCGGTGAACTGGCGCTTGGCCAGAACATGCTGGTCGCGTTCATGCCGTGGAACGGCTACAACTTCGAAGACTCGATCCTGATCTCGGAGAAGGTTGTTGCGGACGACCGTTACACGTCGATCCACATCGAAGAACTGAATGTCGTAGCTCGCGACACGAAGCTCGGACCGGAAGAAATCACGCGCGACATTTCGAACCTCGCGGAAGTGCAGCTTGGCCGTCTCGACGAGTCGGGCATCGTGTACATCGGCGCCGAAGTCGAAGCAGGCGACGTGCTGGTCGGCAAGGTCACGCCGAAGGGCGAAACCCAGCTGACTCCGGAAGAAAAGCTGCTGCGCGCGATCTTCGGTGAGAAGGCGTCGGACGTGAAGGACACGTCGCTGCGCGTGCCGTCGGGCATGAGCGGCACCGTGATCGACGTGCAAGTGTTCACGCGTGAAGGCATCCAGCGCGACAAGCGTGCGCAACAGATCATCGACGATGAACTGAAGCGCTATCGCCTCGACCTGAACGACCAGCTGCGTATCGTGGAAGGCGACGCGTTCCAGCGTCTCGCGCGTATGCTCGAAGGCAAGGTTGCGAACGGCGGTCCGAAGAAGCTCGCGAAGGGCACGAAGATCGAACGCGCTTACCTGGAAGATCTGGATCACTACCACTGGTTCGACATCCGCCTCGCGGACGAAGAAGCAGCGGCGCAGCTCGAAGCCATCAAGGATTCGATCGAACAGAAGCGTCACCAGTTCGACCTCGCATTCGAAGAGAAGCGCAAGAAGCTGACGCAAGGCGACGAACTGCCGCCGGGCGTGCTGAAGATGGTCAAGGTGTACCTGGCTGTGAAGCGTCGCCTGCAGCCTGGCGACAAGATGGCAGGCCGTCACGGTAACAAGGGTGTCGTGTCGAAGATCGTTCCGATCGAAGACATGCCGTACATGGCCGATGGCCGTCCGGCTGACGTCGTGCTGAACCCGCTGGGCGTTCCGTCACGGATGAACGTGGGTCAGGTTCTCGAAGTGCATCTGGGTTGGGCCGCGAAGGGTCTGGGCTGGCGTATTGGCGAAATGCTGCAGCGTCAGGCGAAGATCGAAGAAGTTCGCAAGTTCCTGACCAAGATCTACAACGAGTCGGGCCGCGCGGAAGAGCTGGAAAGCTTCACCGACGACGAAATCCTCGAACTCGCGAAGAACCTGCGCGAAGGCGTGCCGTTCGCAACGCCGGTGTTCGACGGTGCGACGGAAGAGGAAATGTCCAGCATGCTGGATCTGGCCTACCCGGACGACATCGCGCAGAACCTTGGCATGACGAAGTCGAAGAACCAGGTGCGTCTGTATGACGGCCGCACGGGTGAAGCCTTCGAACGTACGGTGACGGTTGGCTACATGCACTACCTGAAGCTGCACCACTTGGTCGACGACAAGATGCACGCGCGTTCGACCGGTCCGTACTCGCTGGTCACGCAGCAACCGCTGGGTGGTAAGGCGCAGTTCGGTGGTCAGCGCTTCGGTGAAATGGAAGTGTGGGCGCTCGAAGCCTACGGCGCATCGTATGTGCTGCAGGAAATGTTGACGGTCAAGTCGGACGACGTGACGGGCCGGACCAAGGTTTACGAGAACCTGGTGAAGGGCGATCACGTGATCGACGCGGGCATGCCGGAATCCTTCAACGTGCTGGTGAAGGAAATCCGCTCGCTCGGTATCGACATCGACCTCGACCGCAACTAATCGGACTACGGAGAGAAAGCAATGAAAGCTCTGCTCGATCTATTCAAGCAAGTCCAACAGGAAGAAGTTTTTGACGCGATCAAGATCGGTCTGGCCTCGCCGGACAAGATCCGTTCGTGGTCGTTCGGTGAAGTCAAGAAGCCGGAAACGATCAACTACCGCACGTTCAAGCCGGAGCGGGATGGTCTGTTCTGCGCGAAGATTTTCGGTCCGATCAAGGACTACGAATGCCTTTGCGGCAAGTACAAGCGCCTGAAGCACCGTGGCGTGATCTGCGAGAAGTGCGGCGTCGAAGTGACGCTCGCGAAGGTGCGTCGCGAACGCATGGGCCACATCGAACTGGCCTCGCCTGTCGCGCACATCTGGTTCCTGAAGTCGCTGCCGTCGCGTCTGGGCATGGTGCTCGACATGACGCTGCGCGACATCGAGCGTGTGCTGTACTTCGAAGCATATGTGGTGATCGATCCGGGCATGACGCCGCTGAAGGCGCGTCAGATCATGACGGAAGAGGATTACTACAATAAGGTCGAAGAGTACGGTGACGAATTCCGCGCTGAGATGGGCGCGGAAGGCGTGCGCGAACTGCTGCGCGCGATCAACATCGACGAGCAGGTCGAAACGCTGCGCTCGGAGCTGAAGAACACGGGCTCGGAAGCGAAGATCAAGAAGTACGCGAAGCGTCTGAAGGTACTCGAGGCATTCCAGCGTTCGGGCATCAAGCCCGAGTGGATGATTCTCGAAGTGCTGCCGGTGCTGCCGCCGGAACTGCGTCCGCTGGTTCCGCTGGACGGCGGTCGTTTCGCAACTTCGGACCTGAACGACCTGTATCGCCGAGTGATCAACCGTAACAACCGGTTGAAGCGTCTGCTCGAACTGAAGGCGCCTGAAATCATCGTCCGTAACGAAAAGCGGATGCTGCAGGAAGCCGTCGATTCGCTGCTCGACAACGGCCGTCGCGGTAAGGCGATGACGGGCGCGAACAAGCGTCCGCTGAAGTCGCTCGCCGACATGATCAAGGGTAAGGGCGGTCGCTTCCGTCAGAACCTGCTGGGCAAGCGCGTCGACTACTCGGGCCGTTCGGTCATCGTGGTCGGCCCGACGCTGAAGCTGCACCAGTGCGGTCTGCCGAAGCTGATGGCGCTCGAACTGTTCAAGCCGTTCATCTTCAACAAGCTGGAAGTGATGGGTGTTGCTACCACCATCAAGGCTGCGAAGAAGGAAGTCGAGAACCAGACGCCGGTGGTGTGGGACATCCTCGAAGAGGTGATCCGCGAGCATCCGGTGATGCTGAACCGCGCGCCTACGCTTCACCGTCTTGGCATTCAGGCTTTCGAGCCGGTGCTGATCGAAGGTAAGGCAATCCAGCTGCACCCGCTCGTTTGCGCGGCGTTCAACGCCGACTTCGACGGTGACCAGATGGCTGTTCACGTTCCGCTGTCGCTCGAAGCGCAGATGGAAGCGCGCACGCTGATGCTGGCGTCGAACAACGTGCTGTTCCCGGCCAACGGCGATCCGTCGATCGTGCCGTCGCAGGATATCGTGCTCGGTTTGTACTACGCGACTCGTGAAGCTGTGAACGCCAAGGGCGAAGGCCTGACGTTCACGGGCGTCTCGGAAGCGCTGCGTGCCTACGAGAACAAGGAAGTCGAGCTCGCCTCGCGCGTCAACGTGCGGATCACCGAAATGGTCCATAACGAAGACAAGTCGGAAGGTGCGCCGGCGTTCGTGCCGAAGATCACGCTGTACGCGACGACCGTCGGCCGTTCGATCCTGTCGGAAATTCTGCCGCCGGGCCTGCCGTTCTCGGTGCTGAACAAGCCGCTGAAGAAGAAGGAAATCTCGCGTCTGATCAATACCGCATTCCGCAAGTGCGGTCTGCGTGAAACGGTGATTTTCGCCGACCAGTTGATGCAGTCGGGTTTCCGTCTGGCAACGCGCGCTGGTATCTCGATCTGCGTCGACGACATGCTCGTGCCGCCGCAGAAGGAAACCATCGTCGGCGACGCCGCGAAGAAGGTGAAGGAATACGACCGTCAGTACATGTCGGGTCTCGTCACGTCGCAAGAACGCTACAACAACGTGGTCGACATCTGGTCGGCAACGTCGGAAGCGGTCGGCAAGGCGATGATGGAACAGCTGTCGACGGAACCGGTCACGGATCGCGACGGCAACGAAACGCGTCAGGAATCGTTCAACTCGATTTACATGATGGCGGACTCGGGTGCTCGTGGTTCCGCGGTTCAGATTCGTCAGCTGGCCGGTATGCGTGGCCTGATGGCGAAGCCGGACGGCTCGATCATCGAGACGCCGATTACGGCGAACTTCCGTGAAGGCCTGAACGTGTTGCAGTACTTCATCTCGACCCACGGCGCACGTAAGGGTCTGGCTGATACGGCACTGAAGACGGCAAACTCGGGTTACCTGACGCGTCGTCTCGTCGACGTGACGCAGGATCTGGTGGTGGTCGAGGACGATTGCGGTACGTCCAACGGCGTCGCCATGAAGGCGTTGGTTGAAGGCGGTGAAGTCGTCGAAGCGCTGCGTGACCGTATTCTCGGTCGCGTGACGGTGGCTGACGTCGTCAATCCGGAGTCGCAGGAAACGCTGTACGAAACGGGCACGTTGCTCGATGAAGACGCGGTCGAAGAAATCGAACGCCTCGGCATCGACGAAGTGCGCGTGCGTACGCCGCTGACTTGCGAAACGCGTTACGGTCTGTGCGCAGCCTGCTACGGCCGCGACCTGGGCCGCGGCTCGTCGGTCAACGTCGGCGAAGCAGTGGGCGTGATCGCTGCGCAGTCGATCGGTGAGCCGGGCACGCAGCTGACCATGCGTACGTTCCACATCGGTGGTGCGGCATCGCGTGCGGCAGTGGCGTCGTCGGTCGAAGCGAAGTCGAACGGTACGGTGCGTTTCACGTCGACGATGCGTTACGTGACGAATGCGAAGGGCGAGCAGATCGTCATCTCGCGTTCGGGCGAAGCGATGATCACCGACGATCACGGCCGCGAGCGCGAGCGTCACAAGGTGCCGTACGGCGCGACGCTGCTGCAACTCGACGGCGCGCAGATCAAGGCGGGCACGCAACTGGCCACGTGGGATCCGCTGACGCGTCCGATCATCACCGAGTGGGGCGGTACGGTGAAGTTCGAAAACGTCGAAGAAGGCGTGACGGTCGCGAAGCAGATCGACGACGTGACGGGTCTTTCGACGCTCGTCGTGATCGACGTGAAGCGCCGCGGTTCGCAGGCTTCGAAGAGCGTGCGTCCGCAGGTGAAGCTGCTCGACGCGAACGGCGAAGAAGTCAAGATCCCGAACTCGGAGCACTCGGTTCAGATCGGCTTCCAGGTCGGCGCACTGATCACCGTGAAGGACGGTCAGCAGGTTCAGGTGGGTGAAGTGCTCGCACGTATCCCGACTGAAGCGCAGAAGACGCGTGACATTACGGGTGGTCTGCCGCGTGTGGCGGAACTGTTCGAAGCACGTTCGCCGAAGGACGCAGGTATCCTGGCGGAAGTCACGGGTACGACGTCGTTCGGTAAGGACACGAAGGGCAAGCAGCGTCTCGTTATCACGGACCTCGAAGGCAATCAGCACGAGTTCCTGATTGCGAAGGAAAAGCAGGTTCTGGTTCACGATGGTCAAGTCGTCAACAAGGGCGAAATGATCGTCGACGGGCCGGCGGATCCGCACGACATCCTGCGTCTGCAGGGTATCGAAGCGCTGTCGCGTTACATCGTGGACGAAGTGCAGGACGTGTACCGTCTGCAGGGCGTGAAGATCAACGACAAGCACATCGAGGTGATCGTGCGTCAGATGCTGCGTCGCGTTCAGATCAGCGACAACGGCGATACGCGCTTCATCCCGGGTGAGCAGGTCGAGCGTTCGGACATGCTGGACGAAAACGATCGCATGATCGCGGAAGACAAGCGTCCGGCAACGTACGAGAACATCCTGCTGGGTATCACGAAGGCGTCGCTGTCGACCGATTCGTTCATCTCCGCGGCATCGTTCCAGGAAACGACCCGCGTGCTGACGGAAGCGGCGATCATGGGCAAGCGCGACGATCTGCGTGGCCTGAAGGAAAACGTGATCGTTGGTCGTCTGATTCCGGCCGGTACGGGTCTCGCGTTCCACAAGGCGCGCAAGACCAAGGAAATGGCGGATCGCGAGCGTTTCGACCAGATCGCTGCAGAAGAGGCCTTCGAGTTCGGTACGCCGGAAACCCCGGCCGCCGAGCAAACGCCGCACACCAACGAGTAAGCCGGCAGGCGGCGCAAGCCGCCTTGCCTGTGAAGTTGGCCGACGTTGCCTGAACCGCCCGGTTTCGACCGGGCGGTTTTTTTTCGTCTTTTGAATTTGCGTTCCTGCCTATGCCCTTCGGACTCTGCCGGATGGCCAGTTACACGACAAACCTCGGGCGAAGTGCGATTGCGTTGGTAAAATTCGTGTCACCTGCTCCGCGCACTTTTCTCTCTCCTTCATGTCCCGTTCGCTCCAGATCCTCAACGAAGTTTTCGGTTATCCCGCGTTTCGAGGGCAGCAGGGCGAAATCGTCGAGCACGTTTCTTCAGGCGGCGACTGTCTGGTGCTGATGCCGACGGGCGGCGGCAAATCGCTGTGCTATCAGATTCCTTCGCTGGTGCGCCGCGAAGCCGGGTTGGGTGCAGGGATCGTCGTGTCACCGCTGATCGCGTTGATGCAGGATCAGGTGGCGGCGCTAAGGGAAGTCGGTGTGCGTGCGGCGTATCTGAACTCGACGCTGTCGGGCGCCGATGCAGCTGCGACGGAGCGCGCGTTGCGCGAGGGCGAAATCGATCTGCTGTATGTCGCCCCTGAACGGCTGATGACGCCACGCTTTCTCGATCTGATCGAACGCGCGCGCATCGGTTTGTTCGCCATTGACGAAGCGCATTGCGTGTCGCAATGGGGCCACGATTTCAGGCCCGAGTACATCCAGCTTTCGGTGTTGCACGAGCGGTTCCCTTCGGTACCGCGTATCGCGCTGACCGCCACCGCCGACGCGATCACGCGCGACGAGATCATCCATCGCCTGGCGCTGGACGACGCGCGCGTGTTCGTGTCGAGCTTCGATCGGCCGAACATCCGCTATCGGATCGTCGAGAAGGACAACGCGCGTTCGCAACTGCTCGACTTCATCCGCGCGGAACACACGCGCACGGACGGCACGACTGACGCGGGCGTCGTGTATTGCCTGTCGCGCCGCAAGGTCGAGGAAACGGCCGAGTGGCTGAAAGGACAGGGCGTGCGCGCGCTGCCATATCACGCGGGCATGGAATTCGAAGTGCGTCAGCGGCATCAGGAGATGTTTCAGCGCGAGGAAGGCGTCGTGATGTGCGCGACGATCGCGTTTGGCATGGGCATCGACAAGCCGGACGTGCGCTTTGTCGCGCATCTGGATTTGCCAAAGAGCGTCGAAGGTTATTACCAAGAGACGGGGCGTGCCGGCCGTGATGGTTTGCCGGCGAACGCCTGGATGACGTACGGTCTCGGCGACGTCGTGCAGCAGCGCAAGATGATCGACGAATCCGAAGCCGACGACGCGCATAAGCGGGTCCAAACCGGCAAGCTCGATGCGTTGCTCGGTTTATGCGAGACCGCGACGTGCCGGCGCGTGCGGCTGCTCGCTTACTTTGGCGAAGAGGGCAAGCCGTGCGGCAACTGCGATACATGTCTCGAGCCGCCGGCGTCGTGGGATGCGACGCGTGAATCGCAGATGGCGCTGTCATGCGCGTTCCGTGCGCAGCGCGCTAGCGGCTTCAATTTCGGCGCAGGACATCTGATCGACATTCTTCGCGGCAATCGTACTGAGAAGATTCTGCAGCGTGGCCACGAGAAGCTGAGCACCTTCGGAATCGGCGCGGCGTTGTCCGAGCATGAATGGCGTGCGGTATTTCGCCAGTTGGTCGCATTCGGATTTCTCACCGTCGATCACGACGGTTTCGGCGCCCTCGTGCTGACGGAAGCCAGCAAGCCTGTCCTAAAAGGCGAGCAACAAGTGACGATGCGTCGCTATGTGAAGCCGGTGCGCACGCGTCAATCTTCGGGACGCACAAGCGAACGTGCCGATCCGACAGCGGGCATGAATTCACGCGAGCGAGCGCGTTGGGACCGCCTGCGCGCCTGGCGCACCGAAACCGCGAAGAGCGATGGCGTACCAGCGTATGTCATTTTCCACGACGCCACGCTGGCCGAAATCGCGCGTAATTCCCCTGAATCGCTCGACGATCTGCGCCACATTCCCGGCATGGGCGCGCGCAAGCTCGACCGTTTCGGCGACGAACTGCTTGAAGTCGTCGCTGCGGATTGAATTCGAACAGCCCGCCGCCCCTTTCGAATCGACGCAACCTGTTGACTCGTTTGGGATTTTCGGAATATGATGTTAGGTTCCGGTTCTTGGCGGGATTGCGTGCGATGCAAGCTCGTCGCCGACACGTCAAGGCTGGAAGTCAGCAGTAGTCAGAAACGCGTCATTTTCTGCTTTGCCCAGAAACGAACGCGTCGATTTTGTTCAATTTCAGGAATAAACAATGCCAACCATCAATCAACTGGTTCGCAAAGGCCGCACGTCGGAAACGACGAAGAGCAAGAGCCCGGCCTTGCAGGACTGCCCCCAGCGTCGCGGCGTATGCACCCGTGTGTACACCACGACGCCTAAGAAGCCTAACTCGGCGCTCCGTAAGGTTGCCAAGGTTCGTCTGACGAACGGCTTCGAAGTCATTTCGTACATCGGTGGTGAAGGCCACAACCTGCAGGAACACTCGGTCGTGCTGATTCGCGGCGGCCGTGTGAAGGACTTGCCGGGTGTGCGTTACCACATGGTTCGTGGCTCGCTGGATACCCAGGGCGTCAAGGATCGTAAGCAAGCTCGCTCGAAGTACGGTGCGAAGCGTGCCAAGGCTGGCAAGTAAGTAGTCGGTCAGCAGTAACAGGTCGCTCGCAAGAGCGGTTTAGCGGTGGTGCCGGATAGCCGGTGCTGTCGAGTAAGTGGTCACCCGACCAGGCTGGTAAGTCGTTATGGATGAATCGGGTTAGTTGGTGACCGCGGGGTGGGTGCAGGAAAGCGCCGCTCCAACTGAAAAGTTAAAGGAAGAAACATGCCGCGTCGTCGCGAAGTCCCCAAGCGGGAAGTGTTGCCGGATCCGAAGTTCGGTAACGTTGATGTTGCAAAATTCATGAACGTGCTGATGCTCTCCGGCAAGAAGTCGGTTGCCGAGCGCATCGTGTACGGCGCTTTCGAACAGATCCAGACCAAGGGTGGCAAGGACCCGCTGGAAGTGTTCACGGTAGCGCTCAACAACGTGAAGCCGGTGGTCGAAGTGAAGAGCCGTCGCGTTGGTGGTGCGAACTATCAGGTTCCGGTCGAAGTGCGTCCGTCGCGTCGTATGGCATTGGCGATGCGTTGGCTGCGTGAAGCCGCGAAGAAGCGCAGCGAGAAGTCGATGGCTCTGCGTCTGGCTGGTGAACTCTCCGAAGCGGCTGAAGGCCGTGGCGGCGCGATGAAGAAGCGCGACGAAGTTCACCGGATGGCAGAAGCCAACAAGGCGTTCTCGCATTTCCGTTTCTAAGCATCCCGTCCCCGGACTGGCTGTAAAGCGGAAAGAAATTCCGGGCGGGTGCGCTTACAAAGCGCCTCGCCCGTTTGTGTTAGAGCGCGATGGACTGGTTTCCATCGTGTCATCCCAATAGAGGATTAAAGTGGCTCGCAAGACACCTATCGAGCGCTACCGCAACATCGGTATTAGCGCTCACATCGACGCCGGCAAAACGACGACGACCGAGCGCATCCTGTTCTATACCGGCGTGAACCACAAGATCGGTGAAGTGCATGACGGCGCCGCCACCATGGACTGGATGGAGCAGGAACAGGAACGTGGTATTACCATCACGTCCGCTGCTACCACGGCGTTCTGGAAAGGCATGGCAGGCGACCGCGCCGAGCACCGTATCAACATCATCGACACCCCGGGTCACGTTGACTTCACGATTGAAGTCGAGCGCTCGATGCGCGTGCTCGACGGTGCGTGCATGGTCTACTGCGCAGTGGGCGGCGTGCAGCCGCAGTCGGAAACGGTTTGGCGCCAGGCGAACAAGTACAAGGTTCCCCGTCTCGCGTTCATCAACAAGATGGACCGCACCGGCGCGAACTTCTTCAAGGTCTACGACCAGCTCAAGCTGCGTCTGAAGGCGAACCCGGTTCCCGTCGTCGTGCCGATCGGCGCGGAAGAGAACTTCACGGGCGTCGTCGACCTGATGAAGATGAAGGCGATCATTTGGGACGAAGCGTCCCAAGGTACGAAGTTCTCGTACGAAGAGATCCCGGCTGAACTGGTCGACTCGTGCAACGAATGGCGCGAAAAGATGATCGAAGCCGCGGCTGAGTCGAGCGAAGACTTGATGAACAAGTACCTCGAAGACGGCGAGCTGTCGGAAGCGGAAATCATCAAGGGTCTGCGCGACCGTACGATCGCTTGCGAAATCCAGCCGATGCTGTGCGGCACCGCGTTCAAGAACAAGGGCGTGCAACGTATGCTGGACGCCGTTCTGGACTTCCTGCCGTCGCCGATCGACATTCCGCCGGTTACGGGCGAACTGGAAAACGGCGAAAAGGGTGAGCGCCGCGCTGCCGACGACGAAAAGTTCTCGGCACTGGCGTTCAAGATCATGACTGACCCGTTCGTCGGCCAACTGATCTTCTTCCGTGTGTACTCGGGCGTCGTGAATTCGGGTGACACCGTGCTGAACGCGACCAAAGACAAGAAGGAACGTCTGGGTCGTATTCTGCAGATGCACGCGAACCAGCGCGAAGAAATCAAGGAAGTGCGCGCAGGCGACATCGCTGCTGCAGTCGGCCTGAAAGACGCAACGACCGGCGACACGCTGTGCGATCCGCAAAGCCCGATCGTGCTTGAACGCATGATTTTCCCGGAGCCGGTGATTTCGCAGGCTGTTGAGCCGAAGACGAAGCCTGACCAGGAAAAGATGGGTCTGGCGCTGAACCGTCTGGCTCAGGAAGATCCGTCGTTCCGCGTTCAAACGGACGAAGAATCGGGCCAAACCATTATTTCGGGCATGGGCGAGCTCCACCTGGAAATTCTGGTTGACCGTATGAAGCGCGAATTCGGCGTTGAAGCGACCGTCGGCAAGCCGCAGGTTGCTTACCGCGAAACGATTCGCGGCAAGGCGGAAGACGTCGACGGCAAGTTCGTCAAGCAGTCGGGTGGTCGCGGCCAATACGGCCACGCGGTCATCACGCTTGAACCGAATGAGCAAGGCAAGGGCTACGAGTTCCTCGACGAGATCAAGGGTGGTGTGATTCCGCGTGAATACATCCCCGCGGTCGACAAGGGCATCCAGGAAACGTTGAAGGCAGGCGTGCTGGCAGGCTTCCCGGTCGTCGACGTCAAGGTTCACCTGACGTTTGGCTCGTACCACGACGTTGACTCGAACGAAAATGCGTTCCGCATGGCCGGCTCGATGGCGTTCAAGGAAGCAATGCGCAAGGCTCAGCCGGTCATCCTCGAACCGATGATGGCTGTCGAAGTCGAAACGCCGGAAGACTACATGGGCAACGTGATGGGCGACCTGTCGGGCCGTCGCGGTATTGTCCAGGGCATGGACGATATGGTTGGCGGCGGTAAGATCGTCCGCGCCGAAGTGCCGCTGTCGGAGATGTTTGGCTACTCGACGTCGCTGCGCTCGCTCACGCAAGGTCGCGCAACGTACACGATGGAATTCAAGCACTACGCAGAAGCTCCGCGTAACGTGTCGGAAGCGATCATCAACGCGAAGTCGAAGTAAGACCTCGCATAGTCATTCATCGAACAACTTTTTTGAAAGAAGAGAAACATGGCTAAAGGTAAATTCGAACGGACCAAGCCGCACGTGAACGTCGGCACGATCGGTCACGTTGACCACGGCAAGACCACGCTGACGGCAGCGATCACGACGGTGCTGACGGCAAAGTTCGGCGGCGAAGCAAAGGCGTATGACCAGATCGACGCAGCGCCGGAAGAAAAGGCGCGCGGCATCACGATCAACACGGCACACGTCGAGTACGAAACGGCTAACCGCCACTACGCACACGTCGACTGCCCGGGCCACGCTGACTATGTGAAGAACATGATCACGGGCGCAGCGCAGATGGACGGCGCAATCTTGGTGTGCTCGGCCGCTGACGGCCCGATGCCGCAAACGCGTGAGCACATCCTGCTGGCGCGTCAGGTCGGTGTGCCGTACATCATCGTGTTCCTGAACAAGTGCGACATGGTGGACGACGCCGAGCTGCTGGAACTCGTCGAGATGGAAGTTCGCGAACTCCTGTCGAAGTACGATTTCCCGGGCGACGACACGCCGATCATCAAGGGTTCGGCGAAGCTGGCGCTCGAAGGCGACAAGGGCGAGCTGGGCGAAGTGGCGATCATGAACCTGGCCGACGCACTGGACACGTACATCCCGACGCCGGAGCGCGCGGTTGACGGCGCGTTCCTGATGCCGGTGGAAGACGTGTTCTCGATCTCGGGTCGTGGCACGGTGGTGACGGGTCGCGTTGAACGCGGCATCGTCAAGGTCGGCGAGGAAATCGAAATCGTCGGTATCAAGCCGACGGTGAAGACGACCTGCACGGGCGTGGAAATGTTCCGCAAGCTGCTCGACCAGGGTCAGGCAGGCGACAACGTTGGTATCCTGCTGCGCGGCACGAAGCGTGAAGACGTGGAGCGTGGCCAGGTGCTGGCCAAGCCGGGTTCGATCACGCCGCACACGCACTTCACGGCTGAAGTGTACGTGCTGAGCAAGGACGAAGGCGGCCGTCACACGCCGTTCTTCAACAACTACCGTCCGCAGTTCTACTTCCGTACGACGGACGTGACGGGCTCGATCGAGCTGCCGAAGGACAAGGAAATGGTGATGCCGGGCGACAACGTGTCGATCACGGTGAAGCTGATCGCTCCGATCGCGATGGAAGAAGGTCTGCGCTTCGCAATCCGTGAAGGTGGCCGTACCGTCGGCGCAGGTGTCGTTGCCAAGATCATCGAGTAAAATCGAAGATTGCTGTAGCAGCATGTAGTGCCCGGGTCTGGGCACTCCCGCCAAGCGGGCGCCCAGACCTACGCTCTTTTTCTAATCGGCGGTGCAATATCGCCTCGCTCTTTCCAAGGAATTCGTCATGCAGAACCAGAAAATCCGCATTCGCCTGAAGGCATTCGACTATCGTCTGATCGATCAATCGGCAGCTGAGATCGTCGACACCGCGAAGCGGACTGGCGCAATCGTTCGTGGTCCGGTGCCCCTGCCGACCCGCATCCAGCGTTTCGACATTCTTCGTTCGCCGCACGTCAACAAGACGTCGCGCGATCAGCTCGAAATCCGCACGCACCAACGCCTGATGGACATCGTCGATCCGACGGACAAGACCGTCGACGCGTTGATGAAGCTGGATCTGCCGGCTGGCGTGGACGTCGAGATCAAGCTGCAGTAAGGGCTTCGAGCGGTATCCGGGTTATTGGATGCCGCTAAGTCTTTGATTGCTTGCAGAAAACGAAAGGCCTCGCTATAATGCTAGGCTTTTCGCGCAATTGCGTAAAAAAGCCGTCGCGTTTCGCCTCTGAAACGCGAGGCATTTTGTAAATTAGCCCCGACCAATCGCAGTCGGGAATGGAGAAAACGATGAGCCTTGGACTCGTAGGTCGCAAGGTTGGCATGACCCGTATCTTCACGGCTGAAGGGGATTCGATTCCCGTCACCGTGCTGGACGTGTCCGACAACCGCGTGACGCAGATCAAGACTGTTGAAACCGACGGCTACACGGCCGTTCAGGTTGCCTTCGGTACGCGCCGTGCATCGCGTGTGACGAAGCCGTTGGCAGGTCATCTCGCCAAAGCCGGCGTTCAAGCCGGTGAAATCCTCAAGGAATTCCAGATCGACGCCGCCAAGGCTGCCGAGCTGGCGAATGGCGCAGTGATCGGTGTGGATCTCTTCGAAGTGGGCCAGAAGGTCGATGTGCAAGGCACCTCGATCGGTAAGGGCTACGCCGGTACCATCAAGCGCTACAACTTCGCTTCGGGCCGTGCATCGCACGGTAACTCGCGTTCGCACAACGTGCCGGGTTCGATCGGTATGGCGCAGGATCCGGGTCGTGTTTTCCCGGGTAAGCGCATGACGGGTCATATGGGTGACGAGACGGTCACCGTGCAGAACCTCGAAATCGCACGTATCGACGCAGATCGCAAGCTGCTGCTGGTCAAGGGTGCTGTTCCGGGTGCGAAGGGCGGCAAGGTTTTTGTGACGCCGGCTGTGAAGACGCGTGCCGTGAAAGGAGCGAAATAATGGAACTTAAGCTCCTGAATGCCAACGGTCAGGAAGGCGCAGCAGTCAACGCGTCGGACGTCGTGTTCGGTCGTGACTACAACGAAGCCCTGATCCACCAGATCGTCGTCGCTTATCAGGCGAACGCACGTAGCGGTAACCGCGCTCAGAAGGATCGTGAGCAGGTCAAGCACACCACGAAGAAGCCGTGGCGCCAGAAGGGTACGGGCCGTGCTCGTGCCGGTATGTCGTCGAGCCCGTTGTGGCGTGGCGGTGGTCGCATCTTCCCGAATTCGCCGGAAGAAAATTTCTCGCACAAGGTCAACAAGAAGATGCATCGCGCAGGTCTCTGCTCGATCTTCTCGCAGCTGGCCCGCGAAGGCCGCATCGCGGTTGTCGACGAGCTGACGCTCGAAGCGCCGAAGACGAAGCTGTTGGCCGAAAAGTTCAAGGCGATGGGTCTCGACTCCGTGCTGGTCATCACCGACACGGTTGACGAAAACCTGTACCTCGCGTCGCGCAATCTGGCCCACGTGGCCGTTGTCGAGCCGCGTTACGCCGACCCCCTGTCGCTGATCTACTTCAAGAAAGTGCTGATCACGAAGGCTGCGGTCGCCCAGATCGAGGAGTTGCTGTCATGAGCGAAGTTCGCAAAAACGATCATCGTTTGATGCAAGTTCTGCTCGCGCCGGTGATCTCCGAAAAGGCGACGCTGGTTGCTGACAAGAACGAGCAAGTCGTGTTCGAAGTTGCGCCGGACGCTACGAAGCAGGAAGTGAAGGCTGCTGTCGAGCTGCTGTTCAAGGTGGAAGTCAATTCCGTCAACGTGCTGGTCCAGAAGGGCAAAGCAAAGCGCTTTGGCCGTTTCATGGGTAAGCGCAAGGACGTGAAGAAGGCGTACGTCTGCCTGAAGCCCGGCCAGGAAATCAACTTTGAAGCGGAGGCCAAGTAATCATGGCAATCGTGAAAGTTAAGCCGACTTCGCCGGGCCGCCGTGCGATGGTCAAGGTGGTCAACAAGGATCTGCATAAGGGCAAGCCGTACGCACCGCTGCTCGACGTGCAGAGCAAGACCGCCGGCCGTAACAACAACGGCCACATCACCACGCGCCATAAGGGTGGTGGTCACAAGCAGCACTATCGTATCGTTGACTTCCGTCGCACGAAGGATGGCATTCCCGCGAAGGTCGAACGCCTTGAGTACGATCCGAACCGTAGCGCGAACATTGCGCTGGTTTTGTACGCAGACGGCGAGCGTCGCTACATCATCGCTCCGAAGGGCGTGACGGTTGGTCAGCAACTTATGTCGGGTTCGGAAGCTCCGATCCGTGCAGGCAACACGCTGCCAATCCGCAACATCCCGGTTGGTACGACGATTCACTGCATCGAAATGCTGCCTGGCAAGGGCGCGCAAATGGCGCGTTCGGCTGGTACGTCGGCGATGCTGCTGGCTCGTGAAGGCACCTACGCGCAGGTTCGTCTGCGCTCGGGCGAAATCCGCCGCGTTCACATCGAATGCCGCGCGACGATCGGTGAAGTTGGCAACGAAGAGCACAGCCTCCGTCAAATCGGTAAGGCCGGCGCGAACCGCTGGCGCGGTATCCGTCCGACGGTGCGTGGCGTTGTAATGAACCCGGTCGATCACCCGCACGGTGGTGGTGAAGGCAAGACGGCTGCAGGTCGCGATCCGGTGAGCCCGTGGGGCACGCCGACGAAGGGTTATCGCACCCGTAGCAACAAGCGCACGACGAGCATGATCGTCCAGCGCCGTCACAAGCGTTAAGGAGTAGGCAATGGCACGTTCTATTAAAAAAGGTCCGTTCTGCGACGCCCATTTGCTGAAGAAAGTTGAGGCGGCTGCAGCATCGCGCGACAAGAAGCCAATCAAGACCTGGTCGCGTCGCTCGACGATCCTGCCGGACTTCATCGGTCTGACGATCGCCGTTCATAACGGCCGTCAACACGTTCCGGTGTATGTCACGGAAAACATGGTCGGCCACAAGCTTGGCGAGTTCGCACTGACCCGTACGTTCAAGGGTCACGCGGCCGACAAGAAGGCCAAGAAATAAGGGGCAATCAAGATGGAAGTGAAGGCAATTCATCGCGGTGCCCGCATCTCGGCGCAGAAAACGCGCCTTGTGGCTGACCAGATTCGTGGTTTGCCGGTCGACAAGGCGCTGAACGTTCTGACGTTCTCGCCGAAGAAGGCGGCGGGTATCGTTAAGAAGGTCGTGCTGTCTGCGATCGCGAATGCGGAGCACAACGAAGGCGCCGATATCGACGAGCTCAAGATCACGAGCATCTACGTCGACAAGGCTGCTTCGCTGAAGCGTTTCACCGCACGCGCAAAGGGTCGCGGTAACCGCATCGAGAAGCAATCCTGTCACATCACTGTGACGGTCGGGAATTAAGGAGCCATACGATGGGACAGAAAATTCATCCGACTGGCTTCCGTTTGGCCGTCAGCCGCAATTGGGCGTCGCGTTGGTACGCGAACAACAACAATTTCGCGGCGATGTTGCAGGAAGACATCGGTGTTCGTGAATACCTGAAGAAGAAGCTGAAGAACGCGTCCGTCGGCCGCGTTGTGATCGAGCGTCCTGCAAAGAACGCGCGTATCACGATTTTCAGCTCGCGTCCGGGTGTCGTGATCGGCAAGAAGGGTGAAGACATTGAACTGCTGAAGTCCGAGCTGCAAAAGCGTATGGGCGTTCCGGTTCACGTCAACATCGAAGAAATCCGCAAGCCGGAAACGGATGCGCAACTGATCGCCGATTCGATCACGCAACAGCTCGAACGCCGGATCATGTTCCGCCGTGCGATGAAGCGTGCGATGCAAAACGCGATGCGTCTGGGTGCTCAAGGCATCAAGATCATGAGCGCGGGCCGTCTGAACGGTATCGAAATCGCTCGTACGGAGTGGTATCGCGAAGGTCGCGTGCCCCTGCACACGCTGCGTGCGGACATCGACTACGCAACCTCGGAAGCGAAGACGACGTACGGCATCATCGGCGTGAAGGTTTGGGTCTACAAGGGCGACACGCTCGGCCGCAACGACGCTCCGGTGGTTGAAGAAGTCGCCGAAGAAAAGCGTCCGCGCCGCAACGCACGTCCGGGCGATCGCCGCCCGCGTCGCGATGGTGAAGGTGCACCGGCAGGTGCTCGCCGTGGTGCTCCGCGCCGTGGCGGTGCCGGCGACGGTAAGACTGGAGAATAACGATGCTGCAACCGAAACGCAGGAAGTATCGCAAAGAGCAGAAGGGTCGTAACACTGGCGTCGCAACGCGTGGTAACGCGGTGTCGTTCGGTGAGTACGGTCTGAAGGCTATCGGTCGCGGCCGCCTGACCGCGCGTCAGATTGAAGCAGCGCGTCGTGCAATGACGCGTCACATCAAGCGCGGCGGCCGCATCTGGATCCGCATTTTCCCGGACAAGCCGATCTCGCAAAAGCCGGCGGAAGTGCGTATGGGTAACGGTAAGGGTAACCCTGAGTACTACGTCGCCGAGATTCAGCCGGGCAAGATGCTGTACGAAATGGATGGTGTGACCGAAGAACTGGCACGTGAAGCGTTCCGTCTGGCTGCAGCGAAGCTGCCGCTGAAGACGACGTTCATGGTTCGCCAGCTCGGCGCCTAAGGAGTGAATGATGAAGGCATCCGAACTTCACCAGAAAGATCAGGCCGCGCTCAACAAGGAGCTGTCGGACCTGTTGAAGGCGCAATTCGGCCTGCGCATGCAACTCGCGACCCAGCAGCTCACGAACACGAGCCAGCTGAAGAAGGTTCGTCGCGACATCGCACGTGTGCGGACCGTCCTGACTGAGAAGGCGAACCAGAAATGAACGATAGCGTAAAAACCTCGCTCAAGCGGACGCTGGTCGGCAAGGTCGTCAGCAACAAGATGGACAAGACGGTTACCGTGCTGGTCGAGCACCGCGTGAAGCACCCGATCTACGGCAAGTACGTCGTACGTTCGAAGAAGTATCACGCTCATGACGAAGCGAACACGTACAACGAGGGCGATCTCGTTGAAATCCAGGAAACTCGTCCGGTGTCGAAGACGAAGGCTTGGGCTGTATCGCGTCTGATTGAAGCTGCTCGAATCATCTAAGCGGCTGAGCAGTAAGAAGAAGTTGAAATCGCAGTAGATTTCGCTTGCAAGACCGAGATTATTTGTTATAATCTCGGTCTTCCCTCTTTGTGGGAGCCCCATCGCGGGCGAAGTCGTAGGTGGGGGAAGCGATTTGGGCGTCAGTCCATGTCGACAGAATCACCAGATTGCGATGGCGGGTTTCGTTTGCCGTCGCTGCTGTTCATACCCAAGCAGCCGATTGGCTGACGGGACCAAGACTGACCGGGTGCGCCATGGTGGTGTGACCGGATTAAGTTGGGAAAGATAAACCATGATCCAGACCGAAACTCGGCTCGAAGTGGCCGACAACACGGGTGCGCGTGAAGTCATGTGCATCAAGGTGCTCGGCGGCTCGAAGCGTCGTTATGCCAACATTGGCGACATCATCAAGGTGACCGTCAAAGAAGCAACGCCGCGCGGGCGCGTGAAGAAAGGCGAAATCTACAACGCCGTGGTGGTTCGCACCGCCAAGGGCGTGCGTCGTCAAGACGGCTCGCTGATCAAGTTCGACGGCAACGCAGCCGTGCTTTTGAATACCAAGCTCGAGCCTATCGGCACCCGTATCTTTGGGCCGGTTACGCGTGAGCTGCGCAGCGAACGTTTCATGAAGATCGTTTCGCTCGCGCCGGAAGTGCTGTAAGGAGCCGAGATGAACAAGATTCGCAAAGGTGACGAAGTCGTCGTAGTTACCGGTAAAGACAAGGGCAAGCGCGGTGTAGTGCTGGTCGTTGCCGATGACCGTGTGACCGTCGAGGGCCTCAATATCGCCAAGAAGCATGTGAAGCCGAACCCGATGAAGGGTACGACGGGCGGCGTGGAAGCGAAGGCAATGCCATTGCATATTTCGAACGTCGCGCTGGTCGACGCGAATGGCAAGCCGTCGCGTGTCGGCATCAAGGTCGAGGGAGACAAGAAGGTTCGTTTCCTGAAGTCGACCGGTGCTGTGCTGAGCGCCTGACGCTGCGGAGTAAAAAATGGCACGTTTGCAAGAATTTTATAAAGAGAAGGTTGTTCCCGGCCTGATCGAGAAGTTCGGTTACAAGTCCGTGATGGAAGTGCCGCGCATCACCAAGATCACCCTGAATATGGGTCTTGGCGAAGCCGTCGCTGACAAGAAGATCATCGAGAACGCCGTTGGCGATCTGACGAAGATCGCGGGCCAGAAGCCGGTCATCACGAAGGCACGCAAGGCAATCGCAGGCTTCAAGATCCGTCAGGGTTACCCGATCGGCGCGATGGTCACGCTGCGTGGCCAGGCAATGTACGAATTCCTCGATCGTTTCGTGACGGTTGCGCTCCCGCGTGTGCGTGACTTCCGTGGCGTGTCGGGCCGTGCATTCGACGGTCGTGGCAACTACAACATCGGTGTGAAAGAGCAGATCATTTTCCCCGAAATCGACTACGACAAAATCGACGCGCTGCGTGGGCTGAACATCAGCATCACGACGACTGCGAAGACTGACGATGAAGCAAAGGCACTGCTCGCCAGCTTCAAGTTCCCGTTCAGAAACTGAGGTTACCGTGGCTAAACTGGCACTGATCGAACGTGAAAAGAAGCGTGCGCGCCTGGCTGCCAAGTTCGCACCTAAGCGTGCTGAGCTGAAGGCAATCATCGACGACCAAAGCAAGTCGGAAGAAGAGCGTTATTCGGCTCGCCTTGAGCTGCAACAACTGCCGCGCAATTCGAACCCGACTCGCAAGCGCAATCGTTGCGCAATCACCGGTCGTCCGCGTGGCACGTTCCGTAAATTCGGGCTGGCGCGTAACAAGATTCGTGAAATCGCGTTCCGCGGCGAGATCCCTGGCCTGACCAAGGCGAGCTGGTAATAGGAGAAACGTAAATGAGCATGAGTGATCCTATCGCCGATATGCTGACTCGCATCCGCAACGCGCAGATGGTTGAGAAGGTTTCGGTGACGATGCCCTCGTCGAAAGTCAAGGTTGCGATCGCGCAAGTCCTGAAGGATGAAGGCTATATCGACGATTTCGCAGTGAAGGCTGAAGGCGCGAAGTCGGAATTGAACATCGCGTTGAAGTACTACGCTGGCCGTCCGGTTATCGAGCGCCTCGAACGCGTCTCGAAGCCTGGTCTACGTGTGTATCGCGGCCGCAACGATATTCCGCAGGTTATGAATGGCCTGGGCGTTGCGATCGTTTCGACGCCGAAGGGTGTGATGACCGACCGCAAGGCGCGCGCTACTGGCGTGGGCGGCGAAGTCATCTGCTACGTCGCTTAAGACCGAAGGGAGAAGAAACATGTCTCGAGTAGGTAAAAGCCCGATCGCGCTGCAAGGCGCAGAAGTGGCCCTGAGCGACGAGCGCATTACCGTCAAGGGCCCGCTGGGTACGATTTCGCAGAACGCGAATCGCCTCGTGAAAGTGGTGAACGACAACGGCACGCTGAAGTTCGAGCCGGTTGACGAAAGCCGCGAAGCAAATGCGATGTCGGGCACGATGCGCGCGCTGGTCGCGAACATGGTGCAAGGCGTGACTAAGGGTTTCGAGCGCAAGCTGACGCTGGTTGGCGTTGGTTATCGTGCGCAAGCGCAAGGCGACAAGCTGAACCTGTCGCTGGGTTTCTCGCACCCGGTGGTGCACCAGATGCCGGAAGGCGTCAAGGCTGAAACCCCGTCGCAAACCGAAATCGTGATCAAGGGGATCAACAAGCAACAAGTTGGCCAGGTCGCTGCAGAAGTGCGCGGCTACCGTCCGCCGGAGCCTTATAAGGGCAAGGGCGTGCGCTATGCCAACGAGGTTGTGATCCTCAAAGAAACGAAGAAGAAGTAAGGGTGCGCAATCATGGATAAGACTCAATCTCGCCTGCGCCGCGCTCGTCAGACGCGTGTCAAGATCGCTGAGCTGCAAGTCGCGCGTCTGGCCGTGCATCGCACGAACACGCACATCTATGCGCAAGTGTTCTCGCCGTGCGGCACCAAGGTGCTCGCCAGCGCGTCGACGCTCGAAGCCGAAGTGCGTGCGCAACTGGCCGACCAGTCGGGCAAGGGTGGCAATGTTGCCGCTGCGACCCTGATCGGCAAGCGCATCGCAGAAAAGGCTAAGGCTGCCGGCATTGAATCCGTCGCCTTCGACCGCTCGGGTTTCCGCTACCACGGCCGCGTGAAAGCGCTGGCTGACGCGGCGCGCGAAGCCGGGCTCAAGTTCTAAGGAAGGAATTCGTCATGGCAAAGATGCAAGCGAAAGTTCAGGCTGACGAACGCGACGACGGCCTCCGCGAAAAGATGATTTCGGTCAACCGCGTGACCAAGGTCGTGAAGGGTGGCCGGATTCTCGGCTTCGCCGCACTGACCGTGGTTGGCGATGGTGACGGCCGCGTCGGCATGGGCAAGGGCAAGGCCAAGGAAGTTCCGGTCGCTGTTCAGAAGGCAATGGAACAAGCCCGCCGCAACATGTTCAAGGTGCCGCTCAAGAACGGTACGCTGCAACACGAAGTGCATGGCAAGCACGGCGCATCGACGGTTCTCCTCGCTCCGGCGAAGGATGGTACCGGCGTGATCGCTGGCGGACCGATGCGCGCAGTGTTCGACGTGATGGGCGTGCAAAACGTTGTGGCCAAGAGCCACGGTTCGACGAACCCGTACAACCTCGTTCGTGCGACGCTGGATGGGCTGCGCAAGCAGTCGACGCCGGCTGACATCGCGGCGAAGCGTGGTAAGTCCGTCGAAGACATTCTGGGCTAAGGTGGTCACCATGTCTGAAAAAACTGTCAAGGTTCAGCTCGTCAAGAGCCTGATTGGGACCCGCGAATCGCACCGCGCTACGGTGCGTGGTCTTGGACTGCGCCGCCTGAACTCGGTTAGCGAGTTGCAGGACACGCCGGCTGTGCGTGGCATGATCAACAAGGTCTCGTACCTCGTTAAGGTCATCGACTAAGCGGCCGTTCGGGCACTCAAGGAGTTGATAATGGAATTGAATAACCTGAAGCCGGCTGAAGGCGCGAAGCACGCAAAGCGTCGCGTTGGTCGCGGCATCGGCTCCGGCCTCGGTAAGACCGCTGGCCGTGGTCACAAGGGTCAGAAATCGCGTTCGGGTGGCTTCCACAAGGTCGGCTTCGAAGGCGGTCAGATGCCGCTGCAACGCCGTCTGCCGAAGCGTGGCTTTACCTCGCTGACGAAGGAATTCGTTGGTGAAGTGCGTCTCGGCGATTTGGAGAAGCTGCCGGTCGATGAAGTCGATCTGCTGGCACTGAAGCAAGCCGGCTTGATCGGCGAGTTGATGACCAGCGCCAAGATCATTGCGACGGGCGAGTTGAAGCGCAAGGTCGTCGTGAAGGGGCTGGGTGCGACGAAGGGCGCGCGCGCTGCGATCGAAGCAGCTGGCGGTTCTTTCGCCGAGTAACGTGCAAGTCGATTGCCGTCACTAGCATTTGCATCGGAGAAGGTTCTTGGCTAACAGCCCGAGTCTCGCAAAACCCGGTCGAAGCGCGGCGAAGTTTGGCGATCTGCGTCGGCGTGCAGTGTTCCTGCTGCTGGCGCTAGTTGTCTACCGCATCGGCGCGCATATTCCGGTGCCGGGTATCGACCCGGACCAGCTGGCAAAGTTGTTTCAGAGCCAGTCGGGCGGCATCCTTGGCATGTTCAACATGTTCTCGGGTGGCGCACTTTCGCGGTTCACGATTTTCGCGCTGGGGATCATGCCGTACATCTCGGCGTCGATCATCATGCAGTTGCTGGCGATTGTCTCGCCGCAACTCGAAGCGCTGAAGAAGGAAGGACAGGCGGGTCAACGGAAGATTACGCAGTACACGCGTGTCTTCACGGTGGTTCTTGCCACGTTCCAGGCTTTCGGTATCGCTGTTGCGCTGGAGAATCAGCCGGCATTGGTGATCGATCCTGGCATGGTCTTCCGGCTGACGACGGTGGTGACGCTCGTGACCGGCACGATGTTCCTGATGTGGCTCGGTGAGCAAATCACGGAACGCGGTCTGGGTAACGGCATTTCGATCATTATTTTCGGCGGTATCGCAGCGGGTTTCCCGAATGCGATCGGTGGTCTCTTCGAACTGGTTCGTACCGGCTCGATGAGCATCATCTCGGCGATCATCGTGGTCGCGCTGATTGCAGCTGTGACGTATCTGGTAGTGTTCATTGAACGCGGCCAGCGCAAGATCCTTGTGAACTACGCGAAGCGGCAAGTTGGCAACAAGATTTACGGTGGACAGTCGTCGCATCTGCCGTTGAAGCTGAACATGTCGGGCGTGATTCCGCCGATCTTCGCATCGTCGATCATCCTGTTCCCGGCAACCATCCTGAACTGGTTCAGTTCAGGGTCGCGGACCGGTTGGTTCGCGGACACGCTGCACAACGTGGCTGAAGCGCTCAAGCCCGGTCAACCGGTGTACGTGTTGCTGTACGCGTTGGCGATCGTGTTCTTCTGCTTCTTCTACACCGCGCTGGTGTTCAACAGCAGGGAGACGGCCGACAACCTGAAGAAGAGTGGTGCATTCGTCCCGGGTATTCGTCCGGGTGACCAGACGGCACGCTATATCGACCGCATCCTGACGCGTCTGACGCTAGCCGGTGCGATCTACATCGTGTTCGTTTGCTTGCTGCCCGAGTTTCTGGTGCTGCGCTGGAATGTGCCGTTTTATTTTGGTGGAACGTCGCTGCTGATCATTGTCGTCGTCACAATGGATTTCATGGCGCAGGTGCAGTCGTACGTTATGTCGCAACAGTATGAGTCGCTGCTGAAGAAGGCTAACTTCAAGGGCGGCGGCGTCCCGATGCGTTGAAAGGACTTATGGCCAAAGACGATGTAATCCAGATGCAGGGCGAGGTTATCGAAAACCTCCCCAACGCTACCTTTCGGGTGAAGCTGGAAAACGGCCATGTCGTATTGGGACACATATCCGGCAAGATGCGGATGCACTACATCCGTATCCTTCCGGGCGACAAGGTTACGGTTGAATTGACGCCTTACGATCTGTCGCGTGCGCGGATCGTGTTCCGGGCGAAGTGATTTGAAAAAAGGGTAATATCATGAAAGTGATGGCATCGGTTAAGCGCATTTGCCGCAATTGCAAGATCATCAAGCGCAAGGGCGTCGTTCGCGTGATTTGCAGCTCTGATCCGCGCCACAAGCAGCGTCAAGGCTGAACGCCGCGCTTTTGTTTGCGCTTTTTGTTTGAGGAAAAACAATGGCTCGTATCGCAGGGGTTAACATCCCGAACCACCAGCATACCGAAATCGGCCTGACGGCAATTTACGGTATCGGCCGCACGCGCTCGCGCGACATTTGCGTCGCAGCTGGTGTGGCATTTTCGAAGAAGGTCAAGGACCTGAACGACGCAGACCTCGAAAAGCTGCGTGAAGAAGTCGGCAAGTTCATCGTTGAAGGCGATCTGCGCCGTGAAACGACGATGAACATTAAGCGCCTGATGGATCTCGGCTGCTATCGTGGCGTGCGCCATCGTAAGGGCCTGCCCCTGCGCGGCCAGCGCACGCGTACGAATGCCCGTACGCGCAAGGGTCCGCGTCGTGCAGCGCAATCGCTGAAGAAGTAAGCGGGACTGACAGTTACAGGAAAACGTAATGGCTAAGGCTTCGAACAACTCCGCGGCGCAACGCGTTCGCAAGAAGGTCAAGAAGAACGTCGCCGAGGGCGTGGTTCACGTTCACGCGTCGTTCAACAACACCATCATCACGATCACCGATCGTCAAGGCAATGCATTGGCTTGGGCGACGTCGGGTGGTCAGGGCTTCAAGGGTTCGCGTAAATCGACCCCGTTTGCAGCTCAGGTCGCCGCTGAATCGGCTGGCCGCGTGGCGATGGAATACGGCGTGAAGAACCTCGAAGTGCGGATCAAGGGCCCTGGCCCTGGCCGTGAGTCCGCGGTGCGCGCGCTGCATGGTCTTGGCATCAAGATCACCGCGATCTCCGACGTGACGCCGGTTCCGCACAACGGCTGCCGTCCGCCGAAGCGTCGTCGTATCTAAGACGCTTGCTCCGCTTGCGCCTGTTGCCGCTAACGGCGGTAACAGGCTGCTTGCGTTATTGAATTGACTAAGCCCACCGTTCGACCCAAAGGGTTCGGACTAGCGTGAATGAAAGTTCACGTGATCAATCATAGAAGGAATGCAAAGTGGCACGCTATATCGGCCCTAAAGCCAAGCTGTCTCGCCGTGAAGGCACCGATCTCTTCCTGAAGAGCGCCCGTCGTTCGCTCGCTGACAAGTGCAAGCTTGACAGCAAGCCTGGTCAACATGGCCGCACCTCGGGCGCACGTACGTCCGACTACGGCACGCAGCTGCGCGAAAAGCAAAAAGTGAAGCGCATCTACGGCGTGCTCGAGCGCCAGTTCCGCCGCTACTTCGCTGAAGCCGACCGTCGCAAGGGCAACACGGGTGAAAACCTGCTGAAGCTGCTCGAGTCGCGTCTGGACAACGTCGTGTATCGCATGGGCTTCGGTTCGACGCGCGCTGAAGCGCGTCAGCTCGTGAGCCACAAGTCGATCACGGTGAACGGCGTCGTCGCGAACATCCCGTCGCTGCAAGTCAAGGCTGGCGACGTGGTTGCCGTGCGCGAACAGTCGAAGAAGCAGGCTCGTATTCTCGAAGCGCTGTCGCTCGCCGAACAGGGCGGTCTGCCGCAGTGGGTTGCTGTCGATTCGAAGAAGTTCGAAGGCACGTTCAAGCAAATGCCGGAACGCAGCGACATCGCTGGCGACATCAACGAAAGCCTGATCGTCGAATTGTATTCGCGCTAATCGGATTGACGGCCGAGGTTCCCCGATTGCGTTAGGCAAGGGGGCACCTCGGCTGTTTATTTTCAGGTTGTTACCGGTCAGCCTTATCGGTGTAACGAGCCGAGGGTATTGAAAAGGAAAACCTATGCAAACCAGTTTGTTGAAGCCCAAGATCATCGCTGTTGAATCGCTTGGCGAAAGCCACGCGAAAGTGGTCATGGAACCGTTTGAACGGGGTTATGGCCACACCTTGGGTAACGCGCTTCGGCGTGTATTGCTGTCGTCGATGGTGGGCTACGCGCCGACCGAAGTGACGATCGCAGGCGTCGTGCATGAATACTCGACGCTCGATGGTGTGCAGGAGGACGTGGTCAACCTGTTGTTGAACCTGAAGGGCGTGGTGTTCAAGCTGCATAACCGTGACGAAGTGACGGTTACGCTGCGCAAGGAAGGCGAAGGCGTTGTCACGGCTGGTGACATCGAACTCGCGCACGACTGCGAAGTGATCAACCCGGATCACGTGATTGCTCATCTGTCGAAGGGCGGTAAGCTCGACGTGCAGATCAAGGTCGAAAAGGGCCGTGGTTATGTCCCGGGCAACGTGCGTCGTTACGGCGAAGAATCGGCCAAGATCATCGGTCGTATCGTGCTGGATGCGTCGTTCTCGCCGGTTCGCCGCGTGAGCTACGCCGTGGAAAGCGCGCGTGTCGAACAGCGTACCGACCTCGACAAGCTCGTGATGAACATCGAAACCAACGGCGTGATTTCGCCGGAAGAAGCGATCCGTCAATCGGCGCGTATTCTGGTCGATCAGCTGTCGGTGTTCGCAGCGCTGGAAGGCACGGAAGCAGCGGCAGAAGCACCGTCGCGCGCTCCGCAGATCGATCCGATCCTGCTGCGTCCGGTCGATGATCTCGAACTGACGGTTCGTTCCGCGAACTGCCTGAAGGCCGAGAACATCTATTACATCGGCGATCTGATCCAACGCACGGAAAACGAGCTGCTGAAGACGCCGAACCTGGGTCGCAAGTCGCTGAACGAGATCAAGGAAGTACTCGCTTCGCGTGGCCTGACGCTCGGCATGAAGCTCGAAAACTGGCCGCCGGCTGGTCTCGACAAGTAAGTCAAGCAGTATCGACTGGTAAGGACGCGGATTTTCCTTTAAAATCCGCGTCTTGCCTTTTTCACTACCGGCCCGTGCTTTCCACGCTGTACACAAGGAAAGCGATAGAAGAGCTGGACCAAAACTTTGATTCAAGGAAATTGAAATGCGTCACCGTCATGGTTTGCGGAAACTGAACCGCACGAGCAGCCACCGTCTGGCAATGCTCCGTAACATGTCCAACTCGCTGATCGAGCACGAAGTCATCAAGACGACGCTGCCGAAGGCGAAGGAACTCCGTAAAGTCGTCGAGCCGCTGATCACGCTCGGCAAGAAGCCGTCGCTGGCAAACCGTCGTCTGGCGTTCAATCGCCTGCGCGATCGTGACTCGGTCACGAAGCTGTTCGACGTGCTGGGCCCGCGCTTCGCGAACCGTCCGGGTGGCTACCTGCGCATCCTGAAGTTCGGTTTCCGCGTCGGCGACAACGCACCGATGGCACTGGTCGAACTGCTCGACCGTCCGGAAGTCGAGGAAGTTGAAAACGTTGCAGAAGCTGAATAAGCTTTCTGACAGCGACTAAAAGAAGCCAGGCGTGAGCCTGGCTTTTTCGTTTCCAGCGTGCGCTTTGCCTATGCCATTCGAGCGTCTGCGAGCTATCAGGACAAGGTGATACGATAGCGTCACCCTGTTTTGGAAAGCGCTGGAGCGGTCGGTGAACGTGAACGTGAGTTTGGTATTGACGACCGTGCCGGACCTCGCAACGGCGCAAAAATTGGCTCAGGACGCGCTTTCAGCACGTCTCGCTGCGTGTGTGACGCAACTTGGCAGCGTCCAGTCCAACTACCACTGGCAGGGCAAGATCGAATCGGCGGAAGAGATCCAGTTGCTGTTCAAGACGAGCGTCGTCCGAACGCTTGAGCTCGAACGGTTCATCCAGGCTCAGCATCCGTACGACACGCCCGAAATCCTTTCCTGGCAAGTCACTGCGTCGGCCGCGTATGGCCAATGGGTGAATGCCGAAACGCAACGCCCAATCCATGTTTAACGGTTTGTCCCGGCGCTGGCGGAATGTCGCGCGCCTTCTCACCTTTGTCGCAGGCGTACTGCTGCTATCGCTGGCCACGGCGAGCGTCGTTCGTGCGGCGGACGACTTTCTCGATCCCGCGGTCGCTTTCAGATTCAGCGCATCCGAGCAGCCAGGCGAAGTGCTGGTTCACTACAAGATCGCCGACGGCTACTACATGTACCGGGAGCGATTCGCCTTCGCGACGCGCAACGGTACGGCGACGATCGGTGACGCGCAATTACCCGCGGGGCATGTGAAGTTCGACCAGACATTCGGGAAGAATGTCGAAACCTATCGTGGCGAATTGACTGTCCGCGTCCCCGTGAAGCAGGCGAGCGGTCCGTTCGATCTTGCCGTTACGTCGCAGGGCTGCGCCGACGCGGGCATCTGCTATCCGCCAATGGAGCGCGTCTACCACGTGACGGGAGCGGCGTTGCACGCGGCCGTTGCGGGTAAAACGAACACGCTGCCGGCTCAGGACACTCAAAGCAGCACCTCGTGGTACGAGCGCGCGACCAGCGCAGACTATGCGCAATCACTGCTGCAAGGCGGCGGGTTTTTCGCGATCGTCGGTTTGTATTTCGTCGCCGGCATCGTGCTGAGTCTGCTTCCCTGTTCGTACCCGATGATCCCGATTCTGTCGGCAATCATCATCGGCGAGGGGCCTCGGGTCACGCGCGCACGCGGTTTCACGCTGTCATTGGCTTATGTTGTCGGGATGGCGCTCGTGTACACGGTGCTTGGCATCGCGGCCGCGCTCGTTGGGCAAAGCCTTGGCGCCTGGCTGCAGAGCCCGTGGGTGCTCGGCGCATTTGGCGTTTTGCTGTCCCTCTTTGCGCTCACGCTGATCGCGGGAGTCGATATCGTGTTGCCTCAGCGGTTGCAGAGCGGCGTTTCAAAAGCGTCCGAGCACCACTCGGGAGGGAAGTTCGCGGCCGTCGCGGTGATGGGAGCACTTTCTGCGCTGGTAGTCGGTGCATGCATGACGGCACCGCTGTTCGCGGTATTGGCGTTCATCGCGCACACCGGCAATGCCGTGCTGGGCGGTGTGGCACTATTTTCGATGGGTATCGGGCTTGGCGTACCGCTGCTCATCATCGGGCTTGGCGCAGGCACGTTGCTGCCACGCGCGGGTGCCTGGATGGACAGCGTCAAGGTCTTCTTCGGCATCGTGCTGCTTGCGGCTGCGCTCTGGATCGTGTGGCCGGTGTTGGGCCCGATTGCGCAAATGCTATTGGCCGCATTGTGGCTCCTGATCGCAGCTGCCGGCCTGGGGCTATTTTCCCCTCATGCGGGCGCAGGCTCGATCTGGCGCGGTCTTGGACGCGGAATCGGTGCAGCATTGGCGATCTGGGCCGCCACCTTACTGGTTGGGCTGGCAGCAGGATCGACGGACCCGCTGAAGCCGCTCGCCGTACTCGCGGGTCGGACATTGAATGCCGCGTCCGGGCAGGCCCAACAGACCGATCTGGCCTTCGCGCCGGTGCGCTCATCAGGTCAGCTCGACGAAGCCGTCAAAACGGCTGCACAGCCCGCCATGCTCGATTTTTACGCGGACTGGTGCGTCAGCTGCAAGGAAATGGAAAAGTTCACCTTCAGCGACCCGCGCGTTCAGGCGAAGCTCAAGCAAATGAATCTGCTGCGCGCGGACGTCACGGCCAATAACGCAGACGATCAGGTTCTGCTCAAGCGCTTCAATTTGTTCGGGCCGCCGGGGATCATCTTTTTCGACCGCGGCGGGAAAGAAGTGCTGCGCGTCGTCGGATACGAATCGGCGGACAAATTCCTGAGAAGTCTCGACCGGGCGATGACGGTGCCGCAGACCTGAGCATCAAACGTCACACACGTATATCCAACGCGGTCCGCATCAGCTTGAAATGAAAAAGCGGAGACGCCTTAAGGCAATCTCCGCTTTCGGTCGATACCTACCGCGACACCGCGACGCGGTCGTACGCGGCATGCATCGCAACCTTACTTCTGCGCCCGCAGCAAACGCGCAGCGTCCAGCGCGAAGTAGGTCAGCACGCCATCCGCGCCTGCGCGCTTGAACGCGAGCAGCGATTCCATCATCACCTTATCGTGATCGAGCCAGCCGTTTTGTGCGGCGGCCTTCAACATCGCGTATTCGCCGCTCACCTGATACACATACGTCGGGAAGCGGAACTCGTCCTTCACGCGCCGCAAGATATCCAGATAAGGCATGCCCGGCTTGACCATCACCATGTCCGCGCCTTCGTCGATGTCGGCGCGCACTTCGCGCAGCGCCTCGTCCGAGTTGGCGGGGTCGAGTTGATACGTCATCTTGTTGCCTTTGCCGAGATTCGCCGCGGAGCCGACGGCATCGCGGAACGGGCCGTAGAACGCAGACGCGAACTTCGCCGAATAAGCCATGATCCGCGTGTGAATGTGGCCCTCGCTTTCCAGCATCTCGCGAATCGAACCGATCCGGCCGTCCATCATGTCGGACGGAGCGACGATGTCGACGCCCGCCTGCGCCTGCGTCTGCGCCTGCTCGACGAGAATCTCGACCGTTTCGTCATTGATCACGTAGCCGTTTTCATCGAGCACGCCGTCCTGGCCGTGGCTCGTGTACGGATCGAGCGCGACGTCCGTCAACACGCCGAGTTCGGGGAAGCGTTTCTTCAACTCGCGCACCGCGCGCGGAATCAGGCCGGCTTCATTGGTTGCCTCGCGGCCGTCGGGCGTCTTCAGCGACGGCTCGATCACCGGGAACAGCGACAGCACGGGCACGCCCAGTTCGAGACACTGCTCGGCGACGCCCATCAGCAGATCGACGGACACTCGCTCGACGCCAGGCATCGACGGAACGGCCTGCCGGACATTCGTCCCTTCGATCACGAAGACGGGGTAAATCAGATCATTGGTGGTGAGGATGTTCTCGCGCATCAGGCGGCGCGAAAAGTCGTCCCGGCGCATGCGGCGAGGGCGATGATGCGGATAGAAGCTCATGTGGGGATATCTGCAAAAGTCAAAAATGCTGGCGGCACCCTGCCAGAAACTTTTCGAGACAATGGTATATCATACCGATCGAGCAAGGCGCCTAGCGCTGACCTCCCCGCTTCTCCTCCCTGAGCGGGTGCCTGTCGTTTTTCGATTAGGCTGTTTAACCCGCCGTTTTCTAGCGGCGGGTTTTTTTCTGGGCGAACGAAAACCGCCGCCCACGTGTCGGGGCGGCCCTTCTGGCCTTATTCAGCCGAAGCCGGCTCGTCGGAATCGCCCGCCGTGCCGGGCGCGATCCAGCTTTCGATCAGTTCGTGCGCCTCATCGAGGCCGATCCGCTTGAGCGCGGAAAAAAGCTGGGCGGACAGTTCGCCCTGAAAACCCGCCGCGCGATACTCATCCAGCCCTTTCTTCGTTGCCCGCAGCGCGTTGATGCTTTCCTGGCGAGTCAATTTGTCGCACTTGGTGAGCAACGTGTGAATCGGCTTGCCTGTCGGCGCGAACCACTCGATCATCCGGCGATCCAGCTCGGTGAGCGGTCGGCGCGAATCCATCATCAGGATCATGCCGCGCAGCTGCGACCGCGTTTGCAGATAGCTCGACAGCAACTGCTCCCAATGAGCCTTCGCCGCGCCGGGCACTTCGGCATAGCCATAGCCGGGCAGATCGACGAGGTGCGCGACAGGTTCGTCCGCCGGTCCCACCGAAAAGTAGTTGATGTGCTGCGTGCGCCCAGGCGTCTTACTGGCAAACGCGAGTCGCTTCTGGTTGCAGAGGAGGTTGATGGCCGTCGACTTTCCCGCGTTCGACCGCCCCGCGAAAGCGACCTCGGGTTGCGGCGTAGGCGGCAGATCGCGCAAGTGATTGACGGTCGTGAAAAAGCGCGCTTGGTGGAGCAGAAAAGACATGGAGAAGACCAGATGGAGGGGTGAATGGACGTCGAGCGGACGTCCTGCGCACATCGGCGGACGTGATGAATTGCCCTGCAAGGGCGATGCAGCCCCGCCGTAAAGGCCGGAGAGGCCCGACTGGCGCCAGATCGATTAGCGAGTTATTGTACAATACGATGGTTTACTGAAAACCTGAGAGGCCGCCGCGCGGGCCTCGGCGGCTGATCGGTCGCTGTCGTATTTTGCAGAACCTCTAATTCCCACAAGACGAAACAGGGTGTGCGAATGAATCGACTGGGCAAGTTTCTGGTGGTACTTCACACAGCAGCAGGTCTTTCAGGTTTGGCGGTACAGGCAAGAGCAGCAGATCAGGCAAAGCCGGATTTGAATCGGGGGCAGGCAATCGCAGCGCAGGTGTGCGCTTCATGTCACGGCGCGGATGGCAACAGTGCGGGTGGTGCGTATCCGAAGCTCGCCGGCCAACACCCCGAGTATCTCGTCAAGCAGCTCAAAGATTTCAAAACCCAGCCAGGTGCGAAGCAGCCCGCCCGTAACAATGCGATCATGGCGGGTATGGCGGCGGCGCTGACCGATCAGGACATGGTCAACGTGTCGGCGTACTTCGCGTCGCAGGCACCGAAGCCGGGTTACGCGCACAACAAGGACACCGTGCCCCTCGGGCAGAAGATTTATCGCGCTGGCCTCGCCGACAAGGGCGTTCCTGCGTGCGCAAGCTGTCACGGGCCGACGGGGCAGGGCATTCCGTCACAGTATCCGCGCCTGTCGGGGCAATGGGCGGATTACACCGTGGCACAGTTGACCGCGTTCACGCAGGGCCCGGGCGCGCGCAACAACAACGAAGCAATGCACGCCGTCGCATCGCGTTTGTCGGATAGCGAGATCAAGGCGGTTGCCGATTACATCGCGGGCTTGCATTAAGAGTCCGTACGAAAGCGAAGCCGGCCTAAGGTGGGCCGTAAGATGGCCGGCGAAAAAACAAGAAAAGGGTGAGGGAATCGCAAGCAGCGACGTCCCTGCACCCTTTTTTGCTGTTCAGTCGGAGTTTGAATGAGCGTCACCACGTCGGGTTTGGAGTTGAAGTCGCGGCAGCGCTTCCTGCGCACGTCCGTCGAATTGCTGAGTTCGATGCGCTTTGCGATCGCATTGCTCGTGATCCTGTCGATCGCGAGCATCATCGGCACCGTGCTCACGCAGGACGATCCGTATCCGAACTACGTCAACCAGTTCGGGCCGTTCTGGGCCGACATCTTCCGCTCGCTGAGCCTGTACAACGTGTACAGCGCGTGGTGGTTCATGCTGATCCTCGGCTTTCTGCTCGTGTCGGTCTCGCTGTGCGTGATCCGCAACGCGCCGAAGATGGTCGCCGATATGAAGAGCTGGAAGGACAAGGTCCGCGAAGGCAGCCTGCGCGCGTTCCATCACAAGGGCGAGTTCGAGGTGCCGAACGCGACGCGCGCGCAAGCCGCCGCCACGCTCGGCAAGCTGTCGGCAAAGCTCGGCTACAAGTACGTGACGCGCGAATCGGAAGGCGCGACGCTGATCGCCGCGAAGCGCGGCGCGCTGACCAAGCTCGGCTACATCTCCGCGCACATTGCGATCGTGATTATCTGCATCGGTGGGCTGCTCGACAGCAATCTGCCCATCAAGCTGCAGATGTGGCTGTTCGACAAGACGCCGATCCGCAGCAACACCGTCATCAATGAGATTCCGCCCGAGCATCGCCTGTCGCAGGGCAATCCGACGTTCCGCGGCTACGCGTGGGTGCCGGAAGGCCAGCATGTGTCGACGGCGATCCTGAACCAGCAGGACGGCTCGCTGATCCAGGATCTGCCGTTCTCGATCGAACTGAACAAGTTCATCGTCGATTACTACTCGACGGGCATGCCGAAGCTCTTTGCAAGCGACATCGTCGTGATCGACCACAAGACGGGCGCGCGCGTTCCGGCGCGCGTCGAAGTGAACAAACCGTTCGAATACGACGGCGTGTCGATCTATCAGTCGAGCTTCCAGGACGGCGGCTCGCAGATGCAGACGACGGCTTGGCCGATGACGGGCAGCAGCGTCAAGAGCGAGTCGTTCAACGGCGAGATCGGCGGCTCGAAGGTGTTGAGCGCGTCGATGCCCGGCGCGGACGGCCAGACGGTCGAATTTGCCGATTTCCGCGCAATCAACGTCGAGAATATCTCGAACGGTAACGGCCAGAACGATGCACGCGGCGTTGCCGCGCATCAGTCGTTAAAGGAAGCCTTCGACGAGCGCCTCGGCTCCGGCGCAAAGACGTCGAAACCGGTCGATCTGCATAACGTCGGCCCGTCGGTGCAGTACAAGGTGCGCGACAAGGACGGCCAGGCGCGCGAGTACAACAACTACATGCTGCCCGTCGACGTAAGCGGCGAGCGCGTGTTCCTCGCGGGCATGCGCGCGAATCCCGACGATGCATTCCGCTATCTGCGCATTCCCGCCGACGCAGGCGGCACGGTCAATGAATGGATGCGGATGCGCGCCGCGCTCCAGGACCCCGCCATCCGTGCGCAGGCGGCGCGCGATTTCGCGCAGCGCTCGGTGCAGTCGAACGCGGAACTGCAGCAGCATCTTGAAGAGAGTGCATCGCGTGTGCTGACGCTGTTCGCCGGCGACGATCCGAGTCTGGGCAAGGCCGCCAATGGTCAGAAGGTTGGCGGCTTCCAGGCGGTCGCCGCGTTCATCGATCGTTCTGTCCCCAAGGCCGAGCAGGAGAAGGCGGCAGGACTCTTGCTTCGCATGCTCGAAGGCTCGATGTGGGACGTATGGCAACTCGCGCGCAAGCAGGCGGGAGAAGGCCCGGCAACGGCCGACCCGACCACGAGCCGCTTTGTCCAGAGTTCGATCAACGCGATTTCCGACAGCTTTCTGTACGGTTCGCCCGTCTATTTGCAGCTTGATTCCTTCAAGCAGGTGCAAGCTTCGGTATTTCAGTTGACGCGCGCGCCGGGCAAAAAAGTCGTGTATCTTGGCAGCCTGCTACTCGTGTTGGGCATCTTTTCGATGTTCTATGTCCGCGAACGGCGGCTGTGGTTCTGGCTCAAGGACGCGGAGCGCGGCGGCAATGGCGTGACCGTCGTGATGGCGATGTCGACGGCGCGCAAGACGTTCGATTTCGAGAAGGAATTCGCCCAAACACGCGATGCCGTCGGCGTCGCGCTGGGTGGCAAGCCTGTCGATGCCGATTCCGCCCACGTGGCAAAGGACGCCGCCCGTGCAACGCACGGAGCGTCCGCAGATTCATCTGATTCGACCCGGTAAGATCATGGACCTGACTCAAGTTTCCTCATCCTCGCGCGCCAAACCGCGCGCCGATACGGCGGCTCTCTCGACCCCGCATCTGACTGGGGAGGCGCTGCTGGACGATCGTCCATTTCTGAAGCGTCTTGGCCTGTTCGACTGGCTGTTCGCGCTTGCGATGGTCGCGGGCGCCGGGTTTGCGCTGTCGCGCTACCACGACTACATGAATTACTACGACAAGCTGGTGCTGGTATGCACGGTGCCTGTTTTCGTCGTGCTCGGCTGGCGCTGGAAACCGGTGCGTCTGCTGATTGCGTGCATCGCCGTGCTGTCGCTGTCGGCAATTCAGATTTACGGCGGCGATCTCGCCCGCGCCGACCACGCGTTCTTCCTCAAGTATTTCCTGTCGAGCCAGTCGGCCATCCTGTGGATGAGCGCGCTGTTCGTGCTGGCCACGCTGTTCTACTGGATCGGCACGCTGTCGCGTTCGCCGACGGGCGCCGCGATTGGCTCGAAGATGACGTGGGTGGCGGTGCTGATGGGCTTCGTCGGCCTGATGGTGCGGTGGTACGAGTCGTATCTGATCGGCTCGGACGTCGGCCATATCCCCATCTCGAACCTCTACGAAGTGTTCGTGCTGTTCAGCCTGATCACGGCGCTGTTCTACCTGTACTACGAGCAGCACTACAACACGCGCTCGCTCGGCGCGTTCGTGCTGCTGGTGATCAGCGCGGCCGTCGGCTTCCTGATGTGGTACTCGATCGCGCGCGACGCGCAGCAGATCCAGCCGCTCGTCCCCGCGCTGCAAAGCTGGTGGATGAAGATCCACGTGCCGGCGAACTTCATCGGCTATGGCAGCTTCGCGCTGTCGGCGATGGTTGGCGTCGCGTATCTGATGAAGGAGCGCGGCGTGCTGGCCGACCGCCTGCCGACGCTCGACGTGCTCGACGACGTGATGTACAAGTCGATCGCCGTCGGCTTCGCGTTCTTCACGATCGCGACGATTCTCGGCGCGCTGTGGGCCGCCGAAGCGTGGGGCGGCTACTGGAGCTGGGACCCGAAGGAAACCTGGGCGCTGATCGTCTGGCTGAATTACGCGGCGTGGCTGCACATGCGTCTGATGAAAGGCCTGCGCGGCGCGGTCGCCGCATGGTGGGCGCTGACGGGCCTGCTGGTGACGAGCTTCGCGTTCCTCGGCGTCAATATGTTCCTGTCGGGGCTGCACAGCTACGGCAAGCTGTAAGTTTCAGTTTCGCCGGGTCGGAACGACCAGAAACCGCCGTGTGCGCTGCACCGGCGGTTTTTTTATGCCGGTATGGAAGAATCGCTCGCCGCGTGTGTTAACAGAACGAAGAACCGAGAACGAAGAACGGCGACTCCCTCGCGCGAGTCGAATGGATACCGATCGGGCGAGGCGCCCGGCAAGGAGTTTTCAGCATGTGGATCAAGCGAAGCGACCGAGGCCAGCTGTACGGCGACGACATCGCGCGCAGCGAAATCACGCCGCAGCGCGTGTTCGAGAATCGCCGGCGCATCCTGCAGGCGGCGGGCGCGGTGGCGCTCGGCAGCCTGATCGGTGTACACGGCGAGGCGTACGCGGAATATTCGTCGCCCGATCCGAAGGCGCTGAAGCTCGGCGCAAAGACCAATCCGAAGTTCGTCGTCACCGACAAGGTCACGTCTTACAAGGACATCACCACGTACAACAACTTCTACGAGTTCGGCACCGACAAGAGTGACCCCGCGCATAACGCCGGGACGTTGCGGCCGCGTCCGTGGAAGGTGAGCGTCGAAGGCGAGGTGAAGAACGCGAAGGTCTACGACATCGATGAATTACTGAAACTCGCGCCGCTCGAAGAGCGCGTGTACCGGATGCGTTGCGTCGAAGGCTGGTCGATGGTGATTCCGTGGATCGGCATTCCGTTGTCGGAAGTCATCAAGCGCGCGCAGCCGACGGCGAACGCGAAATACGTGCAGTTCATCACGCTTGCTGATCCGTCGCAGATGCCTGGATTGTCCGAGCCGATTCTCGAATGGCCGTATTCGGAAGGTCTGCGGATGGACGAGGCAATGAATCCGCTGACGCTGCTGACGATGGGCGTCTACGGCCAGGTGCTGCCGAATCAGAACGGCGCGCCCGTGCGTATCATCGTGCCGTGGAAATATGGCTTCAAGAGCGCGAAGTCGCTGGTGAAAATCCGCTTCGTCGACAAGCAGCCGCCGACCAGCTGGAACACCTACGCGCCGAGCGAATACGGCTTTTATTCGAACGTGAACCCGAACGTCGACCATCCGCGCTGGAGCCAGGCGACCGAACGGCGCATCGGTGACGGCATCTTCACGCCCAAGCGGAACACGCTGATGTACAACGGCTACGGCGATCTGGTCGCGTCGATGTATCAGGGCATGGACCTGAAGAAGAACTTCTGACGGCGGCGCGCATGGCAACCAATACGACCCAACCCGCGACCGCCAGCAACGCCACGAACACAGTGCGTCAGACGCGAAAAGCCAGCACGAGCGCCAATGCCAGCCGCTGGATCGTGCCCGCGAAGATCGTGGTGTTCGTCGCGGCGCTGTATCCGCTTGCGCGGCTCGTGCTGCTCGGCTTCACGGGCGGGCTGGGCGCAAACCCCATCGAGTTCATCACGCGGTCGACGGGCCTGTGGACGCTGGTTTTCATCTGCATCACGCTCGCGGTGACGCCGCTGCGCAAGTTGACCGGCTGGAACGCATTGCTGCGCTTTCGCCGGATGCTCGGCCTCTTCGCGTTCTTCTACGCCGCGCTGCATTTCACGACGTACTTCTGGTTCGACAAGTGGTTCGATATTGCCGCGATCGTGAAGGACATCGGCAAGCGGCCGTTCATCACGGTCGGCTTTGCGGCGTTCGTGCTGCTGTTACCGCTTGCCATCACGTCGCCGAAAGCGATGGTGCGCAAACTCGGCCGACGCTGGCAGACCCTGCACCGCGCCATCTACCCGATCGCAGCGCTCGCGATCCTGCATTTCTGGTGGATGAAGGCAGGCAAGCACGATCTGATCTTGCCGAAGATTTACGGCGCGATCGTGATTGCGTTGCTCGGCTGGCGCGTGCTGGTTTGGGCGCGCGACAGGATCAGGCAGCGCGCAAAAACCTGACGAGCGCGAATCGACAGGCGACAAAAAAGGCGATGCGCCATAAGCGCATCGCCTTTTTGCTTTGAGCGTCCGAAACGCGCGGAAGTTATTCCGGCAGAACCGTCTCGCCCGCGAACAGGTCTTTCACTTCTTCGCGCTTGCGCACGACATACGCCTTGTCGCCATCGACCATCACTTCGGCTGCGCGCGCACGCGTGTTGTAGTTCGAGCTCATCGCGAATCCGTAGGCGCCCGCGGAACGGATCGCGAGCAGATCGTCCGGCTCGACGGCGAGTTTGCGTTCGCGTCCGAGCCAGTCGCCGCTTTCGCACACGGGACCGACGACGTCATAAACATGCTTGTCGCCGGCGCGCTGCACGACGGGTTCGATCGCGTGATAAGCCTCGTACATCGCGGGGCGCGCGAGGTCGTTCATTGCTGCGTCGACGATCGCAAAGTTCTTCTCTGCACCCGGCTTCAGAAACTCGACACGCGTGAGCAGCATGCCCGCATTGCCGACGAGCGAGCGGCCCGGCTCGAAATACACTTCGCGATGGCCATGCCCGCGCGCTTCGATCCGGTCGAGCAACGTGCGCACGAAATCGCCGATATCCGGCGGCGTTTCATCGTCGTAGGTGATGCCGAGTCCGCCGCCCACGTCGATATGCTTGATCTTCAAGCCGTCCGCTTCGATCTGTTCGACGAGTTCGAGCAGTTTGTCGACGGCGTCGAGATACGGCGCGACTTCCGTGATCTGCGAACCGATATGGCAGTCGATGCCGACCACGTCGAGATGCTTCATCGCAGCGGCGGCGCGATACGTGGCACGCGCTTCGTCGAATGCGACGCCGAACTTGTTCGACTTGAGGCCCGTCGAAATATACGGATGTGTCTTTGCATCGACGTCAGGATTCACGCGCAGCGACACGGGCGCCTTCTTGTCCATTTCGCCCGCAACCGCGTTGAGGCGGTCGAGTTCGGGAATCGATTCGACGTTGAAGCACTTCACGCCCGCCGCGAGCCCTTCGCGCATTTCCGCGACGCTCTTGCCGACGCCGGAGAACACGGTGTTTTCCGCTTTGCCGCCTGCCGCGAGCACGCGCGCCAACTCGCCGCTCGACACGATGTCGAAGCCCGCGCCCATGCGCGCGAACAGGTTGAGCACGCCGAGGTTGCTGTTCGCCTTGACAGCGACGTGTACGGTTGCGTGCCGGCCGGCGCATGCGTCGGCGTAGGCATGCCACGCCTCGGTTAGCGCAGCGCGCGAGTAGACATAGAGCGGCGTGCCGAACTGCTCGGCAAGCGACACGGCGGACACGCCTTCAGCGTGCAGCACGCCGTCGACGTAGGCAAAAGCGGATTGAGTCATACGGCAGTCTTATTGAGCTTCGGACGCGCCGGACGCCGGTTGGGCGGGCGCGTTCGACGTCGGCGCAGTGCGCAGTTCGGAATCGGGCGACAGGGACAACGGCGTGCCCGACGTATCCGGAACGGAACCTTGAGCGGATTCGGCGTCGGGTTTCACTTCGTCGGGCGAGGGCGGCTGGGTCTGTTCGTTCGGTTTGGCCGGAAGAGGCGGAACGGTAGGCAGATAAAGCGAACCGCGTTGTCCGCAACCGCTGAGCGCGACACCTGCGACAATAGCCAGAGTCGCTAGAATCGTGGCCGTGGCGCTCGTCCGGAAAACGACTCGCATGACTGTCCCTGAATAATTAATCGCTGGAGTTTAGCATGTCCGACAGTGAATACCTGACCCGTGCCGAGGCTGTGCTGGCAGCCATCGAACGCTCGCTTGACGATACGGACGCCGACATCGAATTCGAGCGCAGCGGCAACGTGCTGACGCTCGAATTCGAGAACGGCACGAAGATCATCGTGAATCTTCAGCCGCCGATGCAGGAGATCTGGATCGCCGCAAAGTCGGGCGGATACCACTTCCGTTTTGTCGACGGCGCGTGGCGCGACACACGCAATGGCACCGAGTTCTACGCGGCGCTGTCCGAATACGCGACGCAGCAGGCAGGCGAAGACGTCCAGATTGCGCCCTGAGCATTTCGCATCGGCGCCCATGAAGCCGATGCGCGTTTGCCGAAAATGAAAAAACCGCCGCGTTCGATACGCGGCGGCTTTTTTTTTCAGCGGCAATCCGGACTTAGTGACCTTTGAACAGGTTCATGATGTCCTCTTTCTCCTGCGCGCCGACCTGGGCCGGCGCACCGCTTGCCGCGCCGCTCGCTTCCGGCGGTGGCAGTGTCACCCCGACCGTCGACACGAAGCCATTGCCCGGCGTGAAGTCGTCGAAATACAACTCGTCGCTGATCGATACGACGTCTTCCGGCATCGGCATCTTGTACTCGGGCACGCCCTTGAGCGCGCGTCCCATGTAGTCGATCCACACGGGCAGCGCGAGCCCGCCGCCCGTTTCCTTGTCGCCGAGACTGCGCGGGTTGTCGTAGCCCATCCACGCGATCGCGCAAAGCGTGTGCTGATAGCCGGCGAACCACGCGTCGCGCGAGTCGTTGGTGGTGCCCGTCTTGCCCGCGAGGTCCGTGCGCTTCAGAACGTTCGACTTCGCGCCCGTGCCGCGCTGCGCGACGCTCGTCAGCAAGCTGTTCATCACGTACGCGTTGCGCGGCTCGATTGCGTGGGGCGCGTTGCTGCCCGCGACGAGTGGGTCCGCATGCGCCACCACCACGCCGCGCTGATCGGTGACTTCGGCGATCAGATACGAATTCACGCGATAGCCGCCATTCGCGAACACCGAGTAGCCAGCCGCCATCTGCAGCGGCGTGACGAGGCCTGCACCGAGCGCCATCGGCAGATACGCGGGGTGACGCTCCGCATCGAAACCGAAGCGCGTGATGTACTGCTGCGCGTACTTCGTGCCGATGTGGTTGAGGATGCGGATCGATACGAGGTTCTTCGACTTCTGCAGCGCAGTGCGCATCGACATGGGGCCATCGAAGCCGCCGCCGTAGTTCTTCGGCTCCCACGCCTGGCCACCTGTTTCAGCTGCGCTGAAGAAGAGCGGCGCGTCGTTGATGACGGTTGCCGGTCCCAAACCCTTTTCTAGCGACGCCGAATAGATGAACGGCTTGAAGCTCGAACCCGGCTGCCGCCATGCCTGCGTCACGTGATTGAACTTGTTCTTGTTGAAGTCGAAGCCACCAACCAGCGCGCGGATCGCGCCATCCTGCGGCACGACGGATACGAACGCACCTTCGATCTGCGGCAACTGCGTAATCGACCAGTTGCCGTCGTCGTTCTTCACGATACGGATGATCGCGCCCGGCCGCACGCGCTGGTTCGGCTGCGCGCGCGTGCTCAGTGCGAATGTTGCATAGCGCAGCCCGTCGCCCTGGATCGTCACGGCGTTGCCGTCGATCAGCGTCGCCTGCACCTGCTTCGGACTGGCCAACGTCACCACAGCTGCGATGATCTCGCCGTTGTCGGGATGTTCGAGCAATGCGTCGTCGATCGCCTGCTCGCGTTCGTCAGCGTCGGTCGGCAGGTCGATGAACGCTTCCGGACCGCGATAGCCGTGGCGCCGTTCATAGTCCATCAAGCCTTTGCGCAGCGCCCGGTATGCGGCGTCCTGATCGGCGGAATCGATGGTCGTCACGACGTTCAGGCCGCGCGTGTACGCCTCTTCGCGATACTGCGCGTACATCATCTGCCGCACCATTTCCGCGACGTACTCCGCATGCACGCTGAACTCCTTGCCCGCGCCCTTGACGATGAGCGGCTGGCGGCTCGCCGTGTCGTACTGGTCCTGCGTGATATAGCCCAACTCCAGCATGCGCTGAAGGATGTATTCCTGACGCACTTTCGCGCGCTTCGGATTCACCACCGGGTTATACGCGGACGGCGCTTTCGGCAGACCGGCGAGCATCGCGCATTCGGCCAGCGACAGGTCTTTCAGGTCCTTGCCGAAGTACACGCGCGCCGCGCTCGCGAAGCCGTACGCACGCTGGCCGAGATAGATCTGATTCATGTACACCTCGAGAATCTGATCTTTGCTCAGCTTCGATTCGATCTTGTACGCGAGCAGCATCTCGTAGATCTTGCGCGTGTAGGTCTTCTCGCTGGACAGGAAGAAGTTGCGCGCAACCTGCATCGTGATCGTGCTTGCGCCCTGCGTTGCGTGGCCGTTCGTGAGCGCGACCACGCCGGCGCGTGCGATACCCATCAGATCGACGCCGCCGTGATCGTAAAAGCGCGCGTCTTCGATGGCGAGTACTGCCTTCTTGAGATTGTCCGGCACCTCGCGCATGTGGACGATGTCGCGCCGCTCTTCGCCGAATTCGCCGATCAGCACGTGATCTGCGGTGTAGATGCGCAGCGGCACCTTCGGACGATAGTCGGTCAACGCGTCGAGCGAAGGCAGATTGGGCGTGGCGACGACCAGCGCGTAACCCAGCACGAGCAGGACGCAGAGGATCCCGGCGAAGATCAGCCCGACGAAGCCAAGGATGATCTTCAGCCAGAGCGGACGCTTGCGCTTCTGGGGTGCTGGAGGCGGAGACGTAGGAGTCGTGGATTGCATATGAACACCAGAAAACGGTCCCGCGATTATAGCCGCCCGACCCGGCAGCTTTCGGCATGCTTACGGCCGACGCGGTCCGCACGGCTATGAGAACACTGTAGTGCCTTTGATTGTCGCCCGATATCAGTTACCCGACCATTAGCCATTCGGCTGAATTTCGCTTGTGTGTCGCGCTGCGCAGAATGCCTTCCGTTGCCCGCGTTCTCTCGAAGCCGCGGGCCTTCAGTTTCCGTTGGTATCTGAGGGAGGAAGGAATGGCGTTGAAACACTCGTTACGAATGGCGATGCGGCGTCAGGCAGTCGGCATCGATGTCGGCGCGCAAGCGGTGAGGATCGTGGCGCTGAGCAGCAGCGCGCGAAAGATGGGACCCGTACGCATCGAATGCGTGGCTTTGGAGCCGCTCGCGCCGGGCGCGATGGCTGGCGCGGAGATCGTCGACCGGCAAGCGGTGGCGCGCGCGTTGTCCGAGGCATTCTGCCATGTGCCCGAGCAATGCATGTCGGCGGCACTGCGTTGCGCAATGGCGATTCCGGGGTCCGCGACTTTCACGGCGCATCTGCCCGTCAATCACGTGAGCGGCCCGCATGGTTCCGCTGCGTCGATCGAGCCTACGGTGCTGATGGAAGCCGAGCGCGTCGCGGGCATCGAGCGTCATGCGCTCGCCGTCGACTGGTATGTCGACGAGTCGCCGCCGCATCTTCGCACGGTGTCGATTGCCGCGACGGCGCGTGAGCATCTCGAAGCGCGCATCGAAAGCGCGGCGATGGCGGGCGTGACGCTGACAACGGTCGACGTCGAGCCGCATGCGGCGTTGCGCGCGCTGCGTCACGCGGCGACCTTCGAACTCGAACTGCACGAACCGTATGCGGCGATCTGGATCGGCAGTGATGGCGTGTACGGCTGGCGCATCGAAGGGGAAACGATCGCGGAAGAAATCCGTTATCCATCGCCCGAATATTCGTGCGTCGCCGATGCGTTGCGCGATCTCGCGGAAAACAACCTGAACGTGTGCGCGCTGGTGGGCGGCGAAATCGAACTGCTCGAAGGCGTGTGCTTTTCGCTTGCAGATATCGGTGATGTGCTGGGCTGTTCCGTGTTGCCCTTCGACTGCTCTTCGCTCAGCGACGGCAACGTGATACCCGACTCGGATCTGTTGCATGAGCCTTCGTTCGCGGTTGCGTTCGGTCTTGCATTGCGGGGCATGACGCAATGACCTTCGCCCACGGTTTCAATCTGTTGCCGCACCGGCAGCGCGATGCGCGGCTCGCGCGTCGGCGCCGTTATGTCGAATGGACGAGCGCGGCGCTGTGTGGTTGCGCCGCAGTGGCGTTGCTGGTGACGTGGCAGACGTTCGAACGGGTGCGTATCGACCGGGAGCGCGCGGCGATCGGGCAACGTCTTGCTGTGCTCGCGCCGCCGCTTGTCGAGTACACGCGGCTTGTCGGCGAGGCACGCGACGAGCGCTTGAGGAGCGAGCGCGCCGCGACGCTTTCCGAACCGCTTACGCACTTGCTCGATCTGCTCGACGCGTTGAGCCGGGAGTCGTCGGAGGCTGTCGTCCTCAGGCAGTTGCGGCAACGCGAGCGCGATACGGAACTGCTTGCCGGTTCTTCCGATCATGCCGCGTCGGCGGCGTGGCTGAACCGCCTCGCCGCATTGAAGGGCGTGAAGGATTCGGACTTGAGCGACGTGCATCGCGCGACGGATGCATCGACGGCGTTCGAAATCAAAGCACATCTGAAATGGGACGGGCCGCCTGATAAACCCCGGGCGCCGGTAGCGGCTCATCAGAACAAGAGAGGGAAGCAATGAACACGACTATTGCTGGCCGCATCGGCATGCCGGCGTCGCGCGAGCGGTTCGGACGCACGCTCGTCGAGCGCCTGCGCGTGCCGCTCGAAACATGGAGCATGCGACGGCGCTGGGCTGTCGCATTGTGCATCGCTGTCGCTGCTTTCGTGTTCGGCGCGAATGCATGGCTCGCCACGGATATGAGCGGCGTACAGTCGAGCCGCGAAATGTTATCTGCCGCGCAACGCAATCTGGGCGAAGCCGAAGCGGCCGTCGCGCAGTTGCCTGCATTGCGTCAGGCGGCGAGCGTCGCGCCGATGCCTTCGAACTGGACCTCGGCGGACGACATACGCGTGATTTCGCAGCTCGCGGCACGCAATGACGTAACGCTGCTTGTAATCGAGCCGGGCGTCGTCACTGGCAGCGGACTCGACGTGATGCGTCCGCTGCGTATGACGGCTCAAGCCGACTTCGATCATGCCGTCGATTTTTTCGAAGGGCTTGCGAGTTTGCCAGTCCTCGTCGTGTCCGAAGAAGTGACGCTCAAGCGTCAGGGCGAGGCCTTGTCAATCAACGCGACACTGCATTCGTACAGCGCGGTTCATCCCCTGGGGAATGCCGCGCATCGAACGGTGCGTGATGATCCTGACGCGTTCGATCCCGACGAAGAGATCGTGTTCTACGATCCGTTTCAACCTGCGGCGTTTGCGTCAGCACAGGAGAGCGCTTTGTCATCGATGCGGCTGGTCGGCCTTCTGGTCGACCGCCTGCGCGGTCTCGCGCTGATCGAAGCGGGCGACAACGCAGAGACGCTCGAACCCGGACAGCGGTGGGGCGACGAGCGGGTTGCGCATGTCGACGCACGCGCCCTCACGCTTGCCAAGCGCGATGGCAGCGTGTATTCGCTGACGCTCGCGGAGGCCGTCGAATGATGCGGCTCAACGTCATGCGTTCGATGCTCGTGTGCGTTGCTTTCGTCGCCATGGCGGCGCGCGCATCGTTACCGCCGCTTCCCGCCGACATGCCGTTCGACGACGCGCTTACGCCCGCCGGCATGCCACCGTTGCCGCGCGCGGTTACGACGGACGTCGCCAATCCGTTCACGCCGGATGCAACCGACGAAGCCGCCGCGCCGGGGCGAGAAGCGGATGCATCGGCGGATGCTGCGCATCCGTCTTCCACCGCACGCGACGAAGCCGAGCCGAAACGCCTGGACGAGGCGCGCACGGATGCGCTCGAAGGCCCGCCCGTCCCGCTCGCGCCCGCCGCGCGTCTGAGCACGAACGCTACGCCGTCGTTTCCCGCCGACAGCCCGATCACGCTGCATTTCCAGCACGCCGAACTGGGTGCCGTGCTCGGCGCGTTCGCGAAGTTCACCGGCCTGAATATCGTCGCCAGCGACAAGGCGCGCGGCGCGGTCACGCTGCATCTGGACAACGTACCGTGGCGCGCCGCGTTCGACACGCTGCTCGACGTCAACGGCCTCGCGATGGAACAGCGCAGCAACGTGATCTGGGTCGCGCCGTTGTCCGAACTGGCGGCGCGCGAGCGTCAGCGTTTCGAAGCGCACGCGCGCGCCGCGGAACTCGAGCCGCTCGCGAGCCGCACCTTCGAGCTGCACTACGCGCACGCCGAAGAGCTGCGCAAGTTGCTGACGGCATCGGGCAATCAGCGCGTGTTGTCCAAGCGCGGCGCGGCGATGGCCGACCCGCGCACCAATCTGCTGTTCGTCACGGATCTCGACGCGCGCCTCGCGCAGATCGCGGAACTGATCGCATCGCTCGACAGGCCGACGCGTCAGGTGCTGATCGAGGCGCGCATCGTCGAAGCGGAGAAGGGCTTTTCGCGCAATCTCGGCGTGAAGCTGTCGATGCTCGCCACGAACGAGGACGGCAAGGCGACGGGCGTCGTCGGCGGCAAGGACGGCTCGATCTTCGATCTATCGGCGCGGCCGATTTCGGGCTTCGACGCGGCCACGGCTGGCTTCACGCTGTTCGCCGCGCAGGCGACGCGTCTGGTGAACATCGAGCTGAGCGCGCTCGAAGCGGAAGGGCTCGGGAGGATCGTGTCCAGTCCGCGCGTGGTGACGGCGGACCGGATGAAGGCGATCGTCGAGCAGGGCACCGAGCTGCCGTATCAGGCGAAAGTCGGGCAGGGCGTGTCGGGCGTGCAGTTTCGCCGCGCCAGCCTCAAACTGGAGGTCGAGCCGCAGATCACGCCGGACGGCCGGGTCGTGCTGGATCTAGACGTCGCGAAGGACAGTGTCGGCGAGCAGACGGCGTCGGGGCCCGCCATCAACACCAAACATGTGCAGACGCGCGTCGAGGTGGAGGACGGCGGGACGGTGTCGATTGGCGGAATCTACGAGTCGGACGACCGCGATGATGTGACGCGCGTGCCGCTCCTGGGCAAAATACCGCTTTTGGGCGCGCTTTTTCGGCATCGCGCCCACCGCGATCTGACCAGCGAACTCGTCGTTTTCATCACGCCGAGGGTTGTGCAGACAAATTGACGGATCGTCGGGAAAGCGCCATGGGCGCGGGCCGAAAGCATGATCGGCGGCAGCCGCGCCGGCCGTCAGGCTCGACAAGGCAGGCGCTTTGCCAGTAAGCTGCCGCACGAACTACACCGGATTAGCCAGAGGATAAGTTGCAACCGCGGGACGCACACGCCAACGTTTTTTTTGTAGGGCTCATGGGGGCAGGCAAGACCACCGTGGGCCGGGCCGTGGCGCGCCGGCTGGATCGCCCGTTCTTCGACTCCGATCATGAAATCGAGGCGCGCACGGGCGCGCGCATCCCGGTGATCTTCGAACTCGAAGGCGAAGCGGGCTTTCGCGAACGCGAGGCGCAAGTGATCGCCGACCTCACCGGGCGCGAGAGCATCGTGCTCGCCACGGGCGGCGGCGCGGTTTTGCGCCCGGAAAACCGCGACGCGTTGCGCGCGCACGGCATCGTCGTCTATCTGCGCGCCAATCCGCACGATCTCTGGCTGCGCACGCGCCGCGACAAGAACCGGCCGCTTCTGCAGACCGAGGACCCGAAAGGGCGCCTCGAAGCGCTCTACGAAGTGCGTGATCCGCTCTATCGCGAGTGCGCCCATTTTGTGATCGAAACGGGCCGTCCGTCCGTCAACGGGCTCGTCAACATGGTGCTGATGCAGCTCGAGATGGCGGGCGTCGCCAGGCCTGCTGCGTCATAATGGCGAGATGACTTCCATGATTACCGTCAACGTCGAACTGGGCGAACGCGCCTATCCCATTCATATCGGCGCCGATCTGATCGGCAAAAGCGAGCTGTTCGCGCCGCATATTCGCGGCGCGTCGGTGACGATCGTCACCAACACGACAGTCGATCCCTTGTACGGCGACACCTTGCGCAAGGCGCTCGCGCCGCTCGGCAAGGACGTGACGACGGTCGTGCTGCCCGACGGCGAAGCGCACAAGAATTGGGAAACGCTGAATCTGATCTTCGACGCGCTGCTGGGCGCGCGGGCCGATCGCAAGACCACGTTGATCGCGCTCGGCGGCGGCGTGATCGGCGACATGACGGGTTTCGCGGCCGCCTGCTACATGCGCGGCGTGCCGTTCATCCAGGTGCCGACGACGCTGTTGTCGCAGGTCGATTCGTCGGTTGGCGGCAAGACGGGCATCAACCATCCGCTCGGTAAGAACATGATCGGCGCGTTCTACCAGCCGCAGGCGGTGATCGCCGATATCGGCGCGCTGCGCACGCTGCCGCCGCGCGAACTGGCGGCGGGGATTGCGGAAGTCATCAAGACGGGCGCGATTGCCGACGCAACGTTTTTCGACTGGATCGAAGCGAACATCGAAGCGCTCAACCGCTGCGAGCCGCAAGCGCTCGCCGAAGCGGTCAAGCGGTCGTGCGAGATCAAGGCTTCCGTGGTGGCCAAGGACGAACGCGAAGGCGGTCTGCGCGCCATCCTCAACTTCGGCCATACGTTCGGTCACGCGATCGAAGCGGGTCTCGGCTATGGCGAGTGGCTGCACGGCGAAGCGGTGGGCTGCGGGATGGTGATGGCGGCGGACCTGTCCGTGCGGCTCGGCCATCTGGACGAAGCCGCGCGCAAGCGGCTCGTTGCCGTCATCGAGGCTGCGCATCTGCCTACTCGGGCGCCTACGCTAGGCGCTGCGCGTTACGTCGATCTGATGCGCGTCGACAAGAAGGCGGAAGCGGGCGAAATCAAGTTCATCCTGCTGAAGCGTTTCGGCGACACACTGATCACCCGCGCCCCCGACGAGGCGGTGCTCGAAACCCTCGACGCCAGCGTCGGCACCTGACGCGAAGCGGCCCGGCACAGCACACAGCGGCCGTCGCATCTGATTCGGAGATATCGGTGAGTGAAATACGCAGCGACCATCTGAGCGAATCACTCGACGCCGCTTCTGCGACGCCCGCTACGGGCGTCGTATCGCTGCCCACCATCGCCGCACTCGAAGCACACCTCGCGCCGTACGCCGCGCATTCTTCGCAATCGCGCGGCCGGCGCCATCACGAAGCGCCGCCGAGCGCGCGCACCGAATTTCAGCGCGATCGCGACCGCATCGTCCATTCGACCGCTTTCCGAAGGCTCGAGTACAAGACGCAGGTCTTCGTGAATCACGAGGGCGACCTGTTCCGCACACGGCTCACGCACAGTCTCGAAGTCGCGCAGATCGCGCGTTCTGTCGCGCGCAATCTGCGCGTGAACGAAGATCTCGTCGAAGCGATTTCGTTGGCGCACGATCTCGGGCACACGCCGTTCGGCCATGCAGGGCAGGACGCGCTCAATGAATGCATGCGCGACTACGGCGGCTTCGAGCACAACCTGCAAAGTCTCGCCGTCGTCGACGATCTCGAAGAGCATTACGGCGCTTTCGACGGCCTGAATCTGTGCTTCGAAACGCGCGAAGGCATCCTGAAGCATTGCTCGCGCGAAAACGCGCGGCGTCTCGGCGAACTGGGCGAGCGCTTTTTGCAAGGGCGGCAACCGTCGATCGAAGCGCAGATCGCCAATCTCGCCGACGAAATCGCGTACAACAATCACGACGTGGACGACGGCCTGCGCTCGGGATTGCTCACGATCGATCAGCTCGCCGAAGTCGAGCTATGGCACACGCACTACGACGCGGCGCGACGCGATTATCCGCAGATCGAGGGACGCCGGCTGATTCACGAGACCGTGCGGCGAATCATCAACACGCTGATCGTGGATCTGATCGACACGACCACGCGCAATATTGCGCGGCATGCGCCCGCTTCGCTGGACGACGTGCGCCGCGCGCCGCCGCTTGTCGCGCACAGCGAGGCTGTCGCTGCGCAGGCGACGGAACTCAAGCGGTTTCTGTTCAAGAACCTGTACCGCCACTATCGCGTGATGCGCATGGCGAACAAGGCCCAGCGCGTGATCGCCGGGTTGTTCGACGCGTTCATCGACGATCCTCGCCTTCTGCCGCCCGCCTATCAGACGCCGGACGCAGCGAAGCAGCCACGCCTCATCGCGCATTACATCGCGGGCATGACGGACCGGTACGCGTCGAAGGAATACCAGCGGCTGTTTATCGTCGATGGCGATTGATGCGTTGATGCGCGGTAGATCCCGCGTCTAAACCGCGTTCACCGAACCGCGACGTCAACAGTCTGCGCAACGGCGCAACCGCGCGCGAACTGTCCGACGCCCGCCTCGACACAACAAGGGAAGCGGCGCGCAAACATGCGCCGCGCCCGTCCTACGCAGAGATCCGGGGTCCAGCCGTCGCCGGCTGGCCGCTCGTCCAGCCCGACGCCGCGTGCGTCAGCGTGATCCGCCTCGCGCGATCAAGGCGCCTGCGATCAGCGCAACGCCACCAACAATGGCGAGCGTCCGCCACGGATTTTCGTGGATGTAATCGTCGGCACTGTGCATTGCCGCTTCGGCGCGCTCGCGCATCGCATCGCGCGTGTCGTTCAGACGTGTGCGCGCTTCGTCGAGACGCTTGCGCATCTGCGTGCGCAGCACCGTGGCGTCGGCTTGCGTGCCGTCTCCGAGCGTGTTCTCGAGTTCGGTCATCAATGTGCGCAGTTCGCTTGCAATATCTTCAGCCGCGTGTCGACTGTGGCGCGCAATGCGCCGCGCACGACGGCCAGCCGTGGTCCAGGATTCGCCCAGGGCATCTCGCGTGTTAGGAAGTGCAGTCATGGTCGCTCCGTCGATGAGGGTAGTTGAATATCCCCGCAACACAGCGCGGGAAGTATCCTCTGACGCAACTTCGATGCCCGCCCTGCGACATGATTCGCACAGACGTTCCCACTGGGGGCGATGCATGCCGCATGCGGCAGAAATTGCACCGCTGGTGTGCCTGTTTCAGTCAAATTTACAACGGCCGGGCGGCGTGTATGGCAGGAATGATGTCGCGATCCGCCGGAGACGAAGGCATGCACATAGAGGTATCGTGAACGCATGGAACAACGCCGACGCGCTTTTGCACATCGGCGTTGTTCAAGCCCGAAAAACTCGTCTACCCTGTTGTGTTAGAACCGGTAACCGAGGTTCACGTACGTGACGATCGGGTTCAGACGAATCTTCGTTTCCGATTGCACGTTGACGGTGCCGATCGGCGTCTGCGCCTGGGTGTTCAGCTTGGCGGTCGTCGAGAGCGGCAGATACGAGATCGAGAAGCCCGCGAACCAGTGGTCGGTGAACGCGTACGTGAAGCCGGCATTAAACACGGGCTCCCACGAACTATCCGTAGTTACCGTGGTCGGACCATGAAGTACGTTGGCTTCGAAAGCGCCGTTCGTGATGTGCTCGTCGGTAAACGAAACGCGGCTCACGCCCAAGCCCAGATACGGACGGAACTTCGCTTGCGGCTGGTTGAAGTAGTACTTGAACAGCAGCGTCGGGCTCCACTGTTTCGCTGAGCCGAGCTTGCCATATTGCTGGAATGAGCCCGTGCCCTTCAGGTCGAATTGCGGTGGCACGCCGATCACGAATTCCGTGGCGATATGGTCGGTGACGAAATAGCCGCCGGTGAAACCGATGGTGTCGCCGCTGCCGAGTTCGGCGCCCGTGTTGGGCACGGTGATGTTGACGGGCGTACCGTTGACGTTTGTCTCTCTCAACGGGTCACTACTGGACTGAGGCGCGAGATGGAACCACCCTGTTGTAACGAAGAAACTGCCGGCCGATTGCGCGTGCGCTGTGGTTGTTATGCAAGCGAGTGCCGCGACCCCCAAGGCCTGTTTTAATTTCATTTGTGCTCCTCCAAAAAAGGCCCGCCAATTATGACCACAACGTTTCAAACAAACCATACGCGCCGGCTAGAGCGTTCTGCCTAGGCTTTATGCCGTTTTCCGGCAGACCCGCTTGGCGCGTGAGGCCGCGCCGACGCAGTTTTTCGGACCTTCGGGTATGTACCAACGCGACTTTGGATAATCCAGCATGGCACGGCTTGCACGTCTTTATGTCCCCGACCAGCCGCAACACGTGATCCTGCGCGGACTCGACCAGCAGCCCGCATTCGTCGACGACCAGGATTACGAACTGTTCATCGATTGCCTGAAGGCGGCTTCGCGCGATCACCATTTATCCGTTCACGCATACGCGCTGATGCCTGGCGCGGTGCAACTGCTCGTCACGCCCACCGACGAATCGAGCCTGCCCAAGGCGATGCAGGCCGTCGGCCGGCGTTACGTCGCGCACTTCAATCGCCGTTACTCGCGGCGCGGCACGTTGTGGGAAGGCCGCTATCGCGCGACGGTGATCGAAGGCGAGAAGTACTTCCTGCTCGCGAGCCGCGTCGTCGAGATGTCGCCGGTGCGCAACCAGTTGGCGAGTGCGCCGGAAGACTACCGATGGTCCAGTTATCGGCATCACATCGGCCTGACCTTAGACAGTTTGATCACCGATCATCGTTTGTACTGGTCACTCGGCAATACGCCGTTCGAACGGCAGCGCGCGTACCGCGAATTGTGCGAGCAGCCGCTCGACGAACGCGAAGCCAGCCAGCTTCAGCAGGCCACGTTGAAGGGCTGGGTGCTCGGTAGCGACTCGTACCGGGAATGGGCGGCGCGGGCCGCGAATCGGCGGGTGTCGCCCTTGCCAAGGGGCCGGCCGCGCAAGGTCCGGGAAACGCCGCAAACCCAATAAAGCCTTTGTGCTCAACGGTTTGCTCGCGAAAGTGGAAGGCGAACGGCATCCCTGCATGCCGTTTTCTTTTGCCCTGTTTTGATATGGCACCAATTTAAAGGTGAATAAATGCACCACATTGATAATAGGGGCCCGACCATCACATTTTGTTTGCTATTCCGTTGATTCGTCGCGTATATTCCGATTTCCGGCGTCCCGATGTGCAACTGCAATATCGCGCGTCCGCGGCCGCCCGCGCGGTCGAAGTCCGCACCGCGGGCAAAAACAAAATGGTTCAACGGCCCCACGGCCCCTGACAGACGGTGTCCCCATGAACGACCATCAGCAGCCGCTTTCCACGGTTCCCGCCGCGCAAGGTCTCTACGACCCCGCAAACGAGCACGACGCATGCGGCGTCGGCTTCGTTGCGCATATCAAGGGCAAGAAAAGCCACGAAATCATTCAGCAGGGCCTGAAGATCCTCGAAAACCTCGATCACCGGGGCGCCGTCGGCGCCGATCCGCTGATGGGCGACGGCGCGGGCATCCTGATCCAGATTCCGGACGCGTTCTACCGCGAGGAAATGGCCAAGCAGGGCGTGACGCTGCCCCCCGAGGGCGAATACGGCGTCGGCATGATCTTCCTGCCGAAGGAACACGCGTCGCGTCTCGCCTGCGAACAGGAACTGGAGCGCACGGTGAAGGCGGAAGGCCAGGTCGTGCTCGGCTGGCGCGACGTGCCCGCCGACCACACCATGCCGATCTCGCCGACCGTGAAGGCGAGCGAGCCGCTGATCCGCCAGATCTTCATCGGTCGCGGCAAGGACATCATGGTGACGGACGCACTGGAGCGGAAGCTGTACGTGATCCGCAAGACGGCGAGCCACCGCATCCAGGCGCTCAAGCTGAAGCACGGCAAGGAATACTTCGTGCCGTCGATGTCGGCGCGCACGGTCGTCTACAAGGGTCTGCTGCTGGCGGGCCAGGTCGGCGTGTACTACCGCGACCTGCAGGACGAGCGCGTCGTGTCGGCACTCGCGCTCGTACACCAGCGCTTCTCGACCAACACGTTCCCGGCGTGGGAACTGGCTCACCCGTACCGCATGATCGCCCACAACGGCGAAATCAACACGGTGAAGGGCAACGTCAACTGGCTGAACGCGCGTACGGGCGCGATCGCCTCGCACGTGCTCGGCGACGACCTGCCGAAGCTGTGGCCGCTGATCTATCCGGGCCAATCGGACACGGCGTCGTTCGACAACTGTCTCGAACTGCTCGTGATGGCCGGCTACCCGCTCGTCCACGCGGTGATGATGATGATTCCCGAAGCATGGGAACAGCACACGCTGATGGACGACAACCGCCGCGCGTTCTACGAATACCACGCCGCGATGATGGAGCCGTGGGACGGCCCCGCCGCGATCGCGTTCACCGACGGCCGCCAGATCGGCGCGACGCTGGACCGTAACGGTCTGCGTCCGGCGCGCTATATCGTCACGGACGACGACCTCGTCATCATGGCGTCGGAAGCGGGCACGCTGCCCATTCCCGAATCGAAGATCGTCAAGAAGTGGCGTCTGCAGCCGGGCAAGATGTTCCTGATCGACATGGAGCATGGTCGCATCATCGACGACAAGGAACTGAAGGACAACCTCGCGAACGCCAAGCCGTACAAGAGCTGGATCGACGCCGTGCGCATCAAGCTCGACGAAATCGAGCCGAACGCGGAAGACGTCGTCACGGAGCGCCGCGAAGCGGCTGCGCTGCTGGACCGCCAGCAGGCGTTCGGCTACACGCAGGAAGACCTCAAGTTCCTGATGGCGCCGATGGCGCAGGCAGGCGAAGAAGCCGTTGGCTCGATGGGCAACGACTCGCCGCTGGCCGTCATGTCCAACAAGAACAAGACGCTGTATCACTACTTCAAGCAGCTGTTCGCGCAGGTCACGAACCCGCCCATCGACCCGATCCGTGAAAACATGGTGATGTCGCTGGTGTCGTTCGTCGGGCCGAAGCCGAACCTGCTCGACACGAACAACATCAACCCGCCGATGCGTCTCGAAGTGTCGCAGCCGGTGCTCGACTTCAAGGACATCGCGAAGATCCGCGCGATCGATCAGTACACGGGCGGCAAGTTCAGCTCGTACGAACTGAACATCTGCTACCCGGTCGCATGGGGCAAGGAAGGCATCGAAGCGCGCCTCGCGTCGCTGTGCGCGGAAGCCGTCGACGCCGTGAAGTCCGGCTACAACATGCTGATCGTGTCGGACCGCAAGACCGACCGCGACAACGTCGCGATTCCGGCGCTGCTGGCCACGTCGGCGATCCACTCGCACCTCGTGCAGCAAGGTCTGCGCACGAGCACGGGCCTCGTCGTCGAAACGGGCTCGGCGCGTGAGACGCACCACTTCGCGCTGCTCGCGGGCTTCGGCGCGGAAGCCGTTCACCCGTACCTCGCGATGGAAACGCTCGCGCAGATGGCAGTGGGCATGAAGGGCGACCTGTCGGCGGAAAAGGCCGTCTACAACTTCACGAAGGCAGTCGGCAAGGGCCTCTACAAGGTCATGTCGAAGATGGGCATTTCGACGTACATGTCGTACACGGGCGCGCAGATTTTCGAGGCAGTCGGTCTCGCTGAAGATCTCGTGAGCAAGTACTTCAAGGGTACGGCGTCGAAGGTCGGCGGCATTGGCCTGTTCGAAGTGGCGGAAGAAGCGATCCGTCTGCACCGCGACGCGTTCGGCGACAACCCGGTTCTCGCCAACATGCTCGACGCGGGCGGCGAGTACGCGTACCGCGTGCGCGGCGAAGACCATATGTGGACGCCGGATGCGATCGCCAAGCTGCAACACTCGGCGCGCAGCAACTCGTATCAGACGTACAAGGAGTACGCGCATCTGATCAACGATCAGACCAAGCGTCACATGACGTTCCGCGGCCTGTTCGAATTCAAGGTCGATCCGTCGAAGGCGATTCCGCTCGACGAAGTCGAATCGGCGAAGGACATCGTCAAGCGCTTTGCAACGGGCGCGATGTCGCTCGGCTCGATCTCGACGGAAGCGCACGCTACGCTGGCTGTGGCGATGAACCGTATCGGCGGCAAGTCGAACACGGGTGAAGGCGGCGAAGACGAGAACCGCTATCGCAACGAGCTGCGCGGCATCCCCATCAAGAATGGCGACACGATGAAGTCCATCCTCGGCGATGAAGTCGTAACCGACATCCCGCTGAAGGAAGGCGATTCGCTGCGCTCGAAGATCAAGCAGGTCGCGTCGGGCCGGTTCGGCGTGACGGCGGAGTATCTTGCTTCCGCGGACCAGATCCAGATCAAGATGGCGCAAGGCGCGAAGCCGGGCGAAGGCGGACAGTTGCCGGGTCACAAAGTGTCCGAGTACATCGGCAAGCTGCGTTATTCGGTGCCGGGCGTCGGCCTGATTTCGCCGCCGCCGCACCATGACATCTATTCGATCGAAGACCTGGCGCAGCTGATTCACGATCTGAAGAACGCGAATTCGGCGGCGAGCATCTCGGTGAAGCTGGTGTCGGAAGTGGGCGTCGGTACGGTCGCTGCGGGTGTCGCGAAGGCAAAGGCGGATCACGTCGTGATCGCCGGCCACGATGGCGGCACGGGCGCATCTCCGCTGTCGTCGGTGAAGCACGCCGGCACGCCGTGGGAACTCGGCCTCGCGGAAACGCAGCAGACGCTGGTGCTGAACCAGTTGCGCGGCCGTATCCGCGTGCAGGCCGACGGCCAGATGAAGACCGGCCGCGACGTCGTGATCGGCGCGCTGCTCGGCGCGGACGAATTCGGTTTCGCGACGGCGCCGCTCGTCGTCGAAGGCTGCATCATGATGCGCAAGTGCCACCTGAACACGTGCCCGGTCGGCGTCGCGACGCAAGACCCCGTGCTGCGCGCAAAATTCCAGGGCCAGCCGGAACACGTCGTGAACTTCTTCTTCTTCATCGCTGAAGAAGTGCGCGAAATCATGGCGCAACTGGGCGTGCGCAAGTTCGACGACCTGATCGGCCACAGCGAATTCCTCGATATGAAGAAGGGCATCGAGCACTGGAAGGCAAAGGGTCTCGACTTCTCGCGCGTGTTCTATCAGCCGAGCGTCCCCGCGAGCGTCGCGCGCATGCACGTCGATTCGCAGGATCACGGCCTTGACCGCGCGCTCGATCACGTGCTGATCGAGAAGGCGAAGGCGGCCATCGAGAAGGGCGAGCACGTGTCGTTCATCCAGCCGGTGCGCAACGTGAACCGTACGGTCGGCGCGATGCTGTCCGGCACGATCGCGAAGAAGTACGGCCACGACGGTCTGCCCGACGACGCGATCCACATCCAGTTGAAGGGTACGGCGGGCCAGAGCTTCGGCGCGTTCCTCGCGAAGGGCATCACGCTGGATCTGGTCGGCGACGGCAACGACTACGTCGGCAAGGGTCTGTCGGGCGGCCGCATCATCATCCGTCCCACGAACGATTTCCGCGGCAAGTCCGAGGAAAACATCATCTGCGGCAACACGGTGATGTACGGCGCGATCGAAGGCGAGTCGTTCTTCCGCGGCGTCGCGGGCGAGCGTTTCTGCGTGCGTAACTCGGGCGCGACGGCGGTTGTCGAAGGCACGGGCGACCACGGTTGCGAATACATGACGGGCGGCACGGTCGTCGTGCTCGGCGAGACGGGCCGTAACTTTGCAGCGGGCATGTCGGGCGGTCTCGCCTACGTGTACGACGCGGACGGTTCGTTCGCGGCGAAGTGCAACAAGTCGATGGTCGCGCTCGAGCCGGTGTTGCAACAGGCCGAACAGGAACGCACGGTCGACAAGGCGCTGTGGCACATCGGCCAGACCGACGAAGCGCTGCTCAAGGGGCTCATCGAACGTCACTTCCAGTTCACGGGTTCGCCGCGTGCAAAGGCGCTGCTCGAAAACTGGGATGCGTCGCGCCGTCAGTTCGTGAAGGTATTCCCGACCGAATACAAGCGCGCGCTGGGCGAAATGGGCGCGAAGAAGGCTGCCAAGGAAGTGCTCGCAGCCTGATCGTTTCCCGACCCAACCAGACGACATAACGAAGCGCACCTGCCGCTTGCGAAAGCGCAAAGCGGCGGGCGCCGATCCCCTCACCGATTTAGATAGACATAGAGAACCACATGGGCAAGGCAACCGGTTTTCTCGAGTTCGAACGCCGCCACGAGGCGTACGAAGCACCCCTCACGCGTGTGAAGCACTACAAGGAATTCGTCGCGGCATTGACCGACGACGAAGCCAAGATTCAGGGCGCGCGTTGCATGGACTGCGGCATCCCGTTTTGCAACAACGGCTGCCCGGTGAACAACATCATCCCGGACTTCAACGACCTGGTGTTCCGTCAGGACTGGAAGAACGCGATCGAAGTCCTGCATTCGACGAACAACTTCCCCGAGTTCACGGGCCGCATCTGCCCGGCGCCGTGCGAAGCGGCGTGTACGCTCGGCATCAACGACGACCCGGTCGGCATCAAGTCGATCGAGCACGCGATCATCGACAAGGCGTGGACGGAAGGCTGGGTCGCGCCGCAGCCGCCGAAGCACAAGACGGGCAAGAAGATTGCCGTCGTCGGTTCGGGCCCGGCGGGTATGGCGGCTGCGCAGCAACTCGCGCGCGTCGGTCATGACGTGACGGTGTTCGAGAAGAACGACCGCGTTGGCGGCCTGCTGCGTTACGGCATCCCCGACTTCAAGCTGGAGAAGTGGCTGATCGACCGCCGCATGCGCCAGATGGAAGCGGAAGGCGTGACGTTCCGTGCGAATGTGTTCGTCGGCAAGGACCCGCTTCCGGCGCACATCGGCAACACTGCGAAGGAAACCATCACGCCTGAGGAACTGAAGGATCAGTTCGATGCCGTGATTCTGACGGGCGGCTCCGAGACGCCGCGTGATTTGCCTGTGCCGGGACGCGAGCTTGCGGGCATTCATTACGCGATGGAGTTTTTGCCGCAGCAGAACAAGGTCAATGCGGGCGACAAGGTTGCGGATCAGTTGCTCGCGAAGGGCAAGCATGTTGTCGTGATCGGCGGTGGCGATACGGGTTCGGATTGCGTGGGCACGTCGAACCGTCATGGCGCGAAGGGTGTTACGCAGTTCGAGTTGCTGCCGCAGCCGCCGGAAGAGGAAAACAAGCCGCTCGTGTGGCCGTACTGGCCAGTCAAGCTGCGCACGTCGTCGTCGCATGAGGAAGGCTGCGAACGCGATTGGGCGGTTGCTACGAAGCGCTTCGAAGGCAAGAACGGCAAGGTCGAGAAGCTGATCGCGGCGCGTGTCGAATGGAAGGACGGCAAGATGGTCGAAGTGCCCGATTCCGAATTCGAAATGAAGGCCGATCTCGTGTTGCTGGCGATGGGCTTTACGCAGCCGGTTTCGCCTGTGCTTGAGGCCTTCGGCGTTGATAAGGATGCGCGTGGGAATGTGCGTGCTTCCACCGAAGGTGATAAGGCTTATTACACGTCGGTCGATAAGGTGTTCACCGCGGGTGATATGCGGCGTGGACAGTCTCTCGTAGTGTGGGCTATCCGCGAAGGGCGGCAGTGTGCGCGGTCAGTTGATGCTTATCTGATGGGGCATTCTGAATTGCCGAGGTAGTTTTTTGTTTGTCTACGACGCTGGTTGTTTGCGTATGCGAGGGCGTTTTTGGTTTGACGCCTTCGCGGCGCGGGCGGTTTGGTGTTCGCGCTTTGCTGCGCGGGCATCCGCGTGATGACTTGCCCGTTCATGCGTCGCTGCTCGGTATGGTTGACCTTGTGCTGGCATCCGCGATTTGTTATCTAGCTTCAAGCGTCGCCCCTGTGCGGGGCGGCACCTACTTTTCTTTGCCGCCGCAAAGAAAAGTAGGCAAAAGAAAGCGGCTCACACCGCCAACATTTCTCCCCGCCTGAGGGACCCCAACCGGTCCCTCACTTCACACGGCAATCACGTGACCCACGTTCGTTGCCAGCGCTCTAAATGAGCGCCTCACCCGTTTCACGCACCCGCGTCGCAGCACGCCGTGCCAGATAGTCCACCGCCGCCCAGGTGGCAAACTGTGTGTAGGCGTTCGCACCATAAACGCACCACTCCGGACAGATAGCGCGCGCGTACCACCCTGTAAGTGCGCCACGCTATACGACGCGACAACCTACACACAGTTTGCCACCTGGGCGGCAGAAACGATTCGCTGCCGCCAGTCGTTGTGCGGGCGTGTGAAGCGGGTGAGGCGTCCATTCAAAGCGTTGGCAGCTAACATCAAATCAGGGTGTTGCCGTGTGAAGCGTAGGACCCCGTGGGGGCCCTCAGGCAAACACAAGAGCTGGCGGTGTTAGCCGCTTTCTTTTGCCTACTTTTCTTTGCGGCGGCAAAGAAAAGTAGGTGCCGCCCCGCACAGGGGCGACGCTTGAAGCACGAAGGCAAATCGCGGATGCCAACGCAAGGGCAAACATACCGAGCGGCGACGCATGAACGGGTAAGGCATCACGCGGATGCCCACGAAAGCGCAAACCAAATCGCGGATGCCACCGAAAGCGAAACCCAAACCGAACCACCCATCGCAGACACGATCGAACAGGCATAAAGTGTCGATGAGCGGGAACGCGCCAGGAGAGCTACGATGCAACGCACCGATCCGCAGCCAGACCAAAAAGAAAGCGCCGGGTCCGCCTCAGACCCGAATAGCGAACTGACCGATCAGCATGACTACCAGCGTTGCTTCATAGCGCTAGTCCCCGACACGGCGACCCGCGACGCGCTATCGTCCATCGACATCCCCACGACTGCGCGCCGCGTCCCCTACGAACAATTGCACCTGACGGTAACGTTCATCGGCGTACTACCACAAGAAAAAGCCGCACCGCTGATCGAATCGCTAACGCACGAGACAGTGCCACTCAAGCTCACGCCAATAACAAAAATCGAACATTGGCCGCGCGCCTCACACCCGCGCCTGACGGTCGCGACACTCGCCATGTCCGATGAATTCACCGCGCTGGACTGGCGCGTGCGCTCGTCGATGATCGCGCTAGGCCTGCCCGTCGATGCCCGCACATTCCGGCCACACGTAACGCTCGCGCGTTACCGCCAGGACGCGGCGGCAGTCGGCCCCGCAATGGACTTGCAACACGAGCTGATCGCCCGCTTCGACTCGTTGACGCTCTATTCGAGCACGCTGGCTCGCACCGGCGCGCGATATCGATCACTGGCAAGCGTGCCCGTCGTCTACGCGTGACGCGCAAGACAAGATCACGACCCGCGATACCGCTCCAACGTCAACCCATCCAGATCGATTTCCGGCTCGCGCCGCGTAATCAGATCCGCGACCACCCGCCCCGACCCCAGCGACATCGCCCAGCCCGTCGAGCCATGTCCAAGATTGATCCACAACCCGTCAATGCCGGACGGCCCTAGCAACGGCGCGCCATCGGGCGTCATCGGACGGCGTCCAACCCAGAACTGCGCGGAAGAGGGCGCCGTCGCATGCGGAAACCAGTCGTCGAGCACTTTCATCAGCGTCTGCAGCGCCTGCTCGCGCAATGTGGTCTGCCGGTTGCCAAGCTCGGCCGTACCCGCGACGCGCAGATTCGGCCCGAACCGCGTGATCGCCGTCTTCAACGATTCGTCCATCAACGCGGCACGCGGCGACTTTTCATCGTCGACGATCTGCAGCGTCGCCGAGTAGCCCTTCACGGGATACAGCGGCACTTTCACGCCAAGCGGCGCAAGCAGATCCGCGCTATCGACGCCCGCCGCCACGACAATGGCATTCGCCACCAGCGTCTCGCTGCCCGCCGCGCTCTCGACATGCACGCCATGCACCGCGCGGCCACGCACGTCGAGCGCCGTCACGCGCGTGTCGAAGCGAAAGCGCACGCCGTTCGCCTCGCAGATCGCGCGCAATTCGCGCGTGAAGCGTGCGCAGTCGCCCGCTTCGTCGTCGGGTAGATAGAGGCCGCTCAACGGTGCCTGACGCGCCCAGCGCAGTCCCGGCTCGATCTCGGCGCATTCGGCCGCGCTCACTTCACGATGCCTGATGCCCGCATCACGCAGCACGGCAAGCGCGGGCTGTGCGAGTTCGACGTCGAACGCCGTGCGAAAGAGTTGCAGATAGCCCTGGCTGCGTCCGTATTCGAACGGATGATGCCCGCGAAACTCGCGCAGACATTCGCGGCTGTAATACGCGATGCGCTGCATCCGCTGCTTGTTGACGCGAAAGCGCGCGAGATCGCATTCGCGCAGCCAGCGCGCGATCCAGCGCCATTGCGCGAGATCGAAGGTCGGCCGGAAGATCAGCGGCGATGCGGGCTTGAACAGATACTTCAGGATCTTGAACGGCATGCCGGGCGCGGCCCACGGCGTCACGTAGCCGGGCGCGATCACGCCCGCGTTGCCGAAACTCGTCGCGAGCGCGACGTCAGATTCGCGCTCGATCACGGTGACGTCGCAGCCGCGCTCGCGCAGGTAGAAAGCGGTGGCGACACCGATGATGCCGCCGCCGAGAACGATCGTTTGCATGGGTGGTATTACACGTGTTCCGCCGATTCCGGGCTTTCGGCCGCAAGCGACTTGCCCTTCGTTTCGGGCAGCGCCAGCGCCGCCACGACGACGAGCAGATAGCCCGAGCCTGCGACGATGCCGATCGCCTTCACGAGCGTCATCGTCTGCGACAGCGTGCCGACCAGAATCGGAAAGAACGAGCCGACACCGCGCCCGAGGTTATAGCAGAAACCCTGTCCCGAGCCGCGAATCGCATTCGGATACAACTCAGATAGATACGCACCAACGCCCGCGAATATTCCCTGCACGACGATGCCGAGCGGAAAACCGAGCAGCAGCATCGCGCCATCGGTGATGGGCAGCATCGTGTAGATCATGCCCAGCAGGAACGAGCCGATCGCGAACAGGATAAACGACGCGCGCCGCCCGATCCGGTCCGAAAGAATCGCGCCGACGATATACCCGATGAACGAACCGACGATCAGCACGACCAGATAGCCGCTCGTGTTGAACACTGACAGATGGCGCACGGTCTTCAGGTAAGTGGGCAGCCAGGTCGTGATTGCGTAGTAGCCGCCCAGCATTCCGCTGCACAGCGCGCTGCCGAGGATCGTCGTTTTCAGGTGTGCGGCGGAGAAAATCTGCAGGAAGTGGGAGGTGTCGAAGCCACTGTCGCGCGCGCGGCGCGTCGCGATGTAGATGTCGGGATCGCTGACGTTGCGGCGGATATAGATGATCCACAGCGCGGGCAAGATGCCGATCCAGAAGCACGCGCGCCACGCATATTCTTCGGGCAGCAACGCGAAGAACGCCCAGTACAGAATCGCCGCCGCGCCCCAGCCGAACGACCAGCTGCTCTGCACGGTGCCGACGGCCTTCGCGCGATGCTGCGGCGAGCGGATCGTCTCCGCCATCATGATCGTCACCACCGACCACTCGCCGCCGAAGCCGATGCCTTGCAGCGTGCGCGTCGTCAGCAGTTGCCAGAAGTTGTGCGTGAAGCCGGACAGGCAGGTGAACAGCGCGAAGGTCGCGATCGTCCATTGCAGCACGCGGATGCGGCCATAGCGGTCGGCGAGTACGCCCGCCATCCAGCCGCCTATCGCCGACGAGATCAGCGAACTCGTCGCAATCATCCCCGCTTCGCTTTTCGACATGCCCCACGTCGCGATCAGCGTCGGAATCAGGAACGAGTAGATCATGAAGTCGAACGCGTCGACGGCATAGCCGCCGAAGCCCGCGTAGAGTGTGCGCCTTTCGCGCGTCGACAACTCGGTAAACCACTGAAATGACGCCATCCCCTCTCCTGTGATCCCGTGTACGTGGGTTGCTGTTGTGATTCTGATGTTCGTCCGGCGTGCCGCAAGTGGCTTGTATTCTACGGTCCGCCTCGATTGCGGCCAATGCGCGGCAAAAAAAGCGCGCCCGTATTTCAGCCCGCGTCTCACATGGCAGGAACGGTGGGCGAGGCGCGCACATTGCGATTCCTTACTGATTGCTACTGTGTAACCCTCGAGCTGTTTTCGTCCATTACACTGCACGTCGACGCCGTAAGTGATCGACCCATGCGGTTAATTACACTGTCGATCGGTTCGTCAAACCTGCACGTGACCCGCGTGCGTCTTTCGCATTTGCGCGCGGCACTCGCGCCGCACCTTGTAGACACAACGATGACTTCCTCTGCGAAAGCGGACATTTCGCTCGCCGCTGCGCACGGTCTCTACGCCTTGCCGATTGCGCTGGCGCCATCGCACGCGCGAGCGCCGCTCGCGTCGCGCCGCCGCTTCCTGAAGAGCACGGCGGGTGCGCTGTTGCTTTCCGGCATGAGTAGCACGCTGCTGACGGCGTGCGGCGGCAACAACGCGGGCTCGGATCAGGCGCCGACGCCGCGTCTCGCGTCGCTTGAAAACTTTCGTGACGTGGGTGGGACGGCGGCCGGTTATCCGACCGTCGATGGCCGCGTCGTGCGGCGCAACGCGTTCTTCCGCTCGAATGCGCTGACGCAAAACGCCGCCGATGCAGCCGTGCTCGATTCGCTCGGCATTACGGCTGTCTACGATCTGCGTACGCCCGGCGAGATCGAGCGCGCATCCGACGCGCTGCCTGCCAACGCGGCATACGTGAAGGTCAACGTCACAGGACGCGAGGATGTCATCACACCCATGCTGGATAGCGAGGGGAGCGCGGTGTCTTCGATGGAGCGCGCACAGCGGCTTTACGTGACGGATGCCGTGCAGCGCGCGGCATTCGGCTCGTTGCTTTCGCAACTCGCCAGCACGGCCGGCCCACAGCTGATTCATTCGAGCGCGGGCAAGGACCGCGCGGGTTGGGCCGCGGCGCTCTTGCTGAGCATCGCCAACGTGCCGTTCGACATCATCATGCAGGACTATCTGCTGTCGAACACGTATATGGCGAATTCGATTTCGGCGCGCGTCGAGGCGCGTCGCCAGCAGAGCGGCGATCTGGCCGCGAATGCGGAAAAGCCGCTTGCGAGCGTGCAGAGCAGCTATTTGCAGGCGTCCTTCGATCAGGTGCAATCCAGCTACGGCACGATGTCGGGCTATCTCACGCGCGGGCTTGGCCTCGCGACATCGACGGTCGATACGTTGCGTGACCGCCTTCTTCTCTGACTTTTCCGGCGCGCAAAGAAAAAACGGCCCGTCCCAGGTGGCAGCAGGACGGACCGAACAGGGAGGCGCCGAGGACGCCGGATTGCACTATAGGTCCGCAACGCGGTGAAATGGCGCAACCGTAAGGCAAGGTAAGCGCAAATGGCGTGTACGTAACGTGAGCAACGTGTCCAACGTGCGTTAGCCGCTATTCACGGCCTGGAATCGCCTCACGCTTCCGGCACGACGACAGGCAGCGCGACGCGCACATGGAGTCCGCCTTCCGGGTGATTCTCCACCGTACACTTGCCGCCGCGATGATGCGCAAGACGCACGACGATCGCGAGGCCGAGCCCGCAATGCCCTTCGCCGCCGCGCGCCGCATCGAGCCGCACGAACGGCTTCATCGCGGCCGCGATGCGGTCTTCGGGAATGCCCGGTCCATGATCGCGGACGTCGATGAACCATTGCAGCTCGTCGCGCGACGTCGCGATTTCGACGGGCGGCGCACCATGTTCGAACGCGTTGTCGACGAGATTGGTGACGAGCCGGTCCAGCAGCGTGCGCGGCAGCGTGAAGCGCGAACCGGCCTGAAGATCGAGCCTGAAAAGCGGCGCTTCGCCATTGTCGCTATCGTCGGCTTCATCGCCTTCATTGCCATCCGTGGAAGAAAACTGCTCGCGCAGGAAACCGTCCACTTCCGTCATCGGTCCCGATTCCGCCGACTGTCCCGCGAACTCCAGGAACTGCTGGACGATATTCGTCAGCGAATCGACGTCGCGGATCAGGCCCGCGCGTTCGTTCTCGTCGGCGAGCACGCTTGCGCGCAGCTTCAGACGCGTGAGCGGCGCTTTCAGATCGTGCGCGACGCCAGCGAGCATCACGGCCTGATCGTCGCCCGCTTCGTTCAGGCGCCGCATCATGTCGTTGAACGAGCCGATCAGATCGCGCAGTTCTCGCGGACCCCGTTCGGAGACGGGCTCGGGCCGGCTGCCCGCGCCGAACGCGCGCGCCGCATGCGCGACGCGCGTGAGCGGCCGCTGCATCTGCCAGACAGCGAGCAGCGACAGCAGCAGCGCGGCAAGCAGCATCGACACGGATTCGATTACGAAGCGCGGACGCGGCGGAACATCGACGGGTATCACGACCCACATCGACTTGCGCGGAAAGCGCACCCACAGACGCGGCATATGCGTGTCGTCGACGGCAATCTCGGTGCCGGGAGGCAGGCTCGCGCGCAAATGGCGCGTGAGTTCGACGAACGGCCTGCGCGTCGGCGGCTCGAGATGGACGGTGGCCGGCATGTTCCATGTCGGCACCAGATGCACGCGCAGCGCCGGCGCGACGTCGGCGCCGTTGACGGGCTCGCCGTTCGCGGCCTGCAACGCGAGCAGAATGCCGCGTGCGTAGCCGTCCACCTCGTGATGCGGCGGCTGCATCACGACCAGCACGAACCAGCCAGCCTGAATTGCAAACAGCACCGCCGACGACAGCAACGCCATCCTGCCGAACAGCGTATTCAGCGGATTCCTGATACGGGTCACGCGAGAATCACGCGGGATCGGCGGCAAAGGGCGCGCCATTGGGGTCCGCGTCGGGGACAAACACGTAGCCCTTGCCGCGCACCGTCTGCACGTAGCACGGGTTCGACGGATCGTTTTCGATCACGCGGCGCAGACGCCAGATAGGCACATCGAGACTGCGGTCGCGGAACGGCAGGTCGTCGCGATGCACGAGATCGTGAATCAGCACGCGCGACAGCACCTTGTATGGATTGTTGACGAAGATCTTCAACAGCGCGAATTCGCTGTCACGCAGCGTGACGCGTGTCTCGTCGCGTGACAGCGTGCGCGTCGCGAAGTCGAGTTCGAACGGACCGAAGCGATAACGCTTGCGCGCTTCCGGCGCGCTCGTCGTCGCCGGGCCGCGCCGGCGCAGCACCGTCTGGATGCGCGCGAGCAGCTCGCGTGGATCGAATGGCTTCGTCAGATAGTCGTCGGCGCCCAGCGACAGCCCGATGATGCGATCGGCCACCGTGCCGCGCGCCGTCACGAAGATCACGGGAATGTCGTCGCCGGCCGCGCGCAATGCTGTGAGCGCGCGCAGGCCGTCGGTGTTCGGCATCATGATGTCGAGCACGACGACGGAAGGCCGCTCCCGTTCGAGACGGCGTTGCAGATGCGTGCCGTCATGCAGCACGGATGCATCGTAGCCATTCGATTGCAGGAAGCGGCAAAGCAGATCGCGCACGACGGGATCGTCGTCGACGATGAGGACCTGTGGATTCATACCGAAATTCTAGTCCGGCAAGGCTGCGCGGCGGTTGAAGCTTTCCTTACCAACACTTACTCAAACTCTCATGCAGCGTGCGCGCGGCGCGCGGCTTCGCGAGCCTTCCTTGCCGGGCGGGGCGGCGCGGTCCGCCGCGCGCGTTGCAGTCCGCAATATTTCTGTCACGCGCGCCTTCCGGATGTTGAGCGAAAACCTCTGCATTGTGCGGGTTTGGAAAGATTTCGCGTGCATTCGCAAGCGGTCGTAAGTACCTCAGAAATACGTGCGTTGCTTGAGCCATCGTGACAACGAGGCAGACGGGATCATTCGCTACGCCACACGCCGCCGTGTGCGCCGGACTCAGCGATGCTTTCGCGAACGGGCGCACGGCGATCCCGAAGACTCTCGCACTTCACGAGGTTTGCCATGACTGTTCAGAACAACCACTTCACCACGCAACTGCAAAGCATCGCCCGACCCTCCGCTGCTGAAAAGCCGTCCGCGCGCGGCACGTCCACGACAGCCACCGCGACGGCGACGGGCGACAAGGCGAGCGCCACGCAAACGCCCGCGTCGCCCGTCGGCATGGTCGGCAATCACGTCAACACGACGGCCTGACGTGCCGGAGTTCGTCGTGCCGAAATCACGCATTTACACGCGCGTAAGACGCGCTGCTGCGCGCCTCGCGATGTGGTCGGCCGTGGGCGCGGCGGTGCTGCCGCTCGACGGTTGCGCCGTCGCGGCGCTGCCGTGCCGGCTGACCTCGGCGACGCTGAAGATTCTGCCCGTCGTCGGCCATGTGGCTGCGACGCCGTTCGACGCCTGTGCCGCAGCCATCGACTGAGCTGCTGCCATCAGTTACGCGAGGCGAGCCATGCAACTCACTTCGATCGGGCGCGTGCTGACCGCATGCGCCGTGGCCGTGTCCTGTGCGCTGATGCCGTTCGTGGCGAGCGCGCAGAACATGTTGCCGCCGCAACAGGCGGCCGCGCTGCGCATGTCGGCGATCGGCGCGAAAAAGCGCACCGTCGACAAGCCGTTCGCGTTTCGCGGCATTCCGCTCGGCATCACGCTCGACGAATTTCGGGCCGTCTCGCGGGTGCGCGCGACGCCGCTCGGCAGCGTGCCTGTCTGCGAGACGGACAACGTCGCGGGCTCGCTCGGCATGCGGTTGAAGACGTCGCAGAGCCTGACGATCGCGTGCCAATGGGCGCATCGCGCGGCCGACGGGTGGGAAGTATCGCGTGCCGTCGTGGACGGCACGCCTGCTGACGAGCATGTGCTGCGCTTCGTGCGCGTCGATGGGCAGAGTGGCTTCCGTCTGTACGAGATTTCGTTCGTGATCGACGAGATCACGGCCGACGATCTGCGCGACGCGTTCGAGGACCGCTACGGCGCGCCACGTACCGCGACACAGGTCAGCTCGCCGACGGCTGGCCAGCTGCCTGTCTACATCTGGGAAAACGACGTGAGTTCGATCACGTTGTGCCTGTTGCCCGCGACGCACAACGCGACGCTCATCTACCTGTTGAAGGACCCCGACGCGTATATGAAGTCGGTCGTGCGGCAATGGCAGGCGAGCAGTCCCGACGCGGGTTGACGGGAGATTTCGATTGGCTTCATCGCTTAATCACACGCAGAGGCACGACACACCATGAACGCCATGCACATGCCACGCGCCGCCGCCGTGCTGACGAGCGCCGCCGTTTTCTACGCGCTAGCCGGTTGCGGCGCCACGAAAGATTCGATCGTCGACACGCCGATGCTGCCGCCGCTGTCGACCGCGCCGCTCAACGTGAACACGCAGGGCGCGATCTTTCAGGCGGGCACGGGGATTCTGCTGTACGAGACGCCGCGTGCGCAGCATATCGGCGACGTGCTGACAATCCGTCTGTCCGAGTCGTACACCGGCTCGAACAGCACGAATGCGCAGGCGAGCCGCGCGAGCGACATCACGGCCGAAGCCGCCGACAAATCGACGGGTACGGCGGCGCGTCTGGCGCGCCTGTTCAACATCGGCTCGGCGAGCACGACGTTCAAGGGGCAGGGATCGATTGCCGACACGAGCGGCATGACGGGCACGCTCGCCGTCACGGTGATCGGCACGATGCCGACGGGCAACCTGGTGGTGTCGGGCGAGAAGCTGATTTCGATGGGCGGCAACCGTGACCGGCTGCGTCTGTCGGGCATCGTGAACCCGAAGGATATCGAGTCAGGGAACTACGTCGCGTCGAGCAAGGTGGCGAATGCACGCATCGAGCAGGCGGGGCAGGGCATGCTTGCCGATTCGACGACGCTTGGCTGGCTGCAGCGCATGTTCATGAGCGTGTTGACGTTCTGATGCTTTGCGCGGGCGATGCGGCTTGCGCGTTGGTTGTCGCGTTCATTCGCGCGTTCTTTCCTGCGTTGGCGCGCAGGCTGTCGGCGCTTGCCGATGCATTCGTGAAGCGCGGCGTTGCGCCGTGTCAGAGATTCGCGACGGGCGCGTCGTAACGCTCCGCTGCGCCGATCTCGCCATCCGGCACGAACACATAGCCTTTGCCCCACACGGTCTGCACGTAGCGCGGTTCGGACGGATCGACTTCGATCAGCCGGCGCAAGCGCCAGATCGACACATCGAGGCTGCGATTGCGGTGCGTATCGGTGCCGCCGTGCAGTTTTTCGAGCAGTTGCGCGCGCGTGAGCACGGTCATCGCGTGCGAGACGAACACTTTGAGCATCGCGAATTCGCTTGAGCGCAGGGCGATGCGTTCGCCGTCGCGGCGCAGTTCGCGCGCGGGGAAATTCACTTCGAAGCGACCGAAGCGATATGGCGCGCGATTTTCGGGCGCGCTCGGCGCTGCGCTTTCGCGCCGGCGCAGGACGCTGCGGATGCGCGCGACGAGTTCGCTCGGATCGAATGGTTTGCCGAGATAGTCGTCCGCACCCAGTTCGAGACCGATCACGCGATCGATCACATCCGCGCGCGCGGTCAGCAGGATCACGGGGATGTTGTCGCCTGCGAGGCGCAGCGCGCGTAATGCGCTGATACCGTCCAGCTCGGGCATCATGATGTCGAGCACGACGAGCGCGGGACGTTCGTGCTGCAGCGCCTGTTGCAGCGCCATGCCGTTCTCGAGCACGGACACCGTGAAGCCACGGCCTTGCAGATAGTCGCGAACGATGTCGCGGACGACGGGGTCGTCGTCGACGACCATAATGGATGAGTTCATCCTGGCGATAGTAGTTGGGGTGCGCTTCGCGCGGAAGCTGGGGGTGCTTTCGAAATCTTTCATGCGTAAGAGGTTTTGGTTTTTTTTGTCTGCGACGCTGGGTGGGGTTTTGCCGTTGTGCGGGTGTCTGGGTTTTGCTTTTTGTGTGCTGGTGGGGCCCGGGCGGTGTGTCTGCTTTTGCGCTGGCATCCGCGATTTGTTAGCTCGCTTCACGCGTCGCCCCTGTGCGGGGCGGCACCTACTTTTCTTTGCCGCCGCAAAGAAAAGTAGGCAAAAGAAAGCGGCTAACACCGCCAGTTCTAGTGTTTGCCTGAGGGCCCCCAACGGGTCTTATGCTTCGTACGGCAGTGTCCTTGCTCGCGTGCGTTGCCAACGCGTTCAATGAGTGCCTCACCCGCTTCGCATTCCCATGCACGGGCTAGTGGCAGCGAATGGTTTCCGCCGCCCAGGTGGCAAACTGTGTGTAGGTTGTCGCGTCGTATAGCGTGGCGCTCTTACAGGGTGGGACGCGTGTACTACCGGTCCGAAGTGAAGCGCGTGGAGCACTTGGGCCTACACACAGTTTGCCACCTGGGCGGCGGTGGACTATCTGGCAAGGCATGCTGAAACGCGGGAGCGTGAAGCGGGTGAGGCGCACTGCAAGAGCGCTGGCAACGAACTTGAATCGAGAAGTTGCCACGTGAAGTGAGGGACCGGTTGGGGGCCCTCAGGCAAGAAGAAATGTTGGCGGTGTTAGCCGCTTTCTTTTGCCTACTTTTCTTTGCGGCGGCAAAGAAAAGTAGGTGCCGCCCCGCACAGGGGCGACGCTTGTAGCACGCTAACAATTCGCGGATGCCAGCGCAAAGGCAGACACACCGACCGGCACCGCGCGAAGCGCAAAGGCAAACAACACCCGCCCGGCAACGCCCCTGCGGAGCACTACTTCCCGATGGCAGAAGTCTGAATAGTCTCAACCTGCAAATCAGCGATCTGATTCACGACCATCTTATCGATCAACCCATCCAGCTTCACCGAAGCACTCGAATACCGATCGACCCCAAGCCCACCCGTCTGATACCGCGCGGTAACAAGAATCCGGCCATGCTGAATCAGCGTGAGATCGATCATGGAAAGATACTGCATCGGTTCGTCACTAAACGAGCGGCGCCCATAATCGACCGAAGCGTTATACACGAGCCGCGCCTCGCAGCCAGCCGGCGACGTCCCCGGGTTATACACGTCAGATCGAATCCCGCGCTTATCAAGCGCAAGCTGCAACGCCGGCACGAAGTCGCCAACCGAAACCAGCTGGTTCACCTCGATGCAAACCGTGCTGATCTTCGCGCGCCGTCCGTTGATAAAGGTCGGCGACGAATAGTTCGAAGCGATCGCATAGCCCGCCTGAATCACGGACCCCGTCGCATCGGCGGCCGTAATCAGCGTCCACGCGCACCCGCCCAGCGACATCAAACAACACGCCGCGAGCAAGAACCGCAAAACATGCGCGAATGAAGAGGCGATCACGATGCGCTCGCGAACAGGCTGATTGAGATGACGTCAGGTCGTGTCAAGAACACTCAGCGCGCAATGCGCAGACGCAGTTCGTTCTGACCTTGCACGCTCGCCGTGACGCTCACGCGGCGGTCGGCCGTCTTCACGATGAAGTGCTGGCGCGTCGGCGTGTTGATGTCATGCACGACGTTCGGGAAGCACGCGGCGATATCCGCGCCGATTTCTTCGAGCGGATCGTTGACGAAGCCGTCGGCTTCCCAGTGCGCGCGCCAGCGGCAGTCGTACGAATGCGCGTTGGCGCGGCAGTCATCGATCGGATCGACGCCCGGCAGCGTCGCAGCAGGCTCGTCGCGCAGCTTCTTGAAATCGGCGGACGATACGATGTGCGACAGCGCGGGGCAGACATCGGCGGGTTCGGCCTGTTTCACGGGCGCGGTCTGCGCGGCGTTCGCTGCCGTCGCGAACAGCAGCACGGCCGTGGCCGTCAGCGCGGCGTCGCGGCCGGACTGCGCGATACGAAGAGACAAACGGGAAAGCGAGGGGAGGCGGCGGTCGAATGACATGGCAGGTATTTCCAGTGACGTTGAGTTTGCGTCGCGGGCTGCGCCAGGGGAGCGTTTGGCCCACGATGCAATCGTCGCTGGAAATGCCCGCGCGCAAAGCACGGAACAGCGCATGCGCTTCGGAAGTGCTTTCGAACTGTTCGAGAGTCTTTCAGGATGTTGCGCTGACTGTGAGCGCTTAAGGCTCGCGCGACGCTCAGCCGAGCGTCAGCCCGCCGTCGACGTGAATCACCTGACCCGTGATGTGACGCGCAGAGTCGGAAAGCAGAAAGACGATCAGCGCGGCAATGTCGTCGGGTTCGGCGACCTGCCCGAGCGGTGTCGCCTCCGCCGCACGCGTCCACGCGGGCGCATTCTCCGCGCTCGGTCCGCGATCCTTGCGCGTATAACCCGGCGCGACGCAATTCACCGTGACGCCGTGCGGCGCCAGTTCGGCTGCCGCCGTTTTTGCCAGCGACTCCAGCGCGGCCTTCGCGGCGGCAGTACCCGCAAACGCCGAGTCCGCGCGATAGCGATGCGCGACGAACGAACTCACGGCCACGACGCGTCCGCGTTTCGATGTTTCGAGCGCAGGCGCCGCCCGTTTGACGAGCGCGCCGAACGCAGCGGGCATCGCCGCGAACGACTCCGCGAGCGCATCGAAATCGAGCGTGCCGATGGTTTGACGCTGCGCGTGTCCCGCATTGGCGACGATCTGGTCGAGCGCGCCAAAACGCGCGAGCGTCTGATGGACGGCATGCTCGGATGCGCCGCGTTCGGCGAGATCGGCAAGCACCGTTGCGCACGTCGCGCCGCTCGCCGTGCAGGTCGCCGCGACCTGATCGAGCCGCGCACGCGATGCGTCGTCCGCGCCGCGCGCGTGCAGCATCAGCGCGACACGCGGCGCCGCGATGTTCCGGGCGAGCGCGGCACCGATGCCGGAGCCCGCGCCCGTCACCAGCACGACGCGCTCGAACGGCGCGTCGCTCACGCGGCCTCGCGCTCGACCGCGCGCTCGATGAACAGCGTGTGCTCGTGGAACGCTTCGAGCGTCTTGCGATGCGCGACGCTGACGATCGCCGCATTCGGCAGACGCTCGATCAGCGCGTTGTAGATGATGCTTTCGTTCTCGGGATCGAGCGCGCTCGTCGCTTCGTCGAGGAACAGGAAGTCGGGCTGTTGCAGCAACGCGCGTGCTGCGGCAAGACGCTGCTGCTCGCCCGGCGACAGCGAGCGTTCCCAATGCGTCGATTCGCCCAGGCGGTCCGCGAGTTCCGGCAAGCGGCACACGGTGAGCACTTCGCGGCACGCTTCATCCGAATAGGCGGAAGCCTCCGACGGATAGCAGAGCGCCGCCTTCAGCGTGCCGATGGGCAGATAGCTGCGCTGCGGGATGAACAGCAGCTTGGCATCCGTGGGCTTTTCGATCGTGCCTTCGCCGAACGGCCACAGGCCCGCGAGCGTGCGCATCAACGTGCTCTTGCCCGCGCCCGAAGGCCCGCGCACCAGCCAGCGCGTTTTCGGCGCGATGGTGAACGAGCCGACGTTCGCCATCGGCTCGCCGTTGGGACGCTGCAGACGAAGATTCGTCACTTCGATCGAATCAGCATCCGTGACGTGAACGTTGATGCCGCCGTGCGCGGTGCCTTCAACGACCGACTCATGCAGATGCTGCGAACGCATCACGCGATTGAATTCCCGCAGACGGTTGACGGTGGCGCGCCACTCGGCGAGCGAATCGTAATTGTTGATGAACCAGGAGAACGAATCGCTGACCGTGCCGAACGCGCCCGTCACCTGCTGGTACATGCCGAACGAGATGCTCTTCGAAAAGTACTTCGGCGCAGCCGCGATGTACGGAAAGACGATGGCCAGCTGCGAGTAACTGATGACGACGATGTTGAAGCGTCGCGTAAAGCGCATGATGAGGCGCCAGTTTTCGCGGATGTGTGAGAACACGCCCTTGAGCTGCTGCTCTTCCGAACGCTCGCCCTGATACAGCGCGATCTGATCGGCGTTCTCGCGGATGCGGATCAGCGAGAAACGGAAGTCGGCTTCCACACGCTGTTGCTGGTAGTTGATCGACACCAGCGGATGGTTGACCTTATGTGTGACCCACGAGCCGGCTGCCGCGTAGATCAGCGCCGCCCACACCATGTAACCCGGAATCGAAAACTCCGTGCCGAACATGTGGAACGCGAACGCGCCCGACAGGTTCCACAGGATCACGATGAACGAGAACAGTGTGACCGTGGTCGACAGCAGGCCGAGCGACAGATTCAGCGAGGCGCTGGCCAACCCTTGCAGGTCGGCGGAAACCCGCTGGTCGGGGTTGTCGGCGAGATTGTCGCGTTCGATCCGGTAGTACGCGCGGTCGCCCAGCCAGTCGTTCAGATAGCGGTTGGTGAGCCACTGCCGCCAGCGGAATTCGAGCATTTGCCGGAAGTACGTCCGGTACGAGCCGAGCAGGATCAGTGCGAGCGCAATGACCGTGAACTGCAGCAGCGAATATTTGAAGACGGGATAGTTGTATTGCTGGATCGCGTCGAAGAACGTGCGCTGCCAGGTGTTGAACCAGACGTTGGCCGCGACCATCGTCATATTCATCGCGATGACGAGCGCGAGCAGGCCCCGCGCTTTCCACCGATCCTCGGACACCCAGTAGGGCTTGATGAGGCCCCACGCGGTGATGTCCGACGGATTTTTCGAGTTGTCGATCATAAGCATCCTTTCATACGGTCGGCCGGGCGGCGGCGAGATGCATGCGCAGCGGCATGGTGCTGCTGTCGCATCCCGTCGAGTGGGTGGCCCGGCTGCGATTGTTCCGGCACCGACTTAATCTGAACTTAAGCGGACGTTTCACCGTGCCTCGGCGCGGCCTCGCCAACCCGACAAAGGCCTTGCAGTGGCGCGGCGTTCCGTCCGCATTGACGCGTGCCATTGTGCCAGAGCAACAGGGAACCTCGCCAAAATCAGCCGCGGCCGATTGAGGTCTGCCCGGGTTTGCGGCGCGCGCAGCTTTTATGGTCTAATGGTCCGGACGAAACAGGGGTGCTTCGTGCGCTGGCAGTCGCTGCAGCGAGGCTGAGAGAGACCCTTCGCACCCGATCCGGGTAATACCGGCGCGGGAAGTTTTCGGGAAGTATTTCCTGGAAGTTCTCCTTCCGCCGGGGCGGCGTTCCCGTTTTTTGTGAGCGCCCATGCCCGGCAGGCCTTGCCCGCCGGTTTCGTCCTTGGGTACGTGCGCACTTTGCCGTACGGAAAGGATTTGATGACCGCTCATTCTTCACCTATTCGCTTTATTGCTGCGGGTTTCGCCCGTCGTTTCGCCGTGGGCGCTCGGTTTGCGACGCGCGAGGCTTGCTTCGGAGCCACACGATGAGGACTTCTGCTCAACCGGATTTCGCCGTGATCGGCGGCGGGCTGTGCGGACGCCTCGTCGCCTGGCAACTTGCGGGCGAGGGGCATCGCGTTGCGCTTTATGAGCGCGGCGACGCGGCCGGCTCGCAGGCGGCCGCGTGGGTCGCCGCCGCGATGCTCGCGCCGCTCGCCGAGGCCGCCAGCGCCGAACTGCTGATTACGCGGCTGGGCGCGGCGTCGCTGGAAACGTGGCCGACCTTGCTCGCGCAATTGCCTGAGCCGGTGTTTTTCCAGCGCAACGGCTCGCTGATCGTCTGGCATCACAGCGATCGCGCCGAGGCGCCGCTCTTCGAGCGTCGGCTGCGCGCCAACGCGCCCGCCGAACTGCTCGATGGCGGACTCGTCGCGCTAGCGGGCGCGCAGGTCGGCGCGGCCGAGCCCGCGCTCGCCGGCCGCTTCACGCAAGGCTGGCTGCTGCCGCACGAAGGCCAGCTCGATAACCGCCAGGTGCTGTCGGCGCTGGCCGCGGGGCTGGCACAACGCGGCGTCGAGACGCACTGGAATACGTCCGTCAACGACAGCGCGTTGCCGCCCGCGAAGGTCACGATCGATTGCCGCGGGTTGGGCGCGAAGCCTGTCATGCCGACCCTGCGCGGCATTCGCGGCGAAGTCGCGCGCGTCCACGCGCCCGGCATCGATCTGACGCGTCCGGTGCGGCTGCTGCATCCGCGCTATCCGCTCTATATCGCGCCGAAGCAGGACGATCTGTACGTGATCGGCGCGACGGAAGTGGAGGGCGAGGACATGTCGCCCGTCAGCGTGCGCTCGGCGCTCGAATTACTGAGCGCGGCGTTTTCGGTGCATCCCGGTTTCGGCGAGGCGCGCATTCTGGAACTGAACTCGCAATGCCGGCCGACGTTGCCCGACCACCGTCCCGTGCTGCTGTGGGACGGCGCGAGCACGCTGCGCGTGAACGGGCTGTACCGGCACGGCTACATGATCGTGCCCGAAGTCGCGGGCGAAGCGGTTCGGCTCGCGTCGGCGCTGCTCGATGGCCGCGTCGCCGATTCCGACGGTTTCACCGACTGGCAGCGCAACGCGCGCTGGAGCGAGTTGTTCCGGCTGGACCGCGAGGCCGCTGTCACTCTCAATGTTTGAACTCATAGACATGGACATCCAGATCAACCAGAAGCCGCTGTCGCTGCCCGAAGGCGCGACTGTCGCCGACGCGCTCAGCGCGTACGGCGCGCGGCCGCCGTTCGCCGTCGCGCTGAACGGCAATTTCGTCGCGCGTGGGCAGCATGCGGCGCGTGCGTTGCAGGCGGGCGACAAGCTCGACGTCGTGCATCCCGTCGCGGGCGGCTGAGGCCGGACCACGCGACGCAAGCCACTGACAAGGAATCACACAATGAACTCACACGCGAACGCACCCGCCGACGCGCTCACGCTTTACGGCGAAACCTTCCAGAGCCGCGTGCTGCTGGGCACGTCGCGCTATCCGTCGCTGCAGTCGCTGTCGGATTCGATCGCGGCGTCGAAGCCGGGCATGGTGACGGTCGCGCTGCGCCGGCAGATGAGCGAGGGCGGCGCGGAAGCCGGCTTCTTCGATCTCCTCAAGCGCCACGGCGTGCCGCTGCTACCGAACACGGCCGGCTGCCAGACGGTGAGCGAGGCGGTGACGACTGCGCACATGGCGCGCGAAGTCTTCGACACCGACTGGATCAAGCTCGAACTGATCGGCGACGACTACACGCTGCAGCCGGACCCGGTCGGCCTGATCGAAGCGGCTGCGCAACTGGTGAAGGACGGCTTCAAGGTGCTGCCTTATTGCACGGAAGATCTCGTGATCGGCCGGCGTCTGCTCGATGCGGGCTGCGAAGCGCTGATGCCGTGGGGCGCGCCCATCGGCACGGGCAAGGGCGTCGTGAATCCGTATGGCTTGCGCGTGCTGCGCGAGCGTTTGCCCGACGTGCCGCTGATCGTCGACGCGGGCCTTGGCGTGCCGTCGCATGCGTGCCAGGTGATGGAGTGGGGCTTCGACGGCGTGCTGCTGAACACGGCCGTCTCGCAGGCTACGCATCCGGAGACGATGGCGCGCGCCTTTGCGATGGGCGTGGAAGCGGGCCGCGAGGCTTATCTGGCTGGCCCGATGGCCGAACGTGAAACTGCCCATGCGAGCACGCCCGTCGTCGGCATGCCGTTCTGGCATCAGGATGGGAGCGCTGCGGCATGACGGAGACTCTGAAACTCGCGGGCCGCGACCTGTTCTGGCCACCCGCCGACGAACTCACGGAAGCGGCCGAACGCATCCGCGCACGCCTCGGCGACTGGCCGCCTACGCACGTTAACTGGCGCATCTGCCTGACAGCGCCCGACGACGCGAATGGCGGCGACCTGATCGTCTTCACCGACCTTAAGCAAAGCAGCGAGCAGCACGTCGAGCAGATCGCGCGCTGGCAGACGCAGGGCGCGGGCGTGATCGAGGCGGCGGCGGGCCGCGCGGTGCTGCATCTGGGCGGCGTGCGCTATCAGCTGGAAGGCCATCTCGCGGAAGACTGGATTGCCGCGCTCGCCGCGTTTCTCGATTGCGGTTTCGATCCGCACGATGCGCTGGTGCTCGCGCTCGCGTGGCGCGACGGCGACGAGACGAAATCCGACGATGCGTGGCCGTGTGACATCTCGCGCTTCCCGCGTGTCGCCGGTTTGCCGGACGCGCCTGCGCAAGCTTTTGCGGCGTGCCCGGACGCACTCGGCATCTATGCCGTGCTGCCGACGGCGGAATGGGTCGAGCGCGTTGCCGGCTTCGGCGTGAAGACGTTGCAGCTGCGTCGCAAGACGGCAGAGCCGGACGAACTGAAGCGGGAAATCGCGCGCTCGGTTGCGGCGGGCCGCGAGCACGACGCGTGCGTTTTCATCAACGATCACTGGCAGGCGGCCATCGACGCGGGCGCGTACGGCGTCCACCTCGGCCAGGAAGACGTGCATACGGCGGATCTGCACGCTTTGTCGAAGGCAGGCGTGCGCCTCGGCCTGTCGACGCACGGTTACTACGAAATGCTGACCGCGCTGCACTTCCGTCCGAGCTACATCGCGCTTGGCGCCGTGTTTCCGACCACGACGAAAGTCATGCCGACCGCGCCGCAAGGTCTGGCAAGGCTCGCGCGCTATGTGAAACTGCTGGAAGGCGTCGTGCCGCTCGTCGCAATCGGCGGAATTAGCGGCGATGTGCTGCCGCAAGTGCTCGCTACCGGGGTGAAAAGCGCCGCCGTCGTGCGCGCGATCACGGAAGCCACCGATCCCGCGTCAGCCGCGGTGGCGTTACAAAAGGCGTTTTTGCAACAAAAAGTTTAGAAAAGTTAAATCGTTAGCGTCGTCAAGGCAGGGTTTGCACGAAGGCCCTATAATTCGGCCTTCCGTGTAAAAGGACTGTCAGTTACGTGCCTTCCTCTTCCGAGACCCTCCTTGAACTGCGCGACGTCGACTTCGGCTACGGCGAGCGGCTCGTCCTGTCGAACCTGAATCTGCGCTTCAAACGCGGCCAGGTGGTCGCGGTCATGGGCGGCTCGGGGTGCGGCAAGACGACCGTGCTGCGGCTGATCGGCGGCCTGGTGCGCGCGCAGCGCGGCCAGGTGCTGTTCCACGGGCAGGACATCGGCGCGCAGACGCGTGAAGGCCTGTACGAGCTGCGTCGCAAGATGGGCATGCTGTTCCAGTTCGGCGCGCTTTTCACCGACATGTCGGTGTTCGAAAACGTCGCGTTCGCCCTGCGCGAGCACACCGACCTCCCCGAAGAACTGATCCGCGACCTGGTGTTGATGAAACTCAACGCGGTCGGGCTGCGCGGCGCACGTGATCTGGCGCCGTCGGAGATTTCGGGCGGCATGGCCCGCCGCGTGGCGCTCGCCCGCGCCATCGCGCTCGATCCCGAACTGATGATGTACGACGAGCCGTTCGCCGGTCTCGACCCCATTTCGCTCGGCATCACGGCCAACCTGATTCGCGCGCTCAACACGGCGCTCGGCGCGACCTCGATCCTCGTCACGCACGACGTGCCCGAGTCGTTCGCGATCGCCGATTACGTCTACTTTCTCGCGAACGGCGGAGTCCTCGCCGAAGGCACGCCCGCCGAGCTGCGTGCATCGACGGACCCGACCGTGCGCCAGTTCATCGACGGCACGCCCGACGGTCCGTTCAAATTTCACTATCCGAGCAGCACGCCGCTCGCGGCGGATTTCGGCATCGGCGGAGGCCGCGCATGATCAGCTTCATCGGCCGTTCCGTCATCTGCGGGCTTGGACAGACGGGTTATGCGACGCGCATGTTCGTGCGCCTCGTGCTCGAATTCTTCCCGTTGCTGCGCCGTCCGCGTCTTGTCACGAAGCAGATCCACTTCGTCGGTAACTATTCGCTGGTGATCATCGCGGTGTCGGGGCTGTTCGTCGGCTTCGTGCTCGGCTTGCAGGGTTACTACACGCTCAACCGCTACGGTTCCGAACAGGCGCTCGGTCTGCTGGTCGCGCTGTCGCTGGTGCGCGAACTCGGGCCCGTCGTGACGGCGCTGCTGTTCGCCGGTCGCGCGGGCACGTCGCTCACGGCCGAAATCGGCCTGATGAAGGCGGGCGAGCAACTGACGGCAATGGAAATGATGGCCGTCGATCCTTTAAAAGTGGTCGTCGCGCCGCGCATGTGGGCGGGCATCATTTCGATGCCGATTCTCGCGGCGATTTTCAGCGCGGTGGGCGTGCTCGGCGGCTACGTGGTGGGCGTGCTGATGATCGGCGTCGACGCCGGCGCGTTCTGGTCGCAGATGCAGGGCGGTGTCGATGCGTATCGCGACGTCGGCAACGGCGTGATCAAGAGCATCGTGTTCGGCTTCGCGGTGACGTTCATCGCGCTCTATCAAGGGTACGAAGCGAAGCCCACGCCGGAAGGCGTGTCGCGCGCGACGACCAAGACAGTCGTCTACGCGTCGCTGGCCGTGCTCGGTCTCGATTTCCTGCTGACCGCGCTGATGTTCAGCTAGGCGGTGGCGAGCCAACCTTCGCGCGGTGCGCCGCGCAGCGCTTGCGCCGCAGCGGCATAGATTCTCTTTGGGATGACGATGAAAAAAACTGCTCTCGATTTCTGGGTAGGTCTGTTCGTGGTGCTCGGCTTCGTCGCGTTGCTGTTCCTCGCGCTGAAGGCGGGCAACATGAGCTCGCTGTCGTTTCAGGCGACGTACCCGGTCAAGCTGAAGTTCGACAATATCGGCGGCCTCAAGGTGCGCGCGCCCGTGAAGAGCGCGGGCGTGACGGTGGGCCGCGTCGAATCGATCGGCTTCGACAGCAATTCGTATCAGGCGCTCGTGACGCTCGATATCGACAAGCAGTATCAGTTTCCGAAAGACACGTCCGCGAAGATTCTGACGTCGGGCCTGTTGGGTGAGCAGTACATCGGTCTTGAGCCGGGTGGCGACAGCGAAATGCTGAAAGCCGGCGACACGATCACGATGACCCAATCGGCTATCGTCCTGGAGAATCTGATCGGACAGTTCCTGTATAGCAAGGCAGCGGATTCGGGCGCTGCCAAACCCGGCGCATCTGCTGCGGCGCCCGCGCCGGCAGACCCGGCTCCTGCGGCTTCGGCCGCAGCCGCTTCGGGCGCATCGGGCCAATAAGGAGAATAACAATGAACACGACACGCTTACGTGTCGCGGGGATCACGCTGGCGGTGGCAGCGCTGGCGGGTTGCGCAACCGTTCAGAACCCGACGAAGGAAGATCCGATCGAGGGCTTCAACCGTACGGTCTTCACGTTCAACGACACGCTCGACAAGTACGCGTTGAAGCCGGTCGCGAAGGGCTACGTGTTTGTCACGCCGCAACCGGTGCGTGACAGCGTCACGAACTTCTTTTCGAACATCGGCGACGTGTACATCGCGGCGAACAACCTGCTGCAGCTGAAGATCGCCGATGGCGTATCGGACATCATGCGGATCGTGATCAACACGATCTTCGGTGTCGGCGGCCTGTTCGACGTCGCCACGCTCGCGAAGCTGCCGAAGCACGACAACGACCTCGGCCTGACGCTCGGTCACTATGGCGTGCCGCCTGGTCCGTATCTGGTGCTGCCGCTGTTCGGGCCGAGCACGGTGCGCGACGGCGTGGGCATGGTGGGCAACTACTTCATCAATCCGCTCACGTACGTGCAGCCGGATAGCGTGAGCTGGGCGCTCTACGGTCTGAACGTGGTCAACACGCGCGCGAACCTGCTGAACGCAAGCGACGTGCTCGAAGGCGCGGCGCTCGACAAATACTCGTTCGTGCGTAACGCGTATCTGCAGCGCCGCCGCTATCTGCTGACGGGCGGCAATGCGTCGACGGGGCTGCCGGACTACGGTAGCGAAGCGCCGCTGCCGAAATACGAAGACGTGGATGGCGGCGCGGCAACTGCGCCCGCACCCACGCCGGCTTCGGCGCCGGAGGCGGCTTCGGGTGCGTCTTCGAACGAGCCAGCGGGTGCCGCGCAGCCGGCGTCGGGCACCGATGCGCCGCCGACCGTCCCCGGTGGCCAGATCGTACCGCCGGCGCACTTCGGCTACCCGTCGCTGAAGCTGCACTGAGGCATAACAAATGCGAGCGGCGTATCCGTCTGTCGTAACACTCGGATACGTTTCTCGCAGTTTGGGCGTGGATGACGGCTGAACTCGCGTGATATCGTCGCCTCCAAGCTAAGCTAAATTTTTTTGCAGGACTGGAAATGAAAAAATTCTTCTTCTTTATCCCGTTTATTGCAGCTCTCTTTGCGTTCAGTGGCGCGGCGTCCGCGCAAGCCGTCGATAGCAGCAATCCCGACGCAATGGTCAGGACCGTCACGCAGCAGGTGATCGACGCCGTGCGCGCCGACAAGACGATCCAGAGCGGCAACATCAATGCTGTCACGAAGCTCGTGAACGAGAAGATTCTTCCGTACACGGACTTCCGCCGCACGACGCAACTCGCGATGGGCCGCAACTGGCGCACGGCGACGCCGGAGCAGCAGAATGCCGTGGTCGAGCAGTTCAAGACGCTGCTGATCCGTACGTATTCGGGCGCCCTCGCTCAGGTGAAGGACCAGGAAATCCAGTACAAGCCGTTCCGCGCGAGCCCGGAAGACACCGACGTGGTGGTCCGCTCGGTCGTGATGAACAACGGCTCGCCCGTCGAACTCGACTACCGTCTGTACAAGACGCCGCAAGGCTGGCGCGTGTATGACCTGAACGTGCTCGGCGCATGGCTGATCCAGGCGTACCAGCAGCAGTTCAACGAGCAGATCCAGAAGAGCGGTGTCGACGGTCTGATCCAGTTCCTGACGGCACGCAACCAGCAACTCGCGAACGGCAAACAGTCGTGAACAACTTTGTCAGCGCGCCGGTAAGCACGGCCGTCAACACGTTCGAAACCGGCAGCACCTTGACCCACGCGAGCGCGAAGGCTGCACTCGCGGCGGGTCTCGCGCGCATCGGCAGCGGCGCGACGGCGGTCGACTGCGCGGCGCTCACGCAATTCGATTCGTCGGCGCTGGCCGTGCTGCTCGCATGGCAACGCGCGGCGAGCGCGCGTGGTACGCCGCTCGTCGTCGTCAACCTCCCTGCGGGGCTGTCCAGTCTCGCGCAAGCCTACGGTGTCGATACCCTGATCTGTCGACCAGAGTTGGCGCTTTAGCGCCTTACTCTGGTCCCATGCAACACAGTTGCCCCGTACGACATTGACGCTCTCGCGTCAGTGAGCCTTGCGCCGCGTTTCACCCTTTGCGCTGGCTCACGTTCTCCCAAGGCAAGTCGGCCGGTTCGACTTTTGCCCTATAATCAAACGTTTTTTGGCGCGTGGCCGTTTCATCCCGCATCGCGGAAACGGCCGTAGCGGTTGCAACGGCAGCGCAAGCGGTCTTTTGCACCCGGCCCCAATTTCGTTCCCCCATGCTTTCGCGCCCTTGCCGGGCGATCTATCAGGCGCTGTCCACTTTGACGGCGCACAGTCATGTCAGCGATTGAAATTCGTAACGTCAGGAAGCGCTACAAAGATCTGCAAGCGCTCAAAGGCGTCAGCTTCACCGTCGAACAAGGCGAATTCTTCGGGCTGCTCGGTCCGAACGGCGCCGGCAAGACGACGCTCATCAGCATCCTCGCCGGCCTCGCCCGCGCCGATGAAGGCAGCATCACGGTTCACGGCCACCATGTCGTCGACGACTTCCGTCTCGCGCGCCGTGCGCTCGGCGTCGTACCGCAGGAACTCGTGTTCGATCCGTTCTTCACCGTGCGCGAGACGCTGCGCATCCAGTCGGGCTACTTCGGCCTGCGCAAGAACGACGACTGGATCGACGAAGTGATGGCCAATCTCGATCTCACCGAAAAAGCCGACGCGAACATGCGTGCGCTGTCGGGCGGGATGAAGCGTCGCGTGCTGGTCGCGCAGGCGCTCGTCCACCGGCCGCCCGTGATCGTGCTCGACGAGCCGACGGCGGGCGTCGACGTCGAACTGCGCCAGACGCTGTGGAAATTCATCTCGCGCCTGAACCGCGAAGGGCACACGATCGTGCTGACCACGCACTATCTGGAAGAAGCCGAATCGCTGTGCGACCGCATCGCGATGCTACGGCGCGGTGAAGTCGTCGCGCTGGAGCGCACCAGCACGCTGCTCGAACGTTTCGCGGGCACGCAACTGTTCATCCGTTTTGCGCAGGGCGTGCTGCCCGCCGAATTGCGGGTGCTGGAAGTCGATCCCACCAATGTCAACGGACGTCAGCATCTGCTGCGCCTGTCGAGCTACGACGACGTGGAGCGCATCCTTGCGCAATGCCGCACGGCCGGTTGCACGTTCGATGAAATCGAGGTCCGCAAGGCCGACCTCGAAGATGTGTTCATGCAGGTGATGAACGGTCCGGAAGTGGTCGAGGGGTTGGCATGAACGGTTTCCGCACTCTGTTCTACAAGGAATTGCTGCGCTTCTGGAAGGTCGCGTTCCAGACGGTGCTCGCGCCGGTTATTACCGCATTGCTGTATCTGACGATCTTCGGCCACGCGCTGCGCGATCACGTGCAGGTGTATCCGGGCGTGCTGTACACGAGCTTTCTCGTGCCCGGCCTCGTGATGATGAGCGTGCTGCAGAACGCGTTCGCGAACAGTTCGTCGTCGCTGATTCAGTCGAAGATCACGGGCAACCTCGTGTTCGTGCTGCTGCCGCCGCTGTCGCACTGGGAGATGTACGGCGCGTATGTGCTCGCGGCTGTCGTGCGCGGATTGAGCGTCGGGCTGGGCGTGTTCGTCGTCACGGTCTGGTTCATCCCGATGAGCTTTAGCGCGCCGCTTTATATCATTGCGTTCGCGGTGCTCGGTTCGGCGATTCTCGGCACGCTCGGTTTGATCGCGGGCATCTGGGCCGAGAAATTCGACCAGCTCGCCGCGTTCCAGAATTTTCTGATCATGCCGCTCACGTTCCTGTCGGGCGTGTTCTACTCGACGCATACGCTGCCACCCGTGTGGCGCGAAATCTCGCGTCTGAATCCATTTTTCTACATGATCGACGGCTTTCGTTATGGCTTCTTCGGAATGTCGGATATCAATCCGATGTGGAGCCTTCTGATTGTCAGCGGTTTCTTCGTCGTGCTGGCCGTGCTGGCGATGCGCATGCTCGCGTCCGGCTTCAAGCTGCGTCACTGACTGGACCATTAACAGGAGCACTCATGCTACCCACTCCCGAACAGGTCAAGAATTACATCGCGGCGGGCCTCCCTTGCGAGCATCTCGAAGTGGAAGGCGACGGCCAACATTTCTTCGCGACCATCGTGTCGCCGAATTTCGAAGGCAAGCGTCTGATTCAACGGCATCAACTCGTGTATGCGGCGCTCGGCGACCGGATGCGCGAAGAGATCCACGCGCTCAGCATGAAAACGCTGACGCCCACCGAATGGCAAAGCGCCTGACTCGCGTATAGACATTACGCGGAAAAACCTGCTGTCTGTCGGAGGACGGCGCTCGATAACCTGGCTGCAAGAGCGGAAAAACAAGCTGCACAATAAGCTTTAGACGTAGCTGCAAATTAGCTGGAACATTAGTGCGACTTACACAAGAGAATCGCGACGCCGCAAACGGCGCCGCAGCAACCGCCCACAACAAGACGCCCGCAGGCGGACGGGCAGATCAGGAACAAACAGGCATGGACAAACTCGTGATTGAAGGCGGGCAAAAGCTCGCTGGTGAGATCGTTGTTTCGGGTGCGAAGAACGCGGCGCTGCCGATCCTTTGCGCAGGCTTGTTGAGCGCGGAGCCCGTTCATCTCGACAACGTGCCCGATCTGCAGGACGTGCGCACGACGCTCAAGCTGCTCGGCCAGATGGGCGTGCGCACGGAAAGCAGCGACGGCAAGGTGATGCTCGACGCGTCGAAGGTCGACAATCTGGTCGCGCCGTACGAACTCGTGAAGACGATGCGCGCATCGATTCTGGTGCTCGGCCCGCTCGTCGCGCGCTTCGGCGAGGCGAAGGTGTCGCTGCCGGGCGGCTGCGCGATCGGCGCACGTCCCGTCGATCAGCACATCAAGGGCCTGCAGGCGATGGGCGCCGAGATCAACATCGAGCACGGCTTCATCGAAGCGCGCGCGAAACGTCTGAAGGGCGCGCGCATCATCACCGACATGATCACCGTCACCGGCACGGAAAACCTGCTGATGGCGGCCGTGCTCGCGGAAGGCGAGACGGTCATCGAAAACGCTGCGCGCGAGCCGGAAGTCGGCGATCTGGCGAATCTGCTGGTTGCGATGGGCGCGAAGATCGACGGCATCGGTACTGACCGTCTGGTGATTCAAGGCGTCGACAAGTTGCACGGCGCACAGCACACGGTCGTGCCGGATCGTATCGAAGCGGGCACGTTCCTGTGCGCGGTCGCGGCGGCGGGCGGCGACGTCACGTTGCGCCATGTGCGTCCGCAGATTCTCGAAGCCGTAACGGACAAGCTGCGCGAAGCAGGCGTGACGATCGAAGAGGGCGATGACTGGATGCGCGTGCGAATGAGCCAGCGTCCGAAGGCCGTCTCGTTCCGCACGTCCGAATATCCGGCGTTCCCGACCGACATGCAGGCGCAGTTCATGGCGCTCAACACGCTGGCGGAAGGCACGTCGCAAGTGGTCGAAACGATCTTCGAAAACCGCTTCATGCACGTGCAGGAACTGAACCGTCTCGGCGCGAACATCACGATCGACGGCAAGACGGCGCTCGTCAACGGCGTCGAAAAGCTGTCGGGCGCCAAGGTGATGGCAACCGACCTGCGCGCGTCGGCGAGTCTCGTGATCGCGGGCCTGTGCGCGGATGGTGAAACGCTGATCGACCGCATCTATCACCTGGATCGCGGCTACGACCGGATGGAATCGAAACTCACCGCAGTCGGCGCGAAGGTGCGTCGCATCAAGGGTAATCAGGCATGAGCGAACTGCCGCAAACGTCGACGTCGCCGGCGGTGGGCAAGCCGCTGACGCTCGCGCTGTCGAAGGGCCGCATCTTCGATGAAACGCTGCCGCTGCTCGCGGCAGCGGGCATCGAAGTGACGGAAGACCCGGAAACGTCGCGCAAGCTGATTCTGCCGACTACGGATCCCAACCTGCGCGTCATCATCGTGCGCGCCACCGACGTGCCGACGTACGTCGAGTACGGTGCCGCCGATTTCGGCGTCGCGGGCAAGGACGTGCTGATCGAGCACGGAGGCGGCGGTTTGTATCAGCCGATCGATCTGGATATCGCGCGCTGCCGGATGTCGGTGGCGGTCGCGGCCGGCTTCGACTACGCGAACGCGGTGCGCCAGGGCGCACGCCTGCGCGTCGCCACGAAGTATGTGGAAGTGGCGCGCGAGCACTTCGCTGCCAAGGGCGTACACGTCGACCTGATCAAGCTGTATGGATCGATGGAACTCGCGCCGCTGGTGGGACTGGCCGACGCGATCGTCGACCTGGTCAGCTCGGGCGGCACGCTGCGCGCCAACAATCTTGTCGAGGTCGAAGAGATCATGCAGATCTCGTCGCGCCTCGTTGTGAACCAGGCGGCGCTGAAGCTCAAGCGCGCCGCGCTGGCGCCCATTCTCAACGCGTTCGAGCGCGCGTCGCAACGCAACGGCGCAACGGCCTGACGCAAAGGCCTGACGCAACGGTCACAGCCGAGTCTGACTCGCGCGCCTTACCGAAACGGATACCAGCATGTCTATCAAGATTCGCAAACTCGATTCCAGCACTGAGAATTTCCAGAAGTCGCTGCATGCGGTGCTCGCGTTCGAAGCGAGCGAAGACGAAGCGATCGAACGCTCGGTCGCGCAGATTCTGGCCGACGTGAAGGCGCGTGGCGATGCCGCCGTGCTTGACTATACGAACCGGTTCGACCGCCTGAGCGCGAAGGATGTCGCCGCGCTCGAACTGCCGATGTCGGAACTGGAAGCGGCGCTCGAAGGCCTGGAGCCGAAGCGTCGCGCGGCGCTCGAAGCGGCGGCGGCACGTGTGCGCGGCTATCACGAGAAGCAGAAAATCGAATGCGGCAGCCATAGCTGGCAGTACACGGAAGCCGATGGGACGGTGCTCGGCCAGAAGGTGACGCCGCTCGACCGCGCGGGCATCTATGTGCCGGGCGGCAAGGCGGCGTATCCGTCGTCGGTGCTGATGAACGCGATTCCGGCGCGCGTGGCCGGCGTGCGCGAAATCGTCATGGTCGTGCCGACGCCGGACGGCGTGAAGAATCCGCTCGTGCTGGCGGCGGCGCTGCTGGGCGGTGTGGATCGCGTGTTCACGATTGGCGGCGCGCAGGCGGTCGGCGCGCTCGCGTACGGCACGCAGACCATTCCCGCCGTCGATAAAATTTGCGGCCCCGGCAATGCGTATGTCGCGTCGGCGAAGCGCCGCGTGTTCGGCACGGTCGGTATCGACATGATCGCCGGTCCGTCGGAAATTCTCGTGCTGTGCGACGGCACGACCGATCCGCGCTGGGTCGCGATGGACCTGTTCTCGCAGGCCGAGCACGACGAACTCGCGCAATCCATTCTGCTGTGCCCGGACGAAGGTTTCATCGCGCGCGTCGAAGACGCCATCAACGAGCTTCTGCCGACGATGCCCCGCCGCGACGTGATCCAGGCGTCGCTCGAAGGGCGCGGCGCGCTGATCAAGGTGCGCGACATGGAGCAGGCGTGCGCGATCGCCAACGACATCGCGCCGGAACACCTCGAAATTTCCGCGCTGGAGCCGCAGCAGTGGGCGCAGCAGATTCGCCATGCGGGCGCGATCTTCCTCGGCCGCTACACGAGCGAAAGCCTCGGCGACTACTGCGCGGGGCCAAATCACGTGCTGCCTACGTCTCGTACCGCACGTTTCTCGTCGCCGCTCGGCGTCTATGATTTCTTCAAGCGCTCCAGCCTGATCGAAGTGAGCGCGGACGGTGCGCAGACGCTCGGTGAAATTGCCGCTGAGCTGGCGTATGGCGAAGGCCTGCAGGCGCATGCACGCAGCGCCGAGTACCGGATGAAGAACACAGGCTGACCTTGCGGCGAGCCGCCTTTTCACGCGGGCAACACGCGCGCTGAATTTGAGACGGCTCCGTTTTCACGAAGACAGAGAACTCAACCCGGGGCGGCTGCGAGCCGCCCCTATTGCGCTGTCGCCTGCCAGAAGGCGGGCGCGCCCCACGCCATGACGACACCTCAAGACATCATCCGCCGCGACGTGCTCGCGATGACGAGCTACCCCGTTGCCGATGCGACGGGCCTCGTGAAGCTCGATGCAATGGAGAATCCGTTCCCGCTGCCGGAAGCGCTGGCCGCGCAACTTGGCGAGCATCTGGCGGCCGTCGCGCTGAACCGCTATCCGGCGCCGCGTCCGCAGGCGCTGATCGAGAAGCTCAAGCGCGTGATGAACGTGCCGGCGAACTGCGAGGTGCTGCTCGGCAACGGCTCGGACGAACTGATCAGCATCATCTCCGTGGCGTGCGCGACACCGGGCGCAAAGGTGCTGGCGCCCGTGCCGGGCTTCGTGATGTACGCGATGTCGGCGAAGCTCGCTGGCATGGAGTTCGTCGGCGTGCCGCTGAACGCCGACTTCACGCTCGACGTGGAATCGATGCTCGCCGCTATCGCTGAACACCGGCCTGCCGTGATCTACCTCGCGTTTCCGAACAACCCGACGGGCACGCTGTTCGATACGGCCGATATGGAGCGCATCGTCGCTGCGGCGAGCGGAAGCCTCGTCGTGATCGACGAAGCGTATCAACCGTTCGCGCAAGAGAGCTGGATGCCGCGCGCGGGAGACTTTGACAATGTCGTCGTGATGCGTACTGTGTCGAAGCTGGGTCTCGCGGGCATCCGCCTCGGCTACATGGCGGGCCGCACGGAATGGATCAACGAATTCGACAAGGTGCGCCCGCCGTACAACGTCAACGTGCTGACGCAGGCGACGGCCGATTTCCTGCTCGACCATATCGACGTGCTCGACGCGCAGGCCGCGCAACTGCGCGACGAACGCACGAAGCTGGCTCAATCGGTCGCTGCGCTGCCGGGCGCCGAAGTGTTCCCGAGCGCGGGCAATTTCCTGCTGGTGCGCGTGCCCGATGCATCGGCGACGTTCGAAACCCTTCTTACTTCGCGGGTTTTGATCAAAAACGTGAGTAAAATGCATCCATTGCTCGCGAATTGCGTGCGTTTGACGGTCGGTTCGCCGGAAGAAAACGCTCAAATGCTCGCCGCGCTGAAACTCGTGCTGAACTGAAGTCAGCACGTTCACAACCCCACTTTTTTCAAAGTCAGATTCGAGGAATTGCCATGCGCCTTGCGGAAGTCGTTCGCAACACCAGCGAAACGCAGATCCGTGTGAAGATCAACCTGGACGGCACCGGTCAGCAGAAGCTGGCCACGGGCGTGCCGTTCCTCGATCACATGCTCGACCAGATTGCCCGCCACGGGCTGATCGATCTGGACATCGAGTCGCATGGCGATACGCATATCGACGACCACCATACCGTCGAAGACGTCGGCATCACGCTGGGCCAGGCGATTGCGAAGGCCGTCGGCGACAAGAAGGGCATTCGCCGCTATGGTCATTCGTACGTGCCGCTCGACGAAGCGCTGTCGCGCGTTGTGATCGATTTTTCCGGCCGGCCGGGCCTCGAATTCCACGTGCCGTTCACGCGTGCGCGCATCGGCACGTTCGACGTCGATCTCTCCATCGAATTTTTCCGCGGCTTCGTCAATCATGCCGGCGTTACGCTGCATATCGACAACCTGCGCGGCCTGAACGCGCATCATCAGATGGAAACGGTGTTCAAGGCGTTCGGCCGCGCATTGCGCATGGCCGTCGAACTGGACGAGCGCGCGGCGGGGCAGATTCCGTCGACCAAGGGCAGCCTCTGAGCGACCAATAGCCACCAAGCCACCCAAAGGACCGGTTGCGCGGCGCGCGGCCGGCTTGAGATGGACACCATCAAGTCGTTTATTTCGCTGCTGGCGTTGATCAACCCGGTCGGCGCGATACCGTTCTTTCTGAGCCTGACGTCGCAGCAATCGTCCGCCGAACAGCGCCGCACCATCCGTGTCGCATCGATTTCGGTGTTCTGCGTGATTACGGTGAGCACGTTGATCGGGCAGCAGATCATCCGCTTCTTCGGCATTTCGATCGGCGCGCTCGAAGTGGGCGGCGGCATCATCATGCTGCTGATGTCGATCAGCATGCTGAACGCGCAGGTCGGCAATGCGCGCTCGACGCCGGAAGAGCGTCACGAGGCGGAGATGAAGGACAACGTCGCCGTCGTGCCGCTGGCGATTCCGCTGCTGACGGGGCCGGGCTCTATCAGTACTGTCCTAGTCTATTCGGCCAGCTATCCTCATTGGTACGAGCGGATTACTCTGATTGGCATCGGCGCTGTGATTGCGGCGCTGTGCTTCGGATCGCTGAGTCTCGCTGAACCGATTGCCCGCTGGGTCGGTCGGACGGGAATCAACATCGGCACGCGGTTGATGGGTTTGATGTTGTCGGCGCTGGCGGTGGAGTTCATCGTCAACGGATTGAAGGCGTTGCTGCCTAACTTGAAATGAAAACTTCGATTGCGATTGTGGATTACGGAATGGGCAACCTGCGCTCGGTCGCCCAGGCGTTGAAGAAAGCCGCGCCGGAAGCGGACGTGGCGATCGTCGACAAGCCCGAAGCGATCCGCGCGGCGGACCGCGTGGTGCTGCCGGGCCAGGGCGCGATGCCCGACTGCATGCGCTCGCTCGGCGAATCCGGCTTGCAGGAAGCCGTCGTCGAAGCGTCGCGCAGCAAGCCGCTGATGGGCGTGTGCGTCGGCGAGCAGATGCTGTTCGACTGGAGCGCGGAAGGCGATACGAAGGGCTTGGGCCTGTTGCCCGGCAAGGTGGTGCGCTTCGATCTCGAAGGCCAGCTCCAGGACGACGGCTCGCGCTTCAAGGTGCCGCAGATGGGCTGGAACCGTGTCCGTCAGGCGCAGCCGCACCCGTTGTGGGACGGTGTGGCCGACAACGCGTTCTTCTACTTCGTGCATAGCTATTACGTCGTGCCGGAAATCGCCGCGCATACGTCGGGCGAAACCGTGTACGGCGTGCCCTTTACCTCGGCAGTGGCGCGGGATAACATTTTTGCGACCCAATTCCACCCGGAAAAGAGCGCCGATGCGGGCTTGCGCGTGTATCGCAACTTCGTGTACTGGAATCCCTGATCCCTGCCGTCAGCATCTTTAACCGTCCATGTTCTCCCTCCGTTCTCGCTGCCTCGCTCCGATGCACACGCATCGGGCGACTGTTGGCAAGGTCGCCGAAAGACATGTACTAAACTAGCGGAACGGCCTGGCGCGGGCGGCAGCCTGATTTCCCGCCAGCCGATCTTCAACTTTTCTCCCTGACAACACCCGATTGCTATGCTGCTGATCCCCGCCATCGACCTGAAAGACGGTCAGTGTGTACGCCTCAAACAGGGCGATATGGACCAGGCGACGATTTTTCACGAGGAACCGGCGGTGATGGCCCGACATTGGGTCGACCGCGGCGCGCGGCGCCTGCACCTCGTCGACCTGAACGGCGCGTTCGCCGGCAAGCCGAAGAACGAAGACGCGATTCGCGCGATCATCGAAGAAGTCGGCGGCGAGATTCCCGTGCAACTGGGCGGCGGCATCCGCGACCTGAACACGATCGAGCGCTATCTGGACGACGGCCTCGAGTACGTGATCATCGGCACGGCGGCGGTGAAGAACCCCGGCTTCCTGCTCGAAGCGTGTACGGCGTTCGGCGGGCATATCATCGTCGGGCTCGATGCGAAAGACGGCAAGGTCGCCACCGACGGCTGGAGCAAGCTGACGGGCCACGAAGTGGTGGACCTCGCGCGCAAGTTCGAGGACTACGGCTGCGAGTCGATCATCTACACGGACATCGGCCGCGACGGCATGCTTCAGGGCATCAATATCGAAGCGACCGTGCGCCTCGCGCGCGCGGTGAAGATTCCCGTGATCGCGAGCGGCGGCCTGTCGAACATGGGCGATATCGACGCGCTGTGCGAAGTGGAAGCCGAAGGCATCGAAGGCGTGATCTGTGGCCGTGCGATCTACTCGGGCGACCTGGACTTTGCCGCGGCGCAGACGCACGCGGACCGCTTGCGCGAATCAGACGACGCCTGAGCGTCGGGTTTTCTGCGCATCGCGCGCGCCTGAAGCATCCTTCTGGCGCGCAGAGCGTCCGGCATGCCGGCCTTGCGCCGTTCTCCTGCGATTGACACACGGGCGAGCGGCCTCACCAGCGGTATTGGCACGAACTAGCAAGATCATGGCTTTAGCTAAACGCATCATTCCCTGTTTGGACGTCACGGCTGGCCGCGTGGTCAAGGGCGTCAACTTCGTCGAGTTGCGCGACGCGGGAGACCCCGTCGAAATCGCGCGCCGCTACGACGAGCAGGGCGCGGACGAACTCACGTTCCTCGATATCACCGCCACGTCCGACCAGCGCGACCTGATCCTCCCCATCATCGAAGCGGTGGCTTCGCAGGTGTTCATTCCGCTGACCGTCGGCGGCGGCGTGCGCGCCGTCGAAGACGTGCGGCGTCTGCTGAACGCCGGCGCGGACAAGGTGAGCATGAATTCGTCGGCAGTGGCGAATCCGCAGCTCGTACGCGATTCGACCGATAAATACGGCTCGCAGTGCATCGTCGTCGCGATCGACGCGAAGCGCGTCTCCGCCGATGGCGAAACGCCGCGCTGGGAAGTCTTCACGCATGGCGGCCGCAAGAATACGGGCCTGGACGCCGTCCAATGGGCGCGCAAGATGGCCGGACTGGGCGCGGGCGAAATCCTGCTGACCAGCATGGACCGCGACGGCACGAAAAGCGGCTTCGACATTGCGCTGACGCGCGCCGTGTCGGACGCAGTGTCCATTCCCGTGATCGCGTCGGGCGGCGTCGGTTCGTTGCAGCATCTGGCCGACGGCATCAAGGAAGGCCGCGCGGACGCCGTGCTGGCCGCGAGCATCTTCCACTATGGCGAGCACACGGTCGGCGAGTGCAAGCGCTTCATGGCCGATCAGGGCATTTCGGTGAGGTTGTAACGTGAATCCGTCTGAAGTCGGCTGGCTCGACAAGGTGAAGTGGGACGCGAACGGCCTCGTGCCCGTGATCGCGCAGGAAGCATCGACCAACGACGTGCTGATGTTCGCGTGGATGAACCGCGAAGCGCTGTCGAAGACGATCGAAACGGGCCGTGCGGTCTATTTCTCACGCTCGCGCCAACGCCTGTGGTTCAAGGGCGAAGAATCGGGCCACGTGCAGCATGTGCATGAAGTGCGGCTCGATTGCGACGAAGACGTCGTGCTGCTGAAGGTCGAGCAGGTGTCGGGCATCGCCTGCCACACGGGCCGGCATTCGTGCTTTTTCCAGAAATTCGAAGGCTCGGTCGATGCCGGCAACTGGGTTGCCGTCGATCCCGTGTTGAAAGACCCCGAACACATCTACAAATGACGCAAAACACGCAATCCACGAACGACACGCTTCGGCGTCTCGCCGCCGTCATCGACAGCCGCAAGGGCGGCGATCCCGACGCTTCGTACGTGTCGCGCCTGTTCCACAAGGGCGACGACGCGGTGCTGAAGAAGATCGGCGAGGAAGCCACGGAAGTCGTGCTGGCCGCGAAGGACGTGCGCCTCGGCGCGGAGCGCAAGGCACTCGTCGGCGAAGTGGCCGATCTATGGTTTCATTGCCTCGTGATGCTGTCGCACTTCGACCTGAATCCCGCCGACGTGCTCGCCGAACTCGAGCGTCGCGAAGGCTTGTCGGGCATCGAGGAAAAGGCCTTGCGCAAGAGCCGCGATCGCGAGCAGAACGGCGACTGAGCCCGAGAAGGACATAGCCGTGCCCGTGGAAGCATGCGCGCGGTGAAACATAGCGACGAGACACGTAGCACCGGCACAGCAACAGTATCCATTCGCACCCTCCAGGAGGACGCAAGCATGGAACAGTCGCACGGCGGTTATCCGCCACCGTCGTATCAGAGCGCAGTCGAAATCGACCGGCAGCGCAGCCTGCGCACGCTGACGCACATCATCTACGCGCTCTACGCCGTGTACTGGCTGACGGGCGGCATCTCGGTGCTGATCGCGATCATCATCAACTACATCAAGCGGCCGGAGACCATCGGCACGCCATACGAAGCGCACTTCGAGTGGCAGATCCGCACGTTCTGGATGGGGCTGATCGGGCATCTGATCGGCGTTGCGCTGTTCATCGTGCTGATCGGCGTGCCTATCCTGTGGGCTGTCGCGATATGGACGTTGTACCGTATCATCAAAGGCTGGCTGTATCTGTACGACAACAAGCCGCTGACGAATCCGCGCGGCTGGTTCTGAGCAGCGCATCTGGCGCGCGCCGCGTTCGCCGTCCACCAAGACCATGAGCCACGATCCGAACTGCCTTTTCTGCAAGATCGCCGCAGGCGAAATCCCGTCGACGAAGGTCCACGAAGACGACGAGTTCGTCGCGTTCCGCGACATCCGTCCGGCGGCCGAAACGCATGTGCTCGTGATACCGCGCAAGCACATCGAGACGCTGTCGAACTGTACCGAGAGCGATTCGGCCCTGCTTGGTAAAATGTTGATATTGGTTGCACGTCTCGCCGATCAACTGGGCGTTGCGTACAAGGGCGGGCAGACGGGTTTCCGCACGGTCATCAATACTGGGCCTGGCGGCGGACAGGAGGTTTATCACCTGCACGCGCATCTGCTGGCGGGACCGCGTCCGTGGCTGAGAATGGGCTGAAGGCGGGTCGAGCGCGATCGGCGTGCAGTGAGACGGGCGTGTAGGCGCACGTTCGGTACGAAGCCGATCGACAAAGATTCGCCGCGTCCGCTTTTTGACTACGCACAATGGCGGGCCCGGCATTGCGACGTCGTGACTTTATGTAGGGATGTAACGACAGCGACTCGCAGACATGTTCATAATGGGACCGAGGGCGCTGACGCAATAAAGCGGCGTCGGCGGTAGTTTTGCAGACGAGGCGTGTTCGTGAAGCGTGCTTCGATTCAGGCCGCAAGGCGCATAGTTACCGTCGCCAGGCACGACGGTGGGGGTTAAGGAGATTCTTATGGGTTCGTTGAGTATTTGGCATTGGCTGATCGTTCTGCTGATCGTCGCACTGGTGTTCGGCACGAAGAAGCTGCGCAATATCGGCACTGATCTGGGCGGCGCGGTGAAGGGCTTCAAGGAAGGCATGAAGGACGGCGAAACGCCTGAAGGCCAGCAGCGCGACCAGCTCTCGCGCACGAACACCGTCGATGTCGACGCAAAGGAAAAGGCGCCGCATTCCGGCGATTCCCGCTAATCCGGCGCCAGCCGAGCTTGCGCTGACACGCGCGCACTGACGGGAAGCCCTATCCATGCTGGACCTCGGTTTAACCAAGATGGCGTTGATCGGCGTGGTCGCGCTGGTCGTGCTCGGCCCTGAGCGCCTGCCGCGCGTCGCTCGCACGGCGGGCGCGCTGTTTGGCCGCGCGCAGCGCTATGTCAACGACGTGAAGGCCGAAGTTACGCGTGAGATCGAACTCGACGAATTGCGTCGCATGAAGACCGAGTTCGAATCCGCGGCGCACAACGTCGAAAGCACGATTCACGACAACATGCGCAAGCACGAAACGGAACTGAACGAGGCGTGGACGCAGGGTACGTCGGTGTCGCCGAGTATTGCGGGCGGCGCGACGGACAGCCTGATGAGCGCGACCGACGGTTCCGCCGCGACAACGGACGGCACGTCCTGGCGCAGTACCGACGCTGCCGCGTCCAAGCGCAAGAACTGGCGCGTGAAGCAGACGGCCACGCCGAACTGGTACAAGCGCGCCACGTTGCGGCGTACGCGCGTACAGTCGGGCGCCGCGCGCGTCGCACGGCATACGCCCGTCAGCCTGCGTCGGCCGACACGTTTTTTCTGATCGTCCGATGTCCCGCGCATCAATCTCTTACCGAGGGCCGGCGTGAGCGACCCCCAAAATCAGAACGAAGGCACTGAAGAGACCTTCATCTCCCATCTCGTCGAACTGCGCGACCGCATCATCCGCGCGGGCATTTCGGTGATTGTTGTGTTCGTCGGGCTCGTCTACTGGGCGCCCGACATCTTCCGGCTGCTCGCACGTCCGCTGATGAACAATCTGCCGAAGGACGGCAAGATGATCGTCACCGACGTCACCGGCTCGTTCTTCGTGCCGATGAAAGTGACGATGCTCGTCGCGTTCGTGATCGCGCTGCCGATCGTGCTGTACCAGATCTGGGCGTTCGTCGCGCCCGGGCTCTATCAGCACGAGAAGAAGCTGGTCGGTCCGCTCGTCGGGAGCAGCTATACGCTGTTTCTGTGCGGGATGGCGTTCGCCTATTTCGTCGTGTTTCCGACCATCTTCCGCGTGATGGCGCATTACAACGCGCCGCTCGGCGCGGAGATGACCACGGATATCGACAATTACCTGAGTTTCGTGCTGACGATGTTCCTCGCCTTCGGCGTAACGTTCGAAGTGCCGATCGTCGTCGTGTTGCTCGTACGCATGAACGTGCTGACCATCAAGAAGCTCAAGGAGATCCGTCCGTACGTGATCGTCGGCGCGTTCGTGATCTCTGCCGTCGTGACGCCGCCGGACGTGTTCTCGCAGCTGATTCTCGCGATCCCGCTGATCGTGCTCTACGAAGCGGGGATCATCGCGGCCCGGCTCTTCGTCAGCAAGCCGGTCGCCACGGCTGAAAACGAGGGCGGGGCGGCAAGCTGAGCGAACGCCGAGACGCGTCAAGAAAGCAAAAAGGGCAGTCCTCCGTTGGAGACTGCCCTTTTTGTTTGGCTTCGCTAACCGACCGGCCGACCGATTGACGGCTCAACCGCCATCGTCGTCATCGCTTTCGTCTGAAGGCTGTTTCGGCGGCGGCGGGCGCTTGCCGATCATCACGTTCAGATCCATTTCCTTGTTCTTGCGCACCAGATGCACCTTCGCGTCGGTGCCGGGCTTGATCTGCGCGATCACGTTCAGAAGGCGCGTGGTGTCGGTGATGTCCTGGCCGTTGACCGACACCAGAATGTCGCCGGGTTTGATGCCGGCCTTGTCGGCCGGGCCGCCCTTGAGCACGCCTGCGACGATTGCGCCCGACTTCTGATCCAGCCCGAATGATTCAGCAATCTCCGGCGTCACGTCCTGCGGTTCGACGCCGATCCAGCCGCGCGTTACGGTGCCCGTCGTGATGATGCTTTCGAGCACGCTGCGCGCCGTCGAAACGGGAATCGCGAAACCGATGCCGAGCGAGCCGCCCGAGCGCGAGTAGATCGCCGTGTTGATGCCAAGCAGGTTACCGTTCACGTCGACGAGCGCGCCGCCCGAGTTGCCGGGATTGATCGGCGCGTCGGTCTGGATGAAGTTTTCGAACGTATTGATGCCGAGGTGATTGCGGCCAAGCGCGCTGACGATACCCATCGTCACCGTCTGCCCGACGCCGAACGGATTGCCGATCGCGAGCACCACATCGCCGACGCGCGTCTGGTCCATGCGGCCAAGCGTGATAGTGGGGAGGTTGGTCATGTTGACCTTCAGCACGGCGAGATCGGTCTCGGGATCAACGCCGATCACCTTCGCGTTCGTGGTGCGCCCGTCGGCGAGCGCGATTTCGATCTGATCGGCGCCGTCCACGACGTGCTGGTTCGTTAGAATGTAACCTTCCGAACTCACGATAACGCCTGAGCCGAGATTGGCCGCGGGTTGCTCTTGCTGCTTTTTGTTCTTGTCGCCGAAGAAATAGCGGAACAGCGGATCTTTCGCGCGCGGGTCGGGCGGAAGCGAGCCGTCCTTGCTGGAAAACACGTTGACCACGGCAGGCATCGCCTTTTGCGCCGCGTCCGCGTAGGAATTCTGGGCATTGCCACCGCTACCGATTCCGGGTGCCACCTCTCGGAGCGCGACGATCGGCTCGGCCAGTTGCTTGCCGAACTGCCCTTGACGCTGCAGCCATTGCGGTTTGAGGGTCGCAATGATGAACATCAGCGCCAGCAGCACGGTCACCGCCTGGGCGAAGAACAGCCAAAAGCGTCTGAGCATCTGAAAATTAGAGGGTGATATGGATCGGATCGAACTCGAATTGTACTTGAACAATCTCCTTGAAACTTCGCGGTTCAAGGACTATTGCCCCAATGGTCTGCAGGTCGAAGGGCGGCGCAAGGTCGAGAAAATCGCGACGGGCGTGACGGCGTCGCTGGCCTTTCTGGAAGCCGCGCTGGAGTGGGGCGCAGACGCCGTGCTGGTCCACCACGGCTACTTCTGGCGCAACGAGGCGCCGCAGATCACCGGCCGCAAATATCAGCGGCTCAAGGCGCTGCTCGCGAACGACCTGAATCTGTTCGCTTTTCATCTGCCACTCGACGATCATCCTGTGTACGGCAACAACGCGCAGCTCGGCGCGAAGTTCGGTCTGATCGCCGACGGCCGTTTCGGCGAAAACGACATCGGCTGGATGAGCACGCTACCCATGCCGATCACGCTCGCGCACTTCACCGCGGAGGTCGAGCAGACGCTTGGCCGCACGCCGCTCGTATTCGGCGACCCCGACAAGAATTTGCGCCGCGTCGCGTGGTGTACGGGCGCGGCGCAGGGTTATTTCGACGCGGCGATCGACGCTGGCGCGGACGTCTATCTGACGGGGGAAATCTCGGAGCCGACCGTACACACGGCGGCGGAAAGCGGTGTAGCGTTCATCTCGGCCGGTCATCACGCAACCGAGCGCTACGGCGTGCAGGCGCTGGGCGCGCATCTGTCCGAGCAGTTCGAGCTGGAACACCTTTTTATCGATATTCATAATCCAGTTTGAATACCGGCCGGATTACGCGAAGAAAAGGATTGAAAAACGGAGGAAATGCTTAATAAAAGCCGTAAAAATGTTTGCGATCCGTGCGGGGAAACCCTGATTTATCAATGACTTCGCACGGTTTTTGGCAATCGGCCCTTGTAAATGCCGACTCCATTCGAGCAAACTAGCGGCGGTAGACCCGACGTGAAGGAAAAATCCAACTCAGAAGTGGGGCGTGTGATGCGAGACAAGGAAGATGAACGCGTCGATGGCGGCCGCCGTAGCTGGCTGATTGCGACGACCGTAGCAGGTGGCATCGGAGGAGTCGCCACCGTCGTACCCTTTGTTAGTTCATTTGCACCATCCGAAAAAGCCAAAGCGGCGGGAGCTCCCGTCGAAGTCGATATCTCCAACCTCAAGCCAGGCGACATGATGACGGTCGCATGGCGTGGCAAGCCGGTCTGGATCATCAATCGCACTGACAAGCAGTTGGCCGACGTCCAGAAGGCCGACAAGGAAGTTGCCGATCCCGAAAGCAAGAACCCGTTTTCGATGCCCGAGCCGGACTACACCAAGAACGAGTTCCGCTCGCGTGCCGACCACAAGAATCTTTTCGTTGCCGTCGCGGTGTGTACCCATCTGGGCTGCACGCCGACTCCGCGCTTCCAGGAGGGCGCGCAGCCCAATCTTCCCGATGACTGGCCGGGTGGCTTTCTCTGCCCCTGCCATGGCTCGACCTATGACATGGCCGGCCGCGTCTTCAAGAACAAACCTGCGCCGCAAAACCTCGACATCCCGCCTTACATGATCACTGGCAACACGCTCGTGATCGGCAAGGACGAGAAAGGAGAAGCGTAATGGCGACGACCGAAAAAGAAGTAGAAACAACGGGACTCACGGGCTGGATCGATCGCCGCTTTCCGATGACGGCGACCTGGAAAGCTCACGTCTCCGAGTACTACGCGCCGAAGAACTTCAACTTCTGGTACTTCTTCGGCTCGCTGGCGCTGCTGGTGCTGGTCAATCAGATCGTCACGGGCATCTTCCTGACGATGAACTACAAGCCCGATTCGCTGCTCGCGTTCGCATCGGTCGAATACATCATGCGCGAGGTGCCGTGGGGCTGGCTGATCCGCTATATGCACTCCACGGGCGCGTCGATGTTCTTCGTCGTCGTGTATCTGCATATGTTCCGCGGGCTGCTGTACGGCTCGTATCGCAAGCCGCGCGAACTGGTGTGGATCTTCGGCTGCGCGATTTTCCTGTGCCTGATGGCCGAGGCGTTCTTCGGCTATCTGCTGCCGTGGGGCCAGATGTCGTACTGGGGCGCGCAGGTGATCGTGAACCTGTTCTCGGCGATTCCGTTCATCGGTCCGGACCTGTCGCTGTGGATTCGCGGCGACTACGTCGTGTCCGACGTCACGCTGAACCGCTTCTTCGCGTTTCACGTGATCGCGATTCCGCTGGTGCTGCTGGGGCTGGTGGTCGCGCACATCGTCGCGCTGCATGAAGTGGGGTCGAATAACCCGGACGGTATCGAGATCAAGGCGAAGAAGGACGCGAACGGCATTCCGCTCGATGGCATTCCGTTCCACCCGTACTACTCGGTACACGACTTCATGGGCGTGTGCGTGTTCCTGATGGTGTTCGCGGCGATCATCTTCTTCGCGCCGGAAATGGGCGGCTACTTCCTCGAGTCGAACAACTTCGTCCCGGCAAACCCGCTGCAAACGCCACCGGAAATCGCGCCAGTCTGGTACTTCACCGCGTTCTACGCGATGCTGCGCGCCACCACCGACCCGTTCAAGATCGTGCTGATGATCGTGATCGGTCTGCTCGGGCTGTTTGCGCTCATCCGCGCGCGTGGCAAGTGGAAACTCGGCCTGCCCGTGCTCGCCATTCTGGTGATCCTCGCGATGGCGTTCACAGAGTCCAAGTTCTGGGGCGTCGTGGTGATGGGCAGCGCGGTGGTGTCGCTGTTCTTCCTGCCGTGGCTTGACCGGTCGCCGGTTAAATCGATCCGCTACCGGCCGTTCTTCCACAAGGTGTTTTACGGGATATTCGTGCTGGCCTTCCTGACGTTGGCGTTCCTCGGAACCAGGCCGCCGTCGACAGCCTCGACGCTGATCGCACAGATCTGCGCGCTGATCTATTTCGCGTTTTTCCTCGGCATGCCGTTCTGGACGCCGCTTGGCAAGTTCAAGCAGCCGCCCGAACGAGTGCGGTTCAAACCCCACTAACCGCGAGCCAGGAGAAAACGAAAATGAGAAAACTGCTTTCGACGCTCGCGCTGCTCGGTGCAACCGTGCTGGCGCTATCCGCGACGTCCGTTCGCGCGGAAGGCGAATTGCTGCTCGACCGTGCGCCCGACAACGCGGACAATATTGCTTCGTTGCAGCACGGCGCCCAATTGTTTGTAAACTACTGCCTGAATTGCCATAGTGCGAACCTGATGCGGTACAGCCGATTGCAGGATATCGGCATTTCGCAGAAGGAAATTGAAAAAAACCTGCTGTTCACGACAGATAAAGTCGGTAACACGATGACGGTTGCGATGCGCCCCGACGACGCGAAAGCGTGGTTCGGCGCGACGCCGCCGGATCTGTCGGTGGAAGCGCGGGCAAGAAACCGCGACTGGCTGTATACGTATTTGCGCAGTTTCTACCGCGATGACACACGGCCGACTGGCTGGAACAATAGGGTGTACGAGAACGTGAGCATGCCTCACGTGCTGTGGGAGCTTCAGGGGCAGAGAACGGCGAAGTTCGAAGACGAAATCGACGAACACACGAAGGAAAAGGTCAAGAAATTCGTGGGATACCAGCAGGTCACGCCGGGGACGATGTCGCCGGTAGATTATGATTCTGCTGTGGCCGACCTCGTGTCGTACCTGTCATGGATGTCCGAACCGACGCAGAAGACCCGTCGCCAGCTTGGCGTGTGGGTGCTGCTGTTCCTGGGCGTTCTGAGCTTTTTAGCCTGGCGACTGAACGCCGCGTACTGGAAAGATATCAAATAGTCACGCCGTAACTGGTGTGGGGCCGGCGCAAGGGGAGACCTGAAAAACGGTTTTACCCGCTCGCTGGCCCTTTAAGTTTTTTGAGGAAACGCAAACATGATGGTTCTGTATTCCGGCACTACTTGCCCGTTCTCCCAGCGCTGCCGGCTGGTGTTGTTCGAAAAGGGCATGGACTTCGAAATCCGCGACGTCGACCTGTTCAACAAACCGGAAGACATCGCCGTGATGAATCCGTATGGTCAGGTGCCGATCCTCGTCGAACGGGATCTGATCCTGTACGAATCGAACATCATCAACGAGTACATCGACGAGCGCTTCCCGCATCCGCAACTGATGCCCGCCGATCCCGTTCAGCGCGCTCGCGCACGTCTGTTCCTGCTCAATTTCGAGAAGGAACTGTTCGTCCACGTCGGCACGCTCGAGAACGAGAAGGGCAAGGCCGCCGAGAAGAACCACGAAAAGGCGCGCCTCGCTATTCGCGACCGCCTGACGCAGCTCGCACCGATCTTCCTGAAGAACAAGTACATGCTCGGCGAAGAGTTCTCGATGCTCGACGTCGCGATCGCGCCGCTGTTGTGGCGTCTGGATCACTACGGCATCGAACTGTCGAAGAACGCTGCGCCGCTGATGAAGTATGCCGAGCGTATTTTCAGCCGTCCGGCCTATATCGAAGCGCTGACGCCGTCGGAAAAGGTGATGCGCCGCTGAGTTTGAGATTGGCTTCGGGTGTGGCGCGCGGCGTCTGGTTCGCGCGCCTGCCCGGCAAAAGGACAGTTGATGCAAGAGATTTCCACGAAGCCGTACCTGCTGCGCGCGCTGTACGAATGGTGTACCGATAACGGCTATACGCCGCATATCGCGGTGCGTGTCGACAACCAGACGCGCGTGCCGCGCCAGTTCGTGCGCGACAACGAGATCGTGTTGAACATCAGCTTCGAGGCAACGAGCCAGTTGCAGATGGGCAATGAGTGGATCGAGTTCAACGCGCGGTTCTCGGGCAAGTCGCACAAGATCGAGGTGCCCGTTGCGAACGTGCTCGCCATTTACGCACGCGAGAACGGGCAGGGCATGGCGTTCCCGGTCGAGTCGGCGGGCGGCGAGGCGACGGATTCCGAGGACGAAGAGGCCGTGATCGCCGAAGCGCCGGAAGCGGCGCCACAGGTTGCCGCGGAAAAAGTCAGCGAAACCGATGACGAGCCGCGACCCGACGACGATGGAACAAAAGGCGGCGGAAGAGGTCACCTCAAAGTCGTGAAATGAAGTAGAATCGCGGTCTCAAGTCTCACGCCGGCTTAGCTCATCAGGTAGAGCGCTTGACTTGTAATCATGAGGTGGCGGGTTCGAGTCCTGCAGCCGGCACCAGTATCAAAAAGACGGGTTACACGGGCATACCGTGTAACCCGTTTTTCTTTGGTCCACTCCACTGTCTCCCGTTCAGTCGTCCTCAAAAGTCTCATCCCTCCGAAACGGACACGATGTCGACGAGGTCCAACGGTTCAATACAATACGGACATGACCAATTTCCCCACGCTTACCTGGCCCGAAGCCGAAGGCCCGCAATCCGCGCGCTGGCGCTCGGAAGCCGCTGTTCCGCCCGCGAAGCGCGTCGTCATCGCTGACGACCGCACGACAGCCGACGCCGCCTATCGCCTTGCCTGCGAAGGCACCGCATTGTTGTGGCGCGGCGACTTTCAGAACGCCCGCCAGTTGTTGCAGGCGATGACCCGCCGACTGGAACGCAAGCCGCGCAAGCAGGCTGCTGAAACCCCACTGGACGCCTTCAACCTGCACCGGCAAGCGCAGTCGCAACGCGCGCGCACGCTCGGCATGCTGCTGATTCCGCTCGAAGGCGACTACACGATTCCATTGCGCCGGGCGCCGAACGTGCAGCAGGCCTGCGAAGAAGTCTACGGCCCGCCTGCGCAGGAACCGTCCGTGGTCTCGTTGCGCGAGGTGCTCGGCATGATCGGCGCGCATGAGTGGCGCAAGAAGGGCGTCGAGATTCCGGCGCTCGCCGAGCGCATCCATCCGTACTACGGCGTGTTTTCGCCCGTGCGCGGCGAGTATGTCGATCTGGTCGCGCGAACGCCGTTGCCTTCCGTGGAAAAGGCATTCGATATCGGTGTCGGCACGGGCGTGCTGTCGGCGGTGCTCGCGAAGCGGGGCGTCAAGCGGATCGTCGCGACCGATCAGGACCCGCGCGCGCTCGCGTGTGCAAAAGAGAACCTGACGCGGCTCGGTTACGACAGGCAGGTCGATGTGATCGCGGCCGATCTGTTCCCCGAAGGCCGCGCGCCGCTTGTCGTCTGTAATCCGCCGTGGGTGCCGGCGCGTCCGGCGTCGCCGATCGAAAGCGCCGTGTACGACTACGAAAGCCGCATGCTGCTCGGCTTTCTGAACGGACTCGGCGCTCATCTTTCACCGGGCGGCGAGGGCTGGCTGATTCTGTCGGACTTCGCGGAACATCTGGGCATGCGCACGCGCGACTGGCTGTTGGCCGCGATCGACAATGCAGGTCTGGTCGTCGTCGGACGCGAGGACATCAAGCCGCGTCATCCGAAAGCGACGGACGCCGATGATCCGTTGCACGCCGCGCGCAAGGCCGAAGTCACGTCGCTGTGGCGGCTCAAGGCCAAGAGAATCGCAACGAAGCCGTGACCGGGTGAGTTAGCGCTGAAGGAGATAAGCCAGCGCGCCGCGTCCAGCCACGAGGCCGCTGGCGAAGCACGCAGTCAACAGATAGCCGCCCGTCGGCGCTTCCCAGTCGAGCATCTCGCCCGCGCAGAACACGCCGGGCAGTTGCCGGATCATCAACGCGCCATCGAGCGCTTCGAACGGAATGCCGCCTGCGCTGCTGATCGCTTCGTCGATGGGCCGGGCGTGCGTCAGCCGCAGCGGCAATGACTTGATGGCTTGCGCGAGCTTCGCGGCGTCGGTGAAGTTTTCCTTCGACAGACATTCGTGCAGCAAGCCGAGCTTCACGCCCGTGATACCGATGCGGCTATGTAAGTGGCTCGACATCGATCGCGAGCCGCGCGGCCGCGTCACTTCGTCGATCACGCGCTGCGCGCTCAGGCCCGGCGCGAGATCGAGCGTTATCGGCGCTTCGCCATTGGCGAGCAGGCGGTCGCGAATTATCGAAGACAGCGCATACACAAGACTCCCTTCGATCCCCGTCGACGTCACGACGAACTCACCTTGTCGATGCTGGACCGTGCCGTCCACGCTTTTGACGGCGATCGAAACCGGCTTCACCGGCTGTCCCGCATAGCGTTCGCGGAAGTAATCGGTCCAGTCCGCGTCGAAGCCGCAGTTCGCGGGGAAGAGCGGCGCGACGGGAATCTCGCGTTGTTGCATCAACGGAACCCACGCGGCATCGGAGCCCAGGCGCGCCCAGCTGCCGCCGCCCAATGCGAACACGACGGCATCGGCGCCCACTTCTCGCTCGCCGTCGGGCGTCGCGAAACGCAGGCCATGCGCGTCGGACGAAATGGGCTCAGCCCAGCCGATCCATTTATGCCGCATGTGAAATTGCACGCCCGCTTCCCGCAACCGATGCAGCCACGCGCGCAGCATCGGCGCGGCTTTCATGTCGGTTGGAAACACGCGGCCCGAGCTGCCGACGAAGGTCGCAACGCCCAGTTCGTCGAGCCATGCACGCAGCGCGTGCGGGCCAAACACATCGAGCAACGGCGCGATGTCAGCGCGGCGCTTGCCATAGCGGCCGAGAAACGGCTCAAGCGGCTCGGAGTGCGTGATGTTCATGCCGCCTTTGCCCGCCATCAGAAACTTGCGTCCGACGGACGGCATCGCGTCGTACACGTCGACGCGCGCACCGCCGCTCGCCAGCGCTTCGGCGGCCATCAGCCCCGCAGGGCCGCCGCCGATAACGGCAATGCGGGCGTGATGCGTGGGGCGATCGGACGAATTCGGCATCGATGGAAAGTGGACGTGGATGGCGGTGAAACGCGCTCGGCGCAAAGGCCGGTATTGTCCCACCCACCTGGAAGCGGGGCAAACCCGGAGCAGGCAAGCACACACTGCAACCTATACTTTTCTCACACACATTCTTTTCCGGCGCACGCCGCGCCGCCTAGCCGCGCACAACTCACGCATTTCCCGCTGCCCGAAGCCTCGCCGATATGCACGCCGAGGCGACGCCAACGCACGCGTTGCGCGCGACGACTTTGATCTGAGGAGTCTGTCATGGGCCGCAAATACATCGATTGCCGCGAATGCCCGAGCGACATCAACTGCACGGTCGCCCTGTGCGCCGATTCGGAAAACGAACTGCTCGAAGCCGCCGTCGCGCACGCGATGCAGGCGCACAAGCACAGCGATTCCCCTGAACTGCGCGCGCAATTGAAGTCGATGTTCCACGATGGCACGCCGCCGCTCGGCGCGCCCGCCGCCGCATAACTTCAGCCCGGCCGATCCGCGCTCAGGTCACCACGCCGACTTGCCAGGGCACGAACTCGTTCTGTCCATAGCCGTGCAGTTCGCTTTTCGAGCGCGTGCCTGACGCGCAGTCGAGCATCATCTGGAAGATGTCCGCGCCGAGTTGATCGATGGATGCCGTGCCGTCGATCACGCCGCCGCAGTTGATGTCGATGTCTTCTTCCTGGCGTTCCCACAGCGCGGTGTTGGTCGCTAGCTTCAACGAGGGTGACGGCGCGCAGCCATAGGCGGAGCCGCGCCCCGTCGTGAAGCAGATCAGGTTCGCGCCCGATGCGACCTGGCCTGTCGCCGACATCGGGTCGTAGCCGGGCGAATCCATGAACACGAAACCCTTCGCGCGAATCGGCTGCGCGTACTCGTACACGTCGACGAGATTCGTCGTGCCGCCTTTCGCAACCGCGCCGAGCGACTTCTCGAGGATGGTCGTCAAGCCGCCGACCTTGTTACCTGCCGACGGATTGTTATCGAGTGCCGCGCCGTTGCGCGAGCAGTAGTCCTGCCACCACGCGATGCGCGCAAGCAGCTTCTCGCCGACTTCGCGGCTCACTGCGCGGCTCGTGAGCAGATGCTCAGCGCCGTAGACTTCGGGCGTCTCCGACAATATCGCCGTGCCGCCATGCTGCACGAGCCGGTCGACGGCCGCGCCCAGCGCCGGATTCGCCGATATCCCCGAATAGCCGTCCGAGCCGCCGCACTGCAAGCCGACGATCAGATGAGACGCGCTCACCTTCTCGCGCACCGCGCGGTTCGCGTCGGCGAGCATGTCGCGCACCATGGCGATGCCGCGCTCGATGGTTTTGCGCGTGCCGCCGCTGTCCTGAATCGTGAAGCTGCGCAGTTGCGCGGTGTTGTCGGCGAGACCGCCCGATTCGAGCACGCCGCCAATCTGATTCGTCTCGCAACCCAGCCCGACGAACAGCACCGACGCGAAGTTCGCGTGCGCCGCGTAACCCGCGAGCGTGCGCTGCAGGATCGCCATGCCTTCGCCGCGCAGATCGACGCCGCAGCCAAGTCCATGCGTCAACGCGATCACGCCGTCGACGTTCGGGAACGCCGCGAGTTCTTCCGGATGCACGTCGCGCCGGAAATGATCGGCGATGGCGCGCGCGACGGTCGCCGAGCAGTTCACGCTCGTCAGAATGCCGATGTAGTTGCGTGTCGCGACGCGGCCGTCCGCGCGACGGATGCCCATGAAATGCGCCGGCTCGCGGGCCGCGGCAGTCGGATGCGTGTCGACGCCGAATTCGTGCTCGCGCGCGAATTCGGCCATGCCGAGGTTGTGCGTGTGTACGTGCTGTCCGCGGGCAATCGCCTCGCGCGCGACGCCGATGATCTGGTTGTAGCGCTTGACGGGCTCGCCCTTCGCGATCGCGCGCGTCGCGATCTTGTGGCCGGGCGGAATCAGACCCGTCACGACCAGGTCCTCGGTTTCGATGCGCGTGCCCGACACGAGCTGGCGCGTCGCGATGATCACGTCGTCATTCGGGTGAAGGCGGATGGCGGCGTGCGCGGCGATGGCTGTCGACATGATTCGGTGCCTTATTGAAAAATCAGACGTGCGAGCATTGCGCGCCTTCCGGCACGTATGGGCGCTCGGGATCGGCGGGCAGTGGCTCGATGCGGCCGACGATCACAAGATAGCTGAACGCGCCCAAAAAGCAGAAGCCGCCCGCGACGACCAGCGGAATGCATGAGTCGGGACGAAGAGGCGGCTTGCGTCTTATGCGCTTATTGAATTCGGCCTGACCAGTTGGGCATGATAGAAGTCATCCCGTGCAGGCGCATGCTGCGACGCAGCGGCATCAGCATGTGAGACGCGAGGGGGAACGGGAAGCTACGCGTGGACCGAGGCGCAAAACCTGGCCAAAGGCTGTCGCAAGCGGCTACGAGCCGCAGCAGACAAAGGGAAAACTCGGAAAACGGCTGCGCGAGCGGGCCGCGCAGCCGTCGGCGGACTCAGCCCGGATAGGCTTCGTCGACTTTGAGTCCGGCCAGTTTGAAGATCACGCGCAGCGTCTGAGGCTTGATGTCGCGGCGCGACGCGAGCGTCGTCATCACGAAGTCCAGCACTTTCGCGTATTTGAGCAGGGTCAGGCACGTCTCCATATCGACGCTGCCGTCGCGCATGACTTCCGCGAGCCGCAGCATCTCGACTGAGATGTCGCGCGCCATTTCGAGTTCCAGTTGCTGCTTTTCTGTCCACTCGGGCGTGGCCAGCAGCTTCGCCATGAGCTCCTGAAACTTCTGCTCGGCGTTTCCGTTGGGTGTCGTATCCATTTACCGCCTCATCAGATCCGAGCGCGCTTCGTAGCAGTCCCGGCGCACTTCAGGTTACGTAACGTTCGAACCCCTGTTCTGGCTCGACCTCCCCCACGCGTACCGGCGGTTCTTCGACGTTGCAGTAACCGGTAGCTTGTCTTTCTTTATGCATCCTGCAAGCCGTCATGCACTATCTGGCTTGCATCAGATGACTGCCTTGCGACATGCTTTTCAGCAGGTTCGAACCCGGGCGATTCTCATGCACGAACGATTCCAGGCCGGGTGCGATGTCGCCGTCCGCGCGCAAGAACCGGGACCGTCCCGCGCGCTTTGGGTAAACTGACAGACACTTTTCCCTTTTTCCGTCACCTGACGCACGTTCGCGATGCAATCGGTGGCACGCTCATTCGATGTCCAGCAAATCCTACGAAGTCCGTCCTAACCAGTCCGTCGAGCTGCTGAAGGAACTCCATATCCTGACGCGCGACGGCAAGATGAACCAGGACAGCCGCCGCAAGCTCAAGCAGGTCTACCACCTGTTTCAGTTCATTGAACCGTTGCTCCAGGACGTAAAAGAGACAAAAGGCGAACTGTCCCTTGTTGATCACGGCGCGGGCAAGTCCTACCTCGGCTTTATTCTCTACGACCTGTTCGTCAAGGAACTGCGGGATAACTCGCATATCTACGGCATTGAGACGCGCGAGGAACTCGTCTCGAAGTCGGAGGAGCTTGCGGCGCGCCTCGGCTTCAAGGGTATGTCGTTTCTCAATCTTTCCGTAGCGGAATCGATTACATCGGACAAACTGCCGCCGAACGTGGACATCGTCACCGCCTTGCACGCGTGCGATACGGCCACCGACGACGCAATCCGCTTCGCGCTCGAAAAACATGCGAAATACATCGTCGTCGTGCCGTGCTGTCAGGCGGAAGTGGCTGGCGTGCTGCGCAGGAACAAGGGCAAGTCGCTGGCGAACGCGTTGACGGAAATCTGGCGGCATCCGTTGCATACGCGCGAATTCGGCAGCCAGATCACCAACGTGCTGCGCTGCCTGCAACTGGAAGCGCACGGCTATCAGGTCAACGTGACGGAGCTGGTCGGCTGGGAGCATTCGATGAAAAACGAGCTCATCGTCGCGACTTACAAGGACTTGCCGCGCCGGCGGCCCGCCGAGCGGCTCAATGAAGTGATGGACACGCTCGGCATTGCGGAATTGCGCGAGCGGTTTTACGTCGAGGCTTGAGCCCCGTCGAGCGTTAGCCGGTCAGTCTTTGGCCGGCTCGCTCATCCATTTGTGCCAGCCTTCCGGGCCGAGACGGCGCAACGTTTCCATGTTGCGCTCATAGATGTCGGCGGCGTCCGGAAAGGCGTCGACTGCACGGTCGATGCTCGCTTCCCGCAGCAAATGCAGAATCGGGTAGGGCGCGCGGTTCGTGTAGTTCTCGATATCGTCCGGCTCGTGGCCTTCGAATTGATACTGAGGGTGAAAGCTGGCGATCTGCAGCGTGCCTTCGAGGCGCAGTTGCTTGAGCATCCGGTCCGCAAAGAACAGGCAGTCGTTGTATTCGAGGAAATCGCCGAGCGCGTGCGGAATGATGAGCAGCGTCGTGTCGATCGCGGCGGGATCGGCATCCGTCAAAGTGTGCAGCTCGGCTTCCAGATCGGCCAATACGCCTTCCATGTCGGTCGCTTCGCTGATCGCATAGCGAATCTGCTCCTTCACATGCACTGCCTTCGCGAACGGGCACAGGTTCAGCCCGATTACGGCTCGTGTCAGCCAGTGGCGCGTGGCGTCGAGGATGGCATCGTGCGAAAGAGGGGACGTTGAAGACATGGCGGTGCCGGCAGGAAACGCAAAACCGCTATTTTACCGACGCCTCTCCACACGCCTGCGCGACAAGTTGCTCCGCCACGCGCGCCGCGACCGTGATCGGTCCGCAGCCCGGTCCGTAGGTCTGGCTCGACGCGTAGATCCCTTCGATCAGCAACGCGAGCGCGTTCGCAAGCTCGCCCGGATCGCGCGCGCCGGCTTCCGTGCAGAGCGCGTTGAGCCGCTCCATCAGCTTCGTCTTGTTGTTCAGCACGCAGAGCCGCGCCGGATGCGCCGGGTCCGGAAATTCCGCCGATACATTGACGAACGGGCAGCCGCGATAGTCTTCCTTCGACGCCCGCCCCGCCAGATCCTCGAAGTACTGGACGATCTGTTTCCGAGGCTCACCCGGATGTTTGGCGAGACTTTCGTCGAAACGTCTGAAGAACTGCTCGTCCGACTGTTCCAGGTACGCCACCACCAGATCGTCTTTCGAAGAGAACTGGCGGTACAGACTCATCTTGTTGACGCCCGCCCGCTCGACGACGGCGTCGACACCCACCGCGCGCACGCCTTCCTTGTAGAACAGATCGGCGGCGGCGCGCAAAAGATGCTGCTGCGCTTCTGAGCCGGCCGTTTGCGAACGACGGCTCGGCGCGCGTTTGGGAGTGTCGGAATTAGCCATGATGGTCGTGTGGTCCTTGAGTCGACGCCTTGACATGTTACCGATCGGTAACTAAGATCGCAACACCGATTGTGACAGGTCAGTCACAACACCTTTACGAAAGCGGTAAGAATCAGAATGCGGCTGGCATCGCAGCACCGTGAGCCGTGACGGAAACCTTGGAGAACCGATGAACTGGGCAGCAAGAATAATTGGTGGGCGTTTCCACTACGGCTGGCTGGCCGTGGCCGTGGTGTTTCTGGTGCTGCTCGCGGCGGCCGGCACACGCGCAACCCCGAGCGTGATGATGGTGCCGCTCGAACATGACTTTGGCTGGAGTCGCGCGACGATCTCGCTGGCCATTTCCGTGAACATCGCGCTGTACGGACTGATGGGGCCGTTCGCGGCGGCGGCGATGCAGCGTTTCGGCGTGCGTCCGACCATTCTGACGGCACTCGGCATGATGGCCGCGGGCGTCGGCCTGTCGTCGCTGATGACCCACCCGTGGCAGATGATTCTCGTGTGGGGCGTGATGGTCGGCGGCGCGACGGGCGTTGCGGCGCTGACGCTGTCGGCGACGGTCGTGAACCGGTGGTTCAGCACGCATCGCGGTCTCGTGATGGGCATTCTCACGGCCAGTTCGGCGACAGGCCAACTGGTGTTTCTGCCGCTGCTCGCGGCGATCGCGCAGCATCATGGCTGGCGGCCCGTCGTGTGGACGGTCGCGATAGCGGCGGCCCTCGTGTTGCCGCTGGTGGCGTTCCTGCTGCCGGAGCGTCCCGCCGACATGGCGCTGCGTCCGTTTGGGGAACCCGCTGATTCGCCCGTCAAATCCGACATGAGCAAGCAGAATCCGCTCGCGATCGCGTTCGGCACGCTGGCGATGGCGAGCAAGACCCGTGACTTCTGGCTGCTGTTCTTCAGCTTCTTCATTTGCGGCGCGAGCACGAACGGCTACGTCGGCACGCATTTGATCGCGATGTGCGGCGACTACGGGATGACGGAAGTGCAGGGCGCGTCGTTGCTTGCGGCAATGGGCATTTTCGATCTGTTCGGCACGACGCTGTCGGGCTGGCTGTCCGACCGGTTCAACGCGCGCGTGCTGCTGTTCTGGTACTACGGGCTGCGCGGCTTGTCGCTGATGTTTCTGCCGCACGCGTTCGGCATCGACTTTTTCGGTTTGCCGTTGTTCGCGGTGTTCTACGGTCTCGACTGGATCGCGACCGTGCCGCCGACGGTGCGTCTCGCTACCGATGTCTACGGCAAGGACTCGGCGCCCGTCGTGTTCGGCTGGGTGGTCGCGGGCCATCAGCTGGGTGCGGCCTTCGCGGCGCTCGGCGCGGGCATGCTGCGCGCGAGTCTCGGCACGTACACGGTGGCGTCGATGATTTCGGGCGGACTGTGCATCGTTGCCTCGATCATCGTGCTGCGGATCAACCGTGGCGAGCGGAGCGTCGCGGCGCAGGCTGCTTGATGCTGTAGTCCGCTTCACGGCACGAAAGAGCGCGTCGGGGTCCAAGGGCTTCGACGCGCTTTTTTCATGCGCTCTGGCCTTGTAAATCTGCGCGACCAGCAGGGCGGGAATCGGGGCGCTCGGGTTATGCTAGTGGGCCCTCGGGCTGCTGCCCGCCGATCATGAATTTCGACCGAGAAATGCGCATGACCACCAAACCCGCACGCACCGACGTTCCCATTCATGAACTGATCGCCGGCCGCTGGAGCCCGCGCGCGTATTCGAGCGAGCCCGTGAGCCGCGAGCAACTGCGCACGGTACTCGAGGCGGCGCGCTGGGCGCCTTCGTCGTACAACCTGCAGCCATGGCGCTTCGTGGTGTTTGACCGCACGACGGACGAAGTCTCCTTCAAGAAAGCGTTCGACACGCTCGTGCCGTTCAATCAGGGCTGGAATTCGAAGGCGCCGGTCCTGATCTGCGTGACGGCGCACACGCTGACGGCGAAGGGCGAAATCAATCGTTGCGCACCGTACGACGCGGGCGCGGCGGCGCTGTCGCTGGTGTTGCAGGCGCACGCGCTCGGCCTTGCCGCGCATCAGATGAGCGGCTTCGACGTCAATGCGTTCCGCAAGGCGTTCGCGGTGCCCAATGACATCGAAGTGATCGCGATGATCTCGCTCGGCCACTATGGCGAAGTCGACAAACTCGACCCCGTGCTGCGCGAGCGCGAAAAGGCGGCGCGCACGCGTGTGCCGCTCGGTGATATTGCTTTTGCGGGCGGGTGGAACAAGGCGTTCTGAGCTTGTTTCAGTGCGTCATTGGTTTATTACGGAACGCGGCCGATGGCCGCGTTTTTTTATGCGTGGCTGTCGCTTGCGCTCATTGGCGGTCAATCGTCGTCGATTGCGGATAGCGGCGCGGCGACGCTTTCGAGTGGCCGCCGTTCCGCGTCCACACCCCAGATCGCCGCGATCACCGCTGCGGCCAGCATCAGCGCCGAGCCGACCAGATAACCCGAAAACACTTCGCTGCGCTGCTGCGTGTCGATCAGCCTGCCGAAAAACGCCGGCCCCGCGATACCGCCGAGCGCTGTGCCGAACGCGTAGAACACCGCAATCGCGAGCGCGCGAATTTCAAGTGGAAACGATTCGCTGACGGTCAGATACGCCGAACTCGCCGCCGCCGACGCGAAGAAGAAAATCACCATCCACGCGATGGTCTGCGTCGTCACGGTGAGCAACTGCTGTTCGAACAGGTAGCCGCTCACGGTCAGCAGCAGCGCCGAAATCGCGTAGGTCGCGGTGATCATCTTGCGGCGCCCGATCACGTCGAACAGCCTGCCGATCAGCAGCGGCCCCGCGAAATTGCCGAGCGCGAAGGGCAGGATGTACCAGCCGACATGCTCGCCGGGCACATGATAGAAATCGGTCAACACGAGCGCGTAGGTGAAGAAAATCGCGTTGTAGAAGAACGCCTGCGCTGTCATCAGCGACAGTCCGACCAACGCCCGGCGCCGATGCACCATGAACAGCGTGTGGAAGACCTCGCGCAGCGTCGTGCGCTCACGGGCGCGCAGGCGCAGGCGTTTGAGCGCATCGTCGGCGAGCGTGTGATTTTCCGCGCGAAAGCGCGCCTCGATCCCTTCTACGATCTCGCGCGCTTCCTTTTCTTCACCGTGCGTAAGCAGCCAGCGCGGACTTTCGGGTATCCATGCGCGCATCGGCAGGATTGCCAGTGCGAGCGCCGCGCCGATGAAGAAGCACGCGCGCCAGCCCCAGTCGCCGGGCAGCAGATGCGGGTCGAGCATGACCAGCGAACCGACCGCGCCAAGCGCCGCGCCGATCCAGAACGTGCCGTTGATCGCGAGATCGGTGTGTCCGCGCACGCGCGCGGGCGTGAATTCCTGGATCGTCGAATTGATCGCCGTGTACTCGCCGCCGATGCCCGCGCCCGTCAAGAAGCGAAACACCAGAAAACTCGTGAGATTCCACGAGAAGGCGGTCGCCGCGGTCGCCGCGAGATACAGCGCGAGCGTGATGAAGAACAGCTTGCGTCGGCCGAGCCGGTCGGTCAGCCAGCCGAAGCCGAGCGCGCCCAGCACGGCGCCGGCGATATACGCGCTGCCGGCCAGCCCCACGTCCGCGTTCGAGAAGCGCAGCACCTCGCTCGACTTCAACGCGCTCGCGACGGAACCCGCGAGCGTCACCTCCAGCCCGTCGAGCAGCCACGTCACGCCGAGCGCGACGACGATCAGCGAATGGAAGCGGCCCCACGGCAAGCGGTCGAGCCGCGACGGCAGATCGGTTTCGACGATGCCGGCCGGGTCGGCGCGAACCGTGGCGGCGGAAGGTTCCTGCATCGAGTCTCCTGAATCTCCTGAATGAGCGAGCCAATGTTTATGAGGATTCTGTAAGCGGGCCGTCGAACAGCGTATCCTGTCGGATTCATTCGAGCCCGGTGCGACCTATCGATGAAGCAATCTGCATTCCCCATCGCCGCAGCGTGGACTGCGCGCGCCCGGTTGATGGTGTCACAGCTTTCATGTTACAAAGCCCGTCCTTTTTCTGTGCGCGCCTGCGTGAGCGGCGAATCCTGCCATGACCTATTGCGCGATTGACTTCGGCACGTCGAATTCGGCGGTTGCCGTTCCTGTCGGCGGTTCTCCAGCCGGGCAGGCGACGCTGAAGCTGGCGCCTGTCGAAGGCGCCTACACGACGCTGCCTACGGCCGTCTTCTTCAACACCGACGAAAACCGGCGCGAGTACGGCCGCGCGGCGCTCGAAGCGTATGTCGACGGCTTCGACGGCCGGCTGATGCGCTCGATGAAGAGCATTCTCGGCTCGGCGCTGGCCGACAACAATACGGATCTCGGCGACGGCTCCGCGATCAAATACACCGACGTGATCGCGATCTTCGTCACGCATCTGAAGCGCTGTGCGGAACAGACGGCGGGTACGCCGATCAGCCGCGCGGTGCTCGGGCGCCCGGTGTTTTTCGTCGACGACGATCCGCGCGCCGATCAGCTCGCGCAGCAGCAACTCGAAGCGGCGGCGCGCTCGGTGGGACTCGACGAGATTCACTTCCAGTACGAGCCGATCGCGGCCGCCTTCGATTACGAAGCGCATCTGACGCAGGAAGGGCTGGTGCTGGTGGCGGATATCGGCGGCGGCACGTCGGACTTCTCGCTGGTGCGCGTCGGGCCGGAGCGGATGAAGCGTATCGAGCGCAAGGACGATGTGCTCGCGCATCACGGCGTGCATGTCGCCGGAACGGACTTCGACCGGCGCGTCGAGCTGGCGACGATCCTGCGCGAACTCGGCTATCAATCGCTCGATCCCGAAGGGCGCGAGATGCCGAACCGTATTTACTTCGACCTCGCCACCTGGCATCTGATCAACACGATCTATACGCCGAAGCGCGTGTCCGAGCTCGGGTTGATGCGGCATCTCTATTCGAACACGCGGCACCATGACCGGCTGATGCGCGTCGTCGAGCAGCGTTTCGGCCATGCGCTCGCGGCGCATGCGGAAGAAGCGAAGATTGGCGTGGCGGCGGGCGGCGAGACGCTGATCGACCTGGAAATCGTCGAGGAGGATTTGCGCCTCGCATTCGACGAAGCGCAACTGATTGCGGCGGGCAAGGACGAGACGCTGCGCATCGTCCAGGCTGCGCGCGATACCGTGCAGCGTGCGGGCGTCGCGCCACGCGATGTCGACGCGCTGTATTTCACGGGTGGATCAACGGGATTGGCGTTTTTGTCGGGCGCGCTCGCTGCGGCGTTTCCCGATGCGCGTCCCGTATTCGGCGATCGCCTCGCCAGCGTTGCAACAGGCTTAGGCATTCACGCGCAGCGCGTATTCCGGTAAACCGGTAAAGATTTTAGATTTCGCGCCGAAATCCCGATTAACCCAGAAAAGAAAAAACCCCGCCTAGGCGGGGTTTTTCTGCGTTCCGGAAGGAAGCTAAGCTTAGACCGGCTTGATGTTAGCGGCCTGCTTGCCCTTCGGGCCCGTCTTGACGTCGTAGGTAACCTTTTGGTTTTCCTGCAGCGTCTTGAAGCCTTCTACGCGGATTTCCGAGAAATGCGCGAACAGATCTTCGCCGCCGGCGTCCGGCGTGATAAAACCAAAGCCCTTTGCGTCATTGAACCACTTGACGGTACCGGTTTCCATATTACTGTTTCCTAAAAATGGTGAATAAGGCCGAAGCCCAGAGGTGCATGAAAATCAAGGAAGGGTAATAGGACCAACCGGAGTACCGTTGATGGGCGAACTACGAAAGAACCAATTCACTCGCCGCTTGAAATCCTGCCCGTCCTTTATACGGATATTTCGAGAGAAGGTCAACCGTAATCTTTAAATCCTCATATAGAACGGGGCTATTAGGCACAAAAATGCTTACAAAGCTTGCTATTTCCCCGGTTTTTTTGTAGGGCTCAAACGTATTTTGACTGCAATCGCGCGGTGCAACCGTTAAACTACGCCCCGCGCACGATCGGTTGCACCTGCGTGGAAGAAACCCGCAATCGCGCTCGCGACCGCCCGCCGTATGCCCTAGTCTTTCCTATGACTTCTAGCCGTGTCTAACGGCCGCGGCAGCGGCGTGCTTTCAGATATAGGAGAAGACGTGAAAAGTTCTATTCAACGGCACATCGGCCCATTCGCGCTGATGCTGACGGGACTCGGCTCGATTATCGGGTCCGGCTGGCTGTTCGGCGCCTGGAAGGCGGCCAAGATCGCGGGCCCTGCGGCGCTGTGCGCGTGGGTGATCGGCGCAGTGGTGATTCTCGCAATCGCGCTGACCTACGCGGAACTCGGCGCGATGTTCCCCGAGTCCGGCGGCATGGTTCGTTATGCTCGCTACTCGCACGGCGCGCTGGTGGGCTTTATCAGCGCGTGGGCCAACTGGATCGCAATCGTGTCGGTGATTCCGATCGAGGCCGAAGCGTCGATCCAGTACATGAGCACCTGGCCGTACGAATGGGCGCACAACCTCTTTATCAATAGCGAGCTGACGACGCCCGGCCTTCTGCTGTCGGCCGTGCTGGTGGTCATCTACTTCCTGCTGAACTACTGGGGCGTGAAGGTGTTCGCGCGCGCTAACACGACCATCACGATCTTCAAGTTCATCATCCCGGGCCTGACGATTCTCGGTCTGATGATGAGCGGCTTCCACAAGGAAAACCTCGGCGAAAGTTTCGGCGGCACGGGTGTGTTCGCGCCGTATGGCTGGTCGGCGGTGCTGACGGCGGTGGCGACGAGCGGCATTGTGTTCGCGTTCAACGGCTTCCAGAGTCCGATCAACCTGGCGGGCGAAGCGCGCAATCCGGCGAAGAGCGTGCCTTTCGCGGTGATCGGCTCGATCCTGCTGGCGCTGGTGATCTATGTGCTGCTGCAGATTGCGTACATCGGCTCGGTGAATCCGGCTGACGTGGTGAAGGGCTGGAACCAGTTCAACTTCAAGTCGCCGTTCGCGGAACTGGCAATCGCGCTGAACCTGAACTGGCTGGCAATCCTGCTGTATGTCGACGCGTTCGTGAGCCCGAGCGGCACGGGCACGACCTATATGGCGACCACGACGCGCATGATCTACGCGATGGAGCGTAACAACACGATGCCGAAGATGTTCGGCACCGTGCATCCGCTGTACGGCGTACCGCGTCCGGCGATGTGGTTCAACCTGTTCGTATCGTTCATCTTCCTGTTCTTTTTCCGTGGCTGGAGTTCGCTGGCGGCCGTCATTTCGGTGGCGACGGTGATTTCGTATCTGACGGGCCCGATCAGCCTGATGGCGCTGCGCCGCGCGGCGACCGACCTCGAGCGTCCGCTGCACATCAAGGGTATGAGCGTGATCGCGCCGTTCGCATTCGTGTGCGCGTCGCTGATCCTGTACTGGGCGAAGTGGCCGCTGACGGGCGAGATCATCCTGCTGATGGTCGTGGCGCTTCCCGTGTTCTTCTACTTCCAGGCGAAGTCGGGCTTCGGAGGCTTCAACCAGGATCTGAGGGCGGCATGGTGGCTGGTCGCGTATCTGCCCATCATGGCGATCCTGTCGCTGATCGGCAGCAAGCAGTTTGGCGGTCTGGGTGTGCTGCCGTATGGCTGGGACATGCTGGTGGTGATCGTGTTCTCGCTGATCTTCTATTACTGGGGCGTGCATACGGGCTATCGCACCGAGTATCTGAACGAGCGCGAATCGCACGACGAGATTCTCGAAGGCATCGGCGCCTGATCGACTGCCTGACTAATAAAAAAGCCCGCCAGATTCTGGCGGGCTTTTTTGTATGCGCGACGCGCGACGGAGAACGCTTACGCGTTGCCGAACACGTAGTTCGTCATTGCCAGCGAGCGCTGGAACGTCCCGAGCGACTGGATGCCGAGCTTGTAATCGTCCGGCGCGGCGCCAAGCGCGGCGAACACTGGCAGCAGATGTTCGTCGGTTGGATGCATGAACGCGGCGTGCGGTGCCTGACGCCGGTAATCGAGCAACGCATCGATATCGCGGTCGGCGAGGCGCGCCTCGAACCAGTCGGTGAATTCGGTGACACGCGGATCAGCGTCTTCCGGGCGTGCCGAGAAATCCGCTTCACGCAGATTGTGCGTGATCTGCCCCGAACCGACGATCATCACGCCTTCGTCCTGCAGTGGGCGCAGCGCGCGCCCGACGCGGAAGTGATGCGCGGGATCGAGCCTCGGCTGGATCGACAGCTGCGCGATCGGGACGTCGGCGTGCGGGAACATCAGCAGCATCGGCACCCATGCACCGTGGTCGAGGCCGTGCGGTTGTGTAGCCGTCGGAATGCCCTGTTCGCCGAGCAGCGCGGCGGCGCGGCGCGCGATATCGGGCGCGCCCGGCGCCGGGTACTGAATCTCGTACAACTGACGCGGGAAGCCGTAGAAGTCGTGAATCGTTTCGGGCGCATCCGATGTGCTGGCCGCAGGTTGCTGCGTCATCCAATGGGCCGACAGCATCAGGATCGCTTTCGGGCGCGGCACTTCAGCAGACAGGGATGCGAATTCCGCGCGTGGCATCGACGGGTCGATCGGCAGCGTCGGCGCACCGTGCGACAGGAAGAGGGAAGGCAAGCGGGTCATGGCAGTGCGGGCCGGATGAAGGCCGGATAAGTTTCGTTGAAGCGAATATAAGCCCGCACTGTCATTTGATAAACGGCGAAACGGGGATTTGATTGTCTCGCGGCAGTTGTGAATCGGGTGGGGCCAGTGGCGCGCTTCACCGCGACGGACTATTCAACCCTTGCCATGCGGGCGCGAGCGCCGGACCCAGCGCGAACAGGTCGAGCACGCGGGCGACTGTATCGTCGACCATCTGATCGATCGTCTCGGGCCGATTGTAGAAGGCAGGCAGCGGCGGAAAAATCACGCCGCCCATTTCGGTAACGGCCGTCATGTTGCGCAGATGCGCGAGATTGAACGGCGTTTCGCGCACCATCAACACGAGCCGTCGACGTTCTTTCAGCGTGACATCAGCGGCGCGCGTGATCAGATTGTCGGAAAGGCCGTGCGCGACACTCGCGAGCGTTTTCATCGAGCACGGCGCGATGATCATGCCATCGGTCGCGAACGAGCCGGACGCGATGCTCGCGCCGACGTCGCGCACGGAATGAACGACATCCGCGAGCGAATGCACGTCTTCACGCGACAACTGGAGTTCGTGCTGGATATTGAGCCATCCGGCGCTGGAAATCAGCAGATGGCTTTCGACGCCGCCCAGTTTGCGCAGTGTCTGGAGCAGCCGGACGCCGTAGATGGCGCCCGTCGCTCCCGTGATAGCGACGATGAGACGGCGAGGCGCCGCGGCGCGTGTTTCCATGACGTGCGGCGCCGTCTCTCGTGGCTTAGGCGGCAGCGAAGAGTTGCTGCAGTTCGCCCGACTGATACATCTCCATCATGATGTCCGAGCCGCCGACGAATTCACCGTTGACGTACAGCTGCGGGATGGTCGGCCAGTTCGAGAATTCCTTGATGCCCTGGCGCACTTCGTCGTCTTCGAGGACGTTGACCGTCTTGAACTGATCGACGCCGCACGCCTTCAGAATCTGCACCGCGCGACCCGAGAAGCCGCACATCGGGAATTGCGCGTTGCCTTTCATGAAGAGCACGACGGGGTTTTCGTCGACGATTTGCTTGATGCGTTGTTGCGTGTCCATGACTGACCTTGCGGTTCCGGTGTGTATAAGAGATAGAGTGAAATGATAGCGGATTTCTCCGATAGCGACCGGCGGCTGGATCGATGCCATCGGGCGCCGTCGCAGCGCGCCGCGCCGCCGCACATCAGCCCGGCCAGCGACCGCCGCTGATGCGTTCGATATCCGCCAGATCGCATTCCGAACGCACGTCGGCAAAACCTTGCGCCGTAAGGATCGCGCGAACGGCTTCGGCCTGATCGTAGCCGTGTTCCATCCACAGCACGCCGTTCGGCACGAGCCGCGCCGGCGCACCGGCGACGATCGCGCGGATCGCCGATAGGCCGTCGGCTTCGTCGGTGAGCGCGCCGCGCGGCTCGAAACGCAAATCACCTTGCGACAGATGCGGGTCGCCACTCGCGATATACGGCGGGTTGCTGACGATTACGTCGAAAGCGAGCGAGGCGTCGAGCGCGGCGTACCAGTCGCTTTGCGCGAATTGCAGATCGCCGCCGGGACGCTTCGGTTCGAGGAGCTTGATGGCGTTGCGACGGGCGACGTCCAGCGCTTCGGCCGAGCGGTCGACGGCCCACACGCGCGCGTCCGGTCGAGACCACGCGATCGAAACAGCAATCGCCCCCGTGCCCGTACCGAGATCGAGCACGCGCGAGCGCGCGGCACGGCCTTCGAGTGCCTGTACGGCCGTTTCGACGAGCAGTTCGGTTTCGGGGCGAGGAATCAGCACGTCCCGCGTGACGTGGAAGTCGAGCCCGAAGAATTCACGCGAGCCGATCAGTTGCGCGATCGGCTCGCCCGCCACGCGCCGTGCTTCGAGATCGCGAAAGGCCGCCACCTTGGTGACATCGAGCGCGTCGTCCTCGCGCGTGATCAGTTCCGTGCGACGCCAGTCCAGCGCGTGCCCGAGCAGAATGCGCGCTTCCAGCGCGGGCAGTGGCGACGCGTGAAGCAACGTGGCGACGGTATCGACGGTATTCATGCGCGCCGCTCAGTCCGCGTCGCCGAGCGACGCGAGCAGTTCCGCCTGATGCTCGGACACGAGCGCCGCGATCAGCTCGTCGAGATCGCCTTCCATCAGCGCTTCGAGGCGATACAGCGTCAGGTTGATCCGGTGATCGGTGAGACGGCCTTGCGGGAAGTTGTACGTGCGAATGCGCTCCGAGCGGTCGCCCGAGCCGATCAGGCTCTTGCGCGTCGCGGCTTCTTTCGCGTGCTGCTCGTGGTACTGCTTGTCCTTGATACGCGCGGCGAGCACTTTCAGCGCACGATCCTTGTTCTTGTGCTGCGAACGGTCGTCCTGACACTCGACCACGATGCCCGTCGGCAAGTGCGTCACGCGTACCGCGGAGTCGGTCTTGTTGATGTGCTGGCCGCCCGCGCCGGACGCGCGGAACGTGTCAATGCGTAGATCGGCGGGATTGATCTCGACTTCGCCGATTTCATCCGCTTCCGGCATCACCGCGACCGTGCAGGCCGACGTATGGATGCGGCCCTGCGTTTCCGTCGCCGGCACGCGCTGCACGCGGTGGCCGCCCGACTCGAACTTGAGCTTCGAATACGCGGCGTCGCCCGCAATCCGCACGATCACTTCCTTGTAGCCGCCCAGATCCGATTCGCTCGCCGACATCATCTCGACCTGCCAGCGGTTGCGTTCCGCGTAGCGCAGATACATGCGCAGCAGGTCGCCCGCGAACAGCGCCGATTCGTCGCCGCCCGTGCCTGCGCGGATTTCGAGGAAGATGTTGCGCTCGTCGTTCGGGTCTTTCGGCAGCAGCATTGTCTGCAACTCGCCTTCGAGCTTTTCCATCTGATCGCGCGCCGAGCGGATTTCCTCTTCCGCGAAGTCCTTCATCGATGCATCCGACAGCAGTTCCTGCGCGGTGGCGGCGTCGTTCATCGACTGGCGCCAGAGAGCGTAATGCTCGACGACAGGCTGCAGTTCCGCGTGTTCGCGTGTCAGCTTGCGGTACTGGTCGATGTTCGACGTGATGTCTTCGCGGCTCAACAGGTCGTTCAGTTCGGCCAGCCGGGTGGTGAGCTGGTCGAGCTTGGCTTGCATGCTCGTTTTCATTGGGGCGGTCGGAGCGGGCTCCGGAAAGAACGGCTGATTCGGGAAATCGGGACGATAACCCGGGACGAAAGCCCCGGACAATGGGATGAAGCACCACGCGGGCCTGGTCGGCAACCCGCGCGATGCCGCGGCGTGTAGCGCCGCTAACGCTCGGAAGAAGAGTGAGCGTGCTTGTAGAAGCCGCTCATCAGTTCGATGAGCGAATCGCGTTCTTCGCTGCTGGCGCGGTTGAGCGCGTGCGTCGGACCGTGGATCAGCTTGTTGGTGAGCGCCTGCGACAGCGCTTCGAGCACGGCAGCGGGATCGTCGCCGCGCGCGAGCAACTTTTGCGCTTTTTCGACTTCGGCGCGGCGCAGCGCGTCGGCCTGCGTGTGCATGTGACGGATGACGGGCACGATGCTGCGCGCGTCGAGCCACTGCATGAAATTCTGCACCCGCGTTTCGATGATCGTTTCGGCCTGCGCGACGGCGGCCTGGCGCGACGCATTGCCTTCGCGGACGATCGCGCCGAGATCGTCGACGGTGTACAGGAATACGTCTTCGAGCTTGCCGACTTCCGGTTCGATGTCGCGCGGCACGGCGAGATCGACCATGAAAATGGGGCGGTGACGGCGAGCCTTCACCGCGCGCTCAACGGCGCCAAGACCGATGATGGGCAGCGTCGATGCCGTACACGACACGATGATGTCGAACTCGTGCATGCGCGTGGGCAATTCCGACAGCGGGATCGCGCGGCCATTGAAGCGGTCGGCGAGACGCTGGCCGCGTTCGGCCGTGCGGTTCGCGACGACCAGCTCGCGCGGCTGTTGCGCGGCAAAGTGTGTCGCGCACAGTTCGATCATCTCGCCCGCGCCGATGAACAGCACGCGCTGATTCGACACCTTGTCGAAAATGCGCTGCGCGAGGCGCACCGCGGCGGCGGCCATTGAAACCGATTGCGCCCCGATTTCAGTCGTAGTGCGCACCTCTTTCGCAACGGCGAAGGTGCGCTGGAACAACTGGTTCAGATACGTGCCGAGCGCGCCGGCTTCCGACGCCGTGCGCACCGCATCCTTCATCTGGCCGACGATCTGCGTCTCGCCCAGCACCATCGAATCCAGCCCCGACGCGACGCGAAACGCGTGGCGCACGGCTTCCGACTGCGGCAGCGCGTACACGTGCGGCGCGAGTTCGTCGATGGTGATGTTGTGGTACTTCGACAGCCAGTGAACGGCGGCCTCGCGGGCGACCTGGTCGTCGGTGGCGCAGTAGAGCTCGGTGCGGTTGCAGGTGGACAGAATGGCCGCTTCCGGCGCCGTGCGGGCCGTGCGGCCGAGGAAGATGTCCTTGAACGTCGAGAGCGCCGGCTTGATCTGTTCGACCGGAAACGCCACGCGTTCGCGCAAGGCGACGGGCGCGGTGTGATGGTTGATTCCGATCGTTAGCAGTTGCACGGGGACGCTACGGCTTTTTGGGCACGGTATTGGGGCTATGGTTAGGCCCAATATTATAGCGTTTCCGCGATTCTTTCAGTCGGCGCGGGTTTATCCGCGCTATCCGTGTTTTCGACGGGAATCTGGTCCAGACGGTAGCCGTAGCCGTACAGCGGCGTAAGGGTGTAGCCGAATTCCGGCCGCAGTTCCAGCTTGGTGCGGATGCGCGACGCGTGCGTGTCGAGCGTGCGCGACTTTACGTCGCGGCGGCGCGACCAGACGGTTTCCAGGATGTGCGCGCGAGACACCGGCCGCGACATATTGGTAAACAGCAGCAGCGCGAACTGGAGTTCTTTCGGCGTCAGGGTGACGCTCTGTCCCCGAAAGCCGACGATAGAGCGGCCGGCGTCGAACGCATATTCGCCGAACATTTCGCGCACGCGGTTGCGCGGTCGGCGAATGCCGGCGCGGCGCATCAGCGCCTCGATGCGGGCCAGCATTTCGGGGCCGCGCACGGGCTTCGACAGACAGTCGTCGGCGCCCGATTGCAACATTGCGACCAGTTCGCTTTCGCGCGGCATTGTCATCATGGCGATGACGGGCAGGCCCGGCAGAACCTGGCGTACCCGCATGATCACGTCTTCCGCGGCGGCATCGCCGCAATAGGCGTCGGTGACGAGGAGATCGAAAAACTCGCTTGCGGCGCCCGTCAGAAAAGGCGCGCTGGAGGGGAAGTGATGACAGGCATGCCCCCCGGCAAGCAGTAGCCGGCCGACGATTTCCGCATGCCGGAGGTCAGGCTCAATAAGGGCAATTCGCATGGACAATGGGATGGGCGCAGCGATCTGGCACGGGAGGCTTTCAGCTTGCTTAACCTAACCCCGGCCCCTAAACTCAACCGCTACGCAGAAAGCCGCGTGGACCTTCTAGTGAAAGAGAAAAAATGCTAGCCATCGATAAAACAGCCGCCTATCAGAACAGTCTTAATTTGATGTGCGGTGGACGCTAATGGGCTGGCCCGGACTGATCATTCTTGGCGCCGTCGTTGGCGCGGCCAGCTGGTGGCTACATCCGCTGCGGCGCGCGAGCCATGTCGCGCTGTGGATGGCGATGCTGATCGGCGTGGCGGGTGCTGTCATTGCGCATATGGCCGGCAACGTCACTCAGCTCTTCCACGACGGCGACACGCTCGAGTGGCCCGTCTGCACCGCTATCGCGCTTGTTGCCGTTGCCGTGACGGTCGGCTTGTTCTCCCGTCGATGAATTCTTGCAGGTGAAACCGATGAACGTACGACTCCCCGAAACCGCCTCGATCCCCGAGCGCATTGCGCAACTGCGCAGCGCCATGAAGCAGGCTGGGCTCGCCGCCTGCCTCGTGCCATCGGCGGACCCGCATCTTTCCGAATATCTGCCCGGCCGCTGGCAAGGCCGCGAATGGCTGTCGGGCTTCACCGGCTCGGTCGGCACGCTGGTCGTGACGGCGGATTTCGCCGGGCTGTGGGTGGACAGCCGCTATTGGGTGCAGGCCGAGGCGCAACTGGCGGGCACGGGCATCCAGCTGATGAAGATGTTCGGCGGCCAGCAAAGCGCGCCGCACATCGACTGGCTTGCGCAGAACGTGCCGGCGGGCGCGACGGTTGGCGTCGACGGCGCGGTGCTGGGCGTGGCGGCGGCGCGCGCGCTGACCGACGCGCTGAAGGCTCGCGGCGTCGAGCTGCGCACGGACCTCGATCTGCTCGACACCGTCTGGCCGCAGCGTCCGTCGCTGCCGACGGGCGCCGTCTACGAACACGTCGCGCCGCACGCGAGCGTCTCGCGCGCGCAAAAGCTGGACCAGATCCGCCGCGCGATGCAGGAGAAAGGGGCGCAGTGGCACTTCATCTCGACGCTCGACGATCTCGCCTGGCTGCTGAACCTGCGCGGCGCGGACGTGAACTACAACCCGGTGTTCGTCGCGCACGCGCTGATCGGGTTGGAGCGCGCGTCGCTGTTCGTGGTTGACGGCAAGGTGCCGGTGGAACTGGCCGAGTCGCTCGCGCGCGACGGCATCCGCGTCGAGGCGTACGCGAAAGCGGCCGACGCGCTCGCCGCGCTGCCAAACGGCCAGACGCTGCTGATCGACCCACGCCGCATTACGTATGGCCTGTTGCAATCGGTGCCTGCTTCGGTGGCGATTGTCGAGGCTGTGAATCCGTCCACGTTCTTCAAGTCACGCAAGACGGAAGCCGAATCCGAGCACGTGCGCGCGACGATGGAGCAGGACGGCGCGGCGCTCGCCGAATTTTTCGCGTGGTTCGAAGGCGCGCTGGGCCGCGAAAAGATCACCGAGCTGACCATCGACGAGAAGCTCACGGCGGCGCGCGCGCGCCGGCCGGGCTTCGTCACGCTGAGCTTCGCGACGATCGCAGGCTTCAACGCGAACGGCGCGATGCCGCACTACCGCGCGACGCCCGCGTCGCATTCGACGATCGAGGGCAAGGGCCTGCTGCTGATCGATTCGGGCGGCCAGTATCTGAGCGGCACGACTGACATCACGCGCGTCGTGCCGATCGGTACGATCAACGACGAACATCGCCGCGACTTCACGACCGTGCTGAAGGGCATGATGGCATTGTCGCGGGCGAAGTTTCCGCGCGGCATCCGTTCGCCGATGCTCGACTCGATCGCGCGCGCGCCGATCTGGGAAGCGGGCGCGGACTACGGACACGGCACGGGCCACGGCGTCGGCTACTTCCTGAACGTCCACGAAGGCCCGCAGGTGATTTCACACTACGCGCCCGCCGAGGCGTGGACGGCGATGGAAGAGGGGATGATCACGTCGATCGAGCCGGGGATTTACCGGCCGGGCAAGTGGGGCATCCGCATCGAGAATCTGGTGCTGAACCGCGCGGCGGGAAAGACCGAGTTCGGCGATTTCCTCGAATTCGAAACGCTGACGCTGTGCCCGATCGACACGCGTTGCGTCGCGTTGAACCTGTTGAACGACGACGAGCGCGCGTGGCTCAACGCGTATCACGAGATGGTGCGCGCCCGCGTGTCGCCGCACGTGTCGGGCGACGCGAAGGCGTGGCTCGAGACGCGCACGCAGCCGGTCTGACGCGCTGCGTCGCGTTCCGCTGCGCGATCGATCGAAAGCAATTCGAGTCGATCGTGCAGCGGGTTTTCACACAGAATCCCATTCGCAGCTATGCTGACGAGTCGCTTCTAAACGGTGACTCGGCCTTTTAACGTCGCCGTTTCGCTCAATCCATATCACCAACGAATAGCGAGGCTCGCATGTCCGGTGTTGCCGTCATCGTCATCGACGTACAGCAGATGTTCTTCAGTGGACCTTCGCCCGCGTATCGCGGCGAAGAAGTCATCGACGGCATCAACCGGCTCACGGCTGCGGCGCGCAAGGCGAATGGGCCCGTCTTCTTCGTGCAGCATGAGAGCGACGCGAACGGACCGCTCGCGCGCGGCAGCGACGCGTGGCAGTTGCCCGCCACGCTCGTGCGCGAGCAAACGGACGCGTCGATCTACAAGACAGTCGGCGATTCGTTCCAAGAGACGGAGCTTGCGGACAAGCTCCGTCAACAGGACATCGATAGCGTGGTGATCTGCGGTTACGCGTCCGAGTTCTGCGTCAACGCAACGGCGCGCCGTGCCGAACTGCTTGGCCTGCGCACGACAATCGCCGCCGATCTGCACACCACGCAAGACAAGCCGCACCTCGCCGCCGACAAGATCGTCGAGCACCAGAACTTCGTCTGGACGAACTCGTCGATGACAGGCAAGCGCGTCAAGGTGCGTCCGCTCGCTGACATTCTGCAAACGGAGTTCGCATGACCATCAAGGCAGTCGTATTCGATTTCGGTGGCGTGCTGATCGACTGGAGCCCGCAGTATCTGTATCGCGAGCTGATTCCCGACGATGCCGAGCGAGCACGGTTCCTGTCCAACGTCTGCACGATGGACTGGGTGATCCGTCAGGACGGCGGCCAGCCGATCGCGGAAGGCACGGCTGAACTGGTCGCGAAGTTTCCCGAGCACGAAGCGCTGATTCGCGCGTTTTACGAGCGCTGGCATCAAATGGTGGCGGGCCAACTCGACGACGGCGTCGCGACTGTGGAGAAGCTCGAAGCCGCGAATGTGCCGCTCTTCGGCCTGACGAACTGGTCGGACGAGACGTTCCCATATGCGTGGGAGCACTACCCAGTGTTGCGGCGTTTCAAGGACATCGTCGTGTCGGGGCGCGTGAAGATGGTCAAGCCCGACCCGGCGATTTTCGCGGAGATGCTAAGCCGTATCCGCGCGCATCTGCCGGACATCGAGGCGCACGAACTGGTTTTCATCGACGACAACCTCAAGAACGCGGCTGCCGCGACGGAACTGGGCTGGCACGGCGTGCATCACACGAACGCCGCGCAAACCGAAGCGAAACTCCGGGAACTGGGTCTTCCGGTGTAAGACCGCGCTGGAGCGGGCCTCACTGTCCCAGCAAATTTTTTAGCGCGTTCCCAAGCCCTTTTACCGTTTCGCCCGCGCCCTTCGCGACACCCTCGGCGCTGACGCCCAGCGCCTTCGCGAAGTTCGCGCGCAGTTCCGTCATCACGCTTTCATTGAGCTTGAACTTCGGGTCGCGCAGATTACCGTCGATCACGAAGTGCAGCGTGATGTCGTCGCCGTGTTGTTTGAGCGCGGCGACGGCGGCGCGCGCCGGGATCTGCATGAACGTGTCGAGCGGGTCGTCCGTCGCGGCCAGTTGCAGATGATGCAGCGTCACCGTGCCCGGCGCGTGAATGTGATAGCTCGTCACCGTCGCCTGCAGGTTGAGGTCGAGCGTGCCGCCCGTCACCTGCGTTTTCGCGCCGGCCTTTTTCAACAGATAGGGATCGAGTGTCACGACATCGACGCCGCGCAGCGTCGTGGTCGTCTGAGAGTCCTTGCTGGCGATCTTCATCCAGCCGTCGAACGTCACCGTGCCCGTGTGCGCCGGCCCTTTGATCGAGCCTTTGACGGACAGACTGGTCGGTTCGGTGAGATCGGGCAGATGGATGTGGTCGACGCTCGCGCTCGCGTCACTGACTGTCACCTTGTAAGGCGGCTTGCGGATCATCTCGTCATAGAAGACGAACTGGCCGTCCGCGAATGCGATGTGGTCGATGAGTTTCTCGGCGGGTAGCGGCGGCCGGTTCGGCGCCGCGCCGCTCGCTTCGCTTGCCGACTGGCCGGGACGGCTCACCGTTTGACGCAGCTTCGGCAAGATTTCCAGCCTGCCGCTCGCGGTGCGCACGACCACGAGACTGAAGCCGCTTACCACGACGCTTTGCAGATGCACGCGATGCGCGAGCAGATCGCGGATGTCGGGTGTCATCGTGATTTCGTCGGCGGTGAAGGCGTCGGGTGTCGGCCAGTCGCTGGGTGCCGTCAGCCGGACGTGGCGCAGCGTAATCGCCGAAAACCCCACGTCAATACTTTCAGCCGTGCCGAGCGGCGCTAGCGCCTCGGCGACGCGCTCTTTCACTTCGTGTTGCACGAAATACAACCCGCCGAGCGCAATCACGACGAGCAGTACGATCGCGCCCGCGACAGCCAACGTCACGCGCTTGCCCATCGACATCGCCATGCCACCTCCTCGTCCGTGCGCTGGCCGTGGTTCGGGTTAGATAAGGGTGGATCTTGCCGCGCTTCGGCGAGCGGCGCAGACAGCGGGTGCCTGCGTCTGAAACTGCCTGGATCGAATGCGACTTGCGAGTGACGGGAGCAACTCTTATGCCGTCCGCATCGAACCGTGCAAAACGGCCCGGCTGCGGACGGCGATACAGCGCAATAGCGAAGGCTTAACGGGTGATCGGCTTGTAGCGCAGACGCTTCGGACGCGCCGCTTCTTCGCCGAGACGCGCGCGCTTGTCCGCTTCGTACTCCTGGTAGTTACCGTTGAAGAAGGTGACTTGCGAATCGCCTTCGAACGCGAGGATGTGCGTCGCGATGCGGTCGAGGAACCAGCGATCGTGCGAGATCACCATGACCGAGCCGGCGAATTCGAGCAGTGCGTCTTCGAGCGCGCGCAGCGTTTCGACGTCGAGGTCGTTCGACGGTTCGTCCAGCAGCAACACGTTGCCGCCCGCGATCAGCGTCTTGGCCAGATGCAGCCGGCCGCGCTCCCCGCCCGACAGATTGCCGACGATCTTCTGCTGGTCGCCGCCCTTGAAGTTGAAGCGGCCGATATACGCGCGCGACGGCGTTTCGTACTTGCCGACCGTCAGCACGTCCGCGCCGCCGGAGATCGCTTCGAACACCGTCTTCGAGCCGTCGAGCGCGTCGCGGCTCTGATCGACGTACGCGAGCTTGACGGTCGGGCCTTGCACGATTTCGCCGGAATCCGGCTGCTCCTTGCCCGTCAGCATGCGGAAGAGGGTCGACTTACCGGCGCCGTTCGGGCCGATGATGCCGACGATCGCGCCTGCCGGAATCTTCAGGCTCAGGTCGTCGATGAGCAGGCGATCGCCATACGACTTGCTGACGTTCTTGAACTCGATCACTTCATTGCCGAGGCGGTCGCCGACGGGGATGAAGATTTCCTGGGTTTCGTTGCGCTTCTGGTATTCCTGGCTGTTCAGTTCCTCGAAGCGGGCAATACGCGCCTTCGACTTTGCCTGACGGCCCTTCGGGTTCTGGCGCACCCATTCCAGTTCTTTCTTGATCGCCTTTTGACGCGCCGATTCAGACGCTTCTTCCTGCTTCAGGCGGTCTTCCTTCTGGTCGAGCCAGCTGCTGTAGTTGCCTTTCCACGGAATGCCGTGGCCGCGGTCGAGTTCGAGAATCCACTCGGCGGCGTTGTCGAGGAAGTAGCGATCGTGGGTGACGGCGACCACGGTGCCGGGGAAGCGCGTGAGGAACTGTTCGAGCCATTCGACGGATTCGGCGTCGAGGTGGTTGGTCGGTTCGTCGAGCAGCAGCATGTCGGGCTTTTGGAGCAACAGCTTGCACAGCGCGACGCGGCGCTTTTCGCCGCCTGACAGGTTCTCGATCTTCGCGTCCCACGGCGGCAGGCGCAGCGCGTCGGCGGCGACTTCGAGCTGTTGCTCGGGGCTGCCGCCGTCCGATGTCGCGAGGATGGCTTCGTACTTCGCCTGCTCGGCGGCGAGCGCGTCGAAGTCGGCGTCCGGTTCGGCGTAGGCGGCGTAGATTTCATCGAGCTTCTTTTGCGCCTGGAACACGTCGCCGAGACCATCTTCGACGGCTTCGCGCACGGTCTGTTGCGGATCGAGCTGCGGCTCCTGCGGCAGATAGCCGATGTTCAGGTTCGGCATCGGCGTGGCTTCGCCTTCGATGTCCTTGTCGACGCCGGCCATGATCCTGATCAGCGTGGACTTGCCCGAGCCGTTCAGGCCGAGCAGGCCGATCTTGGCGCCGGGGAAGAATGACAGCGAGATGTCTTTCAGGATTTGACGCTTGGGCGGCACGATCTTGCCGACCCGGTTCATGGTGAAGACGTATTGGGCCATTTGCTTACGCTTGAGTTGGGTTCGCGGTCCGCGCGACGGCGGACGGCGTTGGGTGAGTGGGTTTGGGTTTTGGTGTTGCTGGTATTTGCCGGGCGCAGCGGATCTTGGTTGGCGCGCGCCGCGGGCGGAAACGGTATTGTACTTCGTGTGTCTGCGACGCTTTTTGTTTGGGGTTTGGCACTGCGTGGGGCGCTGTTGTGTGGGTTTTTTCTCTGCTGAGCGTTGGGGTGGTTGCGGTTCGCACTTGGTTTCGCTGGCATCCGCGATGCGTTAGCTCGCTTCAAGCGTCGCCCCTGTGCGGGGCGGCACCTACTTTTCTTTGCCGCCGCAAAGAAAAGTAGGCAAAAGAAAGCGGCTCACACCGCCAGTGCTAGTTATTGCCTGAGGGCCCCCAAAGGGTCTTACGCTTCACACGGCAATCACGTGACCCACGTTCGTTGCCAAGGTCCTTGCGGTGCGCCTCACCCGCTTCACGCACCCGCGCTGCATCATGCCGTGCCAGATATTCCACCGCCGCCCAGGCGGCAAACTGTGTGTAGGCCGTAGTGTCTCGCACGCCTCACTTCGAACCGATAGCGCGCGCCTCCATGTAAGAGCGCCGAGCTATACACCGCGACAACCTACACACAGTTTGCCACCTGGGCGGCACATACCGTTCGCTGCTGCTGGCCCGTGCAAAAGCATTCGAAGCGGGTGGGGCGCTCATTCAAAGCGTTGGCAACGAGCATCGACCAGGGCACTTCGGTGCGAAGAGTGGGGACGTTGGGGGCCCGTGGATAAGAACAAGTGCTGGCGGTGTTAGCCGCTTTCTTTTGCCTACTTTTCTTTGCGGCGGCAAAGAAAAGTAGGTGCCGCCCCGCACAGGGGCGACGCTTGAAGCGAGCTAACAAATCGCGGATGCCAGCAAAAACGAAAGCAAAAACAAAGGCGAAAGCAAAAGCAAAACCGAAAGCAAAACCGCACAGCTCAATTGAGGCGGCGCCCGCTTTCCTCATCGAAGAAATGAACATGCTGCGCGGGCAACGCGACCTGAAGCCGTTCGCCGGCTTGCGGCCGATGCCCATGCGGCAACCGCACAGTCACATCGTGCTTGCCCCAGCGCCCATGCGCGAGATTATCGGCACCGAGCAATTCGCAAGAATCAACGGCAAGCGTGGCCGAAGGCACAGCGGCGTCCGAGGGCGTCATATGCTCCGGCCGAATTCCAAGCACACACGCCCGACCCGCCGCGACTTCGCGGCCAACGCACGGCACACCCGCCAAAGGCAACTTCGGCCCCTCTCCCGCAACTTCAAATAAAGCGCCATCCTCCGTGATCCAGCCGTTCAGCAAATTCATCCCCGGCGAGCCGATAAACCCAGCAACAAACGTCGTCGCAGGCCGCTCGTAGACCTCGGTGGGAGCACCGATCTGCTCCGCATGCCCGCGGTTCATCACGATCACACGCTGCGCGAGCGTCATCGCTTCGATCTGGTCGTGCGTCACGTAAAGGCTCGTCGTCTTGAGCCGCCCATGCAGCCGCTGAATTTCGAGCCGCATCTGCACGCGCAAACGGGCATCCAGGTTCGACAGCGGCTCGTCGAACAGGAACACAGCCGGCTCGCGCACAATCGCGCGGCCCATCGCGACGCGCTGTCGCTGGCCGCCCGACAGCTCGCGCGGCTTTCTCGACAGCAGCGGTTCGAGTTCGAGAATCTTCGCGGCCGTCAGCACCCGCGACTCGATCTTCGACTTCGTCAGCCCCGCAATCTTGAGCGCGTAGCCCATGTTCTCCGCAACCGTCATATGCGGATAAAGCGCGTAGTTCTGGAACACCATCGCGATGTTCCGATCCTTCGGCTCCAGGTTGTTGACGACCTTGCCGTCGATCGCAATCTCGCCCTCGGTGATCGCCTCCAGCCCCGCGACCATCCGCAGCAAGGTCGACTTGCCGCAACCCGACGGCCCAACCATCACGACGAACTCGCCGTCCCCGACGTCCGCGTTGATGCCGTGCAGAACGTTCTGCTTGCCGTCGTACGATTTCTTTACGCCTTTGAGCGCCAGTGCTGACATGACTCTTTATCCTTATTTTTCCGCATCCACGAGACCGCGCACGAACCAGCGCTGCATCGCCAGCACAACGACGAGCGGCGGCAACATCGCGAGCAACGTCGCGGCCATCACGAGATGCCATTCGGTTGCGGTGTCGCCGGAAGCGATCATGCTCTTGATGCCGACCACGGCCGTCGTCAGCGATTGCTGACTGGTGATCAGGATCGGCCACAGGTATTGATTCCAGCCGTAGATGAACGTGATCACGAAGAGCGCCGCGAGGTTCGTCTTCGACAGCGGCAGCACCACGTCCCAGAAGAAGCGCAACGGCCCCGCGCCGTCGATGCGCGCCGCTTCCATCAGCTCGTCGGGCAGCGTGAGGAAGAACTGGCGGAACAGGAACGTCGCGGTCGCGGATGCGATCAGTGGCAGCGTGAGCCCGGCGTAGGTATTGCTCAGATGCATCGACGAGACGACCTGCACAGTCGGAAAGATCCGCACTTCGACGGGCAGCATCAGCGTGATGAAGATCAGCCAGAACGCGACGTTGCGGCCCGGAAAGCGGAAGAACACAATCGCGAACGCCGAGATGATCGACACGGCGATCTTGCCGATCGCGATGACGAGCGCCATCACGAGGCTGTTAACGAGCATCGTGCCGAACGGGCTGGCCGCGTTGCCCGTGCCGTGCGTCCAGATGTTCGCGATGTTCTCGAACAGATGCGTGCTCGGCACGAGCGACAGCGGCACGTTGAACACTTCATGCTCGCTCATCGTCGCCGCGCAGAACGCGACGTAGACGGGGAACACGACCAGCACCACGCCGATCAGCAACACGACGTGGCAAAAGATATCGAAGCCGCGGCGATTCTCGATCATGAGTATTGAACCCTCCGCTCGATGAAACGGAACTGCACGACGGTCAGCCCGACCACGATCAGCATCAGCACCACCGACTGCGCGCCCGAACTGCCAATGTCGAGACCCTGGAAGCCTTCGGCGAAGATCTTGTAGATCAGCGTGCGCGTCGATTGGGCGGGGCCGCCGCCCGTCGCGGCGTCGATGATCGGGAACGTGTCGAAGAACGCGTAGACGAGATTGACGACGAGCAGAAAGAACGTCGTCGGCGACAGCAGCGGCAGCGCGACGCCGAAGAAGCGCCGCACGGGACCGGCGCCGTCGATCGCGGCCGCTTCGATCAGCGAGCGCGGAATGGCCTGCAGTCCCGCGTAGAAGAACAGGAAGTTGTAGCTGACCTGCTTCCACACGGAGGCGAGCACGACGAGGAACATCGCCTGACCGGGATTGAGCGCGTGATTCCAGACGATGCCCGCCTTGCCGAGCGCGAAGGTCACGAGGCCGATGCTCGGGTTGAACAGGAACGACCACAGCACGGCGGCAATCGCGGGCGCGACCGCATACGGCCAGATCAACAGCGTCTGATAGGCTCTCGCGCCGCGTGTCACGCGGTCGGCGCAGGCGGCGAACAGCAGCGAGATCACGAGACCCGACACGGTGACGAGCGCGCAAAAAATCAACGTCGTTTCGAACGATGCGAGATACAGCGGATCGCCAAATAGCTGCTTGAAGTTGCTCAAGCCGACAAATTCGCTCGACGTGCCGAACGCGTCCTGTGTCTGCGTCGATTGCCAGAGGGCTTCGCCCGCTGGCAGCAGAAAGAACAGCAGTGTGATCGCGAGTTGCGGCGCGACGAGCAGATACGGCAGGAGGCTGGTGCCGAAGCGGGAACGCTTGTCCATCGACGTCCTTAGCAACAGTGAACGGATGAGGCGCGCTTTACGCTAACGCGTTGAAAGCGCGCCTGTCTTGCGGATCAGCTACCCGCTTTCTCGAAGCGGCGCAGCAGTTCGTCGCCGCGCGACACCGACGAATCGAGCGCATCCTTCGGCGTCTTCTTGTCGGACCAGACCTGTTCGAGTTCTTCGTCGATGATCGTGCGGATCTGCGGCATGTTGCCCAGACGCAGTCCCTTCGTGTACGGCAGGGGCGGTTTGTTCAGCATCTGCTTGATAGCCGTGTCGCTGCCGGGATTCTTCTCGTAGAAGCCCTGTTGCTGGGTCAACTGATAAGCGGCCGTGGTGACGGGCAGATAACCCGTGTCCTGATGCCATTTCGCGGCGACAGGCGGCGAGCTGAGATAGGCGAGGAACTTCGCGACGCCCTTATATTCGGCGGGGTCCTTGCCCGACAGCACCCACAGGCTCGCGCCGCCGATGATCGCGTTCTGCGGCGCGCCCTTTACGCTCGCGTCGTACGGCATCATGCCCGTGCCGAAGTCGAACTTCGCGTACTTGCGGATCGTTGCCAGCGAGCCGGACGAGTTCGTGATGATCCCGCAGTCGCCGCTGTAGAACTTCGACACCGGTTCGTCCTTGCGGCCGACATAGGTGAATGCGCCTTCCTTCTGCATCTTCTGCAGGAACGTGATGTGCGCGATCTGCAGCGGCTTGTTGAATTCGAGCTTGGCGTCGGCGCCGTCGAAGCCGTTGTTCTCCGTCGCGAACGGCGCGCCGTGCCAGGCGCTGTAGTTCTCGAGCTGAATCCAGCTTTGCCAGCCCGACGAATAGCCGCACGACATGCCCGCTGCTTTCAGTTTCAGCGCGTCCTGCTCCAGTTCCGCCCACGTTTTGGGCGGTGTGTTCGGATCGAGGCCGGCTTTCTTGAAGGCTTCCTTGTTGTAGTAGAGGACGGGCGTCGAGCTATTGAACGGCATCGAGATCAGGTGGCCTGTCTTCGAGTCGCTGTAATAGCTGGCGATGGTCGGCACGAAAGCTTTTTCGTCGAGCGTCATGCCCGCCTGCTTGAACACGTCGGAGACGGGAATGACGGCTTTCTTCGCCTGCATCATCGTCGCGGTGCCGACCTCGTAGACCTGCAGGATCGCGGGCGCGTTGCCGCTGCGATACGCCGCGATGCCGGCTGCGAGCGTCTGGTCGTAGGTGCCCTTGAAGACGGGGACGATCTTGTAGTCGCTCTGCGATGCGTTGAAGTCGTTGGCGATCGTGTTCAGGCGTTCGCCGAGGGCGGCTTCCATTGCATGCCAGAACTGGATTTCTGTGGCGGCGTAGGCGGTTTGCCAGGTACCGAATGACAGAACGGCTGCGACGGACAGCGAACGGATGAGCGGCTTGCAATGCATCGAGAGTCTCCTTCTTTTACGGAAAGCGCGGATTGCGGTCGCGCGATTCTAGTTGTGGTCGATGACAGGAAAGCGTCGGTGAATTTTCTATATGTAAGGCTCAGTGCCGAACGGGCAATTTAACATCGGAAGAATAATCGGAGAAAGGGCGATTACCCGCAGCATCGATGGGTGCGCGTGCAACGAGGGCGAAAAAAAAGCCGCGTCGATGCGCGGCTTTGGTCAATTTGCGCCCCCGCGCGAAGCGGCGGGGAGGCATTTGACAATTGCTCGTCAGACGTTGAACAAAAAGTTCATCACGTCGCCGTCATGCACGATGTACTCCTTCCCTTCGGCGCGCATCTTGCCCGCTTCCTTCGCGCCTTGTTCACCCTTGTACGCGATGTAATCGTCAAATCCGATCGTCTGCGCGCGAATGAAGCCGCGTTCGAAGTCCGTGTGAATCGCGCCCGCAGCCTGCGGCGCGGTATCGCCGACATGAATCGTCCATGCGCGCACTTCCTTCACGCCCGCCGTGAAATACGTCTGCAGGCCGAGCAGCTTGAAACCCGCGCGAATCACGCGGTTCAGACCCGGCTCGTGCATGCCCATGTCGGCGAGAAACACTTCCTTGTCTTCATCGGCGAGATCGGCGATTTCCGCCTCGATCGCCGCGCACACGGCGACCACGGGCGCATTTTCCGTTTCGGCGTACTTGCGCACCGCGTCCAGGTGCGGATTGTTCTCGAAGCCGTCTTCCTTGACGTTCGCGACGTACATGGCCGGCTTGGCCGTAATCAGGCAGAACGGCCTGATCAGCAGAAGCTCTTCTTCCGTCAGATTCAGCCCGCGAACCGGCTTCGCCTGATCCAGTTGCGCGCGAACCTTTTCCAGCACCGCAGCGAGCTTCACCGCTTCCTTGTCGTTGCCGGACTTCGCGGCTTTCGCATAGCGTGTGAGCGCCTTTTCGACCGTTGCGAGGTCGGCGAGCGCGAGTTCCGTGTTGATCACTTCGATATCCGACACGGGATCAACCTTGCCCGCGACGTGAATCACGTTCTCGTCTTCGAAGCAGCGCACGACGTGCGTGATCGCATCCGTTTCGCGGATATTCGCGAGGAACTGGTTGCCGAGGCCTTCGCCCTTGCTCGCGCCCGCCACCAGACCCGCGATGTCGACGAATTCGACGACGGCGGGCACGATGCGCTCCGGCTTGACGATGCCGGCGAGCGCCGTCAGGCGCGCGTCCGGCACTTCGACCACGCCGACGTTCGGCTCGATCGTGCAGAACGGATAGTTTTCGGCGGCGATGCCCGCCTTGGTCAGCGCATTGAACAGGGTGGACTTGCCGACGTTAGGCAGGCCGACGATGCCGCATTTGAGGCTCATGAAGGTTCTCTACAAAATCAGGTGGTGACAGGCTTCGGCGAACGGAGCGCGGGCTACATGTGGCGCGGCGCGATGCTGGCCGCGGCCCGCAAGTCCGCTGGCGCCAGGTGCGTGCCAGAAGCACGCGCCGAAAACACGCGGCACAGGCGGACTGTCGTAAGACACCCGCCGCGCTGCAAACGCGCGCCGGAGGTGCCGGATAACCGAAAACCGCAATTGTAACCCTGTCCGGCGGCGCGCTCGCGGCAGCGGAGAAGCGGCGGCGCGCGCCGTTCGCTACGCGAGCGCGTGCATATGCAGTCCACAATCGACGAGACTTGTGCCCGACCTGCATCAATCTCCGCTCAAACAACGCCGAAACCGCGCCAAAAGCCTGTCCCGCCGATCCGTCCCCGGCACCCCTCACGGCTATAATGCCCGGATGAATGCTCACCATCAGTCCTTCGACGTCGCCGTGATCGGCGGCGGGCTCGTCGGCAAGACGGCGGCGCTTGCGCTCACGCAAAGCGGCCTGCGCGTCGCATTGCTCGCGCAGCATTGTCAGCCGCTGCCCGCCAACGCCGTATTCGACTCGCGCGTCTACGCGCTGTCCGCGAGTTCGCAGGCGCTGCTCGAACGCCTGCGCGTGTGGCAGGCGCTCGATGCTTCGCGGCTCGCGCCCGTTTACGACATGCGCGTCTACGGCGACGCACACGCCGAACTGCATTTCTCGGCGTTCCAGGCATCCGTGCCGCAGCTCGCGTGGATCGCTGAATCGTCGCTGATCGAACAGGCGCTCGATGCCGCGCTGCGCTTCCAGCCCAACCTCACGTGGCTCGACACGCGTGCGCAGGGGCTCGATGTCAAGACGGGCGGCGCGACGATCGGTCTCGCCAATGGCAACGTGCTCGAAGCGGATCTCGTGGTCGGCGCGGACGGCGCGCATTCGTGGGTGCGCGCGCAGATCGGCTCGAAGGTGAACCGGCGCGACTACCGGCAGACGGGCGTCGTCGCGAACTTCAAGGCCGGGCGGCCGCACGGCGAGACAGCGTATCAGTGGTTCCGCGACGGCGAGATCATCGCGCTGCTGCCGCTGCCGGATGGGCACGTGTCGCTGGTCTGGTCGGCGATGACCGATCACGCGAACACGCTCGTCAAACTCGATCCGGCGCAACTCGCGGCGGAAGTCGAACGGGCGACGATGGGCGCGCTCGGCACGCTCGAATGTGTGACGCCCGCTCAAGGCTTTCCGCTTGCGCTGCAAACCGTCGACCGGCTGGTCGCGCCGCGCGTCGCGCTGGTCGGCGATGCCGCGCACCTGATCCATCCGCTCGCCGGGCAGGGCATGAATCTGGGCTTGCGCGACGTGGCGTCGCTGGTGGACGCGATCGTGAATAAAGAGGCGTTCCGCGATATCGGCGACACAGTGCTGTTGCGCCGCTACGAACGCTCGCGCAGCGAAGACATTCGCGCGTTGACCATCGCCACCGATGGCCTGCAGAAGCTGTTCGGGCTGCCGGGCAATATCGCGCGCGCGGTTCGCAACACGGGCATGGCATTCGTCGGCGCGCAGCCGCTGGTCAAGCGCTGGCTGGTCTCGGCGGCGCTGGGCTGAACAATCAATGCGCCAGCCACGCGCCAGAAGGAACGGCGCGGCGGCGAGTGCGTCTGACAGGATCGAACGCAAGGCATACCATCTGCGCAGCACTGCCTGATGCACCCCACACGCATCGTTGCAACGGGGAACATTCCGGCACGCACCCGGAAACCCGCGCGGAACTTGAACACAGGCGCAGACGAGCGGCAAACGGGCCGCGCGCCGAATCGAATCAGGAGCAGCAGCATGAAGAAACGTATCCGCATCGCCGCGCTGGCGCTGGCCGTCGCGACCATCGGCCTCGGCTGTTCGGCGCAGGCCGACCAGACCACCGACAAGCTCAAGTCGACGCTGCAATCGCGTCTGAGCGAAGCGACGATCAAAAGCGTGTCCAAGTCGCCGATCGACGGGCTTTATGAGGTGAACCTCGGCTCGCAGATCGTCTATAGCGACGCGTCGGGCGACCATCTGATTCTCGGCGACATGATCGACGCGAAGACGCGCCAGAATCTGACGGAAGCGCGCCTGTCCGAAACGAACCGCATCGATTTCGCGAGCCTGCCGTTCGCGAACGCGGTGAAAGTGGTGAAGGGCAACGGCAGCCGCAAGATCGCCGTGTTCTCCGATCCGAACTGCCCGTACTGCAAGCAGCTCGAAACGACGCTGAAGTCGATGGATAACATCACTGTTTATACGTTCCTGTACCCGGTCCTGTCGCCGGATTCGACGGTGAAGTCGAAGTCGATCTGGTGTTCCTCCGACCGCGCGAAGGCATGGGAAGCCTGGATGCAGGATCACCGCGCGCCGACCGCGCCCGGCACCTGCGACACGGCCGCGATCGACAAGAACCTCGTGCTCGGACAGTCGATGAACGTGAGCGGCACGCCGACCGTGTTTCTCGCGGATGGACGTCGCCTGCCGGGCGCCGTGCCGGCGGACCAGCTGGACAAGGCGTTGTCGTCGGTGCGCTGAGTTGCGCGCATCGTCTGAATCTGTTTGAAAGGAGGCGCGCGGCGCCTCCTGTCGTTTTCTTCACCAGTTTCCACACACGAGCGCCGATGAAGCCGATCCGCTACACCATCGTTCCGAAGCATCCCGCCGCCCATCTCTTCGAAGTGACCGTGACCGTCGCCGAGCCCGATCCGTCGGGCCAGCGCTTCATGCTGCCCGTGTGGATTCCCGGCAGCTACATGGTCCGCGAGTTCGCGCGCAACATCGTAACGCTACGCGCGTTCAACGACGCGGGCCGCAAGGTGCGGCTCGAAAAGATCGACAAGCACTCGTGGCAGGCGGCGCCCGTCAAGGGCGCGCTGACGCTGCGCTACGAGGTCTACGCATGGGACCTGTCGGTGCGCGCCGCGCATCTCGACGACACGACGGGCTTCTTCAACGGCACGAGCGTGTTTCTGTCGCCGCTCGGGTTCGAGGACGCGCCGTGCGTCGTCGATATCCAGAAGCCGGCCGGTCCGCAATTCCACAACTGGCGCGTCGCGACGGCGTTGACGGAAGGGCGCGGCACGAAGCGCTACGGCTTCGGCGAGTACAGCGCGCAGAACTACGACGAGCTGATCGATCATCCCGTCACGCTCGGTGAATTCGAACTCGCGACGTTCAAGGCGCACGGCGTGCCGCACGACATCGTGATCGCCGGGCGCGTGATCGGTTTGGACATGGCGCGGCTGTCGGCGGATCTGAAGCGCGTTTGCGAAGCACAGATCGCGCTCTTCGAGCCGCGCTCGAAAAAGGCGCCGATGGACCGCTACGTCTTCATGACGCAAGCCGTCACCGATGGCTACGGCGGTCTGGAGCATCGCGCATCGACGGCGCTGATCTGCAATCGCGCGGATTTGCCCGTCGAAGGCCGCGACGAGACGACGGACGGCTATCGCACGTATCTCGGCCTGTGCAGCCACGAATACTTCCACACGTGGAACGTGAAGCGCATCAAGCCCGCCGTGTTCGCGCCGTACGATCTCACGCAGGAAAATTACACGTCGCTGCTGTGGCTGTTCGAGGGCTTCACGTCTTACTACGACGACCTGGTGCTCGTGCGCAGCGGCCTGATCAAGGATACCGACTACTTCACGCTGCTCGGCAAGACGATCGGCGGCGTGCTGCGCGGCAGCGGGCGCCTGAAGCAGACGGTCGCCGAAAGTTCGTTCGACGCGTGGGTCAAGTACTACCGTCAGGACGAAAACGCGGCGAACGCGATCGTCAGCTATTACACGAAGGGCTCGCTGGTCGCACTCGCGTTCGATCTGACGATTCGCGCGCAAACGCAGAACCGCAAATCGCTCGACGACGTGATGCGCCTGCTGTGGCAGCGCTACGGGCGCGACTTCTTCAAGGGCAAGAGTCAGGGCATCGAGGAAGCCGACGTCGAGGCGCTGTTCGCCGAGGCCACGGGCGCGGACCTGTCGGAGCTTTTCGCGGAAGGCGTGCGCGGTACGAGCGATCTGCCGCTCGACACGCTGTTGGCGCCGTTCGGCGTGACACTCGAAGCGGACGTCGATCCGAAGGGCAAGCCGTCGCTCGGCGCGCGCATGCGCGGCGGCGCGGACTGCACGGTGGCGGCCGTTCATGACGGCAGCGCGGCGCAGAAGGCCGGTCTTTCGGCGGGCGACGTGCTGATTGCCGTCGACGGCTTGCGCGTGACGGGCTCGAATCTCGACGCGCTGCTGTCGCGCTACCAGCCCGGCGCGAAGGTCGAGGTGCATGCGTTCCGGCGCGACGAGCTGCGCGTCGCGCAGGTCAAGCTGGACGGACCGGAAGTCTCGCGCTACAAACTCACCGCGAACGACAAACGCGCGGCGGCCGTAACGGCGCGCAAACGCTGGCTGGGCGGCAAGTAAGCGGTCGCCGAACCGTCTGCGCGGCAAGATCCCGGCGGCGGATTGTTCTATCGTTGCAACAATCCGTCGCCGCCGCGCTACTTTTTCCCGGGCGGGTAAAAAAACACAATGGCTCCACTCGCGCAACACAGCGCGCCCCTCACTGGAGTCACAGATGACTACGATCCTGCAAATCAACTCGTCGGCTCGCTCGCAAGGCGCTCAATCGACGCTGCTGGCAAACGAACTGACGGCGAAGCTGCAACAATCGAATCCGGGCGCGCAAGTCGTCGTCCGCAATCTGCACGAAGACGCACTGCCGCACCTCGACGACGCGATCCTCGGCGCGTTCTTCACGCCCGCCGAACAGCGCACGGCTGAACAGCAAGCCATCGCAGCCCGCAGCGAAGCGCTGATCGCCGAACTGCAAGCCGCCGACATCGTCGTGATCGGCGCGCCGCTGTACAACTTCGGTATCTCGTCGCAACTGAAGACGTACTTCGACTTCATCGCACGCGCTGGCATCACGTTCAAGTACGGCGCGAACGGTCCGGAAGGTCTCGTGACGGGCAAGAAGGTGTTCGTGGTATCGGCACGCGGCGGCAAGTACGTCGGCACGCCGGGCGACACGCAGACGCCTTACATGACGACGTTCCTCGGCTTCCTCGGCATGACCGACGTGAACTTCATCTACGCGGAAGGCCTGAACATGGGCCCGGACGCAGCGACCGCGGCACTGGCCGGCGCGCGCGAAGCGATTGCTGCTGCCTGAGCTGTCTGAAACGGTTATGCGGTGAGCCATCCGGCTGGCCGCTTGCTCTTCCGATACGGTGATCGCCCGTATCGCGACGGCAAAAGAAAACGCCACGGAACACAATTCCGTGGCGTTTTCTTTTTTGGGTTTTCGGCGGATGGGGTGCGCTTCAGGCGAACACTTCTCCCGTTTCCGGCAAACGCCAGTCGATGGTCTGACGGCCATGCGCTTCGAGAAATTCGTTGGCGAGCGCGAAATGCCGGCAGCCGAGAAACCCGCGATGCGCCGATAGCGGCGACGGGTGGGGCGCTTCCAGCACACAATGCGACTTGCCGCCGAGCAGCGCGCGCTTGGCCTGCGCGTGCGCGCCCCACAGCATGAACACGAGCCCATCGTGACGCATCGCGAGTTCGTGGATGAGCGTGTCGGTGCATTTTTCCCAGCCGCGCTTCGCGTGACTCGCGGCACGATCGCGTTCGACGGTCAGCACCGTGTTGAGCAACAGCACGCCTTGTCGCGCCCACGCATCGAGACAGCCGTGCTGCGGCGCCTCATGGCCGAGGCTCGCGGCGATTTCCTTGAAGATGTTGCGCAACGACGGCGGCGGCCGTACCGAAGGCGGCACTGAAAACGCGAGACCGTGCGCCTGCGGCGTGCCACGGTCTTCGCCGTGATACGGGTCCTGGCCGAGAATCACGACCTTGACGTCGTCGGGACTCGTGAGTCGCAGTGCGCGGAATACGTCGGCGGGATAGACGGTCTTGCCGGACGCGCGTTCGCCATCGACGAACTGGCACAGCGGCGCATACGTGTCGCTATCGATAAACGGTTTGAGGTGCGCGCGCCAGGCAGGCGGCAGGCCTTCGAATTGCGCTTCGAGCGTCTGAATCTCTGTGGCGGGAGAGGGCGCGGCGGCGCGGGTGTCGTCGTCGGTGAAGAGCGACGGCTGCGTCGGCGAGGTGCGGGAACGTTTTGCGGAATTCATGGCGGGCTAGTGTGGCAGCAAACGCGGGCGCGCTCAAGGTGCCACGCGCCTGCTTGGGTGTTTGCTGCTTTCGCCGCTTATTGCGAGTTGCTTTCGCGCAGACGATAACCACGCTGCGCCTTGCTCACATCATCGGGGCGCAAGCCATGCACGGCCTGCGCGATTTCCGCCGACAACGCGTTCAGCGCCCCCGCGTCACCGTGCTTCAGTTCCAACTCGATCTCGCAGATCGGTGCGCGGCGCGTTTCACCGTGTACGACCGCGACAACCTCGCCCTGGTCGACGGCCGCCTCGACGTCGGCGCCTTCGATGCGCACGTGCCAGATCGTCCGCGAGAAATTGGTGCTGAACAGCGGAATCAGGTCGTCACGCGCGCTGCGCAACGCTTCCTTCGACGGTTCGTCGTCACAGGCTGCGAGCAGCGCGTCGATCTCGAGCGCGTTGCCCTTGATGGGCATTTCCCACTCGTGCCGGCTGTGCAAGCCGCCACTCGACGTGCCGACCGTCTTGTACGTCTGCAGCCAGCCGTCCGGCGTGCGGCGCACGCGCACCGCGCTTTTCGCGCGCGCGAGCGTCAGCGACGGTGTGTCGTAATAGCTGTTTTCGAGCGTGATCGTGCGGCCCTTGCCACCGGCGCGTTGAATCAACCATTGCGTCGCGGCGCCGACCTGACCGGTCGGCAGCGACAGCTTGATCTCGTGTTCCATGCCCATCGCGCGGCTCGCTCTGTAACGTGGTGAGAATCAGAAGAACATCCGCGCAAGCTCCGCGCCCGGTTCTTCGGCGCGCATGAACGCTTCGCCGACGAGGAACGAGTTCACGTCCATCGCGCGCATCCGCTCGACGTCGCCGCGCGACATGATGCCCGACTCGGTCACGACGATGCGGTCGTCCGGCATCATGTCCAGCAGGCCGAGCGTGGTGTCGATCGATGTTTCGAACGTGCGCAGATTGCGGTTGTTCACGCCCATCAGCGGCGTCTTCAGCGTCAGCGCGTCGACCAGTTCGTCCTTGTCGTGAACTTCGACCAGCACCGCGAGGCCGAGCGAATGCGCGTACGCTTCGAGATCCTGCATCTGCGAGAGTTCGAGTGCCGCGACGATCAGCAGGATCGCGTCGGCGCCCATCGCGCGCGCTTCGAGGATCTGATACGGATCGACGATGAAATCCTTGCGCAGAACGGGCAGATCGCACGCGGCGCGCGCCTCTTCCAGATACTTCGCGCTGCCCTGGAAGAACTGCACGTCGGTCAGCACGGATAGACACGCCGCGCCGTGCTTCGCGTATGAACGCGCGATGTCCGCCGGTACAAAGTTGTCGCGCAGCACGCCTTTCGACGGACTCGCCTTCTTGACCTCGGCGATCACGGCCGCGAGACCCGCTTCATGCTTCGCGCGAATCGCGCCGACGAAATCGCGCAGATCGCGCGACGATGCCTGCAGGCGCAACTCTTCGAGCGGCGCGCTTTGCTGCGCGGCGCGCACTTCTTCGCGCTTGACGTCGATGATGCGGTCGAGAATATCGCTCATGTGAATTCCGTTTATTTCTTGAACTGTTGCGTGAAGCGGACCAGGTCGTCGACCTTCGCGCGCGCCTTGCCGCTCGCGATCGCTTCGCGGGCCAGTTGCAGGCCGTCTGCGATCGACTCCACGACGTTCGCCGCGTACAGCGCGGTGCCCGCGTTCAGCGTGACGATTTCGCGCGCGACGCCCGGCTTGTTGTCGAGTGCTTCGAGCAGCAACACTTTCGATTCCGTCGCGTCCGCGACTTTCAGCGTGCGGTTCGACACCATCTGCATGCCGAAGTCCTCAGGGTGAATCTCGTACTCGGTCACCTTGCCGTCGCGCAGTTCGCCGACCAGCGTCGCGCCGCCGAGTGACACTTCATCCATGCCGTCCATACCATACACGACGAGCACGTGGTTTGCGCCGAGACGCTCCATCACGCGAACCTGAATGCCGACCAGGTCCGGGTGAAACACGCCTTGCAACTGGTTCGGCGCGCCGGCGGGGTTCGTCAGCGGACCGAGGATGTTGAAGATGGTCCGCACGCCGAGTTCGCGGCGCACGGGCGCGATGTTCTTCATCGCCGGGTGATGGTTCGGCGCGAACATGAAGCCCATGCCCGTTTCGGCGATCGACGCGGCCACCTGTTCCGGCTGCAGATCGATATTGACGCCGAGTGCTTCGAGCACGTCCGCGCTGCCTGACTTGCTCGACACGCCGCGATTGCCGTGCTTCGCGACCTTCGCGCCAGCCGCCGCCGTCACGAACATCGTCGCCGTCGAGATGTTGAACGTGTGCGATCCGTCGCCGCCCGTGCCCACGATATCGACGAAGTTCGAGTTGTCCTGCACTTCAACGTGACGGGCGAACTCACGCATCACCGTGGCGGCCGCGGTGATCTCGCCGATGGTCTCTTTTTTGACGCGCAGCCCCGTGATGATCGCGGCCGCCATCACGGGCGACATGTCGCCGCGCATGATGAGACGCATCAGGTGCAGCATTTCGTCGTGGAAAATTTCGCGATGCTCGATCGTGCGTTGCAGCGCTTCCTGGGCCGTAATCATTTTGACGTCTCCTTGTTAAGCGCTGCGCGCCACGGCCTTCGACTGCTTCACGAAGTTTTCGAGCAACGCGTGGCCGTGTTCCGACAGGATCGATTCCGGATGGAACTGCACGCCTTCGACAGGCAGCGTCTTGTGACGCACGCCCATGATTTCGCCGTCGTCGGTCCATGCTGATATTTCGAGGCAATCGGGCAGCGACTCGCGCTCGATCGCGAGCGAGTGATAACGCGTGACGGTGAAGTGCTTCGGCAGGTCGGCGAATACGCCTTTGCAGTCGGTTTCGATCTGGCTCACCTTGCCGTGCATGATGGTCTGCGCGCGCACCACACGGCCGCCGAACGCTTCGCCGATCGCCTGATGGCCGAGACACACGCCGAGGATCGGATACTTGCCGGAGAATTCACGCAGCACGTCGAGCGTGATGCCCGCGTGTTGCGGATTGCTCGGTCCCGGTGAAAGGCAAATGCGCTCGGGGTTGAGCTTCGCGATTTCGTCGAGCGTGATTTCGTCGTTGCGATAGGTCCGCACGTCTTCGCCGAGTTCGCCGAAGTACTGGACCAGGTTATAGGTGAACGAATCGTAGTTGTCGATCATCAGCAGCATGGTCTGTCTCCGGTCAGAAATCGCTATCGAGGCCGTCTTGCACTTGCTCGGCGGCGCGCATCACAGCGCGTGCCTTGTTCTCGGTCTCTTGCCATTCGGATTCGGGCACCGAGTCGGCGACCACGCCCGCTGCCGCCTGCACATACAGATTGCCGTTGCAGATCACGCCCGTGCGGATCGTGATCGCGAGGTCCATCTCGCCCGTGAACGACAGGTAGCCGACCGCGCCGCCGTAGAGGCCGCGCTTCACGGGTTCGAGTTCGTCGATCAGTTCCATCGCGCGAACCTTCGGCGCGCCCGACAGCGTGCCCGCCGGGAACGTCGCGCGCAGCACGTCGAAATTGGTCATGCCGGGCTTCAGCGTGCCCTCGACAGAGCTGACGATGTGCTGCACGTGCGAATACTTTTCGATCACCATCTTGTCGGTCACGGACACCGAACCGATCTCCGCGATACGGCCCACGTCGTTGCGCGCGAGGTCGATCAGCATCACGTGCTCGGCGACTTCCTTCGGATCGTTCAGCAGTTCGGTGGCGAGTTCGGCGTCGCGCTCGGGCGTGTTGCCGCGCGGACGTGTGCCTGCCAGCGGACGGATCGTGACGATGCGGTCTTCGTTGCGCTTTTCCTGACGCACCAGAATTTCCGGCGACGCGCCGACCACATGGAATTCGCCGAAGTTGTAGTAGTACATGTACGGCGACGGATTCAGCGAACGCAGCGCGCGGTAAAGCGACAGCGGGTTGTCGCGATACGGTTTCGTCAGACGCTGGCCGACCTGCACTTGCATCAGTTCGCCTGCCGCGATGTATTCCTTCGCCTTGCGCACGGCGGCGAGGTAATCGTCCTTCTTGAACTCGCGGAAAATTTCGGTACGCACACTCGCCGACGTGACAGGCGGCTGCACCGTCGTACGCAGGCGCTGCTTCAGTTCGCGCAGACGCTGCTTGGCGCGCGTGTACGCTTCGGGCGTCGTCGGATCGGCGTAGATCACGAGGTACAGCTTGCCCGCGAGGTTGTCGATGACGGCGACTTCTTCCGTCAGCAGCAGTTGAATGTCGGGCAGGTTCAGATCGTCGGGCGGGGCCGTGTGCGCGAGCTTCTTTTCGATGTAGCGCACGGCGTCGTAGCCGAAGTAGCCGGCAAGACCGCCCGCGAAACGCGGCAGGCCCGGACGCAGTGCGACCTTGAAGCGGCCCTGGAACTGCTGGATGAATTCGAGCGGGTCGCTCTCGTGCGTTTCGATGACCTTGCCGTCTTTCACGACTTCCGTCACGCCGTTACGCGTGCGGATCAGCGTGCGCGCCGGCAGGCCGATGAACGAGTAGCGGCCAAAGCGTTCGCCTCCCACCACCGATTCGAGCAGAAACGAGTTCGCGCCGTTGCGCTCGGTTTGCGCGAGCTTCAGGTACAGCGAGAGCGGCGTTTCGAGGTCGGCCAGCGCTTCGGCGATCAGCGGGATGCGATTGAAGCCCTCGTTCGCGAGGGACTGAAATTCGAGTTCGGTCATGTTCCGATCCTGTTCGTGCGTCCGTGCGCTGCTAGCGTCGGACAAAGCGGGGGCTGCGTTACCGGTCGAATGTGCTCGTCACAGGTTGGGAGACCGGCGCGCGCTTTCCCGAACGCATGCACGGCTTCACAGCACGACGATAGTACGCAAGGTACACGACGGCTAGCTGAAACTCATTGCAGCGGTTGCGTGCCGGTCAAACCGGCGTTTCGGAAAAGCGCGTGAGCGCAGCGAAGTAAAAAACGGGTGCCAAAGACGAGCTTCAGCGTACCTCGGGCGAGGTATCAGCGCGACCAGCGACGCCAGGGCCAGGCTCCCCGGTCGATCGTGCTCAGACTCCGTTTTTTATTCAGAAACATGAGAGAAGACTTTGGTTAAGTCAGTGATTGGGTGCTGCTTGGGTTGATGCTTATTGTACTGCATTGTGTGCTGCGATCGCCTTGGCGGCGCCCAACAGCGACACAACTATACCATCGGATTTTATGGTTTGAACAGATTCGCCATGATTGTAGCCATACGGGACGGTCAGCGTCGCCATGCCGGCGGCGCGGCCCGCGAACGCATCGTTCTGCGAATCGCCGATCGCGACGGCTTCTTCGGGCGACACGCCGAGGGCTTTGCAGGCGGTGAGCATGGGCAGCGGATCGGGTTTTTTCGCCGCGACGCTGTCGCCGCCCAGTACGATACCGAAGTAGCGCAGCAACCCGTGATGCTCGAGCAGCTGCGTCGCGAAACGATGCGGCTTGTTGGTCACGCACGCGAGCACGAGACCCGCGTCGCGCAACGCGATCAAGCCCGCTTCGACGTCGGGATAGAGCCGCGTGTGCAGACCGTTGATCTTCGCGTACTCCTCCTGGTAGATCGCGAGCGCCTCGTCGAAGCGCGACTGCGCCAACTCGGCTTCGAAGCGCGGCGCGAGCACGCTGCGAATCAGATGCTCGGAGCCCTTGCCGACGTAGTCCATCACCTCTTCGCGCGACGTTTCTTCCGCGTCGAACTGGGCGAGCATGCCGTTCAGGGACGCGGTGAAGTCGTCGGCGGTATCGACCATCGTGCCGTCGAGATCGACGATCGCCGCGCGAATCTTCCCGGCCGTGAAGGCGGGAGCGGGGTAACGAGGCGTCGTGTCCATATCAGCGCTCAACCGATGCCAGCGCGCCGCGCATCTTGTCGATGATCGTCTTGTAGTCCGGGTGGCCGAAGATCGCCGAGCCGGCCACGAAGGTATCCGCGCCCGCCGCCGCTATTTCCGCGATGTTGTCGACTTTCACGCCGCCGTCCACTTCAAGATGAATCTCGCGGCCGGTCTTTTCCTTGTACGCGTCGATTTTTGCGCGTGCTTCGCGCAGCTTGTTCAGCGCTTCGGGAATGAACGACTGCCCGCCGAAGCCCGGATTCACTGACATGATCAGCACGAGATCCACCTTGTCCATCACGTGATCGAGATAATTCAGCGACGTTGCGGGATTGAACACGAGGCCCGCCTTGCAGCCGTGGTCGCGGATCAGCGACAGCGTGCGGTCGATGTGGTCCGAGCCTTCCGGATGAAAGCTGATCAAGTTCGCGCCGGCCTTCGCGAAGTCCGGCACGATGCGGTCGACGGGGCGTACCATCAGATGCACGTCGATGGGCACCTGCACGTGCGGGCGGATCGCCTCGCATACGAGCGGGCCAATCGTCAGGTTCGGCACGTAGTGGTTGTCCATCACGTCGAAGTGAATCCAGTCGGCGCCCGCGGCGACGACGTTGCGGACTTCTTCGCCGAGCCGCGCGAAGTCGGCGGACAGAATGCTGGGAGCGATACGGAATTGAGTCATGGCGTGGGGTGGGCGGGAGACGGAAAACCGCTATTTTAGCGCCGGCCGGCGCGCCGCGGCCTTTGGCGCGGCATGGCTTTCATCATGTTCTGGAGAGTTGTCCGGCTGGCCGGTGCGGTTGCGGGCCCGCGCTGCATCAAGCAGAATGCCAAACCATGTCAACGCCTGTGCCGTCGCGCCGCAAGTCGCGCCGAGCCGCCTGCACACAGCCTTGCGCGGATCGATTGCGCGCTTGGCTCACCATCGGAATCAGCATGAGCCAGTACGAATTCAGCGTGTCCTCCCAGGTCCGGTACATCGCCGAAGAGTCGGACCCGGAGCATCGGAAATACGCTTTCGCCTACACGCTCACCATCCGCAATACAGGCCAGGTCGCCGCGCAACTGATCGCGCGACACTGGGTCATTACGGATAGCGAAAATCGCGTTCAGGAAGTGAAAGGACTAGGTGTGGTCGGGCATCAGCCGTTGCTGAAGCCGGGCGAGCAGTTCGAGTACACCAGCTACGCGGTGATCGCGACACCCGTGGGGACGATGCGCGGCGAGTATTTTTGCGTGGCGGAGGACGGTGAGCGCTGGGACGCGCCCGTGCCGGAATTCGTTCTGCGGATGCCGCGCACGCTGCATTGAGCGCGCGTTGAACATGAGACGCCGCGCGCTGTCAGTCAGCGACGCGGCTGCTGCTGCGGCGGGACCTGTTTTGCGTCCTGCTTCTGGCGTGCGGCATTCTTTTTCTTGCCGGACGCTGTCCACACCACGATGAAAATCAGCAGGGAAAGCGCCAGGAGCGACTCCAGCGCGAAGATGAGCATCGGATATTCGTCGAGCAGATCAGACATGGCAGTTTCCATCGAGAACAATCATTGTATGCGTTTTGCCCGCCGGGCCGCGGCCTGGGCGGGGGCGCTGTCGCTTGCCGTATTGCTTGCGTCGTGCGGAGGCGGCGGCGCGGTGCGGCCATCCGTTTCACCGCCGACAGGCGCCGCGATCATACCCGGCCAGATCGCCGCCCAGCGGCTGACGCCTGTCGCGTGGCGACAGGTGCCGGGCTGGCAGGACGATTCACTGATCGGCGCGGCTGCGGCGCTGCGCCAGAACTGCGTGCGCCTCGCCAGTCAGCCGACATGGCGGCGCGCCTGCGCGGCCGCGCTGATGCTTGACGACCTGGACGTGGCGAGCGCGCGCACTTTCTTCGAAACCTACTTCACGCCGTTCCAGTTCTCGAACACCGACGGCACGCTCGACGGACTCGTGACAGGCTACTACGAGCCGCTGCTGCGTGGTTCACGCGTGCGTCAAGGCGTGTATCAGACGGCCTTGTACCGTTGGCCTTCGGCGTACCGCCCAGGTTCAGCGATGCCGGCGCGTGCGCAGCTCGAGCGCTCGGGCGCGCTGAACGGCAATGAACTCGTGTGGGTCGACGACCCCATCGAGGCTTTCTTCCTGCAGGTGCAAGGCTCGGGACGTATCGTGATGGAAGACGGCAGCGTGATGCGCGTCGGCTTTGGCGGGACAAATAATCAGCCGTACAAGTCTATTGGCCGATGGCTGCTCGATCGCGGTGAACTGACGCCGTCGCAGGCGACCATGCAAGGCATCAAGGCGTGGGCGCGCGCAAACCCGACGCGTGTCGATGGCCTGCTCGACACGAATCCGCGCTTCGTGTTTTTCCGCGAGATGCCGTCGAGCGAGCCTGCGCCTGGCGGCGGCGCCGATGGTCCGATCGGCGCGCTTGGTGTGCCGCTGACGCCGGAGCGTTCGATAGCCGTCGATCCGGCGGCGATCCCGCTCGGCACGCCCGTCTTCCTCCAGACGACGCGCCCGTTGACCAATGCACCGATGAATCGTCTGGTGTTTGCTCAGGACACGGGTTCGGCGATCAAGGGCGGCGTTCGTGCCGACTACTTCTGGGGACTCGGTGACGAAGCGGGCGATCTGGCCGGCAAGATGAAGCAGGGCGGGCGGATGTGGCTACTGCTGCCTAATTCGTGATACTGAATCACGATCCTGAGGTCAGGGCATAGTCCGATCTGAAGCCTGAAGCAGCCCGACGGTTTGTGTCACTTCCGTCGGGCTGTTTGCTTTTGTACGCCCGTACTCTTCGATTTCCTTGCGTGTCGAGCGTTACGCGCCTGCCTTGCGCTTGTCGATTACACGACGCGCCTTACCCACCGAGCGCTCGATCCCGTTCACGCCGAGCAGCACCACGTTCGCCGTAACACCGATCAGTGCCTTGATGTCATAGGCCAGCGCTTTACGTGCGGCGTCCAGCGCGGCCGTGTCCGGCGCGGTCTCCGGGCATGGCTCGATGTTCAGCGTCATCACGTCGAGCGGGCCTTCTCTGGTCAGCACGATCTGATAATGCGGCGCGAGTGCGTGCTGTTTCAGCAGCAGTTCTTCGATCTGCGTCGGGAACACGTTGACGCCGCGAATGATCATCATGTCGTCCGAGCGACCGGTGATTTTTTCCATCCGGCGCATCGTGCGCGCGGTTCCGGGCAGCAGACGCGTGAGATCCCGCGTGCGGTAACGGACGATCGGCAACGCTTCCTTCGTCAGCGACGTGAACACGAGTTCGCCGAGTTCGCCGTCCGGCAACACTTCGCCCGTTTCGGGATCGATGATCTCGGGGTAGAAGTGATCTTCCCAGATCGTCGGGCCGTCTTTGGTTTCGACGCATTCGGACGCCACGCCCGGACCCATCACCTCGGACAAACCGTAGATGTCGACGGCGTCGATGCCCATCCGTTCTTCGATCGCGCGGCGCATGTCGTTGGTCCAGGGCTCCGCGCCAAAGATGCCGATGCGCAGCGAGCACGTCTTGGGATCGACGCCCTGACGCTCCAGTTCGTCGGCGATCGACAGCATGTAGCTCGGCGTCACCATGATGATGTCGGGACGGAAGTCCTGAATCAGCTGAACCTGCTTTTCGGTCTGACCGCCGCCGAACGGAATGACCGTCAGGCCCGCGCGTTCCGCGCCGTAGTGCGCGCCGAGACCGCCCGTGAAGAGGCCATAGCCGTAGCTCACGTGGACCTTGTCGCCGCGTCGCGCGCCTGCCGCACGGATCGAACGTGCGACGAGGTTCGCCCAGGTGTCGATATCGCGCGCGGTGTAGCCGACGACGGTCGGCTTGCCCGTCGTTCCCGATGACGCATGAATGCGCGAAATCTGATCTTGCGGTACGGCGAACAGGCCAAACGGATAGTTGTCGCGCAGATCCTTTTTCGTAGTGAAGGGGAAGCGTGACAGGTCGGACAGCGTCTTCAGCTCCGACGGATGCACGCCCGCTTCGTCGAACTTGCGCCGATAGACAGGGGAATTCTCATAGGCGTGAGCGAGCGACCATTTCAGCCGTTCGAGCTGTAGTGCAGCGAGTTCGTCGCGGCTCGCCTTTTCGATGGGATCGAGCGGGAGCGGGGTAGTCATCGAATGTCTCCTTGCTTTCAGAATAGTATGCCGCGCGAAAGGCGACGCAATTACGTAAGAGGGTGGCGTGCCCTGTCAGTCGTCGACGGGGATCACGGTGCCTTTGATTTGCGCGGACTTGCCGCGAAACATCGCAACGGTCTCGTTCGCGCGGTTCGTGACGCGAATGTCGTAGATGCCGTTGCGACCGCTCAATGTCTGCTCGACAGCTTCTGCCGTGAGGATGTCGCCGCCTTGCACAGGGCGCAGAAACTCGATCGAGCAGCCCGCCGCGACGGTATTGATGTTGTACGAGTTGCAGGCGAACGCGAATGCCGAATCGGCCAGCGTGAACATCAGACCGCCGTGACAGATCTGATGGCCATTCAGGAAGTCCGGCCGTACGCCCATCCGAAGGCGCGCGTAGCCAGCGCGCACTTCGAGAATTTCGATGCCGAGCGCCTTGCTGCAGGCGTCGTTCGCATACATGGCTTCGGCAGTCGCGCGAGCAAGTTCGTCGGGCGTCATCGCGTTGCTCAGGTTGGGTTGCGTGGACATGTCAGCGGCCCTCGAAGCGCGGCGCGCGCTTTTCGATGAACGCACGGACCCCTTCCGCGTAGTCATGCGATGCGCCGAGTTCGCGCTGCATGTCGCGTTCGAGATCGAGCTGCTGATCGAGCGTTTGCGTGGCGCTCGACCGCATCGCCTGCTTGATGGCTGCGATCGCGCGTGTGGGCTGCTGCGCGAGTTGCGCGGCGAGCTGGGTTGCCGTGCTCGGCAATTCGGCATCGTCCACGGCCTTCCAGATAAGGCCCCAGCTTTCCGCCTTGTCGGCGCTGAGCTTGTCGCCCGTGATCGCGAGTCCCATCGCGCGAGCCATGCCCACGCGTTGCGGCAGGAACCACGTGCCGCCGGAATCCGGCACGAGGCCAATCTTCACGAAGGCCTGGATGAAGCTCGCCGAACGTGCGGCCAGCACGAGGTCGCAGGCGAGCGCGAGATTCGCGCCTGCGCCTGCCGCCGTGCCATTGACGGCGGCGATGACGGGCAGCGGAAGGGCTTGCAAACGCCGGATCAACGGATTGAAGTGTTGATCGATCAGGTCGCCGAGATCCGTCATCGCACCTGGCGTGAAATCCAGATCGGCAAGATCCTGGCCGGCGCAGAAGCCGCGGCCGGCGCCCGTGAGTATGAGCGCGCGCGCGCCGGCGGCTTCTACTTCGTCGAGCGCTGCGCTCAGTTCCTGATGCATGGCACGCGTGAAGCTGTTCAGCTTGTCGGGGCGGTTTAGCGTCACGGTCGCGACGCGCGTGGCGGCGTCGATGTCTACGCTGATCGCTTCATAGGTCATTGCTTGTCTCCTCGTCTCCGTACGGTGTGGGCAGTCGACGCGCTCAGACGCGCTCGATGGCAAGCGCGATGCCTTGCCCGACGCCGATACACATCGTGCATAGCGCGTAACGTCCGTTGGTGCGCTCGAGCTGGTACAGCGCCGTGGTAATCAGGCGTGCGCCGGACGCACCGAGCGGATGTCCCAGCGCGATCGCGCCGCCGTTGGGATTGACGCGCAGATCGTCGTCGCGCAAACCGAGCTGACGTAGAACGGCCAGACCTTGAGACGCAAACGCTTCGTTGAGCTCGATCACGTCGAACTGGTCGAGCGTCATATTGAGTTGCTTCAGCAGCTTTTGCGTGGCGGGCGCCGGCCCAATGCCCATGATGCGCGGCTCGACGCCTGCCGTTGCCATGCCGATCACGCGGGCACGGCGCCGCAAGCCGTATTGTTCGGCCGCTGCTTCACTGGCGATAAGAAGTGCGCACGCACCGTCGTTGACGCCGGATGCGTTACCCGCCGTCACCGAGCCATCCGGTCGCACGACGCCCTTCAGTTTGCCGAGTGCTTCGAGCGACGTCTCACGCGGATGCTCGTCGAGCGCCACGCGGATCGGCTCGCCCTTCTTCTGCGGAATTTCGACGGGCACGATTTCGTGCGCGAGTGTGCCGTCGCGTTGTGCGCGGGCCGCCTTCTCCTGACTGCGCATTGCAAACGCGTCCTGGTCGGCGCGGCTGATATTGAAGTCGACGGCGACGTTTTCAGCTGTCTCGGGCATCGAGTCGACGCCGTAGTCGCGCTTCATCTGTGCGTTGACGAAACGCCAGCCGATGGTCGTGTCGTGAATCTCCGATTGCCGCGAGAACGCTGAGCTTGCCTTGCCCATCACGAACGGTGCTCGCGTCATGCTTTCGACGCCGCCCGCAATCATCAGGTTTGCCTCGCCAGCCTTGATTGCGCGGGCTGCCGTGCCAACTGCATCCATGCCCGATCCGCACAGCCGGTTGAGCGTGGCGCCGGGCGCGTCCGTCGGCAAGCCGGCGAGCAGCGCCGACATGCGTGCCACGTTCCGGTTGTCTTCCCCCGCCTGATTGGCACAGCCGTAGATCACGTCGTCGAGCGCGCGCCAATTTACGCCCGGATTCCGTTCGATCAGTGCCTTGATCGGGACGGCGCCCAGGTCGTCGGCACGGACGTCTTTCAACGCGCCGCCGTAGCGGCCAAAGGGAGTGCGAATCGCGTCACAGATGAATGCGTCGGTCATGTCGGGGTTCCTGCAAGAGAGCGGACCGGCATGCGCGCCGGCCCTTGAACTGCATGTTAGTTCGACGTTCGACGCGGTTTCAGTCGGCCTGAAGTTATAGGCCAAAACGTCGGTCAAACGTCCTATATCGTTCGGCCGACTTACGCGGCAACGGCCTTTGGTTCAACATGAACCCGGCTTTGAACAACGCGGAAGCGATTCGCGACGAAAGCAGCGTCGGCGAGCGCGGCATTTGCAGCGGGGTTGGCGCCCGTGCCGTGGAAGTCCGAGAACGCTGCCGACTGATTGACGAAAACGCCGCCAGTCAGATTGATAGAGAGCGCGACGCCGCCAACAATCGAGGCTTCCGTGGCCGCCTCGATCACCGTGTCGTCGGTGCTATAGACGGAGAGAGTGAGCGCGCCATGTTCGGCGGCGATGCGGCCGGCAAGTTCGAGCGACTGCGCGGTCGAGTCCGTGGCAATCACGAAGGAGATCGGGCCGAACCATTCTTTCGTGAACTTGGCTTCATCCGTCGCGGCATCGAGTTGCAGCACCAGCGGAGTACGTACGCGGGCGCCCGCGAACGTCGGATGCTCGAGCGACTGGCTGTCCGCGAGAACGTGTCCCAGCTTGCGGGCTTCGTCGATACGTTGCTCGATGGCTTCGTTCTGGATCGCGCCCAGCAGTTCTACAGCGCGAGCCGGGTCCGAGCCGAGCTTTTGGACAGCACCGGCAATTGCGTCGGCAACGGCCTGGAAGGGGATCGTGCCTTCGGTCGTGCGAATGCCGTCGCGCGGCACATAGATGTTTTGCGGCGCAGTGCACATCTGGCCCGAGTACAGTGCCAGCGAGAACGCGATGTTGCGCGCGGCGGCTTTGATGTCGTCGACGGAGTCGATCACGATCTGGTTCACGCCGGCCTTTTCGGTGAACACTTGCGCCTGGTGTGCGTTGCGCTCCAGCCAAGTGCCGTTTTGCGTGCTGCCCGTGAAGTCGATCAACTTGATTTCCGGGCGCTGCGCGAGGTTCTGAACAAGTTGGCCGTCGTTCGGTTCGGTCGCGAGCAAGGTCACGACGTTCGGATCGAAACCGGCTTCACGCAGCACGTCGCGGGCGACGCGCACGGTGATCGCAAGCGGCAGGATCGCGCCCGGATGCGGCTTGACGATGACCGTGTTGCCGGTTGCCAGGTCTGCGAACAGGCCGGGGTAACCATTCCACGTCGGGAAGGTGCAGCACCCGAGGACGAGACCTGTGCCGCGTGGCACGATGTTGAAGCGCTTCTGCATCGCGAGCGGCGGATTCTTACCCTGCGGCTTTTCCCAATGAGCGTCGGCGGGAATTCGGCGCAACTGGTCCCACGCATAGGTGACGGCTTCGAGCGCACGATCCTGCGCATGCGGACCGCCCGCCTGAAAGGCCATCATGAATGCCTGACCAGTGGTGTGCATCACGCTGTAGCCGATCTCGAAGCTCAGCCGATTGATCCGCGTAAGAATCTCGAGGCTCACGCCGATCCAGGCTTTAGGGCCGGCTTCGCGCCATTTCCGTTGGGCTTTGGCTGCAGCTGCAATCAGCGCGTCCGGATCGGATTTGGGGTAGCGGATTCCGAGCGGGAAACCGAAAGGCGATTGTTCCGCTGCTGCGATCTCGCCCGTGCTCGGCTGGTCGAGTTCGAACTTTTTGTTCAGAAGAGCCTTGAACGCCGATTCGCCGTCCGCGTTCGCGGTTTCCCCGTACACTTTGGGACTTGGCATTTCAGAGAATGGGCTCCAGTAGCCGCGGGTTTCAATGGCGGCAAGGGCTTTCTGCAGCGTGTCTTCGTGCTTCGTAAAGAGTGGGTGGGTCATGGCGGGCAAGATGCTGACTGAACGTTAGAAGAAACCTTGTCGATTTATTGACCGACCGGTTGGTTGGTGAATGTTAGCATTATTGGGATGCAGCGCGAGCCTCTTGCGCCTGCTGGTAAACACTTAGGAGGAGTGCATGGGTTTCGAGAACATTCTGGTTGAGACACGTGGCCGCGTCGGTCTCATTACATTGAACCGTCCGAAAGCGCTTAACGCGCTGAATGACGCGCTAATGGATGAACTGGGCGAAGCGCTGCGCGCGTTCGATTCGGATGAGGGCATCGGCGCCATTGTTATTACCGGAAGCGAGAAAGCGTTTGCGGCGGGCGCGGACATCGGAATGATGTCGACATACTCTTATATGGATGTATATAAGGGTGACTACATAACGCGGAACTGGGAAGCTGTCCGATCAGTTCGCAAACCGATCATTGCGGCCGTTGCCGGCTTCGCGCTCGGCGGTGGCTGCGAGCTCGCAATGATGTGCGACATCATTCTTGCCGCTGACACGGCGAAATTCGGTCAGCCGGAGATTAAGCTAGGCGTCATGCCTGGAGCCGGCGGTACGCAACGGTTGCCGCGCGCGGTGTCAAAGGCCAAGGCGATGGATATGTGCTTGACCGCGCGATTCATGGATGCCGCCGAGGCGGAGCGCTCCGGACTGGTGTCGCGTGTGATCCCGGCGGCGAATCTGATCGACGAGGCAATCGCTGCGGCTGCGACCATCGCTGAGTTTCCGATGCCGGCGGTGATGATGGTGAAGGAGTCGGTCAACCGCGCTTACGAGACGACATTGGCTGAGGGCGTGCATTTCGAGCGTCGATTGTTCCATTCGCTGTTCGCGACGGAAGATCAGAAAGAAGGGATGGCCGCTTTCGTCGAGAAGCGAAAACCGGTCTTTAAACACCGTTGATCGTATTGCTCAAAAAACCGCTTGCAACCACGCGGGCAAGTGTCTAGAATTCCGGTCTTTCGCGCTGCGGCCAACGCGGCGCGAAGGAAACGAGGAAGGCGGGAGAGCCAGTATTGACGGGGCTTTCCGGTGGAGTCAGCGGTTGGGAAGTTAAAAAACCGGTTGACGAAACGAAAAAGGTTCTTCATAATCTCGTTTCTCTGCTGCTGACGCGGCAACGTGGTGAAAGCAAGGCGCTTCCCGCGAATGTTCTTTAACAATCAACAGCCGATAAGTGTGGGTGCTCGATGGCGGCGCGCGGTGGTTTTCGAACTGCCGAATAGCGAAAGTAATCGAGTCTCGCACAGAAGTAATTGAGGAAGGTTCGTGAGGGTTGAGAAACTCGATCGAATCATTCGTCAGTGATTTTGAGTGAGCGACCGGTTGGTAAAACAACCGAAAAACAGTAACAGGTTTGAACTGAAGAGTTTGATCCTGGCTCAGATTGAACGCTGGCGGCATGCCTTACACATGCAAGTCGAACGGCAGCGCGGGGGCAACCCTGGCGGCGAGTGGCGAACGGGTGAGTAATACATCGGAACGTGTCCTGGAGTGGGGGATAGCCCGGCGAAAGCCGGATTAATACCGCATACGATCTCTGGATGAAAGCGGGGGACCGAAAGGCCTCGCGCTCAAGGGGCGGCCGATGGCAGATTAGCTAGTTGGTGGGGTAAAGGCCTACCAAGGCGACGATCTGTAGCTGGTCTGAGAGGACGACCAGCCACACTGGGACTGAGACACGGCCCAGACTCCTACGGGAGGCAGCAGTGGGGAATTTTGGACAATGGGGGCAACCCTGATCCAGCAATGCCGCGTGTGTGAAGAAGGCCTTCGGGTTGTAAAGCACTTTTGTCCGGAAAGAAAACCTCCGTCCTAATACGGCGGGGGGATGACGGTACCGGAAGAATAAGCACCGGCTAACTACGTGCCAGCAGCCGCGGTAATACGTAGGGTGCAAGCGTTAATCGGAATTACTGGGCGTAAAGCGTGCGCAGGCGGTTCGCTAAGACCGATGTGAAATCCCCGGGCTTAACCTGGGAACTGCATTGGTGACTGGCGGGCTAGAGTATGGCAGAGGGGGGTAGAATTCCACGTGTAGCAGTGAAATGCGTAGAGATGTGGAGGAATACCGATGGCGAAGGCAGCCCCCTGGGCCAATACTGACGCTCATGCACGAAAGCGTGGGGAGCAAACAGGATTAGATACCCTGGTAGTCCACGCCCTAAACGATGTCAACTAGTTGTCGGGTCTTCATTGACTTGGTAACGAAGCTAACGCGTGAAGTTGACCGCCTGGGGAGTACGGTCGCAAGATTAAAACTCAAAGGAATTGACGGGGACCCGCACAAGCGGTGGATGATGTGGATTAATTCGATGCAACGCGAAAAACCTTACCTACCCTTGACATGTACGGAACCTTGCTGAGAGGTGAGGGTGCCCGAAAGGGAGCCGTAACACAGGTGCTGCATGGCTGTCGTCAGCTCGTGTCGTGAGATGTTGGGTTAAGTCCCGCAACGAGCGCAACCCTTGTCCCTAGTTGCTACGCAAGAGCACTCTAGGGAGACTGCCGGTGACAAACCGGAGGAAGGTGGGGATGACGTCAAGTCCTCATGGCCCTTATGGGTAGGGCTTCACACGTCATACAATGGTCGGAACAGAGGGTTGCCAAGCCGCGAGGTGGAGCCAATCCCAGAAAACCGATCGTAGTCCGGATCGCAGTCTGCAACTCGACTGCGTGAAGCTGGAATCGCTAGTAATCGCGGATCAGCATGCCGCGGTGAATACGTTCCCGGGTCTTGTACACACCGCCCGTCACACCATGGGAGTGGGTTTTACCAGAAGTGGCTAGTCTAACCGCAAGGAGGACGGTCACCACGGTAGGATTCATGACTGGGGTGAAGTCGTAACAAGGTAGCCGTATCGGAAGGTGCGGCTGGATCACCTCCTTTCCAGAGCTTCGCGCTTCAAAGTTGAGCGCTCACACTTGTCGGCTGTTAATTGAAGACAGGCTCAGGGGTCTGTAGCTCAGTCGGTTAGAGCACCGTCTTGATAAGGCGGGGGTCGATGGTTCGAATCCATCCAGACCCACCAGCGTCTTGTCTGCGGTGGCTGATCGCAAACCCCCCCTGTGTACTGTGTGACTGGGGGATTAGCTCAGCTGGGAGAGCACCTGCTTTGCAAGCAGGGGGTCGTCGGTTCGATCCCGTCATCCTCCACCAATCCTCAATGCCTAGCGTTCAGTGCGAACTGAGTTCTATGCATTGGCGATTGAGCCAGTCAGTGAAGATATGCGGTTATAGCAATCGCGATATCGGCTGTCGTTCTTTAACAATCAGGAAGAAGTAGTAAAGAGATTCACGAAAGCATACTTAGAGATGGGTGTGCGAGTAGGTGAGTCAGGGTTGTGATTGTATCAATGTATTTTTTGAGTTCATCGAAAGACGAACCTGGAATACGGCACAACGCGAATACTCAACCTGTAGCGGATGTACTCGAAAGAGACACACCCGTTATAGGGTCAAGCGAACAAGTGCATGTGGTGGATGCCTTGGCGATCACAGGCGATGAAGGACGCGGTAGCCTGCGAAAAGCGGTGGGGAGCTGGCAAACGAGCTTTGATCCACCGATATCCGAATGGGGAAACCCGGCCCGTATGGGTCATCCATGGCTGAATACATAGGCCATGTGAAGCGAACGCGGTGAACTGAAACATCTAAGTAACCGCAGGAACAGAAATCAACCGAGATTCCCAAAGTAGTGGCGAGCGAAATGGGACCAGCCTGTACTCTTTATCTTTGTTGTTAGCCAAACGCTCTGGAAAGTGCGGCCATAGTGGGTGATAGCCCCGTAGGCGAAAACAGCGAGGAAGAACTAGGTGTACGACAAGTAGGGCGGGACACGTGAAATCCTGTCTGAAGATGGGGGGACCATCCTCCAAGGCTAAATACTCGTGATCGACCGATAGTGAACCAGTACCGTGAGGGAAAGGCGAAAAGAACCCCGGGAGGGGAGTGAAACAGATCCTGAAACCGCATGCATACAAACAGTCGGAGCCTCGCAAGGGGTGACGGCGTACCTTTTGTATAATGGGTCAGCGACTTACATTCAGTGGCGAGCTTAACCGATTAGGGCAGGCGTAGCGAAAGCGAGTCCGAACAGGGCGATTCAGTCGCTGGGTGTAGACCCGAAACCAGGTGATCTAGCCATGGCCAGGATGAAGGTGCGGTAACACGTACTGGAGGTCCGAACCCACTAACGTTGAAAAGTTAGGGGATGAGCTGTGGATAGGGGTGAAAGGCTAAACAAACCTGGAAATAGCTGGTTCTCTCCGAAAACTATTTAGGTAGTGCCTCGTGTATCACCTTCGGGGGTAGAGCACTGTCATGGTTGAAGGGTCCATTGCGGATTACTTCGCCATAGCAAACTCCGAATACCGAAGAGTGCAATCACGGGAGACAGACATCGGGTGCTAACGTCCGGTGTCAAGAGGGAAACAACCCAGACCGCCAGCTAAGGTCCCCAAATATGACTAAGTGGGAAACGAAGTGGGAAGGCTAAAACAGTCAGGAGGTTGGCTTAGAAGCAGCCATCCTTTAAAGAAAGCGTAATAGCTCACTGATCGAGTCGTCCTGCGCGGAAGATGTAACGGGGCTAAGTCATATACCGAAGCTGCGGATGCACATTTATGTGCATGGTAGGAGAGCGTTCCGTAAGCCTGCGAAGGTGCGTTGAAAAGCGTGCTGGAGGTATCGGAAGTGCGAATGCTGACATGAGTAGCGATAAAGGGGGTGAAAGGCCCCCTCGCCGTAAGCCCAAGGTTTCCTACGCAACGTTCATCGGCGTAGGGTGAGTCGGCCCCTAAGGCGAGGCAGAAATGCGTAGCTGATGGGAAGCAGGTCAATATTCCTGCACCAGTGTGAAATGCGATGGGGGGACGGATCGCGGAAGGTTGTCCGGGTGTTGGAAGTCCCGGTCGCTGCGTTGGAGAAGGTGCTCTGGCAAATCCGGGCACGGAATTCAAGGGCGTGGCGCGAGCTCCTTCGGGAGCGAAGCAATCGGAAGGGGTTCCAGGAAAAGCCTCTAAGCTTCAGTTTCACATTGACCGTACCGCAAACCGACACAGGTGGGCGAGATGAGTATTCTAAGGCGCTTGAGAGAACTCGGGAGAAGGAACTCGGCAAATTGGTACCGTAACTTCGGGATAAGGTACGCCCCTGTAGCTTGATGCCCCTGCGGGCAAAGGGTGAAGGGGTTGCAATAAACTGGTGGCTGCGACTGTTTAATAAAAACACAGCACTCTGCAAACACGAAAGTGGACGTATAGGGTGTGACGCCTGCCCGGTGCCGGAAGATTAAATGATGGGGTGCAAGCTCTTGATTGAAGTCCCGGTAAACGGCGGCCGTAACTATAACGGTCCTAAGGTAGCGAAATTCCTTGTCGGGTAAGTTCCGACCTGCACGAATGGCGTAACGATGGCCACACTGTCTCCTCCCGAGACTCAGCGAAGTTGAAGTGTTTGTGATGATGCAATCTCCCCGCGGCTAGACGGAAAGACCCCATGAACCTTTACTGTAGCTTTGCATTGGACTTTGAACCGATCTGTGTAGGATAGGTGGGAGGCTATGAAGCGTGAACGCCAGTTTGCGTGGAGCCGTCCTTGAAATACCACCCTGGTTTGTTTGAGGTTCTAACCTTGGCCCGTGATCCGGGTCGGGGACAGTGCATGGTGGGCAGTTTGACTGGGGCGGTCTCCTCCCAAAGTGTAACGGAGGAGTACGAAGGTACGCTAGGTACGGTCGGAAATCGTGCTGATAGTGCAATGGCATAAGCGTGCTTAACTGCGAGACCGACAAGTCGAGCAGGTGCGAAAGCAGGTCATAGTGATCCGGTGGTTCTGTATGGAAGGGCCATCGCTCAACGGATAAAAGGTACTCTGGGGATAACAGGCTGATACCGCCCAAGAGTTCATATCGACGGCGGTGTTTGGCACCTCGATGTCGGCTCATCTCATCCTGGGGCTGTAGCCGGTCCCAAGGGTATGGCTGTTCGCCATTTAAAGAGGTACGTGAGCTGGGTTTAAAACGTCGTGAGACAGTTTGGTCCCTATCTGCCGTGGGCGCTGGATATTTGAAGGGGGCTGCTCCTAGTACGAGAGGACCGGAGTGGACGAACCTCTGGTGTACCGGTTGTCACGCCAGTGGCATCGCCGGGTAGCTATGTTCGGAAGAGATAACCGCTGAAAGCATCTAAGCGGGAAACTCGCCTTGAGATGAGATATCCCCGGGGCTTCGAGCCCCTTGAAGGGTCGTTCAAGACCAGGACGTTGATAGGTCAGGTGTGGAAGCGCAGTAATGCGTTAAGCTAACTGATACTAATTGCCCGTAAGGCTTGATCCTATAACAGGTGTGTCTCGTGTCGATGATCGTTAGTGCTTCAGCACTTACGGGCATCCCACTCCCGAAGGGAGTACGGACACGCACACGGTTGAGTGATCAGTGTTGTGCCAGAAACAACACAACCCAACACCCTCTTTACGCTTCTTCCAGATTGGCTGTGGCGCACCCCAAATGCGACGCAGCAACCCGTCATGCCTGATGACCATAGCGAGTCGGTACCACCCCTTCCCATCCCGAACAGGACCGTGAAACGACTCCACGCCGATGATAGTGCGGATTGCCCGTGTGAAAGTAGGTAATCGTCAGGCTCCTTATCCAAGACAAGACCCCGCCCTCAAAAGCGGGGTCTTGGCGTTTGTAGGGCGCACGCTTTTTAACGTCGCTTCCCAAGCGGGCCGGGTCGCAGCGGCTTAAGCAAGTCTATCCCCACCATTCCCAGCGGCAGTCCGCCGCACAACCGTCACTCGGCTGGGCGGCGTCTGGTTCACCAACTCGCGGCCACTTTACCGTTCACGAACCCGTTATCCTCAGCGGAACAGCAAACGCGCCCGTTCGCATATCCGTTCTGAACTCTCTGGTCCTGAGCTGTTCACGCCTCCGCCAAAAACCGCTGCGCCAACCGCACCCAGTACGTGGCTCCGACCGGCAGCAACTCATCGTTGAAATCGTAGCTCGCATTGTGCAGCATGCAGGGACCGGCGCCATGCCCGGCCTCGCGATGCCCACCGTTGCCGTTTCCAAGAAACGCATAACACCCGGGTTTCGCCAGCAGCATGAACGAAAAGTCTTCTGCGCCCATCGTCGGTTCGACGGTATCGTCAACCTTCTCCTCACCGACGACTTCCTTCATCACCGCCGCAGCGAATCGTGCTTCCTTCCCGCTATTGATCGTCGGCGGATAGTTGCGATGGAAGGTCATCTCGACCGAACACTCGTAGGCTTCAGCCGTGCTCTGCACGATCTTCCGCATCCGCGCTTCGATCAGATCGAGCGTCTCCGTCGTGAAAGTCCGAACGGTCCCCGCAAGCCACGCGGAATCGGGCACGACGTTGACGGCATCGCCGGCATGAATCTGGGTAATCGACAGGACGGCGGTATCGAGCGGCTTCTTGTTACGCGTGATCACGCTTTGCAGGCCATTTGCGATTTGCACGGCCGTGAACACAGGATCACGTCCGTTATGCGGCAAAGCCGCATGCGAGCCCACGCCTGTGATTTCAATGCGGAATTCGTTACTCGACGCCATGATCGGACCTTCGGTGACGCCGAAATGTCCCGCCGGCATGCCTGGCCAGTTGTGGATGCCGAATACGGCATCGACTGGGAACCGCGTGAACAGCCCGTCGTCGATCATCGCCTGCGCGCCGGCACCGCCTTCCTCGGCCGGTTGAAAGATGAAAACGATCGTGCCGTCGAAATCACCTTGCCTGGCGAGATGGCGCGCCGCACCAAGCAGCATCGCGGTATGTCCATCGTGACCGCACGCGTGCATCTTCCCTTCGTTTTTCGAGCGGTGATCGAAGGTATTCAGTTCCTGGATCGGCAGCGCGTCCATATCAGCGCGCAAGCCGATCGACCTCGTCCCCGTCCCGCGCTTGAGCACGCCAACCACGCCGGTTTTTCCGATGCCTTCATGCACCTCGATACCCCATCCAGCCAATGTTTTGGCGACGAGGGACGCTGTCTGCGTCTCTTCGTATCGCAATTCGGGATTGGCGTGGATTGTTCGTCGGAGAGTCTGAATTTCGCCGCGAGCGGCTTGGATTTCAGGAAGCAGTTTCATGATGGATTGAGTGTCTGGCTGTGTGCAGTTTGATCCGGACAGTCGATTCCGGAGAAGATCAAAATCGATTCTACGCCCATCCCTATTTTTGACGGCCATGTGTCCGATCCGGACGCTGGAACGTAATAAAATCAACACCTTCATCCGCGCAGTCCCTCGATACAAACATGAACGCTCCCGCTGAATTCGCCCGCGCCGTCTGTCCGCACGATTGCCCTGATACCTGCGCGATGCGCGTGACCGTCGACAACGGCCGCGCGATCAAGGTTGTCGGCGAACCAGATCACCCGCCGACACAAGGCGTCCTATGCACGAAGGTCAGCCGATATGCGGATCGCGTGCATCATCCACGCCGGCTGACGACGCCGATGCGGCGGATCGGGCGAAAAGGCGAAGGGCGCTTCGAGCCGATCAGTTGGGACGAAGCGCTGCGCCTCGCGGGCGAGCGTCTGTCGGAAATCGCGGGCCGCGCGCCGGAAGCGATCGTGCCGTACAGCTATGCCGGCACGATGGGTTTCGTGCAGGGCGACAGCATCGCGCAGCGGTTTTTCCATAAGCTCGGTGCATCGCAACTGGACCGAACCATTTGCGCAGCGGCCGGCGCGGCGGGCCTCAAATATACATACGGCGCAAGCCTCGGGATGCTCACGGAGTTTTTCTCCGAGAGCGAGGTGATTCTGATTTGGGGAGCAAACCCGATCGCGTCGAATTTGCACTTCTGGACGCGTGCGCAGGAAGCGAAGCGCAACGGCGCGCGCCTGATCGCAATCGATCCGTACCGCTCGCTCACTGCCGAAAAATGCCATCAGCACATCGCACTCAAGCCGGGCACCGACGGCGCGCTTGCGCTCGGCATGATGCATGTACTGATCGCGGAAGACATGCTCGATCACGCTTACATTGCCGATCACACGCTTGGTTTCGATCAACTGAAAGCGCGCGCGCTCGACTATCCGCCTGCGCGCGTCGCTGAAATCTGTGGAATCGACGAGCAGGTGGTCGTGGATCTCGCGCGTCTCTATGGCGGCACGAAAAAGTCGGCGATTCGCCTGAACTACGGCATGCAGCGCGTACGCGGCGGCGGCAACGCCGTTCGCGCGATCGCTTGCCTGCCGTCGCTGACGGGCGCCTGGCGCGAGCGCGCGGGCGGTGCGTTATTGTCATCGTCGGGCTGGGCACCTGTCGATTCGCATGCGTTGTCGCGGCCCGACCTGATGCCGGGTTGGCCGTCGAAGCAGCCGCGCGTCGTGAACATGAACGCGATCGGCGACGCGCTGTGCCATCCGGGTGACGCCGCATTCGGGCCGAAGGTCGAAGCGATCGTCGTGTACAACTCGAACCCGGTCGCGGTGGCGCCGGACTCCGAACGCGTCGCCGCCGGATTTGCGCGCGAGGATCTGTTCACGATCGTGCTCGAGCACTTCCAGACAGACACGGCCGACTATGCCGATTTGCTGCTGCCCGCTACGACGCAGCTCGAGCATCTAGATGTCCACAAGTCGTACGGCCACACGCACGTCATGGTCAACTTGCCCGCGATCGCGCCCGTCGGTGACGCGCGTCCAAACACGGAAATCTTCCGTGGCATCGCGCGCGCGATGGGCCTCGACGAGCCGGCGCTGTATGAAAGCGATGAGGCGGTGGCGTCGTCGGCGTTTCGTTGGGACGATTCGATGCTGGAAGGCTGCAGCTGGGAGACGCTCAAGCACGATGGCTGGGCAAAGCTGAATGTCCCCGATGCGCCGTTCGCGAACGGCGGCTTTCGCACGCCATCGGGCAAGTGCGAGTTCTATAGCGAGCGTCTCGCGCAAGCGGGCCTCGAACCGGTGCCGGACTATCTGCCGCCTTATGAGTCGGCGGACGGTTCGCCCGAGCTCGCGGCCCGTTATCCGCTCGCGATGATCTCTCCGCCCGCGCGCAATTTCCTCAACAGTACGTTCGTGAACGTCGAAAGCCTGCGTGCGACGGAAGGCGAGCCGCACCTCGATATCCATCCCGACGACGCAAGCGAACGCGGCATCAACGACGGCGATCAGGTCCGCATCTTCAACGATCGCGGCTCGATGCAGGCACGCGCACGCGTCACCGACAAGGCGCGTGTTGGGCTCGTCGTCGGCTTGTCGATCTGGTGGAAAAAGCTCGCGCCGGACGGCCGCAACGCCAACCAGGTCACGAGCCAGGCGCTGACCGACCTCGGCGGCTCCGCCACTTTCTACGACTGTCTCGTCGAGGTCGAACGAGCCTGAGTCGCTTTTCGCATGCGCAGCGGACGCAACCGCTGCGCCTTAGCGCCCCGGTTCGCGCTTTCGAGTGCGGCGTCTAACTGGGGGCTTATCCCGAATATCGACGCGTGTACGCATGCTACGATGCGGGTTTTAGCACGACCATTCGAAAATCACGGAGGAGACGCCGTATGGAAAAAGTCTGGCTGAAGTCGTATCCGCCCGGCGTGCCAAAAGAGATCGATCCGACGCAATACGAATCGGTTACTGCGATGCTGGAGGAGAGCTTCCGCGAATATCGCGCAAAGCCGGCATTCGCCTGCATGGGCAAGCAGATCACGTACGGCGAACTCGACAGCCTGTCGACGCGGCTTGCCGGTTGGCTCCAGTCGAAGGGCATCGCGCGCGGCGCGCGCATTGCCATCATGATGCCCAACGTCTTGCAGTACCCGGTCGCGCTTGCGGCGATCCTACGCGCGGGTTACGTCGTCGTGAACGTGAACCCGCTGTATACGCCACGCGAGCTCGAGCACCAGCTGAAAGACAGCGGCGCGGAAGCGATCATCCTGCTCGAGAATTTCGCGGTGACGTTGCAGGCGATCGTACGCAATACGTCGATCAAGCATATCGTCGTCGCGTCGATGGGCGATCTGATGGGCGCGAAAGGTTTGATCGTCAATTTCGTCGTACGTCGCGTGAAGAAGATGGTGCCCGCGTGGAATCTGCCGGGCCACGTCAGCTTCAACGATGCCATTTCCGCAGGCGCGCGCAGCAAGTTCACGCCCGTGAAGCAGAGTCCCGACGACGTCGCGTTTCTTCAGTACACAGGCGGCACGACGGGCGTCGCGAAGGGCGCAACGCTCCTGCACCGCAATCTGGTCGCGAACGTGCTGCAGTCGCATGTGTGGGTTGAGCCGGCGCGCAAGAAGCGCGGCGACATCGACCAGTTCGTGACCGTTGTCGCGCTGCCGCTATACCACGTGTTCGCGCTGACGGTTTGCGGTCTGCTGACGATCCGCACGGGCGGCCTCGGTGTGCTGATTCCGAATCCGCGCGATATCGCTGGCATGATCAAGTCGCTCCACGGCTACAAAATCACGACGTTCCCCGCCGTGAATACGCTGTACAACGCGATGCTCAATCATCCTGATTTCGCAAAGCTCGATTTCTCGAATCTGCTGGTCGCGAACGCCGGTGGGATGGCCGTGCAGGAAGCCGTCGCGAACCGCTGGTACGAGCGCACGCACGCGCCGATCGTCGAAGGCTACGGCTTGTCGGAGACGTCGCCGTGCGTCACCTGCAATCCGACCACGGTCACTGAATACAGCGGCACGATTGGTCTGCCGCTGCCGTCGACGGAAGTATCGATTCGCGACGACGACGGCAATGAACTGCCGCCCGGCCAGGCGGGCGAGTTGTGTATTCGAGGTCCGCAAGTGATGGCGGGCTACTGGAACCGGCCGGACGAAACGGCGAAGGTGATGACGTCCGACGGCTTCTTCCGTTCAGGTGACATTGCCACCGTCAACGACGACGGCTTCGTGAAGATCGTCGACCGGAAGAAGGACATGATTCTGGTGTCGGGCTTCAACGTCTATCCGAACGAGATCGAGGACGTGGTCGCCAAGCACCCCGGCGTATTCGAAGTGGCGGCTGTTGGCGTGCCCGACGAGCATTCGGGCGAAGCGGTGAAGCTTTACATCGTGAAGAAGGACGACGCGATCACGGACGCCGACATCTTCGCGTACTGCAAGACTCAACTGACCGGCTATAAGCGGCCGCGGATCGTCGAGTTTCGCAAGGAACTGCCGAAGAGCAATGTCGGCAAGATCCTGCGTCGCGAATTGCGTGACGGCCGGGCGTGAAAATCGCACTCAGGTAAGAGCAAAGGCGAGAGAGACCACTAGCGTATAGATCGACACGACAGTCGGCAAACGAGACCCGAAAAGGCCTGACGGTTCATCCCGTTGGGCCTTTTCTATTTGACAGGCTGACGGGCGGACCAATAAAAAAGGGCGCCCTAAGGCGCCCTCGAGGGTAACTACGCTTTCACAACTTATTAGAACTTGTGACGGATACCGACGCGAGCCGTCAACTGGTTGTTCGAGTTCGACGGCGTCAGACCGTTGATCGAAGCAACTGCTTGCTGGCCCGTCGAGTCCGTACCCGAAGCGTGCTGGTACACGCCGATCAGGTAGACGTCCGTGCGCTTCGACAGGAAGTAGTCTGCGCCGATTGCGCCCTGGTTGTAGTGCGCGCCGCCATGACCGTTGAACGAAGCGAGGCGCGTGTAATCGTATGCTGCGCCCAGAACGAGAGCCGGCGTCAACTGATACTTGAAGTTGATTTCGCCGTTGTTGAACGTTGCCGAGCCGCGGTAAGCCGGAGCCGTGACGTTTTCCGTGCCGAGGTTGCCGAACTGGATGAACGAATACGTCACGCCGACCGTTGCTGCGCCGAACGTGTACGCACCACCTGCGCCGCCGACCTGGTACGAGTTGGCCGTAGCGAAGCCCGAGATGACCGGGTTACCCTGGACGCCCGTAACCTTGCCGATGTTGTTCGTCGGGTTCGCGCCGCTGCTCGGCACGTTGCCCCAGAACGAGGTATTCGGATCGCGGACGTTCAAGTAGCCAGCACCCAACACCAGCGGACCGTTGTTGTAGCCAGCGCCCAATGACCAGATCTGGTTGCGGCCCGTCGCGCCTGCAACGCCACCGAGGCTATACATGCCGCCGAACGTCAGGCCGGCGTAGTTCGCGCTCGTGAACTTGATTGCGTTGTTCACGCGGTTTGCGTTGTTGAAGTTGTCCAGATCGTCCGGGTGAGCCGCGATGTAGCCGCCCCACTGGTCGCCGGCTTCCAGCGGACCGACGTAGTCGACCACGGAGTCATACTGGCGACCCATCGTAACCGTACCGAACTGGCTCGACAGACCAACATAAGCCTGACGGCCGAACAGCGCGCCGCCCTGACCAGACTTGCCGGAGTTCACGTCGAAGCCGCTTTCCAGCACGAAGACCGCTTTCAGGCCACCGCCCAGATCTTCGGTACCGCGCAGGCCCCAACGGCTGCCTTGCAGAACGCCGCTCGACAGGTTGTACAGGCTCGAGTTCGTACGGCCAGTGCCAGCTGCCGTCTGCACGTGGTTCGTGTAGTTAAAACCTTCGTCAATAATGCCGTACAACGTCACGCTGCTCTGAGCATGAGCGGCGCCAGCAAACGCGCCCAATGCTGCCAGAGCGAGAAGCGACTTTTTCATCGAAAGATCTCCAAGGAATTGCGAATTATTTTCAAGCAAGGCAAGTATTTATCTGTGTTGCGACCTTGCGTAACTTCTTCGAGAAGTTGCCACGTAATGTAGCAAAGACACCAAAGCGCACAAAGAAAAAGCGGGGCGGCGACCAGGGCGCTGTTTCGTTTACGCAACATGATCTAAAATCCAGAATCGGCTGTCCTAAACGCTTCGGAATTTTCCTTGCCACCGGCCGCAAAGCCTTGATGGACAGGGGTTTGCGCGAAGCGATCCGGACGCCGCGTCGTGGAGACCAGAATGCTGCTTGATGAGTTGATTAATGAGTTCGATCGGGGTTTACGCTCAATGACCGGGGTGTCGCGCATGTCGCGTCCGCTACCCGTTCCACCCGCGTCGACGGAGCCAGTCGAACTGACTGATGAGGAGCGCGCGCACGCGGCGGGCTTGATGCGCGTGAATCACGTCGGCGAGGTATGCGCGCAGGCGCTGTATCAGGCGCAAAAACTGGCGACGCGCTCGCCGGCGCTCAAGCAGGCCTTCGAGCATGCCGCGCGCGAAGAGGAGGATCACCTCGCGTGGACGTATAAGCGCCTCGAAGCGCTCAATTCGCGTCCAAGCCTGCTCAATCCGCTCTGGTATGCTGGCGCCCTCGCGATCGGTCTTGCAGCCGGCCGCCTTGGTGATCGAGTGAGCCTCGGCTTCATGGCGGAGACGGAGCGCCAGGTGGAGCTTCATCTGGACGGCCATCTGACCACGCTGCCGGAAGGCGATCACGAGTCGCGCGCGATCGTCGAACAGATGCGTATCGATGAAGCCGCGCACGGCAAGGCCGCAACGGATGCGGGTGGCGTCGAGTTGCCGTTCCCGGCGCGCGCGCTGATGCGGGCCGCGTCGAAGATCATGACCCGCACGGCGTATCACGTGTAATCTGGTTTAAAGCAAAACCGTTCGAAGTGGGCGGCGCACCCCGCGTCGCCCCGGAAATTCGCTCCAAATCTTCCGTCTTCCCGCGCTTTTCACCCGCCAGGAACGCTTTTATTCCACGCTCTTCCCTCGCACATTTCACGTATCACCTTCACAAGTTTCGTTAGTTCATTCATTTATAACGATTTTCCATTTTTAGGCGTCACCTGAGCAGGCGTCGCTAAGTCCTTGTTCTAGCAAACAAAATTCGTCAAAAAACCGCCAGTCTCCCTTGACCCGTGTTGGGGGTTACTCTAAAGTGGGAGACAGTGTGAGAAAGTGTATTTTTGTGTGATCCAACGCGCTTTCTTCGGTAAATTTCCAGAATCGGGCGACATCTTTCAGCGCCCTGAAAAAAGGGGAGTGAAGTGTTCCAAGGGGCGTCAGCGCTGACACTCGATGCGAAGGGGCGGATGTCCGTCCCGTCTCGCTATCGTGATGCGCTGCAAGGACAGGCAGAAGGCCGAGTGACGATTACGCGTCACCCGGACGGCTGCCTGTTGCTGTTTCCGCGCCCTGAGTGGGAAGTCTTCCGCGCCAAGATCGTCGCTTTGCCGATGGAAGCCAAATGGTTTCAACGGATCTTTCTCGGCAGTGCTGCGGATGTCGATCTGGACACGGCTGGTCGCGTGCTGATCGCGCCCGAGTTGCGCCAGGCGGCGAAGCTGGAAAAAGAAGTGATGTTGCTGGGAATGGGAAGCCGGTTCGAGATCTGGGACAAGGAAACCTACGACGCGCAGGAACAGGCGGCGATGTCGCAGGGCATGCCTGAGTCTCTGAAGAACTTCACATTCTGACCGCAGGTAATACATATGGCGCCTGCGATGAGTAACGAATTGCAGCATCGCACGGTGCTGCTCGAAGAAGCGGTGAATGCGCTCGTCACGCGCGCGGACGGTATCTATATAGATGGCACGTTCGGGCGCGGCGGGCATAGCCGCGCGGTGCTGGCAAAGCTGGGCGAATCGGGGCGTCTGATCGGCTTCGACAAGGACCCGCTCGCCATTGCCACCGCGCAGCAGATCGCCGATCCGCGCTTCGAGATCGTGCATGAAAGTTTCGCATCACTGCGCGACGCGATGAGCGAGCGCGGGGTAGGGCGTGTGTCGGGAGTGTTGCTGGATCTGGGCGTGTCGTCGCCGCAAGTCGACGACCCGGAGCGGGGTTTCAGTTTCCGCGCCGACGGCCCGCTCGACATGCGGATGGACCCGACGCGCGGCGAGTCCGCCGCGGATTGGCTGGCTCGGGCCACGGTGCAGGAAATGACGGAGGTGATACGGGATTATGGGGAAGAACGGTTTGCTTTTCAGATTGCAAAGGCGCTTGCTGCTCGCCGGGCAGAGTCCGACCGTCTTGGGCCTCTCGTCAGCACGGGCGAGCTTGCCCAAATCGTGGCTAACGTCGTCAAAACCCGTGAGAAGGGTAAGGACCCGGCAACCCGCACCTTTCAAGCTATACGGATTCACATCAATCAAGAGCTTGCGGAGCTGCAAGTCGTACTAGAAGCAGCATTGTCGTTGCTGGAGCAAGGGGGGCGGCTGGTCGTGATCAGCTTTCATTCGCTCGAAGACCGGATCGTCAAGCGGTTCATGCAGGCGCACTCGAATGCGCCTGCTGTTGATCGCCGTCTGCCGATCCGCGCCGTCGACCTGCCGAGCCCGCCGCTCAAACTGATTGGCCGCGTATTCGCGAGCGACGCCGAAGTCGCCGCGAACCCCCGCGCCCGTTCCGCCGTGATGCGCGTCGCGGAGCGGATCGCGCCATGAACCGCCTCAATATCTTCCTGCTGATCGTCGTGATGGGTTGTGCGCTTTCCGTCGTCAACGCGACCAATCAGCAGCGTCAGTTCTTTATCCAGTTGCAGCGCGCCCAATCGCAGGAGCGCCAGCTGCAGCAGGACTATTCGCAGCTTCAATATCAGCAGAGCGCGTTGTCGAAGACCTCGCGCATCGAGCAGATCGCGACTGATTCTCTCAAGATGCAGGGCGCGACCACGGGACGCACGCAATATCTGACGCTCGACGCCGGCTCCGCCAAGGCCGAAGACGCGCCGATCCCGGTCTCGGCGCCGACCCCGGCGTCGGTCGCGAAAGCTCGTGGAGCCACGCGATGAAGAAATCGTCGAACAAGAACAAGAGCGTCGCGTTCTCGGCGAATCCGATTCTCTCGGTGCGCCTGCCGATGTGGCGCTCGAAGCTCGTCGTGTTCCTGCTCTTCATGGCGTTCGTCGCGTTGACGGCGCGCGCGTTCTGGATTCAGGGCCCGGGTAACGGCTTCTATCAGAAGCAGGGCGAAAGCCGCTATCAGCGCCGCCTGGAGTTGCCGGCCACGCGCGGCAAGATTCTCGACCGTAACGGCCTCGTGCTCGCAACGAGTCTGCCCGTGCGTGCAATCTGGGCGATTCCCGAGTCGGTGCCCGACGACCTCGGCGCGGACAAGCTCGCCAATCTCGCCAAGCTGCTCGACATGACGCAGCCGGAGCTGCGCAAGAAGCTGTCGGAAGACAAGACGTTCGTCTATGTGAAGCGCCAGGTGCCCGTCGAGGTGGCCGCGAAAGTGGAAGCGCTGGGCATCCCCGGCATCTATCAGCGCAACGAGTACAAGCGCTTTTATCCGGAAGGCGAAATCACGGCTCACCTGATCGGCTTTACGAACGTCGAAGACGAAGGTCAGGAAGGCGTCGAACTCGGCGACCAGAAGATGCTCGCGGGCGTGGCGGGCAGCCGTCGCGTGATCAAGGACCGTCTCGGCCATATCGTCGAAGACGTGGACGAGCAGGTCGTGCCGCACAACGGCGCCGACGTCGACCTGTCGATCGACAGCAAGATCCAGTACATCGCGTACACGAACCTGAAGGCGGCCGTGCAGAAGTTCAAGGCCAAAGCGGGCGCCGCGATGGTGATCGACGTGCAAACGGGCGAAGTGCTCGCGCTCGTCAATTATCCGACCTATAACCCGAACGACCGCTCGCATCTGACGGGCGAGCAGCTGCGCAACCGCATCCTGACCGACACGTTCGAGCCGGGCTCGATCATGAAGCCGTTCACGGTGTCGCTCGCGCTCGATCTGCACCGCGTTACGCCGACTACACTGGTTGATACGGGTGGCGGCCGTTTCGTGCTGGACGGCGCACCCATCACCGACGACTCCGGCTTCGGCGTGCTGACGGTCGGCGGCGTGATCCAGAAGTCGAGCAACATCGGCGCGACCAAGATCGCGATGCAGCTCAGGCCCGAAGAGATGTGGAACATGTATACGGGCATTGGTCTCGGTCAGGCGCCGAAGGTCGGTTTCCCGGGCGCGGCGGCGGGCCGTCTGCGCCCCTGGAAGAGCTGGCGCCGTATCGAGCAGGCGACGATGTCGTACGGCTACGGTCTGTCCGTGTCGCTGTTCCAGCTGGGCCGCGCCTACACGGCCATCGCGAACGACGGCCGGATCCTGCCCGTGTCGATTTTCCGCATACCGAAAGACCAGCCGGCCACTGGCACGCAAGTCTTCGCGCCGACCACCGCGCGCGAAGTCCGCGCGATGCTCGAAACCGTTGTGTCGCCTGGCGGTACGTCGCCGGATGCGGCCGTGCCCGGCTATCGCGTAGGCGGCAAGTCGGGTACGGCGTACAAGCACGTCGGCCGTGGCTATGACCACAGCAAGTACCGCGCGTCGTTCGTCGGCATGGCGCCGATGCCGAATCCGCGCATCGTGGTGGCCGTGTCTGTCGACGAACCGACGGCGGGCAGCCACTTCGGCGGCCAGGTGTCGGGTCCGGTGTTCTCGTCGATCGTCGGCGACACGCTGCGCTCGCTGAACGTACCGCCCGATCAGCCCGTCAAGCAGATGGTCGTGTCGGACGAAATGAATCCCGCGAAGCCTGCCGCCGCGTCGCAACCTGCCGCGAACGGCGCAAACAACGGTGCAAAGAAACTTTCGACGCACGCCGCGCCGAAGAAGCTGCAGATTTCAGACAGTACGAAGAACCGCCCCGGAGTTGTTAGATGAGTGCGCTGCGTTCTTCTCATCCAGCGCAACAGCAGATTGCTGACGCGCTAACCTGGCTGCGCGCACGCGTGCAGCCAGGCGCACATTTGCACGCCGATACCCGCAAGATCGCGGCAGGCGACGTGTTTCTCGCGTATGCCGTCGACGGCGCGGACAACCGCCCGTTCATCGCGAACGCGATCGAGCGCGGCGCGGCTGCCGTGCTCGTGCAGTCGGACGGTTTTGCGGGCGATATCGACGCCGCGACGATGTTCGCCGTGCCGAGCCTGAACGAACTGGCAGGCACAATCGCGAGCGCGTGGTACGGCGATCCGAGCGACGCGATGCGCGTGATCGGCGTGACGGGCACGAACGGCAAGACGTCGTGTACGAACTGGATTTCGGCCGCGCTGACAGCGCTCGGCCAGCCGTGCGCGATCATCGGCACGCTGGGCAGCGGCATGCCGGGCCACCTCGTGTACACAGGCTTCACGACGCCCGACGCACCGCAACTGCAACGCAACCTCGCGCATTTGCGCGCCGCGGGTGCGAAGGCCGTCGCGATGGAAGTGTCGTCGCACGCGCTGCATCAGGGGCGCGTGAACGGCACCGCGTTCAGTGTCGCCGTGTTCACGAATCTCACGCAGGATCACCTCGACTATCACGGCACATTCGAAGCCTACGAAGCCGCGAAAGCGCGCCTGTTCGCGTGGCCCGAACTGAAGGCCGCCGTCATCAACGCCGATGACGAAGCGGGCCGCCGCCTGATCGCAAGCACGAAAGGTCACGCGAAAACCATCGCATACGCGCTTCAATCGCACGCCGACGTGCAGGCCGACGCGTCGATCGTCGCGTCCAATGTGCGCGCGACGGCGACGGGCACGGCGTTCCACATCGCGTCGGACTGGGGCAATACCGACATCGAGGTCAACACGCTCGGCACGTTCAACGTGAGCAATCTGCTCGGCGTGCTCGGCGCGCTACTCGCATCCGACGTGCCGTTCGACGCCGCGGTCGCGCAACTCGCGAAGCTCGAATCGGTGAACGGCCGGATGGAGCGCCTCGGCGGCCGCCTGCAGAACGACGAGCCACTCGTCGTGATCGACTTTGCGCACACGCCGGATGCGCTCGAAAAGACACTGACAGCATTGCGCCCGATCGCCGATGCGCGCGGCGGCAAGCTGATCTGCATGTTCGGCTGCGGCGGCGACCGCGACGCGACCAAGCGTCCGTTGATGGGTGAAATCGCGGAGCGCTGCGCCGATGGCGTCGTCGTTACGAGCGACAACCCGCGCAGCGAAGATCCGCAAAAAATCATCGACCAGATCGCGGCCGGCATGAAGGACGCGTCGAAGGCGCGCCGCATTGAAGACCGCGCGAGCGCGATCCTGCAAGCCGTGCGTTGCGCGGCGCGCGAGGACGTCATCGTGCTGGCGGGCAAGGGTCACGAATCGACGCAGGAAATCATGGGCAAGAAGCGCGCGTTCTCGGATCAGGATCACGCGCGGCTCGCGCTGGCTGCACGCACCACGCACGCACGCGGAGGTAGCGAATCATGATGTTCACGCTGCGTGAAGCCGCCGCACTGATTCCAGGCGCAAGCGTGACGGGCGACGAATCGGTCGCGTGCGAGCGTGTTTCGACGGACAGCCGTTCGTGCGGTCCCGGCGATCTGTTCGTCGCGCTGAAGGGCGAGCGTTTCGACGCGCACGATTTTCTGGCCGACGTCGCCGCGCGCAACGTGAGCGCGGTGCTCGTCACCCGCACGCCGGACAACTTCAACGTGCCCGCATTGCGCGTGACGGGCGATACGCGCACGGCGTTGGGCGCATTGGCCAACGGCTGGCGTCGCCGCTTTGCGATGCCGCTCGTCGCAGTCACGGGCAGCAACGGCAAGACGACGGTCAAGGAAATGATCTCGTCGATCTTCGCGGCGGCTGTCGGTGAGCAATCGCGTCTTGCGACGGCCGGCAATTTCAACAACGACGTCGGCTTGCCGCTGACGCTGTTCCGTCTGAACGAAACGCATCAGCTCGCCGTCGTTGAACTCGGCATGAACCATCCGGGTGAAACGGCACTGCTCGGCACGATCGCCGAGCCGACTGTCGCGGTCGTCAACAACGCGCAGCGCGAGCATCAGGAATTCATGGCGACTGTCGAGGCCGTCGCGCTCGAACACGCGAGCGTGATTCACGCGCTTAAAGCCGAAGGCGTCGCCGTGTTCCCGGCCAACGATGCCTATGCCGGCATCTGGCGCGTCGCGGCAACGGGCAATCGTATCGTCGATTTCGCGCTGAACACAGACGAACGCACGACAGAAGCTGCGGTCCAAGGCACGCTCGACGGCAATCAGTTGAGCATCGATACGCCCGAAGGCCACGTCGACGTCACGCTGCAAGTGCTCGGCGCGCACAACGCGCACAACGCTCTGGCAGCGACGGCGGCAGCGCTCGCCTCAGGTGTTTCGCTTGAAGCGATCAAGCGCGGTCTCGAAGCATTTGGCGCAGTGAAGGGCCGCTTGCAGGTGAAGCGCGCAGTGCTCGGCTCGATGGCAGGCGCGACCGTGATCGACGACACCTACAACGCGAATCCCGACTCCATGCTCGCCGCCATCGACGTGCTCGCTGAGCGTCCGTCGCCGCGCGTGCTGGTGATGGGCGACATGGGCGAAGTCGGCGACAACGGCGCGGAGTTTCATCGCGAAGTCGGCGCGTACGCGAAGCAACGCGGCATCGATGCGCTGTATGCGCTGGGCGATGCATCGCGCTATGCCTGCGCCGCGTACGGCAGCGAAGCACACCATTGCGACGACGTGAACACGCTCGTCGCGCAATTGCAGCAGGCCGGTTACGGCGCGGCTGCGACGTATCTCGTGAAAGGCTCGCGCTTCATGAAAATGGAGCGCGTGGTGGACGCCGTTACGAGTCCACAACCCGCTGCACCGGGCAACGCGCCCGGCGCGCACTGAAAGAGAAGGACAGAAGTATGTTACTGGCGCTGGCGCAATGGCTGCAGAACGACGTAGGCTTTTTGCGCGTGTTCAGTTATCTGACGTTTCGTGCTGTCGCGGCGACGATCACCGCGCTGCTGATCGGGCTCGTCTGCGGCCCGTGGGTGATCCGCAAGCTCGCGCAGATGAAGGTCGGCCAGGCCGTGCGTAAGGACGGCCCGCAGACGCACCTCGTGAAATCGGGCACGCCGACGATGGGCGGTGTGCTGATTCTGATCGGCATCGCCGTGTCCACGCTGTTGTGGGCCGACCTGACCAACCGCTTTATCTGGATCGTGATGCTCGTCACGTTCGGCTTCGGCGTGATCGGCTGGGTGGATGACTACCGCAAGGTCGTCTACAAGGACCCGCGCGGCATGTCGTCGCGCGAAAAATATTTCTGGCAGTCGGTGATTGGTCTCTTCGCAGCCGTGTATCTCGCGTTCAGCGTGTCGGAAGCGAGCAACGTGCGCGTGTTCGACCTGTTCATGGCGTGGGTGCGCAGCGGCCTTTCGATGGGCCTGCCCGCGCGTGCCGACCTGTTGCTGCCGTTCCTCAAGTCGATGACCTATCCGCTTGGCGTGTGGGGCTTCATCGCGCTGACGTATTTCGTGATCGTCGGTTCGAGCAACGCAGTGAATCTCACCGACGGTCTCGACGGCCTCGTCATCATGCCCGTCGTGCTGGTCGGCTCGTCGCTCGGCGTGTTCGCGTACGTGATGGGCAGTGCCGTCTATTCGAAATACCTGCTGTTCCCGCACATCGCGGGCGCGGGCGAAATGCTGATCTTCTGCTCGGCGATGGGCGGGGCAGGGCTCGCATTCCTCTGGTTCAACACGCACCCGGCGCAGGTGTTCATGGGCGACGTCGGCGCGCTCGCGCTAGGTGGCGCGCTCGGCACGATCGCCGTGATCGTGCGTCAGGAAATCGTGCTGTTCATCATGGGCGGGATTTTCGTCGCCGAGACGGTGTCGGTGATGTTGCAAGTCACGTGGTTCAAGTTCACGAAGGCGCGTTTCGGTGAAGGCCGCCGCATCTTCAAGATGGCGCCGCTGCATCACCACTTCGAATTGTCGGGCTGGAAGGAAACGCAAGTGGTGGTGCGTTTCTGGATCATCACGCTGATGTTGTGCCTGTTCGGTTTGTCCACGCTCAAGTTGCGTTAAGCCGCATTCGAGTCGTACTTAAAGTCGCAAGCAAGTCGCAAAGCAAGGGGAAGCAGTCGATGTTTGGCGAGAAGTTTCGGGATCGGCAAAAGCCGATGGTGCTCGTGCTGGGGCTCGGTGAATCGGGCCTCGCGATGGCGCGCTGGTGCGCGCGGCATGGTTGCCGCCTGCGCATTGCCGACACGCGCGAAGTGCCGCCGAATCTGTCCGCGCTCGAAGCGCATGGCATCGACGGGGATTTTGTCGGCGGGCCGTTTTCCGAGGTGCTGCTGGAAGGCGTCGAACTGGTTGCGATCAGTCCGGGTCTGTCGCCGCTCGCCGCCGATCTCGTGCCGCTGATCGCCGCCGCGCGCGAACGTGATATCCCCGTGTGGGGCGAACTCGAATTCTTCGCGCAAGCGTTGCGCACGCTCGGCGAAAGCGGCTACGCGCCGAAGGTGATCGCGATCACGGGTACGAACGGCAAGACCACCACGACGAGTCTGACGGGCCTGTTGTGCGAGCGCGCGGGCAAGAAGGTCGCGGTCGCGGGCAACATCAGCCCGGCCGCGCTCGACAAGTTGACGGAAGCGATCGACAACACCGCGCTGCCCGACGTATGGGTGCTCGAGCTGTCGAGCTTCCAGCTGGAAACCGCGCACACGTTCGAGCCGGACGCCGCCGTGATCCTGAACATCACGCAGGATCACCTCGACTGGCACGGCGGTCTCGATGCGTACGCCGCGGCGAAGGGCAAGATTTTCGGCAAGAACACGGTGCGCGTGCTCAACCGCGACGACGCGCGCGTGATGGCGCTCGCGCCGTCGCAGCCAGGCGGCGCGCAGGTGGTGACGTTCGGCGTCGGCGAACCGGCGCGTGACGGCGACCTCGGCTTGATGCGCGAGAGCGGCATGATCTGGCTCGTCGATGCGCACGACCGCGACGCGACCGACGAACCCGCGCCCACGCGCCGTCGCAAGAGCGAATCCACGACGCCGCCGAACATCGGGCTGAAGCGTCTGATGCCCGCTGACGCGCTGCGTATCCGTGGGTTGCACAACGCGACGAACGCGCTGGCCGCGTTCGCGCTCGCGCGCGCCATCGGTCTGCCAGGCGCGCCGCTGTTGCACGGCTTGCGCGAGTATCGCGGCGAGCCGCATCGCGTCGAACTGATTGCATCGATCGACGGTGTGGATTACGTCGACGACAGCAAGGGCACCAATGTCGGCGCAACGGTCGCAGCGCTCGACGGCCTCGCGCAGCGCGTCGTGCTGATCGCGGGCGGCGACGGCAAGGGCCAGGAATTCGATCCGCTCGCCGAGCCGGTGATGCGCTGGTGCCGCGCGGTGATGCTGATCGGCCGCGACGCGCCGCAGATTCGCGTGGCGCTCGCCCATACGGGCATCGCAATGACCGATCACGCGACGCTTGAAGAAGCGACGCGCGCAGCCAGCGCCGTCGCGCAGCCGGGCGACGCCGTCCTGCTGTCGCCCGCGTGCGCCAGCTTCGACATGTTCAAGGGTTACGCGCATCGCGCCGCAGTGTTCAAGAGCGCGGTCGAAGACATCGCTGCCGAACGGGGGACGATGATATGAGCTGGACGGAACGCTTCGGGTCGCAACTCGGCAAACAGCGCGGCTCCGCAGGTGGCGCGGCGGCAGCCGAGCGCACGTCGCGCACGGGCGGGCTGTCGAGCGCCGTCAACGGCGTGCGTCCGCTGCGCTCGCGGATGCTCGACTATGACCACTCGCTGCTGTGGGTGGTCGTCGCGCTGCTGGGTCTCGGCATCGTGATGGTGTACTCGGCGTCGATTACGATGCCGGACTCGCCGAAGTACGCGGCGTATCACGACTATGCATTCCTCGTGCGCCAGATCCTCTTTGTCGTGATGGGATCGGTGGCGGGCGTGATCGCGTTCCGCATCCCCATTTCGACGTGGGACAAATACGCGCCGAAGCTCTTTCTGATCGCGCTCGTCACGCTCGTGATCGTGCTGATCCCGCACGTAGGCAAGGGCGTGAACGGCGCGCGCCGCTGGATTCCCCTCGGCATCACGAACATGCAGCCGTCGGAAATCATGAAGCTCGCCGTGACGATCTACGCGGCGAACTACACGGTGCGCAAGCAGGAATACATGCACAGCTTCGCCAAGGGCTTTCTGCCGATGGGTTTCGCCGTCGGCGTGGTCGGCATGCTGCTGCTGCTCGAGCCGGACATGGGCGCGTTCATGGTGATCGCGGCGATCGCGATGGGTCTGCTGTTCCTCGGCGGCGTGAACGGCAAGATTTTCGGCGGACTGGTGGCGACGGCGGTCGGTACATTCACGTTGCTCGTGTGGGCGTCGCCGTGGCGTCGCGAGCGGATCTTCGCGTACCTCGATCCGTGGGATGACCGTTATGCACAAGGCAAGGCGTATCAGTTGACGCACTCGCTGATCGCGTTCGGCCGTGGTGAATGGTTTGGCGTGGGACTCGGCGGCAGTGTCGAGAAGCTCAACTATCTGCCCGAAGCGCACACCGACTTCATTCTCGCCGTGATCGGCGAGGAACTCGGTTTCGTCGGCGTGCTCGTCGTGATCCTGATGTTTTACTGGATCGTGCGCCGTTCGTTCGAGATCGGCCGTCAGGCGCTCGCACTCGACCGCACGTTTGCAGGTCTGGTCGCGAAGGGCGTCGGCATCTGGTTCGGCGCGCAGACCTTCATCAACATGGGCGTGAACCTCGGCCTGCTGCCGACCAAGGGTCTCACGCTGCCGCTCGTCAGCTACGGCGGCTCGGGCATTTTGCTGAACTGCGTCGCGGTTGCGGTGCTGATGCGGGTCGACTACGAGAACCGGGTCCTCATGCGCGGGGGCAAGGTATGACGATGCAACAACGCACGCTGATGGTGATGGCGGGAGGCACCGGGGGACACGTGTTCCCGGGCCTCGCCGTCGCGCACCTGATGCAGGCGTGGGGCTGGCGTGTCGTGTGGCTCGGCAATCCCGCCGGCATGGAAGCGACGCTCGTCCCGAAACACGGCATTCCGATGGAGTACGTGCAGTTCGGCGGCCTGCGCGGCAAGGGCATGAAGACCAAGCTGATGCTGCCCGTGAATCTGCTGCGCGCGTGCATGCAGAGTCTGTCGGTGCTGCGTCGCGTGAAGCCCGATGTCGTGCTCGGCATGGGCGGCTACATCACGTTCCCTGCGGGCGTGATGACGGCATTGAGCGGCACGCCGCTCGTGCTGCACGAACAGAATTCGATCGCCGGTCTCGCGAACAAGGTGCTCGCGAAGCTCGCCAAGCGCGTGCTCGTCGCGTTTCCGGATGCGTTGCCGCATGCGGAATGGACGGGTAATCCAATTCGTGAGGAACTTGCGCGCACGCCAGCACCCAAAGCACGCTACGCGGCGCGTAGTGGACCGCTTAACGTGCTGGTGGTGGGCGGCAGCCTGGGCGCGGCGGCATTGAATGAAGTGGTGCCTCACGCGCTGGCGCAACTCGCACCGCAAGAGCGTCCGCGCATCGTGCATCAGGCGGGCGCAAAGCATATCGACGCATTGCGCGCGAACTACGAAGCAGCAGGCATCGCGACGGGTGACGACGTACAACTCGTGCCGTTCATCGACGACATGACGAGCGCCTATGCGAACGCCGATCTCGTGATCTGCCGTTCGGGCGCGATGACAGTCGCCGAGATCGCGGCGGTGGGCGTGGCGGCATTCTTCGTGCCGTTCCCGTACGCCGTCGACGATCACCAGACAACTAACGCAGCGTTTCTCGCCGATCACGGCGCGGCGCTGCTCGTGCAACAACGCGACCTGTCGGTGGATAACCTCGCCGACTGGTTGCGCAGCCAGACGCGGGCGTCGCTCGCTGAGATGGCGGAGCGTTCGCGCTCGCTCGCGAAACCCGATGCCACCGAACAGGTCGCGCAGATCTGCGCAACGGTGGCAGGCGTGACACCGAGCCTGAGCCCGGAAGGAAAGCAGCAATGAAACATATCGTCAAACACATTCACTTCGTCGGGATTGGCGGCGCGGGCATGAGCGGCATCGCCGAAGTGCTCGTCAATCTCGGCTATCAGGTGAGCGGTTCGGACCTGTCGCGCAATGCGGTGACGGAGCGCCTCGCCGCGCTCGGCGCGCGCATCGCGATCGGTCACGACGCGGAGAACATCGAAGGCGCGAATGCCGTTGTCGTTTCGACGGCCGTGCGCAGCGACAACCCGGAAGTGCTGGCCGCGCGCCATCGCCGTATTCCCATCGTGCCGCGCGCGGTGATGCTCGCGGAACTGATGCGCCTGAAGCAGGGCATCGCGATTGCCGGCACGCACGGCAAGACGACCACGACGTCGCTGGTGGCGAGCGTGCTCGCGGCGGGCGGTCTCGATCCGACGTTCGTGATCGGCGGGCGGCTGATCAGCGCGGGCGCGAATGCGCGCCTCGGTACGGGCGATTTCATCGTCGCCGAAGCGGATGAATCGGATGCGTCGTTCCTGAACCTGTTCCCGGTGATCGAAGTCATCACGAACATCGACGCCGATCACATGGACACTTACGGCCACGACTTCGCGCGGCTCAAGCAGGCGTTCATTGAATTTACGCACCGTCTGCCGTTCTACGGTATTGCGGTGCTGTGCGTCGACGATCCGAACGTGAAGGAGATTCTGCCGTTCGTGTCGAAGCCGATCATCCGTTACGGCTTCGCGCCCGACGCGCAGGTGCGCGCGGTCAATGTCGAAGCGCACGAAGGCAAGATGCATTTCACGGCGATGCGCGAAGACGCGGCGCCTATCGACATCGTTTTGAACCTGCCTGGTCTCCACAACGTGCAGAACGCGTTGGCCGCAATTGCAATTGCGACTGAACTTGAGGTGAAAGATGCCGATATCCAGCGAGCGCTCGCGGATTTCAACGGCGTCGGCCGGCGTTTCCAGCGCTACGGCGAAGTGAGCGTGACGGGCGGCGGCGCCTACACGCTCGTCGACGATTACGGCCATCACCCCGTCGAAATGGCCGCGACGATTGCGGCGGCGCGTGGCGCATTCCCCGACAAGCGTCTCGTGCTCGCATTCCAGCCGCACCGCTTCACGCGCACGCGCGACTGCTTCGAAGATTTCGTGAAGGTGCTGTCGACGGTCGATGCGCTCGTGCTGACGGAAGTCTACGCAGCGGGCGAAGCGCCTATCGTCGCAGCGGACGGCCGTGCGCTCACGCGTTCGATCCGCGTGGTGGGCAAGGTCGAGCCGGTGTTTGTCGAATCAGTGGATGAAGTGCCGGACGCGCTCGCTGCAATTGTGCGCGACGGCGATGTGGTGATCACGATGGGTGCAGGTTCGATCGGCAGCGTGCCGGGTCGGCTTGCGGGAAACGAAGGTGCGAAATGAGCAGTATCGATCCTAAATCTTTTGGCAAGGTCGCGGTCCTTCTCGGCGGTGTGTCCGCCGAGCGTGAAGTGTCGCTGAACTCGGGCCGTCTCGTGCTGCAAGGGCTGCGCGATGCGGGCGTCGACGCGCATCCGTTCGATCCGTCCGAGCGTCCGCTTGCGGCGTTGAAGGACGAAGGCTTCGTGCGCGCGTTCAACGCGCTGCATGGCGGCTACGGCGAGAACGGCCAGATTCAGGGCGCGCTCGATTTCTACGGCATCCGTTATACGGGCAGCGGCGTGCTCGGCTCGGCGCTCGGTCTCGACAAGTTCCGCACGAAGCTCGTGTGGCAGCAACTGGGCGTGCCGACGCCGCCGTTCGAAGCGGTGCTGCGCGGCGACGACTACGCCGCGCGCGCGAAGGACATCGTCGCGAAGCTCGGCTTGCCGCTGTTCGTGAAGCCGGCGAGCGAAGGTTCGAGCGTCGCCGTCATCAAGGTGAAGACGGCCGATGCGCTCGTGCCCGCGCTCGAAGAAGCGGTGAAGTTCGACAAGATCGTCGTCGTCGAAAAGAGCATCGAAGGCGGCGGTGAGTACACGGCGTGCATCGCGGGCGATCTCGATCTGCCCGTCATCCGCATCGTGCCCGCCGGCGAGTTCTACGACTATCACGCGAAGTACATCGCCAACGACACGCAGTACCTGATTCCATGCGGCATTGCCGCCGACGAAGAAGCGCGCCTGAAGAAGATCGCGCGCCAGGCGTTCGACGTGCTCGGCTGCACCGATTGGGGCCGCGCCGACTTCATGCTGGACGGCGAAGGCAATCCGTATTTCCTGGAAGTGAACACGGCGCCCGGCATGACGGACCACTCGTTGCCGCCGAAGGCCGCGCGTGCTGTCGGCATCAGCTACCAGGAACTGGTGGTGAAGGTGCTTGCATTGACGCTGAAGGACTAAGAGGATCGCGCCCGGATCATGTGGAACAACGTACGCCAGCTCAATCTCGCCGCCAACGCGTTGCACGCGTTGTTGCTGCTCGTGCTGCTGGCGGCGGGCGCGTACTGGCTGATCCAGCGCCCGAACTTCACGCTGCGCGAGATCCGTATCGACGGCGACACCGAGCACATCAACTCGCCGACGGTGCGCGCGGGTGTGGTCGGCCGGTTGAAGGGCAACTTCTTCACCGTCGATCTCGACACGGCGCGCCAGGCGTTCGAACAGATGCCATGGGTGCGTCACGCGAGCGTGCGCCGCGTGTGGCCGAATGCGCTCGCGGTGACGCTCGAAGAGTACAAGCCGCTCGGCACATGGGGAGCCGATCAGCTGGTGAGCACCGACGGAGAGGTGTTCACGGCGAACCAGGGCGAGCTCGAAGAAGAGCTGCCCGCGTTCGATGGCCCGGATGGGTCGGCGAAAGAAGTCGTCGCGCGTTATCAGGACTTCAAGAAGTGGTTCGCGCCCGTAGGGGCGACGCCGGATGAAGTGACACTGACACCACGCTTTGCGTGGACGGTGAAGCTGTCGAACGGCATGCAGGTCGAAATTGGACGCGAGCGCAATCAGGACACGCTCTACGACCGCTGCAAGCGGCTCACCGCGGCATGGGGCGCGGTGACGCAACGTTGGGGGAAGGACATCGAATATGCGGACTTGCGTTATCCGAACGGTTTCGCCATTCGTGCGGCAGGCATGCGCTTCATTACGGAACCCGACAAGGGCAAGAAGTAACAGGACATCACACGCAATGAGCACGCTATGAGTAAAGACTATAAAGATCTGCTGGTAGCCCTCGACATCGGCACGGCGAAAGTGGTCGCCATCGTCGCCGAGCTGAAGGGCGAAGGTCATTACGAGGTGATCGGACTCGGCCAGAGCGAATCGAAAGGGCTCAAGAAAGGCGTCGTGGTGAACATCGAGGCCACGGTGCAGTCCATTCAACGAGCGCTCGAAGAAGCCGAACTGATGGCCGACTGCAAGATCACGAACGTGTTCACCGGGATCGCTGGCAGCCATATCCGCAGCTTCAATTCGAGCGGGATGGTCGCGATCAAGGAAAAGGAAGTGACGCAGACGGACGTCGCGCGTGTGATCGAGACGGCCAAGGCGATCAACATTCCGACCGATCAGCAGGTTCTGCACATCCTGACGCAGGAATTCATCATCGACGGCCAGGAAGATGTGCGCGAGCCGATCGGCATGAGCGGCATCCGCCTCGAAGTGAAGGTGCATATCGTCACGGGCGCGGTGAGCGCGGCGCAGAACATCGTCAAGTGCGTGCGCCGCTGCGGCCTCGAAGTGAACGATCTGATCCTGCAGCCGCTCGCGTCGTCGCTCGCGGTGCTGACGGAAGACGAGAAAGAACTCGGCGTGGTGCTGGTCGATATCGGCGGCGGCACGACGGACATTGCCATCTTCAGCGAAGGCGCGATCCGTCATACGGCCGTGATCCCGATTGCCGGCGACCAGATCACGAGCGATATCGCGATGGCGCTGCGCACGCCGACGCCGGATGCCGAAGACATCAAGGTCAGCTACGGCATCGCGAAGCAGGCACTCGCCGATCCCGACGAGATGATCGAAGTGCCGGGTCTGGGCGAGCGCGGTCCTCGCACGCTGTCGCGTCAGGCGCTCGCGGCCGTGGTCGAGCCGCGCGTCGAAGAACTGTTTTCGCTCGTGCAGCAGGTGGTGCGCGAGTCGGGTTACGAAGAGCTGCTGAGCTCGGGCGTCGTGCTGACGGGCGGCGCGTCGATGATGCCGGGCATGGTCGAACTGGGTGAAGACATTTTCCTGAAGCCGGTGCGTATCGGCGTGCCGGAGTATGCAGGCGGTCTCGCGGACGTGGTGCGCAATCCGCGCTATTCGACGGCAATGGGTCTGCTCGTCGAAGGACGCTCGCAACGCATGCGTGGCCGCAAGGTCGCGGTGCAGTCGGGATCGATGGGTCAGGTGTTCACGAGGATGAAGGACTGGTTCCTCGGCAATTTCTAAAAGAATTCGAAGCAAAAGGGAAATTCGCGCCGGTGCCGGCGGCCGGCGCGCGACAGGAGGTTGCCCGATCTCTTGCCGAATAACGGCCGAGGAAGTGGTTCTTTTTTTCTTGACGGAGGCAACATGGAATTCCAGATGCTGGAAACGGAAACCAACGGCACCATCATCAAGGTGGTGGGCGTCGGTGGTGCGGGCGGCAATGCAGTCACGCACATGATCAATCGCGGCGTGCAAGGCGTCGACTTCATCGTGATGAACACGGACGCACAGGCGCTGTCGCGCTCGCGCGCGCCCAATGTCATCCAGTTGGGCAACACGGGTCTTGGCGCAGGCGCGAAGCCGGAAATGGGCCGCTCGGCAGCAGAAGAAGCACGTGAGCGCATCGCGGACGCACTGCGTGGCGCGCACATGGTGTTCATCACGGCAGGCATGGGCGGCGGCACGGGCACGGGCGCAGCACCCGTGGTCGCGCAGATCGCCAAGGAAATGGGCATTCTGACGGTTGGTGTCGTCAGCAAGCCTTTCGAGTTCGAAGGCGGCAAGCGCATGCGCGTCGCCGAAGCCGGTTCGCAGCAACTGGAGGATCACGTCGACTCGCTGATCGTCGTCCTGAACGACAAGCTGTTCGAGGTGATGGGCGATGACGCCGAGATGGACAAGTGCTTCCAGTGCGCTGACGACGTGCTCAACAACGCAGTTGCCGGTATCGCGGAAATCATCAACGTCGACGGTCTGGTGAACGTCGACTTCGAAGACGTGAAAACGGTGATGGGCGAGCAGGGCAAGGCGATGATGGGCACGGCGACGGTGGCTGGCGTCGATCGCGCGCGTCTCGCGGCGGAACAGGCCGTTGCGAGCCCGCTGCTGGAAGGCGTCGATCTGTCGGGCGCGCGTGGCGTGCTGGTGAACATCACGTCGAGCCGTTCGCTGCGTCTGTCGGAAACGCGCGAAGTGATGAACACGATTAAGAGCTATGCTGCCGATGACGCGACCGTGATTTTCGGCGCGGTGTACGACGACGCAATGGGCGATGCGCTGCGCGTGACGGTAGTGGCAACGGGTCTGGGCCGCGCTGCGAAGAAGCAGCAATCGGCACCGATGACGCTGCTGCGCACGGGTACGGACAACCAGCCGGTGGGCGCAATGCAACATGCGTACACGCCGCATCACGCAGCGACGGCGGACTACGGTTCGCTGGATACGCCGGCAGTGTGGCGCACCTCGCGTGATACGGCTGCTTCGCACGTGCAGGCGCTGCAGGAAAAGGGCGTCGACACGTACGACATCCCGGCCTTCCTGCGCAAGCAGGCGGACTGAGGTTCACGCAGGAGCGGGCTTTCTGCGGCGTAATCTTGCTTGATGGCTGATTACGCGCAGCAGAACTGCACGAGCGTGGCGGGTGGAACGGCAAAAAGGCCGCGTTGGATTGCACGCGCGGCATGGACAAGTGCCCTCTTCGTGGTTGTGAAGCGGATCGGGTCACTGTCGCCGGATGAATACTCCACTGCGGCACGAGACCGTGCGAGCGTGCTCCGCATCGATGCGAAGGAACGAGCATGATTCAGGTAGGTGAAAAGCTTCCCCAGGCGACCGTTTACGAATTGATCGAAGACGAACGCGAGGGCTGCACGATCGGGCCGAACAGCTTCGACGTGCGCGAGCAGACGGCGGGCAAGCGCGTGGTGATCTTCGGATTGCCGGGCGCGTTCACGCCCACCTGTTCGGCGAAGCACGTGCCGGGCTATGTCGAGCAGGCAGAGAAATTGCGTACTGCTGGTATCGACGAAATCTGGTGCGTATCCGTCAACGACGCGTTCGTGATGGGCGCGTGGGCACGCGATCAGCACACCTCGGGCAAGGTGCGCATGATGGCGGACGGAAGCGCGGCTTTCACCCGAGCCCTCGGTCTGGAGCAGGATTTGTCGGCGCGCGGCATGGGAATCCGTTCCCAGCGCTACGCGATGGTGGTCGACGACGGCGTGGTCAAGGCGCTGCATGTCGAGGCACCCGGCAAGTTCGAAGTGAGCGATGCGGCCAGTATTCTCGCGACGCTGAGCCCGCCATGACACGGCCCTGAAGCTTCGTCGCAGCCGCGCAGAGTGGTTTGTTGCGCTGCGGCAACGCTTTTCGTGACGCTGTTGTGACAGGCCGTAACGCGGGCCGATGACCGGAAACGCCTCCGTTCCGGGCATCGGCCCGTCACGCTTCCCGATTAGGTAACGTAGAGAAACAGATTGAAACGCCAGCGCAACGACGCTCCGGAAACGATTGGAGTATAATTCGTGCTATGAATTAAAAAATCCTGATTGGGATTTTCAATCGAATAGAAGACCATCATGTTGAAGCAGCGCACTATCAAACAAATCGTCAAGACGGTTGGCATCGGCCTGCATTCGGGCCGGAAGGTCGACCTGACGCTCCGCCCGGCGGCGCCGGACACGGGTATTGTGTTTTGCCGCGTGGATTTGCCCACGCCGGTGGACATTCCCGCGTCCGCAATGGCGATTGGCGATACGCGGCTCGCATCGGTGTTGCAGAAAGACGGCGCGCGCGTGTCGACGGTCGAGCACTTGATGTCCGCGTGTGCGGGCCTGGGGATCGACAACCTCTACGTCGACGTCACCGCTGAAGAAATTCCCATCATGGACGGCAGCGCAGCGTCCTTCGTGTTCCTGATCCAGTCGGCGGGCATCGAAGAGCAGAACGCAGCGAAGAAGTTCATCAAGGTCACCAAGCCCGTCGAAATCCGCGACGGCGACAAGTTTGCGCGACTCGACCCGTACTTTGGCTTCAAGCTGAAGTTCACGATCGACTTCCGCCATCCCGCTGTCGACAAGACGGGCCAGGCGCTCGAGGTGGATTTCGCGAACACGTCGTATGTGCGTGAAATCGCTCGTGCGCGTACGTTCGGCTTCGCGCATGAAGTCGAAATGATGCGCGAGCTGGGTCTGGCGCGCGGCGGCAGCATGGACAACGCGATCGTGCTCGACGAGTACCGCATCCTGAACAACGACGGTCTGCGGTACGACGACGAATTCGTGAAGCACAAGATGCTGGACGCGATTGGCGATCTGTACGTGGTCGGCCACCCGTTGCTCGCGGCATATGACGCGTACAAGTCGGGCCACGGCCTGAACAACGCACTGCTGCGCGAACTGCTGGCGCATGAAGATTCGTACGAAATCGTCACGTTCGACGATACGCAGAAGGCGCCGCGCGGTTTCGCATACGACACGCAGACGGCCTTTGCCTAAGGCCAGTCTGTCGCCTCGGTGACAACCGGGGCCGAAACGAAAAAGCGACCTGAACGGTCGCTTTTTTCATTTCAGCGCGTGATGCGCGCACTCATTTCCGATGACGAGCCGCCATGCGCGCCAGCGCTTCTCGCAACGGCGACGGTTCCAGCGTTTCGCTCAGTTCGTGCAGCGCATCCGCGCCCGCGCGCGACATGCGCGCCTGCTTGACGCGCGGTGGCTCTTTCACAGATTGCGGACGCACGCGAATCTTCAGCGCATTGACGGCCCAGCCGCGCTGCTGCAATTCCGACAGCAGACGCGGTTCCAGATGCCGTAGCCGCGCGGCGAGCGCGTTGTGGGCCGCAAACAGCGCCAGCACGCCGTCCTTGATGAAGCCGGGTTCGACGCTCGTCGCCAGATAGTCCGGCAGCAACTCGGCGAGATCGCGCTCCAGCGCGGCAACCTGCTCGACGCCCGCGCGCAGCGCGGCGAATGCGTCGGTGCGGTTCAGGACCTCGACCACCGCCTGCGGCCTGCGTACGCCGAACGACTTCGAGCCCAGCTTCGGGCCGGGCTTGAGCGACTGCCTTGAAAACGGTGAGAAACGGCTCATCTGGGATTCTGGTGACGGCCCGCGCCCCGCGCGTGCCCGATCCCGCGATTGTACCGTGCGGAACTGGCGCGCAACCCCCGCCTCCCGACATGCGGGACGCCGACATCGGCAGCGCTTTCGCCCTGGCCGGATGGCCAGGCTTCTTGCCGCTGACACAGGCGTACGCGGGGGCGCGTGCTAAAATCCGTGATTCGAATTTACTCTTGGACCTAAGCCGCCGAGGCCCCTCCGACAACGAGTTGCAACAAGGTGAAAGGGTGTTAAAACCGGCCTTGCAACCCCCCGCCGAAGCCGCGACGCAACCACGATCCGATGACCACCGGTTTTCTACAAAAGATTTTTGGCAGCCGCAACCAGCGGCTCGTCAAGCAATATCAAAAGACCGTCACGGCGATCAATGCGCTCGAACCGCAGATCGAGCAATTGACGGATGATCAACTGCGCGCGAAAACCACGGAATTCCGGCAACGCGTGAGCAGCGGCGAGTCGCTCGACAAGCTTCTGCCCGAGGCGTTCGCGGTCTGTCGCGAGGCGAGCAAGCGCGTGCTGAAGATGCGGCACTTCGACGTGCAGCTGATCGGCGGCATGGTCCTGCACTACGGCAAGATCGCGGAAATGCGCACGGGCGAGGGCAAGACGCTGGTCGCCACGCTACCCGTGTACCTGAACGCGCTCTCGGGCCGCGGCGTACACGTGGTCACGGTGAACGACTACCTCGCCCAGCGCGATGCTGAGTGGATGGCGCGCCTGTACAACTTCCTCGGTCTGTCGGTGGGTATCAACCTGTCGCAGATGGACCACGGCATGAAGCAGGAAGCGTACGCCGCAGACATCACGTACGGCACGAACAACGAGTTCGGCTTCGATTATCTGCGCGACAACATGGTCTACGAGACCGATGCACGCGTGCAGCGGGCGCTGAATTTCGCGGTCGTCGACGAAGTGGACTCGATCCTGATCGACGAAGCGCGGACGCCGCTCATCATCTCGGGCCAGGCCGAAGATCACACCGAACTCTACGTGCGCATGAACGCGCTGCCGCCGCTGCTCGATCGCCAGATCGGCGAAGAGAAGGCGGACGGCACGGGCGTCGAGAAGCCGGGCGACTACACGCTGGACGAAAAGGCGCGCCAGGTGTTCCTGACGGAATCGGGCCACGAAAAGGCCGAGCGTCTGCTCGCCGAGTGGGGCCTGATCGGCGAGGGCGAAAGCCTCTACGCGCCGCAGAACATCACGCTGATGCACCACGTGTACGCCGCGCTGCGCGCGCACACGCTGTTCTACAAAGACCAGCACTACGTCGTGCAGAACAACGAAGTGGTGATCGTCGACGAATTCACGGGCCGTCTGATGGCGGGCCGGCGGTGGTCGGATGGTCTGCATCAGGCCGTCGAAGCGAAGGAACACGTGAAGATCCAGAGCGAGAACCAGACGCTCGCATCGATCACGTTCCAGAACTATTTCCGCATGTACGCGAAGCTGTCCGGCATGACGGGTACGGCCGACACGGAAGCGTACGAATTCAACGAGATCTACGGGCTTGAGACGGTCGTGATTCCGACCAATCGCCCGCCGAAGCGGATCGACAAGCAGGACCAGATCTACAAGACGGCGATGGAGCGCTACAACGCCGTCATTCGCGACATCCGCGACTGCTACGAGCGTGGCCAGCCGGTGCTGGTCGGCACGACGTCGATCGAAAATTCCGAAGTCCTGTCGCAGCTGCTGAACAAGGCCGGCTTGCCGCACGAAGTGCTGAACGCAAAGCAGCACGCGCGTGAAGCGGCAATCGTCGCGGAAGCGGGCCGTCCGAAGCGCGTCACGATCGCCACCAACATGGCCGGTCGCGGTACCGACATCGTGCTGGGCGGCAATGCCGAAAAGCAGGCCGCGTTCATCGAAGCCGATCTGTCGATCCCCGAAGACGAAAAGGCGGGCCGCATCCAGAAGCTGCACGACGAGTGGCAAGCGCTGCACGATCAGGTGAAGGCCGCGGGCGGTCTGCACATCATCGGCACCGAGCGCCATGAATCGCGCCGTATCGACAACCAGCTGCGCGGTCGTGCTGGCCGTCAGGGCGATCCGGGCTCGTCGCGTTTCTATCTGTCGCTGGAAGATCCGCTGCTGCGCATTTTCGCGGGCGACCGCGTGCGCGCCATCATGGACCGCCTGAAGATGCCGGAAGGCGAGGCGATCGAAGCGGGCATCGTCACGCGTTCGATCGAATCGGCGCAGCGCAAGGTCGAAGCGCGCAACTTCGACATCCGCAAGCAGCTGCTCGAATACGACGACGTGTCGAACGATCAGCGCAAGGTGATCTACCAGCAGCGCAACGAACTGCTCGAAGCGCACGACATCACCGAAACGATCGGCGCGATGCGTCACGGCGTGGTTAGCGACATCGTCCATCAGTTCGTGCCGGCGGGCAGCATCGAAGAGCAGTGGGATGTGCCTGAACTCGAAGAAGTGCTGCGCAACGACTGGCAGCTCGACCTCGCCATTCAGGAGATGATCAACGAATCACAGTCGATCAACGCCGACGAGATTCTCGAAGCCGTGACTGCGGCAGCGGACGAAGCTTACGAGTCGAAGGTCGAGCAGGTAGGCCGCGAGTCGTTCAGCGCGTTCGAGCGCTCGGTCATGCTGCAGACACTGGACCGCAGCTGGCGCGAACACCTCGCCGCGCTCGATCACCTGCGCCAGGGTATTCATCTGCGCGGCTATGCGCAGAAGAACCCGAAGCAGGAGTACAAGCGCGAAGCGTTCGAACTGTTTGCAGCGATGCTCGACTCGGTGAAGCTGGAAGTCACGCGCATCGTGATGAACGTGCAGATCCAGTCGCCGGAACAGCTGGAACTGGCCGCCGAGCAGATGGAAGAGCAAGGCAGCCATCTGGTGGACAACGTCGAGTTTCGCCATGCCGATTACGCAGAAGGCGGTGCGGCTGTCGCGGCGGCGCCCGTCGCGGCGAATGCGGCAGCAGCGATGATCGGCGATGCGATGGCTCACGGCCAGAGCGCCGCGGCGCCGCTGTCTGGCGACAACGTGCCGAAGGTCGGCCGGAACGATCCCTGCCCGTGCGGCAGCGGCAAGAAGTACAAGCAGTGCCACGGCAAGATTGCGTGACACACGAAGGCGGCGCGCGTTAAGCGCGCCGCGTCGTTTGAAGCGTGCATTGCTGGTGATTTCGCGGTGGCGCAGGTCCATCTGGCGCCATCACTTTTGATCCCTAATGCCGGCGTCCGCCGGCATTTCAGTCTCGACAGGTCGCAAACATGGCTGTCAATTTCCCCTCGATCGATCCCGCCCAACTCCATCCCGTCGCCGGCGTCACGCTAGGCTGGGCCGAGGCGAATATCCGCAAGCCGAACCGCAAGGACGTGCTCGTCATTTCCGTCGACGAAGGCGCGACGGTCGCGGGCGTGTTCACGTTGAACCGCTTTTGCGCAGCGCCCGTGACGGTGTGCCGCGAGCATCTGGAGCACGTGCGCACGGGCGGCAAGGGCATTCGCGCACTGGTCGTGAACACGGGCAATGCGAACGCGGGCACGGGCGAACCGGGCATGGCGCACGCGCGCGAAACGTGCGACGAACTCGCGCGCCTCGCGGGTATCGCGCCCGAGCAGGTGCTGCCGTTCTCGACGGGCGTGATTCTGGAGCCGCTGCCTATCGATCGGCTGAAAGCCGGTTTGCCGGCCGCGCTGGCGAACCGTCAGGCTGCGCACTGGTACGACGCCGCGCAGGCCATCATGACCACCGACACGCTGCCGAAAGCCGTGTCGCGCCAGGTCAAGGTCGACGGCCACACGGTCACGATGACGGGCATCAGCAAGGGCGCGGGCATGATCAAGCCGAACATGGCGACGATGCTCGGCTTTCTCGCATTCGATGCCAACGTCGCGCAACCGGTGCTCGACGAACTGGTCAAGCATGTCGCAGACCGCTCGTTCAACTGCGTCACGATCGACGGCGATACGTCGACCAACGACTCGTTCATCCTGATCGCATCGGGCAAGTCGAGCCTGCCTGCCATCACGTCGACGGATTCGCCCGCCTATGTCGCCCTGCGCGATGCCGTGACGGAAACGGCGCAGACGCTCTCGCAACTGATCGTGCGTGATGGCGAAGGCGCGACGAAGTTCATGACGGTGCAGGTCGAAGGCGGATCGACTGTCGCCGAGTGCCGCCAGATCGCTTATGCGATCGGGCATTCGCCGCTCGTGAAGACGGCGTTCTACGCATCGGATCCGAACCTCGGCCGCATTCTGGCCGCCATCGGCTATGCAGGCGTGACGGACCTCGATGTGGGCAAGATCGACCTGTATCTGGATGATGTGCTCGTCGCGAAAGCGGGCGGGCGCAACCCCGAGTACAAGGAAGAAGACGGGCAGCGCGTGATGAAGAAGGCCGAAATCCTGATTCGCGTTGTGCTCGGTCGCGGCGATGCGCAAGCGACGATCTGGACGTGCGATCTGTCGCATGATTACGTAAGCATCAACGCCGACTACCGTTCCTGATTCACGCCGATCACGACATGGATAAACTCGAACAATTCCTGAGCCGCGCCGAAGCCGTGCTGGTGCGGCTCGAAGCGATGCTTCCGCCGGCTTCGCCGCAAATCGACTGGTCCGCGGCTGTTGCGTTCCGCTGGCGCAAGCGCCAGGGGCGCGGCTACTTGCAGCCGGTTCCCGCAATCTCGCTGATTTCGCTCGACGATCTGCAGAACATCGATCGCCAGAAAAACCTGATCGAGCAGAACACGAAGCAGTTCGTCAGCAAGCAGCCCGCCAACAACGTGCTCCTCACGGGCGCGCGCGGCACGGGCAAGTCGTCGCTGATCAAGGCGTGCCTGAACGCGTACTCGAAGGACGGACTGCGTCTGATCGAAGTCGACAAGGACGATCTGCATGATCTGGGCGATATCGTCGATCTGATTTCGGCGCGCCCTGAGCGCTTCATCGTGTTCTGCGACGACCTGTCGTTCGAAGAAGGCGAGTCGGGCTACAAGGCGCTGAAGGTTGCGCTAGATGGATCGGTGGCCGCGCAGTCGGACAATGTGCTGATCTACGCGACGTCGAACCGCCGCCATCTGCTGCCCGAGTACATGAGCGACAACGAGACGTACAAGCACACGTCCGACGGCGAAATTCATCCGGGCGAAGTGGTCGAAGAAAAGATCTCGCTGTCCGAGCGTTTTGGCCTGTGGGTCAGTTTCTACCCGTTCAAGCAGGACGACTATCTGTCGATCGTCGCGCACTGGCTGCACCACTTCGGCTGCAACGATGCCGACGTCGAGTCGGCGCGTGGTGACGCGCTGATCTGGGCGCTGGAACGCGGCTCGCGTTCGGGGCGCGTCGCGTGGCAGTTCGCGCGCGACTGGTCCGGCAAGCGGGCACAGGCATGAGCGACGCAGCGCAAAGCCACGCGGGCGAGTTGAACGAAGCTGGCCGTCCCGTCACGGAAGTGGCCGTCGGCGTGCTCGTTCAGCCCGATGGCCGCTATCTGCTCGCGCAACGGCCCGCCGGCAAACCGTACGAAGGCTATTGGGAATTTCCGGGCGGCAAACTGGAGCCGGGTGAAACGGTGGAAGCGGCGCTCGCGCGCGAACTGCACGAAGAACTCGGCATCGACGTGCAGGCGAGCCATCGCTGGCACGTGCTCGAGCACGACTATCCGCACGCCTACGTGCGCCTCTATTTCTGCAAGGTGACGGCGTGGCACGGCGAGCCGCACGGGCGCGAAGGTCAGGCGTTCGCGTGGCAGACGCTGCCGGCGCAGGTGTCGCCGCTGTTGCCCGCGACGATTCCCGTGCTGGAGTGGCTCGCGGCGGAGTGACCTGAAGGCGGCGTCGCCTGGTGCGGCTTCCGCCTCGCTATGAATAGCGACGATGGCGACGCGCGGTATGCCCGTTCAGTGCGAGCGGTGCTCGCCGGGCGTGTCGTCGGTTGGCGGTTCTTCGTCGGTGCCGCCGATCTTGTATTTCTCGGCAGCCCACGCGCCGAGATCGACCTGCTTGCAGCGCTCGGAACAGAAGGGACGGAAGCGGTTCTCGGGAGTCCAGCGGACATCTCTACCGCAGCTTGGGCATTTGACTACAGTGACCATTCGATAAAACGTTCAATCGCAAACAATGAAGCCAACTAAGTGAGGCTGTTCGCGTTAGTTTAAAGACTGCACAGCGTCAACTGGAACGGCACGTCGACATCGACCGCGCGCGGACGCAGATCGCCGTCCTGCACGGTGAAGCGCACCCACAACATGTACTTGTTGGCACTGGCCTCCGGAATCACCCGCAATTCCGGTGCCACGCGTACCTGCATCAGCTGATACGTGCGACCCGACAGCATTTGCTGGTAACTGCCCTGCATGGCCATCACTTTCGACGCCTGCCCCGATTCGCGCGCAAGCCGCAGCACGATGGCAGCTGCGTCACGTAGCGGCAGAAGCGGCATGACCCACTTGGCGATGTCCTGGCGACGCTGGTCGGGATGCGTCTGCTGCCACGCGTAGTACGACGGAAGATCGAACTTGCAGGTGCCGCCCGGGATGATGGCGCGGCTGCGAATGCTCGCGAGCCACTCGTTATCAGCAAGATGCTGGCCAGTCTTGCCTTGCATTTGCGTCAGCCCGGCGAGCGTCTGTTCGATTTCGCCGAGGACGGCTTCGAGTGCGTTCTGCTCGATGCCGGGATTACCGCGAAACGGAGCGAGCGTTTGACGCTGCCGCTCCAGTTCCTTCATCAAATCGGACTTCAGATCCGCGCGGCCCGCGACTTCCGAGATTTCGAACAGCGTAGTCAGCGCGACGTGATGTTCCCTGGCATCTTCCTGAGTCAAAAAGAACGTGAAGCGCTCGAACAGATCTTCGAGGCGCAGCAGCGTCCGGATTCGCTCATTGAAGGGATACTCGTAAAGGATCAAGCGGGCTCGCCTCGGGCGTGGTCGGTGACGGAATTGCAGGACATTCTAATGCCGTGAGACTACCCTAGCAATCACACACTTTTTTGGCGAGCTTCTGTCAATTTTTGAGCGGTATTACGCGCATTCGTTGCGTGTAGATGCTGATCCCGACAACATGCGCGCACGCTACCGACAATGCACAGAATCGCTCACGGCTTAGGCACCCGCGAGCGAAACATACGTGCGATGAAGCTGATCGACGTCAACGTCGAGTTCTTCGAGGGAGCGGTTGTCGTTGACGATCACATCGTCGGCGGCGGCAAGGCGCGCTTCGCGCGTGGCCTGGCGCGCGATGATCGCAAGTACCTGTTCGCGCGTGAACGCATTGCGGCGCATGACGCGCGCGATCTGCGTCTCGACGCTGCAATCGACCGCCAGCACGCGATTCACACGCGTTTTCCAACTACCTGATTCGACGAGCAGCGGCACGACGACGATCACATAAGGTCCCGGCGCCTGTTGACGCTGACGTTCGGTCTCCGCGCGGATCAAAGGATGCGTGATTGCTTCGAGCCGTTTGCGCGCATTCTCGTCGCTGAAAACCAGTGCGCGCATACGGGCGCGATCGAGCGAGCCGTCTGAGGCAACGAATGACGGACCGAACTCCGTCGCGATGGACGGCATGGCGAGCCCCCGCGGCGCGGTGATGCGATGCGCGATCACGTCGGTATCGACGAGCGTCACGCCGCGTTTTGCGAACAGATCGGCAACCGTGGACTTGCCGCTGCCGATGCCGCCCGTCAATCCAACAGCAAACATGCGTCAGCCTCCCAAAGCCATGTAAAGCGGCGTGCCGACGAACAGCGTCACGGCGCCGCCTGCCGCGAGGAACGGACCGAAGGGCAGTGGCTCTTCGAAACGCATGCGCCCGATCCATGTCGCCACCAGGCCGACGACGGCGCCCGTCACTGCGGCAATCAGAATGATCTGTGGCAGCGCGGCCCAACCGAGCCATGCGCCGAGCGCGGCGAGCAGCTTGAAGTCGCCATAACCCATGCCTTCGACGCCTCGCACGATCTTGAACACCCAATGCACGCACCACAGCGCGAGGTAGCCTGCAATCGCGCCGATCACGGCGTCGTGCAGACTCGCGAACACTGCATTGAAATTGACGATGAGGCCGGCCCAGAGCAACGGCAAGGTCATAGAGTCCGGCAACAGGTGTGTGTCGATATCGATCGCGCTCATTGCCAGCAGCGTCGCGCATAGGGCGAACGCAGCGAGCGCGGTGCCCGTTGCGCCAAACGAGATGAGCGCGCCCAGGGCCAGCGCCGCGCTCGACAGTTCGAGCAGCGGATATCGAAAGCTCACGTGCGTCTTGCAGTGCGAGCACCGGCCGCGCAACAGCAGATAGCTGAGCACTGGGACGTTCTCCCACGCGCGCAGCACGTGGCCGCAATGTGGGCATGCGCTGCGCGGCAACCAGAGGTTGTAGCGCTCGGGCAGGCCGTCTTCATCGAATGCGTGGTCCGTCGCTTCACTCACTTCGGCGCGCCATGCGCGTTCGAGCATGATCGGCAAGCGATGCACGACGACGTTCAGGAAGCTGCCGATCACCAGACCGAACGCAATCACGAATGCGATCTGCGCGCCCGCAGGCAACGTGCCGAAGGCTGCGCCGAGGCTGTCCGCGAAACGGGCGAGCGGGCCGCTGAAGGAAGGTTCTGACACGGACGTGAGCGTGGTCGGCATGATCGATTGTCTGGATTCGGCTGCGATGCTACTACACCACGTTGCCAAGTTGGATGATGGGAAGATACATCGCGACGACCAGACCGCCGACCAAGCCGCCCAGCACGACGATCACGAGCGGCTCGCACAGGCTCGCGAGGCCCGCAATCTTTTCGTCTACCTGACGATCGCTCAGCGACGCCACGTCGAGCAGCATCGTATCCAGCGTGCCCGACTCTTCGGCGATGGCGACGGGTTGCACGATTTCTTCGGGGAAACATTGCGCTTCACGCATCGCGGGCGCGAGCCGCACGCCGCGTCTAAGTTGCGCTGAGATCGCGACCGTCGCGCGATCGAACCACGCGTTGCCCGTTGCATGCGTGAGCGAATCGAATGCATCGGCGAGCGGCGTGCCGGCCGACAGCAACGTGCCGAGCGCGCGGCTCCAGCGCGCTGCGCACAGCGTCGTGAGCAGCGAGCCGGCGACGGGCAGACGCAGCGTCGCGCGGGCGAACTGCAGACGAGCGGCTTCCGAGCGCCGCAATACGCGACGCATCGCGAAGACGAGCACGCACGCGAGCGAGGCGAGCGGCACGCTCCAGCGGCCAGCCGCGGCTGACATCGCGAGTACGAGTTGCGTCGGCGCCGGCAGCTTCGCGCCGAAGCCGTCGAAGATCTGCTTGAACGTCGGGACGACCCACACGAGCAGCGCGACTGTGATCGCGAGCGCGAGCAGCAGGATTGCGACGGGATAGGTGAGCGCGGCGCGCACTTTCGCGCGCTGGGCGGCGGCGCGCTCGCGGTCGTCGGCGAGCCGGGCGAGGACGGTCGACAGCGCGCCCGACGCCTCGCCGACCTCGACCAGTTGGCAGTACAGCGCGCCGAACTGCGCCGGGTGACGGGCAAGCGCCGACGAAAAGCCCAAGCCTGCGGTGATATCACGCGCCAACGCGTGCAGGATGCGCGGCATGCCTTTGGTTCGCGCGTGCTCATTCGATGATGCATGAGCCAACAGTTCGAGCGATGGCGCAAGCGGCAAGCCCGCGCGCAGCAGACTCGACAACTGGCGGGTGAACAACGTAACGTCGGCGGCGCGTACTTTGGGCTGAGGCGCTGCGCCGCGCGCAGTCCATTCGACGGCATAGAGCGCGTCCTGTTTCAGCAACGCGCGCGCCGTCGGGAGATCCGGCGCCACTACCGTGCCGCGCCGACGCACGCCTTGCGCGTCGAACGCACGCCACTCGAAGCGCTGTTCCTGCATGGTCGTAGCCGTCATGCGACCTCCGTTGCGCTCAATGCTTCGGCGAGGCTTGTCGTGCCGTCGAATGCGCGGGCCAGCGCGGCTTCGCGCAAGGTCTGCACGCGCTCGACGTGTGCCTGCCGCGCGATCTCATGCGTACCGGCGCGCGCGACGATGAGTTCGCGCATCGCGTCCGAAACCGGCATGGTTTGATGAACGCCGACGCGTCCGCGAAAGCCGATCCCATGACACGCTTCGCATCCCTGTGGAACGTAGGGGCGCCAGTACGCGATCTGATCGTCGGATACGCCGGCCGCGCGTAGCGAAGTGGGCGTTTCCAACGCGGCTTGTCTGCATCCGGGACACAGACGCCGCACGAGCCGCTGCGCCGTGACGAGTCGCAACGCGGCCGCGAGGTTGTAGGGCTCGACGCCGATGTCGATCAGACGCGCGATGGCCGCGGGTGCATCGTTCGTATGCAGTGTCGACAGGACGAGGTGCCCTGTTTGCGCTGCCTTGACTGCGACGTCGGCTGTCTCTTCGTCACGGATTTCGCCGACCATGATGACGTCCGGGTCCTGACGCAGGAACGCGCGCAGCGCGACGGCAAACGTCAACCCGGCCTTGTCGCGCACGCTGACCTGGTTGATGCCCGCGAGCTGGATTTCGGCTGGATCTTCGACCGAACAGAGATTGCGCGACTCGGCATTCAGCAGTTGCAGGAAGCAGTACAGCGACATCGTCTTGCCGCTTCCCGTCGGACCCGTGACGAGCACGAGCCCGTGAGGTGAGCGGATCGACCGGTCCACGATGTCGCGCTGCCCGGGCGCGAGTCCGAGCGAATCGAGCGAGAGATTCGCGGGCAGAGCTTCGAGTCGCCGCAGCACGAGTTTTTCGCCGAACAGCGTGGGCAGCGAGTTCACGCGATAGTCTTCGACGCGACCTGCCGCGATTGGCAGGCGCAAGCGGCCGTCCTGCGGCACGCGCCGCTCAGCGATATCCATGCGCGCCAGCACTTTCACGCGCGTGATGAACGCGTCGCGCAAATGCGCGGGTGGCCGCGCCAGCTCGTGCAGCACGCCGTCGACGCGCAGACGCATCCTCCAGCCGTGCTCCATCGGTTCGACGTGCAGATCCGATGCATTGAGGCGCGCAGCTTCCTGTAGCGTGTCGGCGAGCAAGCGTACGGCGGGCGGGTTGTCCGCGTCAGGCGTGGTGGGTTGAAGCGCCGGCCTGTTCGTGGCGACGTTGGGCGAGGGTGCTGCGGACAGAGAAGAGGTGCGCATGGGAAGCCGGCTGCGAGCCGCCTGTAAAACATGACGGCTCATCATCCGGTATCGCGCAGGGGGCCGCTATTCAGCCGAATGGCCAGGTGCGCGGTCAGCGGCCGACAAGCCGCTTGATCTTCGACCCCGGCGCGGGACCGGGGCGAAAAATCTTAACTGTTCTGATTGCTTGATCGTCGCTGCGCATTACTTCGATTTTGATGTCGTTAATCTTTACGCAGACATCGCCTTCAGGAATTTCTTCGAGAACTTCCAGGATCAACCCGTTCAGCGTTTTCGGGCCGTCCGTCGGCAACTTTAGTTGCAGCCAGCGGTTCAACTCGCGCAGCGGCATGCTGCCCGCGACGATGCATTCACCTTCCTCGTTCCAGCCGCCGCGCGAACCGGCGCTACGCGGCACGGACGTCGTGAATTCGCCGATCAGTTCCTCGATGATGTCCTCGGGTGTCACGAGCCCCTGCAGTTCGCCGTACTCATCGACGACGAGCGCAGTGCGATGACGGCTTTCCTGAAAGAACTGAAGCTGTTGGAAAACGGGCGTGCCCGTCGGCACGAAGTACGGCTCCGCGAGCAGTTCGCGCAGCGTGTCGCGTTCCAGTTCCTGGTTGTGCAGGGCGGACAGCGTCTTGCGCACGTGGAGCACGCCGAGCACGCGGTCGAAATCGCCTTGATAGACGATCAGCTTGTTGTGATAGCAGGTTTCGAGCTGATGAAGGATCTGCTCGAATGGCGCGTCGAAATCGAGGGCTTCGATGCGGCGGCGCGGGATCATCACGTCGTCGACCGTAATGTTTTCGAGGTCGAACAGGTTGAGCAGAATGCTGCGGTGCTTGGTCGGCATGAAGCTGCCGGACTCGAGCACAATGGTGCGCAGTTCCTCCGTCGACAGCCGCTGGTCGTGCGCGCCCTTGGTATTGATATGCAGCACGCGCAGGATTGAGTTCGCGAACAGGTTGACGAACCAGATCAGCGGCTTCGACACGCGCATGAGCGGCGCGATCAGCAGGCTGGCGGGAAGCGCGATCTTTTCCGGGAACGTTGCGCCGACGATCTTCGGCGTGATTTCGGCGAACACGATGATGAGAAACGCGACGATACCCGTCGCGATCGACAGCACGACGTTATTGCTGCCGAAGGTGTGCAACGCGATCGACGTGGTCAGCACGGGGATGATCGTGTTGAACAGGTTGTTGCCGATCAGGACGGTGCTGAGCAGTTCATCCGTGCGCGCGAGCAGGCCTTGAGTGGTCTTCGCGCCGAGCGCACCCTTGGTCGCGAGATGTTTCAGGCGATGGCGGTTGATCGCCATCATCGCTGTCTCGGAAATGGCAAAGAAGCTGGAGCAGATGAGAAGCAGGACGACGGCGCCTATTTGCGCCCATAAGGGAAGTTGTTCCACGCGACGTGAATAAGAGAAGGGGAGGGATTGGGAGAATATAGCAGAGGGGCTGGGAGCCCTCAGTGGGCGGACGGGCAGCTTGGATCTCGCGCAGCCTTTCAATGCGCGGCAGTACGCGATTGCCCCTGTCCGTACGACGGACGAAAAAAAACCGCGCAATGCGCGGTTTTTTCATAATCTGGTCGGGGTGAGAGGATTCGAACCTCCGGCCTCTACGTCCCGAACGTAGCGCTCTACCAGGCTAAGCTACACCCCGATTTGGTACTGCGTTTCACTCGATCCGGACTAATCCGGCGTTTCAGTCTTATTTAAGACTGCCTCGTCGTCGAGTAAGAACATAATTCTAGCAGGCTTTCTTTGTAAATGGAATCGGGAAACGAAGAAATTGCTGCAACTGCGGCCTGCGCTTCCTGCTTCGCGCATTCGAGCGTGTGATCCAGCGCGCCGGAACGCGTGATCGCCTCGAAAATTTCGTCGAAGCGATCCGTGCCGCCTTGCTCGATTGCCTCGCGCGCAAGCGCCGCCTGCTCGGGCGTGCCGCGTTCGATCAGATAGATGAGCGGCAGCGTCGGCTTGCCTTCACGCAGGTCGTCGCCGGCGTTCTTGCCCATCGATTCCGGCGTGCCCGTGTAGTCGAGCCAGTCGTCCATGATCTGGAATGCCGTGCCGATGCGCCGGCCGAATTCTGCTGCGGCAGCTTCAATGGTCGCGTCCGCGCCCGCCAGCACAGCGCCCAACTGGGCCGCCGCCTCGAACAGTTTCGCCGTCTTGTAGCGGATCACCTGCATGTAGCGCGCTTCGTCGACGTCGGCGTCGTGCATGTTCAACAACTGCAGCACTTCGCCTTCGGAAATGATGTTGGTCGCTTCCGAAAGAATCTCCATCACGCGCATCTTGCCCACGCCGACCATCATCTGGAACGAGCGGGAATACAGAAAGTCACCGACCAGCACGCTCGCCGCGTTGCCGAACAGCGCATTCGCCGTCTGGCGGCCACGGCGTAGATCGGATTCGTCGACGACGTCGTCGTGCAGCAGCGTGGCCGTATGGATGAACTCGACGACGGCCGCCAGTTCGTGCCGATACCCCGTCCTGTCGCCGAGCGCGCCTGACACGAGCAACAGCAGCGCGGGCCGCAGGCGCTTGCCTCCGGCACTGATGATGTACTCGGAGATCTGGTTGATCAGCATCACCTCGGACGCCAGACGGTGCCGGATGACGCGATTCACCTGCTGCATGTCTTCGGCGATCGGAGCGAGCAGATTTGCTGCGTTGGGGGTGGGGGTGGCGGTTGACGACATGGTGGCGAATTCGGGTAGTGCCGCGAATTATAAGGCGAACTGCGGCATTTCCGCGCCGGACACCATTTGTTCATGGCCGTTTTGACCCGTTTGCGGATGGATCGCCTGCATTTGTCGCGCACGGGACGGGTGATCGCGGTCGTTGTCAACTGATTTTGACCGCGCAGCTAACTCTATGTATAATCGAGGGTTTCCGCGCGTGGTGCGTGGGGAAAATGAATCCAGAGTGAGGTTTTCAATGTACGCGGTCATAAAAACCGGCGGCAAGCAGTATAAAGTTGCTGTCGGCGAAAAACTTAAAGTAGAACAGATACCGGCAGACATTGACGCTGAAATCACGCTCGACCAGGTTCTCGCAGTGGGCGAAGGCGAATCGATTAAGTTCGGTACGCCGCTGGTCAGTGGGGCTTCCGTCAAAGCTACCGTCGTGTCTCAAGGTCGTCACAAGAAAGTGACCATCTTCAAGATGCGCCGCCGGAAGCACTACCAGAAGCATGGCGGCCACCGCCAGAACTACACCGAACTGCGCATCGACGCGATCAACGCGTAAGCGCATCGGGCAAGGAGCTAACAAATGGCACACAAAAAGGCAGGCGGATCGTCCCGGAACGGCCGCGACTCCGAGTCGAAGCGACTTGGCGTGAAAGTGTACGGCGGTCAGGCGATCCTGGCTGGCGGCATCATCGTGCGTCAACGCGGCACGCGTATGCACCCGGGTGAAAACGTCGGCATCGGCAAGGACCACACCTTGTTCGCGCTGACGGACGGCCACGTCAAGTTCACGACGAAGGGCGCCGGCAAGAAGCATCTGGTCAACGTCGTCCCGGCTGCTGTCTGAGCTTAGTCAGGCACGGGCTTCAGGACCGGAAAAAAGGCCCCGCGAAGTTTGCGGGGCCTTTTTGTTTGCAGGCTTTTCGGACTTCTATTCGCGGACCTGCGCCGTTGCGGCATCTCGTTGTCGCGATGGGACAAGAATCAGACTCAAACTGGCCGTTTGGCCAATGGTGCGCGCGCGTCACGCGCGGCAAAATAGCAATACCTACGGGACGGAGTAACGCATGAAGTTCATTGACGAAGCGAGGATTGAAGTCATCGCCGGCGACGGAGGAGATGGCAGCGCGTCGATGCGCCGCGAGAAATTCGTCCCGTTCGGCGGTCCGGACGGCGGCGACGGCGGCCGCGGCGGCAGCGTCTTTGCAGTCGCAGACCGCAACATCAACACGCTGATCGACTACCGCTACGCGAAAAAGCATCAGGCGCGCAACGGCGAAAACGGTCGTGGCTCGGATTGCTATGGCAAGGGCGGCGACGACATCACGTTGCGCATGCCCGTCGGCACGATCATCACCGACATGGATACGGGCGAGCTGATCGCCGACCTTACCGAGCACAACCAGACTGTGCAGATCGCGCAGGGCGGCTCGGGCGGCCTCGGTAACCTGCATTTCAAGTCCAGTACGAATCGCGCGCCGCGTCAGAAGACGGAAGGCAAGCCGGGCGAGCGCCGGATGGTGCGCCTCGAATTGAAGGTGCTGGCCGACGTCGGTTTGCTCGGTATGCCGAACGCAGGCAAGTCGACGTTTATCTCGTCGGTGTCGAACGCGAAGCCGAAGATCGCGGATTATCCGTTCACCACGCTCGCGCCGAATCTCGGCGTCGTGCGCGTCGGGCCGAGCCGCAGCTTCGTGATTGCCGACATTCCGGGGCTGATCGAAGGCGCGGCGGAAGGCGCTGGCCTCGGTCACCAGTTCCTGCGGCACTTGCAGCGCACGGGCTTGCTGCTGCATATCGTTGATCTCGCGCCGTTTGACGAAGCTGTCGATCCCGTCGCCGAAGCGAGGGCTATCGTCAACGAGCTGCGCAAGTACGACGAAGAGCTGTTCGGCAAGCCTCGCTGGCTCGTGCTGAACAAGCTCGACATGGTTCCTGAAGACGAGCGCGAAACACGCGTGGCCAAATTCCTGAAGGACTTCGAATGGGATGGCCCGGTCTTCGAAATCTCGGCGCTCACGGGCCAAGGCTGCGAAAACTTGTGCTACGCGGTGTACGACTACATCTCCGAGCATTCGGATGCGCACCGCGAGGCGGAAGCCGAAGATCTGGCCGCTGACGTGCGCTTCCGCGAGGGGCAGGCGGGCGGTGCCGCGGGAACACCCGTCGAGCCGCAGGAGTAAGCAGCCGTACCCTGGATGCCGGCGCACTCCCAGCATGCGCCGGCCTTACGAATCATCTTGGAGACCGCGCACAATGCGTTCCGTTATCGCAGATTCCAGGCGATTGGTGGTGAAAGTCGGTTCGAGTCTCGTCACGAACGACGGGCGCGGGCTCGATCACGCGGCGATTGGCCGCTGGGCCGCGCAGATCGCCGCGCTGCGCGAGCAGGGCAAGGAAGTCGTGCTCGTCAGCTCGGGCGCGATCGCCGAGGGTATGCAGCGCCTTGGCTGGACTAAGCGTCCGCGTGAAATCGACGAACTGCAGGCGGCCGCGGCCGTCGGTCAGATGGGGCTGGCGCAGGTCTATGAAAGCCGCTTCGCCGAGCATTCGATTCGCACCGCGCAAATTCTGCTGACGCATGCCGACCTGGCCGATCGCGAACGCTATCTGAACGCGCGTTCCACGCTGCTGACGTTGCTGCGTCTTGGCGTTGTGCCGATCATCAATGAAAACGACACCGTCGTCACCGACGAAATCAAGTTCGGCGACAACGATACGCTCGGCGCGTTGGTCGCGAATCTGATTGAAGGCGATGCGCTGATCATCCTGACCGACCAGCAAGGTCTCTTCACCGCAGACCCGCGCAAAGATCCCACTGCGACGCTCGTCCAGCAGGCCGATGCGGGCTTGCCGGAACTCGAGGCGATGGCGGGCGGTGCAGGGTCGAGTCTCGGCCGCGGCGGCATGCTGACGAAAATTCTCGCGGCGAAGCGCGCGGCTCACAGCGGCGCGAATACGGTGATCGCGAGCGGCCGTGAGGCGGATGTGCTCGCACGGCTCGCATCGGGCGAGGCGATTGGCACGCAACTGATCGCGCGCACGGCTCGCATGGCCGCGCGCAAACAGTGGATGGCGGACCATCTTCAGGTGCGCGGGCATGTGGTGATCGACGACGGCGCCGTCGAAAAACTCACCGAAGGCGGCAAGAGTCTGCTGCCGATCGGCGTGGTTGGCGTGCAGGGCGCGTTCGCGCGCGGCGAGGTGATTGCGTGTCTGAGCCCGTCGGGGCGCGAGGTGGCGCGCGGGCTGACGAACTACAGCAGCGCGGAGACGAAGCTGATCCAGCGTCATCCGAGCGGCGAGATCGAATCGGTGTTGGGCTACATGCTGGAGCCCGAACTCATCCATCGGGACAATCTGGTGCTCATCTAGAAGCGCTCACATCCGAGGCCACAAAAAAAGCCGTCCCATCGCAAGATGGAACGGCTTTTTGTTGCGCCTGCATCGAGCCGCGAAGCCTTCCGCGGGCGGATGATAAACCGTTGTATCAGCCTCCGCGAATCAACGTGCTGTTCACGCGCTTGTACCTGATATTGTTCAGAATCGCATCCGCCTTGCCGACGGGCAGCTTGCTCGTGCAGAAGTAATCCTGATAGAGCGCCGCGTGATACGCGTTCAGATCGCCGTTTTCGATGCGCGACCAGTCGTTTTCGACCGTCCGGTCCCAACCGTCGTGATCGGCGTTGAGTCCTGCGTACAGCTTCCACGAGTAGTCCTCGCAGCGAATCCCTTCGTAGTTCACGTTGCGCGCGCCGCTCGGGCTCGTGACCACCACCGTGTAGCGAATCACGCCGTCGCTGTCGACCGTCAGCGATTTTGCATCGAGCGCGAACTGCAGCGGTGTGTTCTGCGAGACGGTGAACGGCAGCAGATCGCCGGGCTGCGGCATGGCCGGGAGCGTATCGACTTTCTTTTCGGTCCACGTCGACGGCCGGTCGAACAGATACTGAAAGTCGCTCTTGGGTCCCTCGGACTTGGAAGCGTCAGTCGGCGTGGAACTCTTGGTGCTCGAACAGCCAGCCAGCAGAACGCCCGCGGCGACACACGCCACGGCGAAAGCAAATACTTTCAATGTGATTTCCTCGAAACGCCGGCGCAGCGTGTCACACGCCGCACCGGCAGATGCGGCGTGGACAGCCGCTTAGCGTCAGTCGCGTAGCCCCGGTGCCTGAACGGCCGCGGGATCTTCCGTCGACGAACAGTCAGACCCGATTGTCGCACGCAGCGTAGTCTCGACTACAAATGACGTCGTGACGGTCGTCACGGACGCTGCGGACTCCATCGACGCCCCAGGCGGCGCATTCACCGACGACGCCATCCGTGGATAGCGCTGCCCGTGATGATGTCCACCGGGCCGTTCCGTGCGCGGCGCAGGACGCCGCAGGAAACGGGACAATTCCGTTAACGCCAGCTGATACACATCCCGCTTGAACTCGATCACACAGTCGAGCGGCACCCAGTACTCGTTCCAGCGCCAGGCATCGAACTCAGGGTGATCGGACGCGCGCAAACAAATGTCGCAATCGCGTCCAACCATCCGGAGCAAGAACCAGATCTGCTTCTGGCCGCGGTAATGGCCGCGGACCTCACGCTTGATGAACTTGTCAGGCACCTCATAACGCAACCAGTCACGCGTGCGACCGATAACCTTGACGTGCTCCGGAAGCAGGCCGGTTTCTTCGTGCAATTCCCTGAACATCGCCTGCACGGGGGTCTCACCATACTTGATGCCCCCTTGCGGAAACTGCCAGGAATGTTCACGCAGACGCTTGCCCCAAAACACCTCGTTGTGCGCGTTCAAGAGGATGATGCCGACGTTCGGGCGAAAGCCTTCACGATCCAGCATACAACCACCTTCGAATCCTTTAAAATTGCTTTGATTATAAACAGATAACGGGTCTGACGCACCGCCTCGCACCAGATTGGCGCGATTGCCCGCAACAAGCCTCGTCCAACGCCTCGAAAGCCGCTTTCCGGCGCTTTTGGCGCGTCGTCGGACAAGTGCTCGCGCATGCGACAATCGCTTTTCGGCCTGTCGCAGCGTGCGCCGGCATGACCAGGCGCTCAGGCGCGCGAACCCATCGTCTTACCCTTTCGGGCGGCCACTTTGGTCCGCCGCTTTTGGAAAATTCTGAATGAAAGCCTCCCGATTCTTTATTGGCACCCTGAAGGAAGCGCCCGCCGACGCGGAAATCGTCAGTCACAAGCTCATGGTGCGTGCCGGCATGATCCGGCGCGTCGCTGGCGGCATCTACAACTATCTGCCAATTGGCCTGCGTTCGATCCGCAAGGTGGAAGCGATCGTGCGCGAGGAAATGAACCGGGCAGGCGGGATCGAACTGCTGATGCCGGCTGTGCAGCCGGCGGAGCTGTGGCAGGAATCGGGCCGCTGGGAAAAATATGGTCCCGAACTGCTGCGCTTCAAGGACCGCAAGCAGACTGACTTCGTGATCGGACCGACGCACGAAGAAGTCGTGACGGACATCGCGCGCAACCAGATCAAGAGCTACCGTCAGTTGCCCGTGAACTTCTATCAGATCCAGACGAAGTTCCGCGACGAAATCCGTCCGCGTTTCGGCGTGATGCGTGGCCGCGAATTCATCATGAAGGACGCGTATTCGTTCGATAAGGACATGGACGGCCTGAAAGAGTCGTATCGCAAGATGTACGACGCGTATGTGCGCATTTTCACGCGCCTCGGCCTCGACTTCCGCGCGGTCGCGGCGGACAACGGCTCGATCGGCGGCAGCGGCTCGCACGAATTCCACGTGATCGCCGATACGGGCGAAGACGACATCGCTTACTGCCCGACGTCGGACTTCGCGTCCAACGTCGAAGCGGCCGAAGCGTTGCCGCTGATTGCGGAACGCGCCGCACCGAAGGAAGAACTCAAGAAGACGCCGACGCCGGGCAAGGCCAAGTGCGAAGCCGTCGCCGAATATCTGGACATTCCGCTCGAAAAGACGATCAAGTCGATCATCCTCGCCACCGAAAACGAAGGCGCCGAGCCGACCATCTGGCTGCTGATGCTGCGCGGCGACCACGATCTGAACGAGATCAAGGTCAACAAGCTGCCGGGTCTCGCCGAGTTCCGCTTCGCGACGGAAGAAGAAATTGTCGAGTGGTTCGGCACGCCGCCGGGCTACCTCGGGCCGATGAACACGAAGAAGCCGATCAAGGTGATCGCGGACCGCACGGTCGCGAACATGAGCGACTTCGTGGTCGGCACGAATGAAGTCGATTTCCACACGACGGGCGTCAACTGGGGCCGTGATCTGCCCGAGCCGGTCGTCGCGGACATCCGCAACGTGAAGAAGGGCGATCCGTCGCCGGACGGCAAGGGCGTGATCGACATCTGCCGCGGCATCGAAGTCGGCCACGTGTTCCAGCTTGGCACGAAGTATTCGGAAGCGATGAACGCGACGTGCCTCGACGAAAACGGCAAGCCGCAGCCGATGCAAATGGGCTGCTACGGCATCGGTGTCACACGCATTCTCGGCGCTGCGATCGAGCAGAATTTCGACGACAAGGGCATCATCTGGCCGGAATCGATCGCGCCGTTCGAAGTCGTGCTGTGCCCGATGGGTTACGACCGCAGCGACGCCGTGCGCGAGCAGGCGGACAAGCTGCACGACGAACTGACGGCAGCGGGCATCGACGTGATTCTCGACGATCGCGGCGAGCGTCCGGGCGTGATGTTCGCGGACTGGGAACTGATCGGTGTGCCGCATCGTCTCGTGATCGGCGATCGTGGTCTCAAGGACGGCAAGATCGAGTACCAGGGCCGCCGCGACGCGGAAGCCACGCTGTTGCCCGTCGAAGGCGCGGCGCAGGCCGTGATCGACAAGATCAACGCAGCGCTCGCGCGCTGACGGGAGCGGACGGTGGAGTACAACTTCCTGTCCGCGACCATCCTGCTGATTCTCATCACTGATCCACTCGGCAACATCCCGCTCTTCATCAACTGCCTGCGGGGTGTTGCGCCTCACCGGCGCATCCGCGTGATTCTGCGCGAAGTCGCCATCGCGTTCGTGATCCTGCTGGTCTTCATGCTCGTCGGCGACCGCTTTCTGCGGATGATGAGCCTGACCGATCTGTCGTTGCGGATCGGCGGCGGGATCGTGCTGTTCCTGATCGCACTGCGGATGATCTTTCCGCATCCCGACGGCCCGTTTGGCGCGGACACGCGCGCTGCCGAGCCGATGATCGTGCCGCTCGCGATTCCCGCGCTCGCCGGTCCGTCGGCGCTTGCGACGGTGATGCTGCTGACATCGCAGGCGCCGAACAAGATGTTCGAATGGGTGGCGGCGCTGACGGTGACGATGATCGTCTGCGCGATCGTGCTGGTGCTCGCGGAGCGCATCCAGCAATGGCTCGGCGAGCGCACGGTGATGGCGTTCGAGCGGCTGATGGGTCTCGTGCTCGTCGCGATTTCAGTGGAGATGATGCTTGGTGGCATCCGCACTTTCGTGCATCAGCTCGAAAAATAGCAGTTGATCGAAGCAACAAAAAAGCGACCCCGAGAGGTCGCTTTTTTTCTGCGGCGTGAGGAAGCGTCAGGCGCCTTCCGTCAGCGCGCGGATAGTCGGCAGATTGCGCCAGTAGCCCTTCGCGTCCATCCCGCAGCCAAACACGTAGCGGTCCGGCACTTCGAAACCGCAGAAATCGGGGTGCAGCGGCTTCGCCTTCCGGAGAATTTTCTCGCACAGCACCGCGCTCATGAAGCGCTTCGCGCCCATATCCATGATGCGGTCTCGGATCGCGGCCATCGTCTCGCCTTCATCGAGGATGTCGTCGAGCACGAGCACGACGCGGTCCTTCACCGAACCCGAAGGTGCGACGCGCCATTGCATCTCGGCGCTGCCCTTGATCGCGTTGCGATAGCGGGTGAGGTGGATGTAATCGAATTCGAGCGGGAAATCGAGGTGCGGCAGCAGCATGCCTGTAAACACCGCCGCGCCGCCCATCACCGACAGCACGAGCGGAAAGTCTTCGGCCATTTCGGCGCGGATCGCGTCGGCCATGTGGCTGATGGAGGCGTTGACGTCGCTGGCCGAAACGATTTCTTCGGAGTGACTGAAAATGTGGAGAGCTTCTTCGCGATTCATGACGTCTGACGGGCGGTAACTGTATACATAGTGTGAAAGACAACGACCCTGCGCGCTACAGCATATACCCGCGCCTTGGTTCGGCGTACGCGCCGGGCCGTGGTGGCCGCCGCGCGCTCGCATTTGGCGGCGAGCGCACAACGGCCGGCAAGGATCAGCGCATGCCCGGCAACATACCCTTCATGCCGCGCATCATCTTCTGCAGATTGCCGCCTTTTAGCTTTTTCATCATGGTGCGCATCTGGTCGTACTGATTCAGCAAGCGGTTGACTTCCTGCACCTGCACGCCCGCGCCCGCAGCGATGCGGCGCTTGCGCGTCGCCTTGATCAGATCGGGCTTGGCGCGCTCCTGCGCGGTCATCGAGTTGATGATGCCTTCCATGCGGCGCATCTGCTTTTCAGCCTGGCCCATGTCGGCATTCGACGCGGCCTGCTGGAACTGTGCGGGCAGCTTGTCCATCAGCGACGACAGACCGCCCATTTTCTTCATCTGCGAAAGCTGCGCGCGGAAATCGTTCAGATCGAAATCGCCGCCTTTCTTGACCTTGTCGGCGAGCTTCTGCGCGGCCTGAACGTCGACGCCGCGCTGGGCTTCCTCGACGAGCGCGAGAATGTCGCCCATGCCGAGAATCCGGTTCGCCATGCGGTCCGGGTAGAAGACTTCGAGGCCGTCGAGCTTTTCCGCGACGCCGACGAACTTGATCGGCTTGCCCGTCACGTGACGCACGGACAGCGCCGCGCCGCCGCGCGAATCGCCGTCGAGCTTGGTCAGCACGACGCCCGTGAGCGGCAGCGCGTCGTTGAATGCCTTCGCGGTGTTCACGGCATCCTGACCGAGCATGGCGTCGACGACGAACAGCGTTTCGGCCGGATTCAGTTCCTTATGCAGCGCGGTGATCTCGTTCATCATCGCTTCGTCGATGCCGAGACGGCCGGCCGTGTCGACGAGCAGAACGTCGTGATAGTGGCGCTTCGCCCAGTCGACGGCGGCGCGCGCGATATCGACGGGCTTTTGGTCCGGCTGCGACGGGAAGAAGTCGGCGCCGACCTGTTCGGTCACTGTCTTCAACTGCGCGATAGCAGCGGGGCGATACACGTCGCACGACACCGTCAGCACTTTCTTCTTGTACTTCTCGCGCAGCAGCTTCGCGAGCTTGCCGACCGTGGTGGTTTTACCGGCACCCTGCAGGCCGGCCATCAGGATAATGGCGGGCGGCGTGACGGCGAGATCGAGTTCGGCGGCCTTGCCTTCGTAGTCGCCGCCGATCACGGCCGTCAGCTCGCGCTGCACGACGCCGACCAGCGCCTGACCTGGCGACAGGCTGGCGATCACTTCCTCGCCGAGCGCCTTCTCCTTCACCTTCGCGATGAAGTCGCGCACGACGGGCAGCGCCACGTCCGCTTCGAGGAGTGCGAGGCGCACTTCGCGCAGCATCTCCTGGGTATTCGCCTCGGTGAGCCGGGCTTCGCCGCGCAGCGTCTTGACGACGCGCGCCATCCGTTGAGTGAGGTTGTCGAGCATGGGGGGCGATGAGCAGTGCGGCCGGCTCCGTCACCGCGCGACAGCGGCGGACTTTGGAGGGCCTGGTGTAAACTTCGAATATGGATATTGTACTGTATGCCCTCACTGCGCTCCTGTACGGCGGTCTCGCCGTCGCGGGCTGGCGCGCGCACCGGCAAGCGGCGGCCGCGCCGCTGCTCGAGAGCGTGTCGCCGCTGTCTCCCGCTGCGCCGCTGCCCGCGGGCGGGCGAGGGCTCGCGGCCGCCTCCGCCGGCATGTCGATGACGACGCGCATCGTGCTGCTCGTCGCGCTGCTCGCGCACGGCGTGCTGCTGCACACCACGATTTTCCCGCACGACGCGATGGTGTTCGGCTTCGCGTTCGCGCTGTCCGCGATGTTCTGGCTCGGCGCGGGCATCTACTGGATCGAGAGTTTCTTTTTTCCGCTCGACGGCCTGCGTCTGCTCGTGCTGCCGCTCGCGTGCGTCGCGTCGCTGCTGCCGCTCGTGTTCAACGGCGTACACGTGCTGTCGTACGCTGCCGATCCGCTGTTCAAGCTGCACTTCCTGATCGCCAACGTCGCCTATGGTCTGTTCGTGATCGCCGCGCTGCACGCGGTGCTGATGCTGCTCGTCGAGCGACGTCTGCACGCGATGCGCGGCGGCGGGCTTGCGCGTCAGAGCGCCGCGAGCAACGACGGCTGGCTGTCGAGCTGGCTCGACACACTGCCGCCGCTGCTCACGCTCGAGACGCTGCTGTTCCGTCTGATCGGCGCGGGTTTCGTGCTGCTCACGCTGACGCTGGTATCGGGCATGCTGTTCAACGAACAACTGCTCGACCGCGCGCTGCAGCTCGATCACAAGACCGTGTTCGCGCTGCTGTCGTGGGTCATGTTCGGCGCGCTGCTGACGGCGCGCAAAGTGTCGGGGTGGCGCGGCCGCGCGGCATTGCGCTGGGTGCTCGCGTCGTTCGTCGCGTTGCTGCTCGCGTATGTCGGCAGCCGTTTTGTCTTCGAGGTGCTGTTGCACCGTCCTGTGGTCTGAGTGTCATGCGACAAATTTTTCTGCTGATTCTGTTGTTCATCGTTGGCCAGTGGCTGGTGAAGGCGCTGCGTCGCGCCGACGCATCGCGCACGTCGGCGCGCACGGGTGCGGGCGGCGACGCCGGCGCCAACGCGCGCACGGGCGCGCGCGCCAATGGTCAAGCGAGCGGTAGCGCAAACGGCAAGCCCGCCGCTCAACTCGCCGAGCCGATGATCCGTTGCGCCCAATGCGGCGTGCATGCGCCGAAGAGCGATTCCGTGCTCGTCGCGGGCCAGACGTTCTGCTCGCACGATCACGCGCAGCGTTACTCCGCTCGCCCGACGGGCCGCGACGCGCGATGACGGCACACGCCACCGCGCGTTTCACCGTCGATGCAAACGGCTGGATCAACGAAGCGCGCAAGCTGCCGTCGCCGAATTTCGAGGTGCGGCCGAACGGCGCACGTCCCACGCTGATCGTCGTTCACAACATCAGCCTGCCGCCGAACGAATTCGGCGGCACGGGCATCACCGATCTCTTCCTTAACCGTCTCGATTGCGACGCGCATCCGTACTACGACGCGCATCTGCGTGACGTGCGGGTGTCCGCGCATTTCGTGATCCATCGCGACGGCGCGCTGGAGCAGTACGTATCGTGCGACGAGCGTGCGTGGCACGCGGGCGCGTCCAGCTTCTTCGGGCGCGAGCGCTGCAACGACTTTTCGATCGGCATCGAGCTCGAAGGCAGCGACGCATCGGCGTTCGAAGCGGCGCAATACGAGACGCTCGCGCCGCTCGTGCAGGCACTCGCCGCGCACTACGCGATCGAAGCGCTCGCGGGTCACTCGGACATCGCGCCGGGCCGCAAGACCGATCCCGGCCCGCACTTCGACTGGCCGCGTCTGCAGCGCGACACCGCGCTCGCGGATCAGTACTTCCCCTATCTGCATCCGTCGACGCGCGCGCCGATAACCCCGTAAGCGCGTGACTTTTTCTGTGCGGTATCCAACCGACAGCGCAAGCGCGCTGTGAGCGCACGTCATTTCCCCGACAGCTTTTTCCGACGCGGGCATCGCAAAAGTCAAGATCGTCAGACCAAATAAAAGAATTTGCGATCACGGTTCAGTACACTATACTTCGTGCCGTTAATCAGTTTTTGCACAAGATGTAGTGTTTGTCAGGCGGCGCCCCGCTCCATGAGCATGGCGCCGTCAGCATTACCGGCACTGAAAAATCTGATGCGGCGCAACCAGTTACGACAACCGGTGCGTCGGCAAATTCGAAGAAAAGGCGCAGCCAAGTGATCGCGACACACACAACGTTGAAGTACGTCCCGACGGATCTGTCGCATCCGGCCTCTCTGTTTCAAGGTTCCCGCTGTTCCTCTTCTTCACCCTCATCGCATGCGTCCGGGGTGGCGCAGCGTTTGTACTAATCCGCGGTAACTCCGCACTATTCCAAGACCAGGAGCTTTGCACATGCAAACCACCGACAACGTGACGACCCGGTTCGAAGGCGCACCCGCTGGCCGCCCCGAAGCGCTCGCACAGGGCGCCGCAGCGCTCGCGCCGCAGACGAGCTACGCCGACTACAAGGTGATCCGTCGCAATGGCAGCGTGGTGTCGTTCGAGCCTTCGAAAATCGCCATCGCCGTGACGAAGGCATTTCTGGCCGTCAACGGTGGTCAGGGCGCGGCGTCGGCACGCGTTCGCGAACTGGTCGAGCAACTCACGCAGAACGTCGTGCGCGCGCTGGTGCGCAGCCGTCCGAACGGCGGCACGTTCCATATCGAAGACATTCAGGATCAGGTCGAACTCGCGCTGATGCGCACGGGTGAGCACAACGTTGCTCGCGCTTACGTGCTGTACCGCGAAAAGCGCAGCCAGGAACGCAGCCATGAGCCGGAAGTCGCAGCAGGCGCTTCGGGTCTGAACGTCACCGACAACGGCATCACGCGTCCGCTCGATATGGCAGCGCTGCGCGGCATCATCGAATCCGCTTGCGCGAATCTGGGCGACGCAGTGAGCGCCGAGCCGATCGTCACGGAAACGATCAAGAACCTGTACGACGGCGTGCCGATGACCCAGGTCTACGACTCGGCCATCCTCGCTGCGCGCACGATGATCGAGAAGGACCCGGCATACAGCCAGGTCACTGCTCGCATCCTGCTGCACACGATCCGCCGCGAGATCCTCGAAGAAGAAGTCACGCAAGCCGAAATGGGCGAGCGCTATGCCGAATACTTCCCGCTCTTCATCAAGCGCGGTGTGAACGCTGAACTGCTCGATGAGAAGCTGCTGCAGTTCGACCTGAAGCGTCTGGGCGCCGCGCTCGACGCGAACCGCGACCTGCAATTCGGCTACCTCGGCCTGCAAACGCTGTATGACCGCTACTTCCTGCATAGCGACGGCGTGCGCATCGAAATGCCGCAGGCATTCTTTATGCGTGTCGCGATGGGTCTGTCGCTGAACGAGATCGACCGCGAAGCGCGCGCGATCGAGTTCTACAACGTGCTGTCGTCGTTCGACTTCATGTCGTCGACGCCCACGCTGTTCAACTCGGGCACGCGCCGCTCGCAACTGTCGTCGTGCTACCTGACGACGGTCGACGACGACCTCGACGGCATCTACGAAGCGCTGAAGGAAAACGCGCTGCTGTCGAAGTTCGCCGGCGGTCTGGGCAACGACTGGACGCGTGTGCGTGCGCTCGGCTCGCACATCAAGGGCACCAACGGCAAGTCGCAAGGCGTCGTGCCGTTCCTGAAGGTCGTCAACGACACGGCCGTCGCCGTGAACCAGGGCGGCAAGCGCAAGGGCGCGGTGTGCGCGTACCTGGAATCGTGGCACCTCGACATCGAAGAATTCCTCGAGCTGCGCAAGAACACGGGTGACGACCGTCGCCGCACGCACGACATGAACACGGCGAACTGGATTCCCGACCTGTTCATGAAGCGCGTTCACGAAGGCGGCGACTGGACGCTGTTCTCGCCGTCCACCTGCCCGGACTTGCACGACCTGTTCGGCGCGGACTTCGAGAAGGCCTACACGGCTTACGAAGAGAAAGCGGCGCGCGGCGAGATCAAGCTGTTCAAGAAGATCCCGGCGGCGCAACTGTGGCGCAAGATGCTCGGCATGCTGTTCGAAACGGGCCACCCGTGGATCACGTTCAAGGATCCGTGCAATGTGCGCTCGCCGCAACAGCACGTCGGCGTCGTCCACTCGTCGAACCTGTGTACGGAAATCACGCTGAACACGAGCGACACCGAAATCGCCGTCTGCAACCTCGGCTCGGTGAACCTCGTCGCGCATCTGAAGGAACAGGCGGACGGCACGGTTGTGCTCGACCACGACAAGCTGAAGCGCACGATCAGCGTCGCGATGCGCATGCTCGACAACGTGATCGACATCAACTACTACGCGGTCGCGAAGGCGCGTAACTCGAACCTGAAGCACCGCCCGGTCGGGATGGGCATCATGGGCTTCCAGGACTGCCTGCACGTGCTGCGCACGCCGTACGCATCGCAGGAAGCCGTCGAGTTCGCCGACCGTTCGATGGAAGCCGTCTGCTACTACGCATACTGGGCGTCGACGGAACTGGCGGAAGAGCGCGGCCGTTACGCGACCTACCGCGGCTCGCTGTGGGATCGCGGCATCCTCCCGCAGGACACGCTGAAGCTGCTCGAGGAAGCGCGCGGCGGCTACATCGAAGTGGATTCGAGCGAGTCGATGGACTGGGCGTCGCTGCGCTCGCGCATCTCGACGTACGGCATGCGCAACTCGAACTGCGTCGCGATCGCGCCGACGGCGACGATCTCGAACATCATCGGCGTGTCTGCATGTATCGAGCCGACGTTCCAGAACCTGTATGTGAAGTCGAACCTGTCGGGCGAATTCACGGTGGTGAACGACTACCTCGTGCGTGACCTGAAGGCGCGCGGCCTGTGGGACGAAGTGATGGTCGCCGACCTGAAGTACTTCGACGGCTCGCTGTCGCGCATCGACCGCGTGCCGGGCGACCTGCGCGCAATCTACGCGACCGCGTTCGAAGTCGATGCAACGTGGCTGGTCGAAGCGGCGTCGCGCCGTCAGAAGTGGATCGACCAGGCGCAGTCGCTGAACATCTATATGGCAGGCGCGTCAGGCAAGAAGCTCGACGAGGTCTACAAGCTCGCATGGCTGCGCGGCCTGAAGACGACGTACTACCTCCGCACGATGGCGGCGACGCACGTCGAGAAGTCGACGGTCGCACACGGCGCGCTGAACGCAGTGCCGTCGAGCGACGGCGGCGCGGGTGGTGCGGGTGGCGCAGCGGGTGGCTTCGGTGTCGGTGGCGGCGTGGGTTCGTCGGGTGTGACGGGCGGCTTCCAGGCTTCCGCCGCAACCGCAGTGCCCGCAGTCGAAGCAGCGCCCGAAGCGGATGGTCCCGTGTGCATGATGCGTCCGGGCGATCCTGGCTTCGAAGAGTGCGAAGCCTGCCAGTAAGCGCAACGCTTCATATAGTAGAGAGTCAGCCGCCGGCGCCCGCCGGCGGCACGTAGCAGACAGGCAACAAGCAGGCAGCAAGCAACAGATCAGCAGCAGGCGATGAGCGGAGTCAGCCGAACGCGCCGCTCATCGCGACACGAAGCCAGCGTGGTGCTCGTTGCAGTCGGAAGAGCAGCACGCGACGCAGCGAGGAACATCACGTGCTACACCTCATCGACACGTGCGAGAAAACCCTGAACGGCGCTCGCATGATGAAGTCGTAGAGCGAGCGGCGAGATGCCGACACATCACGCACCCGACACGCTTCGCACGACACGCGCAACGCAAGCGAAGCAGCAACGTTTCGAGTTCGGAACAACGCAGAAGCAACGCATACGCATCACTGAAGCAACGCGCTTTCGATCGTGCATCGTGCTTCATCGACACACGTTTCGATCGAATCGCAACGAGTGACCTTCACACACCGATGAACAAAGTGTTGTATGTAGGTCGCAACGCGATTCGAAAACAGGATTTTTCATGAGCGAGCCCTTTTAACGCTCGTGAAAAGATGGTACAAACCGATCTAAATTGATGGTGACATTTATGCTCAACTGGGATGACGAGATCACTGCCGTAACTCCCTCGAGTGCTTCGCAACAAAACGTGTTGCGCAACGCTGCGGGAACGGCCGTCGGTTCGCAAGTCGAAACGCGTTCCGCTCATCAAGCTCCCTCGGCTCAAAACATCTTCGCGAACGACTTCGCAGTCGCTCCGCTGGCAGAGATCAACTCGCCGGCAGTCGCTTCCGAAGCGCGCGTGAATGTCGCCGACAAACGCATCATCAACGGCCAGACTGACGTCAATCAGCTCGTGCCGTTCAAATACAAGTGGGCGTGGGAGAAGTACCTCTCCGGTTGCGCGAACCACTGGATGCCGCAAGAAATCAACATGTCGCGCGACATCGCTCTGTGGAAAGACCCGAACGGTCTGACTGAAGACGAGCGCCGCGTCGTCAAGCGCAACCTCGGCTTCTTCGTGACGGCCGACTCGCTCGCTGCGAACAACATCGTTCTCGGCACGTACCGCCACATCACGGCGCCCGAATGCCGCCAGTTCCTGCTGCGCCAGGCGTTCGAAGAGGCGATCCACACGCACGCATACCAGTACATCGTCGAGTCGCTCGGTCTCGACGAGGGCGAAATCTTCAACGCGTATCACGAAGTCAAGTCGATCCGCGACAAAGACGAATTCCTGATTCCGTTCATCCACACGCTGACCGACCCGGCCTTCAAGACGGGTACGCTCGAGGCAGACCAGAAACTGCTCAAGTCGCTGATCGTGTTCGCGTGCGTGATGGAAGGGCTGTTCTTCTACGTCGGCTTTACGCAAATCCTGGCGCTCGGCCGCCAGAACAAGATGACGGGCGCGGCGGAACAGTACCAATACATCCTGCGTGACGAGTCGATGCACTGCAACTTCGGCATCGACCTGATCAACCAGATCAAACTCGAAAACCCGCATCTGTGGACGGCTGAGTTCCGCGCGGAGATCCGCGAAATCTTCAAGCATGCGGTCGACCTCGAATATCGCTACGCAGAAGACACGATGCCGCGCGGGGTGCTCGGCCTCAATGCGTCGATGTTCAAGAGCTATCTGCGCTTCATCTGCAACCGCCGTTGCCAGCAGATCGGTCTCGATCCGCTGTTCCCGAACGAGGAAAACCCGTTCCCGTGGATGAGCGAGATGATCGACCTGAAGAAGGAACGCAACTTCTTCGAGACGCGGGTTATCGAATATCAGACCGGTGGCGCGCTGTCCTGGGAATAACCCAACGCGTCGCATATGTATTTGATGGGGTTGCCGCTGGCTGTGCCGCGGCAAGTTTGGTGAGGAGCATGACCGCCTGATGCAGAGCGTGCCCGGTGCGCCGTGGATAACCACGGCCTATAAAGATCACAGGCACTTTGCGAACCCTTCAGTGGGATGGGCAAACTTCCCCCCGGAAAAAGCCGTTCGCCATAAAGCGAGCGGCTCGATCAAACGATTCGCGGCGTCGAGATTGGACGCCGACTGGACTTGGCGCGCTGTGCCCGATGGCACGGCGCGCCTTACCGTATTCATTAGCGTAAGCGCGCTGGAGCTGCGTACGCCGATGAATAGCCCGCTTCGCAGTGGCCGCCGTGAGAAGCGTCCGCGGGAAGCGGGTTTTGACGAAGGGTGTAGTTTGAACTGACTCTCATCTGAAAACCTGAAGGAGAAAATGATGGCACTCGCCAAGAAGAAACCGGCAGCCAAGAAGGCTGCAGCGAAGAAGGTCGTTGCGAAGAAGGCTGCTCCGGCGAAGAAGGCAGCGGTGAAGAAGGTTGCCGTGAAGAAGGTCGCTGCGAAGAAAGTCGCCGTGAAGAAGGTTGCTGCGAAGAAGGCAGCACCGGCGAAGAAGGCAGCTGCGAAGAAGGTCGCAACGAAGAAAGTTGCAGCGAAGAAAGTCGCCGTGAAGAAGGTTGCTGCGAAGAAGGCAGCACCGGCGAAGAAGGCTGCAGCGAAGAAGGTTGCAGCGAAGAAAGTCGCCGTGAAGAAGGTTGCTGCGAAGAAGGCAGCGCCGGCGAAGAAGGCTGCAGCGAAGAAGGCCGCTGCGAAGAAGGCGCCTGCGAAAAAGGCTGCCGCCAAAAAGGCTGCCCCTGCGAAGAAGGCTGCCGCGAAGAAGGCCGCTGCGCCTGCGCAGAAGGCTGCGCCTGCGAAGAAGGCTGTTGCGAAGAAGGCAGCACCTGCTCCGGCTGCGCCCGCTGCTTCGACGGCGCCTGCTGCTACGGTGAAGACGGCGCTGAACCCGGCCGCAGCATGGCCGTTCCCGACGGGCAGCCGTCCGTAAGAAGTGACGCACGTGAGTGCGTCGGTTGATTGAGTAGCGGTTGTTGCTCGATCTGCGTTGGTCCCGTCGCCGGGTGACTGGTGGCGGGATTTTTTGCTTTTTGGTTTTGCGTTTTGCTGCGCAAGCAGGGTGGTTTGGTTGTGTTTGCGCTGGCATCCGCGACTCGTTAGCCTAGTTCAGGCGTCGCCCCTGTGCGGGGCGGCACCTACTTTTCTTTGCCGCCGCAAAGAAAAGTAGGCAAAAGAAAGCGGCTCAAACCGCCAGTTCTAGTTCTTGCCTGAGGGCCCCCAACCGGTCCCACACTTCATACGGCGACGTACCAGTTCGCGTTCGTTGCCAACGCTCTCCCTGTACGCCTCACCCGCCTCATGTGCCCGCGTCGCGGCACGCCGTGCCTGATAGTCCTCCGCCGCCCAGGTGGCAAACTGTGTGTAGGCTTTCGCGCCATACGCGCATCACTCCGGACTGGGAGGCTAGATTGGTGTTTCTCGTAAGAGCGCTAACCTGTGCGGTGCGACAACCTACACACAGTTTGCCACCTGGGCGGCAGCAACCATTCGCTGCCGCTAGCTCTTGTTCGGGTGTTTGAAGTGGGTGAGGCGGTCATTCGAAGCGTTGGCAACGAACGCGAACAGAGATGCTGCCGTGTGAAGCATAAGACCCTGTGGGGGCCCTCAGGCGGGGAGAAATGTTGGCGGTGTGAGCCGCTTTCTTTTGCCTACTTTTCTTTGCGGCGGCAAAGAAAAGTAGGTGCCGCCCCGCACAGGGGCAACGCCTGAAGCACGAAGGCAAAATCGCGGATGCCAGCGAATCGGCAAACGCACAGTGGCAACGCATAAAGCACGAAGGCAAAACGCGGATGCCAGCACAAACGCAAAACCCGGATGCCACAGCAAGAGCAAAACGCGGTTGCCACTGCAAAGGCAAAAAAACCAAAACCACCGCCTCGCAGAAACGCGCAAACCACAAACCCCGATCAACAGACAAATCAAGCGCAACCAGGGAGGGGGCCTGCCGCCCCAGAAGGCAAAAAAAAACGCATGCACAGGGGAGCACATGCGTGTGAGGTTGCCGTCACAGCGCTTCCACGCCGCCGGCAGGGAAAAAGAAAAAGCTCAATGCGTAACGCGAGTCACACCACCACTCGACAACAGTCGAACCCGCTCGCCTGCGCGAAAAATCTCGCCCGTCGCGCTTTGCGTAATGGCGCGCATATCGCCATTATCGAGCCGCACGGTAATCTCGACGCCATCTCGCATCGCCGTGCTGTTCTCGATCGTATTACCCGCGACAGCGCCCGCCAGGCCGCCAACAATACCCGTCAGTATCGACCCGCGCCCGCCACCGATCGCGCTGCCCGCCACCGCGCCAAGCGCACCGCCACCAATCGCCCCAATGCCGCTAGGCTGGCCATTGTTCGAACTGATCTTGACCGCGCGCACGCTGTCGACAACGCCCATGCGCACCGTCTCTTCGCGCTGCGCCTGCGACGACGTATAGACATCAGCGGAACTGCTGTTGTACGCACAGCCCGTCATGGCGAGCGAACTCGCGATCACCGCGCCCAGTACCAGGCGACTCAACGTACGACTCGTTGTTTTCATTCCCTTGACTCCAAACGGGCTCGTTTCGAGCCCCTCAAACTCGACCGGTCAAGCGCGGCGTATGCGCAGCAGGTTTTACCCGACTACATCAGGCGCCCTGCGGCAGTTCGTAACCGAATGCCTGCTTGAACCGTTCGTTGATCTCCGCGCGCGACGGCGCATAATTCTGCGGCCCTTGATGTTCAATCTTGAGCGCGCCCATCAGGCTCGCGAGACGGCCGGTGGTCGCCCAGCCCAGACCCTTCTCGATGCCGTACAGCAGACCACCCCGGAACGCATCGCCGCAACCCGTGGGGTCCAGCACCTGCTTTGCCTTGACGGCCGGAATCTCTTCGATGCCGCCTGCGTGGTGAATCTGCGCCCCGTGTTCGCCGCGCGTCACGATCAGCGCGTCGACGTGGCTCGCGATCTCTTCGATCGACCAGCCCGTCTTGTTGCTCACCAGCGCAGCTTCGTAATCATTGACTGCGACGTAGGTGGCAAGTTCAATCATGCGGCGCAGCGACGCGCCGTCGAAGAGGGGCAGCCCTTGGCCCGGATCGAAAATGAACGGCGTGCCCGCCGCCGCGAACTGTTCGGAGTGCTGGATCATGCCGTCGAAGCCATCCGGCGCGACGATGCCGAGCGTTACGCCAGGCTGGTCCGCGCGGTTCAGATGCGACTGCATCATCGCGCCCGGGTGGAATGCCGTGATCTGATTGTTCTCGAGATCGGTCGTGATCATCGCCTGCGCCGAGTACGTGTCGGGCAGCACGCGCACGTGCGTTTTCGACAGGCCGAGCGAGTCGAGACGGTCGATGTACACCTGCGCATCGACGGCGCCGAGCGTCGCCATGATATGCGCATCGCCGCCGAGCAGATGCAGCGAGTAGGCGATATTGCCCGCGCAGCCGCCAAACTCGCGGCGCATCGTCGGCACGAGGAAGCTGACGTTCAGGATGTGGACCTGCTCCGGCAGGATGTGCTCCCGAAAGCGCCCTTCGAAGGTCATGATGTTGTCGTAGGCGAGCGAGCCGCAAATCAGCGTAGCCAAGGCGAGCGTTCCTATAAGTGTCGTTCGGATGGAAAAAGGGTGCGACGATGTGACAGCGCCGCGCCCGGAGTGAAACGGGCGCGGCGCTGTGTCGACGCAAATATAAAGCTTACTTCAGCGCGGCGAGCGCTGCGTCGTAGTTCGGCTCGTTCTTGATTTCGCTGACGAGCTCGGCGTGTACGACCTTGTCGTTTTCGTCGACGACGACCACGGCGCGGGCCGTCAGGCCCGTCAGCGGACCGCTCGTCACGTCGACGCCGTACGCCTGCGCGAACTCATGGCCGCGGAAGGTCGATGCCGTCACGACGTTTTCGATGCCTTCCGTCGTGCAGAAGCGCGAAGCCGCGAACGGCAGGTCGCCCGACACGACGATCACAGCTGTGTTGCTCAGCTTCGCGGCGGCTTCGTTGAACTTGCGCGTGGAGGTTGCGCAGGTCGGCGTGTCGAGGCTCGGGACGATGTTCAGCACCTTGCGCTTGCCCGCAAAGTCGGCGAGCGTCAGCGGCTTGAGATCCTTGCCGACCAGCGAGAAGGCAGGCGCTGCCTGGCCCACGGACGGGAACTTGCCAGCGACTTCGATCGGGTTGCCACCCAGCGTGACTTGACTCATGTTGTGCTCCGAAGATTCGTCAGGGATTGACGGGATGCGCGCCCGGTTCGTGCCGGGCGCGCGGAAAACCTGCGCGCGCCGCAGAGCTGTCCGTTACGGATAGAAGATCTGCACGCGGAAATTCGAGGCGACGGCATCGCCGGTGTCGAGGCGCACGATCATCGTCTGCGTTGTGCGGGCGGGTAGGCCCGCCGCGATCGGCGTACCGGGTTTCACATAGTCTTGCGGCCACAGCACGCGCCGCACGGCGATGTTGTTGTTCTCGTCGAGCAGCGTCAGTTCGACGGCAGGATACGCGAGCGCGAGATCGAAGCGGTTGCGCAGCGGCATCTTCAGTTCGAGCCTGTGCGGACCGTCGACCTGCCGCAGATCCGACGGCTCGACCAGCAAACCGTCGATATCGCGCGGCGGCTCGACCTTGCAGCCGAGATGCGCGCAAGCCTTTACGAACAGCGACTGCGCATCGGGCCACGCGACCATCACCGTTTCGCGCTGCCACCAGGCGAGCTGCACGAGCAGCAGGAAGCCAAGCAGGCCTGCCGCGACGCCGCCCAGAACCTGCCACATGAAGCGGCTCGACTCGGGCTGGCGCGGTTCGCGCGTGACGGCGAATGCATCGTTGTCGCTGTCGGGTGTGGCGGCGAAAGGGGCGTTATAGGGATCGCGCGCGGCTGCGCCGAAGCGTGGCTCGAGATCTGGTTCGGCCGACGGCGCGCCGAAGAAGGGTTCGTGCTCGCGATTTTGTGCCGCATGTCCGGCAAGTCCAGCGTGCTCGGCGGACGGGACGACGGTGCCGTCCTCGTCCTCGAACACGGGCTTGGCGTGCTCGTCCCGACGCGATTCGCGCAACGCGTCGTCGAACGATTCGTGCTGCGGCACTTCCGGTTCGCGCTTCGTTTCGTTCGCGGCCTGATCGTGGCGTGCCTCCGCCGGCTCGCGGAGAGACTCGGGTTCGCGCCACGCGTGTGGCGGCGCGTGGATTGCAGGCTCGGCTTCGTGTGCGGGCGTTGCGCCGAAGGTCGGTTCCGCTTTCTGGTGCGCTTGCGGCTCCGCTGGTTGTTCGAACGTCGGCTCCGCTTGCGCTTCGACAGCGGGCTCGACGTTTGCCGCAGCTTGCGCGGCGGCGGGCGCTTCCGGTTTCGCTTCGACAGGCGCTTCGCTGTGCGGCTCGGGTGCGACCGGTTCGCGCGCGATCGCCTTATCGAGGTGCATCGGTTGCGATTCGGTGAGTTCGAGCGTCAGCGGCGGCTGCGCGGAACGCGGAATCGTGACCGGGTTGAACGGGATCGTCGACGCGTTGTGGCGGATGCGCCGGTCGATCGATGCGTCGGGTGCGGGCGCCCACGGGTTCCATGCCTCGGCGCGGAAGTCGGGCTTATCCGTCGATGACGCGGGTTGGGTTTCGCCGGCAGGGAACGACGGTTCGACACGCGCCGTGTCGGCTTCGACTTCGGCGGACGCCGCCGCTACGGGCGAAGCCTGGACGGCCGCTTCGTGTCGAGCCTCGACAGCGACGTCCGGCTGCGCGACTTGTGCAGCGGCGTGCTCAGCGTGTTGTTCGGCGGGTTTTTCCTCGGAAGCCAATTCCGCGTGGGCATTGCCACTGCCGATATGCGGCTCAGCCACGCGCGCATCGAACGCTTCTGCCGGCTGCGGCGTGACCGCTTCTTCCGTGTGCGTCACAACGGGCATCGCGACAGGGGCGGGCGGTACATCGACAGCAGGCTTCGTTTCCGGCGCCGGCGCGATGCCGCCATTCGCGAGCGTTTCGAGCGTATGCGCCGTCACGTCGTCGATCGTGACGTGCTTCGCCTTGTCGACGCTCACGCCGCCGCTCACGTCGAACAGGCTGCTCGATGCGTCGAACACTTCTTTGCAGTGGCCACAACGCACGAGTCCGCGGCGCAGCGTGAGCTGCTCCGGCTGGAGCCTGAAAACGGTTTCGCAGAAGGGACAGCGTGTCGCTAGAAGCATATCGAGCCGAAAGACCGGTTAGCCCTTAAGGGGCCGGAAGCAAACAAATATGCGTTATTCTAATTGCTTTCGCGTCGCGTACCCGCAAGGCATACCCAGCCTTCGTGTTCGCGCCACACTGCAATGTCGATCCACTGCTGATAGACACGTGCTACTTCATCCGCCTGTCGCGCGAGAATGCCCGACAGCGCAATGCGTCCACCCGGCTTCACCCTCGACGACAGCATCGACGCCATCAGCTTCAGCGGGTTCGACAGGATATTCGCGACAACGATATCGAACTCACCCGCGGGGCAATCATCGGGCAGACCATACGTGACTTCGGCGCGATTGCGCTCGCTATTGTGGCGCGCGGACTCGACCGCTTGCGGATCGATGTCGATGCCGATCACGGGGTTCGCGCCACACTTCTTCGCGAGTATCGCAAGGATGCCCGAACCACAACCGTAGTCGAGCACCGATTGATCCTGCTTCACGTTTTGCTCGAGCCACTCCATGCACAGACGCGTGGTCGGATGGCTGCCCGTGCCGAACGCGAGGCCCGGATCGAGTTCGAGCACGAGCGCATCAGGATCTGGCGCGGCGTGCCACGACGGCACGACCCAGATGCGCTCGTTAATCGGAATCGGATCAAACTGGGATTGCGTGAGGCGCACCCAGTCCTGTTCCTCGACTTCGCGCACGCTGAACGCCGGCGCATCGGCGAGGCCGAGTTCATTCGCAGCGGCCGCAAGCAGCACGGCCGGTTCATGTTCCGGCGCCAGCAACGCGATCACGCGCGAATGCGTCCATGCGGTGCGGTCCGGCGTGAGACCGGGCTCGCCGAACAGCGGCTGCTCGTCGGGCGTGTCGGCATCCGCGTCTTCGACGGACACCGACAGCGCGCCCAGTTCGAGCAACGCATCCGACAACGCTTCCGCGTGCTCGCGCGCGAGTTCGACGACCAGTTCCCGGTAGCTCATTGCTTACGCTTCTTCCGGTGCGGCTTGCAGCTTTGCCGCCAGCCGGTTTTCGAGGTAATGGATGCTCGTGCCGCCCTCGACGAACTTCGCGTCGAGCATCAGCTCGCGATGCAGCGGAATGTTGGTCTGAATGCCTTCGACCACCATTTCCGACAGCGCGATGCGCATCCGTTTGATCGCCTGTTCGCGCGTCGCGCCGTAAGCGATCAGCTTGCCGATCATCGAATCATAGTTCGGCGGCACGAAATAGCCGTTGTACGCATGCGAATCGACGCGAATACCGGGGCCGCCCGGCATATGCCACGACGTAAGACGACCCGGCGACGGCGTGAACTTGAACGGATCTTCCGCGTTGATACGGCATTCGATCGCATGTCCGCGGAACTGGATGTCGCGCTGGCGCATGGCGAGCTTTTCGCCCGCCGCGATGCGGATCTGTTCCTGAACGATGTCGATGCCCGTGATCAGCTCGGTAACGGGATGCTCGACCTGCACGCGCGTGTTCATTTCGATGAAGTAGAACTCCCCGTTTTCGTACAGGAACTCGAACGTGCCTGCGCCGAGATAGCCCATCTTCTTGCACGCGTCCGCGCAGCGGTCGCCGATGCGCTCGATTAGACGGCGCGCGATGCCCGGCGCCGGCGCCTCTTCGATCACCTTCTGGTGACGGCGCTGCATCGAGCAGTCGCGTTCGCCGAGCCACAGCGCGTTCTTGAACGAGTCGGCGAGGATCTGGATTTCGATGTGCCGCGGGTTCTCCAGGTATTTCTCCATGTAGACCTGCGGATTGCCGAACGCGCGGCCGGCTTCTTCGCGCGTCATGTTGACGGCATTCACGAGCGCCGCTTCCGTGTGAACGACGCGCATGCCGCGGCCACCGCCGCCGCCTGCCGCCTTGATGATCACGGGATAGCCGACCGCGCGTGCAATTTTCACGATCTCTTTCGGATCTTCCGGCAACGCGCCTTCGGAACCAGGCACGCAGGGCACGCCCGTCTTGATCATGGTCTGCTTCGCGGTGACCTTGTCGCCCATCATGCGGATCGTGTCGGGGCGCGGGCCGATGAACACGAAGCCCGATTGCTCGACGCGTTCTGCAAAGTCGGCGTTTTCCGACAGGAAGCCGTAGCCGGGGTGAATCGCTTCGGCGTCCGTGACTTCTGCCGCGCTGATCAGCGCGGGCATGTTCAGGTACGAGAGGTTCGACGGCGCCGGTCCGATGCAGACCGCCTCGTCGGCGAGCTTCACGTACTTGGCTTCCTTGTCGGCTTCGGAATAGACGACGACCGTCTTGACGCCGAGTTCGCGGCACGCGCGCTGGATACGGAGCGCGATTTCACCACGATTGGCAATGAGGATTTTTTCAAACATAGCGGATATTCGACTCATCAATGGGCGCCGCGGGCCAGTTTGGACGGGCGGCTGCCTCAGAGGATCGGTGGCGCGCCCGAAGAAGGCGGGCGCGCGGATGGCGAATGGCTACAGCGCGCCGCGTCAGCCGATCACGAAGAGCGGCTGACCGTATTCGACTGCCTGGCCGTTCTCGACGAGGATTTCCTTGATGACGCCGGCCGCATCCGATTCGATCTCGTTCAGCAGCTTCATCGCTTCGATGATGCAGATGGTCTGGCCTTCCTTGACCGTATCGCCGACCTGCACGAACGGATCGGCGCCCGGCGACGGTGCGCGGTAGAACGTGCCGACCATCGGCGACGTCACGACGTGGCCTTGCGGCGCCACCGCTGCGGGCGTCGCCGGCGCGCCGACGGCGGGTGCTTCACCGCCGTGAGCAGCGGGCGCCATGCCGGGCGCGGCGTATTGCGGCGCGTAGTTGCCAGGCTGCTGGACGTAAACCGGCGGCGCGTTCTTGACGATGCGCACCTTGCCTTCGCCCTCGGTCACTTCGAGTTCGGAGATGCCGGACTCGGAGACGAGGTCGATCAGAGTCTTCAGTTTACGTAGATCCATGGGCTTTCCCCTTCAATGCGTGAAGCGCCGGCGGTTTGCCGCCAGCGCCGAATTCGTGTTTTGGGTTGTCAGTTGCGCGACGATCCGGCCGTCCCAGCGGCCAACCGGTCGAGCACATATTCGAGTGCGTACAGATAGCCCTTCCAGCCGAGGCCGCAAATGACGCCCTCTGCCTGGTCGGAGAAATACGAGTGATGCCTGAACGGTTCTCGACGATGCACGTTCGACAGATGAATCTCGACGAACGGGATGCCGACGCCCGCTAGTGCGTCCCGGATCGCCACGCTGGTATGCGTGTACGCAGCGGGATTGATCACGATGAAATCGGTCTTCTCGGTCCGAGCGGCCTGAATGCGATCGACCAGCGCGCCTTCGTGATTGCTCTGGAAGGTGGCCAGTTCGACGCCGGCATCCGCTGCGCGGTCGGCCAGCGCCTGATCGATCTGCGGGAGCGTGACGCGGCCATAGACCTCGGGTTCCCGGGTGCCGAGAAGGTTGAGGTTGGGGCCGTGCAGAACCAGCAGTCGCGTCATGGTCGGTTCGTTTTCCGTGGAATTGGGCGCACTTTAGCGCTGATTAGAGAAATTTGTCTAGTTTCTCGAACGCGCGGCACGTCTCGTGGCCTTACCGGGATCGCAGCAACTCGCCGAACTTCTGACATCTTATTGTGAATATCGCCCAATCTGAGGCAAAAAGTTCTCAACTAAATGTCAAAAAGTTGTCGGAATCAGAGCGCGTCGAGCGTGCGTTTCAGCTCGTCCGGCTTGATCTGGCCGAGTTTTGTCGACCGTACGACGCCTTTTGCGTCAATTACGACCGTGTAAGGCAAACCACCCGCGTTGTTGCCGAAGGCGCGCGCAAGGTCCGCGCCGCCGAACCCGGCGACATAGATCGGGTAGTTGACGGGCACTTTTTGCAGGAAAGCCTTGATGTTCTTGTCGGAATCGACGCCCAGCCCGACGAACTCGATGCCCTTTTTCGAGTATTCCTTGTGCAGCGCCGATAGCGACGGCATTTCCTCGACGCAGGGCCCGCACCACGACGCCCAGAAGTTGATCACGACCGGGTGTCCCTTGAAACCGGCGAGCGACTGCGGCGCGCCGTCGGCATTGGTCACTTTCGCCGCCCACAGTTGATTGACGGCGTTGTTGCTGTCGGCGGGTGCCGCGTTTGCGACACCAGCGAGGTCGTTGTTGCCGAGCAGCCAGTGGCCCGCCACCGCGCCGCCCGCTGTCGCGACGACAGCCACCGCCGCGATTGCCAGAATCCGCTTCATATAGAGAGTGTGTCTGTTAAGGGTTCAGTTCGTGGAACGCGCGGCGTCGCTTTCGTCGATCAGCGCCTGAACCGCGCGGACGTCGGCGCGCGCGGATCGTCCGCGCGCGTCAGCGCGGACTGCGCCGCGCAGATCGTCGGTACCGTAGAGCGCGAGGTGAATACCCACGGGCTCGGCGTCGCGCCCTTCATTCACCGGACGCCAAAGAAAGCTCAATGTTTCGACGTAGCCGCGACCCGCAAAGTGCCGCGTTTCGGAAACGTCGTACTGAATGTTCGCGTTCAACAGATAAATGGCAACTTCCTTCGGGTCGTCGCAGAAGGCTTGCAGATGAACATCGGAATGCTCACCCGCCGTCCCGCCCAGCACCGCGCCGGTCAGATACGGATTGAACGGCGCGAGCCGCTGCATCCAGTCCAGCGCGACTTCGCGCAGCCGGCGCAACACGGCCGGCTGGCTGTCGCCCTGGAACAGCGACTGATATTCGCGGATTTCTTCCTCGATCTGGTCGTTATCCGGCAGCCATTCGCCGGCGACGCGCGTTTCCCCGACCACCTGCCGCGCAGCCTTGCGCTTCGCAGTCGAGTAGTCGAGCCCGTCCTCGGCGATCATCCGCGCAGCCGCGATGGCGATTTCCTCGCGCACGCGCTGCGGATCGAAATGTGATTTGCGAACCATTCGCCAATCATACTAGAGAAAGCCTGACGGTCTTTTTACGCCGCCGTCGCGTCGGCGGGCCTTGAGCGGCTTTCCGGCGGCCGCGCGGCGTCGCCCGGAAAAGCACGCCCGATCAAGATCAGGCGGGCCTGTCGGTTACAATAGTCGTCCTTCGCGCGAGGGCTTTCCGGCCCCTGGCGCATGTCATCTTTCCACGCAAAACACGCCTTGCGGCGCGACAGCTTTATGCACATTCACATCCTCGGCATCTGCGGCACGTTCATGGGTGGTCTCGCGGTTCTCGCGCGCAACGCCGGTCACACGGTGACGGGCTGCGACGCCGGCGTCTATCCGCCGATGAGCACGCAACTGGAAGCGCAGGGGATCAAGCTGATCGAAGGTTGGGGTGTCGAGCAGCTCGACCTGAAGCCGGACCTCTTTGTGGTCGGCAATGTCGTGACGCGCGGCAATCCGCTGATGGAAGAAATCCTCAATCGCGGCCTGCCGTACACGTCCGGCCCGCAGTGGCTCGGCGAGCACGTGCTGAATGGCAAATGGGTGCTGGCCGTAGCCGGCACGCACGGCAAGACCACGACGAGCTCGATGCTGACGTGGCTGCTCGAAGACGCGGGCATGAACCCGGGCTTTCTGATCGGCGGCGTGCCGTTGAATTTCGGCGTTTCGGCGCGGCTGACAGATTCGAGCTTCTTCGTGATCGAAGCCGATGAATACGACACGGCGTTCTTCGACAAGCGCTCGAAGTTCGTCCACTACCGGCCGCGCACCGCGGTCCTGAACAATCTCGAATTCGATCACGCGGACATCTTCGCTGATCTCGCCGCGATCGAAACGCAATTTCACCACCTCGTGCGCACGGTGCCGGGCATTGGCCGCGTCGTGTCGAACGGCCGCGAAGCTGCGCTGGACCGCGTGCTGACGCGCGGCTGCTGGAGCGAAGTGGAACGCTTCGGCGTCGACGGCGGCTGGCAGGCGCTGCCCGCTGAAGACGGCATCGCCATCGACGAGCGGTTTGCCGTCTATCACAACGGTGAGCGCGTCGGCGTCGTCGACTGGCAGGTGCAGGGCGAGCACAACCGCATGAACGCGATCGCCGCGATCGCCGCCGCGCGCCACATCGGCGTGCCGCCCGCGCAGGCCGCGAAGTCGCTGTCGACCTTCCGCAACGTGAAGCGGCGGATGGAAGTACGCGGCAGCGTCGACGGCGTGACTGTCTACGACGATTTCGCGCATCACCCGACAGCCATCCAGACGACGGTCGCCGGTTTGCGCACGCGCATCGGCCGCGATGAAAACGGCAAACGCGCGCGCATTCTCGCCGTGCTCGAACCGCGCTCGAACACGATGAAGCTCGGCGTGATGAAGGCGCAATTGCCCGCCAGCCTCGTCGACGCCGATCTCGTATTCGGCTACGGCGCGCACACGGGCAAGGACGCGCTCGGCTGGAACCTGGCCGAAGCGCTCGCGCCGATGGGCGACAAGGCGCAAGCCTTCAACGACATCGACACGCTCGTCAAATCCGTCGTCGCGGCCGCGCGGCCGGGCGATCAGGTGCTCGTGATGAGCAACGGCGGCTTTGGCGGCGTACACCAGAAACTGCTCGACGCGCTGTCGGCGCGTCCGACGGCGCAGGCGCGGGGCGTCGCGTGATTCTCTATCTGCACGGCTTCCGCTCGTCACCCAATTCGTTCAAGGCGCGCGTGATGGCCGAGCGTCTTGCGGCGCTTGGTCGCAGCGTCGAATGGTGCTGTCCGATGCTGCCCGTGTCGCCGCTGGAGACCGTGGCGCTCGTCGAAGAACGGGTCGCGGCGGCGAATCCGGAGCAGGTGACGGTGATCGGCAGTTCGCTCGGCGGCTATTTCGCGACGCATCTCGCCGAGAAGCACGGCTGGCGCGCCGTGCTGCTGAATCCCGCGGTCGTGCCGGAGCGCGATCTCAGCCACTATCTCGGCGAGCAGCCGCTGTGGCATGGCGGCGGCAGCATCGTCGTCGAGCCGCGTCATCTTGATGAGTTGCGTGCGTTAGGCGTCGCGCGCATCACCCGCCCCGAACGCTATTATCTGTTTGCTGCCACCGGCGACGAAGTGCTCGATTACCGCGAAATGCTCGCGCACTATCCCGGCGTGCAGACCAGACTGATCGAAGGCAGCGACCACGCGATCAGCGAGTTTCCCGACTATGTCGACGACGTGCTCGCGTTTTGCGACGCCGCCGGAGCCGACACTGAGCCGCCCGCACCACGCGAGGCGGCATGATCCGATGATCCGCACACGCCGCCCACGATGAAGCACAAGGCACGCGCGTTGCGGAACACCACACCGAACACGACGCCGACGCGCGAAGCAACCGCACTGCGCGCCGGCCGACGCAAGCCAGAACGAGAGTATTGAGTGAACGTTTTCTTCGAGGAATCGGGTAGTTTCAAGGCCGGCAACGTGATGTCGCGTCAAGGCGACGCGTTTCAGGTCGAGCTGCCGGGCGGGCGCCGCGCGAAAGTTCGCGCGAAAGACGTGCTGATGGAGTTCGAGAAGCCGTCGGCGGGCGAACTGATGGAACAGGCCGATGCCGCCGCACAGGACATCGATCTGGACTTTCTGTGGGAATGCGCGCCTGAAGACGAATTCCCGTTTGCCACGCTCGGCGCCGAATACTTTGGCGAGTCGTTCGGGCCCGTCGAGCGCGCCGCGCTGATTTTGCGCATGCACGGTTCGCCCATCTATTTCCGTCGCAAGGGGCGCGGCCAGTATCAGCGCGCGCCGGAAGAGCAGCTGAAGATGGCGCTCGCGTCGCTCGAACGCAAGCGTCAGCAGGCGCTCGTGCAACAGGGCTACGAAGAGGAACTGAAGGCGGGACGTCTGCCGGACGGATTCCAGAGCAAGGCGCTCGGCCTGTTGACGAAGCCCGACAAGAACGCGATCGAATACAAGGCGCTCGAAGCGGCAGCGGCGGCGCGCGGCATTTCGATGGCGCGTCTGATGCTTGAGTGCGGCGGCATTCCGTCGGCGCGCGCGCTGCACGAAGCGCGCTTCCTGTCGGAATTCTTCCCGCACGGCACGGGTTTCCCCGCCGTGACGATCGGTGCGCTGCCGGAAGATCTGCCGCAAGCCGAAATCGAAGCGTTCTCGATCGACGACGTGACCACGACGGAAATCGACGATGCGTTCTCCGTCGAGCATCTGTCCGACGGGCGTGTGCGGATCGGCATTCACATCGCGGCGCCGGCGCTGGGCATCGAACGCGGCGATGCCGTCGATGCGATCGCGCGCGGCCGCTTGTCCACCGTCTACATGCCGGGCGACAAGATCACGATGCTGCCCGATTCCGTCGTGGAAAAATTCACGCTGGCCGAAGGCGGTTTGCGCCCGGCGCTGTCGCTGTACAGCATCGTGAACCGCGAGACGCAGGAAATCGTCGTTAGCGAAACGCGCGCCGAACTCGTCTACGTGAAGAACAATCTGCGCCACAACACGCTCGACGAACTCGTCACGGAAGAGGCGCTCGCCAATGGCACGGGCGACTATCCGCATAAAGAAGACATCGCAGTGCTGTGGCCGTTCGCGCAGGCGCTGTTCGAGAAGCGCCAGCTGGCGCGCGCCGGTTTCGGCCTCAAGCGCGAAGTGCAGCGCAATACGGATTTCAACTTCTACGTCGAAGGCGAGCACGTGAGCATCACGCCGCGCCGCCGCGGTTCGCCGCTCGATACGATCGTCGCCGAACTGGCGATTCTCGCGAACTCGACGTGGGGCGCGTTCCTGCACGATCACGGCGTGCCCGGCATCTATCGCTCGCAGCGCGCGTTCGGCGCGCCGACGGGACCGAAGCGCACCCGCATGCAGACGACGGCCGCGCCGCACGAAGGCCTCGGCGTGTCGCAGTACGCGTGGAGCACCTCGCCGCTGCGCCGCTACGTCGACCTCGTCAACCAGTGGCAACTGATCGCGTGCGTGCAGCACGGCGTGACGGCCAAGCTCGCGGCGCCGTTCAAGCCGAAGGACGCCGACCTGTTCGCCGTCGTGCAAGGCTTCGACGACACCTACACCGCATACGCCGATCACCAGCGTCGCATGGAGTATTTCTGGTGTCTGCGCTGGCTCACGCAGGAAGGCAAGAAGCAGGTGGTCGCTTCCGTCGTGAAGGGCGATCTCGTGCGTCTCGAAGACGTGCCGCTGCTGCTGCACGTGCCGGGTCTGGGCGTGCATGCGCGCGGCACGCGGCTGATGCTCGAAGTCATGTCGGTGGATGAACTGACGGTCGAGGCATCGGTGCGGCCGTTGCACGTGCTCGACGCGCCGACCGTGACGAGCGGCGCGGAAGAAGAGGAAGAGGCCGAAGAAGAACTCATCGACGCCGCCGACGAATCCGCCGAAAGCGAAGCCGAAGCGCAAGCCGAAGCTGATACGGCTGCCGCTGAGGGCGACCAGCCCGCCGACTCGAACGATTCAACGCAACACGCGACGGAGCAGGGCCAATGACGACCGACACGACCACCCAGCGCCACCGCTACGCGGTAATCGGCAATCCGATTGCGCACAGCAAGTCGCCGCTCATCCACGCGCGCTTCGCCGAACAGACGGGCGAACCCGTCGAATATGGCCGCTTGCTCGCGCCTGTCGATCAGTTTGAGTCGCACGTGCGGGCCTTCATCGCCGAAGGCGGGCGCGGCATGAACGTCACCGTGCCGTTCAAGCTCGACGCGCACGCGTTCGCGACCGCGCTGTCGCCGCGTGCGGCGGCGGCGGGCGCGGTGAATACGCTGCGTTTCGAGAAAGACGGCGGCGTCTACGGCGACAACACGGATGGCTTCGGCCTCGTGCGCGACATCGAAGTGAACCTGGGCGTGTCGCTAAAGGACGCGCGCGTGCTGCTGCTCGGCGCGGGCGGCGCGGCGCGCGGCGTCGTGCTGCCGATGCTCGAACGCAAGCCGCAATCGCTCACCATCGTGAATCGCACGGCATCGAAGGCCGAGGCGCTGGTTGCACAATTCGCCAGTGCGGCCAGCGACGCCGCATGCCGTCTGACGGGCGGCAGCGCGCAGACGATTGAAACGGGCGCCTATGACGTGATCGTCAACGCAACGGCAAGCAGCCTCGACGCGTCGCTGCCCGAGTGCGACGACGGCGCGTTCGGCGCGTGTACGCTCGCGTACGACATGATGTATGGCGCGCAGCCGACCGTCTTCATGCAGCACGCCAGCCAGCTCGGCGCGCGCGCAGCCGACGGCCTCGGCATGCTGGTCGAGCAGGCGGCGGAATCGTTCTTCGTGTGGCGCGGCGTGCGTCCCGACGGCGCGCCCGTGCTCGCCGCGCTGCGCGAGATGCTGCGCGCGCCGCAAAGCGCGTGAGCGGCTAAGCGGCCGAGCAACTCATCGCAAGCGACGCGCCTCCAGATTCCACGATATGGCGACGACAATGACCAAGACGAGGCGCGCGAAGGGGCAGCGGGCCGGCGCGAGTCCCGCACGCTGGGTGATGTATGCCGGCGCGGTCTTCGTCGTCGCGTGGGTCGCCACGCAGCTTTTCTATTTCGCGCAGATCGCCGCGTGGAACTCCGTGAATCCGCAATCGACGGCCTTCATGCGCTCCGATGCCTGGCGTCTTTCGCAAGACCGCCCCGATCTGTCGATCCAGCACACGTGGGTGCCCTACGACCAGATCTCACGCAATCTGAAGCGCGCGATCATCGCTTCGGAAGATGCGAACTTCGCCACGAACAACGGCTACGAAACGGACGCGATTCTCCAGGCATGGGAGAAAAACAAGGCGCGCGGCAAGATCGTCAGAGGCGGCTCCACGATCACGCAGCAGCTCGCGCGCAATCTGTTTTTGTCGCGTGAAAAGAGCTATATCCGCAAAGGCCAGGAACTGATCATCACATGGATGCTCGAGACGCTGATGGACAAGGAGCGCATCTTCGAGATCTATCTGAATTCGGTTGAATGGGGCAATGGCGTGTACGGCGCGGAGGCGGCGGCGCGCTATTACTTCAAGACGTCGGCCGCGAACCTGACGGCCGGCCAGTCGGCCCGGCTCGCGGTGATGCTGCCGAGGCCGAAATACTTCGACGAGCATCGTACTTCCAGCTATCTCACGCAACGTGCGCGGGTGATCGCGCGCCGGATGGGCGGGGCGGAACTGCCGGACTGAGTTCCGCACAATGGCCACAGAAACGGCGGGTCCCATAACGGGACCCGCCGTTTTGCTTTCTGCACGCGCACGCATCATCCGATTCCACGCAATTCCCAAAATATGGACGTCACGCTCATATGTTGGTGAATCTCAAAAAAGCGCCCTACAATCCGGTTCAACAAGCCGACACCGGCCAGAAACACCGCCTCGTCGCCAGCGCAAAACCGCGCGGCGCACGCAGCGGGACGAAAATCGGAGACACCACGCCATGCCTTCCAGCACCTTGCTGCACAACCCGCTCGCGCTAACCCGCGCGAATCACGCGCAGCTTCGAATCACGCCCGACGCGCGCCGTCACGCCGGCATTTCGCGGTAACTCACCTTTTGTCTGTTGCCAGTCGCCATGAACAAAGCGATGACCTCTCACGTCGAGTCCGAAGCGCCCGAGGCGCCTGAAGTCGAAGCGCCGCGCAAGCCCGCCACGCGTCCCGCCAACGGCGCCGTCGTGCCGACGCCGCCCGCCGACACGATCGGCCTGCCGAGCACGCTGCTCGACATCACGCCGCAGCAAGCCGGCACGCAAACGCTGCTGCGCGGCCTCGCGATTCTCGAAGCCGCCGCCGCGGGCGTGCGCGATCTGCGCACCTTCGGCGCCGCGCTCGGCACGACGCGCAGCACCACGCACCGTCTTGTCAGCAGCCTCGTGCAGGCGCGCTATCTGCGCCAGGTGCAGGGCGGCTACCTGCTCGGCCCGAAGCTGATCGAACTCGGCACGATCGCGCTCGAGCAGATGCCGCTCACGACCGTCGCGCGTCCGCATCTGGCGTCGCTTGCCGAACTGACGCACGACACGATCCACCTCGGCGTGCGCGACGGCGACGACGTGCTGTACATCGACAAGATTCCCGGCACGCGTGGCCTCGAAATGCGCTCGCGCGTCGGCCACCGGATGCCGCTCGCATCGACGGGTATCGGCAAGGCGATGATGCTCGACCTCGGTCCCGACCAGTGGCAGTCGCTGTTCGACGCGTCGCGCCGCGCTCTCGCGGGCGTCAGCTTCAAGCCCGACAACCGGCCCGACCAGCAGACCTTCATGCAGCGCATGACGAACTACTCGGCAGGCGGCTTCACGTTCGATCTCGAAGAGAACGAAGCGTCGATTCGCTGCGTGGCCGCGCCCGTGCGCGACGCGTCGGGTTCGATCGTCGCAGCGCTGTCGGTCGCAAGCACGATTCCGTACATGTCGCTCGAGCGCATGGACGAGCTGATTCCCGTCGTGCAGCGCGAGGCGCGCGCGATTTCGGAAGAACTGGGCTGGCGTGTTCCGCAACCGACTACCCGCAGGATCAAACGATGACTCAGACGGGCTCGACCCTGTCCACGGAACAAGCCCAGCCGGCGCAGACGGCAGCAGCGGCGGGTCATGCCGCATCGGCCGCGCTGATCGCGCTCGATTGGGGCACGACGTCGCTGCGCGCCTATCTGTTCGACGCGAACGGCGCAGTGCTGGAAACGCGCGCGTCGACGGCGGGCATCATGAATCTGCCGCGTCCGGCGGCGGAAGGCGGCTTCGACGCGGCGTTCGATGCCGTCGTCGGCGCGTGGCTGGACCGCGCGCCCGAGCTGCCCGTGATCGCGGCTGGCATGGTCGGCAGCGCGCAAGGCTGGAAGGAAGCGCCGTACGTGAATGCGCCTGCGAGCGCCGATGCGCTCGTCGACGGCATCGTGCGCGTGCAGACCGCGCGCGGCGTAACGCTGAATATCGTCCCCGGCGTGTTGCAGAACGGCGAACTGCCGAACGTGATGCGTGGCGAGGAGACGCAGATTTTCGGCGCGCTGGCCTGCGCGGAACCGTCGGCGGCGGGCAAGGGCCTGCTGATCGGCCTGCCCGGCACGCACGCGAAATGGGTGATGGTGCGCGACGCGCAGATCGAGCGCTTCGACACGTTCATGACGGGTGAAGTCTTCGCGGCGCTCTCCGAGCACACGATTCTCGGCCGTACGATGCTCACGCCCGACCAGCCCGACACGGAAGCCTTCCTGCGCGGCGTGCGAGTCGCGCGCGACAAGGGCAAGGCCGGCGTGCTCGCAACGATTTTCAGCACGCGCACGCTGGGCCTGACGGGCCAGCTTGCGCGTGAGCAGCAACCCGATTATCTGTCCGGCCTGTTGATCGGCCACGAACTGAGCGGCCTCGAAGCGGCGCTCGCGCAACAACAATCGACGCTCGCCGGCAGCGCGCTGCAACTGATCGGCAACGAGGCGCTGTGCGAACGCTACCGGCTCGCGCTCGCGCAATTCGGCTGCCATCAGGCGGACCTCGTGAAGCAGGCGACCGAGCGCGGTTTGTGGCGCATCGCGGCGCAAGCGGGGCTTGTCAGCGAAGCGTCGGGCGCCGCGCAGGCCACCTGAAGCGCGGACCGGAACGCGACCTGAACAAGACCCGCGCCGGCGCGCAACGAACCCAAGGAACCGACATGTCACTCGATCTGAATCTGCCCGCACCGTACCAGCCGCACGCCGGCCTGATGGCCGCGTTCGAAGCGTGCCCGCTGGTTGCGATTCTGCGCGGCATCACGCCCGCCGATGCCGCCGATCACGGCCGCGCGCTGTACGAAGCGGGCTTTCGCATCATCGAAGTGCCGCTCAATTCGCCGAACCCGTTCGACAGCATCGCGGCGATCCGCCAGGCGCTGCCCGCCGATGCCATCATCGGCGCGGGCACGGTGCTGCGAGGCGAACTCGTGCACGACGTGAAGGCGGCGGGCGGTGAACTGATCGTGATGCCGCACAGCGACCCCGAAGTCGTGACGACGGCGAAGTCGCTCGCGATGGCATGCGCGCCGGGCGTCGCAACGCCGACGGAAGCCTTTATCGCGCTGAAGAACGGCGCGGACGTGCTGAAGATGTTCCCCGCCGAACAGCTCGGCTGCCAGGTCGTGAAGGCGTGGCGCGCGGTGATTCACAAGGACGTGCCGCTGCTTCCCGTCGGCGGAGTCTTGCCGGACAACATGGGTCCGTTCCTCTCCGCAGGCGCGAATGGATTCGGCCTCGGCTCGGCGCTGTACAAGCCCGGCCAGCCAGCGACGACGACGGCTTCGCATGCGAAAGCGTTCATCAACGGCCTGCGCATCGCGCGCGCGGGCGTGAACAAATGAAACGGCTGCAAGGCAAGGTCGCGCTGGTGACGGGTGCGGGACGCGGCATCGGCGCGGCGATCGCGACGGCGTTCGCGCGCGAGGGCGCCTCAGTCGTGCTCGCGGAACTCGACATCGAAACCGCGCAGTACACGGCCGCCGACATCGCTACGCAAACGGGCGGCAAGACGCTCGCCGTGCAGACGGACGTCACGCAATCGGCTTCCGTACAGCGCGCGGTGAGCGAAGGCGAAAGCGCCTTCGGCCCGATCGACGTGCTGGTGAACAACGCAGGCATCAACGTGTTTTGCGACCCGCTGACGATGACCGACGAAGACTGGCGCCGCTGTTTCGCCGTCGATCTGGACGGCGTGTGGAATGGCTGCCGCGCGGTGTTGCCGGGGATGGTCGAGCGCGGCGCGGGCAGCATCGTGAACATCGCGTCGACACACTCGTTCAAGATCATTCCGGGCTGCTTCCCGTACCCGGTCGCGAAGCACGGCGTGATCGGCCTGACGCGTGCGCTCGGTATCGAATACGCGCCGCGCAACGTGCGCGTGAATGCGATCGCGCCGGGTTACATCGAAACGCAGCTGACGCGCGACTGGTGGGACGGTCAGACCGACCCCGCCGCTGCGAAGCAAGCGACGCTCGATCTGCAGCCGATGAAGCGCATCGGCAAGCCGGAAGAAGTGGCGATGACAGCCGTATTTCTCGCGTCGGATGAAGCGCCTTTCATCAACGCGAGTTGCATCACGGTCGATGGCGGGCGCTCTGCGCTTTACCACGACTAAAGCGGTATCGAAGAATAAAGCAGTAGCGAAGGAAACAGAAAAAGCAGCAAAGCCGCCCCGCAAACGGGGCGACGGTGTGAACCGCCTGACGCGCTGGCCGCGTGTGTCGGTGGCGGTACAAGAAGACGCGGCCAATAACCTTCTCGTTACTCATTAGTCAGGAGACACGCATTATGAAACGCAGAATTTTCCTCACGCTGGCAGCAGCGGCGACGGCGGTGCTCTTCAACGCACCTGTCGCGCAAGCCGCCGACCCGGTCAAGATCGGCTTCCTCGTGAAGCAGCCGGAAGAGCCGTGGTTCCAGGACGAGTGGAAGTTCGCCGAAGCCGCTGCCAAGGAAAAGGGCTTCACGCTGGTGAAGATCGGCGCGCCGTCGGGCGAGAAGGTCATGAGCGCAATCGACAACCTCGCTGCGCAAAAGGCACAAGGCTTCGTGATCTGCACGCCGGACGTGAAGCTCGGACCGGGCATCGTCGCGAAGGCGAAGGCTGACAACCTGAAGATGATGACGGTGGACGACCGCCTCGTCGACGGCGCAGGCAAGCCGATCGAATCGGTGCCGCACATGGGCATCTCGGCTTACAACATCGGCAAGCAGGTTGGTGAAGGCATCGCGGCTGAAATCAAGAAGCGCGGCTGGGACATGAAGGACGTCGGCGCGATCGACGTGACCTACGAACAGCTGCCGACGGCGCATGACCGCACGGCTGGCGCAACCGACGCACTGATCGCCGCCGGTTTCCCGAAGGCCAACATCATCGCCGCGCCGCAGTCGAAGACCGACACGGAAAACGCGTTCAACGCAGCCAACATCGCGCTGACGAAGAATCCGAACTTCAAGCACTGGGTCGCCTACGGCCTGAACGACGAAGCCGTGCTCGGCGCAGTCCGTGCAGCGGAAGGCCGCGGCTTCAAGGCCGACAACATGATCGGCATCGGCATCGGCGGCTCGGACTCGGCGTTGAACGAGTTCAAGAAGCCGAACCCGACGGGCTTCTTCGGCACGGTGATCATCAGCCCGAAGCGCCACGGCGAAGAGACGTCGGAACTGATGTACGCGTGGATCACGCAAGGCAAGGAACCGCCGAAGCTCACGCTGACGACGGGCATGCTGGCCACGCGCGACAACGTCGGCGAAGTGCGTGAAAAGATGGGTCTCGCGTCGAAGTAAGCGGGACGAAGGCGTGTGAGTGCGCATGAGCGGCACTCACGCGCCGCGCGCCCCGTCGACGATCGGCGGGGCGCGAACAAGACATAACGGTTAAGAAGCAGAGGGACAAGCCACCGTGAGCGCCGCGCCATGCAAACGCGCTGCGGCATGCACGACGGTTCAATCGAAGTAACAGGAGGCAAAGTGTCAGCGACGCTGCGTTTTGACAATATCGGCAAGGTGTTTCCAGGCGTGCGTGCGCTCGACGGCATCTCTTTCGACGTGCATGCCGGCCAGGTGCATGGCCTGATGGGCGAAAACGGCGCAGGGAAATCGACCCTGCTGAAGATTCTCGGCGGTGAATATCAGCCGGATTCCGGCCGCGTGATGATCGACGGCAACGAAGTGCGTTTTGCAAGTGCGGGCGCATCGATTGCTTCGGGCATCGCGGTGATTCACCAGGAACTGCAGTACGTGCCGGACCTGACGGTATCGGAGAACCTGCTGCTCGGCCGCTTGCCGAACACGGTCGGCTTCGTGAAGAAGGCCGATGCCAAGCGCTACGTGCGCGAGCAGCTCGCGGCGATGGGCGTGGATCTCGATCCGAACGCGAAGCTGCGCAAGCTGTCGATCGCGCAACGCCAGATGGTCGAAATCTGCAAGGCGCTGATGCGCAACGCTCGCGTGATCGCGCTCGACGAGCCGACCAGCTCGCTGTCGCACCGCGAAACGGAAGTGCTGTTCAAGCTGGTGCGCAATCTGCGCGCCGACAACCGCGCGCTGATCTACATCTCGCACCGGATGGACGAGATCTATCAGCTGTGCGACGCATGCACGATTTTCCGCGACGGTCGCAAGGTCGCGTCACATCCGACGCTTGAAGGCGTGAGCCGCGACACGATCGTGGCCGAAATGGTCGGCCGCGAAATCTCTGACATCTACGGCTACCGGCCGCGTGAACTCGGCGAAGTGCGCTTCTCGGTGAAGAACATCGAAGGCCGCCCGCTGACGGAACCGGCGAGCTTCGAAGTGCGGCGCGGCGAGATCGTCGGCTTCTTCGGGCTGGTGGGCGCGGGCCGCAGCGAACTGATGCACCTGATCTACGGCGACGATCCGAAGAAGGGCGGCGAACTGGTACTCGACGGCAAGCCGATCAAGGTGAAAAGCGCCGGCGATGCGATCCGCCAGGGCATCGTGCTGTGCCCGGAAGACCGCAAGGAAGAAGGCATCGTCGCGATTGCTTCCGTGTCGGAGAACATCAATATCAGCTGCCGCCGTCATTATCTGAAGGCGGGGTTGTTTCTCGATCGCAAGAAGGAAGCCGAAACGGCTGACCGCTTCATCAAGCTGCTGAAGATCAAGACGCCGAGCCGTCGGCAGAAGATCCGCTTCCTGTCGGGCGGCAACCAGCAGAAGGCGATTCTGTCGCGCTGGCTGGCCGAGCCGGATCTGCGCGTCGTGATTCTCGACGAGCCGACGCGCGGTATCGACGTTGGCGCGAAGCATGAAATCTACAACGTGATTTACGAGCTGGCCCAGCGTGGCTGCGCGATCGTGATGATCTCGTCGGAACTGCCGGAAGTGCTGGGCGTGTCCGACCGGATTCTCGTGATGCGCCAGGGGCGCATTTCGGGCGAACTGCCGCGCAGCGCCGCCACCGAGCAATCGGTGCTGAACCTCGCGCTGCCGAAGAGTTCGACGACGGCGCAGGCGGCCTGAACGCCTGGACACGCCGGCCGGATGAAACGAAAACCGCAAGACATCTGTAACTGACAGGATCTACAACAGTCCTGTAACCCGTGGGGAACGGGAGGAGTGAACCAAATGCAAGCCAGAGAAAACCTCGCGCAACAGGCCGCCAAGAGCGCCGCTGAAGCGCTGATTCCGCAAGCCAACGACAAGCAGAAGTGGTGGCAGCAGATCACGGAGTACAGCCTGATCGTGATCTTCGTCGTGATGTTCATCACGATGTCGCTGACCGTCGATCACTTCTTCTCGATCGAGAACATGCTCGGCCTCGCGCTGTCGATTTCGCAGATCGGCATGGTCGCGTGCACGATGATGTTCTGTCTCGCGTCGCGTGACTTCGACCTTTCCATCGGCTCGACAGTCGCCTTTGCCGGTGTGTTGTGCGCGATGGTGCTCAACGCGACGGGCAACACGTTCATCGCGATCATCGCTGCCGTCGTGGCGGGTTCGGTGATCGGCTTCGTCAACGGCGCGGTGATCGCGTATCTGCGCATCAACGCGCTGATCACGACGCTCGCAACGATGGAAATCGTGCGCGGCCTCGGGTTCATCGTGTCGCACGGTCAGGCCGTGGGCGTGTCGTCGGATACGTTCATCGCGCTCGGCAGCCTGTCGATGTTCGGCGTGTCGCTGCCCATCTGGGTGACGCTGGTCTGCTTCATCGTGTTCGGCGTGATGCTGAATTCGACGGTGTACGGCCGTAACACGCTGGCGATCGGCGGCAATCCGGAAGCGTCGCGTCTCGCGGGTATCAACGTCGAGCGCACGCGCGTCTACATCTTCCTGATTCAGGGCGCGGTGACGGCGCTGGCAGGTGTGATTCTCGCGTCGCGTATCACGTCGGGTCAGCCGAACGCTGCGGAAGGCTTCGAGTTGAACGTGATTTCGGCGTGCGTGCTGGGCGGCGTGTCGCTGCTCGGTGGCCGCGCGACGATTTCGGGCGTCGTGATCGGCGTGCTGATCATGGGCACCGTCGAAAACGTGATGAACCTGATGAACATCGACGCGTTCTATCAGTACCTCGTGCGCGGCGCGATCCTGCTCGCGGCGGTGTTGCTGGACCAGTTGAAGAATCGCGGTTCGCGTGACTGATAGCGACTGATTTCTCTTAACGCCTGATGCCAGAAGAAGGAAACCGAACGATGTCGTCTCCCGCCAACGCGAACGCGCGTGAAGAACAGGGCGTCTACGCGCGCTATCCGAGCCTCGTGGATCGCACGGTGCTGATCACGGGCGGCGCGACGGGTATCGGCGCATCGTTCGTCGAGCACTTCGTTGCGCAGGGCGCGCGCGTCGCGTTCTTCGATATCGACGAAACGGCGGGCGACGCGCTCGCCGATCAACTCGGCGATTCGCGTCACAAGCCACTATTCTTGCGGGTCGATCTGACCGATATCGACGCGCTGAAGAAGGCGATCGCCGACGTGCGCGCCGCGCTCGGCCCGATCGAAGTGCTGGTGAACAACGCGGCGAACGACAAGCGTCACAAGATCGAAGAAGTGACGCCCGAATCGTTCGACGCAGGCATCGCCGTCAACATCCGTCACCAGTTCTTCGCGGCGCAAGCCGTCGCCGAGGACATGAAGGCGGCGAAAAGCGGCTCGATCATCAATCTCGGCTCGATCAGCTGGATGCTGAAGAACGGCGGCTACCCTGTGTACACGCTGGCGAAGTCGGCAGTACAGGGACTCACGAAGGGACTGGCGCGCGATCTCGGTCATTTCGGCATTCGCGTGAACGCGCTGGTGCCGGGCTGGGTGATGACGGACAAGCAGAAGCGTCTGTGGCTCGACGACGCCGGGCGTCTCGCGATCAAGCAGGGCCAGTGCATCGACGCCGAGTTGTTGCCCGAAGACCTGGCGCGGATGGCGCTGTTTCTCGCCGCCGACGACAGCCGCATGATTACCGCGCAAGACATCATCGTCGATGGAGGCTGGGCATGAGCGACACGATCACCAACGTTCAGGCTGCATTGCTGGTCGATTCGAAATGCACGCTGGGCGAAGGCGCAACGTGGGACGCGCGCAGCGGCCTTTTCTACTGGACGGATATTGAAGGCGCGCGGCTCTGGCGTTACGATCCGCGCGATGGCCGCAGCACGTTCTGGCGCATGCCCGAGCGGCTGTCGACCTTCGCGTTGTGCGCCGATCCGCATTTCATGCTGTTGGGCCTCGCGTCGCGGCTGGCTTTCATCGATCTTGCAACGGCCGAGATCGAGTCCATCGTCGATGTCGAGCCGGGCATGAACACGCGCGTCAACGACGGTCGCTGCGATCGCCAGGGACGCTTCGTGTTCGGCACGAAGGACGAAGCGTCGCCAGTGCAGGCCATCGGCGGGTTTTACCGGCTGAATCACGATCTGTCGCTCGAACGTCTGGCATTGCCATCGCCGGCGATTTCGAACAGTATCGCGTTCAGCCCCGACGGCGCGACGATGTACTTCTGCGATTCGCCGACACTCGAAATCCGCGCATGCGATTACCGCGCGGACGGCAGCGTCGCGAACGAGCGGCTGTTCGTGAAGCTGACCGACAAGACGGGCGAGCCGGACGGTTCGACGGTCGATAGCGAAGGCGGCCTGTGGAATGCGCAGTGGGGCGGGCGGCGCGTGGTGCGCTACGACGCGAGCGGCGTGGAGACGGAGCGCGTCGACGTGCCGACCGTGCAGCCCAGTTGCGTCGCGCTGGGCGGCGCGCAACTCGGCACGCTGTATGTGACGAGCGCGCGCGTCGGGCTCGATGCGCAGGCGCTGGCCGGCGATACGCGCGCCGGCGGCGTGTATGTCGCGACGCAGGGCCGGCGCGGTTTGCCGGAGCCGGTGTTCAAGGGATCGCCTGCGGCGAAGCGTGGTGCGTAATGCAAGCGCGCGGTGCGCAACGCAGGCGAACTAAAAGACTTTCGCAGTATCCGAAGCAAGGTAGTCCACGCCCCGAAGGCAGTCAGATTTGGGGCGCGCAACAAAACTCAGGAGGCGGCCGCTACGACGTGCCGCCCGCACAAGCAGCCATCTGTTCTCCGATGCGCCGATCATGCCGTCCGATGCCTCTCGTGGGAGTGTGATATGACTGTCGCGAATTCCGCTGTCCCATCTTCTCCACAATCGCGCGCGCGGCGCGCCCGGCTCGAGGCCACCGTGCAGCCGGTGCTGGCCGGGCCGAGTACGTCCGCAGTGGCGGTCGGCGCGGGAAGCGCCGCCGACGTCGCGTGCGTGACGCTCGCCAATTCGCTGCTGCGTCTCGATGTGGCGCCGTCGCTGGGCGGCGGCATCACGCGCTTCGACTTTCGCAACGAAGGCACGCTCGTGCCTGTGTTCCGGCGCTGCCGTCATGTCGATGCGGACACCGACGCGAATGATCTCGCCTGCTATTCGCTGCTGCCGTATTCGAACCGGATCGGCGGCGGGCAATTCATGCTCGGCGAGCGCGCGATCGACGTGCCGTGCAACCGCACGGGCGAGCCATTGCCGATTCACGGCGACGGCTGGCTTGCGGACTGGACCATCGCGGCCTCTGACGCCGAAAACCTCACACTGACGCTCGACCGTCGCGACGGTAAACCGTACGCGTATCGCGCGACGCAGACTTACGCGCTCGACGGATCGACGCTCGTCATCACGCTCGAAATCGAAAATACCGGACGCGAAGCGATGCCGTTCGGCCTCGGCGTGCATCCGTTTCTGGTGCGCGATGCCGACACGCAACTGTCGGCGGCTGCGGCGGGCTTGTGGCTGTCGGACGAAGACTGGCTCCCCGTGCGCCACGTGCCCGTGCCGCCCGCGTGGCAGTTCGGCGTTGCGTATCCGTTGCCGCGCTCGCTTGTCAATCACGCGTTTACCGGCTGGAGCGGACATGCGACGGTCGTGTGGCCGAAGCGGCGTCTGTCGTTGACGATGTCGTCGAGCACCGAGTACTACATTCTTTACACGCCGACGTCGAAAGACTTTTTCTGCTTCGAACCCGTCGATCACCCGATCAACGCGATGAACCTGCCGGGCGGCGCTGCCGACAACGGCATGACGATGCTCGCGCGCGGCCAGCGGCTTGCACGCTCGTTCAGCTTCGCGGTCGAGCGCACAGGACTGCGCGCGATGGCGGGTGGGCGCGCGGCGAAGCGCGGGTAGCACGGGCGGGCAGCCGAAGCGGGCTGATCGCCGATACGGCCCGCATTGCGCCGCGCGAGTAAAATACGCGGCTCATCCGTTACCCGCGCGCCGCGAGATTTTCTATGTCCACATTCATCCAGACGCTCGACCACGCATGGCACACGACGAATTCGCTGCTGTGCGTCGGCCTCGATCCCGAGCCGACCAGGTTTCCCGGCGCGTACGCCAACCGTTCTGACGCGATCTTCGATTTCTGCAAGAGGATCGTCGACGCGACAGCGCCTTATGCATCGTCGTTCAAGCCGCAAATTGCCTACTTCGCCGCGCATCGCGCCGAAGAGCAGCTCGAGCAGCTGATCGCGCACATTCACCTGAAGCATCCGGGTCTGCCCGTGATTCTGGACGCGAAGCGCGGCGATATCGGCAGCACGGCCGAGCAGTACGCGCGTGAAGCGTTCGACCGTTATCGCGCCGATGCCGTCACGGTGAATCCGTACATGGGCTTCGATTCGATCGAGCCGTATCTGGAGCATGACGGCAAGGGCGTGATCGTGCTGTGCCGGACGTCGAATCCAGGCGGCTCGGATTTGCAGTTTCTGGAGACGGAAGGTCGTCCGCTGTATCAGACCGTCGCGCGGCTCGCGGCGGAAAAATGGAACGCGAAGGGCCAGCTGGGTCTGGTGGTCGGCGCGACGTTCCCGAAGGAAATCGAAGTGGTGCGCGGCATCGTCGGCGACATGCCGCTGCTGATTCCAGGTATCGGCGCGCAAGGCGGCGACGTCGAAGCGACGGTCCGGGCGGGCCGCACGGCAGCGGGCGCGGGCATGCTGATCAATTCGTCGCGTGCGATTCTGTACGCGGGCAAGGGCGACGATTGGGTCGAAGCCGCCGCGCAAGCCGCGAAGGATACGCGCGACCGGATCAACGCGTTTCGTTAAAGCGCGGCTTTAGTGTTGTGAAGGCCGGGCCCGGTTAAGCGCCGGCCGGCCCAAGCTTTTCGATCAAGTCCCGATGCTGCGGATACTCGCGCACCAACGCGTCGACATCCGCAATCTCGAACTCGCTGAACTCGAAGCCCGGCGCGACCGTGCAGCCGACGAGCGCAACGCTCGCCGCGTCGTCGCATTGCGCGGCGAACCACCTACCTGACCGCACAACGGCTTGAAACACGCAGTCGGCATGTTCGAGCGCGTTGCCCAAACGATGAACGGTGAGCGAGCCGTCGTCTTCCAGCGCATAAACGTTGAGCGGATCGCCGGCATAGAAATGCCAGACTTCGTCCGACTGAATGCGGTGCCACGCGGAGTGCGCGCCATCGCAAAGCAGGTAGTAGATCGCCGTGGAAGCGGAGCGGGAATTGGCGGAACCTTCGCGCCGGATGGCATCGGACGAGCGGTACGTCTCGCGAAAGAACCCGCCTTCGGGATGTGGCTGGAGATCGAAGCGGCGGATCAGTTCATCGCGGTCGATATGACGGGCCATGATTTCCTGCTGTAGTTGAGAACCTGGAAGCTCAGCGCTCCCGCTCGTCGAGCAAGGTCAACAGCCCGCGCAATGCGTGCGTCGCCGCCTGCACGCGCACGCGCTCGCGGTCGCCCTTGAACACCAGCGTCTCGACGACGGTATGCAGCCGGTTGCTCCAACCGAAGCACACCATCCCGACCGGCTTTGTCTCGGTGCCGCCGCCGGGGCCCGCCACGCCCGTAATGGACAGCGCGACCTGCGCGCGGGAATTCCGCAACGCGCCCTCGACCATCGCCCGCGCGACGGGCTCGGACACGGCGCCGTGCTTCTCGATGAGATCGGGCGGCACGCCGATCATCTCGCTCTTGGCCTGGTTCGAGTATGTGACGAAGCCGCGCTCGAACCATCCGCTGCTGCCGGAAATATCGGTGATGGCCGTCGCGACCATGCCGCCCGTGCAGGATTCAGCCGTGGCAAGCATCAGCCGCTCATCGCGCAGACGATTGCCGGCGCGAATGGCGAGTTGGTGAACGACGGAATCGGTAGCCATGCTGGACTCGGGGTAAGAAAAACGCGGGAAACGCAGGAAACGATCAGACCGACATCCGCCAGAGCGCAATCACGAGCAACGTGAAGAACGCCGCGACGAGATCGTCGAACATGATGCCAAAGCCACCTTTCAGTCTGCGGTCGAAATAACGGATGGGCGGCGGCTTCACCATGTCGAAGAAGCGGAACACGATGAACGCCCACAGCTGTCCCGTGAAGGTGGCGGGCGTCACCATCAGCAGCACCAGCCAGAACGCGACGATCTCGTCCCACACGACAGGCGACGGATCTTCAATGCCGAGCCGGTTCGCAGTGAAGCCGCAAATGCCGATGCCCGCGACAAAACCGACGACGATCAGAATGCCCCATTCGATGACGGTCAGCTGCGCACTGAACGCAGCGAACGATGCCCAAGCGAACAGCGTGCCGAACGTGCCGGGCGCGATCGGCGACAGGCCGCTGCCGAAACCCAGCGACAAGATATGCAATGGATGTGACAGCATGAAGCGCGCGGTCGCGCGGCGTGGCCGCGGCGCACGCGGCTCGCCGTTCGAGGTTCCTTCAGGCTTGCCGTCGGGTGTACCACCGGATGGGCCGGGCTGTCCGCCTGTTGGCGCCTCGGAGAAACTGCCGGCCGGGCCAAGCGAGGATTCATTCTGCATGGAAATGATCGAAGCCTTGCAACGTCAATGTAAGTGGAGCACCTGACGCGTCGTGCCACGAGATCGCGGGCACGGCGTCGGCTGCATCGAGCGGAGTTATTGTACCGACGCGTGTCACGGGCAAACGCGCCTGTTGACCCGCTGCAACGACTTCGGCGCGCGCGGACGGCGGCGCGGTGAAGCACAACTCGTAATCGTCGCCGCCCGCGATCGTGCAGCGGCGCTGGATGTCCGTAGAGAGGCGGCGCAGCGCGTCCGAGCGCGGCAGCGCGTCGGCCTCGACGGTCGCGTTCACGCGCGAGCGTTCGAGGATGTGCATCAGGTCGCCCGCCAGGCCGTCGGAAATATCCAGCGCGGCGCGCGCGACCCCGCGCAACGCGAGGCCTAGAGCGACGCGTGGCTCGGGTAGCTCCATGGCGCGGCGGAATGTCGCAGCGTCGTTGGCATCGGCGGACCACTCGCCGCGTTGCACGCCGAGGCTCGCACGCGCATCGCCCAGTGTGCCGGATACCCAGATGTCGTCGCCGGGCTGCGCGGCGTCGCGGCGCAGTGCGCTCTGGGGCGGCACCGAGCCGAACACGGTGATGCACAGATTGAGCGGCCCGCCCGTCGTATCGCCGCCGACCAGTTCGCAGCCGTGGCGCTCGGCGAGATCGAAGAGGCCGTCGCTGAACGCGGACAGCCAGTCGGCGTCGGGTTTCGGCAGCGAGAACGCGAGCGTGAACGCCTGCGGCTTCGCGCCCATCGCCGCGAGATCCGACAGATTGACGGCGAGCGCCTTGTGGCCGAGCGCCTTCGGATCGACGTCGGGAAAGAAGTGGCGGCCTTCGACCAGCATGTCCGTCGAAATGGCGAGCATCTCGCCGGCAGGCGGCGCGAGCAGCGCGCAATCGTCACCGATGCCAAGGACCGCGCGCTGCGGGTAGGTCGAACCCGACGCGCGGCGCGCGAAGAAGCGGTCGATCAGCGAAAACTCTGAAAGCATAAATAAGGCGTACGAGCGCGAAAGACGGCGGAAGCGGGTGGATGGATGCGTTCAAGAAACGCTAATCGAAGCTAACACGACGCTAAAGGCGCGCATTGTAGTCGCGGTGCGGAGCCCGACAAAACGGTGTGCTTTCCTTTCACGCTGTTTCGGTCGCGGCACTTGCACCCGGATTGCAGGGTTCGACTTTTGGGATTGGCGCTACAATGCGATCGAACATCTATTCTAATCCGCACTTCCAAGTCCGCTTATGTCGACTCCCGTCAATACCAAACTCCGTGAAGCCGCTCTCGATTATCACGAATTCCCGACCCCCGGGAAGATCGCGATCGCCCCGACGAAGCAGATGATCAACCAGCGCGACCTCGCGCTGGCGTACTCGCCAGGCGTTGCGTTCGCGTGCGAGGCGATCGTCGAAAACCCGCTGAATGCGGCGCGCTTCACGGCGCGCAGCAACCTGGTCGGCGTCGTGTCCAACGGCACCGCGGTGCTCGGCCTCGGCAACATCGGGCCGCTCGCGTCGAAGCCGGTCATGGAAGGCAAGGCCGTGCTGTTCAAGAAGTTCGCCGGTATCGACGTGTTCGACATCGAGCTGAACGAGTCGGACCCGCACAAGCTGGTCGAGGTGATCGCGGCGCTCGAGCCGACCTTCGGCGGCATCAACCTTGAAGACATCAAGGCGCCGGACTGCTTCATCGTCGAGCGTGAATGCCGCAAGCGCATGAAGATCCCCGTCTTCCACGACGACCAGCACGGCACGGCGATCGTCGTCGCGGCGGCTGTCACGAACGGCCTGAAGGTGGTCGGCAAGAGCATCAAGGAAGTGAAGCTGGTCGCATCGGGCGCGGGCGCGGCGTCGCTGGCGTGTCTGAGCCTGCTGGTCGATCTCGGCATGCCGATCGAGAACATCTACGTGACCGACCTGGCCGGCGTTGTCTACAAGGGCCGCACGGAACTGATGGACCCGGACAAGGAGCGTTTCGCTCGCGAGACCGACGCGCGCACGCTGTCGGAAGTGATGGGCGGCGCGGACGTGTTCCTCGGCCTGTCGGCGGGCGGCGTGCTCAAGCAGGACATGGTCAAGGGCATGGCTGACAAGCCGCTGATTCTCGCGCTCGCCAACCCGACGCCGGAAATCCTGCCGGAACTCGCGCTGGAAGTGCGCCCGGATGCCGTGCTTGCGACGGGCCGTACCGACTATCCGAATCAGGTCAACAACGTTTTGTGTTTCCCGTTCATCTTCCGCGGCGCGCTCGACGTCGGCGCGACGGTGATTACGAAGGAAATGGAAATCGCCGCGGTCAACGCAATCGCGGAACTGGCGCGCCAGGAACAATCTGACATCGTTGCGACGGCTTACGGCATTCAGGACCTGTCGTTCGGTCCGGAATATCTGATTCCGAAGCCTTTCGATCCGCGCCTGATCGTCCAGATCGCGCCCGCCGTCGCGCAGGCCGCGATGGATGCCGGCGTCGCCACGCGTCCGATCGAAGACATGGAGGCGTACAAGCAGCATCTGCAGCAGTTCGTCTACCACAGCGGTACGACGATGAAGCCGATCTTCCAGCTCGCGCGCGGCGTCGAGCCGGAGAAGAAGCGCATCGTGTTCGCGGAAGCCGAAGAAGAGCGCGTACTGCGCGCGGTGCAGATCGTCGTTGACGAAAAGCTGGCGAAGCCGATTCTGATTGGCCGTCCGGCTGTGATCGAGCAACGCATCGCGAAATTCGGCCTGCGTCTCGTCAACGGTCAGGACTACACGATCGTCAACACCGACCACGACGAACGCTACCGCGACTTCTGGCAGACGTATCACAAGATGATGTCGCGCAAGGGCTTCACCGAGCAGATGGCGAAGCTCGAAATGCGCCGCCGCACGACGCTGATCGGCTCGATGCTGGTGAAGAAGGGTCACGCCGACGGCATGATCTGCGGCACGGTCAGCACGACGCACCGCCACCTGCACTTCATCGATCAGGTGATCGGCAAGAAGGAAGGCGCGAAGGTCTACGCGGCAATGAATGCGCTAGTGCTGCCGAACCGCCAGATTTTTCTCGTCGATACACACGTGAACGTCGATCCGACGGCGGAAGAACTGGCCGAGATCACGATCATGGCGGCGGAAGAAGTGCGCCGCTTTGGTATCGAGCCGAAGATCGCGCTGCTGTCGCACTCGAACTTCGGCACGAGCAACGCGCCTTCTGCACAGAAAATGCGCGATGTGCTGGCTATCTTGCACGAACGCGCGCCGCATCTGCAGGTGGACGGCGAAATGCACGGTGACCTGGCACTCGACGCGAACCTGCGCAAGGAAATCCTCGCGGATTCGACGCTGGAAGGCGACGCGAACCTGCTGGTGCTGCCGAACATCGACGCCGCCAACATCTCGTACAACCTGCTGAAGACGGCGGCTGGCAACAACATCGCGATCGGGCCGATCCTGCTCGGCGCGGCGCAGCCGGTACACGTGCTGACGCCGTCGGCGACGGTTCGCCGGATCGTCAACATGACGGCGCTGTTGGTCGCCGACGTGAACGCAACGCGATAAATCTGTCGTTGTTTCGGCGCGGGCTATTGGATTTTAGCCCGCGCAGGCAAAAAAAAGAGGCGTGCCCGCAATGGGCACGCCTTCGAGCAATGGCTGGGGATTAGCCATCCCGCAAAAAGGCAGACGCTGACATGAATCCGTTGTTCGAACTGTCCGGACGACGAGGCATGAACGCCGTCCAACATCTTGCCTCGGAGATAACTTTATCTCACTCGGGCTAAAACCTCTGTCAAAATGTGTCATATCTTGCGTCGGCGCCCTGCCGTTTTCGCTTGGACGGCCTTTCGTCCGACCAATGAACATTGATTCCAAAAGACATTAGCGATACCCTTACGACTTTCATGGTCGTCAAACTCGTTAGTCAACAGCGGGAATCCTGGACTCATGGCACGCAAGTGGCTCCGCGACGGCGTGCTGATCGCCGCCTTGACGCTTGGAGGTTTTGCCGGCGGTTTTCCGGCAGGTGGCTGGGCCCGGGAAGTGCAGCAGGGACAGGCCGGAGGCACGATCGCGGTGGCGCAATTGCCGCCGCAAGCCGTCAGCACATTGAACTTGATTGCAGCTGGCGGGCCTTATCCGTATGAGAAGGACGGCGTCGTATTCGGCAATCGTGAGCGGTTGCTGCCGCCGCACCGGCGCGGCTATTACCACGAATACACCGTTCCCACGCCAGGCGCCCGCGATCGCGGCGCACGCCGCATAGTCTGTGGAGGGCCGCTCAAGCGGACCACCAATTGCTTTTACTCAGACGACCACTACGCCAGTTTTAATCGCATTATTGAATGACATCGGGATAATCGGCATGAGCGACAACGTCTACGCGCACGACTCGAAAGTCGCGACGGATTTTCTCGCGGCCGGCGACGGCAATATGTTCCAGCGCGTCATGCAGATGCGCGATGCCGGCCAGGTCCGTGACGTCCAGAACGAAGCCAGTACGGGCCTTTCATCGGAAGAGGAGCGCATGAGTCTTTTCCAGACCGTACGACCGAACATCGTGCAGTCGATCCGCGCGTTCCGCGTGCAGGATCTCGCCGACGAAGCGGGTCGGCTCGGTCAGCATTTCCTCTATGCGTTTGTGGGCAATGCCCAGTCGAAGCAGGAAGTGATGGAAACCATCGCGACGTCGTTCCTGTTTCCGAAGCATTTCGGCAAGAATTACGACGCGCTATACGACTCGCTGACCGATCTCGTTCACAAGGCTGGCTCGCAACCGGGATTCGTCATCGTGCTGGAAGCGCTGCCTATCGCGATCAAGTTCGACAAGGAAGCGCGCGAGACGCTGCTCGACGTGTTCCGCGAAGCGGCGGAATTCTGGGCGGAGCGGAAAGTGGCGTTCCGGGTGTTTTACTCGTTCGCCTGAGTGTTGGATCTGTAATAAGAAAGGCCCGCCGATTGGCGGGCCTTTTGCATTCTTGCGTGGACTTCCTTCGGACGAAGGCGCCGGTGAGACGCGCCGCTTACCAGCCGCCCCAGCGCGCAGCCAGCGCGGACAGCACGGCGATCCCGGCTGTCTCGGTACGCAGCACGCGCGGGCCGAGACCGACGGACGTGAAGCCGTGGTCCGCTGCTGCCGCTTCTTCGGCAGCCGAGAAGCCGCCTTCCGGGCCGACCAGCACCAGCGCGCGAACTGTCGGCGGATCGGTGGGCAGGGCGGAGAAGGGCACGCTCGCGCGCGGCGACAGCAAGAGGCGCAACTCGCCGTCGGCGGGCTGCTTCGGCATGGAGCTGAGCCACGTGGCGAGTTCGCGTGTCGGCATCACTTCGGGCAGGCGGTTGCGCCCGCACTGCTCGCACGACGCCTGCACGATCCGCTGCCAGTGAACCTGGCGGCGTTGCGCCCGCTCGCCGGAGAGGCGAACGACGCTGCGGGTGGTAGTGAGCGGCACGAATTCCGACGCGCCGAGTTCGGTCGCCTTTTCGATCAGCCAATCCATCTTGTCGCTGCCGGCGATTCCCTGCGCGAGCGTCAACTGATAGGGCGGCTCAGCCTCGACGTCGCGGAACGGGCCAATCCGCACGATGGTTCCATGTCGATCCATATCGACGATTTCGGCGCCGTACTCGCCGCCGGTGCCGTTGAACAGGCTCACGGTGTCGCCCGGCTGCAGGCGCAGGACGCGCACGTGCCGATTGACTTCATCCGGTAGGGAAACGATGTCGTCGGTTTTGAACGGGGTGCCGACGAAGAAGCGAGGCATAAGGAAAGTTCTCATTCATTCAAGACAGGTGGCAGGCCAACGCCCAGCGGTAGCCGTCCAGATCTTCGATCTGGGCAAAACGGTCGCCCCAGAACTGATCTTGCGGTTCGCTCAGCGACCTGGCGCCGGCCGCAGTGGCCCGCGCATAGACCGTGTCGACATCGTCGACATAAAGGTAAAACGATTGGGGTGCCGTCGTGGCCGCGCTTTTCGGCGTTTTCGCTGTCGAGCCGAACGCGCCTTCCGGGGCGAACATCACGATCAATTGATCCTGATACGTCATCTCGACATGCATGACGGCGCCGTCGTCATGCACACTGTCCCTGACCCGGAAACCAAACGCCGCCTCGAAAAATGCGATCGAGGTGCGCGCATCGCGGACGGTCAGATACGGCGTCAGCCACGGCACTCCGGCTGGGCGTGAGGCAGTCATCGAACTCTCCTGAAGCAGTGGGTCGTCATGCCATCGCCTTCGCTACCAGTGTTGCCTTGCGGCTGCCAGTGCCGAAGAAGCGATGAATTTTGCAGCACTCCCAAAGCTAACGCTCTAAGAATTGGCTTAGTTTATCGCTGGATGCGCGACGAACGGCGAATAATGAAGCGCGTGGCGATATTTCCAGCGTCCGGCGTCTGCGAATTTTCGCAGGATCGTGCTGCGAAACTCGCGCGGATTGCGCTGGTTTTGCGGATTCGTAAATCGCGGTGGCACACAGAAAGATTCAGACAGCGTCGCAAAGTTCTGAAGATTGCGCGCGATCAAGCGCGCGCAAGCAGGCGGCAGATCCAGGTCGCATGGCGCCGCGACCGCCTTCCGCAGCTTGCGCCGGCCGGGCGTCCATGCGCGCCGGATCGCTCCGAAACGCCCGTCCTATGGCCGAAGACGAGCCCGGCTATCTGTTAGAATATCCCGCTTTGCAGCCCTGTCCGTTTGCTCTGCCCGCCTCGCGTCTCCCGGCGCCGCACCGTGCGCCGAAGCAGACTGGCCGCCGGGCTTCCGGACCATCAACGGCGCCTCCGCTTTTTGGACCATTCTCCGGAATCGACATGACGACCTCGTCTCCCGCCCCCACCTCCCTGATGGCCAACGCGATCCGCGCGCTCGCCATGGATGCCGTTCAACAAGCGAACTCCGGTCACCCGGGTATGCCGATGGGCATGGCCGAGATCGGCGTTGCGCTGTGGTCGAGGCACCTGCGTCACAACCCGAAAAACCCGCATTGGTCTGATCGCGACCGCTTCGTGCTGTCGAACGGTCACGGCTCGATGCTGCTGTACTCGCTGCTCCATCTGACGGGTTACGACCTTCCGATGGAAGAGCTGAAGAACTTCCGTCAGATGCACTCGAAGACGCCGGGTCACCCCGAGTACGGCATCACGCCGGGCGTCGAGACGACCACGGGCCCGCTCGGGCAGGGTCTGGCGAACTCGGTCGGCATGGCGCTCGCCGAGTCGCTGCTCGCGAACGAGTTCAACAAGCCCGACGCGAAGATCGTCGATCACCACACGTATGTGTTCCTCGGCGACGGCTGCCTGATGGAAGGCATTTCGCACGAAGCGTGCTCGCTGGCGGGCGTGCTGAAGCTGAACAAGCTGATCGCGTTCTACGACGACAACGGCATTTCGATCGACGGTGAAGTCATTCACTGGTTCCACGACGACACGCCGAAGCGCTTCGAGGCATACGGCTGGAACGTGATTCCGGGCGTGATCGGTCACGACGTCGACGCCGTCGACGCCGCGATCCAGAAGGCGAAGCAGTCGGACAAGCCGACGCTGATCTGCTGCAAGACCGTGATCGGCGAGGGCTCGCCGAACAAGGCGGGCTCGCACGACGTCCATGGCGCGGCGCTGGGCGAAAAGGAAGTCGCGGCCGTACGCGAGAAGCTCGGCTGGCACTATCCGCCGTTTGTCATTCCGCCGGAAGTCTACGCAGCGTGGGACGCGAAGGAGAATGGCGCTAAGATCGAAGGCGAATGGAACGACGCGTTCGCCGCATACCGCGCGAAGTACCCGCAGGAAGCCGCCGATTTCGAGCGCCGCATGGCCAACAAGCTCCCGGCCGACTGGGCGGAGAAGGCACAGGCGATCATCGCCGGCGCGAACGAGCGCGCAGAAACCATCGCGACCCGCAAGGCGTCGCAGCAGGCTATCGAAGGTCTCGCGGCTGTGCTGCCGGAACTGGTCGGCGGCTCGGCTGACCTGACGGGCTCGAACCTGACCAACTGGAAGGCGGCGAAGTACGTGCGCGTCGGCGAGAACGGCGCGGCGGGCAATTACGTCAACTACGGCGTGCGCGAATTCGGCATGAGCGCGGCCATCAACGGCCTCGCGGTGCATGGGGGCCACAAGGCGTTCGGCGGCACGTTCCTGACGTTCTCGGATTACAGCCGCAACGCGCTGCGCGTCGCCGCGCTGATGAAGTCGCCGTCCATCTTCGTGTTCACGCATGACTCGATCGGTCTCGGCGAAGACGGCCCGACGCACCAGTCGATCGAACACGTCGCGAGCCTGCGCCTGATTCCGCACATGCAGGTATGGCGTCCGGCGGATACCGTCGAAACGGCGGTTGCGTGGACGCAGGCCGTCGAGCATCAAGGCCCGTCGTGCCTGATCTTCAGTCGCCAGAACCTCGCGTTCAACCCGCGCACTGACGCTCAGATCGCGAATATCGCGAAGGGCGGCTACGTGCTGAAGGACTGGAACGAGGACATTCCGGCGCGCAAGATCATCCTGATCGCGACGGGTTCGGAAGTCGAACTGGCGATGAAGTCGGTCGAAGTGCTCGCGCGCGAAGGCATTGCGGCACGTGTCGTGTCGATGCCGTCCACGACCACGTTCGACAAGCAGGACGCCGAATACCGCGAGCGCGTGCTGCCGCACGGCGTGCGCCGCGTCGCGATCGAAGCGGGCGTGACGGACTTCTGGCGCAAGTATGTCGGCCTGGAAGGCGGCGTCGTCGGTATTGACGTGTTCGGTGAATCCGCGCCGGCCGGCGTGCTGTTCAAATATTTCGGCTTCACCGTCGAGAAGGTTGTCGAGACGGCCAAGGCCGCACTCGGCTAATTGCGCGCCATGTCATGCGCGCTGCGTTTCGGCGGCGCGCGTGACGGCTCGTTGCGCATCAGCCGAAGCATCACGGAAGAAATTTTTTCAGCCATCAGGAGATAGAACATGACGATTCGCGTCGCAATCAACGGCTATGGCCGGATCGGCCGCAACACGCTGCGCGCCTTCTATGAAAACGGCAAGAAGCACGACCTCGAGATCGTCGCGATCAACGACCTCGGCGACGCCAAGACGAACGCGCACCTGACGCAGTACGACACGGCGCACGGCAAGTTTCCGGGCGAAGTGACCGTCGACGGCGAGAACCTGATCGTCAACGGCGACAAGATCCGCGTGCTGGCCAACCGCAACCCGGCTGAACTGCCGTGGGGCGAACTGGGCGTCGACGTCGTGCTGGAATGCACGGGCTTTTTCACGACCAAGGAAAAGGCGAGCGCGCACATCAAGGGTGGCGCGAAGAAGGTGATCATCTCGGCGCCGGGCGGCAAGGACGTCGACGCGACGATCGTTTATGGCGTGAACCACAACGTGCTGAAGGCGTCGGACACGGTCATCTCGAACGCATCGTGTACGACGAACTGCCTCGCGCCGCTCGTCAAGCCGCTGAACGACAAGATCGGTCTGGAAACGGGTCTGATGACCACGATCCACGCGTACACGAACGACCAGGTGTTGACCGACGTGTACCACGAAGACCTGCGCCGCGCGCGCTCGGCCACGCATAGCCAGATCCCGACGAAGACGGGTGCTGCATCGGCTGTCGGTCTCGTGCTGCCGGAACTGAATGGCAAGCTGGACGGCTATGCGATTCGTGTCCCGACGATCAACGTGTCGATCGTCGATCTGTCGTTCATCGCCAAGCGCGATACGACTGTCGATGAAGTGAACGCGATCATGAAGGAAGCGTCGGAAGGCGCGCTGAAGGGCATCCTCGGGTATAACTCGGCGCCGCTGGTTTCGATCGACTTCAACCATAACCCGGCTTCGTCGACGTTCGATGCGACGCTGACCAAGGTGTCGGGCCGTCTGGTGAAGGTGTCGAGCTGGTACGACAATGAGTGGGGTTTCTCGAACCGCATGTTGGATACGGCGGTTGCACTGGCTAACGCGAAGTAAGTTTTTTTCGCTTTTCAGCGGGAAGAGGCCGTCCTTTGGGCGGCTTTTTCTTTTTTTTGGGTTTGTTTTTTGTCTGCGACGCTGGGTTGGTTTGCTTGGGTTTGCGCTGGCATCCGCGATTCGTTAGCGTGCTTCAAGCGTCGCCCCTGTGCGGGGCGGCACCTACTTTTCTTTGCCGCCGCAAAGAAAAATAGGCAAAAGAAAGCGGCTAACACCGCCACTTCTAGTTCTTGCCTGAGGGCCCTCAAAGGTTCTTACGCTTCACACGGCAACCGCGTGACCCACGTTCGTTGCCAGCGCTCTTGCGGTGCGCCTCACCCGCTTCATATGTCCGCGTTACAGCACGCCTTGCCAGGTAGTCCACCGCCGCCCAGGTGGCAAACTGTGTGTAGGCCGTAGTGCCTCGCACGCCTCACTTCGAACCGATAGCGCATGCGCTCCATCCTGTAAGAGCGCCAAGCTATACGACGGGACAATCTACACACAGTTTGCCACCTGGGCGGCACATACCATTCGCTGCCGCTGGCTCTTGTTCGGGTGTTTGAAGTGGGTGAGGCGCTCATTCGAAGCGTTGGCAACGAACGCGAACAAGGACGTTGCCGTGTGAAGCGTAAGACCGGTTGGGGGCCCTCAGGCAGGAAGAAGTGTTAGCGGTGTGAGCCGCTTTCTTTTGCCTACTTTTCTTTGCGGCGGCAAAGAAAAGTAGGTGCCGCCCCGCAAAGGGGCGACGCATGAATGGCAAACACCGTAACGCGGATGCCAGCGCAAACCCAAGCAAACCAACCCAGCGTCGCAGACAAAACCAAACCAAACCAAAAAAATCAAACCTGCGGCGTAGGAAAATAAACCCCAGCGCGTTGCGCCGCATTCGCAATATGCTTCTCGATAGCCAGTCCGGCCGCATGCGGATCACGGGCCTTCAAAGCATCAAGAATCGCCCGATGCTCATGATACGTAGACAGCACGAGTTCACGCCGATAAAACGGCATCCGCTGACTCTCCTTCATGATGTCAGCGCTACTCCGCAAGATGGACTCGATAGCAGCATTGCCCGCAATCGCAACGATCCGCATATGAAAGTCGAAGTCCAACTGCGCGGCATCATCGAGCTCGCCATTAGTCAGCGCCGTATGCAACGAAGCAATATTGTCCTCAAACCATTCGACGTCATTATCGCCAATAGCCAGCGCCGCCATCCGCGCAACGAAGCCTTCCAGCGCGAACCGCATCTGATAAGTATCCGGCAACGACGACTGATCTGCGAACCGCCACGGATGCGCCGACGACGCCTTCGTCGACTGCACATACACGCCCTTGCCGGGACGAATAGTCAACAGCCCGAGCGCTTCGAGCGTCGATAACGCCTCGCGCAGCGACGCCCGGCTGATATCGAGTTCTTCCGACAATTGCCGCTGCGCCGGCAGCAAACACCCGACAGGATAAACGCCACCCTCGATCCTCTCGCGAATCGTCGAGATGGCAGAGTCGGTAACAGTATGCGGCACGTTTTTCATGATGTCGGCAGCGGCTCGGTGCGGTCTGACCAGTATTGTAGAACGGCTTTCAATGTTTCGCGCAAACCTTCACCCACACGCAAGATCCGGGCGAGAAGTCCGGTCAGACCAGACCGGGTAAACACCCTCCCGACAATCCTTGACCTCTCTATATCGGCTTCCTACTATTGGCCATAACAGTACTGGTCGGACCAGTATGAACAGATGTTCTAGACCCAACTCGTGACCGGGAGAAAGCCGTGTTGAAGTTTTTCAATTCGCTGTTTGGCCGGGTGGTGATCGCTCTCGTGGCGGGCATCGTGCTCGGAGCGCTATTTCCGCATTTCGCGCAGTCGCTGCGCCCGTTGGGCGACGGCTTTCTCAAGCTGATCAAGATGGTGATCGGGCCGATCGTGTTCTGTGTGGTCGTCAGCGGCATGGCGCACGCAGGTGATCTGAAGAAAGTAGGGCGCGTCGGCCTGAAAGCCGTCGTCTACTTCGAAATCATGACGACGATCGCTCTCGTGATCGGCGCGGTGCTCGCGTATGCCACGCGGCCGGGCGTCGGCATGAACATCGATCTGCATACGCTCGACGCCGGTTCGCTCGCCACCTACACGGAGCACGCGAAGAGCCTGAAGGACACGGCCGGCTTCCTGCTGAAGATCATCCCCGACACCGCGATCGACGCATTCGCGAAGGGCGACATCCTGCAGATTCTCGTGTTCTCCGTGCTGGTCGGCTCCGCGCTGTCGCTGCTCGGGCCGCGCGCACAACGCGTCAACGATCTGATCGACGAACTCGCGCAAGTGTTCTTCCGCGTGATGAGCTTCATCATCAAGCTTGCGCCGCTCGGCGTGCTGGGCGCGATCGCGTTCACCACGGGCACGTATGGCGTCGAGTCGCTGAAGCAGCTCGGCATGCTCGTCATCGTGTTCTACGCGAGCTGCATCGTGTTCGTCGCCGTCGTGCTGGGTGTCGTGATGCGTCTCGCCGGGTTCAGCGTGTTCAAGCTGATCCGCTATCTGCGCGAAGAACTGTCGATCGTACTCGGCACCGCTTCGTCCGACGCCGTGCTGCCGCAGATCATGCGCAAGCTCGAATGGATGGGCGTGAAGGATTCGACCGTTGGTCTCGTGATTCCGACCGGCTACTCGTTCAACCTCGACGGTTTCTCGATCTATCTGACGCTCGCGGTGATCTTCATCGCACAGGCGACGAATACGCCGCTGTCGATGCACGATCTGATCGTCGTCGTGCTGGTGTCGCTGGTGACGTCGAAGGGCGCGCACGGCATTCCCGGCTCGGCGATCGTGATTCTCGCCGCGACGCTCTCGGCGATTCCCGCGATTCCTGTGCTCGGCCTCGTGCTGATCCTGCCCGTCGACTGGTTTGTCGGCATCGCCCGCGCGCTGACCAACCTGATCGGCAACTGCGTCGCGACCGTCGTCGTCGCCGTGTGGGAAAACGATATCGACAAGGCGCGCGCGCGCCATGTGCTGAACCTCGACAGCGACTACCGCTTCGTGCCCGCCAGCACCGATCACGACAACGACAACACGGCCCACGCGAATCCGGCGCACGCCGTCTGACAACGCTTTCCGCCATCTGACCGACCACTCATGGCAAACGCGGCGGACTCGCAGTCCGCCGCCTCTCATCTCTCTCGAACTCGACACTGAACCGATCATGGCCAATCCGATTCTCGATCCGAACGCACCCGCCTTCACCCGCCGCTACATGAACCTCGCCGACCCACGCCTGGGCGCGAAGGCGCTCTTTGCCAGCGACGAATTCTTCGCACCGAAAGAGCGGATGCTCGACCCGCAGCCTGCCGTGTTCATCCCCGGTAAATACGACGATCACGGCAAATGGATGGACGGCTGGGAAACGCGCCGCAAGCGCACGACGGGCCACGATTACTGCGTGGTGCGGCTCGCGCGGCCGGGCATCGTGCATGGCGTCGATCTCGATACGAGCCACTTCACGGGCAATTTCCCGCCCGCGGCATCGATCGAAGCCTGCTATTCGAACGAAGACGTACCCGCCGACAATGCCGACTGGCAAACCCTCGTTCCCGCGACCACGCTGCAAGGCAATCAGCATCACTACGTCGAAGTCAGCGATACGCGCGCGTTCACGCATCTGCGCGTGAATCTGTATCCGGACGGCGGGCTGGCGCGCCTGCGCGTCTATGGGCAACCGAAGCGCGACTGGGAGCGCATCGAACGCGGCAACCTGCTCGATCTGGCCGCTGTCGAAAATGGCGCGTATCTGGTCGCCGCGAACAACCAGCATTTCGGGCCGGCCTCGCAGATGCTGATGCCGGGACGCGGCGTGAACATGGGCGATGGCTGGGAGACGCGCCGCCGCCGCGAGCCGGGCAACGACTGGGCGATCGTGGCGCTCGCGCGGCCGGGCGTGATCCGCAAGGTCGAAGTGGATACCGCACACTTCAAGGGTAATTTCCCCGATCGCTGCTCGCTGCAGGCGGCGTCCGTGACGGGCGGCACCGACGACTCGCTCGTCACGCAAGCGATGTTCTGGCCTGTTCTGTTACCCGAACAGAAGTTGCAGATGGATAACGTGCATACGTTCAGCGCCGAACTCGCCGCGCTTGGCCCCGTGACACACGTGCGGTTCAACATTTACCCGGACGGCGGCGTATCGCGGTTGCGCCTGTGGGGCGAACTCGAATAACACACGCTGCACGGCAGAGACGATCGACGGAGACGGCCATGAACACACTGCGCATCGAGCGCCTGACACGAGACGCGTTCGCTCCATTCGGCGACGTGATCGAACTGGACGGCGCGCGCCACTATCCGATCAACGAAGGCACCACCGAGCGTTTTCACGACCTCGCGAAAGTCGATGTGAGCACGCAAGGCGGCCGCCCGCTGATCAACGTGTTTCGCGCGCAGCCGCGTGCATGGCCGATCGAGATCGCGATGATGGAGCGCCATCCGCTCGGCAGCCAGGCGTTCGTGCCGCTATCGGATGCGCCTTATCTGATCGTCGTCGCACCGGCCGGCGATCTCGATCCAGCGAAGCTAAGAGCGTTCTCGACGCGCGGCTGGCAGGGCGTCAATTACGCGAGAGGCGTCTGGCATCATCCGCTGCTCGCGTTGGAGCGCGTGAGCGATTTCCTCGTCGTCGATCGTGGCGGAGAGGGGCCGAATTGCGATGAATTGGCGTTGCCGCAAACGTGGCGTCTGGAGCGTGAATCGTTCGAAACAGCGGCGATTTAAGGGTTTGGTAAGCAGAAGAAAGCAAAAGGCCCGGTCGACGAATTCGACCGGGCCTTTCTGCGTCTTACTGTCAATTCCAGGTGCTTCGCGCGCTCGCGAAATGCCCGGAAACCCGCGTCAGTGCTTGCGATGCGGGCATTTTTCCTTCGTACACACGCCGTAGAGGGCGAGCGCGTGTTCCTGCAGCTTGAAGCCGCGTTCTTTCGCGATTGCCTGCTGGCGGTTTTCGATTTCAGGGTCGAAAAACTCTTCGACCAGCCCGCAGTCGATACACACCAGATGGTCGTGGTGCGTCCCTTCGTTCAGCTCAAAAACGGCTTTACCCGACTCGAAGTTGCTACGCGACAGCAGGCCCGCCTGTTCGAACTGTGTGAGCACGCGGTACACCGTGGCGAGCCCGATATCCAGTTCTTCATGCAGCAGGCTGCGGTAGACATCTTCGGCGGTCAGATGGCGCACCGGGCTGTGCTGAAAGATTTCCAGAATCTTGAGGCGCGGTAGGGTCGCCTTGAGTCCGATATTCTTCAGATCGGTTGGATTGGTCATGGCAAGGGATCCCTAGAGTACAATGCAGGGTTCTAATGGTAATGTGAATTGCTGTTCAGGTCATCTTACACGGAAACACGCGCGGCTCGCGTAGCCCGCACGGTGAGGGAAATGATTCCAAAAGCTCTATTGATCAACCGGGGGAGCCGCGTACGGCGTACCTTGATCGTCGCGGCGGCGGTGGCGGTTCTTGCTGGATGTTCCACGTATGACAGCCTGACTCAGCGTTTTGCCCAAAGCATCACGCCGTACCGCATTACCGTGGTTCAAGGTAACTTCGTATCGAAGGAAGCGGCTGCGCAAATGCAGGTTGGCATGTCGCGCGCTCAGGTCCGGCAGGTGCTCGGCACGCCGCTTCTTTCCGACATGTTCCACGCGGACCGCTGGGACTACGTCTTCTATTTCAAGCGCGGTTCGACGGCAGTCGTCCAGCAGCGCGATTTCATCGTGAACTTCACGGGTGATCGCGTCGCGAGCTGGTCGGGTGGCGAAGATCTGCCGTCCAACCTCGAACTGCTCGCCGAAATCGACGGCGATCGCACGGGCAAGAAGGTGAAGGTGGCGCCTGTCGTCGCCAGCGGAACGGCTGAGGCGAGCGCGGCGGCTGCTGCGAACGCGCCCGCGCCCGTAACGGTGCCCGATACCGTGCGCTCGGCCACGTCGGACGCCGCGCAGGCCGGCAATCTGCCCGCAGTCGACGCGAACGCGCAGGCCGCACAGGCTGCGAACCGCCTGACCAACGCGGTGCAATCGCCCGCGCCGGGCGCGACGCCGTCGGTACGCGCGAACACGCCGCCGTCTAACGGAGGCGTGCCGCAGAACTCGACGGAGCCGGGTCAGCCGCAGTTCCGCTTCACCCGTCCGCCGCCTCCGCAGATGCAGGGCGTACCGAGCGACAACCCCGTTGGCCCGACGGGTCCAACTGGCCCGGAAAGCAACAACGGCCAGTCGAAAGACGCGCCCGCCAAGTCGTCGCAATCTTCCTCGCAATCGGGAACGACCACGGGAACGGGCGGCTGATTCCGTTGTCCGTAACATGACGGGCGGCGTGTCCGCCTGTCATGTGTCTTGCCGCGATGCCGCTTCGCTGTGAGACATCGCCCGCTTCGTATCTTTTGTCGCCTCTCGGCGCGCTGCCTGTCGGCGCGATGTTCAGGCGCTGTTAGCAGGACTACCCATGAAAATTGCCATCGCCGGCGCGTCGGGCCGCATGGGCCGGATGCTCATCGAAACCGTCCTCAACGATCCTGAAGTCACGCTGTCGGGCGCGCTCGACCGCACAGGCGCGCCGCAACTCGGTCAGGACGCCGGCGCGTTTCTCGGCAAGCAGACGGGCGTGCTGATGTCGGACGATATCGACGCCGTGCTCGCGCAATCCGACTATCTGATCGACTTCACGCGCCCCGAAGGCACGCTTGCGCACATCGACGCGGCGCTGCGCACGAACACGAAACTCGTGATCGGCACGACGGGCTTCGACGACGCGCAGAAGGAGCAGATTCGCGCCGCGTCGGAAAAGATCGGCATCGTGTTCGCGTCGAACTTCAGCGTCGGCGTGAACGTGACGATGAAGCTGCTCGAATTCGCTGCGCCTCATTTCTCGCAAGGCTACGACATCGAAATCATCGAGGCGCATCACCGTCACAAGGTCGACGCCCCGTCGGGCACGGCGCTGACGATGGGCGAGGTGATCGCCAATTCGCTTGGCCGCAAGCTCGAAGATTGCGCCGTCTACGCGCGCGAAGGCGTGACGGGCGAACGCGATCCGTCGACCATCGGTTTTTCGGCGATTCGTGGCGGCGATATCGTCGGCGACCACACGGTGCTGTTCGCGGGCATCGGTGAGCGCATCGAAATCACGCACAAGTCGGCGAGCCGCCTGTCGTACGCGCAAGGCGCGGTGCGCGCGGTGCGCTTCCTCGAAGGCCACCAGAACGGCCTGTTCGACATGCAGGACGTGCTCGGCTTGCGCTAAGCCCCGCGTCAGCCTGTTCTCACCCGTCAAGGCGCCGTAGCCGAGGCGACCAAAGAGCTCCGATGGCAGACACCGGCATCCTCCACTACCTGCAAACCAGCGACGCCATCACGCATGGCGTCGCGTACGTGTTGCTGGCGATGTCGGTTGCGAGCTGGTGCTTCCTCATCGTCAAAAGCTGGATACTGAGCCGCGCGAAGCGGCAAGGGCCGCGCGCCGTCGCGCGGTTCTGGCAGGCGCCGACGCTGTCGGAAGGCGTCGCAGCGCTGCGTCTCGCGGATCGCGAGCACATCTTTTCTCCATTGGCGGAAGCGGCGCTGCAGGCGTCGGAAGTCGAGACACCAGGCGTGCTGCTCGCGCGCGTCGAACGCAGCGAACGCGTGTTGCGGGCACTGCGTCAGGCGCTGCACCGCTCGCAGCGGCGGCTCGAGTTTGGGCAGGTGCTGCTGGCGTCGGTGGGCAGCACGGCGCCGTTCGTCGGCTTGCTGGGCACCGTGTGGGGCATTTATCACGCGCTCGGCAGCATCGCGCAAAGCGGGCAGGCGATGATCGAGAACGTCGCGGGTCCCGTCGGCGAGGCGCTCATCATGACGGCGTTCGGCCTCGTCGTCGCGATTCCCGCCGTGCTCGCCTATAACGTGCTTGGACGGATGGTGCGGCAGTTGTCGGAGGAACTCGACGGCTTCGCGCACGATCTGCACGCGTATGTCTGCGCGCCCGCAGGCGACGCGTCCGACAACGCACGCGGCGGCGCGAGAGACACCCACGGCGAACGGGCGCCAGCGCGCACGCAGGCGTAGAGCCGCATCGGGCAGACGGCGGCCGCGCAGGCACACCAGGTATCAAACGCGAGAAGAAACGCGAGGAACGAGGCACGACACATGGCATTCGGCGGACTCGACAGGCACAAGACGGCCGCGCCGATGGCGGACATCAACATGACGCCGCTGATCGACGTGATGCTGGTGCTGCTCGTCATTTTTATCATCACGGCGCCGCTGTTCACCCACGCGATCCGTCTGGATCTGCCGCGCGTCGCGGCCGCTGAGGCGCGCGAGACGCCGCAGACCATCACGCTGTCGATCGACGCCGCAGGCAAGCTCTACTGGAACGACAAGCCGATCACGCTCGACCAGATGCGAGCGCAGTTCAACGACGCGGGCAAGCAAAAGGAACAGCCGGAAATCCATCTGCGCGCCGAGCGCTCGACGCGCTACGAAGTGATCGCGCAGGTGATGGGCGCGGCGCAGCAGGCGGGTCTGGAGCGGATCGGTTTCGTCACGGAGCCGCCTCCAGGCGACGCCAAAGCGGGCCAGCCGACGCCTCCCGCCGCCGCATCGGCGGCGCAATAAGCCGAAGCAGCCCGTGCCGGCCAACAGCACGCTTTCACCACCCATCACGCCGAATCGGCGCGCAACGCGCATCGCACACGCTCAATCGCGCGCGGCGTGAACCCGGCCGAACGGTATAATCAGCCCTTTCCCCTTGACGAGAGGGGAATCGACAAGACTTTCATCAAGCAGAGCACCGTGCCGGTGCCGAAGCACCCGAACAGCGGCACCGAACAGCGATCCCATCACACCATGCACGAAAAATACGTTCCCTCCGACGTCGAATCCGCCGCGCAAGGACAATGGCGCGCCACCGACGCGTACAAAACGACGGAAAAGGCCGACAAGCCGAAGTTCTATTGCGTTTCGATGCTGCCGTATCCGTCGGGCAAGCTGCACATGGGGCACGTACGCAACTACACGATCAACGACGTGATGTACCGCTATCTGCGGATGAACGGCTACAACACGCTGATGCCGATGGGCTGGGACGCGTTCGGCATGCCCGCCGAAAACGCCGCGATGGCCAACAACGTGCCGCCCGCAAAGTGGACGTACGACAACATCGCGTACATGAAGAAGCAGATGCAGTCGATGGGTCTCGCCATCGACTGGTCGCGCGAAGTCGCCACCTGCAGCCCGGACTACTACAAGTGGAACCAGTGGATCTTCCTGAAGATGCTCGAAAAGGGCATCGCGTACAAGAAGACGGGCACCGTGAACTGGGACCCGGTCGATCAGACCGTGCTCGCGAACGAGCAGGTGATCGACGGCCGCGGCTGGCGTTCGGGCGCGCTCGTCGAGAAGCGCGAAATCCCGATGTACTACATGCGCATCACGCAGTACGCGGATGAACTGCTGAACGATCTCGAAGGCCTCGGCTGGCCCGAGCGCGTGAAGATCATGCAGCAGAACTGGATCGGCAAGAGCTTCGGCGTGAACTTCGGCTTCCCGTACGAACTGGACGGCGAACAGAAGCTGCTGCGTGTGTTCACGACGCGCGCCGACACGATCATGGGCGTCACCTTCTGTGCGGTCGCTGCGGAGCATCCGCTCGCCACGCATCTCGCGCAAGGCAGGCCGGAACTGCAGGCATTCATCGACGAATGCAAGCACGGCGGCGTCGCCGAAGCCGACATGGCGACGATGGAAAAGAAGGGCATGGCCACAGGCTTTTTCGTCACGCATCCGCTGACGCAGGAAAAGGTCGAGGTGTGGATTGGCAATTACGTGCTGATGAGCTACGGCGAAGGCGCCGTGATGGGCGTGCCCGCGCACGACGAGCGCGACTTCGCGTTCGTGAAGAAGTACGGCATTCCCGTCAAGCAGGTGGTTGCAGTCGAAGGCGAGCCGTTCTCGACGGACGCGTGGCACGAGTCGTACGGCGACAAGGAAAACGGCGTCCTGGTCAACAGTGGCAAGTACGACGGCCTCAAGTACAGCGAAGCCGTCGACGCGATCGCCGCTGATCTGAAAGCGCTCGGCCTCGGCGACAAGCAGGTCACGTGGCGTCTGCGCGACTGGGGCATCTCGCGCCAGCGCTACTGGGGCACGCCGATCCCGATCATCCACTGCCCGTCGTGCGGCGACGTGCCGGTGCCCGAGAAGGATCTGCCCGTCGTGCTGCCGGAAGATCTCGTGCCGGACGGCACGGGCAATCCGCTCGCGAAGTCGGAAGCGTTCCTGAACTGCACGTGTCCGACCTGCGGCGCGGCTGCGAAGCGCGAAACCGACACGATGGACACCTTCGTCGATTCGTCCTGGTACTTCTATCGCTACGCGGCACCCGACGCGAAGACGATGGTCGACGAACGCACCGATTACTGGATGCCGATGGATCAGTACATCGGCGGCATCGAACACGCGATTCTTCACCTGTTGTACTCGCGTTTCTGGGCGAAGGTCTGCCGCGATCTCGGCATCGTGAAGTTCGGCGAGCCGGCGAAGAACCTGCTCACGCAGGGCATGGTGCTCAACGAAACGTATTACCGCGAAAATGACGCGGGCAAGAAGACCTGGTACAACCCGGCCGACGTCACCGTTACGCACGACGACAAGGGCCGCCCGGTCGGCGCGACGCTGAACGCCGACGGCCAGCCCGTCGTGCTGGGCGGCGTCGAGAAGATGTCGAAGTCGAAGAACAACGGCGTCGATCCGCAAGTGCTGATCGACCAGTACGGTGCAGATACCGCGCGTCTGTTCACGATGTTCGCGGCTCCTCCCGAGCAGCAGCTTGAATGGTCGGGCGCGGGCGTCGAAGGGGCAAGCCGCTTCCTGCGCCGCGTGTGGTCGTTCGGTCAGGCGAATGAAGCGGCGCTCTCGCAGCGCGGCGCATTCGACGCCGCGAAGCTCACCGATACCGACAAGACGCTGCGCCGCGAAATCTACAGCGTGCTGAAGCAGGCCGATTTCGACTATCAGCGTCTGCAGTACAACACGGTCGTGTCGGCGGCGATGAAGATGCTCAACGCGGTCGACGGCGCGAAGGGCGCGAGCACCGCCGTGCTGCGCGAAAGCTATGGCGTGCTGCTGCGCGTGCTGTACCCGGTCGTGCCGCACGTCACGTTCCAGCTGTGGCAGGAACTCGGCTATGAGGCCGAGTTCGGCACGCTGCTCGACGCGCCGTGGCCGAAGGTCGACGAAAAGGCGCTGGAGCAGAGCGAGATCGAACTCGTGCTGCAGGTGAACGGCAAGGTGCGCGGCGCCGTGACGGTCGCGAAGGACGCATCGCGCGAAGCGATCGAAGCCGTCGCGCTCGCGCACGAAATGTTCGCGAAGTTCAGCGAAGGCAAGCCGGCGAAGAAGGTTATCGTCGTGCCGGGCCGTCTCGTGAACGTCGTCGTCTGATGCACGCATCGATTGCGCTTTAACTGCGAACCAGGAGCTCATGTGACTCGCAGATCGTTTTTGACTCTGGCGTGCAGCGCGGCGCTGCTGTCCGCGTGCGGCTTCCAGCTGCGTGGCCAGCAGGACTACGCGTTCAAACGCCTCGCCATCGCGGGCGCGTCGGCGCCCGTCGCCGCACGCCTGACGCGCATGGTGCAGGGTGGCAGCGACACGGTGATCGTGACTTCGCCCGCCAACGCCGACGCCATCCTGTCGATTTCCGAAGGGCGCGGCAACAGCGTGCTGACGCTGAACTCGCTGGGTGTCGTCGAGGAATACGCGCTCGACTACTGGCTGAACTACACGGTGCGCGGCGCCGACGGCACGCTGCTGATTCCGCCGAGCGCGATCCATCTGAATCGCGCGATGACGTATAGCGACCAGTTCTCGCAAGCGAAGGCTTCGGAAGCGGACATCCTTTACGCGGACATGCAAAACGACGCCGTCGATCAGCTGATGCGCCGTCTTGCCGTCGTGCGTTCGCTGCATCCGGCGCCGGGCCAGGAAGTGCCGGGCGTCAATCCGCGAGCACCGCTGCCGCCGCCGCCGCTTTGATCCACAGCATCGACCTGCTTTCACTCTCGTTCATCCGTCGCCATGCAACTGCGTCTTGACGCGCTCGAAGCGCATCTCGCGAAAGGTCCCGCCGGTCTGTACGTCGTGTACGGCGACGAGCATCTGCTCGCGCAGGAAGCGTGCGACCGCATCCGCGCGACGGCGCGCGCGAACGGCTTTACTGACCGCACGGTGTTCACGGTGGAGCGCGGCTTCGACTGGAGTTCGCTGCTTGGTGCGAGTCAGTCGATGTCGCTGTTCGGCGACCGGCAACTGGTCGAATTGCGCATCCCGACGGGCAAGCCCGGCAAGGAAGGCGCGGATGCGCTGAAGACGTTAGCCGCGTCGGCGAATCCTGATGTGCTGACGCTCGTGACGTTGCCGCGCCTCGATGCGGCGACGCAAAAGGCCGCGTGGTTTACGGCGCTGGCCGATGCGGGCGTCGCGTTGAAGATCGATCCTGTCGAGCGCGCGCAATTGCCCGGTTGGGTTGGGCAGCGTCTGGCGCAACAAGGCCAGCGCGTTGCGGCGGGCGAAGAGGGCAAGCGCTCGTTGCAGTTCATCGCCGAGCGCGTCGAAGGCAACCTGCTCGCTGCGCATCAGGAAATCCAGAAGCTGGGGCTGTTGTATCCGTCCGGCGCGCTGTCGTTCGAACAGGTTCACGACGCCGTGCTCAACGTCGCGCGCTACGACGTGTTCAAACTCAACGAAGCGATGCTCGCGGGCGATGTAGGCCGTCTGTCGCGGATGATCGACGGCCTGAAGGGCGAAGGCGAAGCGGCCGTGCTCGTGCTGTGGGCTGTCGTCGAAGAAATTCGCACGCTGTTGCGTATCAAGCGCGGTGTCGAGGCGGGCAAGCCGCTGCCGATGCTGCTGCGCGAAAACCGCGTGTGGGGGCCGCGTGAGCGGCTCGTTGGACCGGCGCTGTCGCGTGTGACGGAGGCGTCGCTGGAAAAGGCGCTGGCGTTCGCGGCGAAGCTCGATCGACAGGTAAAGGGGTTGTCGGGCGGCACGCCGGGCAATCATCGCAATGATCCACCGCCCGATCCGTGGGCCGGGCTTTTCGAACTTGCGATGGCCGTCGCGGGTACATCCGCTTCTCCGGTGCGTGGCATGCCAAACCGGCCAGTTCCAGCGCGACCGGCGCCAATGCGCCGACCGTCGTAGGCTGTCGCACGCCTGACGGATCTGGCCGCTGACCTCGCTTGAATAACGCGGGCGTTTCGGCGGAATACCAGATTCATCGCAATCGCGGCGCGGCAGCCTTTCCCAGCCCGTGACACGGCGCCGCTCGCCCGAGCAGACAACTGTCACACGTCATACAATCGGCGGATCGTTCCGCTTACAGAAACTGTCTGCCGCATCCACGCATATTGCGGCACAACGGGAATCATCATGGATATCGACCAGTACATGACCGACCTCGGCCGCCGCGCGCGTCACGCATCGCGTGCGATGGCGCGGGCGTCGACGGCGGCGAAGAATGCCGCGCTCGAAGCCATTGCAGTCGCCATCGAACGCGAGACGGTCAAGCTGAAAGAAGCGAATGCGCGTGACCTCGCCCGCGCTCGCGACAAGGGCCACGACGCCGCGTTCATCGATCGTCTGACGCTGTCGGACAAGGCGTTGAAGACGATGGTCGAAGGCTTGCGGCAAGTGGCTGCGCTGGCCGATCCGATCGGCGAGATCAGCAATCTGAAGTATCGGCCGAGCGGCATTCAGGTCGGCCAGATGCGTGTGCCGCTGGGCGTGATCGGCATCATCTACGAATCGCGGCCGAACGTGACGATCGACGCGGCTGCGCTGTGCCTCAAATCGGGTAACGCGACGATCTTGCGGGGCGGGTCGGAAGCGCTCGAATGCAACACGGCGCTGGCGAAGCTGATCGGCGAAGGGCTCGAGACAGCGGGCTTGCCGCAGGAAGCGGTGCAAGTGGTCGAGACGTCCGACCGTGCCGCAGTCGGCAAGCTGATCACGATGACGGAATACGTCGACGTGATCGTGCCGCGTGGCGGCAAGAGTTTGATCGCGCGTCTGATGGAAGAAGCGCGCGTGCCGATGATCAAGCACCTCGATGGCATTTGCCACGTGTATGTCGACGATCGCGCGGACATCGCGAAGGCGATGACGGTCTGCGATAACGCGAAGACGCATCGTTACGGCACCTGCAACACGATGGAGACGCTTTTGGTCGCGCGCGGTATCGCGGCCGAAGTGCTGCCGGCGCTCGGCAAACTGTATCGCGGCAAGGACGTGGAACTGCGTGTCGATCCGGCGGCGCGCAAGGTGCTCGAAGCGGCTGGCGTGCAACCGCTAGTCGATGCAACGGAAGAAGACTGGCGCACCGAATATCTCGCGCCCGTGCTGGCTATCAAGGTGGTCGACGGCATCGACGAGGCGATCGAGCACATCAACGAATACGGCTCGCACCACACGGACGCGATCGTCACGGAAGATCACGACCGCGCGATGCGCTTCCTGCGCGAAGTGGATTCGGCGAGCGTGATGGTCAATGCATCGACGCGTTTTGCCGACGGCTTCGAGTTTGGGCTGGGCGCTGAGATCGGCATTTCAAACGACAAGCTGCATGCGCGCGGTCCCGTCGGCCTGGATGGGCTGACATCGATGAAATACGTCGTGCTGGGGCACGGCGAAGGCCGTCAATAATTTCGAACATCGAAACAAAAAGAAGGATTAATACCGATGTTGTGGATCAAGACGTTTCACATCGTTCTGGTGGCCTCATGGTTCGCGGGGCTTTTCTACCTGCCGCGGATCTACGTGAATCTCGCGATGGAGACCGATACGAACGCGGTGAAACGCCTCTTGATCATGGCGCGCAAGCTGTTTCGCTTCATGACGTTCATCGCGGTGCCGGCGCTGGCGTGCGGATTGTGGCTGTGGCTCGCGGTCGGCATCGGCAGCGGGCAGGGCTGGATTCACGCGAAGGTCGGCGTGGTGGTGTTGCTGATTATTTATCACGCGTATTGCGGCGTATTGCTGCGGACGTTCGAGCGCGGTGAGAACCGGCGCTCGCACAAGTGGTATCGGATGTTCAACGAACTCCCCGTGCTGGGGATGCTGGCGGCTGTCGCGCTGGTAGTCATCAAGCCGTTTTAGTTTTCGATGTAGTCGGTTCGGGAAATTCGTTCAGAAGCCCGGTTTGCTGGTAACAGCAAACCGGGATTTTTGCTTTCCTGCAATCGTTCAAGCCCAACGCGCTAACGATACTCGTCGCCATTCAGGCTGCGCGGGTTTGCGTCAAGCAGCGAGACTCGTGTCCCCATTCCCGCAAGTCATTGCGGCGACCATCGTAATACCGCCGAAGTGGCCCTCGTCTTCTCGCGTTGTCTGTGGTGCCCAGCGCACTTGATCACGAAATCCATCGTGTCGCGCGGCATACGTCTTAGCTCGGACTGAGCACGCTCACCTTCTTTCTTAAATTTCGCTGACAAAAAAACCAAACGATTCCGCCTACGCACGCGTTATCAGCATGCTTTAGGAGTCGTCCGATTCAGGCGCTTGCTGTGTCGCAATAAAGTGCATGCACGGTAGGTAGAAGGGGCGAAGTCTTAGTCGTTCTTAGGCAGCTCATCTCAAAAACCGGCTCCGGCGGCGGCTTGGGCGGATCAGCAGTCAGGGTTCTTCGGAGCCGGTCTTCACACTTAATTTTCGCGTAAGCATCGCATTCACAGGGTGGGTGCGAGAGATATCTCGTTGCCGTGCTGGAGTAACGTTTCCCGTGCCGGCGATATTTCAATATTTTTAGGATTGCAGATGAATAAGACTTATCGATCAATCTGGAACGAAACCACGGGAACGTGGGTCGCCGCTCAGGAGAATGCCGCGTCGCGCGGCAAGGGAGGTTCTTCGAAAAAATCTGTCGGATTGCTCGGAACCGCGGTGATTATTGGCGGGGGGCGCGCTGGCGTCTGGTTTCGCATACGCGAATTCAACAGGGTATGTTAAAGACGGCAATGGCAACTCGATTGTCGCAATTAACAATTCAGGCGCTGGTAACTGCAAGACAACGCCGTCTGCCACTAACACGTTGACCGACTCTGGTTCGGCCATCGCGTTTGGTTGTATGGCGCTTGCGAACGGCACCGATGCTTTGGCTTTTGGGCAGAGCAACTCTGCGTCTGCTGATCACGCGCTGGTTTTCGGCGATAACAGCACCGCCTCGGGCGTGAGCTCCATCGCCCTCGGCACCGGTGTCAGTGGCCAGGGCACGACGGTTGGTGTCGGTGCTTCGTACCAGTGATAATCGGGAAGTAGGCGCAAGGGCGGTGCAGTAAGACCGCCTGAGCGCAGCCTTCACCAGCAGCAAGCTTCAAAACGAAACGGGCTCCTTCGGGAGCCCGTTTTGCGTTTGTATGTCCGCTTTGTCCTGGTGTCGCGCTTCACCTTGCCGTGCGGTGCGTGCCGGATCACTCATGCGGCCCGTCATCCTGCGGCGTGGCGTGCTTCAACGCACGCAGCAGACCTATTCCTGCGGCCCGATCCGGCGTCGCGCAATCACATCCTTCGCGCCCGCCAGCTTTTCTGCCAGTTCCGGTCCGCGCTGCAACGCGACGCCGACGGCCAAAATGTCGCCGATCGCGAGATGCGACGTGCGCGACGTCATCGGCGAGAAGATGTCGGTGTCTTCATCGACATTCGCGAACAGTCCGATCGACGCGATCCGAGCCAGCGGCGAATTCCCATGCGTCACGGCAATCACCTTCGCGCCCGCGGCGAGTGCGGATTTCGCCGCGTCGATGATGTCACGCGTGCGACCCGTATTCGAAATCGCGACGACGACATCGCCTTCGCCCAGCAATCCCGCCGACATCAAAAACGTATGCGGGTCGGAATAAGCGACGCTCGGCATGCCGAGCCGGAAGAACTTGTGCTGCATGTCGAGCGCGGCAATCCCCGAGCCGCCCGCGCCGTAGAACTCGATGCGCTTCGCTTGCGCCAGCAACTGGATCGCCGCCGCCACGCTGTCGGTCGACAGATTGTTGCGCACCTGGATCAGCGCGCCGATGGTCCGGTCGAGCACCTTCGCGGCGACGCCGGGCGTCGGCTCGTCGGGACGCACGTCGCGATACACGGCGGGCACTTCCGTTGCTATCCCTTGCGCAAGGCGGATCTTGAACTCGCGAAAGCCGGAGAAGCCGAGTGCATGGCAAAAGCGCGCGATGGTCGGCTGGCTGACGCCCGCGCGCGCGGCGACCTCCGTCATCGACAGGTCGAGCACTTCGCGCGGCGCCTCGATCACGTAGTCGGCAAGCTTGCGTTCGGATGGGCGCATCTGGTCGCGCATCGCTTCCACCTGGGACAGCATCATCGGGAATCTCGCACTATGCTGAAGAATGCGTGGACTATAGCTGATAGACGAATCAAGTACAAAAACTACATATGTACCGTAGGTGATTACCCTGATGAACTGCGTTAAAACGCCGGAAACGCCAGTACATAAAGGTTTAAGGCCAATTCCGCAGTTGCGCCGATTCAGCAACTGCCACATTGTGTGCTTGTAGTTTTTCTACTAATATCCCGGTTGCCGGCTCTTCATGCCGTTTCCCGCGATACCAATCTGGCGTACAGCGCTCATGTCAAGGCGCGCAGGCCAGCGACGAAGGAGCATCGATGGTTTCCCCGCATTCGCAACTGATGAAAGTCACGAAGCGCGTGATCGAGCGCAGCAAGCCGACGCGCCACGCGTACCTGTCACGCATCGACCAGGCGCAGGGCAAGTTCCCGGCGCGCGGCGCGCTGTCCTGCGCGAACCTCGCGCACGGCTTCGCCGGCATGGAGGGCAACGACAAGCTCGTCATCAAGCAGATCCGCCAGCCGAACATCGGCATCGTCTCGTCGTACAACGAGATGCTCTCGGCGCACGCGCCGTACAAGGATTTTCCTGACATCATCAAGGCCGCCGCGCGTGAAAACGGCGGCGTAGCGCAGTTCGCGGGCGGCGTCCCGGCGATGTGCGACGGCATCACGCAGGGCAATGCGGGCATGGAACTGTCGCTGTTCTCGCGCGAAGTGATCGCGATGAGCACGGCTGTCGCGCTCACGCACAACATGTTCGACGCGGCGCTGTGTCTCGGCGTGTGCGACAAGATCGTGCCGGGCCTGTTGATCGGCGCGCTGCAATTCGGCCATCTGCCGACCATCTTCGTGCCCGCCGGCCCGATGACGAGTGGCCTGTCGAACGACGACAAGGCCAAAGTGCGCCAGGAGTTCGCGACGGGCAAATGCGGCCGCAACGAGCTGCTCGAATCCGAGGCCGCCGCGTATCACAGCCACGGCACCTGCACGTTCTACGGCACGGCCAACAGCAATCAGATGCTGATGGAAATCATGGGCCTGCATCTGCCGGGCTCGGCGTTCGTGCATCCGCATACGCCGTTGCGCGATGCGCTGACTGCGCAAGCCGCGCGCCGCGTGCTCGACCTGACGGTGGACCGCGGCCACTACATGCCAATCGGCCACGTAATCGACGAGAAAGCGATCATCAACGGCATCGTCGGTCTGCTGGCGACGGGCGGCTCGACTAATCACACGCTTCACCTCGTCGCGATCGCGCGCGCGGCGGGCATCATCATCGACTGGGACGACTTCGACACGCTGTCGGCTACGGTGCCGCTGCTCGCGAAGGTCTATCCGAACGGCAAGGCCGACGTGAACCACTTCCACGCGGCGGGCGGCATGGCGTATCTGATCCGCAACCTGCTCGAAGGCGGCTTGCTGCATGACGATGTGAACACGGTCGTCGGCAAGGGTCTTTCGCGCTACGCCGAAGAGCCGAAACTGCTCGACGGCAAGCTGACGTGGGTGCCGGCCGCAGCCGAAAGCCACGATACGGCCGTGTTGCGCGCCATCGGCGATCCGTTCCAGCCGGACGGCGGTTTGCGTCTGATGCAAGGCAAGCTCGGCCGCGGTGTGATCAAGATTTCGGCCGTTGCCAAGGCGCATCGGACGGTGAAGGCGCCCGCCATCGTGTTCGATTCGCAGGAAGCCGTGCAGGAAGCCTTCGACAACGGCGAGCTTAAGCGCGACTTCATCGCCGTCGTGCGCTTCCAGGGTGCGCGCGCAAACGGCATGCCTGAGCTGCATCGTTTGACGCCGCTGCTCGGCGTGTTGCAGGATCAGGGTTTCCATGTCGCGCTCGTCACGGACGGCCGCATGTCCGGAGCATCGGGCAAGGTGCCCGCCGTGATTCACGTGTCGCCGGAAGCGCTGCTGCAAGGCCCGCTCGGCAAGGTGCGAACGGGCGACATGCTGGTGATAGACGCCGAAGCAGGCGTGCTCGACATCGAAATCGACGACGCCGAATGGGCTGCGCGTCCGATTGCCGTGTCGCAGCATCAGGCGGAAAACGAAGTGGGCTTCGGCCGCGAACTGTTCGGCGTGTTCCGTGCGGCGGCGGCGCCGGCGGAACTCGGCGCATCGGTGTTCGGGCCGCTCGTCGGCGAAGCGTCACACGCAACGCAGCACGCAACTGGAACGGCAAGCGCCGTGGCAAGTGAAGCCAGCAACGCAATGCAGAAATAAAGCGAAAAGGAGTCTGAAGATGACGTCGAAAACAGTCAGCGAAATCGTGCGCCTCGGTCCGGTGATCCCGGTCCTCGCATTCGATACCGTCGAACAGGGCGAACACGTTTCGCGCGCACTGCACGCAGGCGGCGTGAAGGTGCTGGAAATCACGCTGCGCACGCCTGCCGGCATCGGGGCGATCGAGCGCGCGAGCCAGCTTGCCGAAGACATCGTCGTTGGCGTCGGCACGATCACGAGGCCCGAACATTGCGAGCAGGCAAAGAAGGCGGGCGCGCAGTTCGGTGTATCGCCGGGTCTCACGAAAGATATGCACAAGGCCGCGCAGGACGCCGGTCTGCCGCTTTTGCCCGGCGTAATGACACCGAGTGACATCATCGTCGCACTCGAACTGGGCTATGAAATCGTCAAGTTCTTCCCCGCGCAACAGGCGGGGGGCGTGCCGATGCTGCAAGCCTTCCACGGCCCGTTCCCGACGCTGAAGTTCTGCCCGACGGGCGGCATCACGGCGGAAACAGCGCCAAACTTCCTCGCGCTGCCGAATGTAGTGTGCGTGGGCGGCTCGTGGCTGACGCCGAAGGCGGCGCTCGCTGCGCAGAACTGGGACGAAGTCACGCGTCTCGCGCGCGCTGCGAGCGAACTGGCAGCACCTGCACACTGACGCGCAGCATCGTGTTTTGAACGAGCGCGTAACCGGCTGCTGCAACGAGCCTCGCCGCTTCAGCCCCTGACGGGCTGCAGCGGCGAGGTTTTTTTTGATTTTTGCGCGGGTTTATTCCACGCGCCACCGACGTCAACAAACAGTAAAATTCAGCGTCCGCGAAAGTGCTCGCTCAGAAGGCACTTTCAGCATCCGGAAGCGGGCGAGGTGCCGTAGCACTTTGCAATTCAAACCAACAAAGCAAAGGAGGAGCTTCATGGAAGCTGTCCACGGCAGCATGCTGCTGATCTACGCCGTGATTGCCATTGCGGTGCTGATCCTGATGATCACGCGCTTCAAGGTCTATCCGTTCCTCGTCCTCATTATCGTGTCGTTGTTGCTGGGTCTGGCCGTTGGCATGCCGGCGGGCACGATCGTGAAGTCGTTCGAAACGGGTAACGGCAATACGCTGGGTCACATCGCGATCGTCGTCGGCCTCGGCACGATGCTCGGCAAGATGATGGCCGAATCGGGCGGTGCCGAGCGTATCGCCACCACGCTAATCAACTGGTTCGGTGAAAAGAACATTCACTGGGCGATGATGTTCGTCGCGATCATCGTCGGCTTGCCGGTGTTTTTCGAAGTCGGCTTCGTGCTGCTGATTCCCATCGCGTTCAACGTCGCGAAGCGCACGGGCAAATCACTGCTGCTGATCGGCCTGCCGATGGTCGCGGGTCTGTCCGTCGTACACGGCCTGATACCGCCGCACCCGGCTGCGCTGCTTGCGGTGCAGGCGTATCACGCGGACATCGGCCGCACGATCGCGTACGGGCTGCTCGTCGGCGTGCCGACGGCGATTGTCGCTGGTCCGCTGTTCGCGCTGCTGATCCACCGTCATATCAAACTCGCCGAAAACAATCCGCTCGCCGCGCAGTTCGTCGATACCGAACATCAGGCGGGCTCGCGCGAGCTGCCGGGCTTTGGTATCACGCTCTTCACGATCCTGCTGCCTGTGATCCTGATGCTGATCGGCAGTTGGGCGGATCTCGTGTTCGCGCCGAAGACGACGCCGAACGATCTGCTGAAGTTCATCGGCACGTCTGACGTTGCGCTGCTGATTGCGGTGCTCGTCAGCTTCTGGACGTTTGGCGCGAGCCGCGGCTTCAACCGCGAGCAGATCCAGAAGTTCTGCGGCGAATGTCTTGCGCCGATCGCGGGCATTACGCTGATCGTCGGCGCGGGCGGTGGTTTTGGCCGCGTGCTGATGGATAGCGGCATCTCGAAGCAGATCGTCGAAACGGCGACGTCAGCGCATTTGTCGCCGTTGCTGCTCGGCTGGTTCGTCGCCGCGCTGATCCGTCTCGCGACGGGGTCCGCGACGGTTGCAATGACGACGGCCTGCGGCATCGTCGCGCCGATCGCGCAGGCGAGCGGCGTGCAGGTTAAGCCGGAACTGTTGGTGCTTGCAACGGGCTCGGGCTCGTTGATTTTCTCGCACGTCAACGACGGCGGTTTCTGGCTGATCAAGGAGTACTTCGGAATGACGGTGGGGCAGACGTTCCAGACGTGGTCGCTCTGCGAAACCATCATTTCGCTGATGGGCTTGGGTTTGACCTTCGCATTGGCGGCGGTCCTGTAAGGAGTTTCAGATGATTTTGATCGCGATGGGCGTGTCGGGCGCCGGCAAGACCCGTATTGGCGAAATGCTGGCGGAGCGGCTCAAGTGCAGTTTCACCGATGGCGATGCGTTTCACAGCGCTGCCAACAAGGAGAAGATGCACAACGGCATTCCGCTGACGGATGATGATCGCTGGCCGTGGCTCAGGACGATTCGCGCAGCGATCGAGGAGAAGCAGGCGGCGAATGAAGATGCCGTTTTCACTTGTTCATCGCTGAAGCGTTCTTATCGCGATATCCTGCGCGCGGGCGATAAGGATGTTTGCTTTGTCTATCTCAAGGGTTCGCGGGAAGTGCTGCAGGAGCGTCTGCAGACACGTACTGGGCATTTCTTTGATCCTTCGTTGCTGCAGAGCCAACTCGATACGCTGGAAGAGCCTGGGGAAGATGAGGCGATTACTGTGAGTATCGAGTTGACGCCCGAGCAGATTGTTGAGGAAACGCTCAGTCAGTTTCGCGCGAGGTAGGGTTTTGTAGCCGTTGATTGATGGCCCGCTAGCGGTGTTTCTTTTCGCTGCGCGGGCCGTTTTTTTGTGGTTTTGATGTTGGGCCGGTAGCAGCGGTTTGGATTCGTGGCGTGGCCGGTTTGGGTGTTCTAGCGTTTTCGCTGGCATCCGCGTGTTGCCTTCGTGCTTCAAGCGTCGCCCCGCACAGGGGCGACGCTTGAAGCACGCTAACGAATCGCGGACGCCAGCGCAAGCGCAAAGCAAACCACATCGAAAGCCTGCGAACAGCAAAACCCAACGCCGCCGCAGGCAATAAACCGTTACTTGACCCGCTTGGCCAACTCAGCAGCCTTGCCAACATAAGACCCAGGCGTCATCGCAAGCAGACGCTCCTTTGCATCAGCAGGAATGGCAAGACCATTAATAAAAGTCTGCAACGCATCCCGCGTGATGCCCTTTCCACGCGTCAGTTCCTTCAGTTGCTCATAAGGATTCTCGATACCATACCGACGCATAACAGTCTGAACAGGCTCAGCCAGCACTTCCCAAGTCGCATCGAGGTCATCGTTCAGCCGCTGCGGATTCACCTCAAGCTTATCCAACCCACGATTAAGCGCGTCATACGCCAGCAACGAATACCCAAACGCAACACCAATATTCCGCAGCACCGTCGAATCGGTCAGATCCCGCTGCCAACGCGAAACCGGCAGCTTGTCTGCCAGATGCCGCAGCGTGGCATTCGCCAGCCCGAGGTTCCCTTCGGAGTTCTCAAAGTCGATCGGATTGACCTTGTGCGGCATCGTCGACGAGCCGATTTCGCCTGCCTTCGTCCTCTGCTTGAAATAGCCGATCGAGATATAACCCCACACATCGCGGTCGAGGTCGAGCAGGATCGTATTCGCGCGCGCCACGGCATCGAACAGTTCAGCCATGTAATCGTGCGGCTCGATCTGGATCGTGTACGGATTGAACGTCAGCTTCAGACGCTGCTCGACGACTTCCTTCGAAAACGCTTCCCAGTCGAACTCCGGATACGCAGACAGATGCGCATTGAAGTTGCCGACGGCGCCGTTCATCTTGCCCAGCAGTTCGACCTTCGCGATGCGGTCGATCGCACGCGACAAACGCGCAGCAACGTTCGCCATTTCCTTGCCGAGCGTGGTCGGGCTGGCGGGCTGGCCGTGCGTGCGCGAGAGCATCGGCTGATCGGCCTGCGCATGCGCGAGCGCGATGAGGCGTTGATGCACGGCGCGCAGCGCGGGCAGGATCACGTGTTCGCGCGCGCCGGCGAGCATCAGGCCGTGCGACGTGTTGTTGATGTCTTCCGACGTACACGCGAAGTGGATGAACTCGCTCGCGCGTTCCAGTTCCGGTTGGCCCTTTACCGATTCCTTCAGCCAGTACTCGACAGCCTTCACGTCGTGATTCGTCACGCGCTCGATGTCCTTGATGCGCGCGGCGTCATGCGCGGTGAAGCGCTCGACGAGTTGCAGCAGGAATTGCTCCGACGCTTCCGAGAAGCGCGGCACTTCCGCGAAACCGGCGTGCGACAACGCGATCAGCCAGTGAATTTCCACCTTCACGCGATGGCGCATGAACGCGGCTTCCGAAAGCCAGTCGCGCAGGGCTTCGGTTTTCGATGCGTAACGGCCGTCGAGCGGGGACAGGGCGGTCAGCGCGAAGAGAGTGTCGGGGCGGGTGTCGGACATGATGGGAGGGGCAGAAACCGTGAAGAGTCGGTGACAGATACAAGCGGGGAGAACCGCGAATTTTACCACTTTAGGACATCAGCCCCGGCGCACGGCCCGGCGCCGCTAGAATGCAGGCTTTCCGTTACTGGTGGAGCGCTGGTCCGTATGGAACTGAAATGGCTCGAAGACTTCGTGTCGCTGGCGGAAACGCGCAGTTTCAGCCGCTCGGCGGAATTGCGGCACGTCACGCAGCCCGCTTTTTCGCGGCGCATCCAGGCGCTCGAAGCGTGGCTCGGCACGGAATTGATCGACCGTTCGGTTTACCCGACGCGCCTCACGGCAGCGGGCCAGGTCTTCTACGAGCAGGCGCTCGCGATGCTGTCGCAGTTCCACGAGGCGCGCACGCTGTTGCGCGGCCATACGGCAACGCCCGCCGCGACGATCGAGTTCGCGGTGCCGCATACGCTGTCGCTCACGTACTTCCCGCGCTGGCTGCAGCGCATCGAGGCGCAGCTCGGCCCAATCCATACGCGGCTGCGCGCGCTGAACGTACACGACGCGGTGCTGTCGCTGGTCGAAGGCGGCTGCGATCTGGTGATGGGCTATCACCACCCGAGCCACCCGGTCGCGCTCGATCCTGCGCGCTACGACATGCTGACGCTCGGCATCGAAGCGATCAGCCCGTTCTCCGCGCCGGGCAAGGGCGGCCGCCCGCGCTACACGTTGCCCGGCACGTCGGACGCACCGACGCCGTATCTCTCGTACACGCCGAATGCCTATCTGGGGCGCATGACAGAAGTGATCTTCGCGACGGCGCCCGGGCGTCTCTACCTCGATCGCGTGTATGAAACGGACATGGCCGAAGGGCTGAAGGCGATGGCGCTCGCCGGACACGGCGTCGCATTCCTGCCGCACAGCGCCGTCGAAGATGCCGTCGCGGAAGGCCGTTTGATCCGGCTCGACCGCGCGTCGCGCGGCGTCGCGCAAGGTCAGCTCACGCTGACGATGGAGATCCGCCTCTACTGCGACAAGCTCGCCGCGCAGACCGACGACGCGCGCCAGCAACTCGTGCGCGCGTTGTGGGACGTCGTAAGCACGGAACTCACGCAAGCCTCGAAGTAACTAGCAAGGAAAGACAAGAGAGCATTGCGGGACGCGCAAATAACGGCTTTGCGACACGCATTTGCGCTTTCCCCAGCGTTATGCAAGAAAAACATAAGGGGATGACCAAACGGCATTGGACCCTTTCAGCGCTTTTTTTCGACAATGGCGTCACCCGATAAAAACGCTGGAGCGTTCATGTCTACCGCGGCAAATCTGCAGTCCATCCCGTCCTACCTTCATGCGGACGATCTCGGTCCCTGGGGCAACTATCTCCGTCAAGTCGATCGCGTTGCGCCGTATCTGGGCCCGTTGTCGCGCTGGCTCGAAACGCTCAAGCGCCCGAAGCGCATTCTCATCGTCGACGTGCCCATCGAACTCGATAACGGCACCGTTGCGCACTTCGAAGGCTATCGCGTGCAGCACAACGTGTCGCGCGGTCCGGGCAAGGGTGGCGTGCGTTATCACCAGGACGTGACGCTGTCGGAAGTGATGGCACTGTCCGCGTGGATGTCGGTGAAAAATGCAGCCGTGAACGTGCCGTACGGCGGTGCGAAGGGCGGTATCCGCGTCGATCCGCGCACGCTGTCGCGTGGTGAGCTGGAGCGCGTGACGCGCCGCTACACCAGCGAAATCGGCATCATCATCGGACCGAACACCGACATCCCCGCGCCGGACGTGAACACGAACGAGCAGATCATGGCGTGGATGATGGACACGTACTCGATGAACCAGGGCCAAACGGCCACGGGCGTCGTGACGGGCAAGCCGATCACGCTGGGCGGCTCGCTTGGCCGTCGTGAAGCAACGGGCCGCGGCGTGTTCGTCGTCGGCTGCGAAGCAGCTCGCCGTATCGGCATGGATATCGAAGGTGCGCGCATCGCCGTGCAGGGCTTCGGCAACGTCGGCGGCATCGCGGCGCGTCTGTATCAGGAAGCGGGTGCGAAGGTCGTCGCCGTGCAGGATCACACGGGCACGCTGTACAAGGCGTCGGGTATCGACGCCGTTGCGCTGCTCGAGCACGTCGCGAAGCATGGCGGCGTCGGCGGTTACGCCGAAGCCGACACGATCGCGAACGAAGACTTCTGGACGGTCGAATCGGACATCCTGATTCCGGCTGCGCTGGAAAACCAGATCACCGAGAAGAACGCGGGCAAAATTCGTACGAAGATCGTTGTGGAAGGCGCGAACGGCCCGACCACGACGGCCGCCGACGACATCCTGCACGACAAGGGCATCCTCGTGATCCCCGACGTCGTCGCGAATGCGGGCGGCGTGACGGTGTCGTACTTCGAATGGGTGCAGGATTTCTCGAGCTTCTTCTGGACGGAAGACGAGATCAACGAGCGTCTCGAACGCGTGATGCGCGAAGCGTTCGCGGCCGTGTGGCAGGTGGCGAGCGAGCAGAAGGTGTCGGTGCGTACGGCGGCGTTCATCGTTGCTTGCAAACGCATCCTTCAAGCGCGCGAAATGCGCGGCCTGTATCCCTGATACGGCGCGGCTATCTGGCAACAGATGGCCGTCACATGACGGACATGGTGCCCGGCCTGGAGGCGGGCGCCGCGCAACAACGCTTCACGAGCGCGAATCGACGGACTCGCGCAAAATACCGGGCGGACGGCATCTTCGGGTGCCGTCCGCTTTTGTGCAGTTGAAGTTGCGCCCGAACCGGCAAAAACGACGCATCCGATGACGTTTGCATCGCTCTGGTGAAGGCGCTGTAAGCCAATACTGGCGCCGCCCCGCGCAAAGTGGTGGCTTTATGCAACACCACACGCGGAACATGGTTAACAACCATACTTTCAGAATAATTACTGAGATACACTGGCGCCGGTTCTTGCCAAGGAGATCACAAATGAAGGTTAAAAAAGCTGCGCTGCTTCTCGCGACTCTGGGATTGTTTGCGGTAGGCGCGCATGCGCAGGACGCCGGCACGCTGAAGAAGATCAAGGACACGGGCGTTATTTCGCTGGGCCACCGCGAATCGTCGATTCCGTTTTCGTACTACGACGACAAGCAGAACGTGGTCGGCTACTCGCAGGAATTCGCGCTGAAGGTCGTGGATGCCGTCAAGCAGAAGCTGAACATGCCTGACCTGAAGGTCAAGCTGACGCCGATCACGTCGCAAAACCGCATTCCGCTGGTGCAGAACGGCACCGTCGACCTCGAATGCGGCTCGACCACCAACAATGCTGAACGTCAGCAACAGGTCGCGTTCTCGAACACGATTTTCGTGATCGGCACGCGTCTGATGACGAAGAAAGACTCCGGTGTCAAAGATTGGGCGGACCTGAAGGGCAAGACCGTCGTGACGACGGCCGGCACCACGTCCGAGCGCCTGCTTCGCAAGATGAACCAGGACAAGAACATGGGCATGAACATCATCAGCGCGAAGGACCACGGCGAGTCGTTCCTGACGCTGTCGACGGGCCGCGCTGCCGCGTTCATGATGGACGACGCACTGCTCGCCGGCGAGCGCGCGAAGTCGAACACGCCGAACGATTTCATCATCGTTGGCGCGCCGCAATCGCATGAAGCGTACGGTTGCATGCTGCGCAAGAACGATCCGGAGTTCAAGAAGGTCGTCGACGACGCGATCGCGAAGGTCGAAACGTCGGGCGAAGCCGACAAGATCTACAAGAAGTGGTTCGAATCGCCGATTCCGCCGAAGGGCCTGAACCTGGCCTTCCCGGAAAGCGACGACATCAAGGCGCTGTACAAGGCGCCGAACGACAAGGCAATCGACTAACCCTCGAACAACCGTTAGCTGAACAGTCAACGTGTTGAACAGAACGGAAGGGGCAAGCGCTTCTTCCGTTTCTTTTTGTTGGAGTCTTCGTCATGTCATACCACTGGAACTGGGGCATTCTGCTGAGTCCGGTTTCCACCGGCGAGCCGACCACCTATCTCGGCTGGCTGCTGTCCGGTCTCTGGGTGACGGTCACCGTTTCGCTGTGCGCCTGGGTGATCGCGCTGATCGTCGGGTCGTTCTTCGGCGTGCTGCGCACGGTCCAGAACCCGCGCGTCGCGGCAATCGGCACTGTGTACGTCGCCATCTTCCGTAATATCCCGCTGATCGTTCAGTTCTTCGTCTGGTATCTGGTGATACCTGAACTGCTGCCTGTATCCATCGGCACATGGTTCAAGCAACTACCGCCCAGCGCGCAGTTCTTCTCGTCGTCGATCATCTGTCTCGGGCTGTTCACCGCCGCGCGCGTGTGCGAGCAGGTGCGCTCGGGCATCAACGCGCTGCCGCGCGGCCAGCGCTTCGCGGGTTTCGCGCTCGGCCTGACGCAATGGCAGACGTATCGTTACGTGCTCTTGCCTGTGGCGTATCGAATCATCGTGCCGCCGCTCACGTCCGAGTTCCTGAACATCTTCAAGAACTCCGCCGTCGCATCGACCATCGGTCTGCTCGATCTGTCCGCGCAGGCGCGCCAGCTCGTCGACTACACGGCGCAGACGTATGAGTCGTTCATTGCCGTCACGGTTGCGTATCTGCTCATCAACATGATCGTGATGACGCTGATGCGCATCGTCGAAGCCAAGAGCCGGCTGCCTGGCTATATCGGAGGCAAGTGATGCATCATTTCGACTGGAGCGGTATTCCGGGCGCACTGCCGACGCTATGGACGGGCGCCGTCGTCACGTTCAAGATCACGATTCTCGCGATCGTGATCGGCATCGTTTGGGGCACGGTGCTCGCGATCATGCGGCTGTCGTCGTTCAAGCCGTTCGAGTGGTTCGCGAAGATCTACGTGACGCTGTTCCGCTCGATCCCGCTCGTGATGGTTCTGCTGTGGTTCTTCCTGATCGTGCCGCAGCTGCTGCAAAACGTGCTGGGTCTTTCCGCCGACATCGACATCCGTCTCGCGTCGGCGATGGTCGCCTTCTCGCTGTTCGAAGCCGCGTACTACTCGGAAATCATCCGCGCGGGCATTCAGGCTGTGCCGCGCGGGCAGGTGAACGCGTCGTTCGCGCTCGGCATGAACTACGCGCAGGCAATGCGCCTCGTGGTGCTGCCGCAGGCGTTTCGCGCGATGGTGCCGCTGTTGCTCACGCAAGCCATCGTGCTGTTTCAGGATACGTCGCTCGTCTACGTGATCAGCCTCGCCGACTTCTTCCGCACGGCCACGAATATTGGCGACCGTGACGGCACGAACGTCGAAATGGTACTGTTCGCCGGTGCGTGTTACTTCGTGATCTGCGTGGTCGCGTCGAGCCTCGTCAAAAGTCTTCAGAAAAAGGTCGCAAGATGATCTCTATCAAGAATGTGTCGAAGTGGTACGGCCAGTTCCAGGTGCTGACCGACTGCACGACGGAAGTGAAAAAGGGCGAAGTGGTCGTCGTGTGCGGCCCGTCGGGTTCGGGTAAATCGACGCTGATCAAGACGGTCAACGGGCTCGAGCCGTTCCAGAAGGGCGAGATCGTGATCAACGGCCAGTCGCTCACCGACAAGAAGACCAATCTGTCGAAGCTGCGTTCGAAGGTCGGTATGGTGTTTCAGCATTTCGAGCTGTTCCCGCATCTGTCGATCACCGAGAACCTGACGCTCGCGCAGGTCAAGGTGCTCGGCCGCTCGAAGGACGAAGCGACCGCGAAGGGCCTGAAGCTGCTCGATCGCGTCGGCCTGCGCGCGCATGCGGACAAGTATCCGGGGCAGTTGTCGGGTGGTCAGCAGCAGCGTGTGGCGATCGCGCGGGCGCTGTCGATGGACCCGATTGCGATGCTGTTCGACGAACCCACTTCCGCGCTCGATCCTGAAATGATCAATGAAGTGCTCGACGTGATGGTCGAGCTGGCGCAGGAAGGCATGACCATGATGTGCGTGACGCACGAAATGGGTTTTGCGAAGAAGGTCGCGCATCGCGTGATCTTCATGGACAAGGGTCTTATCGTCGAAGACGACCGCAAGGAAGACTTTTTTGCGAATCCGAAATCGGATCGCGCGAAAGATTTTCTCGCAAAGATTCTGCATTGATATTAGCCTGCAGAGACGAAAAAGCCGCTCTTCTCAAGAGCGGCTTTTTTTATCTTTTAATCGGACATCGGGTGCGAGTTTCACAGATTTATAACCGACGCTTTATGTTAGGACTATTACTTATTACAAGATATCTGAATCAGAATCGTCTCATGTGACTTGTGCTGGCTTGAGCATAAGCTTCCCGGCGAAATGTAATGAAGGCGAGCGGGGTGCGTCGCTGTCATTCGTTTTCGATCGACAAGAGACAATCCATGAAAGTGTTTTTGATGAGCGACCTGGTCGTTCATGAGTTGGTGTCAATGCAGGTGGAAGGCAAATGGCTGACGGCTGCGCAGTTTGCAGAGTCGGCGCAGTTATGGATTGCTCGTCACGCGAAAAGAAATCAGTTATCCAAACAAATGCTCGAAGTCTTTCAGCGCGAGGCGGAACAAATCGCGGGGCGTCTGATGAAAGAGGCGAAGCCTGATGAAACAGATTCGCCTCTGAAACGCCTTCTGCTGGATATTTCCGCCGTCAACTATGCAGATCCGCTCAGCGCAAGCGCGCTTGCCGCGAGTCTCGAAGTGTGTCGCACTAAGCTGTGCGATGGTTGTTCCGCTCGCATTGGACCGAGCGACCCGAAGGAATTGCGCGAAACGGAGCAGTGGTGTTGTCATCCAGCGCTTCGACAGTTCCTGTGCGGAGGCATCCCGGTGCATGACGCCCGGGACGAAGACCGGCATTGCGAAGCCGGCCCTCCGGCGAATGCGCGCAAGCATTAGTACCGGCCCCGCGCGACAGGACCAGCGCAAAGGCAGCTATCGGGCGATCAGGATTCGTACGCGGCGGCGTCGTCGGATTCGAGATCGAGAACGGACGTGGCGGGCAGCATGCTCGCAGAAGCGCTCGGATCGCAGGCTGGATTGCGCGCCTTCTCCAGCACGGCCGGCGGCACGGGCACGTTGGCGCGCGCGATCACTTCGCCGTGCTGAAACATCAGCAGATCGCCCGGCTCGAATGCGGTCCAGACTTCGTTGTCGGTCAACGGCTGCGTGGCGATCACGGCGACGCGGTCTTCGGGGGTCGTGTACTTGGCGAAATCGATCGAAACGTCCGCGTCGACGAGATGCGCGGTCGAAAACGGCCAACTACGCACGAGATAATGCAGATGCGTCGAGCAGTGCGCGAACAGCGCCTGGCCGTTCGACATCAGAAAATTGAACACGCCGAACTGGGTGATTTCGCGCGTCAACGTTTCGAGCGCGCCGAACAGTTCGTCGAGCGGCGGCTGCGAACCAGGAAACGCCTTGCGCAACCCTTGCAGCAGCGCGCAGAACGCGAGCTCGCTATCCGTGCTGCCGACGGGCTGATACACGCCCGAGAGCACCGGGCTGTAATTCTGCAGATCGCCGTTGTGCGCGAAGATCCAATGACGTCCCCACAACTCCCGCATGAACGGGTGGCAGTTCTCGAGCACGATGTGCCCTTGCGTCGCCTTGCGGATATGCGCGATCGTGTTTTTCGACTTGATCGGGTAGCGCTTGACCATGTCGGCGATCGGCGAGGTGGCCGACGACTGGTGGTCGATGAACAGGCGACAGGCCTTGTCTTCGAAGAAGGCGATGCCCCAGCCGTCGGAGTGGTGGTCGGTGACGCCGCCGCGCGCCGCGAAGCCGGTGAACGAGAACGTGACGTCCGTGGGCGCGGCGCAATTCATTCCGAGTAGTTGGCACATGATGCGGAAGACAAGCCTTTCTAACGGGGTATGAGCCCACATGGGCCGACCCGTTACAATGATGATTTTCCAAGCATATCACCGAGCCAGAAGCGGCAAAAAGCAAAATTGACGGGTGTTTTGGCTGCATTTGTGGAAAGACCTCGTCAGTTATGCCGTCAGTTGCGCAATTTGCCGCGCCTGTGACGCTCGTGAATCCCCGCCATGACCGCATCTACTGCTTCCGTCGATACCCTCACGCTCGCCCGTCCCGATGACTGGCACCTGCACGTCCGCGACGGCGCGATGCTCGCCGCCGTCCTGCCGCACACCGCGCGCCAGTTTGGGCGCGCGATCATCATGCCGAACCTGAAGCCGCCCGTCACGACGACGGAGCTGGCGCGCGCCTATCGCGAGCGCATCATTGCGGCGATCCCGGCTGGCGTGAAGTTCGAGCCGCTGATGACGCTGTATCTGACCGACAACACCCCGCCCGAAGAAATCCGCCGCGCCCGCGAAAGCGGTTTCGTGCATGGCGTGAAGCTGTATCCGGCGGGCGCAACGACGAATTCGGACGCGGGCGTCAGCGACATCCGCAAATGCGCGAAAACGCTCGAGATGATGCAGGAAACGGGCATGCCGCTGCTGATCCACGGCGAAGTGACAGATTCGTCGATCGATCTGTTCGACCGCGAGAAAGTGTTCATCGACCGCGTGATGACGCCGCTGCGCCGCGATTTCCCGGCGCTGAAGGTCGTGTTCGAGCACATCACCACCAAGGATGCCGCCGACTACGTCCGCGACGCGGGCGCGCCGCCCGAACTGCTGGGCGCAACGATCACGGCGCATCATCTGCTTTACAACCGCAACGCGATTTTCCAGGGCGGCATTCGTCCGCATTACTACTGCTTGCCCGTGCTGAAGCGCGAGACCCATCGTGTGGCGCTCGTCGAGGCGGCCACGTCGGGCAATCCGCGCTTTTTCCTCGGTACGGACAGCGCGCCGCATCCGAAGGGCCTGAAGGAGCACGCGTGCGGCTGCGCGGGCTGCTACACGGCGCTGCATGCCCTTGAGCTGTACGCGGAAGCGTTCGACAAGGCGGGCGCGCTCGACAAGCTCGAAGGCTTCGCGAGCTTCCACGGCGCGGACTTCTACCGCCTGCCGCGCAGCGAAGAGAAAGTGACGCTGCGCCGCGAAGAATGGACGCTGCCGGCGGAAGTCGCGGCAGGGGACATGCCCGTGGTGCCGTTGCGCGGCGGCGAGACGATCGGCTGGAAGCTCGTTTGAGCGCTTGCTGAGCGAATGTCGCGCGATGTCGACTCACCGGGCGGCGCACTGAAGCGCGCTGCGCCGGGCTTTGCGGATATCGACTGGTCGATGCCGTGGTTTGCGCAGGTCGCGACGCGCGGCGTGCGCTGGCAACAGGCCGCGCTGCGCAGCGCGGCGGATCAGCTGCACGAGATGAACGCAGATGCCGCGTCTGCTGCCGTCACGACGGGACGCGGAAAGCAGCTCAGCTTTATCCCACAGGACGAATTGCCGACCGGCACCGCGTACGAAGCACATATCGCGGCATCGGGCTGTGTGCCCACGCGCCACAATCTGCATGATTTCTTCAACGCACTGATGTGGTTTCAGTTTCCGCGCGTCAAGGCGGCGCTGAGCGCGCGCGGGTCGGCGGCCGTCGATGTACTGGGCATCGGCCCGACGCGCGGCGGCACGCGCGATGCGTTGACTCTGTTCGACGAAAACGCCGTGCTGTTCGCGTGTGCGGACGAGTCGCTCGCTGCCGCATTGCACTCGTTCGACTGGAAAACGCTATTCGTGGACCAGCGAGCGGCGTGGGGCGAGCGCTGCGAGGTGCGCTGTTTCGGGCACGCGTTGCTGGAGAAGCTCGTTACGCCCTACAAGGCGTGTACGGCACACGCGTGGATCGTCGATGTGCCATCCGCGTACTTCTCCTGGCCCCGCGCTTCACGCGATGCGTTTCTGGACGAAACCGTCGCCCGCGCGCTGCTCGATACATCGGGTTTCAGCGCCCGGATGTTCGCGCCGCTGCCCGTGCTCGGCATTCCCGGCTGGTGGCGGGAGAACGAAGCGCCGTCTTTCTACGACGATGTTTCCGTGTTTCGCAATGGGCGGCGGTCTCGCGGAACGCCAGATGTTAAAATCCCCGCCAGCAAAGCAGGCCAGGCAGTCGCGGCCTCGGCGGTTTCGGCCGGCGAGGGCGAGGAAAGTCCGGACTCCACAGGGCAGGGTGATGGCTAACGGCCATCCGTGGCAACACGCGGAACAGGGCAACAGAAAGCAAACCGCCGATGGCCCGGCGCAAGTCGGGATCAGGTAAGGGTGAAACGGTGCGGTAAGAGCGCACCGCGGCTGCTGCGAGGCAGACCGGCACGGTAACCTCCACCCGGAGCAATTCCAAGTAGGCTGGCTAGCATCTTCGAGATGCAGGGCGGGGCCCCCGTCACGTCAGCGGGTAGGAAGCTTGAGCGCGTCAGCAATGGCGCGTCTAGAGGAATGGCTGCCACGCGTGGCGCGCTTTCGGGCGCGTTGCGCGCACAAAATCCGGCTTATCGGCCTGCTTTGCCGCTCAAATGACAAATGCCGGCGTCCGTTGGGACGCCGGCATTTTCTTTTTCAGCGCGCGAGCTGCTCCAGGCGGCTTTAGTCCGCGACGATGTCGAACGAATGCGTGAGCTCGGCCGTTTTCGCGATCATGATCGACGCCGAGCAATATTTGTCGTGCGACAGATTGATCGCGCGTTCCACCGTCGACGGATTGAGGTTCTTGCCCGTCACCGTGAAATGGAAGTGGACCTTCGTGAATACCTTCGGGTCCTCGCTTGCACGTTCGGCTTTCAGCGTCACCGAGCAGCCGCTGATTTCCTGACGGCTCTTCTTCAGGATCATCACGACGTCGTACGCCGTGCATCCGCCAGTGCCCAGCAGCACCATTTCCATCGGACGGGGCGCCAGATTGCGGCCGCCGCCTTCAGGCGCGCCGTCCATCGCGACGAGGTGGCCGCTGCCCGTTTCGGCGGCGAACGCCATGCCGTCCTGACCCATCCAGCTGACTTTGCATTCCATTCTTGTACTCCGCTCACAAGCTTGAATTCGAGATGCGCATTGTAGCCCGGAGGATGATGGCTTGCCCGGAGCGACATTGGCGGCGGGCTATGCGGATTGCACCTTGCCTGCTGCGCTGCGGCATGGTCGGCGCATAAGGGGTAGCACGGACGATTTTAGGTGTGTTGCTCTAGGACAACTGCAGCGGTCTTTCTGTCCGCGCAGGCTAAGTCATTGTTTTCAGGAAATTTATTTGAGATTACGATTGTCGTGGCAAAATTCCGCATAATGAAATTCAATTTCGCATTGCAAATGTTCTTGCGTCGCACAAGCACCAACCCTATAATCAGTTCATTGGTTGTCGCAGTTCGACAATCTCCGCATGTCTCCTCCACCCTCCTCCTAAGGTGGATTAAGCCCGAACCGCTAGTTCGGGCTTTTTTTCGTCCTCAGCTTTCCGTTGTCCGGGTGCTTTGACTCCTTGGCGCAAATTCCTTTATAATTCAGGGCTTTTCCGCAGTCGCGCCCGCGGATGAAGAACCAGGGAGAGCCTGCACGCGCCTCGAAGCGCACATACAAGCAGGAAAAAAACACAGGGCGCAGCACTATTTTTTGGATCGATCATGAAGACGTTTTCCGCAAAAGCCCATGAGGTTACGCGCGAATGGTACGTGATTGACGCGACGGATAAGGTTCTCGGGCGTGTCGCCAGCGAAGTGGCACACCGTCTTCGCGGCAAGCACAAGCCTGAATTCACTCCGCACGTCGACACCGGTGATTTCATCATCGTTATCAACGCCGGCAAGCTGAAGGTCACGGGTAACAAGACCACGGACAAGAAGTACTATCGCCACTCGGGCTACCCGGGCGGTATCTATGAGACGACGTTCGGCAAGATGCAAGAACGCTTCCCGGGCCGCGCGCTCGAGAAAGCGGTCAAGGGCATGCTGCCGAAGGGCCCGCTCGGCTACGCGATGATCAAGAAGCTGAAGGTCTACGCCGAAGCAACGCATCCGCATTCGGCGCAACAGCCGAAGGCGCTCGAGATCTAAGGGGAGCCCACATGATCGGTAACTGGAATTACGGTACGGGCCGCCGCAAGAGCGCTGTTGCTCGTGTCTTCATCAAGGCAGGCAAGGGCGAGATCGTCGTCAACGGCAAGCCTATCGCCGACTACTTCTCGCGCGAAACGTCGCTGATGATCGTGCGTCAGCCGCTGGAACTCACGAACCACGCTGCTACGTTCGACATCAAGGTCAACGTGACGGGCGGCGGTGAAACGGGTCAAGCTGGTGCAGTTCGCCACGGCATCACCCGCGCTCTGATGGACTACGACGCAACGCTGAAGCCGGCTCTGTCGAACGCAGGCTTCGTGACGCGTGACGCACGTGAAGTCGAGCGTAAGAAGGTCGGTTTCCACAAGGCGCGTCGCCGCAAGCAGTTCTCGAAGCGTTAATCGTTTCGAGCTGGCTCTGTTTCAGACAGGGCCTGCTGCAGAAAGCCGCCAACGCATCTGCGAAGGCGGCTTTTTTATTTGTCGTGCTGCACGTTCGGTCCGTATGCGGACATCGCTGACAGGTGTACGAGGACATGGTTGACACCTGTCGCCCGCATGAATCAGCCGGTCTGCATAAGAACCTATTGATTTCATGGGCTTCAGCACGATATTGGGAACAGCAATACAATAGCGTGTAGAAGCTATTTTGGAGAGTTCGCATGAACGCAGTGACCGACACCCCCGTGGCCGAGATGCCGGCACCGTTCGTCTTTACTGACGCGGCGGCTGACAAGGTTAAAGAACTGATCGAAGAAGAAGGCAACCCGGAGCTGAAACTGCGCGTTTTCGTGCAGGGTGGCGGCTGCTCGGGCTTCCAGTACGGCTTCACGTTTGACGAAGCCATCAACGAAGACGACACCGTGATGAACAAGAGCGGCGTCCAGTTGCTGATCGATTCGATGAGCTACCAGTATCTGGTTGGCGCAGAGATCGATTACAAGGACGACATCAACGGCGCGCAGTTCGTCATCAAGAACCCGAACGCCACGACCACCTGTGGTTGCGGCTCGTCGTTCTCGGTGTAATCGCTGCTTTTTCGCGTAAGTTGCAGCAAAAACGGGGCTTTGGCCCCGTTTTTTATTTCTACGCTAGTTTCGCATGCCGCGTCAGCGCGGATAAATCGCGCCAAGCACTCGCTCGTCCGCCGCGCCCGTCACGGACGGCAAATTCCCCGGTTCGCGTGCAACGCAACGCATGGCCAGCCACGCAAAGGCCAGCGGCTCCACCTGATGCGGCGGCACGCCGAGCGCCTCCGTCGTCATGACGGGGACGCCGCTGCAGCCGCTTTCGGCGAGCGCGCCCTGCAGTGCCTTCATGATTTCCGGATTGCGTGCGCCGCCGCCACACACATACACCGCCTTGCAATCGGGCGCGTGGCGCTCGACCTCGCGCGCGACCGTCACGGCCGTCAGCGCGACCAGCGTCGCCTGAACGTCGGCGGGGCTGACATTGGCGAATCCTTGCAACCGGGTGTCGAGCCATTCGGGGTTGAACAGGTCGCGGCCCGTGCTCTTCGGCGGCTGCGCCTCGAAAAATGGCTCGTCGAGAAAAGCGTTCAGCAACGGACGATGCACCTGACCCGACGCCGCGAACTGGCCGTTCTCGTCGAATGGCTTGTTCAGATGCCGGTGCGCCCATTCGTCGAGCAGCGCGTTAGCGGGGCCGCAATCGAAGCCGCGCACCGCGCCGTTTGCCGACAGGATCGTGATATTGCTGATTCCGCCCAGATTGCAGACCACGCGCGTCTCGTTCTTCGCGCCGAAAACCGTCGCGTGGAAGGCCGGCACGAGCGGCGCGCCCTGACCGCCCGCCGCGACGTCGCGACTGCGGAAATCGGCGATCACGTCGATATGCATCATTTCGGCCAGCAGCGCCGGATTGTTGATCTGCTTCGTGTAGCCCTTTTCCGGCCGATGCCGCACCGTCTGCCCATGCACGCCGATCGCGCGGACGTCCGCAGCCGACAGGTTGCCCGAGCGCAGCAACTCATGGCAGCACACCGTGTAGCGCGCGGCTAGCGCGTTGGCGGCGAGCGCCTCGCGCTCGATCTCGTTGTCTCCTGGTTGCTGGAGGGCGAACAGCGCGTCGCGCAAACCTTCGGAGAAGCCCACGAACGCCTGCGACCGCACGACGGGCGCCTTGCCCTTCGCGAATTCGACCGCGATGCCGTCCACGCCGTCCATGCTCGTGCCTGACATCAACCCGAAATACACGCCATCTGCCGCGTCTTTGGCCACGCTTTGCTCCTCTGATCGTCGTTCGTCGCGCCTCGTGAATGCTTCCGGCGCCTCGTTGACGACGATTGTCGCTCATCGGTGCGCCGCGAAACAATCGATGAAACGAGCGGCGCGAGCGCGCACGACGGTCCACATTCGCCGCCCGCGCCATATCCTGTCGCGAGTTGGACCGCGTTTCGCGTGAGATCAGGGCGCAATGCGCCGCAACTATGGGACAATCTCTCTTTTTGCGATCTCCCGTTCCAGCATGAGCACCGAGTCCACCGCCAAGCCCAATTCCGCGTTCCCGATCACCGACGAAGTCCGTCACGCGCTCGAAGTCACGAAGCGCGGCGTCGACGAACTGCTGATCGAAGAGGAGTTCGCGCAAAAGCTCGCGAAAAGCGCGGCCACGGGTACGCCGCTGCGCATCAAGCTCGGTCTCGATCCGACGGCGCCCGACATCCACATCGGCCACACCGTTGTGCTGAACAAGATGCGCCAGTTGCAGGATCTCGGCCACACGGTGATCTTCCTGATCGGCGATTTCACCTCGCTGATCGGCGATCCGTCCGGCCGCAACGCAACGCGCCCGCCGCTCACGCGCGAGCAGATCGAATCGAACGCGAAGACGTACTTCGAGCAGGCCGCGCTGGTGCTCGACCGCGAGAAGACGGAAATCCGCTACAACAGCGAATGGTCGATGCCGCTCGGCGCCGACGGTATGATCAAGCTCGCGTCGCGCTACACAGTCGCGCGTATTCTGGAGCGAGAAGACTTCACGAAGCGTTTCCAGGGCGGCGTACCCATCTCGATCCACGAATTCCTGTATCCGCTGATGCAGGGCTACGACTCGGTCGCGCTGAACGCCGACCTCGAACTCGGCGGCACGGATCAGAAGTTCAATCTGCTGGTCGGCCGCGAACTGCAGAAGCAGTACGGCCAGGAACAGCAGTGCATTCTGACGATGCCGCTGCTCGAAGGACTGGATGGCGTCGAGAAGATGTCGAAGTCGAAGGGCAACTACGTCGGTATCGGCGAAAAGCCAAACGACATGTTCGGCAAGCTGATGAGCATCTCCGACGTGCTGATGTGGCGCTACTTCGAACTGCTGTCGTTCCGTCCGATGGCCGAGATCGAAGGGTTCAAGCGTGAAATCGAAGGCGGTCGCAATCCGCGCGACTTCAAGGTGTTGCTCGCGCAGGAAATCGTCGCGCGGTTCCACTCGCAAGGCGACGCCGAGCGCGCGCTGGAAGACTTCAACCACCGCGCGAAGGGCGGCGTGCCGGACGATATCCCGTCGGTGACACTCGCGGGCGCGCCGATCGCGATCGGGCAACTGCTGAAGCAGGCAGGTCTCGTGCCGTCGACGAGCGAAGCGCTGCGTAACATCGAGCAGGGCGGCGTGAAGATCGACGGCGCGACTGTGTCGGACAAGGGCCTGAAGATCGAAGCCGGCGAGTTCGTCGTGCAGGTCGGCAAGCGCCGTTTTGCGCGTGTCACGCTGACGGCATGATGTTCTGCGAGCCTCTGCAAGCGACGCAACGGCAGCGCGCCGCATGATCGCGCTGATTCAACGCGTGCGGCGCGCCGAGGTGCGCGTGGCTGACCGCGTGACGGGCGCAATCGACGCGGGCCTGCTCGCGCTGGTCTGCGCCGAGCGCGGCGATACCGATACCGCCGCCGACAAACTGCTCGCCAAAATGCTCGGCTACCGCGTGTTCAGCGACGCCGCGGGCAAGATGAACCTGCCCGTGCAGAATATCGACGGCGCGGGGCGCGCGGGCGGCCTGCTGCTCGTGTCGCAGTTCACGTTGGCCGCCGATACCAACAGCGGCCTGCGCCCGAGCTTCACGCCCGCCGCACCGCCCGACGAAGGCAAGCGCCTGTTCGACTACTTCGTGGCCGCGGCGCGCGCGAAGCATCCCATCGTCGAGACGGGCGAATTCGGCGCGGACATGCAGGTGTCGCTCGTCAACGACGGCCCGGTGACGTTCTGGTTGCAGACGCGCGCATAACCTTTGTTTTCCGGCTCCGATTCCATGGCAACACAAGTCCTCTTCATCCGACACGGCGAGACCGACTGGAACCGCATCAAGCGGATTCAAGGGCACATCGATATTCCGCTCGCGACGAGCGGCGTCGACCAGGCGCAACGTCTCGCCGAACGTTTCGCGCGCGAGGCGCGGGAAGGCGCGCGGCTCGACGCGATCTATTCGAGCGATCTCATGCGCGCGCAACAAACGGCGCAGCCATTTGCAGACGTGCTAGGGCTGCCGCTGAACCTCAGCAAGGGCTTGCGCGAGCGCAATTACGGCGCGTTTCAGGGACACGACAGCGACGAGATCGCGCTGCGCTTCCCCGACGAATACTCGCAGTGGCAGACGCGCGATCCGGGCTTTTCGCCGCCCGAGGGTGAATCGCAGCGCGTGTTTTATCATCGCGTTCTGCATGCGCTTGAGCCGGTCGTCGCCGCGCATCCGAACGGACGGATTTCGGTCGTCGCGCATGGCGGTGTGCTGGACTGCGTGTATCGCTTCGCGAATGGTTTGCCGCTGGATGCGCCGCGCAACTACGCGTTGCTGAACACGAGCGTGAATGTGGTCGAATTCGAAGACGGCCGCGCGAAGGTTGTGTCATGGGCCGATGTCGCGCATCTCGACGGCCACGCCGAAGACGACAGCTTCAAGAAAAAAACGCCCGAAGCCGGGCGTTGAGTCTGATGACGCGGCAGCGCCGCGTTTCCCATCCAGGAGCCGCTTAGGTCGGCTCCGAATCCCACAGATTGCGTACCGGGCTTGCCGTATCAGGTGCGGCAAGGCCGAAGTGCCGATACGTCAACAGCGTGGCGACGCGTCCGCGCGGCGTGCGCTGCAAGAAGCCTTGCTGGATCAGATACGGTTCGAGCACGTCTTCGATCGTGTCGCGCTCTTCGCCGATCGCGGCCGCCAGATTATCCACGCCGACTGGCCCGCCATCGAACTTGTGCAGGATCGCTTCGAGCAGCTTGCGGTCCATCAGATCGAAGCCAACGGGATCGACGTCGAGCATTTTCAGCGCGGCATCCGCGACCTTCGCGGTGATATTGCCGTCCGCCTTCACCTCGGCGAAGTCGCGCACGCGGCGCAGGAGCCGGTTCGCGATACGCGGCGTGCCGCGCGAGCGCTTGGCGATTTCCAGCGCGCCATCGGGATGAATCTGCGCGCCCAGCAGCGAGGCCGAGCGGCTCACGATGCGCGCCAGTTCCTCGGCGTTATAAAACTCCAGCCGCGCGACGATACCGAAGCGGTCGCGCAACGGATTGGTCAGCATGCCCGCGCGCGTGGTCGCGCCGACCAGCGTGAACGGCTGCAGATCGAGCTTCACGCTGCGCGCAGCGGGCCCTTCGCCGATCATGATGTCGATCTGGTAATCCTCGAGCGCCGGGTACAGGATTTCCTCGACGACGGGCGACAGCCGGTGAATCTCGTCGATGAAGAGCACGTCGTTGGCTTCGAGATTGGTCAGCAGCGCGGCGAGGTCGCCCGCGCGTTCCAGCACGGGGCCCGACGTCTGCCGCATATTGACGCCCATCTCGCGCGCGATGATATGCGCGAGCGTGGTTTTGCCGAGGCCCGGCGGCCCGAACAGCAGCACGTGATCCAGCGATTCCTTGCGGCGCTTGGCGGCTTCGATGAAGATTTCCAGCTGGCCGCGCACCTTTTCCTGGCCGACATATTCATCGAGTTGGCGCGGGCGCAACGCGCGCTCGAACGCTTCCTCGTTCGACGACACGGGCGTGGCGGCGATGATGCGTTCGGCGGCGAGTTTGTCGTGTTCGATCATGCAGGCATTGTACCGCGCACCGCTCGCTCGAATACCTGGCCGAATGGCCAGGGTGCGCGTGCTTTGGCGGCGTGCGAAGCTTCATACACGCCGCTCGTTGAAAGCACGATCAGGCCTTCGACAGCGCCTTCAACGCGAGCTTGATGCCTTCGGAAACGCCCGTACCCGCAGGCACGTTCTTGATGGCAGCCAAGGCTTCTTTTTCGGAGTAACCCAATGCCAGCAACGCATTCAGGATGTCGGACGCGTGATCGGATTGCGACGCGGCGCCCGCCATCGCACCAAGGTCGGCGCCGAGTTTGCCCTTCAGTTCGAGCAGGAGTCGCTCCGCCGTCTTCTTGCCGATGCCCGGCACGCGCGTGAGGCGCGCGGCGTCCTGCATCGTCACCGTCTGCGACAGTTCCTGCACGCTCATGCCGGACAGCACGGCGAGCGCCATGCGCGCACCGATGCCCGTGATCTTTAACAACTCGCGAAACGTCGAACGTTCTTGCGGCGTGAGAAAGCCGTACAGCAGATGCGCGTCTTCGCGCACGATCATCTGCGTGAGGAGCACGACTTTTTCACCTGTGCCGGGCAGGTTGTAGAACGTGCTCATCGGCACATCGACTTCGTAGCCGACGCCGTTGCAGTCGATCAGAAGATGAGGCGGATTCTTTTCCAGCAGGACGCCGGCGATGCGACCGATCATGGCGAGTTCTATCGAGAGAGAAAGCGCGAGTGTAGCGCAGGGTAGAGGGCTTTCGTACGCCGCTTCTTACGAAGTGGAAGGGCGGCCGATTGACCAGGCCGCAGCGGCTCAATACACTGAGATCCCTTTTGGACGTTCCGTAGTTAACCAAAAGGGGTCTTCGATGCTGAGTCTCACCACGCTCGCGCTGTTCTCAGGCGCGTGTCTCGCGCTTACCGCCACGCCCGGTCCCGATATGTTGCTGATTGCTTCCCGCAGCGTGAGCCAGGGAAGGGCAGCGGGTTTTGCGTCGCTCGCCGGGATTCTGATGGGCACGTATTGCCATGCGCTTGCCGCCGCGTTCGGCCTGTCACAGCTCTTTCTTGCCGCGCCGATGGCCTACGACATCGTGCGCTTCGCGGGCGCGGCTTATCTGCTTTATCTTGCATGGAAGACGTTCCGCTCGGACGGCACGATGCTCGCGCCGGACGCATCGATGCGGCGCTATCCCGTTGGCAGAATTTTCAGGCAAGGGTTGTTCACGAATCTGCTCAATCCGAAGGTTGCGCTGTTCGTGCTCGCATTGTTCCCGCAGTTCGTGAAGCCTGAGGCGGGATCGGTTGCGTTGCAGATCATGTTGCTTGCGACCGTGCTCAATGTGATCGGCTTCTTTGTGAATGGCAGCGTGATTCTGCTTGCTAGCAGACTGAGCCGGAAACTGACTAGCGGCAAGCGCCCGTCGCGCTGGCCGCAGTATTTGCTCGGCTCGGTGTTTGCCGGTCTGGCATGTCGGCTGGCATTGGCGGGGCAACGCTGACAGTAAAGTTAAAGGCGTCTAGCCGATCAGCCGCCCACGCCGTACCCGCAAGCCTTTCTTCGCAAGCGCGGGCGCAATACCGCCCAGCGTGCTCAACGTGCCGCCGCCATGCGCGTGGCAGATTGCCATGCCGAGCGCATCAGCGGCGTCAGTGGAAGGAATGCCCGACAGGCACAACAGCCGTACGACCATCTGCTGCATCTGCTCTTTGGTCGCGCGTCCGTAGCCGACCACGGCTTGCTTCAACTGCAACGCCGTGTACTCGGCAACGGGCACGCCACCCGCCACCAGCCCGCAGATCGCGGCGCCGCGCGCCTGGCCGAGCAGCAGTGTCGATTGCGGATTGACGTTGACGAACACCTTTTCGATCGCCGACTGGTCCGGCGCATGTTGGCGGATCAGCGTGGAAATACCCTCGAATATGGTGCCCAGGCGTGACGGCAGATCGGCATCGGCGGTCTTGATGACGCCGCTCGTCACGTAAGTGAGCTGATGGCCGGACTGATCAATCACGCCGAAACCGGTGACGCGCAAGCCTGGGTCGATGCCGAGAATTCTCATAGGTGCCGTGCTTATTCAGTGCCTGCGATACTACAACGGCACAACGTCAAACGCGAAATGCAAAACGGCCCGGCAGTTGCAACTGCCGGGCCGTTTGAGAAGAAGCAGGTCAGTCGATCAGTGGCGGAAGTGGCGGATGCCCGTCACGACCATCGCGATGTTGTGCTCGTCGGCGGCGGCGATCACTTCGTCGTCGCGCATCGAGCCGCCCGGCTGGATCACGCAGGTTGCGCCCGCGTTCACGACCACGTCGAGACCGTCGCGGAACGGGAAGAACGCATCCGATGCCACCGCCGTGCCCGACAGCGTCAGGCCCGCGTTCTGCGCCTTGATGCTCGCGATGCGCGCCGAATCCACGCGGCTCATCTGGCCCGCGCCGACGCCCATCGTCATGCCGTTCGCGCAGAACACGATCGCGTTCGACTTGACGAACTTCGCGACGCGCCATGCAAACAGCAGATCGTCCATTTCCTTCGGCGTCGGGTGACGCTTCGTGACGACGCGCAGTTCGTGCGGCTGCACGTTCTTCGCATCGAGCGATTGCACGAGCAGACCGCCGCCCACGCGCTTCAGATCAAATGTGTTATGCCCTTCGCCCAACGCGATTTCGAGCAGACGCACGTTCTGCTTGGCCGCGAACACTTGCTTGGCGGCGTCGCTGAACGACGGCGCGATCAGCACTTCGACGAATTGCTTCGCGACAGCCTGCGCCGCCGTTTCGTCGACTTCGCGGTTGAACGCGATGATGCCGCCGAACGCCGAGGTCGGGTCCGTCTGGAACGCCTTCGAATACGCTTCGTGCGGGTTCGCGCCGACAGCCACGCCACACGGGTTCGCGTGCTTGATGATCACGCAGGCGGGCGCGTCGAACGTCTTCACGCATTCCCACGCGGCGTCCGAGTCGGCGATGTTGTTGTACGACAGTTCCTTGCCCTGCAACTGGCGATAGTTCGCGAGCGCGCCGGCCGGCACCGCGATGTCGCGGTAGAACGCTGCGCTCTGGTGCGGGTTCTCGCCGTAGCGCAGGTCCTGCACCTTGTCGAACGCGAGGTTGAACGTGGCCGGATACGTGTTGCGCTCGCGGTGCTGCAGTTCTTCCGTGAGGCTCGTCAGGTAGTTCGTGATCGCGCCGTCGTACTGCGCGGTGTGCGCGAACACCTTGGTCGCGAGGCGGAAGTTGGTCTTGTAGCCGACCGAGTTGCCGTTCGCGCGCATTTCTTCGAGCACGGTCGCGTAGTCAGCGGGATCGACCACGACGGTCACGTCGCGATGATTCTTCGCTGCCGAACGCAGCATGGTCGGGCCGCCGATATCGATATTCTCGATCGCGTCTTCGAGCGAGCACTCTTCCTTCGAGATCGTCTGCACGAACGGATACAGGTTCACGACGAGCAGATCGATTGTGGGGATGTCGTGCTTTTCGAGCGCGGCCATGTGCTCGGGCAGATCGCGGCGGGCGAGGATGCCGCCATGCACCTTCGGGTGCAACGTCTTCACGCGCCCATCCAGCATTTCCGGAAAGCCCGTGTAGTCGGCCACTTCGGTGACGGGAAGGCCGGCGTCCGCGAGCAGTTTCGCGGTGCCGCCCGTCGACAGGATCTTAACGCCGAGGTCCGACAACGATTTCGCGAAATCGACGATGCCGGACTTGTCGGAAACGGAGATGAGCGCTTGCTTGATCATGATGAGAACAAAAGCCGATGAAAGGCGTGGCAGGGCGCCGAAACTACAGCAGGCCGTGCTGTTGCAGTTTCTTGCGCAGCGTATTGCGGTTGATGCCGAGATACTCGGCTGCCAGCGACTGATTGCCGCCGGCCTGCTCGAGCACCACCTCGAGCAACGGTTTTTCTACGCACGAAATTACCATGTCGTAGACGTCGTGCGGATTGGAGCCGTCGAGATCCTGAAAATACATCCCCAGGCTATCGCGGACACATTGTTCGATATTGTGCTTGCTCATGCTGCTAGTCGGTCGGTTTGGTCCTGCTCACCGTTATTGTTGACTTCGTTGTCGACGTACACGAGGCGGTCTGAAATCGCCTTTTGCGCGTCGAAGAATTCATTGACGGCGAGCAGTTGTTCGCGCGTCGTGTCCAGCGTATTCATACGATGGCGGAACACGTTGGCGCCAGAAAGGCCGCGAGTGTACCAGCCGATGTGCTTGCGCGCAGTGCGAACGCCTGTAAATTCGCCGTAGAACGCGTAGTGATCCTCCAGATGCTCGTTCATCACCTGCTGGATCTCGTCGATGCGCGGCGCTTCCATCAGCTCGCCCGTCAGCAGGAAATGTTCGATCTCGCGGAAGAGCCACGGGCGCCCCTGGGCGGCGCGGCCGATCATGATGGCATCCGCGCCCGTCGCGGCGAGCACCTCGCGCGCCTTGTGCGGCGACGTAATGTCGCCGTTCGCCACCACAGGAATCTTCACCGCGGCCTTCACGGCGGCAATCGTTTCGTACTCCGCTTCGCCGTGATACAGGTCCGCACGCGTGCGGCCATGCACCGTCAGCATCGAAATGCCGGCGCTTTCGGCGAGGCGCGCGATGGTCAGCGCATTCTTGTTGTCGCGGTCCCAGCCGGTGCGGATTTTCAGCGTGACGGGCACGGCATCCGGACCGACGCCAACGGCATTCACCACGGCTTCGACGATCCGCTGCACGAGCGGCTCGTTCTGCAGCAGCGCCGAACCGGCCGCGACGTTGCAAACCTTCTTGGCCGGGCAGCCCATGTTGATGTCGATGATCTGCGCACCGTTCGCGACGTTGTAGCGCGCGGCCTCGGCCATCATCTGCGGATCGGCGCCCGCGATCTGCACGGCGATCGGCTCGACTTCGCCCGTATGGTTGGCGCGGCGCATCGTCTTTTCGCTTTTCCACAACTGCGCGTTCGACGCGACCATCTCCGACACCGCATAGCCCGCGCCCATGCGCTTGCAGAGTTGGCGGAACGGCCGGTCGGTCACGCCTGCCATCGGGGCGACGAACAGGTTGTTGCGCAGAGTGTGGGAGCCGAGAGTGGGCATAGCGGACATCGGCGGCGAGCGAAGGGTGCGCCAAAACCTTGGAAATCGCGCACCGCACGTACCGCAAAATACGAGGGAAAACCGCTATTTTAGCGTTAACGCGCTGACCCAGATCGAACCGCGTCTGAGGTAACTCATTAAATCTTCTATGAAAGTGGCCGCACTCATAGAACGGCGGCCACTTCTACGGGATGTCGCAACGCGCTAGCGGCGTTGGCCGAACATCATCTGGCGGGCGAGCGCCGTCTTCACGGGCGGCACGAATTCGAGCGCGGTGAGGGCGAGACCGCGCAGCGCCGCCAGCGGCGGAAAGTCGATGGTGAAAAGGCGCGCGAGCGTGTCGGTGGCACCGATCGTCATGCGGCGGTCGAGCGCGCGGCGCTGCGCGAACGCGATCAGCGCGCTGCGGGTCGCGCCGTAGTGCGAGAGCGCGTCGGCGAGCGCGTGCGCATCGCGCAAGCCGAGGTTCAGCCCCTGGCCGGCGACGGGATGCAGCGTCTGCGCCGCATTGCCGATCGCGACGACGTTGCCCTTGACGAGCGTATCAACGGTGTTCAGCCCGAGCGGGAACGACGCGCGTCCCTTGATTTGCACGAAGCGACCCATCCGGTCGCCGAACTGGGCGCTGAGTTCGCGCAAGAAATCTTCGTCCGGCAATTGCGCGCGACGCACCGCTTCTTCCGGCGCGCAGCACCAGACCAGCGCGTAGTCCGCGCTGCGCACGCCGCCCGTCGGCAGGAGCGCAATCGGACCTTGCGACGTGAATCGTTCCCACGCGACATGCGGCTGCGGCGACGACAGCGTCACCGTGCCGACCAGCGCGGTTTGCCCGTAATCGCGCGTTTCGCCCGAACCCGCCTGCTGTTCGCCGAACAGGCCGCCTTCGGCGTTCACCAGAATGCGCGTGCGCAGCGTGCGTGCGACGTGCGCGCTTTCGATCGGGAGCAGCACGCCGTCGTCTTCGAGTTGCTGCGGCGCCTGTGCTTTTGTCGATTTGAACCAGTGGACGGGCGTCGAGCGCACGGTCGCGGCGAGTGCATGGACGATCGAGCCATAACGCAGCACGTAGCCGAGCGCGGGCAGGCCATGCTCCGAGTGATCGATCAGCGTGCGCCCGAAATGGCCGCGCTGAGAGACGTGAATGCGCTGGATCGCGGTCGCGTCGGACGGCCAGGCGAGCGGCTCGAGAATCATCCGGCTGCCGTGCGATACGGCGATCGCGCGCGGATCGGCAACCGAATCTTCCGGCTCGCGCGCGTCGATCAGCGCCACGTTCAGCTTCTGCGTCGCACTGCGCCGCGCGAGCCAGCCCGCGAGCGCGAGACCGACCGGACCCGCGCCGACGATCGTCACGTCGTAATCGTAGGGCGGGTTGCTCGCAGGGAGGGAGGGCGCGTTGGCCGCCTGGTGGACTTCGCTCATCTTCTTGTCTGTTCCTTGCGCTCAGGCCGCGCCGGCCTTCTGCGCGGGTTGCGCCTGCTGCATCAGCGCTTCGATTTCGTCCGCGTCGACGGGAACGTCGCGCGTAATCAGCTCACAGCCGGTGGCCGTGACGATCGCGTCGTCCTCGATGCGGATGCCGATATTCCAGTACTTTTCGGGCACATCATCGGCGGCGCGGATATAAAGGCCCGGCTCGATCGTCAGCGCCATGCCCGGCTTCAGCGTGCGCCAAGGCAGCGCGCCGGTTTCATCGGCGGGCGCGCCGCGCTCGCGATAGTCGCCCGCGTCATGCACGTCCATGCCGATCCAGTGGCCCGTGCGATGCATATAGAAGCGCGCATACGCACGCTCCTCGATGACTTCATCGACGCCCGCGAACAGATCGCGATTGAGAATGCCCGTGTCGAGCAGCCCTTGCGCGAGCACGCGCACGGCGGCCTGATGCGGCGCGTCGAAGGTCGCGCCCGGTTTGGTTACGTCGATCGCGGCCTTCTGCGCGGCCAGCACGATGTCGTAAAGCTCGCGCTGCGCGGACGTGAAGCGGCCGCTGGCCGGGAAAGTGCGCGTGATGTCGGACGCGTAACCGTCGAGTTCGCACGCCGCGTCGATCAGGATCAGATCGCCGTCCTGCGCAGCCGCGTTGCCGGCCGGGTAGTGCAGCACGCACGCGTTCGCGCCCGCGGCGACGATCGAGCCGTACGCCGGCGCTTGCGCGCCGTGCTTGCGGAACGTGTACAGCAGTTCGGCTTCGAGCTCGTATTCGCGCACGCCGGGGCGGCATGCCGCCATCGCATGACGGTGCGCCTGCGCGGAGATCGCGGCGGCGCGTCGCATGATCGCGAGTTCGTGGTCGTCCTTCACGAGGCGCATCTCATCGAGCAGCGGCATCAGATCATGCACCGCCGACGGCGCGAGCACGCCGCTTCTGCCCTGCATGCGCACCGCGTCGAGCCACTGGCGCACCTTGCCGTCGAACTGTTCCGACGCGCCGAGCGCGTAGTGCAGCGCCTGCTTGTCGGCGATGATGCGCGGCAACTGCGTGTCGATCTCTTCGAAGGCAAAGGCCGCGTCGAAGCCGAATGCTTCGCGCGCGCCTTCCGGACCGAAGCGGAAGCCTTCCCATGTCTCGCGCTCCGCGTTCTTCGCGCGGCAGAACAGGATCGCCGCGGGCTCGTCCTGCTTCGCGCTCGCGTCGAGCACGAGCATCGCTTCCGGTTCGGTGAAGCCCGTCAGATAGTAGAAGTAGCTGTCGTGCCGGTACGGATAGTCGGCGTCGCGGTTGCGCAGCACTTCGGGCGCGGTCGGGACGATTGCGACGCCGCCGCCCGTCGCGCGCAGCGCATCGAGCACGCGCGCGCGGCGCTGGCGGTAGATATCGGTTGCCGGAGTCAGATCGGTCATGAGTGCGGTCGGCGGTTCATCGTGCGTGGTGGAGGGCGGTGCGGCGGGCGAGATCATTCACCGCGCGGCAATGTTGCGATTGTATCGCCCTACGGGAAACGCTTCCGGGTCGCCAGTGACCGCGCGGGCCGGGCAATCCGGCGGCGCATCGAAACGCCGGGCGCGGGTCGGGATACACGCGGGGCGCCTCGGCGAACGCATCGTGCGGCGCCTTGGCTATCAGGCCAGGTAGACGGTCCCGCGCCCGCACGGCATTGTTGCAATCTGTCTACAACCCGCGCGGCGGCGGGGCGAAGCGCGGCGCGCAGCGCACGGAAAACCTTCCAGCGCCCGCCGGCGCACTTATACTTTCGCCCAATTTCAATCCAAGGCAGGATGTAATGAAACTCATCGGTTCGCTGTCGAGCCCATTTGTCCGCAAGGCGCGGATCGTGCTCGCCGAAAAGAAAATCGACTACAAGCTCGAACTCGAAAACGTCTGGGCCGACGACACGGCGATCCACGACTTCAACCCGATCGGCAAGGTGCCGTGTCTCGTGATGGAAGACGGCGCGGCCGTGTTCGATTCGCGCGTGATCTGCGAATACGTCGACACGCTGTCGCCCGTGTGCAAGCTCGTGCCGCAGTCGGGCCGCGAACGCGTCGAGGTGCGCTGCTGGGAAGCGCTGGCGGACGGCATCATGGACGCCGCCGTGTTGATCCGCCTCGAAGGCGTGCTGCGTGAAGAGGCGCATCGCAGCGAATCGTGGGTTGCGCGTCAGCGTCACAAGATCGACGATGGCCTGATCGCGATGGCGCAAGGTCTCGCCGCGAAGGCCTGGTGCGCGGGCAATCACTACACGCTCGCCGACGTGGCCGTCGGCTGCGCGCTGGGCTATCTGGACTTCCGCATGCCGCAGCTCAACTGGCGCGAGCAGCATCCGAATCTCGACAAGCACTATCAGAAGCTGTCGCTGCGTCAGTCGTTTATCGACACCGTATTGACCTGATCCGCGCCCCCGGCGATTCATCGCGCATCGAAACGCCGCGCGCGTATCGCTTGAGCGTGACGGAGTGTTAAGAAAGCTTTCGTTTTCCACGAAAATACCTTTCGATATGTTAAAAAGTGCCTGCCTGTCAGGCGCTTTTTCTTTGGGCGTCAGTCCGGATGAAACCCGCCGCGGCGCGTGCGTTCGCGGTATGAGGCGGGGGCGCCCAGGCGCTCGCACGACCATCGATCACATCGTCAAAGGGACGTTCGTCATGAAAGCGATCCGCGTTGCTCTCGCCGCCGCCGCGTGCGGTGTGCTCGCCGCCTGTTCGGGGATGAGCCTCGATCCCAACACCCTCGTTCAGTCCGGCACGCAGGCCGTGCAGGCTGCGTCGCTCACCGACACCGACGTGCGCACGCTGTCCGACAAATCGTGCGCGCAGCTGGACGCGGAAAACAAGATTGCGCCCGCCGGCAGCCCATACACGAAGCGCCTGAACAAGATCGCCGCGCAGCTCGGCGACAACATCAACGGCGTGCCTGTCAACTACAAGGTCTACCTCACGAAGGACGTGAATGCGTGGGCGATGGCGAACGGTTGCGTGCGTGTCTATAGCGGTTTGATGGACATGATGACGGACGACGAAGTACGCGGCGTGGTCGGTCACGAGATGGGGCACGTCGCGCTCGGCCATACGAAGAAGGCGATGCAGGTCGCGTATGCGACGTCAGCGCTGCGCTCGGTGGCGTCGTCGACGGGCGGCGTCACGGCCGCGATCTCGTCGTCGCAACTTGGGGATTTCTCCGAGAAGCTGATCAACGCGCAGTTCTCGCAGTCGCAGGAGTCGGCGGCGGACGACTATTCGTTCGATATCCAGAAGAAGAAAGGTCAGGACCCGGCTGGGCTCGTTACTGCGTTCAATAAGCTGGCCAAGCTTGATGGTGGGAAGTCGAGTATGTTGAGTTCGCATCCGGCGTCGGCGGCGCGGGCGCAACATATCCAGCAACGGATTGCTGCGAATAAGTAACCGGATCAGGGATTTGTTTTTGCTTGCGCAGGCGGGGTGGTTTGCTTGTGTTTTCGCTGGCATCCGCGAGTTGTTATCTAGCTTCAAGCGTCGCCCCTGTGCGGGGCGGCACCTACTTTTCTTTGCCGCCGCAAAGAAAAGTAGGCAAAAGAAAGCGGCTAACACCGCCAATTCTTGTTCTTGCCTGAGGGCCCCCAACCGGTCCCTCGCTTCACACGGCAACCACGTGACGCATGCTTGTTGCCAACGCTTCGAATGAGCGCCTCACCCGCTTCACGCAATCGCCGTGCGGCATGCCGTGCCAGATATCTCACCGCCGCCCAGGTGGCAAACTGTGTGTAGGCTTTCGCGCCATACCCGCATCACTCCGGACTGAGTAGCAAGATTGGTGTTTCTGGTAAGAGCGCTGACCTTTGCGGTGCGACAACCTACACACAGTTTGCCACCTGGGCGGCACAAACCATTCGCTGCCGCTAGATCTTGTTCGGGTGTTTGAAGTGGGTGAGGCGCTCATTCAGCGCGTTGGCAACGAACGCGAACAGAAATGCTGCCGTGTGAAGCGTAAGAGCCTTTGGGGGCCCTCAGGCAAGAAGAAATGTTGGCGGTGTTAGCCGCTTTCTTTTGCCTACTTTTCTTTGCGGCGGCAAAGAAAAGTAGGTGCCGCCCCGCACAGGGGCGACGCCTGAACGGCAAACACCGTAACGCGGACGCCGGCGAAAACACGGGCAAACAACCCAGCGTCGCAGACAACCAAAAGCAGGTGCCGCCCCGCACAGGGGCAACACTAGCAAACCAGAAGCAAACCGCGGATGCCCGCCAAAAAAAACGTCACACAACAACCGGCTCAAGTTCCGGCGCAAACGAATCACTGCGCGCCACTGGCCACCATTTCTCATACAACGTATAGCGATACTGCCCAACCAGCAGATCGCCAGGTTCAAGATACTTGAGCAAATCCGACATCAACCGCACTTCATACGATGACACCCGCCGCACGATGTGATGCGCGCGCAGATCGGCGGGATGCCGCAGGCCAGCGGCCTGGATGATCTCCTGCAGCGCATGCAGCGTGTTGTGATGGAAGTTGAACACGCGGTCCGACTTGTCGGTGACGATCAGCGCGCGCTGGCGCACCGGGTCCTGCGTCGCGACGCCCGTCGGACAGCGTCCCGTGTGACACGTCTGCGCCTGAATACACCCAACCGCGAACATGAACCCGCGCGCCGCATTCACCCAGTCGGCCCCAATCGCAAGCGTCTTCGCGATATCGAAAGCCGTGATCATCTTGCCGCTCGCGCCAATGCGAATCTTGTCGCGCAAGCCGACGCCAACTAACGTGTTATGCACGAGCAGCAACCCTTCCTGCAGCGGCACGCCGATGTGATCGGTGAATTCCAGCGGCGCCGCGCCCGTGCCGCCTTCCGCGCCGTCGACGACGATGAAGTCCGGCAGGATGCCCGTCTCCAGCATCGCCTTGGCAATGCCAAAAAATTCCCACGGATGCCCGATGCACAGCTTGAAGCCCGTCGGCTTGCCGCCCGACAGGTTGCGCAGACGCTCGACAAATTCGAGCAGCTCACGCGGCGTCGAGAATTCCGAGTGCGTAGCGGGCGAGATGCAGTCGCGGCCCATCGGCACGCCGCGCGTTTCGGAAATTTCGGGCGTGATCTTCGCAGCGGGCAGCACACCGCCGTGACCCGGCTTTGCGCCTTGCGACAGCTTCACCTCGATCATCTTCACTTGCGGCTCGCTCGCCTGCTTCGCGAACTTGTCGGCGTTGAACGTGCCGTCGTCGTTGCGGCAGCCGAAGTAGCCCGACGCGATTTCCCAGATGATGTCGCCGCCGTGCTCGCGGTGATACTTCGACATTGAGCCTTCGCCCGTGTCGTGCGCGAAGTTGCCTTTCTTCGCGCCGAGGTTCAGCGCGAGAATCGCGTTCGCCGACAGCGAGCCGAAGCTCATCGCGGAGATGTTGAAAATCGACATCGAATATGGCTGCGCGCGGTTCGCGCCGACCACGACGCGAAAGTCGTGACCGTCGAGCTTCGTCGGCACGAGCGAATGGCTGATGAATTCGTGGCCTGTCGCTTTCACGTCCATTTCCGTGCCGTAAGGGCGGCTGTCGACTTCATTCTTCGCGCGCTGATAGACGATGCTGCGTTGCGCGCGCGAGAACGGCTTCTCTTCCGTATCGTCTTCGACGAAATACTGGCGGATCTCAGGCCGGATGAACTCGAACAGGAAGCGGAAATGCCCCCACAGCGGATAGTTGCGCAGGATCGCGTGGCGCTCCTGCGTCAGATCGTAGGCGCCGAGCGCGACCAGCAGCACGGGCACGATGATCCACAGCCATGCGATGTGACCGGTTGCCGCGAGCGCGGCGCAGGCCGCGAGCAGCAGGATGGCACACCACATCGCCAGATAACGTCGAGAAAACATGACAACTCCATTGCGGTGAATTCATCGCAGCGGAAGCATCCGGCGCGGAGGGCGTCGGGGTCTTCTCGTGAAAACAGCGGGCGTCCGTGGGGATGGATCGCGCTGCGAACGGTACGGCGGGTTGTTCTTGCCCAGTTAACGGCCTGTTTGCCGGAACATGAAGCGAACCGTAAGCGCGCCGAAACGCGGGCGGCAGGACAACCGTCGCCCGGAAGATACAACGAAGCGGGAATCAGTGCAGCGATGTCTGCGGGAAAAGCTCGCGGATCGTGCCCGCGAGCCTTTCCCCGCGGGGCTCAGCGCGCGGTCAGCAGCGCCGCTTTCTGAGGCTGGCGGACGACCGGCTGCGCGGTGGCCGCGTGCTCGATGATGCCGCCGCCGAGGCACACGTCGCCATCGTAGAGCACGGCCGATTGCCCCGGTGTGACAGCCCATTGGGCGTCGGCGAAATGAAGGGAAAAGAGCGCGTTCTTGTCGGCGCCGTCGGCAGCGCCGAACGTGCATGCCGCATCGGCCTGGCGATAGCGTGTCTTCGCCGCGCACGCATGGCCTTCCTCGGGCGCGTGGCCCGCGACCCAGCTCGTGTTGCCCGCCGTCAGCGTATGGCTCAGCAGCCACGGATGATCGTGGCCCTGCGCGACATACAGCGTGTTCGACGCGATGTCCTTGCCCGCGACGAACCACGGCTCGCCGCTGCCGTCCTTGCTGCCGCCGAGGCCGATGCCCTTGCGCTGTCCGAACGTGTAGAACGCGAGGCCGATGTGTTCGCCGACCGTCTTGCCTTCGGTGGTTTTCATTGGGCCGGGTTTGGTTGGCAGATAGCGGTTCAGGAAGTCGCGGAACGGCCGTTCGCCGATAAAGCAGATGCCCGTCGAGTCCTTCTTCTTCGCGTTCGGCAGGCCGATCTGCTCGGCGATCTCGCGGACCTTCTTCTTCGGGATTTCGCCGAGCGGGAACAGTGTCTTCGACAGTTGCGCCTGATTCAGGCGATGCAGGAAGTACGACTGGTCCTTCGTGTGATCGAACGCCTTGAGCAGCTCGAAACGGCCGTCGATTTCGCGCACGCGCGCGTAGTGGCCCGTCGCGATGGTTTCCGCGCCGAGCGACATCGCGTGATCGAGGAACGCCTTGAACTTGATCTCAGCGTTGCACAGCACGTCCGGGTTCGGCGTGCGGCCCGCCGAATATTCGCGCAAGAATTCGGCGAATACGCGGTCCTTGTATTCGGCCGCGAAGTTCACCGCTTCGACGTCGATGCCGATCAGGTCCGCAACCGACACGACGTCGATCCAGTCCTGACGCGTCGAACAGTATTCGCTGTCGTCGTCGTCTTCCCAGTTCTTCATGAACAGGCCGACCACGTCGTAACCCTGTTCCTTCAGCAGCCATGCCGTGACGGACGAATCGACGCCGCCCGACATGCCTACCACCACTTTCTGTTTGCTCATGTGACTCTGCCTGACTGCTCTTTGTCGTGCCGAAGCACGCGTTCTATCGGGAGGGCCCGACCGAATGCGTTTGCACGAAGTCGAGCGGGAAACGCCGGCCCGCGAGGTAATCGTCGATACATTGCATCACGAGCGGCGTGCGATGCCGCTCGGGACACGCGCGCAACTCGTCGGCGGTCATCCAGACGGTGCGGACGATATCGGGATCGAGCGCGCGGGCCTCTGGAGGTTCGCTATCCGTCGAGCCGCAATACGTGAAGCGCAGATACGTGACGCCATCCTGCGGGCCATCGACGGTGTCGGGCCGGCTGAAATGCGTCATGTAGACGCCGACCAGCGCCGCGGGCACGAATGACTGCGCCGTCTCTTCGAGCGTTTCGCGGATAACGGCTTGCATCAGTGACTCGCCCGCTTCCAGATGCCCGGCGGGCTGGTTCAGTCGCAGCCCGGCGGGCGTATGTTCTTCGACCAGCAGGAAGCGCCCATCGCGTTCGACGACGGCCGCCACCGTGACATGCGGAGCCCAGGTTTCCGGTTTCATGGGACGGCATTTTACCGTTTATGGCCGGGGCTTGCCGGCGCCTGCGAAGAATGGACCGCCTCGCTCTAGCACATATCGATGCAAAAGGCACGGAAAGACACGAGGATCGTGTTCCTGAATACCGGGATCGTTACCAATTTCGATCCGCCCCTAGGTTTCGGTTAAAGTGGACCTCGTGGCTGAAGCCCCAGCCGTGCGTAGCCGTTGCACTTGCCTTTTGCATTGCCGGCGTTGCCCTTCGTCGGCGATTCCAGATTTTCATAACAGGATGGTCGAGGAGGATTCACGATGCACATCGGAGTGCCAGCCGAGACGCGGCCGTACGAAACACGCGTCGCCGCGACGCCCGAGACGGTCAAGAAGTACGTGTCGCAGGGCCACAGGGTTACCGTACAGAGCGGCGCAGGAACGGCCGCGAGCTATCTGGACGACGCGTACGCAGCTGCGGGCGCAGAACTCGTCGATGCGCCGACCGCGTTCGGCGCAGAGATCGTTCTCAAGGTTCAAAGCCCCACCGATTCAGAACTCCCGCTTCTTAAACGAGGTGCGGTGCTGGTCGGCATGCTGGAGCCGTTTAATGCCGAGAACGCATCAAAGCTTGCAGCCGCAGGCATAACTGCGTTCGCGCTCGAAGCCGCGCCGCGCACAACGCGTGCGCAAAGCCTCGACGTACTGTCGTCTCAAGCCAACATTGCGGGGTACAAAGCGGTCTTGCTCGCCGCCGATCTTTACCCGCGCTTCATGCCGATGCTGATGACGGCGGCAGGCACCGTGAAAGCGGCGCGTGTGCTGATTCTCGGCGCGGGCGTCGCCGGTTTGCAGGCGATCGCGACCGCGAAGCGCCTTGGCGCCGTGATCGAAGCGTCGGACGTGCGTCCTGCCGTGAAGGAGCAGATCGAGTCGCTGGGCGGCAAATTCCTCGATGTGCCTTACGAAACCGATGAGGAACGCGAAGCGGCCGTTGGCGTCGGCGGCTACGCGCGGCCGATGCCGCCCTCGTGGCTCGCGCGCCAGTCTGCGCTGGTTCACGAGCGGGCGAAGCAGGCCGACATCGTGATCTCCACCGCGCTGATTCCCGGCCGTGCCGCGCCGACCTTGATCTCCGTTGAAACCGTGCAGGCGATGAAACCGGGCACGGTTCTCATCGACCTCGCAGCAGGACGCGGCCCCGAGTATGAAGGGCAGCGTGGCGGCAACTGTCCGCTGACGGAAGCCGACAAGGTCGTCGTCAAGCATGGCGTGACGATCGCGGGGTATACGAACCTCGCGTCGATGGTCGCGTCGGATGCTTCGGCACTGTACGCACGCAATCTGCTCGACTTCATGAAGCTGATCTTCACGAAGGAAGGCGCGCTCAATATCGATCTCGCGGACGACATCGTCGCGGCCACGCTGCTGGCCCGTGACGGCGAAGTCACGCGCAAGGCATAAGGAGACGGGTGATGGAAGTCATCAACCATACAGTGATCAACCTGATCATTTTCGTGCTGGCGATCTACGTCGGCTACCACGTCGTCTGGAACGTGACGCCGGCGCTGCATACGCCGCTGATGGCCGTGACGAATGCGATTTCGGCGATTGTCATTGTCGGCGCGATGCTCGCAGCGGGCCTGACGGTCGGCGGCACGGGCAAGTTCTTCGGCACGGTTGCCGTCGCGCTTGCGGCGGTGAATGTGTTCGGCGGGTTCCTCGTGACCAGGCGAATGCTGGAGATGTTCAAGAAGAAGGAGCCGAAGAAGATCGCGGCACCCGGTGGTTCGAAGGAGGGTGCGTAAATGAGCCTCAACGTCGTTACGCTCCTTTATCTGATCGCCTCCGTCTGCTTCATCCAGGCGCTCAAGGGGCTGTCCAATCCGAAGACAGCGCGCACGGGCAACATGTTCGGCATGGTCGGCATGGCGATCGCCATTCTGACGACCGTCGCGCTGATCTCGAAGCAGGCGGCCGCGCTCGGCTCGAATCTGTCGCTGGGTCTTTCGCTGGTGTTCGTTGCGCTGGTTGTCGGTGGCGGGATCGGTGCGTTTGTCGCCGCGCGCGTCGAGATGACGAAGATGCCGGAACTGGTCGCGGCGATGCACTCGCTGATCGGTATGGCTGCCGTGTGTATCGCGTATGCGGTGGTGTCGGAACCGGCTGCGTTCGGCCTCGGCGCCGAGGAAGGCATTCCGGGCTTCCTGCCGTATGGCAACCGGATCGAACTGTTTATCGGCACGTTCGTTGGCGCGATTACGTTTAGCGGTTCGGTGATCGCGTTCGGCAAGCTGTCGGGCAAATACAAGTTCCGGCTCTTCCAGGGCGCGCCTGTCGTTTATGCGGGCCAGCATCTGATCAACCTGCTGCTTGCGCTCGCGATGATCGGCTTCGGCGTGATCTTCTTCCTCACGCAATCGTGGCTGCCGTTCATCATCATGACGTTGATCGCGTTTGCGCTGGGCGTGCTGATCATCATCCCGATCGGCGGTGCGGACATGCCCGTCGTCGTGTCGATGCTGAACTCGTACTCGGGCTGGGCGGCGGCGGGCATTGGCTTCTCGCTGAACAACGCGATGCTAATTATTGCCGGTTCTCTTGTTGGTTCTTCGGGTGCGATTCTGTCGTACATCATGTGCAAGGCGATGAACCGCTCGTTCTTCAATGTGATTCTCGGCGGCTTCGGCGGCGAAGCGAGCGCGGCGACGGCGGGTGGATCGGCGGAGCAGCGGCCTGTGAAGTCGGGGTCGGCGGAAGATGCGTCGTTCATGCTGGGCAATGCTGAGACCGTTGTGATCGTGCCGGGTTATGGGCTGGCCGTTGCACGCGCTCAACATGCGCTGAAGGAACTGACCGATCTGCTGATCGAGAAGGGCGTGGATGTGAAGTATGCGATTCACCCTGTTGCCGGGCGTATGCCTGGGCATATGAACGTGCTGCTGGCGGAAGCTGAAGTGCCGTATGAGATTGTCCATGAGATGGAGGATATCAACGGCGAGTTTGGCCAGGTCGATGTGGTTCTTGTGCTTGGGGCGAATGACGTTGTTAATCCTGCGGCCAAGACCGATCCGAAGTCGCCGATCGCTGGTATGCCCATTATTGAGGCCTATAAGGCCCGGACTGTTATCGTGAATAAACGCTCGATGGCGGCGGGGTATGCCGGGCTCGATAATGATCTGTTCTATATGGACAAGACCATGATGGTGTTTGGGGATGCCAAGAAGGTGATTGAGGATATGGTCAAGTCTGTCGATTGAGGTTGGGCTTTACGCGGAGGCGCTTGGTTTTTTTGCGCCTTCGCAGTTTGCTTGGTGGTTCTGGCTTTTGTGCTGGCATCCGTGTTATGCCTTCGTGTTTCAGGCTTTGCCGTTCGGTGTTTTGGCCTTTGCGCTGGCATCCGCGCTGTGCCTTCGTGCTTCAAGCGTCGCCCCTGTGCGGGGCGGCACCTACTTTTCTTTGCCGCCGCAAAGAAAAGTAGGCAAAAGAAAGCGGCTAACACCGCCAACATTTCTCCCCGCCTGAGGGACCCCAACCGGTCCCTCACTTCACACGGCAATCACGTGACCCACGTCCGTTGTCAACGCTCTGAATAAGCGCCTCACCCGCTTCACGCACCCGCGTCGGAGTACGCCGTGCCAGCTATTCCTCCGCCGCCCAGGTGGCAAACTGTGTGTAGGCGTTCGCACCATAAACGCACCACTCCGGACCGATAGGGCACGCGCACCGCCCTTTAAGAACGCCAAGCTATACGCCGCGACAACCTACACACAGTTTGCCACCTGGGCGGCACAAACCATTCGCTGCCGCTAGCTTTTCTGCGGGTGTTTGAAGTGGGTGAGGCGATCATTCGAAGCGTTGGCAACTAACGCGAACAAGGACGTTGCCGTGTGAAGCGTAAGACCCGTTGGGGGCCCTCAGGCAGGAACTAGCACTGGCGGTGTTAGCCGCTTTCTTTTGCCTACTTTTCTTTGCGGCGGCAAAGAAAAGTAGGTGCCGCCCCGCACAGGGGCGACGCTTGAACGGCAAACACCATAACGCGGATGCCAGCGCGAAGGCCAAAAAACACCGAATGGCATCGCCCGTGCCGCGCAGCCGCTCACCGAGCCTTCACCCCAATACTCCGCATAAAATCCGCAAGCCGCCTCCCTTCGACATCAGGAAACGGCTCCAGCACATCAAGCTGGCCAATATTCGTAAGTGCGAAATGTCGAAAATCCCCCCGCAACTCGCACCACGCGCCGAGCGTAAACCTCGCCCCCCAATAAGCAAGAGCAAGCGGCCAAACCCGCCGCTGCGTCGCGGCGCCATGCCGATCCTGATACGCAAAACTGACAACATGCCGCGAATCAATCGCACGATGCAGCGTATCGACAATCACCGACACATTCCCATCGACATGAAACGACGGCGCAAAGAACGCCAGCCTGTCAATAGTGGCCCGCTTGTCAGCGGGCATAGCCGAGGCAATCTTCGCCAGCGCGCCGCGCGCACCCGCCGCCATACTCTCGCCGCCCCATGATTCCAGCATCCGCGCGCCCGCAGCAAGCGCCATCAACTCGTCAGCGGTGAAGGTGAGCGGCGGCAAACTCGCGCTGCGGCTCAAGCGATACCCAATGCCCGGTTCCCCTTCGATCGGCACGCCCGACAACTGCAAATCCTGCACATCGCGATAAACGGTGCGCAGCGACACGTGCAGCCAATCGGCCAGTTGCTGAGCGGTCGTGAGCCGCCGGCCGCGCAACAGTTCGGCGATCTGGAACAGGCGGTCGGCGCGACGCGTCATCGTGGGGGTCTCCCGGAAATAGACGGGGAATCTCCCGCGATGATAGCGCCGCACGACGCACTCCCGCCGCGTTGCCCGTTACTTCACGCGTTGGTCTTCGAATGCAGGCCGATGCGATTGCCTTCGGTGTCGGTGAAAAAGCCAATCCAGCCGATATCGTGCGGCAACTGCACGGCAGGGCCTTCGACCTTGCCGCCAGCGCGCTTCACGCGTTCGAGCGTCGCGTTGACGGTCGGGCGCGCGTCCAGATAAACGAGCGAACCCGTTTGCGACGGTTCGAGCGTCGGGCTCTGCACGATACAGCCGCCCGTCGACGGCTCGTCGTAACTGAAGACGGCCATTGGCATGCCGAAATCTTCGCGGCGCAGTTTCGTATCGAGCGCGGCCTCGTAGAAGCGCACGGCGCGTTCGAAATCGACGGAAGGAATCTCGAACCACGCGATGGCGCGATTGATTTGTGCTGACATGACGTTCTCCTGTTGATGGCGGTGAGCCGTGTGTGTCGCCGGATGGCGTAGGAGAAGTGTGCGGGCGGGCTACTGACAGCGTTCTGTCAGTAGCGTTGAGGAAGTCATCAGAAACGCGAACAACAAAAAAGCGGGCATTGAGCCCGCTTCTCTTGCAACCGGCAATCCAAAAACTCGCCGTTTACTCCTTCGGCGCATCGGCCGCCGGCCTTTGCCTGACGCTGCCCGCAATCAGATCAAAGCGGAACAGCCGGCATTCGAGCGCGCCATTGAACAACGGCGTCTTTGTCGACTCCCGCAACCGCATTTGCCCCGGCAGCTTCCGGTCCGACGTCAGCACGAACGCGTGCCACCCGGTAAAGCGCTTCTTGAGCGCATCCCCGAACGACTGGAAGAACTCCGTCATGTCGGGCGCTTCTTCGCTCTCCACGCGACGGAAGCCGCCTTCTTCGCGCCCAGTATTGCGAATCTCGCCCCGCGGACCTCGCACTTCGATCCGCTCGCCGTAAGGCGGATTCGCAACGAGAATGCCCGCTTCGCCCGCAGGCGGCATCATGTTGCGCGCATCGATCTGCTTCAACGGCAGCGCCGGAAAACCAGCGCGTTCGAAGTTCGCGCGCGCCTTCTGGAGCATGTTGTCGGAAATATCGCTGCCAAAGATCAGCAGATCGCCGCGGCCCGCGCGTGCCGCGCGCTTCGCGTCCTGCGCGGCGACTTTCAGCGTCTGCCATGCCGACACGTCGTACTGCTTGAACTTCTCGAAGCCGAAGCGCCGCTCGACGCCCGGTGCAATGTTCAGCGCGACCTGAGCCGCTTCCGCGAGGAACGTGCCGCTGCCGCACATCGGGTCATACAAAGGCGTGCCGGGCGTCCAGCCAGTCAGCCGCAGGATGCCCGCCGCGAGATTCTCGCGCAACGGTGCCGCGCCCTTGTCCAGGCGCCAGCCGCGCTTGAAGAGCGCCTCGCCGGAGGTGTCGAGATAAAGCGTGCAGTCGGTGGCCGTCAGGAACGCGAACACGCGGGCGTCGGGTGAGCCCGTGTCGATGCTCGGGCGCGCGCCTGTCTTGTCGCGCAGACGGTCGCAGATGGCATCCTTCACGCGCAGTGTCGCGAATTCGAGGCTGCGCAGCGGCGACTTGATCGCGGTGACGTCGACGCGCAGCGTCTCGTTCGCCGAGAACCATTGCTCCCAGCTCTGCTCGAGCGCGAGCCCGTAAATGTCCTGCTCGTTGCGATACGGGCGATGCGCGATCTTCAGCAGCACACGGCTCGCGATCCGTGAATGCAGGTTGGCGGCCATGCCGGCTGCCCAGCCGCCCTTGAAATGCACGCCGCCGGGCACCTGCGCGCCAGCCGCGAACGGCGCGCCGTTCAGATGACGCGCGGCGATCTCGGCGAGTTCGGCGGCGAGCGCGGCTTCAAGGCCGCGCGGGCAGGGAATGAAAAATTCGAAGGACATGGAGATTGCCGCATGGCGTTGATTAAGGCGACATTGTACGCGGTCGCCTCGCCGTGCCTTGCGGCAAGTATCGCGCGCGGGCGCGATGCGCTACCCGCGCGGCTTGCGTCCGTCAGCCCTTCGTTGCCGTATTCGAGGCTGACGGCGCGGTTGACGGGGCAGCGGACGGCCCCGAGGTCGATGCCGGGCACGTCACAGCCGCGCCGCGCGCCGGCGCCGCCGCGAGATTGCGCACGGCCGCCGCGATTTCCGTCGCAATCCGCTGGACCGCGCGCCGATGCCCTTCGGCAAGCGCGTCGTAGCCGCCCGAAACGGGCTCGCTGACCGCACTGCGGCAAGTCAGCACGGCCTGCGTGCGCACGGCACGCACGCTCCACACGGCGTCGATCTGCGCGCGCGAGCCGGGCCACGATTCGAAGCGCTGCACGTTCACGCTGACGCGATAGACGGGCACACGGTCGGGATACGGCGAGCCGTACACGTCGATCGTGCCCAACTGCTGCGTCAGCGAACTGGACAGCGCCCGGCGGATCTCGTCACCCGGCAGCGACGCCCAGCGTTCCTGTTCGAGCACCTGCACCTGGGTCGGTCCCGTCTGCACGACGAACTGGTTTTTCGCCACTTGCGGCGGCACGTCGACGGGTGGCACTTCGATCAGGAACGCCGGGTTGCTCGCGGTACGCACGGCATCCGGTGACTGGTCGCCTGCAGAGAGCGTGTAGAAGTGGCTCGGCGGCGACGAACACGCGGCCAGCGCGGCAATCAGCAGGGCAGAAAGCGCGGCGGCGCGCATCGTTCGGGGGACGCGTGCAAACGTCATGGCTTGTCTCCTGATTTACCGCGCAGCAACGATTCGGGATGGCGTTCGAGATAGTCCGACAGCGCATTCAGCGACTGCAGCGTGCGCGTCAGTTCCTGCAGCGCCTGATGCACATCGGATTGCAGCGGCGAGTCCTGCTGCAGCGTCGCTTCCGCCGAGCCGAACGTCTGCTTCGCGGCCGCGAGCGTGTCGCGCGTCTGAGGCAGCACTTCCTTGTCGAGCTGCGTGAACAGGTGGTCGGCGTTCTTCAGGGCGGCGTTCAGGTTGTTGCCGATCTGGTCGAACGGCACCTGATCGAGTTTCTTCGCGATATCGGCGATCTGCAGTTGCAGTTCGTCGAGCGAGTTCGGGATCGTCGGCAGTTCGATCGGGTCGCGCGTGACGTCCACGGTTGCCTTCGGCACTTTCGGGAACAGGTCGATCGCCACATACAACTGGCCCGTCAGCAGGTTGCCCGTGCGCAACTGGCCGCGCAGGCCGTGATTGACGAGCGCGAGCAGCATTTTCTGGCTGGCTTCCGTGCCGGATTCGGGCACGGGCTGGCCGCGCGACCGGCGGCGCAGGCGGTCAGGATAGAGATCCATCGTGACGGGCATGTTGAAGTTCTTCGTCTGCGGATCGTATTCGACGCCGATGTTCGTTACCTGGCCGAGCACGATGCCGCGGAAATCGACGGGCGCGCCGACGGACAGCCCGCGCAGCGACTGGTTGAAGTTCATCACGACGCGCACCGGCTCGCCGTCGGGCTCGCGCATCGAGTCGGCTTCGTCGGAGCCGAGGCGGAACGTCATGTTGTTCGGCGCCTGCACGCCGACGGCCTGACCCGGCGGCGACTGGAACGCCAGCCCGCCGACGATCACCGTCGCCAGCGACTGCGTGTTCAGCTTGAAGCCGCCCGAATCGAGCCGCACGTCGACGCCGCTCGCATGCCACCAGCGCGAGTTCGTGCCCACATACTGGTCGAACGGTGCGCTGACGAACACCTGCACCGTGACGCCCGTGCCGTCCTTGTCGAGCGAGAAGCCCGTCACCTGGCCGACCTGCACGCGCCGGTAGAACACGGGCGATCCGATATCGATCGAACCGAGTGATTCGCCGCGCAGCGTGAACTGATGGCCTTTCTGGTCGACGGTGACGGCGGGCGGCGATTCGAGGCCGACGAACTGCGTCTGCGTTTCCGTCGAGCGTCCACCGTCCACGCCGATGTATGCGCCCGACAGCAGCGTGCCGAGCCCCGACACGCCGCTTGCGCCGATGCGCGGACGCACCACCCAGAAGCGGCTGTCCTTTACCGCGAAATCTTCGGCTTCCTTCGTCAACTGCACTTCGACGTTCACGCGCGAGTGGTTCTTCGCGAGCTTGATGGCCTTCACGAAGCCGATGTCGACGTCCTTGTACTTGACCTTGGTCTTGCCGGGCTCGAGCCCTTCCGCGCTGATGAAGCTGATGTTGATGGTCGGTCCTTTTTCGAGTACCGACTTCACGACCAGTCCGACGCCGATCAACGCCGCGATCAGCGGAATCACCCAGACGAGCGAAGGCAGCCAACCCCGTTTCGTGACGATCTCGGGCTCGGGCACGGGGTCGTTCTTCGGCGGGCCGGAAGGTGGCGTCGGCGCTTGAGGGCTATTCATGTTTCGGGTCCTGAGGTTTTACGGCTTTTCGGCTTGTTTGGGGCGGCGTCGCCAGGGTCTTTGTCCACGTCGTCCCAGATCAGGCGTGGATCGAATTGCATCGAGGCGATCATTGTGAGAATCACGACCGAGCCGAACGCGAGCGCGCCCGGTCCCGCCGTGATGACGGCCAGCGACTTGAAGCGCACCAGCGCGACAGTCAGCGTGATGACGAAGATGTCGAGCATCGACCATCGACCGATGCGTTCGACGATCCGGTACAGCTTGGTGCGTTCGAGCGGCCGCCATGTCGAGTGGCGTTGCGCGGTGATGGTCAGCAGCGCCAGCACCGTGAGCTTGAGCATCGGCACGAGAATGCTCGCGACGAACACGATGATCGCCAGCGGCCAGTCGCCCGATGTCCAGAAGTAGACGACACCGCTCATGATCGTGTCGTCCTCCGTGCCGACCAGCGAGGCCGTGTGCAGCACGGGCAGCAGGTTCGCGGGAATGTAGAGCACGGCGGCTGCGATCAGCAGCGCCCAGGTGCGCATCAGGCTGTCGGGGTTGCGACGGTGCAGGATCGCGCCGCAGCGCGTACAGCGCTGCTCTTTGGTGCGTAAGCGCGGCTGCACGCGCGAGCACGCGTGACAGGCGACCAGACCGGCGCGCGAGGCCGTGGTGTATTTCATCGGCCCGTCATCCCCGGTGCGGTGTGGCCGAACCATCGACGTCCGGTGCGCCTGCCGCGCGATCGTTGCGACCGTCGGGCGTGTCGCTATCCATGTCGCCGCGCGCCTCGTCTTCGCGAGCGTGCCGTTCGCGCCGCGCCTGCAGGACGCCGAGGGTTTCGGCAACATCCCACAGCGTGCGCGGGTCGAACGTGACGACCACGACGAACATCAGCGTGAGCGCACCGAACGCGAACATCGCGGCTTCGGGAATCACGCGCGCGATGCTCACCATTTTCACGATCGTCACCAGCACGCCGAGCATGAAGACTTCGATCATGCCCCACGGGCGCACGAATTGAATCGCGCGCAGCACCTGGTTGAAGAACGGCGGCAGATAGCCGGCGCGGATCGGCAGCAGCAGATAGAGCAGTGCGAGCAGTTCGGTGAGCGGAAAGAGCGTGGTCGAGCAGAACACGATGATGGCGACGATCTGCATGTTTTCGTCCCACAGCGCGACAATGGCGCCGAGCAGACTCGTCTGCGACGTGATGCCGTTGGTCTCCAGCTCGACGATGGGAAAGCCCTGCGCGATCAGGAACGTGATCAGCGCGGCGACCGTCATCGCCGTGATGCCGTCCAGCCGACCCGATGCGCTCCAGTACAGCATCGCGCCGCACCGCTGGCAGCGCGCAATCCGCCCGCGTCCAAGGCGCGGCTTCTGGAACAGCGCGTCGCATTCGTGACAGGCAATCAGGTGGTCATGGTCCATGCAGGCAATCGGGAAACGATGTTGTTGTCGTGGTTGCGGTCGGTGTCTTACAGATTGTTGCCGCGCAAGTGACTCGCACGTCACGGCCCGGGGGCAATAGTATCAAAGCTCGTCGCAGTGAGGCCTTACAGGTGGGTGCGCGGGGCGATGACGGCGGATGCGGTGATCTGCGGCCCGTCGTAGGCTTTGTCCGACAGATGCGGCGCGCATCCGTACAAGCGGGAATAGCAAATTCCGCGCCGCGCGCAAAGCTGTCAGCCAGTTGCCGCTGCATGCGGTACGATGAGCGCCGCGCAGACCGTTGGCGCCGATGCTGGACGCGAGCGGAATAATGGCATCGCCCGGGTCGTTTAACTTTCATGTTGGCGTCGGATCTGTCATGGCACATACCTCTTCGTTTCATTCGTTTTCCGCGCGCGGTTCGTCATACACGTCGACGGCCATCGCGTTGCATTGGCTGATCGCGCTGCTGATCGTCTGCGGATTCGCCCTCGGCTGGGTGATGACGGACATCCCCGGTTTCACGCCGACCAAGCTCAAATACTTTTCGTGGCATAAATGGATCGGCGTGACCGTGTTCGCGCTGGTCATCATCCGCATTCTGTGGCGCGCGACGCATGCCACGCCGCCGATGCCCTCGCACATGCCCAAATGGCAGCGCGGCATCGCGCATCTCACGCACTTCCTGTTGTACGTGCTGATGGTCGTGATCCCCGTGTCGGGCTATCTGTACAGCTCCGCGGCGAACGTGCCTGTCGTCTATCTCGGGCTCGTGCCGCTGCCGCGCCTGATCGCGCCCGATCCGCATCTGAAGGAAGTGTTGAAGTCCGTTCACATCGCATTGAACTACACGCTGCTCGTGCTGGTCGTGTTGCATGTGCTGGCGGCGCTCAAGCATCAGATTCTCGATCGCGACGGCCTGTTGTCGCGCATGATCCCTTTCCTCAAATAAGGACAAACATGAAGGTATCGTTCTACCGCTACATGCTCGCCACATTTGCGGCGGCGTCGCTGGCCGCGTCGGGCGGCGCGTTCGCGCAGGTCGACATGGGCAAGAGCACGGTCACGGCGATCTCGAAGCAGATGAACGTGCCCGTCGAAGGCAAGTTCAACAAGTTCACCGCGCAGATTGCGTTCGATCCGGCAAACCCGGCGGCGGGCAGCGCGCAGGTCACGGTCGATACGTCGAGCTACGATCTCGGCGACGAAAGCTATAACGAGCAGGTGCGCGGCAAGGAATGGTTCGATTCGAAAACCTTCCCGACGGCCACTTTCGTCTCGAGCGCGATCGCGCCTGCGGGCACCAACCAGTTCAAGGTGACGGGCAAGCTGACGATGAAAGGCAAGTCGCAGACGGTCGTGGTGCCCGTCACGGTGACGAAGCAGGGCGCCGCGCAGGTGTATGACGGCGCGGTGACCGTCAAGCGGTCGCAGTTCGATATCGGCACGGGGGAATGGAAGGACACGTCGGTGGTCGCTGACGACGTGACGATCAAGTTTCATATCGTCGCCGCAGGCAAGTGATTCGTGGATTCGTAGCAGGCATGCAGACAGAAAAGGAGAATGAATTGAAACCGATGCTTATGATTGTTGCCGGCGCGCTGGCGTCGTCGATGGCGGCAGGCGCATTTGCCGCCGATACCTATCAGCTCGATCCGACGCACACCTATCCGAGCTTCGAAGCGGACCACATGGGCGGCGTGTCGACGTGGCGCGGCAAGTTCACCAAAAGCTCGGGCACGGTGACGCTCGATCGCGCGGCGAAGACGGGTACAGTGGACGTGACCATCGATACGTCTTCGATCCAGATCGGCAACACGAAGCTCGAAGAGCATCTGCGCTCGCCCGATTTCTTCGATGTCGCAAAGTATCCGACGGCGACGTACAAAGGCACCGCGATCAAGTTCGACGGCGATACGCCCGTTGCAGTGGATGGCCAACTCACGATGAAGGGCGTCACGAAGCCGGTGAATCTCAAGATCGACTCGTTCAAATGCATCCAGCATCCCGTGCTCAAGCGTGAGGTGTGCGGCGTGGAGGCGGAGGGCGAATTCAATCGCTCGGACTTTGGGATGGACTTCGGCACCAAATATGGCTTCAGCATGAAAACCGTGCTGCATATCCAGGCGGAAGGCATCAAGCAGTAAAGGTTTGGTTTTTGTGCTGCGCAGGCGGTTTGGTTTGCTCGGGTTTGTGCTGGCATCCGCGGTTTGACTTCGTGGCGCGGCCCGTTTGGTGTTTTGGCGTTTGCGCTGGCATCCGCGATTCGTTAGCGTGCTTCAAGCGTCGCCCCTGTGCGGGGCGGCACCTACTTTTCTTTGCCGCCGCAAAGAAAAGTAGGCAAAAGAAAGCGGCTAACACCGCCAGTTCTAGTTCTTGCCTGAGGGCCCCCAAAGGGTCTTACGCTCCACACGGCAACGCGCCAGTCCGCGCTCGTTGCCAACGCTCTCCCCGTACGCCTCACCCGCTTCATGTACCCGCGTCACATCACACCTTGCCAGATAGTCCACTGCCACCTGGGCGGCACATACCATTCGCTGCCGCTGGCCCGAGTACGGGTATTCGAAGCGGGTGAGGCGTTCATTCGAAGCGTTGGCAACGAGCACCAACCGGGGCACTGCCGTGTGAAACGTAAGACCCTTTGGGGTCCCTCAGGCAAACACAAGAATTAGCGGTGTTAGCCGCTTTCTTTTGCCTACTTTTCTTTGCGGCGGCAAAGAAAAGTAGGTGCCGCCCCGCACAGGGGCGACGCGTGAAGCACGCTAACGAATCGCGGATGCCAGCGCAAACGCCAAAACACCAAACCAACCGCGCCACGAAGTCAAACCGCGGATGCCAGCGCCAAGCCCAAGCAAACCACCTCACAGACGCCCATCCGAAACGCACAGCGAACCGCAAAAAACCTCCTGTGCCCTGGCACTTCTCCCCCTCGTGCAGACTTAATTTTTCCGGTACATATTGAACGAACACGCCGGATCGGTTGCGCGCGCATCGAACCGGCAAAATGAAAGGACCGGGCGTCCAACGCCAATCACCACGACAACGACTACCGCGCGCACCCTGGAGATCCACAATGAGTTCAACACTAGCCGCGAGCACCGCGCAAACCCGCCCCGATACATGGCGTACGGTGGTCGCCGCGTCGATCGGCAACGCGCTGGAATGGTTCGACCTCGTCGTCTACGGTTTTTTCGCCGTCGTCATTTCGAAACTGTTCTTTCCGGCCGGCAACGACACCGTCTCGCTACTGCTGACGCTCGGCACCTTCGGCGTGTCGTTCTTCATGCGGCCGCTCGGCGCGATCGTGCTTGGCGCCTATGCCGACCGGGCAGGGCGCAAGGCCGCACTCACGCTCTCGATCCTGCTGATGATGATCGGCACGCTGATCATCGCGGTCTTGCCGACGTACCAGTCGATCGGCCTCGCGGCCCCGCTGATTCTCGTCGTCGCGCGGTTGATGCAGGGCTTCTCGGCGGGCGGCGAATTCGGCAGCGCGACGGCCTTTCTCGCCGAGCATGTGCCCGGGCGGCGCGGCTATTTCGCCAGTTGGCAGATCGCGAGCCAGGGCCTCACGACGCTGCTCGCCGCACTGTTCGGCATGGTGCTGACAGGCAAGTTGTCGCCGGAACAGATGGCATCCTGGGGCTGGCGCGTGCCGTTCTTCTTCGGCCTGCTGATCGGGCCGGTCGCGTGGTACATCCGCACGAAGCTCGACGAAACCCCCGAGTTCCTCGCCGCCGAAACCACCACCACCCCGATCCGCGATACCTTCGCGAGCCAGAAACTGCGGCTTTTCATCGGCATGGGTATCGTCGTGCTCGGCACGGTGTCGACGTATCTCGTGCTGTTCATGCCGACCTTCGCGATCAAGCAGCTAGGTCTCGCGCCATCGGTGGCATTCGCGGCGATTGCGCTGGTCGGCGTGATCCAGCTGGTGTGCTCGCCGATCGTCGGGCATCTGTCCGACCGTCACGGACGCGTACGCATCATGCTCGTGCCCGCCGTGCTGCTGTTCCTGTTGATCTGTCCGGCGTTCAGCTATCTCGTCGCGCATCCGACCTTCGGCACGCTGATCGGCATGCAGATCGTGTTCGGCTTCCTGATGACGGCGTACTTCGGCTCGTTGCCGGGGCTGCTGTCGGAAATCTTCCCGGTCCAGACGCGCACGACGGGTATGTCGCTCGCCTATAACATCGCAGTGACGATCTTTGGCGGCTTCGGGCCGTTCATCATTGCGTGGCTGATCCAGGCGACGGGCTCGAAGATCGCACCGAGCTTCTATCTGATGTTCGCCGCCGTGTTGAGCGTGATTGCGCTGATTGCGGCGCGTCGCAAATTGGGCTTTCGGTGAATCGGGTTACGCGTTAGCGCAGACGTTGTAAACGACAAAGGCCGGTTCATCATCGAACCGGCCTTTTGCTTTTACGTTGCTTCCGAAGTATCAGACGCTTTTGATCAAACCTGCGCGCCCGCGTTCGGATCGCTCGGATCGTGGCGTTCCTTCTTGTCCTTGATCAGGTCTTCACGCTTGACGCCCAACCACATGGCCAGCGCCGCCGCGACGAACACCGACGAGTAGATACCGAACAGAATACCGACGGTCAGCGCGAGTGCGAAGTAGTGCAGCGTCGGACCGCCGAACAGGAACATCGACAGCACCATCATCTGCGTACAGCCGTGCGTGATGATCGTACGCGACATCGTGCTCGTGATTGCGTGGTTGATGACTTCGATCACGCTCATCTTGCGTTCGTGGCGGAAGGTTTCGCGAATCCGGTCGAAGATAACCACGGACTCGTTCACCGAATAACCCAGCACGGCAAGCACGGCAGCCAGCACCGACAGCGAGAACTCCCACTGGAAGAATGCGAAGAAGCCGAGAATGATCACGACGTCGTGCAAGTTTGCGATCACGCCTGCGACCGCGTACTTCCACTCGAAGCGGAACGACAGATAGATCACGATGCCCGCGACCACGCACGCGAGCGCGAGCAGGCCGTCGGTGGCGAGTTCCTTGCCGACCTGCGGGCCGACGAACTCGACGCGCTGCAGCTTCGCGTTCGAATCCTGGCCCGTCAGCGCGGACATTACCTGGTCGCTCTGTTGCGCCGAGCTCAGACCTTGCTTCAACGGCAGACGGATCAGCACGTCGCGCGAGGTGCCGAAGTTCTGCACCTGCGCGTCGGCGTAGCCGATCTTCGACAGCGTGTCGCGCACCGGTTCAAGCGGCACGGCGCCCGGATACTGCACTTCGATGACCGTGCCGCCCGTGAATTCCACGGACAGATGCAGCCCGCGATGCAGCAGGAAAAACACGGCGGCGATGAACGTCAGCAACGAGATCGCGTTGAAGAGCAACGCGCGCTGCATGAGCGGAATGTCTTTACGGATGCGGAAAAATTCCATGTTCTCTTCTCCGGGACTCAGCGGGATGAACCCGGTTTGTTGGTGCCACCCGGCGCGTTGCGGTTGCGCAGCGTCGGCTTGGCAGCCTGGGCTTTCGCGGTGCCGGCGGGCGCCTTGGCCTTCGGCTTTGCCTTCGGCGCCGTTGCTGCGGCGATCGCGCGAGCCGTGTCGGTTTCCGTGTCCGCGTTGTCGAGATAAGCGGGTGCGCCCTCGGCGGCAGCGGGTTTCCACACCTGGCCGATCGCGAGCGATTGCAGCTTCTTCTTGCCGCCGTACCACAGGTTCACGAGACCGCGCGAGAAGAACACGGCCGAGAACATCGACGTCATGATGCCGATACAGTGAACAACAGCAAAGCCGCGCACAGGGCCCGAGCCAAATGCGAGCAGCGCGAGACCGGCGATCAGCGTCGTCACGTTCGAGTCGAGAATCGTCGCCCATGCATGCGCGTAGCCGTTCTGGATGGCCAGTTGCGGCGGCGCGCCGTTGCGCAGTTCTTCACGCACGCGCTCGTTGATCAGCACGTTCGCGTCGATCGCCATACCGAGCGCGAGCGCGATAGCGGCAATGCCCGGCAAAGTCAGCGTGGCCTGCAGCATCGACAGAATGGCGATCAGCAGCAGCAGGTTCACCGACAGCCCGATCATCGAGATCAAACCGAACAGCATGTAGTACGCGATCATGAAGACGGCGATTGCCGCAAAGCCCCACACCACCGAGTGGAAGCCCTTCTTGATGTTGTCCGCGCCAAGGCTCGGGCCGATCGTGCGTTCTTCGATGATGTCCATCGGCGCCGCGAGCGAACCGGCGCGCAGCAGCAGTGCGAGATCGGTGGCGGCTTGCGGCGTCGGCTGGCCGGTGATCTGGAAGCGGTCGCCCAGTTCCGACTGGATCGTCGCGACCGTCAGCACTTCGCCCTTGCCCTTTTCGAACAGCACCATCGCCATCGGCTTGCCGATGTTGTCGCGCGATACGCTGCGCACCGCGCGGCCGCCTGCCGAGTCGAGACGGATGTTGACGGACGGACGTTGATGTTCGTCGAAGCCCGCCGACGCGTCGATGATGCGGTCGCCCGTGAAGATCACGGCCTTGCGCAGCAGCACGGGCGCGGCGTTGCCTTGCGTGAAGAGCTCGTCGCCCGCCGGAACCGGGTCGCCCGGGTTCGGATGCAGGCCGTTCGGGTCGGCCAGGCGCGCTTCGAGCGTCGCCGTGCGGCCGATGATGTCCTTCGCCTTCGCCGTGTCCTGCACGCCCGGCAGTTCGACGACGATGCGGTCGGAGCCTTGCTGCTGGATCACCGGCTCGGCCACGCCGAGTTCGTTGACGCGGTTATGCAGCGTCGTGATGTTCTGCTTGAGCGCCGCGTCCTCGACCGTCTTCTGCACGGCCGGCGTGAACGTGCCCACCACCTGGAAGCCGCCCGCCGGGTTCGGCTGCGTCGCCCACTGGAGTTCGGAAACGGCCGTCGTCAGTTGCTTGCGCGCGTTTTCTGCGACGTCCTGGTCGGCGAAATTGACGACCACCGTCTGGCCAGTGCGGTTCACGCCGCCATCGCGGATACCCTTGTCGCGCAACAGCGTGCGCGCATCCGATGCGTCCGAATCCAGCTTCTTGTTCAGCGCCCCTGCCATGTCGACCTGCAGCAGGAAGTGAACGCCGCCGCGCAGATCGAGACCGAGGTACATGGGCAGTGCGTGCAGGGCGGTCAGCCAGCGCGGCGACGCACTCTGCAGATTCAGCGCGACGATGTACTGCGGATCGCTCGGGTCGCTATTGAGCGCCTTTTGCAGCAGGTCCTTCACGTGCAACTGCGTGTCGGTGTCCTTCAGACGCACGCGAATGTTCGCGTTCTGCGAGGAATTGTCGAACGTGACGTCGTCCGGCTTGATCTGGCTGGATGCGAGCGCCGCTTCGACCTGCGACAGCGTGGTCGAATCGAGCTTCACCGTTGCCTTGCCGCTCGACACCTGCACCGCCGGCGCTTCGCCGAAGAAATTGGGCAGCGTGTACACGAGGCCGATGACGAGCGCCACCAGCATCACGACATACTTCCAGAGGGGATAACGATTCATGGGGTGGTCCAACGGGAGGTTGGCTTGAAAGCGATGCGTCCGGCGATGAGCGCGGCGGGCAGAAGCATGGGTGGTTTGCTTCGATCGACGCGAGGCCGCGCCGGACGCGAGAGAGCAGGCCTTACAGCGACTTCAGGGTGCCCTTCGGCAGAATGGTCGTCACCGACGACTTCTGCACGGTGATTTCCGTACCTTCAGCGATTTCGACGCCAACGTAGGCTTCGCCGACCTTGGTCACCTTGCCGACGATGCCGCCGTTCGTCACGACTTCGTCACCCTTCGCCATGGCGGAGAGCATATTGCGGTGTTCCTTCTGGCGCTTCATTTGCGGGCGAATCATGATGAAATACAGCACCGCGAACATCAGAATCAGCGGCAGGAAGCTCATCAGGCTGGATTCGGCGCCACCAGCTGCACTGCCTTGCGCGAAGGCATCGGTAATGAACGACACGTTGGTCTCTCCGTTATAACAATCAAAAAAATCAGCCGGTTATTCTACCACCGGCCATTTGCGGGACGGCACCCGGAACGGGTTTTCCTGACGGCTTGTCAAGGGGGTTGCCGATATTACGAAAGTTAATTGTAATGTCTGACGCGCTATGTGGGAGAACGGTTTTTGCGCGTCGCCTGACGTCGCGTTTAACTCTGTTCCGTCCCGCGCGCCCGGTTTTCGTGAAACAGCTTCCTGAAGGCGTCGAACATCTGCGCGTCGATGGCGTCGCGCATTTCCTGCATCAGTTCGAGGTAGTAGTGCAGGTTGTGGATCGTGTTCAGCTGCGCGCCGAGAATCTCGCCGACGCGGTGCAGATGGTGCAGATAGCCGCGCGTGAAATTGCGGCACGTGTAGCAGCCGCATTGCTCGTCGAGCGGGCGCACCGAATTCTTGTGCGTGGCGTTGCGGATCTTGATGTCGCCGAAACGCGTGAAGAGCCAGCCGTTGCGCGCGTTGCGGGTCGGCATCACGCAGTCGAACATGTCGACGCCCGCCGAAACGCCCGCCACGAGGTCTTCTGGCGTGCCGACGCCCATCAGGTAGTGCGGCTTGTCGGCGGGCAGCTTCGGGCCGATATGGTTCAGCACGCGCATCATGTCTTCCTTCGGCTCGCCGACGGACAGCCCGCCGATCGCGAGACCGTGGAAGCCGATTTCCGACAGCCCGGCGAGCGATTCGTCGCGCAGGTCTTCGAACATGCCGCCCTGGACGATGCCGAACAATGCATTCGGATTGGCGAGCCGGTTGAATTCGTCGATCGAGCGCTTTGCCCAGCGCATCGACATGCGCATCGAATCGGCGGCGTCCTGGTGCGAAGTCGGCACGCCGTTGGTCGCGTAGGGCGTGCATTCGTCGAACTGCATCACGATGTCCGAGTTCAGCACCTTCTGGATCTGCATCGACACTTCCGGCGACAGGAACAGCTTGTCACCGTTGATCGGGGACGCGAACGTGACGCCGTCTTCGGTGATCTTGCGCAGGTCGCCGAGCGAGAAGACCTGGAAGCCGCCGGAGTCGGTGAGGATGGGGCGCTTCCAGCCCATGAAGCCGTGCAGGCCGCCGTGCGCCGCGATCGTTTCGAGTCCGGGGCGCAGCCACAGATGGAACGTGTTGCCGAGAATGATCTGCGCACGGATTTCTTCGAGTTCGCGCGGCTGGATCGCCTTCACCGTCCCATACGTGCCGACGGGCATGAAGATCGGTGTTTCGACCACGCCGTGGTTCAGCGTCAGGCGGCCACGGCGCGCCTGGCCGTCGGTCTTGAGCAGCTCGAATTTGAGACCGTTATCGGGGCGAACGTGGTCGCCAAGGTAGGCGCCGTGGTCGGCGCGTGCAGCGTTGTTATGACCGTCGGTCATTTTGTTGACTCCGTTTGCAACCAGAGAACAGTCCGGCGCAATTTGATGTGCGCCGCCGTGCTTCCGGCGGCAGGTGGTGGATTATGCGTTAAGCGCGTCGTCGTGGCGCGTGAGCAGCATCGCGTCGCCGTAGCTGAAGAAGCGGTAACGTTCGTCGATCGCATGCCGATACGCAGCGCGTATCGTCTCGATGCCAGCGAACGCCGATACGAGCATCAGCAGCGTCGACTTCGGCAGGTGGAAATTCGTCACCAGCCGGTCGACCACGCGGAACCGGTAACCCGGCGTGATGAAGATATCGGTCTCGGCGCTCGTCGCGGCGAGCGGCCGGCCAGCGGCGTCGGCATCGCGCGCGGCGGCTTCGAGCGCGCGCATCGATGTCGTGCCGACCGCGATCACGCGATTGCCGCGTGCCTTCGTCGCCGCAATCTTGTCGACCAGCGATTGCGGCAACTGATACCACTCGCTATGCATCTTGTGCTCGTCGATATTCTCGACGCGCACCGGCTGGAACGTGCCCGCGCCGACATGCAGCGTGAGCGTCGCGCGCTCGACGCCTTTTGCGTCCAGGCGCGCGAAGATCGAATCGTCGAAATGCAGGCCAGCCGTGGGCGCGGCGACGGCGCCCGGATTCTGAGCGTAGACCGTCTGGTAGCGCGTTTCATCGAACGCGTCGGGGTCGTGCTCGATATACGGCGGCAACGGCAGGCGGCCGAACTGGTCGATCAGCGTCAGGCAGTCATCGGGAAAATGCAGCGTGTAGAACGGCTCGACGCGTTCGCCGACGGTGACGTCGAACGCATCGGCGAGGCGCAGCGTCGTGCCCGCAGCCGGGCTCTTGCTGGCGCGGATTTGAGCCAGCGCGGTGCGCTCGCCCGTCAGACGCTCGATCAGCACTTCGATCTTGCCGCCACTGGCCTTCTGGCCGATGAAGCGCGCCTTCAGAACCTTGGTATCGTTGAAGACGAGCAGATCGCCGGACTCGATGCAGTCGGGCAGATCGGCAAAACGGCGATCGGCGAGCGTCGCGGGCGAGGTTTGCCCGTTCACTTCGAGCAGACGGCTCGCGCTGCGCTGGGGCAACGCGACTTGCGCGATCAACTCGGGCGGCAGGTCGAAATCGAAATCGGAAAGCGTGAACATGCGAACTGGCTTGATGCGGTACTTGACGGGATTGCCCCCGGACGAACGCTTGGCTGGATCAACAGCGTCTACGACAGCGCCCGTCGAGCGGCTATGATTGCGGGACATTGCCGCAGCGGCCCTGTGTGCGCGCATCACTCACGCGCACTGGCCGTAAAACTTCTGAAGCCGATATTGTACTTGCGAAGCGACTCATGCCTTTGTCCGACACCCGTTCACCTCTCGAAACCGACGATGACAGCGCTCCGAAGAAGCGCCGCGCCGCGCGGAGCAAGGCGGATGCGGATGTGACCCAGGAGCCCGGTGTGCCTGCTGCGGAAGGCACGAAAAAGCCCGCCGCCGCGAAAAAACCCACGCTCGCCAAAACCGCCGATAAGCTCGCCAAGCTCGGCCTCACGCGCGATATCGATCTGGTGCTGCATCTGCCGATGCGCTACGAGGACGAAACTTCGCTCACGCCGATCGGCGAATTGCTGCCTGGCGGCATCGCGCAGACGGAAGGCGTCGTGTATGACAACGAGATTGCATACCGGCCGCGCCGCCAGTTATTGGTGAAAATGCGCGACGACGCGGGTGACGAGCTGATCCTGCGCTTCCTCAATTTTTACGGCTCGCAGGTCAAGCAGATGTCGATCGGCGTGCGGCTGCGCGTGCGCGGCGATGTGCGCGGCGGCTTCTTCGGGATGGAGATGGTGCATCCCGCCGTGCGCGTCGTCGATGAAGACACACCGCTGCCGCAGGCGCTCACGCCTGTCTATCCGAGCACGGCAGGCGTCTCACAGGCGTATCTGCGCAAGGCGATCGACAACGCGCTGGCGCGCACGTCGCTGCCCGAATTGCTGCCGGAACCCGTCGAGCGGCAATATCTGAAGCCGCTCGATGTTCCGCAACTGATGGATGCCGTGCGCACGCTGCATCATCCGAATTCGCATTCGGACGAGACGGCGCTGATCGACGGCACGCATCCCGCGTGGACGCGCATCAAGTTCGAGGAACTGCTTGCGCAGCAATTGTCGCTCAAGCGCGCGCACGAGGAACGCCGCACGCGCGCCGCGCCCGCGATGCCGCGCCGCGAGCCGACCGATGAGGCGTCCCTGGTGACGCGTTTATTAAAGACCCTGCCGTTCTTGCTGACCAACGCGCAGCAGCGCGTGTGCGCGGAAATCGCGCAGGACCTGACGCAACCGCATCCGATGCAGCGCCTGTTGCAGGGCGACGTCGGCAGCGGCAAGACGGTCGTCGCGGCGCTGGCCGCCGCGCAGGCCATCGATGCCGGTTATCAGACCGCGATGATGGCGCCGACCGAAATCCTCGCCGAGCAGCACGCGCGCAAATTGCGCGGATGGCTGGAGCCGCTCGGCGTATCGGTCGCGTGGCTCGCGGGCAGCCTGAAGACCAAGGAAAAGCGCAGCGCGATCGAAGCCGCCGCGCTCGGCACCGCGCAACTCGTGATCGGCACGCACGCGATCATTCAGGACGCGGTCGAATTCGCGAGGCTCGGCCTCGTGATCGTCGACGAACAGCATCGCTTCGGCGTCGAGCAGCGGCTTGCGCTGCGCGCGAAGGCGCACAACGCCGCCGACGGCGCGCGCGACTTCCAGCCGCATCAGATGATGATGTCCGCGACGCCGATTCCGCGCACGCTCGCGATGACTTATTACGCGGACCTCGACGTGTCGACGATCGACGAATTGCCGCCCGGCCGCACGCCGATCCTGACCAAGCTCGTCTCCGATGCGCGGCGCGAAGAAGTGATCGGCCGCGTGCGCGAGGCGGCGCTCACAGGCCGCCAGGTGTACTGGGTGTGTCCGCTGATCGAGGAAAGCGAGACGCTGCAATTGCAGACGGCCGTCGAAACGTACGAGACGCTCGTCGCCACGCTGCCGGAACTGAACGTCGGGCTGGTCCATGGGCGCCTCACGCCCGTCGAGAAAGCCACCGTGATGGACGCGTTCAGCCGCAACGAAGTGCAGTTGCTGGTTGCGACGACGGTGATCGAAGTGGGCGTCGACGTGCCGAATGCGTCGCTGATGGTGATCGAGCACGCGGAGCGTTTCGGCCTTGCGCAGTTGCATCAGTTGCGCGGGCGGGTGGGGCGCGGCAGTGCGGCGTCCGTGTGCGTGCTGATGTACGCCGGGCCGCTGTCGATGACGGCCCGCGCGCGCCTGCAAACCATGCGCGAAACGACCGACGGCTTCGAAATCGCCCGTCGCGACCTCGAAATTCGCGGTCCGGGCGAGTTTCTCGGCGCGCGGCAGTCGGGCGCCGCGATGCTGCGCTTCGCCGATCTGGAAAACGACGGCTGGCTGATCGAGCCGGCGCGCGAGGCGGCGACGACGCTGCTCGAGCAGTATCCGAACGTCGTCACGCAGCATCTTTTGCGCTGGCTGAACACGCGCGAACAGTATCTGAAAGCGTGATGAAGGCCGCGGGTGGAAGCGCTTGCGCGCCGCACAACGGCTGAATCTGGCTAGAAGGTTGGCGAATTGGCCCCATAGGTGTATAACAGAAACCTATCGAATCTATCGCCCTGATTGGTCCCCAATGACCCTCACCGAACTGAAATATATCGTCGCGGTTGCGCGCGAGCGCCACTTCGGCCGCGCGGCAGAAGCGTGTTTTGTGAGCCAGCCGACGTTGTCCGTCGCAATCAAGAAGCTCGAAGACGAGCTGAACGTGCAGATTTTCGAGCGCGGCACGAGCGAAGTCAGCGTCACGCCGATCGGCGAGCAGATCGTCACGCAGGCGCAGCGCGTGCTCGAACAGACGCTCGCCATCAAGGAAATCGCCAAGCAGGGTAAGGACCCGTTGCTTGGACCGCTGCGCCTGGGCGTGATCTATACGATCGGACCGTATCTGTTGCCGACGCTGGTCAAACAGATGATCAAGCGCGTCCCGCAGATGCCGCTGATGCTGCAGGAAAATTACACGCTCAAGCTGATCGAGTTGCTCAAGCAAGGCGAGATCGACGTCGCGATCATGGCGCTGCCGTTTCCGGAAACGGGCCTGATGCTGCGCCCGCTGTACGACGAGCCGTTCGTCGTCGCGCTGCCATCGGGTCACGCGTGGGAGTCGCGCAGCAAGATCGATCCTGGCGATCTCAAGCAGGAAACCATGCTGCTGCTCGGTAGCGGCCACTGCTTCCGCGATCACGTGCTCGGCGTTTGCCCGGAACTGATGCGCTTCTCGCAGAACGCTGACGGCATTCAGAAGACCTTCGAAGGGTCGTCGCTGGAAACGATCCGGCATATGGTCGCGAGCGGCGTCGGCATTACCGTGCTGCCGCGCATGTCGGTGCATGAGGTGAAGCCGCACGCCGGCGGCGTCGATTCCGGGCTGCTCAGCTACGTGCCGTTCGACGAGCCAGTGCCGGATCGCCGCGTGGTGCTGGCCTGGCGCAAGAGTTTCACGCGAATGCCCGCCATCGACGCGATCTGCGACGCCATCTCGGCCTGCGATCTGCCGGGCGTGAGGAAGCTGGATTTGCCCGCTGCCGTCAACTAACTAACTGCCTTTGCCGCGACGCACGGGCAGCCGATGCTGCCGCTGCGTCGCCTCCCGCCTTCTGCATGAGGCGGCGACTATCGAATATATAAAATTAATCAAATCGCAGTTTTCGATAGTTTTCTTTAAGATTTCCTCCATGGGTCCCAGCGATCCACCACTACAAACGGAGGAAATCATGCAGCCATCCACGTCTTCGCTGTTCAAGTCTGTTTCCCCATCGCCGCAGCAAGCGGCATCGAGCGGTAGCAACGCGTCCGGCTTCAGGACCATCGCGTTCTCGCTGCTCGTCGATCGCGCACTGTCCGCCTGATGGCGCGCCGCACGTCTCCTTCCCATTCGAAGTAGCCAAAACCGAATCAGCAGGACCGCATTCCTTAGGATCACCCGGAGAATAACTATGTCTGAACGCAATCTCACCACCGCCTCGGGCGCACCCGTCGCCGACAACCAGAATTCGCTGACGGCTGGCCCGCGCGGACCCGTCGCGCTGCAGGACGTGTGGCTGATCGAAAAGCTCGCGCACTTCGACCGTGAAGTGATTCCCGAGCGCCGCGTTCACGCGAAGGGCTCGGGCGCGTTCGGCACGTTCAAGGTGACGCACGACATCTCGCGCTATACGAAGGCGAAGGTGTTTGCGGAAGTCGGCAAGGAAACGCCGCTGTTCATGCGCTTTTCGACGGTGGCGGGCGAGCGTGGCGCCGCCGACGCCGAGCGCGACGTGCGCGGATTCTCGATCAAGTTCTACACGGAAGAGGGCAACTGGGACGTGGTCGGCAACAACACGCCCGTGTTCTTCATCCGCGATCCGTTGAAGTTTCCGGACTTCATCCACACGCAAAAGCGCGATCCGTACACGAACATGCGCAGCGCGACGAACGCGTGGGACTTTTTTGCGCATCATCCGGAGTCGCTGCATCAGGTGACGATCGTGATGAGCGATCGCGGCATTCCGAAGAATTATCGGCAGATGCACGGCTTCGGCTCGCACACGTATTCGTTCATCAACGCGGACAACGAGCGCTTCTGGGTGAAGTTCCACTTCAAGTCGATGCAGGGCATCGAGAACTACACCGACGAAGAGGCCGCGCAAGTGGTCGCGCGCGATCGTGAAAGCGGGCAGCGCGATCTGGTCGGATCGATCGACGAGGGCAACTTCCCGAAGTGGCGTTTTCAGATTCAGGTGATGCCGGAAGCGGACGCGGCGACGTACCGGTACAACCCGTTCGACGTCACGAAGGTCTGGCCGTACAAGGACTACCCGCTGATCGACGTCGGTGTGATCGAGTTGAACCGCAACGCGCAGAACTACTTCTCGGATGTCGAGCAGGCAGCGTTCACGCCGGCCAACGTGGTGCCGGGCATTGGCTTCTCGCCGGACCGTCTGTTGCAAGGGCGTCTGTTCTCGTACGGCGACACGCAACGCTATCGTCTTGGCGTGAATCACCATCTGATTCCCGTGAACGCGTCGCGCGCGCCGAATGTGCGGTCGTTCCATCGCGACGGCGGCATGCGTGTGGACGGCAACCTCGGCGGCAACGTGAATTACGAGCCGAATCGCTTCGGTGACTTCGCACAGGACCGTAACGCGATCGAGCCGCCGCTCGCGGCAGGCAATGTCGATCACTACAACCATCGCGAGGACGACGACTACTACAGCCAGCCGGCTGCGTTGTTCCGGATCTTCGACGACGCGCAGCGTGGGCGTCTGTTTAGCAACATCGCGCGGGCGATCGAAGGCGTGCCTGCCGATATCGTCGCGCGCCAGGTCGAGCATTTCCGCAAGATCGATCCCGCGTATGCGGAAGGCGTGATTGCAGCAATCGAGGCGCTCGCAAAAGCGAACGCGAAGTAACGTATCAGTTCGTGGACGGCGGCAAAGTGCTGTCGTCCACAGGGAGAACGATCATGGTTCAGATGGTGATGAACGCGGTTGGATTTCAGGCAGGTAATGCACGTAACGCTCGCGATGCCCGCAGCGTCGCACAACAGGTGAACGGCCCGATGCTTTTCCAGAAGCTCGTGGGTTTCGCGATCCTCGGCAGTGGCTATGTGACGATCGTCGCAAGTCTGGTGCATGCAGTCCGCGGATGACGAATCGCGCATGGCCATGCGTGGTCTGGAAGGCATGAGCAGCGCGGCGTTGGGTCTCGCGAACGGTTGTCAGTTCTACGATAAACTGGCGGGCGTTCGAGCGTTGAACGATTGCACACGCGCAGTTCCGGGCATGCAGACCGGTTCGTATCACTCTTAAAAGGAGTCGTCATGGCCAAGAAAGAAGCCGTACAGCACGTCAATATTGGTATCAGCGACAAGGATCGCAAGAAAATCGCAGAAGGTCTCTCGCGTCTTCTCGCCGACACTTACACGCTTTATCTGAAGACCCACAACTTCCATTGGAACGTGACGGGTCCGATGTTCAACACGCTGCATCTGATGTTCGAAACGCAGTACACGGAACTGGCCTTGGCCGTCGATCTGATCGCCGAGCGTATCCGCGCGCTGGGCGTTGCCGCGCCGGGCAGCTACAAGGAATTCGCGAAGCTATCGTCGATCGCTGAAGCGGACGGCGTGCCCGCCGCGGAAGACATGATCCGCCAGCTGGTGGAAGGCCAGGAATCGGTGGTGCGCACCGCGCGCGCGATCTTCCCGGTGACGGACGCGGCACACGACGAGCCGACGGCCGACTTGCTGACGCAACGCATGCAGACGCACGAAAAGAACGCGTGGATGCTGCGTTCGATGCTGGCGTAATCGCTGTCGCGGCGTAGCGCGGGCGCTGTATGAAGCGCTCGCTGCCGCGCTGAAGATGTGGCAAAGAAAGCCCGGCGGGTTAGATTCCGCCGGGCTTTTGCTTTGTGCCCGCGCGTTCGAAAGGGCTTGCCACGCGCACTGCTCTAAAATACGGGAATCGAATCTCCGCGCACCGCCATGTTCGCCCGACTCCCGCTCTATCTGCGCCTTGTCCGCATGGACAAGCCGATCGGCAGCCTGTTGCTGCTGTGGCCCACTCTCAACGCGTTGTGGATTGCGTCGGATGGTCATCCGTCGCTGTCCTTGCTGGTGATCTTCGCGCTCGGCACGATACTGATGCGCTCGGCCGGCTGCGCGATCAACGACTACGCGGATCGCGACTTCGATCGCTATGTGAAGCGCACCGAAAACCGGCCGATCACGTCAGGCAAGATCAAGGCATGGGAAGCCGTGGCGCTGGCAGCGGGGCTTTCGCTGATCGCGTTCCTGCTGATCCTGCCGCTCAACGCGCTGACGAAGGAGTTGTCCGTGGCCGCGCTGTTCGTCGCGGGCACGTATCCGTTCACGAAGCGCTTCTTCGCGATTCCGCAGGCGTATCTGGGCATCGCGTTCGGCTTCGGCATTCCGATGGCGTTCGCCGCCATCCAGAATCAGGTCCCGCCGCTCGCGTGGGTGATGCTGATTGCGAACGTGTTCTGGTCGGTCGCGTACGACACCGAATACGCGATGGTCGATCGCGACGACGACATCAAGATCGGCATTCGCACGTCCGCATTGACGTTCGGCCGCTTCGACGTACTCGCGATCATGCTCTGCTACGCGGTGACGCTCGGTATCTATGTGGGCATCGGCGTTGCGCTGAGCTTCGGCGTGCTGTACTGGATTGGTCTTGCCGCGGCGGCGGGTTGTGCCGTCTATCACTACACGCTGATCAAGGACCGTGAACGCATGCCGTGTTTCGCAGCGTTTCGCCATAACAACTGGCTCGGCGGCGCGTTGTTCGCCGGCATTGCCGCGCATTACGCGGCACAGGCGTTCTAGACGCTATTCGCTAGTGTCCGGCGAGACGAAGCATGCGTATCGCTGCTTCGCCCGCCCGTGCCATTCAGGCAAGCGATATCACTGCTTGCCGAATTCCTCGCCCATTTCACGCGCGCGCGCGTCCGCAGCCAGCGCGCCGCGCACGATTGCGTCCTTCACGCCTTGCGCGTCGAACGCGGCGAGCGCCGCAGCCGTCGTGCCGCCCTTCGACGTCACCCGCTCGCGCAACACGCTTGCCGGTTCGCCCGACTGCGCAGCGAGTTGCGCTGCGCCCGTGAACGTCGCGACGGCCAGCGCGCGGCCTTGCTCTTCGTCCATGCCGAGCTGACGCGCCGCTTCCTGCAGCGCCTCGATGAAATAGAACACGTAGGCCGGGCCGCTGCCGGAGATCGCGGTGACGGCGTCGATCTTCGCTTCGTCGTCGAACCACACCGTTTCGCCGACCGCGCCGAGCACCTGCGAGGCCAGCTCGCGTCCCGCTGCGTCGACGCCTTCCATCGCGACCAGTCCTGTCACGCCCATGCCGATCAGCGCAGGCGTGTTCGGCATGGTGCGCACGAGACGCGCGTGACCGCCGAGCCAGCGCCCGAGGTCCGCGCCGCGAATGCCCGCGACGATGCTGATGACGATCTGTGACGCCGACAGATGCGGCGCGAGCGCTGCTGCGACGTCCTTGACGATCTGCGGCTTCACGGCCAGCACGATCGCATCGAACGATTGCAGCGACGCATCCGCCGAAGCGCTCGTGCCGATGCCGAATTGCTGCTCGCTACGCTTGCGCGCGTCTTCGTTGGGATCGATTGCGCGGATATCCGACGGCGCAACGCCGCGCTTGATCAGACCGCCGATGAGTGCAGCGGCCATGTTGCCGCCGCCGATGAAGGCAATTTTCATGATGTTCGGAAGTTCAGTGAGAGTAATCGCGGGCGCCGAAGATAGCCGTGCCGATGCGAACGATGGTCGCGCCTTCGAGCACGGCCGCTTCGAGGTCGCCCGACATGCCCATCGACAGCGTGTCGAGTTCGAGACCGTCCGCGAGCAGCTTTTCGAACAGCTCGCGCAACGCGCGATGCGGCACGCGTTGCTGCTCGACGTCGCCTGCCGGTTCGGGAATCGCCATCAGGCCGCGCAGACGCAGCCTGGGCAGCGCGGCGATCTGGCGCGCGACTTCGACGGCTTCGTCCGGCATCACGCCGCTTTTCGAGGCCTCGCCGCTGATGTTCACCTGCAGGCACACATTGAGCGGCGGCAGTGCATCTGGCCGCTGCTCGGACAAACGCTGCGCGATTTTCAGCCGGTCGACGGAATGCACCCAGTCGAAGTTTTCGGCGACGGGACGCGTCTTGTTCGATTGCAGCGGCCCGATGAAATGCCAGCCGAGCGATGCGCGCAGATCGGACAGCGCCTCGATTTTCGTCAGCGCTTCCTGCACGTAGTTTTCGCCGAACGCGCGCTGGCCCGCGGCATGCGCGGCGCGAACGTCTTCAGCGGGAAAGGTCTTGGAGACGGCCAGCAACGCAATGGAACGCGGATCGCGGCCCGCGACCTGCGCGGCGAGGGCGATGCGCTGATGCACTGCGTCGAGATTGTGAGCGAGAGCGGGCATGAAGCGTTGAGTACCGATGCGAGGGGCGACGAATCGAATTATACGGACGCCGCCCGCGCGTCACGACCTGGCCGAACGGCCAGGTTGCGCGCAACCCGTCTGTAACCGATTCTGCCGATCAGGACGCGAGCATGTGCTCGACGAGTTCGACCCAATGCACGACAGGCGTGGAGGTGCCGCTTTGCAGATGCGCAATGCAACCCACATTCGCAGACACGATGATCTGTGGCTCCTGTGCCTTCAGCTTTTCCAGCTTCTGGTTGCGCAATGCGTACGAAAGCGCGGGCTGCGTGAGCGAATAGGTGCCGGCCGAGCCGCAACACAGATGGCTATCGGCGGGCAGCCTGACATCGATGCCGAGCGCGTTCAGCAGATGCTCGACCTTGCCGCGAATCTGCTGGCCATGTTGCAGCGTGCAGGGCGGGTGATACGCAACCGTATGAATTGCGCGGCGACGCGTGAGGGGCGTCAGCGCTTCTTCGAAGTCCGGCAGGATTTCGCTGATGTCGCGCGTCAGTTCGACAATGCGTTTCGCTTTTTCCGCGTAGGCAGGGTCGTTGCGCAGCAGGTGCGCGTATTCCTTGACCGTCGCGCCGCAGCCCGAGGCGTTCATCACGATCGCTTCAGCGCCCTGTTCGACATGTGGCCACCACGCGTCGATGTTTTGCCGCACGTCATCGAGCGCTTCGTCGTTGTAGCCGAGGTGCAGGCGGATCGCGCCGCAACAGCCGGCTTCCGGTGCAATCACGGTCTGAATGCCCAGCGCGTCCAGCACGCGTGCCGTTGCAATGTTGACGTTCGGCATCATCGAAGGCTGCACACACCCGGCCAGCATCAGCATCTTGCGGGGATGGGTGGCCGTCGGCCATTCGAGCTGGCGCTGGCGTTGCGGTACCTTGTCGCGCAGTTTCTTCGGCAGCAGCGGGCGGAAGTGCTGGCCAAGCCGCATCGCGGGCGTGAACAGCGTGCTGTTCGGCACGAAGCTCGCCAGCATCCGGCGCATCAGGCGCTGGCCGAACGGGCGCGGCACTTTCTCTTCGGTGAGCTTGCGGCCTATCTCGATCAGCTTGCCGTACTGCACGCCGGAAGGGCAGGTCGATTCGCAGCTGCGGCACGTGAGGCAACGGTCCAGATGCAGCTGCGTGCTGCGTGTGACGGGCGCGCCTTCCACCATCTGCTTGATCAGATAGATGCGCCCGCGTGGACCGTCGAGCTCGTCGCCGAGCAGTTGATAGGTCGGGCAGGTGGCCGTGCAAAAGCCGCAATGCACGCATTTGCGCAGGATGGCGTCGGCTTCTTCACCGTCCGGCGTGTTGCGCATGAAGTCGGCGAGATTGGTTTGCATCAGGCGCTCAGAAGTCGGAGTACAACCGGCCGCGGTTGAAGATGCGGGCCGGGTCGAAAGCAGCTTTCAGGCCGCGATGGATCTTCATCAGCGGTGCGGGCAGCGGCGTGAACACGCCTGCGCCTCGGTCGTAGCCGAGGCCGGTGCGGAAGATCGTCGCGTGGCCGCCCGCCTGTTTCGCGCTGATGCGCACGGTCTGCGCGTCGGCGTCGGTGATCCACCAGCGTTGCGCGCCGCCCCATTCCATCAGTTGCGCGCCGGGCAGTTGCAGCGGCTCGGTGATGGTCGGCAGCGCGAGGCGCCAGAGCGCGGACTTCGGCGCGATCGCTGCGAAGAACGGGTCGGTCTGTTCGCGCAGGCCCGCCCAGAAGCGTTCGGCTTCGACGGCATCGACCACTTCGCCGCCCAGCGACGTGCGCGCTGACTTGACGGCCGCCTCGGCGCCGCCAAGCCGCACGGCGAGCGTGCCGTGTCGCCACGCGCTGCCCGTAATGGGAAGCGGGCGGCCGCCCCATTCGTTGAGCTTGCGGACGGCGTCGGTGCCATTCATGTCGAACTTGAGCGTCGCTTCGGCCTTCGGGCGCGGCAACACCTTGACGGACAACTGGAGAATCAGCCCGAGCGTTCCTAGAGAACCCGCCATCAGCCGGGATACGTCGTAACCCGCAACATTCTTCACGACCTGGCCGCCGAACGTCAGCACCTGGCCCTGGCCGTTCATGACGATGGCGCCGAGCACGAAGTCGCGTGCCGCGCCCGCCGAATGACGGCGCGGTCCAGCAATGCCAGCCGCAATGCAGCCGCCAAGCGTGGCTTGCGGGCCGAAGTGGGGCGGCTCGAAAGCGAGCATCTGGTCGTGTTCAGCAAGCGCCGCTTCGATTTCGAGGAGCGGCGTGCCGGCGCGCGCCGTGATGACCAGTTCGGCCGGATCGTAGGCGATGACGCCGCGATGCGCGCGCGTGTCGAGGACCTCACCCTGCAATGACTGGCCGTACCAGTCCTTCGTGCCACCGCCACGGATGCGGATCGGCTGCTGCGCGGCCGTGGCAGCGCGAACCCGTTCCGACCACGCGGCGACGATGTCGTCCTCTTTCATGGTGCGTTGCTTCGTTGTAGTGCTTTCGATTGTACCGAGGCAAGCCGCGCTCGCAACCCGGTTCGGACCCGTATAAAACGTACTGCTGCGCTTATGCGTTATGTTGGTTCAAGGGCGCGCATGGTCCGGCAGCGCAAGAAGGTGCTCAAAAACGGGTACTCAAAAACGAGGTATATCGGGATGAGGCAGCAGCCCTCCGCGCACATGCATCTTGCCGTACTCGGCGCAGCGGGCACGCGTCGGGATGCCCTTGTCGGGATTGAGCAGGCAGGCGGGATCAAAGGCGCGCTTGACCGCGTGAAACGCATCGCGTTCTTCCGGCGAAAACTGCACGCACATCGAATTGATTTTCTCGATGCCCACGCCATGTTCGCCCGTCACCGTTCCGCCCAGTTCGACGCAGGTTTCGAGAATGTCGCAACCGAATGCCTCGGCGCGGTGCCACTCGTCGAGATCGTTGCCGTTGAACAGGATCAGCGGATGCATGTTGCCGTCGCCCGCATGGAACACGTTGATGCAGCGCAGGTTGTACTTCTTCTCCATCTCTTCGATGCGCGCGAGCAGCGGCCCGATGCTGCGGCGCGGCACGGTGCCGTCCATGCAGTAGTAGTCGGGCGAAATACGGCCGGCGGCCGGGAACGCATTTTTGCGGCCCGACCAGAAACGCAGCCGCTCGGCCTCCGTGCGCGAAATCTGGATGCGCGTGGCGCCTTGCTCGCGCAAGACGGCCGTCATCCGGACGATTTCTTCGCTCACTTCCTCGGGCGTGCCGTCCGACTCGCACAGCAGGATGGCCGCTGCGTCGAGGTCGTAGCCCGCTTGCACGAATTCCTCGACGGCGCGCGTGGCTGGCTTATCCATCATTTCCAGGCCGGCGGGGATGATGCCTGCGGCGATGATGCCCGCGACGGCGTCGCCGCCTTTCACGACGTCGTCGAAACTCGCCATGATGACCTGCGCGGCCTGCGGCTTGGGAATCAGCTTGACTGTGACTTCCGTGACGATCGCGAACATGCCTTCACTGCCGATCACGACAGCCAGCAGGTCGAGGCCCGGCGCGTCCGGGCTGAGCGAGCCGAACTCGACGATTTCGCCTTCCATCGTGACCGCGCGCACGCGCATCACGTTATGCACGGTCAGTCCGTACTTCAGGCAATGCACGCCGCCGGAATTTTCCGCGACGTTGCCGCCGATCGTGCAGGCGATCTGCGACGAAGGGTCGGGCGCATAGTAGAGACCGTAAGGCGCGGCCGCTTCCGAGATCGACAGGTTGCGCACGCCCGGCTGCACGGTCGCCGTGCGCGCATACGGGTCCACTTCGATGATCTTGCGAAAGCGCGCGAGCGACACGACGACGCCATGCCGGATCGGCATCGCGCCGCCCGACAGGCTCGTGCCCGCGCCGCGCGGCACGATCGGCACGTTCAACCGGTGGCAGATCTGCACGATGCGCTGCACCTGAGATTCCGTCTCGGGCAACGCGACGGCCAGCGGCAAGCGCCGATATGCGGCAAGACCGTCGCACTCGTACGCGACAGTGTCTTCTTCGCGATACAAAAGGCAATGCGTTGGCAGCACGGCCATTAACGCCTGCACGACTTCGCGCTGACGTTGCGCAAGCATCTCGGGCGAAAGCTCGGGGGACAGCTCGCCGGGTGCGTTCATGGAATGTCTCCTCCATCGACGGCCGCGCGCGTCGTTGCGCTGCGCAGCCAGCTCTACGGTTATGCCCGGCCTAGGCCCACGTAAAGATCTTGCCCGGATTCATCAGGTTGCGCGGATCGAGCGAATGCTTGATCGAGCGCATCACGTCGACGGCAACGGGGCCGTGTTCTTCGACCAGAAAGCCCATCTTGTGCAGGCCCACGCCATGTTCGCCCGTACAGGTGCCGTCCATGCGCAGCGCGCGCTGCACGATGCGATGATTCAGGCGCTCCGCTTCCTCCAGTTCTTCCGGCTTGTTCGGGTCGATCAGCATCGCGACGTGGAAGTTGCCGTCGCCGACGTGCCCGACGATCGGGCAGGGCAGCGGTGAGGCTTTCAGGTCTTCTTCCGTTTCGACCACGCATTCGGCGAGCCGCGAGATGGGCACGCAAACGTCGGTGGTGACGGCGCGGCTGCCGGGCTTGAGTTGCAGCATCGCAAAGTACGCGTTGTGACGTGCGTTCCACAGACGGCTGCGGTCTTCCGGACGCGTCGCCCACTCGAAGCCTTCGCCGCTGTTCTGCGCGGCGATTTCCTGAACCAGTTCAGCTTGTTCCTTCACGCCGGCTTCCGTGCCGTGAAACTCGAAGAACAGCGTGGGCGCTTCGCGCAGCGTCAGGTTCGAATGACGGTTGATCGAGCGGACGGCGAGCGAATCGACGAACTCGACGCGCGCGATCGGCACGCCGATCTGGATGGTTTCGATCACCGCGCGTACGGCATCGCCCATTGAAGGGAACGTGCAGACAGCCGCCGATACCGCTTCGGGCTGCGGGTACAGGCGCACGGTGATTTCGGTGATCACGCCGAGCGTGCCTTCCGAGCCGACGAACAGGCGCGTGAGGTCGTAGCCCGCCGACGACTTGCGCGCGCGCGTACCCGTCTGGGTCACGCGGCCATCCGCGAGCACGACGGTCAGGCCGAGTACGTTTTCGCGCATCGTGCCGTAGCGCACGGCGTTCGTGCCCGACGCGCGCGTCGCCGACATCCCGCCGATGCTTGCATCGGCGCCCGGATCGATGGGGAAGAACAGACCTGTGTCCCGCAACGCTTCGTTCAACTGTTTGCGCGAAATGCCGGGCTCGACGGTGACGGTCAGATCTTCCGCGTTGATCGACAGCACGCGGTTCATTCCCGAAAGGTCGATCGACACACCGCCTTGCACGGCGAGCAGATGGCCTTCGAGCGAAGAACCGTTGCCATACGGAATGATGGGCACGTCGTATTGACCGCACAGCTTGACGATGTTCTGTACGTCTTCGGTGCTGTTCGCGAAGACGACGGCGTCGGGCAGTTGTGGGTCGAATGGCGACTCGTCGCGGCCGTGATGGGCTCGGACGGCTTCGGACGTGGATACGCGTTCGCCGAATGCCGACTTGAGCGCAGTGAGAAGTTCAGGAGGAAAGGGGCGGCGCACGGGGGCGGGCGGCACGGGATGGTTCACCTGCGTCTCCTGTTGGCGAATATTCTGATGGTTGATGCCCATTTTACGCCCATCGACCGTTGGCGCGGCGTCATGCTTGCAGACAGGCGCGGCAAGGGTTAGCCCGATCGTCCTTATAATGGATCGAAGCTAAACGGCATTCTGCGATATATCCGGACGGATGCATCGCGGAACATTATGAGGACACGGACATCATGGGCAACCGCTTGAGCAAGATCGCGACGCGCACGGGCGACGACGGCACCACGGGTCTCGGCGACGGCAAGCGCGTGCGCAAGGACGACGCGCGCATTGCCGCGATCGGCGACGTCGATGAACTGAACTCGAACATCGGCGTGCTGCTGTGCGAAAGCTTGCCCGACGATGTCCGCGCCGCGCTCACGTCGATCCAGCACGATCTGTTCGATCTCGGCGGCGAACTATGCATCCCAGGCCATTCGATGATTGCCGATACCCATCTCGCGCAACTCGACGCGTGGCTTGCCGAATACAACGCGACGCTGCCGCCGCTCAAGGAATTCATTCTGCCTGCCGGCACGCGCGCCGCTTCGCTTGCGCATGTGTGCCGCACCGTTTGCCGGCGCGCGGAACGCGCGATCGTCGCGCTTGGCGCTGTCGAGACGATCAACGATGCGCCGCGCCGATATGTGAACCGGCTGTCCGATCTGCTGTTCGTGCTGGCACGCGTGCTGAACCGCGTGGACGGCGGCGCCGACGTGCTATGGCGGCACGACCGCGGCGCGAACAGGCCGGATCGGCAACGCGGCGAATAGCGGTGCGACCTGCAAGGACGCTCAGCCGACCGCGAGCGTCACAGGCTTACCGATACGGCTCATCATTTCGACGAGGGTATCGATGGTGAATTTGGCCGTCTTCTTGTTGACGACATCCGACACGCGCGGCCGCGACACCATCAGGATTTCCGCAGCTTCAGACTGCTTAAGATGATGCTGCTCGATCCACGTGGACAGCTCGGTCATCAGCTGTTCCTTGAGCAGCCGCGTGTCGTTGATCTGCTTTTGCGACGCGGCATGCAGGCGCTTCGCCTCTTCTGCGGGGAAGCCGAGCTCGAGAAACAGATTCGCGCCCGGTTTTGTTACGTGACGGACCTTGGTGTCGATGGTCTTCATACTTTCCTCACATTGGCCACGGCGCGGTAGCGCGCCTCGGCGATTTCCCTGTCCTGCCGGCTGGTAGCCTGCGTCTTCTTATGGAAGCAGTGCAGCACATAAACGGCTTCGACAAACTTGGCGACGTACATCACGCGAAATGCGCCTTCCTGCTCGTTGACGCGAATTTCGCGCGTACCCGCGCCGGCGATATCAAACGGCTTCCAGTTGTCCGGATCGAGCCCCGCCTGCACCTTGGCGAGCTGAAAGCCAGCCTGGCGGCGCGATTCATCCGGGAACGCGAGCAGATCGTTGTAGCTGGAGCCGACCCAGCGAATCTCTTTTTCCAGCTCCATGTGTTCCTTTCGTGTACAAAATTTTATACCTAAAATCTCCGGCGTTCAATCTGCGCAAACACCGGAACGAGATTTGAAGGTACCGAAAGGGGCGAGAAAATTCGATTCGGCCGAATGGCCAAAAAAAAAAGCCCGGCTGCATGAGCCGGGCACGATGTGCGTAGGAGGGAAGCGCGGCGTTCAGTTGCCGCTGCCGCGTGCAATGCGGCGCTGCTTGACGGCATCCGCGAGACCTTCCAGCACGCCGATGCTGTCGTCCCAGCCGATGCAGGCGTCCGTGACGCTCTGGCCGTAGGTCAACTCGCAGCCTTCCTGCAGGTCCTGACGGCCCGCGACCAGATGCGATTCGACCATCACGCCGACGATGCGCTCGTCACCCGCCGCGATCTGGCGGCCGATATCCGCGCACACGGGAATCTGGTTCTCGTGCTTCTTCGAGCTGTTTGCGTGGCTCGCGTCGATCATCAGGCGCGCTGCAAGGCCGGCCTTGCCGATGTCGCTGCATGCGGCGTTCACACTGTCGGCGTCATAGTTCGTCGTCTTGCCGCCGCGCAGGATGATGTGGCAGTCCTCATTGCCTGCCGTCGAGACGATCGCCGAGTGGCCACCCTTGGTCACCGACAGGAAATGGTGCGGCTGCGATGCCGCCTTGATCGCGTCGACGGCGATCTTCACGTTGCCGTCGGTGCCGTTCTTGAAGCCCACGGGGCACGACAGGCCCGACGCGAGTTCGCGATGCACTTGTGACTCCGTCGTGCGCGCGCCGATCGCGCCCCACGAGATCAGATCGGCGATGTACTGCGGGCTGATCATGTCGAGGTATTCGGTGCCGGCGGGCAGACCCAGCTCGTTGATCTTCATCAGCAGCTCGCGCGCGGCGCGCAGGCCGTCGTTGATCTTGAAGCTGTTGTCCATGTACGGGTCGTTGATGAGGCCCTTCCAGCCCACCGTCGTGCGCGGCTTTTCGAAGTACACGCGCATCACGACTTCCAGTTCGCCAGCGAAGCGCTTGCGCTGCTCGATCAGGCGGCCGGCGTATTCCATCGCGGCCTTCGGGTCGTGAATCGAACACGGTCCGATGATGACGATCAGGCGGTCGTCCATGCCGTGCAGGATCCGATGCATCGACTGGCGCGCGTTGAAGATCAGATCCGACACCTTCTCGTCGCACGGGAATTCGCGGATCAGGTGCGCGGGCGGCGTCAGTTCTTTCAATTCACGGATGCGGACATCGTCGGTATTGTGCGGGGGCATGGGTTTCTCCTCGATTCGTTTAGTAGCGCGGTTCGAGCGGTCTGCTATCTGACGACGGCGCCGCAGCGAACAGGTCAACAGGCTAAAAAGGTCACAGTCAAAGTTGTTAGGGACGAAAAAAAACCGCCAGACTCGCTGGCGGTTTTTTCGGGAATTTCAGGTGCTTATGTACGTTCACACCCCTCTCGATCCGCCAGCGGTCTGAGATGCCCAAAAGAAATAAAAATAAAACTTGGCGGACATGGCGAAAAAGGGATGGCTCGTCAAAAAGGTTGATTGGCTTTATAACCCGAGGTTTGCTCGGCTGGCAAGCTGTAGGCCTGAAAAATGCGGAAAATCCGCACGCTTCGCGCTTTCAATGCGTGAAGCGTGCGTGTTGCCTGAAATCACACCGTGCCGCCGACCGTCATCTTGTCGATTCGCAGCGTAGGCTGACCGACGCCGACGGGCACGCTCTGGCCTTCCTTGCCGCACACGCCGACGCCAGTATCCAGCGACATGTCGTTACCGATCATGCTCACATACTTGAGCGACTCCGGGCCGCTGCCGATCAGCGTCGCGCCCTTGACGGGATACGTGATCTTGCCGTTTTCGATCATGTACGCCTCAGACGCCGAGAACACGAACTTGCCGTTCGTGATGTCGACCTGGCCACCGCCGAAGTTCACCGCATACAGACCGTTCTTCACGGAAGCGATGATTTCCCGCGGGTCCTTGTCGCCGTTGAGCATGTACGTGTTGGTCATGCGCGGCATCGGCAGCGCGGCATACGATTCGCGGCGCGCGTTGCCCGTCACGGGCATTTTCATCAGGCGCGCGTTCAGCGTGTCCTGGATATAGCCCTTCAGGATGCCGTCTTCGATCAGCGTCGTACACTGCGTCGGGTTGCCTTCGTCGTCGATGTTGAGCGAGCCGCGGCGATTCGGCAGCGTGCCGTCGTCGACCACCGTCACGCCCTTCGCCGCGACCTGCTCACCGATGCGCCCGGCGAACGCCGACGAGCCCTTGCGGTTGAAGTCGCCTTCCAGACCGTGGCCGATTGCTTCGTGCAGCAGCACGCCGGGCCAGCCCGGTCCGAGCACGACGGTCATCGCGCCAGCCGGGGCCGGACGCGCGTCGAGGTTCACCAAAGCCGCGTGGACGGCGTCGTCGACGTACTTCGACAGAAGTTCATCCGTGAAATAGCCGTAGTCGTAGCGTCCGCCGCCGCCGCCGCTGCCGATTTCGCGGCGGCCGTTCTGCTCGGCGATCACCGTCACCGATACGCGCACGAGCGGGCGGATGTCCGCGGCCAGCGCGCCGTCGCTGCGCGCAACCAGCACGACGTCGTATTCGCCCGCGAGGCCCGCCATCACCTGCGTGATGCGCGGATCGCGGCCGCGCGCCATCTGTTCGATGCGCTCGAGCAACTTGACCTTCGCGGTGGCGTCGAGCGAATGCAGCGGATCGGACGGCAGATACAGATCGCGCCCGGACACGCCCGTCAGCGTCGATGCCGCCTTGATCTTCTGCTTGCCGCCGCCCGCTTTCGCGATCGCGCGCGTGGCGATCGCGGCCTGGCGAATCGCTTCAGGCGACAGGTCGTCCGAATATGCGAACGCCGTGCGGTCGCCCGACACGGCGCGCACGCCGACGCCCTGGTCGATGCTGAAACTGCCCGATTTGACGATGCCTTCCTCGAGGCTCCACGCTTCGCTGCGCGTGGCCTGGAAATACAGGTCCGCGTAGTCGACGCGATGCGTGAAGATTTCGGCGAGGGTGCGGGTCAGCACGCCTTCGTCGAGGCCGTACGGCGTGAGGAGCACATCTTTGGCCGTCGCGAGATTACGGATGCTGGGTTCGATGATGTTCATGCGAAGTTCGCTCGATTCAGGGTATTCGGTGGGTGCATGCCAGTCAGATGGGTGACGTCGGCGGCACTTTCAATACGTGCGGTTCATGTCAAACGTAATCAGCTCAGCACGCGGTGACGCCAGGCCGGCAGACTCTGCCGGACTTCGTCGATACGTGAGCGCTCAATATTGCCCGCGACGACGCCCGCGCCTTCGTCGCGCACGTCGATAATTTCGCCCCACGGGTCGATCAGCATGGTGTGGCCCCACGTGCGCCGGCCGTTTTCATGCTTGCCGCCCTGTGCAGCGGCGAGCACGTAGCACTGGTTCTCGACGGCCCGCGCGCGCAGCAGGGTTTCCCAGTGCGCGCGGCCCGTCGTGTACGTGAAGGCGGACGGCACGACGATCAGCGCGCAGTCGCCCATGCGCCGGTACAGCTCGGGAAAGCGTAGATCGTAGCAGACGGACAGGCCGACGCGCCCGAACGGCGCGTCGAACGTGCGGACGGTGTCGCCGGGGCGGATCGTGCGCGCCTCGTCGAACGATTCCTCGCCTTTCTCGAAGTTGAACAGATGGATCTTGTCGTAGCGCGCGGCCTCGTTGCCCTGCGGATCGAACACCAGCGTCGTGTTCAGCACGCGGGTTTCTTCAGGCGCGGTCAAAGGCAGCGTGCCGCCGATCACCCAGACCTTGTGCCGGCGCGCGGCGTCGGCGAGAAAGCGCTGGATCGGGCCGTCGCCGTAGGGTTCGCGCACGGTGAGCTTGTCGGTGTCCTTGTGGCCCATGAAGCAGAAGTACTCGGGCAGCAGGACGAGCTGCGCGCCATCGGCGGCGGCTTGCGCGATCAGGTGGTCGGCATCGGCGAGATTGCGGTCGCGGTCCGGCGTGCTCACCATCTGCAGCGCGGCGACGCGGAAAGGACCAGCGTGGGGAAAGGACTTCGCGGACTGCGTGTTCAGGTCGCTCATAGGCGTTCGAAAGACTCCTGCAATGGGCAGTACGGACAGCGGACGCCGGCGTTCGCGCCCGATGCATAGGGCGCGTCAGCCATCGCCAGAAACCTCGGAACCGCGGTGCGGTTCTCAGTTCGGCGTCGCGATGGCGGCCGGCGCGTTCATATTACCGCTATCTCCATGTACCCGCTCGACGTGCGGTTTGGCCCATGAGCCCGTGATCGCGTAATCGCGTGCAAACGCATGTTCGATCGAATGCGACAGCGCGATATCGCCGACCAGCGCGGCAAGGCCAAGCAGCGGATTGATGATGGCCGCTGCGACCACGCCCGCGCCCGCGCTGACGGTCGGCACGATATGCACGTTCAGGTTCTGCGTTTCGGTGGTCATATCGACGGTGCCTTTCATCTCCGCGCGCGCGGGCGCTGTCACCAGTTCGAAGTTGTTCGTCGAGCCGATGCCGTTCACGACCTGCGCGGTGCCCGTCACGTGTTCGAACGGCAGCCCTTCGCCGATCACGTCGCGGAAATTCATCGACGCGTAGCGCGCGAGGCTTTGCAGGCTCAGCACGCCGAGCAGCTTCGCGACGCCCGGATCGACCTTGAGAATCTGCCCGTGCCGCAGATCGACGGCCAGATTGCCGTTGAGCGTCGGATAGTCGGGCTTGGTCGGGCCGCCGCGCCAGCCAAGCTTGCCCGACAGCGACCCTTCACCCGCCTTCAGTGTGCGCGGGAGGCCGGCGCGTTCGAGCAGCAGACCCGCGTCCTTGATGTCCAGTTTGAAATCGAGCTCGGTGCTCCGCTCGGCTTCGTCGTCCTGGTTCGCGCCGTAATTGCGGCCCGTGCGCCAGTTCGCCGTCGCGTTCAGTACGGCGGCCGGGTTGGTGATCGCGAGCGAATCGAGTTGCCAGACGGGCGTGCCGTTGTCCTCGAAGTTATGCGCGTTGACTTCGAGCTTGCCGATGTTGCGCTCGCGCACGATCAGTTCGTTGACGACGAGATCGATCGACGGAATGTTCTGCGCGGGCTGGTTGATCGCCGGGCCAAGCAGATCGTTCTCGGTCGCCGACGGAATCACGAGTCGCGCGAGCCGCGCCTGCAGCGTGCCCGGCGATCCCGGCTGCGCGCCCGGCACCCACGACAGGTGGCCCGACACCTGGTTCGACGCGATGTTCGCCTGCCACTGGCGATCGTTGTGCGAGGCGCCGACCACCACGCTTTCCCAGTGGCGCTTGAGCAAGGTCAGCGTGCCGATGTGGATCGCGAAACGGTTCGGCATGAACTGCACGGCCGTCGCGCTGGGCGGTACGGGGGCGACGCCTTCGTTGGCCTTGCGCATCTGCAGGAACAGGGCGCGCCACGCGTCGGCGTCGAGCGCGTCGATGTCCACGGCGGCGATCACGCCTTCCGACGGCAACTCCGCCGTGCGGTTCACGCCGACCGCGCCGCGCACGACTTCGGGCGGCTGGCCAGGCGTGTGGCGCAGCAGATAGGTCGCCGCGATCGGACCGAACTTGAGGTCGGCGCGTTGCAACCCGTTGTTCGTCGCGCTGCCGTTGCTTGCGTCCACGCTGCTGCCGCCGTTCCCGACAGTCGGCCGGAACGTGAAGTCGAGTGGCATCGGCGTGCCGATCGGTTTATTGAACGGCGCAGGGAAATTGAGCGCGAGCCCCGTCAGGTCCGAGTGAACGGCGACATCGGGCAAACGGCCTTTCGCGCCGCGTACGCTGATGTCGTAGGGCGCGCTGCCGTTCATCCGCGTCAGCACCTGCGCGGGCAGGCCGCGCAGATTCAGGTCGCGGGCGGCATCGACGGCGACCTGGCCTGACAGGTTGAGCGCATAGGCGCCTTTGTCGTCGAGGCCGCCCTTCGCATGCACGTTGCCGCCCATGAACTGCCCCGACAGCCCGTCGACCTGCGCGGTGCGCTCGGTGAAATGCACTTTGCCGCGCAACTGCGACAGCGGCGGGACGTTGTCCACCGCAAGCCGGTCGTTCTCGAACGCGAGCGAGCCTTCCACCGCGACACGCACTTTCGGCGGCGTGACGCCCGGCGGCGTGGGCGGGTTGCGCGGTACCGTCAGCTTGAGCGCGAGCGCGGCGGGGCCTTCGGCATGAATCTTTTCCGTTTCATGCTTCGCCATCCCGCCGAGCGCGCTGTTGTTCACGTAGTCGAGCATGTCGGCGAGCGGCCCGTGTCCGTCGCCCGTGATGATGAGGCTCGATGCGCGGTTGCCGAGGTCGTCGATCTTGCCCGTCACCTTGTGCATGGCGACGCCCTTGTAATGCGCGCGGTCCACGTCGAAGCGCAGCAGTTTCTCTTTCAGCTGGAACGTGCCGTCGATGCCGTCCAGCGCGGGCCACACGTTCGGCGCGCCGTTTTTCAATGTGCGCGGCGGATACGGCGACGGGTCGAAACGCCCGCCCTTGAACGGCGCGACGATTCTGAACACGCCCGCGCTCGGGTCACGCGAGTAGGGGAATTTCTCAAGATTGCCGTGAATCTCGATCGTGCCGCCGTGTGACACGCCCGCCTGCAAGCCGTGGGTCAGATAGACGCGCAGTTTTTCACTGATGCTGGTAGGCAGATAGCGCGTGATCCGCGTGACCTGCGCGCGCTCGAAGTCGGCCTTCAGATCGAGCGAGCCGCGCCCGCTGCCGACGTTCGAGTAGCTGGCTGTCGCCTTCGCGGCCGTATCCGCATTCGACACCTTCAGTTCCGACACATCGACCTTGAACGCCTTGTGCTGCTGGCCTGGCTCGATGGCGGACGCGATCGTCCATGTGCCTTTGCCGCTCAGATGATCGAACGTGAGGCGCGGGTCGTCGAATACGCCGGGCAGCGTGAGCGCCGCGTTCGCCGTATCGATGGCAATCGAGCCGTGTTTTTCGTCGGCGTCGACCGTGCCCCAGAGATTCTCGATGCCCGGAATGCCCGCGCGCGGGTGGTTCCTCGCGGTCAGTCCTGGCGGCGGCTCCTGCGCGGCGACGCTGATGCCCTGCAGATCGCCCTTGAAGCGATACCGCACGATGGGTTCCGCGCCCGGCTCGCGATGCTCGGTGGCGGCCTCGCCCGAATCGGGCTTGCCGCGCTCGACTTCGATCGTGTAGTTGGCTACCAGCCCGCGTGGGTTGAAGCGCACGAGGTTGTTCAGAATGCGTTTGGGCAGCGGCAGCGCGCGGCTGAATTCCACGAGCACGCCCAGATCGACGCGATCGCCCGAAATGCTGATCAGCTGGCCGTGCTGGATGCTCGGCATCCGGTAGCGGCTCGACAGCGTGTGCAACGCGAGGATGCGGGCCACGGGCGTGCCGTCGTCGAGCGGCGGCTGGCCGAGTTCGGCGCGCAGGTTGTTCAGGTCGAGCGTCCAGTCGTCGCCGTCGTGGGCGACTGCCCACGAAAAGCTCGCGACGGGCACGTCGAGCTTCGGCTGCGTCGGCTTCACGCGCAGCGCGATGTTGTTGCCCGACAGTTCGCCCGAGGCCGAGCGCACGCGGCCCTGCGCAAACTGCAGCCAGATCGCGTTGTCGACGCGGCCCGCGTAGGTTTCGATCGGGAAGTCCATGTAGCGGGCGAGCGTCGGCAGATCGACGGGCCCCGCCGATATGTAGGCTTCGCCCGTCCAGTTGATCGGCTTGCCCATCGCGGCGAGGCGCGCGTGCCGGAAGTGCGCGCGAAAGTCGAGCGGGCCGAACAGCAGCTTGCCGTTGGGCGGCGCCTGCAGCGCGAGCCGGTGATCGTAGCCGTCGCTGAGGATCGCGAGGCGGATGTCATGTAGCGCGATCTCGGGCGCGTCGCGGCGCGCGTCGTGCCAGCGCAGCGTGCCGCCGCGCAGGATCATCGCCTCCTGGCGCAGCAGCCACGTGCTGAAGGTGTCGTTGCCGGAATGCGTGGTCGGCACCATCACTCCCGCAACGGTCAGCGAGCCATCCGTTTCACGCTCAATTAGCAGATCCGGTTTGTCGACGATCACGCTCGACAGGATCGGCGCGAGCTTCCAGACGGATGACCACGACACCGTCGCGCTCGCGTGCGGAATGTTCAGCGCGACCTTGCCGTCGCGGTTGGTGATGGTGACGTTGGTGACTTCGAGGCCGGGCTGGAAGCCCGTCCAGTGCGGCGCGATCTTGCCGATCTTGAGCTGGGCGTGGATCTTTTCGGAGACGGCCGCCTCGATTCTCGGACGAAACGAATCGGCGTGCGGCAGCACGATGTAGCGCAGGCCAAGAACGGCCAGCACGACAACGAAATACAGGAACAGCGCGATGCCAAGCAGGACCCGCAGCGTGTGCCGCAGCACTGCGTGATCGTGTCCGCCTACGGGCTTGACGCGTCCAGCTTCGTGCGGGTCGGCGGATGAGTTTCGCTCGGACATGCTGCGACGGGGTAGGCGTATGTTAGTTTTGCGGTCTAACCACGAAATGTATCACACGGGCCAGCGGCCACGGACTTAAGGTACGGCCTGTGTGGACAAGGCCACACGGGGTGTCGGCAGCTCGAGCGAGCTCCGGCTGCGACGGCCCGAGGCAGGAACCCAAGCAACCAGCGAGCCAGATCTTTGATGACCGAACCATCCCTGTTGAGTTCCAGCTATTCGCACTACGCGTCGCGTGCCTATGCGGCGCATGATGGTCTCGCTTCGCGCGTCGCGGCGCTGGCGGAGGCGCCCATCAGCCGCGAGCGGATCGACGAGCGTCTCGACGCGCTGACGGACGCTCTGCGCGCGACGCCCGATGCGCAACTCTCCGAAGACGCACTGAAAAACGCGCTGCGCCAGCTTCGCGCAGAAGTGTTCTGCGCCGTGATGGAGCGGGACCTGTCCGGTGCAGCCGACGTGGCGGAAGTGACGGGCACGATGACCGATCTCGCCGAAGCGACGGTCCAGCGCGCGATGGCTGTAGTCAGCGCCGATCTCGAAGCGCTTTATGGCGAGCCGCGCGGCACGCAGGGCGAGCGGCTGTCGTTGGGCGTGGTCGGCATGGGCAAGCTGGGCGGGCGCGAGCTGAACGTGTCGTCGGATATCGATCTGATCTTCGTCTATGAGGACGACGGCGAGACGACGGGCGGCCAGCGTTCGCCCATCGCCACCCAGGACTTCTTCACGCGCCTCGGCAAGCGGCTGATCGCGGCGCTCGCCGAGGTGACGGCGGACGGCTATGTGTTTCGAGTCGACATGCGGCTGCGGCCGAACGGCGACTCGGGGCCGCTCGTGTGCAGCCTCGGCATGCTCGAAGAGTATTTCTACGTGCAGGGCCGCGAGTGGGAGCGCTACGCGTGGATCAAGGGCCGGCTCGTGTCCGAACACGCCAGCGATTCGGCGCGCCGGCTGTCGAAGCAGCTCGACGCGATCGTGAAGCCGTTCATCTACCGGCGCTATCTGGACTTCGGCGTGATCAGCGCGATCCGTTCGCTGCATTTGCAGATTCGCCAGGAGGCGCAGCGGCGCGCGTCGATGCGCCCCGACAAGGCAGACGATATCAAGCTCGGGCGCGGCGGCATCCGCGAGATCGAATTCAGCGCGCAGGTGTTCCAGTTGATACGCGGCGGCCAGGACGCGGGTTTTCGTGTGCGTCCGACGCTCGTCGTGCTGCGCCACGCGGCGGCGCGCGGTCTCATTTCGCCGGGCGTGTGCGCGGATCTGACGAGCGCGTATCTGTTTCTGCGCAACCTCGAACACCGTCTGCAATATCGAAACGACGCGCAAACCCACGCAATGCCCGTCGATCCCACCGAGCGCGCGCATCTCGCGCAGGCGATGGGTTTCGATGATTACGCGTCGCTGATGACGAAGCTCGAAGCGCATCGCGAGCTGGTTGAACAGCAGTTCGACCAGATATTCGCCGACAAGGTGAGCGGGCAAGGCGGCTGCGGCGCGCGTGAAGACGGCGCGGCCGTGTGGGTCTGGAGCAGCGCACTCGTCGATGACAGCGCCGATGAAGCGCTCGCCGCGCGGCTCGTCGAGCTTGGCATCGAGCATCCCGCCGAGTTGCTCGCGCGCCTGAAGGCTGTATGGCAGTCGTCGCGCTATGCGGGGCTTGCGGAGCGCAGCCGCCAACGCTTCGACATCGTCGCGCAGCGCGCGCTCGAGGCGGCACACACGCTGGAGCCTGCCGAGCGGCGCGGCGATATTCTCGTGCGCCTGTTCGATCTGCTCGAAGCCATCGGTCGGCGCGGCGCCTATCTCGCGCTGCTGACTGAATATCCGCAGGCGCTGCACCGCGTGCTGTCGGTACTGGGCGCGTCGCGCTGGGCGGCGGGCTACCTGATCCGCCATCCGCAACTGCTCGACGAACTGCTCGACGACGAAGCGATGGCGAGCCCGTTCGACTGGCCGGAGTTCAAGCGCACGCTGCGCGCGCGGCTCGCCGCCGCCGACGGCGTCGAGCAGCAGATGGATCTGCTGCGTCACGCGCATCAGGCCGAGGTGTTCCGCATTCTGCTGATCGATCTGGCCGGCAAACTGAGCGTCGAGCATGTCAGCGACCGTTTGTCCGAACTCGCGGATGCCGTGCTCGACGTGACCATCGAGGCCGTCTGGAACCAGTTGGCCAAGCGCCATCGCGCGGTGCCGCGCTTTGCGATCATCGCGTACGGCAAGCTGGGCGGAAAGGAACTCGGTTACGCGTCGGACCTCGACCTGATCTTCCTGTACGACGATCCGGACGACAACGCATCCGACATCTACGCAACTTTCACCCGCCGCCTGATCACGTGGCTCACGACGGCGACGGGCGCGGGCACGCTGTTCGACGTCGACCTGCGGCTGCGTCCGAACGGCGAATCGGGCCTGCTCGTGACCGATCTCGACGCGTTCCGCCGCTATCAGTTGCGCGAGGGCGATGCCGCCAACACGGCGTGGGTCTGGGAACACCAGGCGCTGACGCGCGCCCGTTACTGCGCGGGCGATCCCGCCGTCGGCGCGCAGTTCGAGGCGATCCGCGAACAGGTGCTGACGACGCCGCGCGAAGCCGCGTCGCTCGCGGCAGAGATTGTCGACATGCGCCGGCGTGTCGAGGAAGGCCATCCGAACCGGACCGAACTGTTCGATCTGAAGCACGATCGCGGCGGCATGGTCGACATCGAGTTCACCGTGCAGTACTGGGTGCTGCTGCACGCGGCGCGCGATCCCGAGCTGATCCGCAATACCGGCAATATCGCGCTGTTGCGCGAGGTGTCGCGCTTCGGGCTGATGAGCGGCGAGGAGGCCGATACCGTGGGCGCGGCTTACCGCACGTATCGGAAGCTGCAGCACAAGCTGCGGCTCGACGGCATGGAGAAGGCTCGCGTCGAGCCGCACGCCGTCGAGAACGAACGCGAGGCCGTGCTGCGGCTATGGCGGCGGGTGTTTGGATGACGCTGCGCGGCGGCGCGGGGCGTTGAGCCCGCGCCTTCCGCGCCACGACCGGCGTTTTAAGCCGTGGTGAGCATTTCCTTCGCGTGCTTGCGCGTGGTGGCCGTGATTGCCAGGCCGCCCAGCATGCGCGCGACTTCTTCGATACGGCTCGTCTTGTCCAGCGACGTCACCGTGCTGACCGTGCCGTTCTTGCCCTTGCTGCTCTTCGCGACCTGGAAGTGGTGATCGCCGCGCGCCGCGACTTGCGGCAGGTGCGTCACGCATAGCACCTGGCGCTGTTCGCCAAGCTGATGCAAGAGGCGCCCGACCACTTCTGCAACGCCGCCGCCGATCCCCGTGTCCACTTCGTCGAAGATCAGCGTCGGCGTCGGGCTGGCCGCGCTCGCGATCACCGAAAGCGCGAGACTGATACGCGCGAGTTCGCCGCCCGAGGCCACTTTCGCCAGCGGTCGCAACGGCACGCCCGCATGGCCCGCGACGCGGAATTCGATCTGTTCCATGCCATGCGCGCCGCCGTCGGGCAGCGGCACGAGCGCGACTTCGAAGCTGCCGCCCGCCATCGACAGTTCCTGCATCCCCGTCGTCACCGCTGCGCCCAGCGCTTTCGCGGCCTTCGCGCGCGCCTTCGACAGCACCTTCGCGTCGGCTAAATACGCGTCCTTCGCCTTCGCCTCGGCGGCGCGCAGCGCGTCGAGATCGGCGGCGGCGTCTAGCTTCGCGAGCTGCTCGCGGCGCTCTTCATGTTCTTGCGGCAGGGTTTCCGGTTGCAGCCGGAATTTGCGAGCCGCCGAATGCAGCGCGTCGAGGCGCTTCTCGACCTGGGCGAGCCTGTCGGGATCGAGTTCCAGCCTTTGGGCGTAGTGGCTCAGCGAATACGCAGCTTCCTGCAACTGGATTTCGGCGGGTTCGAGCGCGGCGAGGGCGTCGTTCAGCGCCGGATCGATCTCGGCGAGATCGCGTATTTTCGTAATGACGGACGACAGATGACCGAGCATCGCTTCGTCCGATTCGGACAGCGCCGACAGCGCGCCCTGCACGCCGTCGATCAGATTCGCCGAATGCGACAGCCGCCGGTGCTCGACGTTGACCTCTTCCCACTCGCCGGGCTGCGGCGAGAGCTTGTCGAGTTCCGCAAGCTGCCATGCAAGACGCTCGCGTTCGAGTTGTAGCTCGCGGTCCTTGCTCTGCGCGGTCTCGACGGCCTGCGCCGCGTCGCGCCAGGTACGCCACGCGCGGGTCACGGCGGCTTTCGTGTCGAGCAGCCCGGCATGCGTGTCGAACAGTTCGCGCTGCGCATCGGGCCGCATCAGCAGTTGATGCGCATGCTGGCCGTGAATATCGACGAACATTTCGCCGAGTTCGCGCAATTGCGTGAGCGTTGCCGCCGTGCCGTTGATGAAAGCCCGCGAGCGGCCGTTGCCGTCGACCACGCGGCGCAGCATCACCGTATTGCCGTGCTCCGTCTCGATGGTGGCAAGCGCCTGTTCATCGAGCCATGTGTCGACGTGCGGATGCGTGTCGAACTCGGCCGTGATGTCCGCGCGTGCCTCGCCGTTGCGCACGACGCTCGCGTCGGCGCGTGCGCCGAGCGCCAGCGCAAGCGCGTCGATGAGAATGGATTTGCCGGCACCCGTTTCGCCGGAAAAGACTGTGAAGCCGCTGTCGAATTCAAGATCGAGCGCGGCGACGATGACGAAGTCGCGTATCGAGAGGTGGCGGAGCATGGCTCGTCTGTGTGGCGTGGCTGGCGTGAGTTGGTGTGGTGTTGTCGTTACGCTCGGACTTGCAGCAGGCGGCGCTGGCGAGCATTCAGTCGCGCGGATCGTCTTCGTGCGACGGATACTCGTTCCAGTGCAGTTTCTTGCGCAGCGTCGCGTAATAGCTGTAGCCGACGGGATGCAGGAAAGGCACCGTATGGCGCGAGCGGCGCACGTCGATCGTGTCGTTCAGCTCCAGAGCGGTGAATGACTGCATGTCGAAGTTCACGTTGACGTCGCGGCCCGAAATGATCTGGATGCTGACCTTGGAGTCGTCCGGTATCACGATAGGGCGGTTCGACAGCGCATGCGGCGCAATCGGCACGAGCACGAGGCCTTGCAACTGCGGATGCAGAATCGGCCCTTGCGACGACAGCGCATAAGCCGTCGAGCCCGTCGGCGTCGCGACGATCAGCCCGTCGGAGCGCTGGTTATACATGAAGCGGCCATCCACGGAGACGCGCAGTTCCGCCATGCCCGAAAAGCCCGAACGGTTCACGACGACGTCGTTGAAGGCGAGCGCATGGTAAATGGGCTGGCCGTCGCGCATGATCCGCGATTCGAGCAGCACGCGTTCCTCGCGCTCGAAGGTGCCCGACAGCATCTGAGGAATGATCTCGCGCATGTCGGTGATCGGGATGTCGGTGATGAAGCCCAGCCGGCCGTGGTTGATGCCGATCAGCGGCGTCCTGTACGGCGCCAGTTGCCGGCCGATGCCCAGCATCGTGCCGTCGCCGCCGAGCACGATGGCGACGTCCGCGCGCGCGCCGATTTCCGCCGGGCGCAGCGCAGGCCATTGCGTCGCACCGATTTCCTGCGCGGTTTCCGCCTCGAACACGACGTCGAAGCCGAGCTTGCCGATGCACGCGGCGAGCGCGGTCAGCGGTTCCCCGATGCCCGGCGTGTTGCTGCGCCCGACGAGCGCAACGGTCTTGAACTGGCTGTTAGCTTGCATGCCGGCATTACACCATAGGTGCGACCTGAAAAGAACCGTAGAAGGCGGCGGCACGCCCGCCGGGGCTGACACGCGACGGCCGCGCGATGCCGGCCAGCCATCGCCCGATTATCGTTAGAATGGTGAAGTCCTCACGACAGATGTGACGACTGTCTGGATCCATGCGATGCGGCTTGGGCGCGGGCGGGGTGCCGCGCAGGGCGCGCACGGCTGTCAAGCCGCCGCGCCGCGTGCCGCCGCGCGCTCGCCGCGATGCGGTGGTTACGCTAAAATTTTTCGCCATGCTAGATCCTCGCGCACAAACCCTTCTGAAAACGCTGATCGAGCGGTATATCGCCGAAGGTCAGCCGGTCGGCTCGCGCACGCTTTCGCGGTACTCCGGGCTCGAACTGAGCCCGGCGACGATCCGCAACGTGATGTCCGATCTGGAGGAGCTGGGGCTCGTCATCAGTCCGCATACGTCGGCGGGACGCATTCCCACGCCGCGAGGCTACCGGCTTTTCGTCGACACGATGCTCACCGTCGAGTCGGCCGCCGACGAAGACGCCGTGATGCGCGCGGTGAAGACCACGCTGCAGCCGGGCGAGCCGCAGAAGGTGGTCGCGGCCGCCGCGAGCGTGCTGTCCAACCTGTCGCAGTTCGCGGGCGTGATCCTGACGCCGCGCCGCAGCCATGTGTTCAAGCAGATCGAATTTCTGCGCCTGTCCGACAAGCGCATCCTGCTGATCATCGTGACGCCGGAAGGCGACGTGCAGAACCGCATCATGGCGACGCAGCGCGATTTCTCGCCGTCGCAGCTCACCGAGGCCGCCAATTACATCAACGCGCACTTCGCGGGCCTGTCGTTCGACGAGGTGCGCCTGCGTCTGCGCGAAGAAATCGACGAACTGCGCGGCGACATGACGACGCTGATGCACGCAGCCGTCACCGCGAGCACGGACATCACCGATACGGGCGAAACCGTGCTGATTTCCGGCGAGCGCAATCTGCTCGAAGTGGCCGACCTTTCGTCGGACATGGCGCGGCTGCGCAAGCTGTTCGATATATTCGATCAAAAGACGAGTCTCCTTCAGTTGCTCGATGTGTCGAGTCACGCGCAAGGCGTGCAGATTTTCATTGGCGGCGAGTCGAACCTCGTCCCGATCGAGGAAATGAGCGTGGTGACGGCGCCGTACGAAGTGAACGGCAAGATCGTCGGCACGCTCGGCGTGATCGGCCCGACGCGCATGGCCTACAACCGCGTGATTCCCATCGTCGACATCACGGCGCGCCTGCTTTCGATGACGCTCAGCCAGGGGTAGCGTCGAGCCCGGCATGGTGTTCATCATGCGCGGCGTTTTTCGCCGTGCCAATTGGCCGAACGGCCAGGTATCGGCGGCAGACCGCGCCGCTATAATGGGCTTCCCGATTCATTGCGTGCCGCGCGCTTGCACGGCTCTTCCCTTTGCCTATGCGCTTCGACCTCGAGCGGCCCTCGCAGAATGCTGCGGCACATCGTGTCGCCGTGTTGCTGATCAATCTCGGCACGCCCGATGCGCCGACGCCTCGCGCCGTCCGGCGCTATCTCGCGCAGTTTCTGTCCGATCCGCGCGTGGTCGAGATTCCGTCGTTCGTGTGGCAAATCATCCTGCGTCTGTTGATCCTGCCGTTTCGCGGCGTCGCCTCGGCGAAGAAGTACGCGGCCGTGTGGATGCCTGAAGGCTCGCCGCTGCGTGTACATACGGAAAAGCAGGTCGAAGGGTTGCGGCATCTGCTGCACGTGAACGACTACACGGTGATCGTCGACTATGCGATGCGTTACGGCACGCCCGGCATTCCCGCCATGCTCAACCAGCTGAAGCTGGCGGGCGCCGAACGCATCCTGCTGATGCCGATGTACCCGCAATATTCGTCGTCGACCACGGCCACGGCTTTCGACGACGCGTTCGCCGCGCTCAAGCGGATGCGCAACCAGCCGGAAATCCGTACCGTTCGCCAGTACGCGGATCATCCCGCGTATATCGCGGCGCTCGCGGCGCAGGTGAACCATTACTGGCATGCGCACGGCCGCCCGGACTTTGCGGCGGGCGACAAGCTGGTGCTGAGCTTTCATGGCGTGCCCAAGCGCACGCTCGATCTGGGCGATCCGTATCACGAGCAATGTCAGCAGACGGCGTCGCTGCTGATGCATGCGCTCGGGCTCACAACTGTGGAATGCCGCGTGACGTTCCAGTCGCGCTTCGGTAAGGCCGAATGGCTGCAGCCTTATACGGCGCCGACGCTCAAGGAGCTGGGCGCGGCTGGTGTGCATCGCGCGGACGTGTTCTGTCCGGGCTTTACGGCGGATTGTCTGGAGACGATCGAGGAAATCGGCATGGAAGTGCGCGACGAATTCGTGCATGCGGGTGGGAAAGTTTTTCACGCCATTCCCTGCCTGAACGCGTCGTCCGCTTGGATCGCGGCGCTCGGCGAGATCGTCGCGCAGCATCTGCAAGGCTGGCCGGTGCAGGTGAGCGCGCCCCAAAGCGCGTCCGTCGCCTGATTTTTTCCGTGTCCGGCATGCAATCTGCATTCGTGTATCGGCTCATGGCGTCTGGAAGCGCCTGAAGAAGGACTGATGAACTACAAGATTTCTACCGAACCGGGCGCTCGCTTGCGCATCGACAAATGGCTGTGGGCGGCGCGCTTCTTCAAGACGCGTTCGCTGGCAACGGATGCCGTCGAGAAGGGCCGGGTGCGGATCGGCGGCGCGACGGTGAAGCCGGCCAAGGATGTGCGGGTCGGCGATCTGGTCGAGATCGAGATCGAACGGATTGTCTGGCAGATCCAGGTGCTCGGCGTCTGCGACGTGCGCGGGCCAGCGAGCGTCGCGCAGACGCTTTACGTGGAAACCGAAGAGGGCAGGCAGAAGCGCCAGCAGGAGAACGAGCGGCGCAAGACCTATCGCGAGCCAGCCGCCGAATTGCAAGGGCGGCCGACCAAGCGCGACAGACGCGTCATCGACAAATTTTCGCGTGAGGGTTGAACAGCTGTTCCATCGTCGCATGAACGCCACCGTATTCAGTGGTGTGTTCGTTGACGACGCCGGACATGCAGATGGTCGTGGTGCCTGCGATGAGTACCAATGCGACCACCGATATAGCGAAGGTCAGTTTCACGGTACTCCCCCATGGAGATTGCAAGCGGAAACGGGCGATTCAGCTGGTAGTAAGCCGTACGTCAGATTAGGGTTAACGTGCCTTTTCGGACGCTTTAGTTGAGTTTAGGACACTCGCGCAGCGCGCTCAATCTCAATATGATGTCGCGCTCGAAATGCTTGTTACGCCAGATTTCCCGGCCCCTGCGAGGTGCAAAAAGCATCGGCGGGAGCCTTGAAATACGGCGTGCGCACCCTTACTTGCACCGTTGACGCGCGGCCGGCATGTTGTATCGGCGCAACGCTCATCGAGCAAGTCCCGTTAAACTGCCGCCGTTTCTTGGCCATATCTATTTGAATTTCAGCGACATGGAAAACACGCAAGAGAATCCGACGAGCCCGAATCCCACGCCCGCCGACGAAGCCGCGCGCCAGGCCGCAGAGGCCGCATCGGGCGAGCCGCAGGCCCAGGCGCAACAGCCGGAGGCGGCTGCTGGCGCACAGCAAGCCGAAACGTCCGGCGTAGAAGCGGCGCTGGCCGAAACGCAGGCGAAGCTGGCCGAAATGCAGGAAAACTTCCTGCGCGCCAAAGCGGAGACGGAGAACGTGCGCCGCCGCGGGCAGGAAGACGTCTCGAAGGCGCACAAGTTCGCCATCGAGAGCTTTGCCGAACATCTGCTGCCCGTCGTCGACAGCCTCGAAGCTGCCGTCACGCACTCTTCCGACGATCTCGTGAAAGTCCGCGAAGGCGTCGAGCTGACGCTGCGCCAGCTGACGGGCGCGCTGGAGAAGGGCAAGGTTGTTGCTCTCAATCCCGTTGGCGAGAAGTTCGATCCGCATCGCCATCAGGCCATTTCGATGGTCCCGGCCGACCAGGAGCCGAACACCGTGGTCGCCGTGCTGCAAAAGGGCTATGTGATCGCCGACCGCGTGCTGCGTCCGGCGCTGGTCACGGTCGCGGCGCCGAAGTAAGCGGCGCTCGCGCCGCCATGGCCGGCATTCCCGTCGACAGTACCGCGTTCGCGGTCTTCGAGATGCAGGCACTCACGGCCGACACCTTCGACGCCGGCATTCAGTCGGTGGGCGACGATCTGGCCGTGGTGTTCTTCTGGGGGCTGGACTGCTTCAACTGCGAAATCGCGAAGAAGGCGATGCTCGCGCAGCCGGACGCGATCCGCGCGCTCGGGCTGCGCTGGTTTCACAGCAATGTGTACGAGCATCGCGAACTGGGCCGGCGCTTCCTGCTGCACGGCGTGCCGACGTGGTTCTTCTTTCACCGGGGCAGGCGTCTCGGGCGGGCGACGGGCTGGCATGGGCTGGCGCAGTTCGAAGCGGCCGTCGCCGCGGCGCGTGAGAAAATCCGCGCGGCTGCCGTAGGGGCGGCCGGCGTCGGAGCGAGTGGCGAAGGCGCAATCGGCCGCCGGGCCGATTGAAAAAATTTAATGACCGCATCGCATTAAGGGTCTTGAAAACGATGCGACTGCACTTATGTTGGGTGCAGGATGAATTTCAGGGGCGGGACGCCCGGTGGCCGGATGGGTCAGCCAGCGATGCCCGCAGCGATCAAAGTCAGGAGATTAGTAAAAATGGGCAAAATCATCGGCATCGACCTCGGCACCACGAATTCGTGCGTGGCGCTGATGGAAGGCAATCAGGTCAAGGTGATCGAGAACTCGGAAGGTGCGCGCACCACGCCGTCGATCATCGCTTACATGGACGACAACGAAGTCCTCGTCGGCGCGCCCGCCAAGCGTCAGTCGGTCACCAATCCGCGTAACACGCTGTACGCGGTCAAGCGCCTGATCGGCCGCCGCTTCGAAGAAAAAGAAGTGCAAAAGGACATCGGCCTGATGCCCTACAAGATCGTCAAGCACGACAACGGCGATGCCTGGGTCGAAGCGCATGGGCAAAAGCTCGCGCCGTCGCAGATCTCGGCGGAAGTGCTGCGCAAGATGAAGAAGACGGCTGAAGACTACCTCGGCGAGGAAGTCACGGAAGCCGTGATCACGGTTCCCGCGTACTTCAACGACAGCCAGCGTCAAGCTACGAAAGATGCAGGCCGTATTGCCGGTCTGGAAGTGAAGCGGATCATCAACGAACCGACGGCTGCTGCGCTGGCGTTCGGTCTGGACAAGGCCGAAAAGGGTGACCGCAAGATCGCGGTGTTCGACCTGGGCGGCGGCACGTTCGACATCTCGATCATCGAAATCGCGGACGTGGACGGCGAAATGCAGTTCGAAGTGCTGTCGACGAACGGTGACACGTTCCTTGGCGGTGAAGACTTCGACCAGCGCATCATCGACTACATCATCGGCGAGTTCAAGAAAGAGCAAGGCGTCGATCTGTCGAAGGACGTGCTCGCGCTGCAACGCCTGAAGGAAGCGGCTGAAAAGGCGAAGATCGAACTGTCGTCGGGTCAGCAGACGGAAATCAATCTGCCGTACATCACGGCAGACGCATCGGGTCCGAAGCACTTGAACCTGAAGATCACGCGCGCCAAGCTGGAAGCGCTGGTCGAAGACCTGATCGAACGCACCATCGAGCCGTGCCGCGTCGCGATCAAGGACGCAGGCGTGAAGGTGAGCGACATCGACGACGTGATTCTCGTCGGCGGCCAGACGCGTATGCCGAAGGTGCAGGAGAAGGTCAAGGAATTCTTCGGCAAGGAACCGCGCCGTGACGTGAACCCGGACGAAGCCGTTGCTGTCGGCGCGGCGATCCAGGGCCAGGTGCTGTCGGGCGACCGCAAGGACGTGCTGCTGCTGGACGTGACGCCGCTGTCGCTGGGCATTGAAACGCTCGGCGGCGTGATGACGAAGATGATCAACAAGAACACCACGATCCCGACCAAGCACGCTCAGGTGTACTCGACGGCGGACGACAATCAGGGCGCCGTGACGATCAAGGTGTTCCAGGGCGAGCGCGAAATGGCGGCGGGCAACAAGCTGCTGGGCGAGTTCAATCTGGAAGGCATTCCGCCCGCACCGCGTGGCGTGCCGCAGATCGAAGTGAGCTTCGACATCGACGCGAACGGCATTCTGCACGTCGGCGCGAAGGACAAGGCGACGGGCAAGGAAAATCGCATCACGATCAAGGCGAACTCGGGTCTGTCCGAAGCCGAAATCGAAAAGATGGTGAAGGACGCGGAAGCGAACGCGGAAGAAGATCACAAGCTGCGTGAACTGGCCGACGCGCGCAACCAGGGCGATGCGCTGGTCCACAGCACGAAGAAGGCGCTCACCGAGTACGGCGACAAGCTGGACGCGGGCGAGAAGGAAAAGATCGAAGCCGCGCTGAAGGACCTCGAAGAAACGCTGAAGAGCGGCTCGAGCGACAAGGCAGCGATCGAAGCGAAGATCGAGACGGTTGCAACGGCCTCGCAGAAGCTCGGCGAAAAGATGTACGCCGACATGCAGGCGCAAGGTGCGGCGGGCGCGGCAGGTGCGGGCGCAGCCGGTGCGGAAGCAGCGGCAGCGGGCCAAAGCCAGCAGGCCGACGACGTCGTCGACGCCGAGTTCAAGGAAGTGAAGAAGGACTAAGCCGGGTTGCTATCTGACCGCAAGGCTGCGCATGTCATCCGTGCGCAGCCCGGCTGCAAAGGGTTGAGCGCCTCCACGGCGTCTGAACCGATCACGCGCCTGGCGAGCCTTTCGGCTCTCCGGGCACATTTGTTTTATGGAGGGCGCGGCTTTTGACCCGTAATTGCGGTCGAGGCCAGAGCCTTACGAGTCGCGAGACTCCAGCATTCAAGAGGAGCCGCCGCGCCGCATCGCGCGGATGGCGTTGAACCGATATGGCGAAACGGGATTACTACGAGATTCTGGGCGTTGCAAAGAACGCGAGCGACGACGAAATCAAGAAGGCTTATCGCAAGCTCGCGATGAAGCACCACCCTGACCGCAATCCGGGCAACAAGGATGCGGAAGAGCATTTCAAAGAGGTGAAGGAAGCCTATGAAATGCTGTCGGATTCACAAAAGCGTGCAGCGTACGACCAGTACGGCCACGCTGGCGTCGATCCGAACATGGCGGGTGCGGGCGCCCAGGGTTTCGGCGGTTTTGCCGACGCATTCGGCGATATCTTCGGCGACATCTTCGGCCAGGCAGCGGCCGGTGGGCGCGGTGGCCGCGGCGGTCCGCAGGTTTACCGCGGTGCCGATCTGCGCTACAGCATGGAAATCACGCTTGAGCAGGCCGCGCACGGCTACGACACGCAGATCCGCGTGCCGAGCTGGGTGTCGTGCGAAATCTGTCACGGCTCGGGCGCGAAGCCGGGCACGAAGCCGGAAACGTGCCCGACCTGTAACGGCTCGGGCGCGGTGCGGATGTCGCAAGGTTTCTTCAGCATTCAGCAAACGTGTCCGAAGTGCCACGGCACGGGCACCTACATTCCCGAGCCTTGCACGCACTGCCACGGCGCGGGCAAGACCAAGGAAACCAAGACGCTGGAAGTGAAGATTCCGGCGGGCATCGACGACGGAATGCGCATCCGTTCGGCTGGCAACGGCGAGCCGGGCATCAACGGTGGTCCGTCGGGCGACCTGTACGTCGAGATTCACATCAAGGCGCACGCCGTGTTCGAGCGCGACGGCGACGATCTGCATTGCCAGATGCCGATTCCGTTCACGAAGGCGGCACTGGGCGGCGAGATCGAAGTGCCGACGCTTGCCGGCCGCGCGAGCTTCACGGTGCCGGAAGGCACGCAGTCGGGCAAGACTTTCCGGCTGCGCAGCAAGGGCATCAAGGGTTTGCGTTCGAGCATCGCGGGCGATCTGTACGTGCATGTTCAGGTGGAAACGCCCGTCAAGCTCACCGATGCGCAGCGCGATCTGCTGCAGCAGTTCGAGAAGTCGCTCGTGGAAGGCGGCGCGCGTCACAGCCCGCAGAGCAAGAGCTGGTTCGACCGCGTCAAGAGCTTTTTCGATTAACGCGTTCTGACGTTGGCGGCATGCATGGCGGCTCAGGAAACAGCGGCTCACGAAGGAAGCTCCGTGTTCGCGTTGCTGGACGACTGCGACTCGACTGCGAGTCGCCGTTCGAGCCGGCTGTACACGGGGTTTCGTCGCGAGCACGTTTGCACTGACCGCGCGCAGCTGGATGCCGTTTGCGAGGCGGCATCGGTCGACGTCGACAGCGGGCTGTTCGCGGTCGTGCTGGCCGACTACGAATTTGGACAGGCTTTGCAGCAGAAGACGCAGCGTGCCAGCGGCACGCTGCGTTTTTTATTGTTCGACACCTGCCGGAAGATGTCGCGCGACGAGGTCGACGCATGGCTCGCGCTCTACGACAGCGCGGCCGTCGAGCCTTCTGTGGCGGGCATCGGCGGCGTTCATGCGAGTGTCGACGAAACGCAGTTCACGCAGGCCATCGGCGCGATTCACGACGCGCTGCGCGCCGGCGACTCCTATCAGATCAACTACACCTATCGGTTGTACTTCGACGTGTTCGGCACACCTGCCGCGCTGTTCCGGCGGCTGCGCGCGCGGCAGTCGGTGCATTACGGCGCGCTGATCGCGTTGCCCGACGACCGCTGGGTCGTCTCGTGCTCGCCGGAACTGTTCGTCGAGAAGAAGGGCGCTTCGCTGCGCACGCGGCCAATGAAAGGCACCGCACCGCGTTCGTCGGACGCGCAGCAAGATCGCGCGGCTGCCGAATTCCTCGCCAGTGACCCGAAGAACCGCGCGGAAAACGTGATGATCGTCGACCTGCTGCGCAACGATTTGTCGCGGATCGCGGAAACCGGCACGGTGAAAACGCCCGCGCTGTTTTCGATCGAGCCGTATCAGTCGTTATGGCAGATGACGTCGACCGTGACGGCGACGTTGCAGCCGCGCACCTCGTTTGCCGAGGTGCTGCGCGCGCTCTTCCCGTGCGGCTCGATCACGGGCGCGCCCAAGCACAAGACCATGCAGTTGATCGAGCAGCTCGAATCCACGCCGCGCGGGCTGTACACGGGCGCAATCGGCTGGCTCGACGCGCAGGCGGATCTTGGCGAGACAGTCGGCAAGCAGTGCGGCGATTTTTGTCTGTCGGTGGCGATCCGCACGCTGACGCTCGGCGCCGTCACATCGGACGGCGCGCGGCACGGCGAAATGGGCATCGGCGCGGGCATCGTGCTCGATAGCGTGGCGCAGGACGAATACGCGGAGTGCAAATTGAAAGCACGTTTCCTGACGGAAGCCGACCCGGGCTTCCAGCTGTTCGAAACGATGTATGCGACGCGTGAAGGCGGCGTGCGGCATCTCGACCGGCATCTCGCGCGGCTTGGCCATAGCGCCCGGTGGCTGGGCTTTGCGTTCGACGAAGACAGCGTGCGCGCGCAACTCGTCGCGCAATGCGCGGCGCTGCGCAACGCCACGCCGCACCGGATGCGGCTGACGCTGGACAAGGCCGGCGCGGCGGAAATCACGTTTGCGCCGCTCGTGGCGTTGACGGAAGAAGTGGCCGGCGTGCTGCTCGGCCCCGATCACGGTTTCGCGACGATGCAGGCGGCCGATCCGCTGCTGCTTCACAAGACGACGCGTCGCGCGGAATACGATCGCGGCTGGCGCGAAGCCGAATCGCACGATGCGTTCGACACGTTGTTCTTCAACGAACGCGGCGAACTGACCGAGGGCGGTCGGTCAAACGTTTTCGTAATGCTGGATGGACGATGGTGGACGCCGCCGTTGTCGTCGGGCGTGTTGCCGGGCGTGATGCGTAGCGTGCTGCTGGACGATCCCGACATGCAGGCCGGCGAACGGGTGCTGACTCGGGAAGATGTGTTGAATGCGCAAGCGCTGCTACTCTGCAATGCGCTGCGTGGGGCGATGCCGGCGCGGATTATTGCTTGAATGGTTTAGCCGGCAACGTAGAAGGAACGCGCATCAGGCGTGATGCCGGTGAAACAGGCGACCGATCCACGCGGCGAGGCGCGCATGCCACGTTGTGTCGTGTTCGTGGGGATGATTGCCATGGTCACGGATGCGCGTGACGTCGATCAGGCAGAAGGGGCTCATGTTCGTATCTCCGTTGGCGCGCACTGAGCGCGTTGAAAGGAGAACGAAGATAGACGACACCGATTGCAGGTCGAATCGGACCGGTCTCAAAGTGTTTGCGCGGCTCCGCACATATTCACAATGAAAAAGCGGCGCATCGAAGCGCCGCCAGAATCAATCAGAACGTGTGCTCAGGTCCCGGGAACGTGCCGTCCTTGACGGCGCGCACGTACGCTTCGACGGCAGCGAGAATGCTCGGCTGCCCCTGCATGAAATCTTTCACGAAACGCGGACGCTTGCCGGGAAAAATGCCCAGCATGTCGTGCAGCACCAGCACCTGACCCGAACAATCGACGCCCGCGCCGATGCCGATCGTCGGAATGCGCAACTGTTTCGTGACTTCGGCGGCGAGCAGCGTCGGCATCGCTTCCATCACGAGCAGTTGCGCGCCCGCGTCCTGCATCGCGCGCGAATCGCGCAGCAACTGGGCCGCGCCCGCTTCCGTCTTGCCTTGCACCTTGAAGCCGCCGAACGCGTGGACCGATTGCGGCGTGAGCCCGACGTGTCCGCACACGGGCACCGCGCGCTCGACCAGAAAGCGCACCGTGTCCGCGAGCCATTCGCCGCCTTCGAGCTTCACCATCTGCGCGCCTGCCTGCATCAGCTTGACGGCGTTCGTGAACGCGTCGGCGGGCGTGCCGTAGGTGCCGAACGGCATGTCGGCGACGATCAGCGCTGACGGCTTCGCCCGCGCGACACAGGCCGTGTGATACGCGATTTCGTCGATCGTGACGGGCAGCGTCGTGCTCTGGCCTTGCAGCACGTTGCCGAGCGAATCGCCGATCAGCAGTGAATCGACGCCCGCGCGATCGAGCAGCGCCGCGAAGCTCGCGTCGTAGCACGTGAGCATCACGATCTTGTCACCGGCTTCGCGCATCGCCTGGAGTTTCGGGACGGTGACGGCGCTGCGGCTCGTCTCCTGCAAGTAGGTCATGGGTGATCCATTGGGAACGCGGCTACACGCTACAGCCAGACGCTATAGCATGCCGCCTTTGACAAAGAATTCCTTGCGCCCGCGCATCGATTCGATGCGTTCGACGAGCAAAGCAAGGTCCGCGTCGGATTCGAGCGGATTCAGGTGTTCGGCACTGACCGTGAGAACGGGCGCGCCGTCGTAGTGATAGAAGAAGTCGTTGTACGCGTCGCACAGCGAGCGCAGGTACGCATCTGAAATCTGCAGTTCCATCGGCACCGCGCGCTTTTGAATGCGCGAGAACAGCACTTCGGGACTCGCCTGCAGATAGATGATCAGATCCGGCGACGGACCGGGCACATCCAGCTTCGCCGCGAGCGCGCGATACAGCGGGTACTCGTCGTCCTGTAGCGTCAGGCGCGCGAAGATGTCGTTCTTCTGCGTCATGAAATCGGTGATGAGCGGCGTGCCTGCCGTGCGCAGCGCGCTGATGTCCTGCACCTGCTGCGCGCGCTGCAGCGCGAAGCTCAGCTGCGCGGGCAGTGCATAGCGCGACGTGTCTCGATAAAAGCGCTCGAGAAACGGATTGTCCTGCGGACGCTCGAACAACTCGTGCATCGACCAGCGTTGCGCGAGCCGGCGTGCAAGCGACGTCTTGCCGACGCCGATCGGCCCTTCGATCGTCAGATAGCCGTGCGGCGGACGCAAGTGGGGCGCCGTGACGGTGAGCGGCGGGGCGGACATCGGCAGGGAGTTCATGGGCAGCCGCCCTTGGGCGTATCGTTACTGGCGTCGTCCGTGCGGAGCGCATCGGCCGGGTTGGGCGCGACGCACTGGCAAGGAGATTTCATTTTTTCGATGCGCTGATCGGCGACGGCTGCCAGAAACGCATCGGCGCGGCCGCGTTGCGGGATGATCAGCGCGGGTTCGATTTCGACGAGCGGCACGAGCACGAACGCACGCTCCGTCATGCGCGGATGCGGGACGATCAGATCGGGTTCGTCGATGGCGTGCTCGCCAAACAGCAGAATGTCGAGATCGAGCGTGCGCGGCGCGTTACGAAAGGGGCGCTCACGGCCAAAGTGATGCTCGATCTTGTGACACAGCGCGAGCAGATGGCGAACGGGCAGCGTGGTGTCGAGCTTGACGACGAGATTCAGATAATCGTCGCCGCCCGCGTCGATCGGGGCCGTTCTATAAAGGCTCGATTTCGCGAGCACGGTGACGGTGTGCTGTTGTGCGAGACACACCACCGCGTCTTTCAGGGTCTGGCGCGCGTCCCCGAGGTTCGCGCCGAGGCCGAGATAGGCAACCGTCATGGCATAACTTCCTGCAACTTTCGTTCGACGGCGCGCGCCAGAAATGCGTCAGTCCTCATGCGGGCCGTCGTGGCTCGCATCGTCTGCTGCGCGGTTTTCTGAAGCCGTGCCGCCCTCCATTCCGTCGCCCTGTTTGCTGCGGTTTCGGCTGTTGCTACGCCGCCGTCGTTTTCTGGGCGCCCGGTCCTTCCCGCCTTGCGTAAGCAGTGCTTCGCGCGCGGCGATGTCTCCTTCGATGAACTCCGTCCACCACGAACCGACCGACTCATCCAGTTCGCCCGATTCGCAGCGCAACAGGAGGAAATCATACCCCGCTCTAAATCTTTGGTGTTCCAGCAACTTCAGCGCGCTGCGGCCCGAGCGTTTTTCGAGGCGATGCTGCAGGCCCCAGATCTCGCGCATATCCGACGAGAAGCGTTTGTGGATGGCGAGCTTTTCGGTCTGCATGTCGAGCACGTCGTCCATCGCGCGATGCAGCGCGGGCACGGGGAACTCGCCGTTCGCCTCGTACTGCTGCCAGCGTTGCTGCATGTCGTGCCACAGCAGGGTGGCGAACAGGAAGCCCGGCGACACCGGCTTGCCGGCGCGCACGCGCGCGTCGGTGTTGTTCAACGCGAGCGTGATGAACTTCTCGCCATGCGGCTGTTCGAGCACGACGTCGAGCAGCGGCAAGAGACCGTGATGCAAGCCTTCCTTGCGCAGACGCTGCAGGCACGCGAGCGCATGGCCCGACAGCAGCAGCTTGAGCATCTCGTCGAACAGACGCGCAGCGGGCACGTTGTTGATCAGATCGGCGAGTTCGGTGATGGGCGCGCGCGTCGCTTCGTCGATATCGAAATCGAGCTTCGCGGCGAAGCGCACGACGCGCAGCATGCGCACCGGGTCTTCGCGATAGCGCGTTGCCGGATCGCCGATCATGCGCAGCAAGCGCGCGCGCACATCGGCCATGCCGTTGTGGTAGTCGAGCACGGTTTGCGTCGCGGGATCGTAGTACATCGCGTTGACGGTGAAGTCGCGGCGCGTGGCGTCTTCGTGCTGCTCGCCCCAGACGTTGTCGCGCAGCACGCGGCCGCTGGCATCGACGGCATGCGTGCGACGGTCCAGCTCGTCGCGCTTCAGGCGGCGCGGCGGCGGGGCGTCGGCATCGGCGGGCGGGGCGTCCACGAGTGCGCGGAAGGTCGACGTTTCGATGATTTCCTGGCCGAACTGCACGTGTACGATCTGGAATCGCCGCCCGATGATGCGCGCGCGGCGGAACAGCTTCTGCACCTGTTCGGGCGTGGCGTCCGTGGCGACGTCGAAGTCCTTCGGCGCGATGCCGAGCAGCAGATCGCGCACGGCGCCGCCCACGATGAACGCGCGAAAGCCCGCCTGTTGCAGGCCTTCCGTCACGCGGATCGCGTTGCGCGAAATCAGCGATGGGTCGATGCCGTGAATGTCCGACGAGATGATGACGGGCGCGTCCGGCTCGTGTACGGCTGCTGGCGCCGGCTTGCGGCGCGTACCGCCCTTCGACGATGCAGCGCCAGCTTTCGATGACGTACGGGGTGAGCGGCTAGTGTGCGCGCGCTCTTCCGGCACAGCGTAGTCGTCTGCTTCTGCGGGAGGCGCGGCTTCGTCAGCGGGCTCTGCGTCCTGTCCGAACAGCTTGCGAATGAGTTTCTTGATCACGAGGGTTGAAAGAGTTCGAGGATGCGCCAGCCATGCTTCTGGGCATGTGCGCGTAGCGTGTCGTCCGGGTTGGTCGCGATCGGGTCGGTGACCTTTTCGAGCAGCGGGATGTCGTTATGCGAATCGCTGTAGAAATAGCTGCGTTCGAAGTCCGACCATGTTTTACCGATCGACGCGAGCCATTCTTCCGTGCGCACGATCTTGCCTTCACGGTAGCTCGGCGTGCCTTTCGGGTAGCCGGTGTAGTCCGATGCGGGGTGACCGTCGATCGTCTCCACTTCGCACGCGATCAGCTTCTCGACGCCGAACACTTCGGCGATCGGCGCGGTGATGAATTCGTTGGTCGCGGTGACCATGCAGCACAGGTCGCCCGCGTCGCGATGCTTGCGCACCAGTTCCATCGCGGCGGGCACGATGGCGGGTTTGATGACCTCATGCATGTACTGGTCGTGCCACGTTTTCAGCTGCGAGCGCGGGTATTTCGCCAGCGGCGTCAGCATCGCGACCAGATAGGCATGAATGTCGAGCTTGCCGGCCTTGTAGTCGGCAAAGAAGCGATCGTTTTCACGCGCGAAACTTTCGGCTTCGACAATGCCGAGTTTCACCATGAAGCGGCCCCATTCGTGGTCGCTGTCGGTGGGGATGAGCGTGTGATCGAGGTCGAAGAGAGCGAGGTTAGCCATGGGGGACTATTTTACTTGAAGCGGATGATGAAGCCTGAGCAGCCGCGCGACGCGGGGCGTCGACCGTGCCGCTCGCAGTGCTGGCGCCGTCGGGCGACGCGAGCATCGTGCGCAAAAGCGGCAGCGTGACGGCGCGCTTCTGCTCGAGCGAAAAGCGGTCGAGCGCGTCGAGCAATGCCATCAGGCTCGGCATGTCGCGGCGGAAATGGGTGAGCAGGTAGGCGGGCACGTCGTCGGCGAGATTGATGCCGCGCTCGCGCGCCGCGCGCTTCAGAACGGCCGCCTTGCCATCGTCGGCGAGCGGCGCGACATGGAACACGAGACCCCAGCCGAGGCGCGTGCGCAGGTCTTCGCGCACGTCGAGGCCCATCGGCGCGGCGTTGCCCGCGGCGACGAGCGCGCTGGTCGGATGCGCGCGCACTTCGTTGAACAGGTTGAACATCGCGATCTGCTGCGCGCCGGACAGGCGGTCACAGTCGTCGATCGCATACAGCGCGATGGCGGGGTCGAACGCGAAAGCTGCAAGGCTGCTCTGCGGGCCGGCGTAGCGCGCGTGGCCTGGCGGCGCTTCATGCACGAGCGCCTCCAGCAGATGCGTGCGGCCGCTGCCCGTCTCGCCCCAGACGTAGAACGTGCGGTCCGCGACCGGGCCGGCCGCGAGCGCCGCGTCCAGCTCGCGCAGGCGCGTGACCAGCTCGGCGTTGGCGCCGGCGAAGAAGTTGTCGAATGTCGATGGCGGCGGGGTGCCGAGATCGAGCGTCAATTGGCGCGACACAATAGATAAGCCGTTAATGACCGATATGCGAACCGATAAGCGATCAGTTCTTGTAAAGCGAGCTGGACAGATAACTCTGCCGCAACTCGCGGAACGCGACAGACAGTATCGCGCTGACGGGCAGCGCGATCAGCACGCCGAAAAAGCCGAACAACTGGCCGAACGCGAGCAGCGCGAAGATCACCGCGAGCGGATGCAGGCCGATCCGTTCGCCGACGAGCCGCGGCGTCAGGAAGAAACTTTCGAGTATCTGACCCACGCCGTAGATCACAGCGACGGCGCCGAACCCGTACCAGTCGCCAAATTGAAGCAGCGCGGCGAGAAGCGCGAGCGCGAGGCCCGTCGCGAAGCCGATATACGGAATGAAGACGGCGAGCCCCGTGAAGATGCCCACGGGCAGCGCGATCTCGAACCCGGCGATATACAGCGCGGCCGCATAGAACACGGCAAGCACGCCCATCACGAGCAACTGGCCGCGCAGATATTGCGACAGCATGTGATCCATGTCGCGCGCGAGATGGATCGTCTTCGCGAAAAAGCGGCGCGGGATGAAGCCGCGCAGGCGCGCGAGCATCGCGTTCCAGTCGTACAGCAGATAGAACAGCACGAGCGGCACCATCACGACGTTGCCGACCACGGTGATCATCACATTCGAACTGGTGCGGATCGAGGTCCACGCGTACAGCACGACCGTCTGCGCGCTGCCTTCGAGCTGACCCATCACCACGTCGCGGACGCTCGCGAAATCGAGCGGATCGATGATGCCCAGCAACGCCAGCTTGGGCTGCAGCCAGCCGTGCAGATGCGAGAAGAACGAGGGCACCTGCTGCTTGAGCTGCGGCACTTCCTTCTGGATGACGCCCAGCACGAGCAGCCCCAGCAGCGTGACGATCAGGGCGAAGAACAGGATCATCAGCAGTGCGGCGACGCCGCGCGGGACGCGCCGGCGGGTCATCCACGCGACGCCGGGCTGCAGGATATAGGCGAGGATCGCGCCAAGCAGGAACGGCGTGAGCACGGGGCTCAACAGCCAGAGCAGAATGCCGACGGCCAGCGCAATGGCAAGCCAGATAAAGGCGCGGCGCTGATACGGCGTGAGGATCGGACTGTTTTGCTGCAAAACGGGTTTCCCTGGTGTCGTGTCGGCGTCTCAAATTCCAGCCGTGCGGCCGGCATCGGGTAAAATCGCATTTTACCGACCTTCGAGCTCTCCCCCCATGAATCAACCGAAATCCGCCCCGAATTCCCCTGATTCGGCCCAAGGTTTGTCGTATCGCGACGCGGGTGTGGACATCGACGCGGGCGACGCCCTCGTCGACGCGATCAAGCCCTTTGCCAAGAAGACGCTGCGCGACGGCGTGCTGGGCGGCATCGGTGGGTTCGGCGCGCTGTTCGAAGTGCCGAAAAAGTACAAGGAGCCGGTGCTCGTATCGGGCACGGACGGCGTCGGCACGAAGCTGAAGCTGGCGTTCCAGCTGAACAAGCATGACACAGTCGGCCAGGATCTCGTCGCGATGAGCGTCAACGACATTCTGGTGCAGGGTGCCGAGCCGCTGTTTTTCCTCGACTACTTCGCGTGCGGCAAGCTGGACGTCGGCACGGCCGCGACGGTCGTGAAGGGCATTGCGCAGGGCTGCGAGCTGGCTGGCTGCGCGCTGATCGGCGGCGAAACGGCGGAAATGCCGGGCATGTATCCGGATGGCGAGTATGACCTGGCGGGTTTTGCCGTCGGTGCGGTCGAAAAGAGCAAGATTATCGACGGCAGCAAGATCGTGCCGGGCGATGTTGTGCTCGGTCTTGCGTCGAGCGGTATTCATTCGAATGGGTTTTCGCTGGTGCGGAAGGTTATCGAGCGTGCTCAGCCGGATTTGAATGCTGATTTCGATGGGCGTTCGCTTGCTGATGCGTTGATGGCGCCTACGCATATTTATGTGAAGCCTTTGCTGGCGTTGATGCAGCAGCTCGAAGTGAAGGGTATGGCGCATATCACGGGCGGCGGTCTGGTTGAGAATATTCCGCGCGTGCTCAGGGAAGGCCTGACGGCCGAGCTTGATCACCGTGCGTGGCCGCTGCCGCCGCTGTTCGTATGGCTGCAGAAGCATGGTGGCGTGGCTGATGCCGAGATGCATCGCGTGTTCAATTGCGGGATCGGGATGGCGGTTATTGTTTCTGCCGCTGACGCGGATAAAGCTACTGGCTTGTTGTCCGCCGCTGGCGAGGAGGTCTGGAAGATCGGTGTCGTGCGTGAAAGCAAGGAAGGCGAGGCGCAGACTGTAGTGGTTTGAGTTGCCTTTCAGGCAGAGTTTTTGAGAAGCCGTCCGGCGGGAGTTGGGCGGCTTTTTTGCTTCTTGCAGTTTGCTCTTTGATGGGGGCGTTGCCGGTTGGTGTTTCCGGCTTTTGGCTGGCATCCGGTTGGCGTGTTTGCGGCACCAGCTTTCTGGTTTGCATGTGGTTTCGTTGGCATCCGCGCTTTGTTAGCCTGCTTCACGCGTCGCCCCTGTGCGGGGCGGCACCTACTTTTCTTTGCCGCCGCAAAGAAAAGTAGGCAAAAGAAAGCGGCTAACACCGCTAATTCTTGTGTTTGCCTGAGGGCCCTCAAAGGTTCTTACGCTTCACACGGCAACACCGTTGTTCGCGTGCGTTGCTAACGCTTCGAATGAACGCCTCACCTGCTTCGAATACCGGTACTCGGGCCAGCGGCAGCGAATGGTATTTGCCGCCCAGGTGGCAAACTGTGTGTAGGTTGTCGCGTCGTATAGGGTTGCGCTCTTACTAGGTGGAACGCGTGCGCTATCGGTTCGGAGTGACGCGTGTGGAGCACAAGGGGCCGACACATAGTTTGCCACCTGGGCGGCGGTGGCATAACTGGCACGGCGTGCTGTAGTGCGGGAGCGTGAAGCGGGTGAGACGCACCGCAAGAGCGCTGGCAACGAACGTGGGTCACGTGGTTGCCGTGTGAAGTGTAAGACCCGTTGGGGGCCCTCAGGCAAACAGAAGAGCTGGCGGTGTTAGCCGCTTTCTTTTGCCTACTTTTCTTTGCGGCGGCAAAGAAAAGTAGGTGCCGCCCCGCACAGGGGCGACGCGTGAAGCACGCTAACAAATCGCGGATGCCAGCGCAAAGGCAAAAAACCAAACCGCCCGCGCCGCGAAGGCAAACGCAAATGCCCGCACAAAGACAAACCCGCCCGCGTCGCAGACAAAAAAAAATCAGCCAACAACTCGTTCAATAGCCTGTAGAGCAAGCAAAGTAGCATCAGCAGCACAACAATCAACTACAACCCGCTCCGACATAGCCCGCAGCCACGTAAGCTGCCTCTTACACAACTGCCGCGTCGCAAAGACGCCTTTATCCCGCATGGTGTCGTAATCGGTCTCACCGTCGAGATACTCCCAGGCCTGCCTATACCCAACACACCGCATGGAAGGCAACCCCGGATGCAAATCCCCTCGCGCGCGCAGCCGCTTCACCTCATCAACAAACCCAGCCGCAAGCATCGCATCAAACCGCGCCGCAATACGCGCATGCAGCACGCTCCGATCAGAAGGCTCCAATGCGATCGGAACGAATCGATAAAGCCGCGCGGCATCATCATCGCGCGTAGGCGCGGCGAGCAACGCCGACATCGGCTGCCCCGTCAGCATGAACACTTCGAGTGCTCGCTGGATGCGCTGCGAATCGTTCGGCGCGAGGCGCGCGGCCGTGACGGAATCGACAGCCGCGAGGCGCGCATGCAGTGCCGGCCAGCCTTCGCGTGCAGCGTCGGCATCAAGCGTCGCACGCACGTCGGGATCGGCGGCAGGCAGGTCGTTCAGCCCTTGCGTCAACGCCTTGTAGTACAGCATCGTGCCGCCAACCAGCAACGGCACATTCCCGCGCGCAACGATCTCGCCGACCAGGCGCAACGCATCGGCGCGGAAATCGGCGGCCGAGTAAGCATCGACAGGATCGACGATATCGATCAGATGGTGAGGCGCGACGGCGCGTTCCTCCGCCGACGGCTTCGCAGTGCCGATATCCATCTCGCGATACACCAGCGCCGAATCGACGCTGACGATCTCCACAGGCGCGCGCGCAGCGAACGCCAATGCGGCCGCCGTCTTGCCGGAAGCGGTCGGGCCGAGCAGGCAGGCGATCGGTTGGGGGGCGTGCTGCGTCATGAAAGGCGTGATGGCAGGCGTGGTGACAAACGTAAGCGAAAACGCAAAACGGACCCGCTCACTGTCCGCGCATGAACAGCCGATCGAGATCGGCGAGCGTCAACTGATACCAGGTCGGGCGCCCGTGATTGCACTGGTCCGCGCGCTCGGTCGCCTCCATCTGGCGCAGCAGCGCATTCATTTCGTCGAGCGTGAGGCGCCGGTTGGCGCGCACCGCGTGATGGCAGGCAAGCGTGCCAAGCAGCTCGTGCTGGCGCTCGGTCAGCACGCGTGAGCCGCCGTACGCGTGCAGATCGGATAACACCGCGCGCGCGAGCGCCTGCAAATCGGCATCCTTCAGCAGCGCGGGGACGGCGCGAATCGCGATGGTTGTCGGCGACAGCACGGCCAGATCAAAGCCGAGCGCATCGAGCGTCTCGCGCTCCTCGTCGACGACGCCGATCTCGACCCCGTCAGCCGGCATCGACACGGGAATCAACAGCGGCTGCACGGCGATCGCGCGGTCCACGAGCGCGTTCTTGAACTGCTCGTACAGAATCCGCTCGTGCGCCGCGTGCATATCGACGATCACCAGTCCACGCGCGTTCTGCGCAAGCACGTAGATGCCGTGGATCTGGCCAAGCGCGAAGCCGAGCGGCTGTTCGTCGTTCGCGTCGAAACTCTGCGGCGCGATGGCCGACTGAGGCGCCAAACCCGTGAAACCTGCAAAGCCCGCGGCAGGCGCAGACGCACCATCATTCCCGACGGAATCCGCCGCGTCGCGCAGTTCGAAAGAAGTCGTGCCTTGTGGCGTACCCGCGCCCGTGTCCTTGCGGCCGAACAACGCGTCGTAAAGCGCGAGCGGCTGCGCGACGGGCAGCGTGCCTTGCGTCATGCGCGCCTGGCGCAGCCAGGTATTGCCCGGTTGCGAACTGCCGCCATCGCTGACCCGGAAACCGCCGCCAAGCGGCGTTGAGCCAAATGATGCGGGTGTGGCGGGCGTTGCCGGCGTCGGAAAAGGCATCGGATCGATGCGCGCAGCATGTCCACCCGACGTCGTTTCGGGCGATGCCCCCGCGTGCCGCGCGAGCGATCGCTGCACGGCATGGAACACGAACTGGTGAATCGAACGCGAATCGCGAAAGCGTACTTCGATCTTCGACGGATGCACGTTCACGTCGACGGCCTCGGGTGGCAGATCGAGAAACAGCACATACGACGGATAACGGTCGCCGTGCAGCACATCTTCGTACGCGGCGCGCACGGCGTGCGTGAGCAGCTTGTCGCGCACGAAGCGGCCGTTGACGAAGAAATACTGCTGATCGGCGCGTCCGCGGCTCGCAGTCGGCAAGCCGGCGCAGCCGTAGACGGCAAGCGGTCCCGCCGATTCATCGAGCGGCAAATGCGCAGTCGCGAACGTCTCGCCGAGAATCTTCGCGACGCGCGTGGCGGGATCGCTGGCGTTCCAGTGCTCGACGGCGCGGCCGTTATGCAGCACCGAAATCGCGACATCGGGCCGCGCGAGCGCCGCGCGCCGGATCATCTCCAGGCAGTGGCCGAGTTCGGTCTGTTCGCTCTTGAGGAATTTGCGCCGCGCGGGCGTGTTGAAGTACAGCTCGCGCACTTCGATCGTCGTGCCGCGCGTGCCTGCCGCAGGCGACAACGCGCCCGTCTGCGCGTCGATGCGCGTCGCGTGCGAATCGTTCTCCGTGCGGCTCGTGATGTGCATGTCCGACACCGACGCGATCGACGCCAGCGCTTCGCCGCGAAACCCGAGTGTCGCCACGGCTTCGAGTTCGGCGAGCGAGCGGATCTTGCTGGTCGCATGACGCATCAGCGCGAGCGCAAGCTCGCCTTCGGGAATGCCGCAGCCGTCGTCGGTGATCGAGATGCGCTTGACGCCGCCTTCGTCGAGCAGGATGCGCAGCGTCTTCGCGCCCGCGTCGAGCGCATTTTCGAGCAATTCCTTCACCACCGATGCCGGTCGCTCGACCACTTCGCCCGCGGCGATCTGGCTGATCAGCTGGTCGGGCAGTGGCTGGATCGCGCGCAGCGGACGCGGCGTAAGGGCGCTTTCGGCTGCGCTTGCGTCGCGGCTGGACACCGGGCTCGGCGCGTCATGTGCGTCGGCAGGCGCGTCGGCACGCGTTTCGGAAGATTCGGGGATCGCGGACATGGCGAAATTATAGCGATTCGTCGCAGATCGTCTGAACGTGCAGACAACGGACGACATTTTTTAAGGTCGTCATGGCACTTTCGGTATCATGGCGCGGTCAATTTCCTGCCTCGGAACGCTTCGTCACTGCCGTGACCTGCGTGAGGCGCACGATACGGGACGGGCCGCCGAGACCGGCCGCCGTCCCCGTCATGCCAGCCATCTGCTTTTAAAAGGACGACCTTTGGACACGCTTCTGCAATTCGTCAATCTTGTCCTGCACATCGACAAGTTTCTGGGAGTCTTCATCCATCAGTACGGCGCGTGGGTCTACGCGGTACTGTTCCTCATCGTATTCTGCGAGACGGGCCTCGTCGTGCTGCCGTTCCTGCCGGGCGACTCGCTGCTGTTCATCGGCGGCGCATTCTGCGCGACGGGCGAAATGAACATCGAGTTGCTGATCGTGCTGCTGCTGGTGGCGGCCGTGCTCGGTAACACGGTGAACTACATGATTGGCCGCGCAATCGGGCCGAAGGTGTTCGACTCGCACATACCCGTGCTCGAACGGTTCCTCGATCGTGAGGCGCTGCGCAAGACGCACAACTTCTACGAGCGCCACGGCGGCAAGACCATCGTGCTCGCGCGTTTCATTCCCGTCGTGCGGACCTTTGCGCCGTTCGTCGCGGGCGCGTCACAGATGAGCGTCAAGCGGTTCCAGTTCTTCAACGTCGCGGGCGCGCTGTTCTGGGTGCTGCTTCTGACGCTGCTCGGTTTCTTCTTCGGCAATATTCCGTTTATCCGTCAGTATCTGAATGTGATCGTGCTGGTCGGTATCGGCGCCGCCGTGGTGCCCGTCGTGCTCGGCGCGTTGTGGAAGGTCATGCGCAGCAAGCGTCAGCCGGAGCGCTCGGCCGGTAACAACACTGGGCATTGATGAGGGCGAACAGCAGGCATCCCCACGCGATGCCTGCTGCGCACAAGGTTCAATCGGACAGTCCGATCTATCGCAGCGGATACGCTACGGCGCCACACGCCGCACGACAGGTGTTTCCGGCGTCGGATAGCCCGCTTCGCGGAACGTTTCGATGATCGTGCGGTTGGTGTCGAAATACACCTGCCAGTAGTTGTCGTTGTGCGTGTAAGGCCGCACGCACAGCAGCGGACCTTCCGGCGTGAACGACAGCACTTCGATATCGGGCGGCGGGCTCTCTGACACATTCGGAATCTTCGTGACGGCGGCCCGCAACCGGTTCGCCGCATCGATGGGATCGACGCCGTTCGCGACCTTCGCCGTCAGTTCGACGCGCCGCACCGGCTGCGCGCTGAAATTGGAAATGATGCCCGAGAAGATCGTGTTGTTGCCGACGATGGTCAGCACGTTGTCAGGCGTGACGATCGTGGTGCCGAACAGGCCGAGTTCCTGAACCGTGCCCGTCACGCCGCCCGCCGTCACGAAATCGCCGACCTTGAACGGTCGCAGCACCTGCATGAAGATGCCCGCCGCGAAATGCGCGAGCAGACCGCCCCACGCGGTGCCGATCGCGAGACCGAGGCCCGCGAGCAGCGCGGCGAACGACGTGGTCTGCACGCCGAACACCTGCAGGATCGCGAGTATCAGGATCAGATTCAGAAGCGCGCCGAGGATCGAGCCAAGGTAGTGCGCAAGCGTCGGATCGACCTTGCTGTTGCGCGCGAGCGCCTTGCGCAGCAGGCCGATGACGAGCCCAATCACCCATCGCCCGACGATCCACAGGACGATTGCACCGAGTACCTCGGTCCCGAAGTCGATGCCCCGGGTCATCAGAAAGACGCGTACGGCTTCGATATCCACGATTCCCTCGCTTGAGTCGGTTCGTATGACTGACTGCGTGCATGCGACGGCGGTGGACGCGAGGCGGACCAGCAGGGCGGACGCCGCGTCCATCGCTTGTGCTACACGACGTTGTTATCCGTACGGCGAACGGCTTGAGCGGGCAGGTTGCCCGATATGCGAGAAACGGCGGCGCTGTTGCCGCCGCTTGCAATCATCGACTGTTATAGGCGATGGCGCGGCCGTCAGCAAGACATATTCCCGCCTGAGCACGTCCGCGCCGATCGTGCTCAATTGGCGGAAGGCGACGTGCCGATGACGGTGCGAGCGTCAGCGCGCCCGGCTGCCTTGCGGCTGCGCATGCGCGACAGCCCGATGGCGATGCCGCATGCCGTCACATAGGCGGCAAGACGCGGAATGAACGCTTGCACGGTGCTGAACTTGCCATAGCGCGCCTGCGAATCGGCGAACACCAGAAAGGTCAACGCCGCATCGAACAGCAGCGCGATCGCGACGAATACGACGAACACCAGATAGCCGTTCGGTTTCGCGTCGGGCCTCATCCAGTTGATCACGCAACATGCTGTCAGCAGCACGGCGAGGATGATCAGGTTCGAAATGAGATCGAGCAGGAAATTGATCATGACGTTGAGATGAGAACGTTCTTTTACGAATGCCCGCTCGCAGGATGACGTCGATGTGCAGTCACCACATGGGCATGGCGGCGCGATCATTGCACGTCTTTCCATCTCGATAAATGCAAATATCTGGACTCCGGAATAAGGCGTTGGCGACGCACGACACGCGATGCTTTTTCTCAACGATTTGTGCCGTCAAAATGTAAAAAAGGGTCTCCGGTTGCCCGGAGACCCTTGTCGGTCTGGCGACGACAGCACATATCGCGCTGTCGTAGGAAATTCGCTATTGCCTGAGCGACGCGGCCGGCGCGAAGTCTTCCGCGTCGACGTCGTAGCCCGACGGCTCCCAGCGGATCGCGAGCAGCGCAATGAGGCCGCACAGCGGCGCGACTGCGATGATCCAGAACACGCGCGTATGCAGCGCGGCGGCGAGCACGGGGAACAGGAACAGCGAAACGGTCGAGCTTGCGCGCATCAGCGTCTGGTTGAAGCCGACGCCCACGCCGCGCAGCGAAGTCGGATAGCTCAGCGAAGCGAACGTCATGGTGTGCGATCCCGGCCCGAAGCCCTGGCCGAACAGGAACAGCGCAAGCATCGCGATTGCGATGGAGACCTGCGCGGCGCCCGCTGGCTTGCCGACGACGGCGAGCCCGACGAGCGCGACGAGCTGGCACGCATAGCCGGCCACGGTCATGTTCCAGGCGCCGAACTTCGGCACCATGCGCACCGCGATGATGCCGCCCACGAACGCAAACGCAAGATTGAGCACGAGCGACGCGAGGATCGTGGTGAGCATCGACTGCGCGAGGAAGCTCGAAATGATCACCGGCAAGCCGAACGCGACCGCGTTATACGCGAACGACGACGCAATCGAGATAACGGTCGCGAGTACCGTGCGCTTCAGATAGACGCCCTTGAGCAGCGTGCCGTAGTTCTTCCACGACGCCGTGCGCACGTGGCTCTGTGTCGCCTTCGCGGCGGCGTCCGGCGCGACGTCGGCGTCGATGCCGTACGAGCGCTTGAGAATCTGCGCGGCGCCGTTCAGATCGCCCTGATTCGCGGCCCATACGGGCGACTCGCTGATATAGCGGCTGCGGATCAGGATGATGACGATTGCGGGCACGGCGCCAAAGCCGAGAATCAGACGCCATAGCAGAGGCTGATGGCTCTCCGGCAAGGTCGCATAGAACGCCAGCACGAGCAGATATGACACGCTGATGGCCGCATACCAGACGGGGCACCACATCGCGACGCGCGAGGCCTTGTTGCCCTTGCCTTGCAGCCGCGAGAACTCGGCGAGAAACGCCATCGCGACGGGCAGGTCGATGCCGACGCCGAGACCCATCACGAAGCGCGCACCGCCAAGCACCCACGCGTTCGGCGCGAATGCGCAGGCGAGTGCCGCGATCACGAAGAAGAACATGTCGGCCATGAACACGCGATAACGGCCGATGCGGTCGGTCAGAAAGCCGCCGAGTAACGCGCCGACGATAGCGCCGAACGTGATCGCAGAAGCGACGAAGCCGGTGCCGGCCGGTGTCAGCGAAAATTGGCGCGCGACGTCCTTGAGGCCGAACGCGAGCGCGCCGAGATCGTAGGCATCGAGAAACACGCCGCCGAGCGCAATCGCGACGACGATGCGCGCGTCGCTGCCGATGGCGGCGCCTTGGTTGACGAGTGCCGATACATCGGCGGCGGAACGGATGACAGGCTTGTTGTGTACGCGGGAGGATGCTTGCGCGACGCCTGTTTCGGGCGCGAGAACGGTGGACATTCGGCTGGTGCGCGCAAAACGCGCAAAAGGGGCGAATCGTACTGGCGCCTGGCTGCTGCCGCCAACGTTATTTTTGTTATTAGCTCATGCCCGTGTTGATGCGGAATGAATCGTCCCAAATACGGGAATGCGAACCGGCGCGCGGTCGGGATCAGCTCTTCGACATGCTGTGCCGGTGGGCCGCGCGATAGTCGGTCGGGGAAATGGACAGACGTTTGCGGAAGATCTTCGCGAGCCCGTCGCCGCTACGCACGCCGCAGCGCCGCGCGATCCCGTCGATCGACATGTCGGTTTCCGTCAGCAGCAGGCAGCTCGCGTCGAGCCGCGCGCGCAGCAGGTATTCCGACGGCGTGAGCCCTACTTGCGCCTTGAAGCGCCGCAGGAAATTGCGCTCGCTCATCTTCGCGACTTCGGCGGCTTCCGCCACCGAAATGTGACGCGTGTAGTTCTCGCGTATCCAGTGCGCGGCCGTCGTGATCTTGCGGGTGATGCCCTTTTTTTCGTCGTCGTCGAGAATCGCATCGAGGCGCTTGGACGTGCCCGACAGCGCGCGCTCGGACACCAGCCGCGCGATCGGCGTGCCGTGATCGCGCTTGATGACCGTGAGCGCGGCCGCGATCGAACGCACGGGTGCGTCGACGTCGATCGAGGCGCCGGGCTCGATGTGCCATTGCGTGTCGTGTACGACGGGGGCGACGGGTGTGCCCGAGTCGTCGGTTGCGCCCGACATGCTGCGCCAGCCGCGCCGCTCGAAGGCGAGATCGGCGGCCGCGAGCACGCCGAGACCCTCGTCGAGCCCCTTGACGACGCGGATTTTCGGCGCGATCGCGCGCAGGCGCCGGATCAGTCGCTCGTTCACCTTCGCGCGGGACGCGCCCGGACCGCCGACGATGAACATCGTGTCGAAGCCGTTCAGCAGCGGTCCATTGAGGCTTTCCGTCCACACGCGCAGCGAACAGCTGCTGACGACGCTGCCGCCCATTTCGGACAGCATCACGATCGAATAGGAGGGTTCGATACCCACACCCTCGAGGCCGGACTGGTCGGCCTGTGCTTCGTTGGCGAGTCGGAACGCGTCAGCGAGCAGACACACGTCGCTCAGCGGAAATCGTTCAAAAACGAGAATGCCGATACGTTTGACCATGTGCCCGACATTGACGACTGCGCTCGACGAGGTTGAATCCATCCATCGACTCACCGCGTGCTCATATCGCATCGTCTGTCTCCAGTGCCGAGGACGGCGAAAGAATAAAGGTCTGCGTGCCTTGGGTCCATCATAGGCCCAGGTTTTTAAGGTCTGGCGGTTTGAGTCGGAAAATACCGAGAAGTTGGCAGATCGGCTCGATATTCGCGGAATACGCTGGCGTATCGATGCTTATCAAACCACTCAAAAGAGGCGCGAGCATGCTCAGCATACGCAAGGCGGTGTTCCCCGTGGCCGGTCTCGGCACCCGATTCCTCCCCGCGACCAAGGCGAGCCCGAAAGAGATGCTGCCCGTCGTCGACAAGCCGCTGATCCAGTACGCGGTCGAGGAGGCTATTGCGGCGGGCATCACCGAGATGATCTTCGTCACGGGGCGCAGCAAGCGCGCGATCGAAGACCATTTCGACAAGTCCTACGAGGTCGAGTGCGAGCTGCTCGCGCGCGGCAAACTCGCGTTGCTGGAGCTGGTGCAGAACATCAAGCCGAGCCATGTCGAATGCTGCTATGTGCGCCAGCCGGAGCCGCTTGGGCTCGGCCACGCGGTGCTGTGCGCGGAAAAGCTGGTCGGCGACGAGCCGTTCGCCGTGATCCTCGCCGACGACCTGCTCGACGGCGAGCCGCCCGTTCTGTCGCAAATGGTGAGCCTTTTCAATCACTATCATTGCTCGATTGTCGGTGTCGAGGAGATCGGCAAGCAGGAATCGCGCTCGTATGGCGTGATCGACGGCAAGCGCTGGGATGATCGGCTCTTCAAGATGTCGGACATCGTCGAAAAGCCCGCGCCGGAGGACGCGCCGTCGAATCTCGGCGTCGTGGGCCGCTACGTGCTGATGCCCGCGGTGTTCGATCATCTGCGCCGCCAGCGCGCGGGCGCGGGCGGCGAGATCCAGCTGACGGATGCGATCCAGTCGCTACTCGGCTCGGAGCAGGCGCTTGCCTACCAGTACCGCGGCAAGCGCTTCGACTGCGGCAGCAAGCTCGGCTATCTGAAGGCGACGGTCGAGTTCGCGTTGCGCCATCCCGAAGTGAAAGATGCGTTCGATGCCTATCTGCGCGGCCGCATGCACGGCGAAACCGGCGCGAACGGCGAGGGCGCGCAGGAAGAGCTGGCGGAACTGTTGAGCCGGGTCTGATTTCGGGGCGCTCAAGCGTGGCGCGGCGGCGCGAGCTGCCGCGCCACTTTTACTGTGAAAGGACATCGCCCGCCGACGAACCTCGCCCGCGGACTCAGCGGAAATACGCCTTCGTGTTTTCGTGCACGTCGTCGCGCGCGAGCAGCGCTTCGGGCGTGAGCCAGATATAGCGGCTGTGCTGGTCGAAGCGCCCGACGGACGTCGTGTTCTCGAGCGTCAGGAAATACGCGATCACGACGCTGTGTGTCGAGATCCGGTCCACGCCGGCGAAGTTGTCTTTATAAAGGTGTTCGAACAGACCGCCGAAACGCGCGGCCGAGCGCTCCATCCCCGAGATGCCGAGTTCCGCGTCGACAATACGTGTGAACGCCGCGTCAAGCCTCTCGTTCTTGCAGATACGCCCGCCCGGCACGAACCAGGTGCCGAGCGCCGGGCGATTACGCCGATGCCCGACGAGCACTCGCCCCGCGTAGTCGGACACGATCAGGTCGATCGACACGAGCGGTGTCATCTTGACGACCTGGAGAAAATCGCCTGCTTCGAGATAATCGGCACACGTGGCGGCCATGTCTCTCTCTCGTCATGTAGTCTTGTTTAATGGATGCAGCCAAACGGGATGCAGCACAATGCCCGTCACACGCGCCGCACGTGTGACGGGCGGCCGGCTTGCCTGTCTATTGATCGTGATCGCTGGCGAACAGCCGCGACGCGGTGCCGAACAGAAGGGCGATGGCAACGGCGACGCCCACGCTAAGCAGCAGCCAGGACGCCAGCATTGCGACCACCATCACCATGATCCAGCCCAAACCGGTCATTCCACCGCTCCGTCGTCATGGCCTCGATGGCTTGCGCTACATGACGCGCGCATGACGCGCGGCTTGCAGCATTTGCACAGAGTCTAGACGTAGCAATAAAACGCGGTTCTGTCGTCTGACGCCTAAATGCCGTCTTGTATGGCCAAAGTGAAAGGCGGCGCGTGCGCGCGTGCTGCGCGCCGTTTTGCGCACGCTTCGTCGCGGCGATTACGGCGACTACGAGGGCGGTTATGGCGCGACGTAGCCCGCCGGCGTCGTGACGTTGGCCTTCATCACGGCGACATTCGACGACACGACATACACGGGCGTCTCCGTCAGCGTGAGCGACACGTAACCATCTTCGTACGACACGCTCAACGGATTGCCCATCATGTCGAACACCGTGACCTTGCCAGCGGTGCCCGGCGCATCCACCTGCAGACGCCATGCGACGCCCGCTGTCGGGTCGAAGTGAGTCGACTTGTTCCACTTTGCGTTGTCGTGCGTCCAGGCGGCCGTGACGACTTTGCCGTTGTTCAGGCGCTGGAACGCGTACGCGTAGACGCCCGCAGGCGTGCGCTTGACGGGCCCGAGCGTGGCCGTGCCGTCGATCAGCCGCGTCATCGCGACAATCGCGGATGCGGCGGGCTTCGGGCTGACCGTGCTCGGACCGAACGCGCCCTTTGGATGTTCGAGATCGAAGAACACGCCGTAGCCAGGCGTCGCAGCGGGCGAGTCGTTCGAATAGAAGATGTAGGTCATGTCGGCGCCTTCGCCGAGCAGGATCAGATGCGTACGAGCGACGACGGCGCCTTGCGCGTACAGCACATCGTTGGGCGGATAGCGCGGGCCATACTCTTCACCGACGTCGTAGCTGATGCCGGTCTCCGTTGCGAACAGCTTTGCGCCTGGCCTGTACTGATCCGTCATCACGCGTCGCAAGGCGCGCATCGCGTTCGGCAGCGCGTATTGCGCCTGTTGCGGATTGCTGTCGTTCATCAGACGTTCGGGCGGATGCGACGGGCTGTTGCCGCCCGGATCGTAGTAGCCGTGAATGGCAATCCCGTCGAGATACTTAGGCAGGCCGAGCGGCGCGAGACGCTTGAGCCATTCGATATTGCCAACCACCGATCCAAACGTCGGGCCCATCACGACGGCGTTCGGATCGGTCGCATGAATGCCTTCATGCACGGACTTATATAGCTGGACGAAATTCGCATCGGTGTCGCGCCAGGGCAGGCCGCCTGCCAGATCGGGCTCCCATGTCACCTGGTAGTAGTTGCTCGATTGCGTTGGAAAGACTGTGTTGCGCACGCGGCTCGATTCAGTGCCGACGCGCTGCATGTATTCGCGCAGCGCATCCGTCGACTTCGGCAGATAGCTATGCGTCTGCTTGCCCGTGGGACTTGCCCAACCAGGAAAGCCATCGAGTTGTATCAGCCGCAGCAGGTCGCCTTTGCGGAACCACGGCGCAAGTTGTCGCGTGGCGGGATTAAAGGTGTCCGCGCGGTCGGGTTCTTCCTTGTACCAGTTGCGGTTGTCGTTGACCCACGTGAGGCCGAGCCGCGTATAGAGCGGACGATAGCCGTCGCCGTCGCAGCAGCGCTGGCCGGGTCCGACGAACGCGCCGCCCTGGCCGCCGAAGCGATGCAGGTCCGCGTGCGCGTAATGCACGGGCGGCACGCTCGCCGATACATCGGGCAGCACGCCGAATGTCGCGATGCCTTGCGGACGCGTGCCGCGCGCCGCCAGTTGCCCACGCGCCTTTTCCAGTGATGCGGACAGCGCGAAGTATCCCGCCAGCGATGATTCGCAATTCAACGTCACCTGACGCGCGCCTTGCGCAACGTCATACGTGCCGCTTGCCTGCACGGTGCCCCATGCATCGCGGACCTTCCATGCGAGCCTGTCGTCGCGCGGCGCACGTGTCGTGATGACAATCTGGAACGAACGGTCGAGCGGAAAGAGACGCGTGCCGTCACTTCCCGGTGTGTCTGCGTCGATGAGATCACCCTGTGCGTTCGCAGCCGTGACGTCCGACGATTTGTTACAACGGAGTCCTTGAGAATCATTCGCACGAATCGGCGCTTTCGTAGGCCATTCGGTGTCGTCAGAGGCGTCGCCCGTGGATGCTGTCGTGGCTTTGGCGGAAGCGGACGGGCTGGCTGAACCGTTCGCGCCCGCGATCCAGCATTGCTTGAGCTCGCCAGGCGCGGGATCGCCGAATATCGCGTTGTTACAAGGCGTGCCGTTTGTCAGCGACTTGACCGTGTTGTGCGTCTCGCTGCCATAACGCACGTCGCGCGTGCCGCTGAAGCTGCACGTACCGCGCTCGTCTGCGCAATGAGTCCAGTTAGCAGGATTCTTCGCAGCCTGTTCGTTATCGGCCGATGCATTGTCACAGCCGCTCGCTATGGCAATGGATACGACTAGCATTGCTACTCGCAAGCTCAACGAAACATTGTGTGAAAGAAGTGCCCGAAAATCTGATGTGCATCTCTTACCGACACTGTTATCGCCATCAGTCATTCTTCCCCCAAACGGTATTGATGACCGGTTACGCGCATATCCGCGACCCAGATTACACCGGTGAGTTAGCAGGAATTGGACGTTTCCTAGTACATGGGCGCAACTTCGCTGGCGGATCGATACGAATGTTGCGTCGTCGCGACGCTTGTTCGTGGCGAGATTCGACTAATGCGGCGAAGTCACGCCGCATAAGGGCTGCAACGCCGAGAGACGCTGTTTGCGTGTCCGAATGAACCTGAATGTCTTGCCAAAATGGCAGTTTGACTGCACCTGGATAGCGCCATTGCGCCTCTCACTGGGGCCCAATGTTTCGTGTTTGAAACATTAATTGATTTATTTATGGCGACACTCAAAAAGGAATAGAAGAAATTATTTGGCGCGTCATTTCAGTTCTTATAATTCCTAATTCGTGCCCTTGTGCGCGCAATTTCATCATATCAATAAAGCCGTCATTTCATATTAGCAAACTGGCAATTGAATGGGGAATCGGGATAACCAGGTATGCTTCCGGGTAAGTATTGCAGACCCTAAATGTAAAACCGAAAAAATTGCTGTTTAATTGGTATGAAGAAACCGAAATTGAAACAATTTGTAAGGCTTTGTGTCAAGCCTGACGAGGCTTTTGAGGCGTAAGTCTGGTTCGTCTTATGAAATGGCGAATTAGGCGTGGAATAGAGGCTCGTAATAATCGGTTTATGTGATTGTTAAATGCGGGCTGAAAGCCGGTTAGCGTCCAACGGACCGAATACGCCAATACATCGTCAGTTTCAGTCAGTAGCTGCCGGGATTGTTTTTTTAATGCGTATGATGCACTGCACATCGCATGCATTTATACAGTTCTTTCCACGCCGGAATGGTCAAGGGGGAAGAGTCATGGCGTATGCAAGTCTTGAATCTCCGATGGTTGGCTGGGTGCGAGCGCCTGAGCGCAGCGCGCACTACGCAGCCGCTACACGCCACATAGCAATTCTGCTTTTCGACGGCTGTTCTCTTCTTGGCGCAGGCATCGTCGCTGAAGTTTTTCACGCTGCTAACGAACTGTCTTCATCCGCCAGTCACAGCTGGACGTATGACGTGAGTTTCCTCTCGGCTGCCGGCGGCAACATTACGTGCTCGTCGTCGATTCGAGTCTGGACGGATGGGCTCGACGCACGTCATTACATGGGCTTCGATGCGCTTTTCGTCGCGGGCGGCAAAGGTGCGCGTGCCGCGGCCCGCGACGAACGGCTCATTGCCTGGCTGCGGCGTGTGCATGCGAACACCAGCACTGTGCGTCCGATCGGCGAAGGACGCTCGCTGCTCGAAGCGGCCTGCATCAACGGCATTCAGCAACGCGAATTCGGCAGCTACAACGTGCGCGAAGAACGCGATGAACGTAACGGCAGCGAAGCGAACGATCGTCTCGAGTCGATGAAGAGCGCGCTGATGCTGATCAAACGCGATCTGGGCATCGATGTCGCGCGCAACGTCGCCGAACGCCTGATGCCCGACGCCGGTGACAGCCTGATGTCGCTGTTGGGCGACAGCTCGGGCAAGAGTCCCGCAGACAAGGTGCGCGCTGCGGCGCGCTGGTTACAGGAGAATTGCCAGCGGTCGATCTCGATCGCGGACGCGGCCCAGGTGGCCGCGATGAGCGAACGCAATTTTCTGCGTCGCTTCAAGATGGAAGTGGGCGTCACTCCGTCCGACTACCTGTTGCACGCACGGCTCGCGATTACCTGCAGCCTGTTGACCGATTCCGAACTGCCCGTCGACAAGATCGCGCGGCGTACGGGAATGGGCAACGGCGATCGTCTTGCCAAGATCTTCCGCAAGCGGATGAAAGTCTCGCCAACGGAATACCGGATGAAGACCCGGCGCGAAGCCGGCATCTAGTCACCGGTCACGATTCGAGGTGTGTCGCAGGTCCTCATCGCAGGGGTTAAGTGACGGACATTAAGGAATCCAAACATGTTGATCGACCAGAACAATCCAACGAATGCGGCTGCACCGGGCAGCGCGCTGCCGGCCTGCACGCAGATCGTGCCGGTCATCCTGGCGGGCGGGTCGGGCACGCGCCTGTGGCCGATGTCGCGTGAAAACTTTCCGAAGCAGCTGATCGGCGTCGTCGGTTCGGAGTCGCTGTTGCAGGACACCGTGCATCGGATGGAAGGCTTTCCGGCTGGCTGGAGCGTGTCGAATTCGCCCATTGTCGTGTGCGGCGAAGAGCATCGCTTCGTGATTGCCGAGCAGTTGACGTGCAATTCGTGCACACCGCGTCTCGTGGTGGAACCGGCGCGCCGCGACACGGCGCCCGCGCTCACGCTGGCAGCAGCGCTCGCCTGCGCGAACGGCGAAGACGCGATTCTCGTCGTGATGCCGTCCGACCACGCGATCGACGACGTGCCCGCATTGCAGCGTGCGCTCGAAGTTGCCGCGCGCCACGCGCAGCGCGGCTCGATCGCCACGCTTGGCGTACCGCCGGGCGCGCCGGAAACGGGCTTTGGTTATATCCGCGTCGGCAAGAAGCTGGATGACGATGCGCGCGAGATCGACGGTTTCGTCGAAAAGCCCGCCGCCGAACTCGCGAAGCAATACCTGGCGCAAGGCACGTACTGGTGGAACAGCGGCATCTTCATCGTGCGCGCGAGCGTGTGGCTCGCGACGCTGCAATCGCTGCAGCCCGATATGCACGCGGCGTGTCTCGCATCGTTCGTGCAAGGGCATACGGACGGCAACACGTTCCGTCCCGCGGCGGATGCGTTCACGCGCTCGCCCGCCGATTCGATCGACTACGCGGTGATGGAGCGCCTGAATGCAACGGTGGGCTGGACGTCGGCGGGCGTGGTCGTGCCGCTTGACGCGGGCTGGTCCGATCTCGGCTCGTGGGACGCCGTGTGGGCCGCGCAGCCGAAGGACGAGAACGGCAACGTCGGGCGTGGCCGCGTGATGTTCGAAGGTGCCGTATCGAGCTATGCGCATTCGGACGGACGGCTGGTCGCGTGTGTTGGCACGACCAACGTCGTGGTCGTCGAAACGGCCGACGCCGTGCTCGTCGCCGACCGCTCGCGCGTGCAGGACGTGAAGGGGCTGGTCGCGCGCATCAAGGCGCAGAAAGCGCCCGAGGCCGACGCGCATCGCAAGGTGCGCCGTCCGTGGGGCTTCTACGACTCGATCGATCACGGCGACCGATTTCAGGTGAAGCGCATCGTCGTGACGCCGGGCGCGAAGCTGTCGCTGCAACTTCATCACCATCGCGCCGAACACTGGATCGTCGTGCGCGGCACGGCGCTCGTCACGCGCGGCGATGAACAGTTTCTGCTGACCGAAAACGAATCCACTTACATTCCGCTCGGCGTGCGGCACCGGCTCGAGAACCCGGGCAAGGTGCCGCTCGAAATCATCGAGGTGCAGTCGGGCTCGTATCTCGGCGAAGACGACATCGTGCGCTTCGACGACACGTACGGACGGTGCGAACAGGCGCAAGACCAGAAGCAGTTGCAGGGCGCAGGCCCGCTTCCGGTCCAGAGCCAGAACCAGAGTCAGGGCACGGGGCAGGGCCCGACTCACGCCGCGAGTTAGGCGCGCGGCGGCGTAACACGCAACACCCGGAGAGCAGGTAACGAACGACGAACGGCAGGGTGACCGATATGCGGGACTTACAGGACTTTTTCGCGCGGGTGGCGGACGTGGCGCTGATACTTTTAGGCGCCATCGTCGCATCGCAGATCCGCTTCGACGAATTTTCACAGCGCGGCTTCTACGACGCGTTCGTTCTCTTTTCCGCGGCCTTTGCGCTGGCGATGTTCCCAGCGTTCGGCGTCTACGTATCGTGGCGCGGCCGCTCGAAGCTCGCGCTCGCCGGGCAGGTCGCGCTCGCGTGGCTCGTCGTGCAGGGCTGCGCGCTCGCGCTGATGTATTCGTTGCATCGGATCGACATCGTGTCGCGCCTCTGGTTTGCGTACTGGACGGCGATGGCGGGCGGCCTGCTGATCGCATGGCGGCTGATCGCGCATGCCGTGCTGGCTCGCGCGCGGCGCCTGGGCTGGAATCTGCATCAGGTGGCGATCGTCGGCAGTGGCGGCCATTGCGACCAGATCTTGCGCCGCGTCGAATCGCAGCCGGCCACGGGCTTTCGCGCAACGGCCGTACTGAACACGCACCCCGAAGAATCGCCGCTGACCAACCCACGCGTGACCTGCTTCGATTCGCAGGCGGCGTTCGCCGACTACGTACGCGCCAACGACGTGCATGAACTGTGGCTCGCGCTGTCGCTTACCGACGAGCGCACGATCTTTCGCCTCGTCACAGAGTTTCGCAACGACCTCGTGAACATCCGCTTCATGCCGGACGTGCGCAGCCTCGCGCTGTTCGACACCAGCAGCGTGATCGAACTGCTCGGCGTGCCCGCGATCAACCTCGTCGCGTCGCCGCTGTCGTCGCGCGCGCTGTTCAAGAAGGATCTGTTCGACCGCGTGTTCGCCGCGGCCGCCATCATCGGACTCGCGCCGCTGCTGATCGCGATTGCGATTGCCGTCAAGGTGACGTCGCCCGGCCCCGTGTTCTTCCGCCAGAAGCGCAAGGGCGCCGATGGCCGCGTCTTCAAGATCTACAAGTTCCGCTCGATGCGCGTACACACCGAGGAAGCCGGCAAGGTCAGCCAGGCGACCAAGGGCGATCCTCGCATCACCAGGGTCGGCGCGTTCCTGCGCCGCACGAGCCTCGACGAGCTGCCGCAGTTCTTCAACGTGCTGCGCGGCGACATGTCCGTGGTGGGGCCACGCCCGCACGCACTCGAACACGACGATCTGTATCAGAAGGTCGTGGCTGGCTATATCCATCGTTACCGGATCAAGCCGGGTATCACAGGCTGGGCGCAAATCAACGGTTTTCGCGGCGAGACCGATCGCATCGAGAAGATGGAGCGGCGCGTCGCGCATGACCTGTATTACCTGGGGCACTGGACGTTCTGGCTCGATATGCGAATCATCGGCGTCACGATCGTCAAGGGCTTCGTTCATACCAACGCGTATTGAGACGGGGAGCAAGCCAATGAAAAAGGACCAAGCTCCCGAGTTAGGAGGAACTGCCATGAACCGCATTCGAACAGGCGTGTATGCGCCGTTAGTGCTGTCGATGACGTTGCTGCTTTCCGCCTGCGGTCTCTCACCCGGACAACGGATGATCACACCCGCCGCGTTGCAGGATACGGGTGGTGAGTACAGCACCGAGGCCGAGCAGCAGATCCAGATTCCCATCACCGACATCAATCTGTCGCTGGTGCGGAAGATGAAAGGCCAGACGACGGATCTGAGCCAGCAGACGGTCGGTCTCTTCAGTAACAAGCCGCCCGTCTACAAGATCGGTCCCGGCGACGTGATGCAGATCACCGTCTGGGACCACCCCGAGCTGGCCGCCGCGCTCGGACAGCCGCAGGCATCGGGCAACAAGAACGATCCGGGCCTCGGCTTTCTCGTCGATGCCGACGGCAACATCCAGTTCCCGTATGCGGGCACGCTGCATGTGGGCGGCAAGGACGCGTCGACGGTCCAGAAAGAATTGTATAAAAAGCTGAGCGTCGTGTATTCGAAGCCTGAAGTGACCGTGCGTGTCTCGTCATTCCGCTCGTCGCAGGTGTATGTGGACGGCGAAGTGCATGCGCCCGGGCCCGCACAGATCAACGACATCCCCATGTCGCTGACGGAAGCGATCAACCGCACGGGCGGCTTCACGCCGAACGCGGACCAGGGTCGTCTCGAACTCGTGCGCAACGGCGTGACCTACGACCTGAACATGCCCGACCTGATCAAACGCGGCCGCGCGCCGACCTCGATCTATCTGCAACCCGGCGACATGCTGCGCGTGCCGGCACGCGAAGAGAACGGCATCTATCTGATGGGCGAAGTGAACAAGCCCGCGACGATCCTGCCGATGCGCGACGGCAAGCTGTCGCTGTCCGAAGCGCTCTCTCAGGCGGGCAGCTTCAACCCGAACACGGCCGACGCGAAGCAGACCTTCGTCATCCGCAATTCGACGAGCGACAAGCCGGAGATCTATCACCTCGACACGACCTCGCCCGTTTCGATGCTGCTCGCGAACCAGTTCGAGCTGCAGCCGAAGGATGTCGTCTATGTCGACAACAACAGCCTCGTGCGCTTCAACCGCGTGTTGACGCTGCTGCTGCCGGCAATCAACGCCGGTGTGACGGCTGCGTTGCTCGCGAAGTAAGCGGCAGGTATGCGTTATGCATCAACGGGGTGAAACAACGCAACGCTTTCGACACTGTCGGTCTTTGATGGATCAAGCAAATGGCTATCAACTTTGACAATCGTTATACGGATGTCAGTTCGGACGAGATGCATCTGACGGATTATCTGCAGGCCATCGTCGCGAACTGGCGCTCCATTCTGTTGATCACGCTGGCTATCACGGCGCTGGGCACCGCGTATGCATTTATCGCGACGCCCGTCTATCGTGCGGACGTGCTGTTTCATGTGGTTGACAAGGCCGACAACAATAACAAGCAGGACGGCCTGCAACCGCTGACAGGCATGTTCGACACGAAGCCGTCGACAGCAGCCGAGATCGAGTTGATGAAGTCGCGGCTCGTGACCGAGGAGACCGTCAAGTCGCTGCACCTCGACATCGCCGCGCGGCCGCACACGTTGCCTTTCGTCGGCGGGCTGCTCGCGCCGCTGATGAACGGCAAGTGGGGCATCACGCTGCCGCCTGCGCTGCAGTTGCCGAGCTACGCGTGGGGCAACGAGAGCATCAAGGTGTCGCGCTTCGACACGGCGAAGGACATGTACGACAAGGACTTCACGTTGATCGCCGGGCAGAACGGCGACTTCGTGCTGAACAATCCCGATGGCGTCGCGATTCTCGAAGGACGCGTCGGCGAGAACGTCGTGCGCGAAACGCCGGCCGGCCCGATCACCTTGCGCGTCGATGAAATGACGGGTGCGCCGGGCACGCGTTACGAGCTGACGCGCGGGTCCACGTTGACGACCGTTGAGCGGCTGCAGAAGGCGATGGATATCGGCGAATCGACGCTGCAGTCGGGCGTGATTCGCGCGAGCCTCGAAGGCCACGATCCGAGGCTCACGGCCGACATCATGAACAGCATGGCGCGCGAGTTCATCCGTCAGGACGTCGAAAGCCGTTCGACGGAAGCCGAGCACATGCTGGCGTTCCTCGATCAGCAGTTGCCGCAGCTGCGCAAGGAACTCGATGCCGCCGAGCAGCGCTACAACACGTTCCGCAACCAGCACGGCACCGTCGACCTGAGCGAAGAAAGCCGGCTGCTGCTGCAGCAGATCGTCGACAACAAGACCAAGCTCGTCGACTTGCAGACGCAGCGCGCGGAGATGTCGCAACGCTTCACCGCGAATCACCCGGCCGTCGCCGCGCTCGACGCACAGATCGCCGGGCTGCAAGGCAATCTGTCGAAGATGGGCAAGAGCGTGCAGACGCTGCCCGATACCGAGCAGACGGCCCTGCGCCTGTTGCGCGACGTGCATGTCGATACCGAGCTGTACACGAACCTGCTCAACAGCGCGCAGCAGCTGCGCATTGCGAAGGCGGGCCAGGTGGGCGACGTGCGCATCGTCGACTTTGCCGAGGCGGCCGATGACCCCGTGCGTCCGAAGCGCGTGCTGGTGATCCTGATCAGCTTCGGCGCGGGTCTCTTTATCGGCATCGTGTTCGCCTTCGTGCGCAAGACGCTGTATGGCGGCGTCGAACGTCCGGATGAGCTTGAAGCCGCGCTGGGCGTGCCCGTGTTCGCCGTGGTGCCGCGCAGCGAGCAGCAGATGCGCCTGCAGCAGGACGTGATGATGCGCCGGCGCGGCCTGCATGTGCTCGCCGAACAGGCGCCGCAGGATATCGCCGTGGAAGGGGTGCGCAATCTGCGCACGTCGCTGCAGCTCTCTGTCGACGACAAGCAGAACAACGTCGTGATGCTGACGGGCTCGCGCCCGGATGCGGGCAAGTCGTTCCTGTCGGTGAACCTGTCGGCGCTCGTCGCTTCGACGGCCAAGCGCACGCTGGTGATCGACGGCGACATGCGGCGCGGTGACGTGCATTCGCACTTCGGCCTGCAGCATCAGCCGGGCCTCTCGGACGTGCTGCGCGGCGGCGACCTGCAATCGTCGATCCAGCGCGACGTGTTGCCGGGCCTCGACGTGCTGACCAAGGGCTCGCTGCCTTCACATCCTTCGGAGCTGCTGATGAGCAAGCGCTTCGAAACGATGCTCGAAGAGCTGAAGAAGCAGTACGACTTCATCATCATCGATACGCCACCTGTGCTCGCCGTCACCGATTCGACCGTGATCGGCAAGCACGTGGGAACGACGTTGCTCGTGATTCGCCACGGTCGCCATCCTGTGGGCGAGCTCGCGGAAACCGCGAAGCGCCTGCGCAATGGCGGCGTGGATTTGCAGGGGGTGTTGTTGACCGACGTGCCGCAGGCGGGCGCTTTCATCGGCTCGGGTTATCGCGGCGGCTATTACGGTTACGAGAGTATCGCAGGCTAAACGCGGTTCCTGTCCGATCGGGTATAGACGGCGCGGCCCGGAAGACAGCTTCATGCATGGGATCGGAGTAGGCGCTAAAGCGCCAACTCCGATCGACACAGGAGAAAATGATGACAAAGAAAGTTGCCTTGATTACGGGCATCACCGGCCAGGACGGCTCATACCTGGCGGAGCTGCTGATCGACAAGGGCTACGAGGTGCATGGCATCATGCGACGCACGTCGCTATTCAACACCGATCGCATAGATCACCTCTACCGCGACGTGCACGATCCGGAACGATGCCTTCAGTTGCACCATGGGGATATGACGGATTCGACCAGCGTCATGCGCATCATGCAACGCGTCGAGCCGGATGAGGTGTACAACCTCGCTGCACAAAGCCACGTTGCCGTTTCGTTCGACGAACCCGAGTACACCGCGAATGCCGATGGTCTGGGAACGCTCCGGCTCCTCGAGGCGATTCGCGCCAATGGCCTCGAAAAGAAGACACGCTTCTATCAGGCGTCGACCTCCGAGCTGTTCGGGCTGGTGCAGGAAGTGCCGCAGCGGGAAACGACGCCTTTCTATCCGCGCAGCCCCTACGCCGTCGCCAAGCTGTTCGCTTACTGGACGACGGTCAACTATCGCGAGGCGTACGGTATCTACGCATGCAACGGGATTCTGTTCAACCACGAGTCGCCAGTGCGCGGGGAGACGTTCGTGACCCGCAAGATCACGCGAGCGATTGCGCGTATCGCCGTTGGCCTGCAAAAGACGCTTTATCTCGGGAACATGTCCGCACTCCGCGACTGGGGCCATGCGCGAGACTACGTGGAAATGCAATGGCTGATGCTGCAACAGGATCAGCCCGAAGATTTCGTCATCGCGTCCGGCGTGCAATACAGCGTGCGCGATTTCGTGCAGCGCGCGGCCGCCGAGTTGGGCATCACGGTCGCTTTTCATGGCAACGACGAGGAAGAAGTCGGCGTGGTCGAGCATGTCGAGTCGCATAGCGAAGTGCGCGTGCAGAAGGGCGATGTGATCGTGCGGGTCGATCCGCGCTACTTCCGCCCGACCGAAGTGCAGACGCTACTCGGCGATCCATCCAAGGCATACGCAAAGCTTGGCTGGCAGCCCACGACTTCGTTCGATTCGCTGGTCAAGGAAATGGTTCGTTCGGACTATCAAATTGCGCGTCGCGATGCACTGGTGACGCTCGCTGGCTTCAAGGCACTGGAACATCACGAGTGACAGACATGGACAAAAACGCACGCATCTTCGTTGCAGGGCATCGCGGCATGGTCGGCTCGGCGCTTGTGCGCAAGCTCGAGGCGAGCGGCTATCGCAACCTCGTCACGCGCACGCATGCCGAACTCGATCTGACCGACCAGGCGGCCGTGAACCGCTTCTTTGAGATCGAGCAGATCGGCGTCGTGCTACTCGCGGCGGCGCGCGTCGGCGGCATTCTGGCGAACTCGACGCAGCCCGGCGAATTTCTCTACGAGAACCTCGTGATCGAAACCAACGTGATTCACGCGGCGTATCGAGCGAAGGTTGACCGGTTGGTGTTTTTCGGCTCGTCGTGTATCTATCCGAAGCTGTGCCCGCAGCCGATCCGCGAATCGTATCTGCTGACCTCGGAACTGGAGCCGACCAACGACGCATACGCGATCGCGAAGATCGCGGGCCTCAAGCTGTGCGACGCGTACAACCGCGAGTACGGCACGCATTATGTCGCGCTGATGCCGACCAACCTCTATGGTCCGAACGACAACTACGACCTGACCAACAGCCACGTGCTGCCCGCGCTGATCCGCAAGGCGCATGAGGCGCGCCTGCACGGCGACGAATCGCTGACTGTGTGGGGCAGCGGCACGCCGCGCCGCGAGTTCCTGCATGTCGACGATCTGGCCGCCGCGACGCTCTTCGTGCTCGAACATGATGTGAACGCAGGCGTGTTCAACGTCGGCGTCGGCGAGGACCTGAGCATTCGCGAACTCGCACAGACGGTCTGCGACGTGGTGGGTTTCGAAGGCCAGCTGCAGTTCGACGCGAGCAAGCCGGACGGCACGCCACGCAAGTTGCTCGACGTGTCGCAGCTGGCGCAGATGGGCTGGCGTGCGAGCATCGGCCTCGCGGACGGGATCGCGAATACGTATCGCGAATTCGCCGCGAAGTATGAAGAGAAGTTCGGAGACAAGCAGGGAGACAAGCACGGAGACAAGTTTGTAGACAAGCATGGGGAAAAATACGCTGCGCCTTCGTTCGCGATGGCCGCGCGTGCCTGATGAGCCGCTCCTGGTGACGGACGTTGCCCGGGACCGGGATAAGGGCGACGTCCGTTCTTTTTTTGCTGGGAGAAACAACAGTTTCGATCGAATAAGGACAGTAAGAAATGAGTGCGTCAGTCACGATCTTTCATAACGTTGTGTGGTCACGGCACAAGGGCGCCGTGTTCTCCGCGTTGCACAGCATCTCGGCATCGGGCGCTATCCGCTACTCGATGGTGCAGATCGCGGACACGGAACATGATCGGATCGGTTTTTCGGACGTCGACTATTCGTTTCATCGCTATCCGATGCACAAGCTCTTCGACGGCTGCTACGAGGACGTGCCGCGCTGGCAATTGACGAAGCGTCTTGTCCTGGAAGTGCTGAAGGCGAAGTCGGACCTGATCGTGCTGCCAGGCTATCACCGCCCGGAGTACTGGGCGATGCTCGCCGCGTGCGTGGTGACGGGCAAGCGCCGCGCCGTGTTCTGCGATTCGACGGCGCGCGATCGCCCGAAGCGTCTGTTGACGTCGATTCCGAAGCGCGTGTTCTTCGCGCTGTGCGACGGCTACTTCGGCTTCGGCGAGCGCAGCCGCGACTATCTGATGTCGCTCGGCGCGAAGCGCGAGAAGATTTTCATCCCGTGTCAGGCTGCCGCGCTGCCTGTCACGTTCTCGCCCGAGCGCGCGCTCGCCCAGCGCATGCAGTACCGCGCGGGCAATGCGCCCGTGTTTCTGTTCGTCGGGCGGCTGTCTGAAGAGAAGGGCATCACGACGCTGATCGACGCGTTTGCGGGAATCGCGAAGCGCCTGCCCGATCCGCAGTTGCGCATCGTTGGCACGGGACCGCTCGAACGCGACTTGCGCAAGCGTGTCACCGAGCTGGGCCTGGACCGCTCGATCACGTTCGTCGGCAGCCTGCAGGACGAACCGCTATCGCGCGAATACTACGGTGCAACCTGCCTCGTGCTGCCGAGCCGCAGCGAACCGTGGGGGCTCGTCGTCAACGAGGCGCTCGCGCATGGCTGCCCGGTGATCGTCAGCGAAAGTTGCGGCTGTGTGCCCGAACTCGTACACGAAGGGGTGAGTGGCTACGCGTTCACGGCAGGCGACGGCGCGGGGCTGCAGCGCACGCTGCTGAAGGCAACGGAAGCATTCGCCGACGCACAGTCATCGGCGCAACGCTGCATGGACGTGATCCGGCGTTTCGATCCGCCGTCAGCGGCGGCCAATATCGCGCGTGGCTGCGCATTGATGCTGGGTACTTGAGAGGGAGGAACGCGCGGCTTCGGCGTGAGCGTGCCGGGCCGCGTCAGGCGTGGGGAAGGGGGAGGGCGTAGCGCTGTGCGCCGCCGCATGACGGACAGTCGTCGTGGAAGTCAAACATGAAGATCTTGATCTATGGTCTCAACTACGCGCCTGAGCTTTCGGGCGCGGGCAAGTACACGGCCGAAATGGCGCAGATGCTGGCGGAGTGCGGTCATGAAGTGCGCGTCGTGTGCGCGCCTCCGTACTATCCGGACTGGAAGGTCGCGAACGGCTACTCCATGTGGCGCTATCGGCGAGACATCATGCGCGGCGTGTACATCTGGCGCGCGCCGTTGTGGGTGCCGCCAAAACCAAGCGGCCTGAAGCGGATGCTGCATCTCGCGTCGTTCGCTCTGTCGTCGCTGCCGCTGCTCGCGAGGCAAGTCACATGGCGCCCGGGCGCCGTGATGCTGATCGCGCCCACGATGGCCTGCGCGCCGGGCGCGCTGGCGCTCGCGCGCGTGACGGGCGCGAAAGCGTGGCTGCATGTCCAGGACTACGAAGTCGATGCTGCCTTCGATCTCGGCCTGCTGAAAAGCGCACGCGCCGCGCGCATCGCTTACGGGATCGAGCGGCTCGTCCTGAAGCGTTTCGACGTCGTGTCGTCGATCACGAACCAGATGGTCGAGCGCGCGGTCGGCAAGGGCGTCGACGCGGACAAAACCGAATTTCTGCCGAACTGGGTCGACACGCGCGACATCTTTCCGCTTGGCCGCGTGAGCGAATACCGCCAGACGCTCGGCATCCCCGCTACCAATACGGTCGTGCTGTACTCGGGCAACATGGGCGCGAAGCAGGGTCTCGAGACGCTGGCGGACGCGGCCCGCGCGCTTGCTGCGCGCGACGACATCACCTTCGTGTTCTGCGGCAACGGCGCGGCGCGTGACGATCTCGTCAAGCGTTGTGAGGGTTTGCCCAACTGCCGGTTCCTGCCGTTGCAGCCGGCCTCGTCGCTGAACGAGTTGTTGAATGTCGCCGATATCCACGTGCTGCCCCAGCGCGGCGATGCGGCCGATCTCGTGATGCCATCGAAGCTGACGGGCATGCTCGCGAGCGGCGGCGCGGTGATCGCGATGGCGCGCCCCGGCACGGCGCTCTACGAAGCCGTCGCGAACAACGGCATGATCGTGTCGCCCGAGGACACAGGCGAACTCGTCGACGCCATCGCGACGCTCGCCGAAGACGGTGCGCGGCGCGCTGCCATCGGCGCGGCGGGGCGGCGTTACGCGGAGAAGATGCTGTCGCCGCTTTCGACGCTGCTCACGCTCGATACGCGCCTCGCTCTGCTGACGGGTGCCGCGGTCCCGGGTGCGAAACCGGTGGCGGCGCCAAAGGCGAACGGGCCCATCTTGTCGGCGCGGGTTGAGGAGTCGGAAGTGGAGTGACGCGCGTCAACTGCGCGGAGAGGGATGAAAGGCCGCATACGAACTGTGCTTGGCGGTTCGCATGCGGCCTTCGGTTTATTGCGTCGTTGGACTGATTGGCGGATGCGTTCGGGGAGTGCCCGAGGCAGTGCCTGATTCACCAGGGCGATTTGAATACTTCCCGGCCCGCTCGCTCGCTATACGGGCTGCTGTAGACCGTGGTGCCGCCGCCTGCGTTGGCCGCATTCACGGCTGCGGCGCGTTGTGCTGCGGCACCTGCCGCGCCGCCGTTATCGGCTGCGCCGCCGCCTGCTGCCGCGCCCCGCGCGGGACGCCGGATCGCGCCGCCAGCCGCGGGCGCCGCGCCGCCGCCAGCGGCACTGGGGCCGCCCATCGCCTGCGTGTTGGGCTTGGCGACGCGCATGCGCTCGCTGTTGAGCAGCGCATCGCGTTGCGAATCGGGTGTTGCGCCGCCGGGGTCATAGCCGCCGAGCGACGCCGACGGACCGCCGAGCAGACGCTGTGCGTCCTCCTGCGAGCGCTGCGAAGCCGTTTTGCGGGCCGGCGCGCCATTGGCATTGGCATTGGCGTTGCCATTGCCCTTGGGCGCGGCGGCATTCTGGCCGTTGCCTTGCGCCGCGTTGTCCTGGGCGTGCGCGTGCGGCATCAGCGCGAGCGCCGACGCCAGCGCGGCGGCCAGCAACAGCGCCCGCGAACGCAGTCCGACGCGCAACGGATGCACGCGCGCCGGGCGTTGCCGCGAGCGAAGATGAGCAGCCATTGTCGTCTTCCTCCTGCAAACGTCATGAAGCCATGCTGCCATGGTGATACGGACACTCTGCTTCGATCCGCCAAAACTCCGCACGGCGCGGACAGCGGCCGTCCATCAGCACGCAAGGACCAGATAATCGATCAGGACAAGGCGCGCCATGTGGATACAAAGTGCGGATACAAAGGCCGAAGTACCGGACGGACGGCGAGGCGCGTTCATCGACGGGAGAAGACTATGGATAACACGATCAGCTCCACGATTGAACGGGCCGCGGACGGTCGGGCCGCGGATGGTCGGGCAGCGAGCATGAACGACCCGCATGCCGCGCCGCACACCCCGCCCTCTGCGCCGGGCCGCGTGATCGACCTGAGCCTGGCGGGCAAGGGCAACTACGTCGCGTCGCGCGGCTTTCTGATCGAGCTGATCTGGTTCTTCATCGAAGCGTGTGTGATCAACAACAAGCTGCTGCCCGTGTCGTCGGTGCGCGTGGCGCTGCTGCGGCTGTTCGGCGCGAAGATCGGCGCGAACTGCCGCTTCGTGCATCCCGTGCGGGTCAAGGCGCCGTGGAATCTCACCGTGGGCGACAACTGCTGGTTCGGCGTCGACGTGTGGCTCTACAACCAGGCGCCGATTCACATCGGCTCGAATGTCTGCATATCGCAAGGAAGCTTTCTGAGCGCGGGCTCGCATGAGATGCGAACCAACATGGATTTGCGCGTCGCGCCGATCGTCATCGAGGACGGCGCGTGGATTTCGTCGAAGTGCGTCGTGCAGATGGGCGTGACGATCGGCCGCTCGGCTGTTGTGACCCCGCTATCCGTCGTGCATCGCTCGCTCGACGCGGAAGGCGTGTATGGCGGCAATCCTTGCCGCTTTATTCGCAAGCGCTTCGATACTGACGTGGGAGGGCCCGCATAACGGTCATCGGATGCATGGTTCTGTCTGCCGGAAGCGCGAAGTTGGCGGATGAACTGCCTTACGCGGAGCCATCATCCTACGTAAGCACTGGCTGGCGCGGGAATACAGTATGCGTGCGCAGGCGCCGCGCTCGTGCAAACCCACAGGGCGTTGACGCATGACGAGCCTGGCTCGCGTGCGCGGCGGGGGGCCAGAACGGACGAAGCTGGACGCGTCTGTACAAGGTACGAACAGAACACAAGCTGGGAGCAGGGGATGTTTATCGATACCCGCAGTGTCGAGCAGGGCGTCGCTGTGTCGACGACGGTATGCATCATCGGGGCAGGCGTCGCGGGTATCACGCTCGCGATGGAACTGGAACGCGCGGGCATCGACTGCTGCGTGCTCGAAAGCGGCGGCTACAAGGCCGACGACGAAACGCGCGATCTCTATCGCGGCGAGAACGTCGGCATTCCGTACGCCTTTGCGGACGGCTGCCGCAGCCGCTATCTCGGTGGCAGCAGCAATTGCTGGGGCGGCTGGTGCCGTCCGCTCGATCCGTGGGACTTCGACAAGAAGGATTGGGTCGCGCATAGCGGCTGGCCGTTCGGTCTCGAAGAGCTCGCGCCGTACTATCTGCGCACCCATGCGCTGCTCAAGCTCGGCCCGCACAATTTCGATCCCGCGTGGTGGGAGCAGCAGATCAACCGGCACGACGTGCGCCGCTATCCGATGATGTCGGGCAACGTGCGCGACACCGTTTCGCAGTTCAGCCCACCCGTGCGCTTCGGCAAGGTGTATCGCGAGGTATTGCGGCGCTCGGATCGCGTGCGCGTGTTCCTGCATGCGAACGTCGTGAATATCGATTCGGATGCGCAGGCGTCCGAAGTCACGGGTGTCGACGTCGCGACGCTCACGGGCAAGCGCTTTCGCGTAAACGCCAAGGTGTTCGTGCTGGCGACGGGTGGCATCGAAAACGCGCGGCTGCTGCTCGCGTCGAACAAGGTGCAGGCGGCGGGTCTCGGCAACGGACACGATCTGGTGGGCCGCTTCTTCATGGACCATCCGCGCCTGATGACGGGCACGGTGAAGTTCACGAAGGAGTGGTCGCGCAACAAGCTGTACGACATCAAGTACCACTATCAGAACGCCGCCGTCGCGGCGCATGGCACGCATATCTCGTCGCAGTTCGCGCTGACGCACGACGTCATCAAGCGCGAGAAGCTGCTCAATTCGCGCGTCTGGTTCTTCTCGCGTTTCTTCGGCGAAGGCAGTGCGGGATCGGAGGCGTTGATCCGCTGCCGCGAGGCGCTGCATCGCAAGGAACAGCCGGGCCGCGTCGCGCGCGACGATTATTTGACGATGGCCGCGCATCCCGTCGATACCGTCGGCTTCGGTCTCACGCGTCTGCTGCAGTTGCGCGCGCTGATCTCGGACGTGAAGCTGCAGGCGATCGTCGAAGCGGAGCCGAACCGCGACAGCCGCGTCACGCTGTCCGATCGCAAGGACGCGCTGGGCCTGCCGCGTGTGAAAGTCGACTGGCGGCTCACGGAGCTCGTGCAGCGTACGTTCGACCGCACGTTCCAGCTGCTCGCCGACGAACTGAAGATGATGGGCGTCGCCGAGGTCGAACTCGACGAGCCGCTCGAGGGCCGCGCGTCGTTGCCGGCGAAGCTCGAAGGCACGTGGCATCACATGGGCACGACACGGATGCACGATTCGCCGCGTGAAGGCGTCGTCGATCGCGACTGCAAGATGCATGGCGTGAGCAATCTGTATGTCGCAGGAAGCTCGGTGTTTCCGACAGTCGGTGCAAACTTTCCGACGATCACGATTTCGGCGCTTGCGTTGCGGCTGGGCGAGCATCTCGCGCAGCGGCTCGGCAAGCCCGACACGGCGACGATTCTGCCGATCGGCGAGGCGGCCGGGAGCATGCGGTTTGGCGTGTCGAATGCCGAACTAGGCAAGCTGCCGATCGCGGCGCAATCACTGGTGCGGGCTGGGGGGAATGAGGCGATGTGAGGGCTTCGTTACCCGCGAAGACAGACACCCAGCAATAAAAAATCCCGCGATGCAAATCGCGGGATTTTTCTTTGTGCGCCTTCGCAACGTGTGCGAAGGCGCAAAGCAGACTCAATTCACCGACGGCTCCCTCTGCGCCGGCACCTTCCTCGGCATCGCACCAGGCGTATTCTGCGGCGACTGCTGATCGGCGGCACGAGGCGCAACGGCAGGCTGAGGTTGCAGCAGCGCAGTCAACGAATCGATCATGCTTTCGATACCGAAGCGCGCGTCAAACGTCCTGCGCGCCTGCTCGCGCATGTTCCCCTTCGCGGCGGCATCGAGCGAATGCCAGTTCAGCAGATTGCGCTGCGTGCCGTTGATCGTGTCGCTCGACACGAAACCCGCGTGGTCGTTCTCCACTTCGCGCCACACGCCGACCTTGTCCGACAGCAGCACGGGCAGGCCGCACGCCAACGCTTCCGCTACGGCCACGCCGAAGTTCTCCTGATGCGACGGCAGTGCGAACACGTCGCTCGCATAGAAGGCGCCCCATTTCAGATCGCCCTGCAGCATGCCCGGCCACGCAATTCGTTCCTCGATCCCGCACGAGCGCGCGAGCGCCTGCAGTGGCCGCTGCCAGCCCGTTGCATCGGGACCCGCAATCACGAGATGCGCCTCGGGGTCGCGCTGCGCGTGATCGGCGAACGCGTGAATCAGCAGATCGCAGCCCTTCTTTTCGTGGATGCGCCCGAGAAACAGCACGATCCGCTTGCCGCGCAGGGCCGGATAAGTGCTCAGGAACGCTTCGCGCAGCGCCTGTGCATGCGGCGGCGGAGCGTTGGTGCCGAACGGCACGACGCGTTCGTTCGCGCGATACAGCCAGAACGACTGCCGCGCGAGCAGCCGCTCTTCTTCCGTCGTGAAGATCACAGCGGCCGCGTCGCGCAGCACGCGATATTCGGCCCACGGCCAGTACGCCCACTTCTTCAGATGCTTGAGCGGGTACGTGCGCTTGAAATACGGGTCGAGCATGCCGTGCGTGTACACGTAGTACGGCACCTTCGACGCGCGCAGCGCGCGCCAGGCGCCGAAGCCATGGTATTGCCACAGTCCATGCACGATCACGGCGTCGAAGCGCTGCGCCTCGCGGCTGAGCCACGGCACGAAATCGGGTGTGAAGCCGTAGTAGTTGCGCCCTGGACCGAGCGCATGCACGGGCAACGGGAAGTCGCGAACATGCGGCGCGTCGGCGGCATCGAGCGACGCAACCTCGACCTCGTGACCCAGCGACGCCATCGCGACGCCGCTCTGTCGTACACCTTCAGTCGGTCCGCCTGCCCGCGGGTCGACTGTCGAAAGTAGATGAAGAATTTTCATTGGCGAATAACACGGCGTAGTGCGAAAAGGACCGGCGCAGCCGGGCGATGAAACGAGGCAATCCGCGTGATGCACGACATGCGCCGCAGCGCACGTCACGCGGACGCCGGCATGCCTCGCTGACGCAGATCGCGTGTGCGGTCTGCGTCGTGCGGTTCTGACCCTGTTGCGTCTTTCAGCGAGCCTCGCGCGGCAGCCGATGCGAATGGCGCGGGGCGGGGCGGCTGGACGGGCGGTTGCGTCGGCGGTTTCTGCGCGACGGCTGTTGCGCGCGCCGATGGCGGCGGCGTCACGGGCTCGACTCTCAAGCGCGCCTTTGCGTCCAGCTGTCGATGCAAACGGCAATACGTCGCGACGGTCAAACCGAGCGCGACGCCGAATACAAGTCCCGAGAAACGCGGCCCGAGTGGATTGCCACCGATCGATTGGGCAGGCAGCGCGGCGAGCAGCAGGAGCGAGCGGCCAAACACGGGCAAAAGTGGCGCACCGGGACTTTTCGCGCGCCATCGTCGGTAAGCGAGCGTGCAGTGCGCCAGCGTCACCAGCACCGCGAGCGGCAGCGCGAGGCCGAACAGCAGGCCGCCCGCGAACAGCTGATAGATCCAGAAGTTGTGGCCCGCCGCCCATTCGCGGATCGCGTAGAAATCCTTCTCGCTGATCTGTCCCGCGAGATCAGGCAGATATTGCGGCGAATAGCGGTAGTAATGGCCGTAGCCCTCGCCGAGCAGCAGCGATTGCGTCGACGACGTGACCTGGTCGAACTGATCCTTGATCTCGGCAAGACGCGTGATGGTCGTCGGGTCCTTGCCCGTCTGCGTATTGGAGGCGGCCGTGAAGCGCTGCATCCAGTGCTCGCTGACGGACGGCATGCTCAGTACGGCGAGCGCGCCCATCGCGCCGAGCACGATACTCACGATAAACGTACGGATGGCCGAGCGCAGCAGGTAACGCAGCGACGGCGCGCTCATCCACGCGGCCATCATGAACAGCAGCACCGTGCCGACCAGCAGACTGCGGGTCACGCTCAACAGCTCGACGAGCACCGTGCCGAGAAACACCGCGAGCATGAACGGCGAAAAGCGCCGCGCGAGCACGAATTCGTGCAGCAGCACGCCTTGCAGGCCGAGCAGCGTCACAGAGACGATACGAAAGCGCACGTCGGCGATGCCGCCCATTCCGCCGCCCGTCGCAATGCCGAACACGAACGTGAAGACCAGACAGATGAGGTTCGCCCAGAAGAGGGCCTTTTCCATCTGCCCGATGCGGTTTTCAGCCCAAGGATGGCAGGCCATCGCGTAGCCGAGCAGAAACAGCAGAAACGGCAACACGACGCGCAGATAGTTGCCGAAATCGTTGTCTTGCACGAATTGCGCGATCAGGCTGCCGGGCACGCTCAGCACGAGGCAAAGGGTGACGAACCGGCGCAACGGAGACGCTTCGCGAAAGCGCGGCGCGATGAAGATCAGCGCGAGCGCGGCAGCGAAAGTCGGCGCGACGAGCAGGATCTGCGCGGCGTGGCCCGAATCCGCGTCCGGTGCCTTGTAGTCGAGCGCGAGTGGACACAAGCACATCCAGATCCACAACGTAGCGTACTTGTTGCGCATCGATTCTCCCTCTCCCGGTGCGGTGCGATATCTTCATCGTGGCAGGGCGACGCGCGCCACTGTTCAGTCTGAATATAAATGGAGCGCCTGGCGTGAAGTCCGGCACAGGCGTAATACGCCTGGGTTCTGGCGGGGTCAAACGATGCGCCAAAAGCGTCTGGTCAGACGGTTCGGCACGCGCGGCCAGGCTGTCCGATAAGGGCAGCAACTTGGCGTACGGGTGCGCGGCCGAGCAAGCAACATGGCTGGAATATCGTGCGAAAAGTGCCCGTCGACGCATGCCTGCATGCATTGAATGCGCCAGGTCACTCGAGGCACGAGCGAGGCAGTGGCTCTCCGCGTGGCGGCTCACAATCAAGACTAGCAAACGACGTCGAAGGGGAACAGGCATGAAGCTATTCGGCAGCGCGCAATCGATGATGCGAGGCAGGTCGGTCGAACTCGACTTCGTGCGCGGCATCGCGATCATCGCGGTGATGGGCTACCACTTTCATGTGAATCACACGGGCAGCGCGCTGATCTCGATCATCGAGTATCCGCTGAAGAACTTCGGCCGCGAGGGCGTGAACCTGTTCTTCACACTGAGCGGCTTTCTCGTCGGCGGGCTGCTGCTGCGGCAATACGCGGAGAAGGGCCACGTCGACGCGTGGCGCTTTATCGTGCGGCGGATGTTCAAGATCTGGCCCGCTTACTACGTGCTGATCCTGTTTCATTCGATCGTCGGCCGCCATCCGCTGGACACGTTCCTCTGGCAGAACCTGACACACTTGCAGAACTACTTCGGCACATCGATCTCGCAGACATGGAGCCTCGCCGTCGAAGAGCACTTCTATCTCTTTCTGCCCGCCTTGCTGCTGCTGTTCGCGCGCTGGAAGATGCGCGCCGGCTCGATCATCAGCGTGCTGGGCGGGATCTGCGTGATCGTGCTGATCGCGCGTTGCCTGGAAGTCGCGGGCGGCGATTTGCAGGCAGCGTTCTTCTATACGCAGTACCGGATCGACAGTTTGCTGTACGGCGTGATTCTCGCCGCGATCTACTGGATGAAGCCCGATGTCTATCAAGGCATCGCGAAGCGGACCGGCTGGCTGCTGGCAGTGGTGGCCGTGCTGGTCGCATGGCTCGTGCTCGCGACGAAGCACGAACCGCTCGATGAGAGCATCGGCTATACGATTCAGGCAATCGGCTTTTGCGCGTTCATCGTGCTGGTGCTCGAGCACTCGGGCAAGGTGCGCGATTCGCGCGTGTACCGCGCGGTTGCGTGGCTTGGCGTGTACTCGTACGGCATCTACCTGTGGCATTCGCTCGCGCTCGCGCCCGGCGACATCGTGATCCGCAAGGCGACGGCACTTGGCTTGCCGCCCGCCGCGATCTGGTTCGTCGCGCTGGCCGCGCAGGCTGCCGTCGCGATCATCGCGGGTTACGTGATGACGCGCGCCGTCGAGTATCCGTTCCTGCGGCTGCGCAATGCGCTGTTCCCGGCTAAACGCAACGCGTCGGTGCGCGAGGAAATGCCCGTCGGCGGGCAGCTGTCCTGATTCCGGCCCATTCATTGCTGCAGCATGTTGCACGCGTCGCGTGCGCGCAGGCGGGCGAAGCATCCGGCTCGCAAGGGGAGGATTTGCGTGAGCTTCACAGGAACGCTGACATGGCTTGACCGTATCGGTGACCGCTGCGTGGTCATCACGGCAACGAGTGCGTCCGTCACGAAGGCTGCGGCGCACGACGAAGCTCGCGTCGCCGCACTCGATGCCGGCCGCGCGCTCGCCATTGTCGGCGTGATTCTCGTGCATCTCGCGCTCTTTATGCCCGCGCTGCCTACCTGGCTGCAGGCCGTGTCGGATATGGGGCAATACGGCGTGCAGCTGTTCTTCGTCATCAGCGCCGTGACGATCATGCTGACACTCGAAGCCGAAACGAAACGCTTCGGCGACGACCGCTCGCTGATCGCGCGACGCTTCTACGTCAAGCGCTTCTTTCGCATCGCGCCGCTGTATTACGTTGCGATTGCCGTGTATTCGCTCGGCAATCATCTGGCGGGACGATTCGATACGCAGGTCACGGCGGCGCATGGCGTTAGCGACGTCGTGGCGAATCTCGTCTTCATCCATGCGTGGGTGCCGAGCGCCGTCAATACTGTGGTGCCGGGCGGCTGGTCGATTGGCGTGGAGATGTCCTTCTATCTGTTCGCGCCGCTCATCTTCATCGCGACGCGCACGCGACGCGGCTTGTGGCGTACGTCGCTGGCGCTGCTGGTGATCAGCGCGGTGGCGCTGACGGCGGGCGCCTGCGCCGACGACGCCTGCACCGTCGAGAACAATTCGTTCATCTATTACTGGCCGCCGACGCAACTGCCATGCTTCGTCATCGGCTTCGTGCTCGCGCGCTATGGCAAGCGGCTTCTGTTACGCGACGGCATGAAGCTGTCGATGTTCGGCATCGCGTGTACGGTCGCCGCTTGTGCAGTGCTGCTCGCGCTGCTGTACGCGACGGGTTCGGGGCTTGGCCTCGCGCACTGGCTCGCGCCGACGGTTGCCGCGTGCGCAGCGGCCGCACTGTTGCTGCTGCTCGCGCAACTGCCGCGCCGTTATCCGGGCGCGCGGATCGTTGCCGCGTTTGGGCAAAACAGCTACGGGTTGTATATCTGGAGCTTCGTCGTGATCCTGGTCGTGCGCGTTGCATTGAAGACGCCGCTCGATGCACTCGATCACCGCGTGCCCGTGCTCGGCTTCGCGATTGCTGCCGTGTTCGCGTGTTGTGCGAGCTATGTGGCCGCGCGGATCAGCGCGACGCGCATCGAGCGGCCTTGCGCGCAATGGGCGCGTCAGGTGCTGCTGCCGCGCGTCGCGCGCGTGAAACGGATCGAGCGGGTGAGCAGCGAAACGTCGGATTGAGCGGTGCGCCTGCACGCATGCCGATGCGGGGGATCACCGCTGCAATACGCGCGCCGTATCAGACGCGCGTTTCGACAGCGGCCGTGATCGCCTGGCGCAGCGTTTCCTTGAATTGACCGAGCGTGTTGCGCGCGAGCAGATGATCGAGCGGACGTTGATGCTTCTCGCCGCGCTGCCATTGCGCGGCAACTTCGCCGAGCGCTTGCGTGATCGATGCCGCCGACAGATCGTCGAGGCACGGCCCGAGTTGCCCGCCGCGGCAGAACCAGCCGATCAGCCCGTCGCTCGTTGCGACAACGGGCTTGTCGAAGCGATAGGCCTGCACGAGCACGCCGCTCATTCCGTAGTGGCCTTTGTAGCCGAGCCAGACGACGTCGCATGCGGAGAACAGGTCGCGCTCCATCTCGTTCGAAACGAACTGATCAAGGATCACGGGCGCGGGCTTCAGGATCGGAATGAACGCCCGCATGAAGCCGCGCACTTCCTGGTCCTGTTCGCCGGCGAGCAGGAGCGTCGGCGCGTCCTTCATGCCCGCGAGCGCTTCGGTGAGTTCGCAGATGCCCTTGCGCTCGCTGATCGAGCCGTAGACGAGCAGATAGCGGCCAGCGGGATCGAGCCCGAGACGCTCGCGCGCGACGAGGGGGTCTTCGGCCTTCGCATCGGGGAACGGATCGGCGACGTATTCGACGGACGCGCCATGTTTCGGCTTCACGCGGCCGACCCATTCGGGCAGTGTCGGATCGATCGACAGCAGCGTGCGCAGCCCTCTCGTATGGACGGCGCGACGAAACAGCAGCGACTTCAGCGTATTGACGAGCGGCCGTCCCGGCGTGCGCACACCGACCTTGCGATGATGGAACGTCGCGCGCATCGTGATCGCGATCCACGGCGTCTTGCCGAACGGCGAGCCGAGCAGCGGCAGCGCGTGAAAGAAGTAATCGACATACGGCACGACGACGAGACGTATGCGTTCGGCGCGCTTGACGGAGTCGTAGGCGAGCTTGAAATACGCGTGAAACCGCGCGTAGCTGATGCGCTTCAGGCCGCGGCTGTGACGCTGGCTTTCTGCGTCGACGAAGGCGATCTGCAGGTCCTCGCGCCTTGCCGACATGATCTCGCGGGCGAGGCGATGATCTTCGTTCGAGTTCTCGGTCACGACGAGAACGGGATGGCCGGCTTCGAGGCAGGCCTGTGCGATCCACTCGACATAGCGCCACCGATGCCCGGTGAAATTGGGCTCAATGATGACGACATAGCCGAGTCTCGCAGCATCGGCGATGGGGGCTTCGACTGACACGAGATGGGTTGCGCGTTCCATGGCGATCTTAAGGAGCAGCCTTGCGTTCACCTTAGCATTACGTATTCGGCGCGAACCGACAATTTCGCCATTTGTTTGGCGACAACAGACAGCCGGAGGGGGCGGGTTGCCGAATCTGACTGACAGATGGCGTCCGTGTGCGGGTGTGGCGGGTTACCTTGAGGGACGGCGTGCGTGAGCCGGCGGACAGGCTGTGTCTGCGGCGCGCATGGGTATGCGCAACGGGTTGAGGTGGCGCTAGAGCGCTAACTCAGATCAAGGGGAGAAAAACATTGCGGACGATGAGGCTACCGGCGTTTTCGTTCAGGGCAGGCCTGGGTTCGAGCGCAGCGACATGGGTGCTGTTGCAGCAGGTGTTGATGCGCGGGCTCGTTGCCGTCAAGTTTCTCGCGATCGGCCGCATTCTCGGGCCGGAAGCGATCGGCAGCGTGAGCGTCGCGCTGCTCGCCGTCGCGATTGCGGAAGCCATGTCGGATACGGGCCTGTCGCAGGCGGTGATCCAGGGGCAGGCCGCGCCGACACGCGATGAACTTGGCTCCGTCTGGACCACGCTAGCGACGCGCGGCCTGATCATCGGCGTGGCGCTCGTCGCGATCGCGCCGCTGATGAACAGCCAGTTCCATCTCGGCGGCGCGCTGCTGCTGTTGCAGCTCGCCGCGCTGTTGCCGCTGTTGCGCGGCATCGCGTCGCCCGCGTATTACGTCGTGCAGCGCGAGCGGCGCTTCCAGCATGTCGCGATCATCGAGGTGTCGGCGGCTTTCGTCGACTGCTGTTGCGGGCTGGCGCTCGCGCTGGCGGGCGCGGGTGCGTACTCGGTGCTGCTCGGGATGATCGTCGGCGAGTCGCTGAAGACGACGCTCACCTGGATCACGATGAAACCGCGTCCGCCTATCCGCCTGCGCTGGTCGGGTATTGGCCACTACATTGGCTTTAGCCGCTGGATCTGGGCGGGCAGCGTCGTCAATCTGATCCTCAACCAGTTCGACAAGGTGGTGGTCGGCAAGCTGCTCGGGCCCGCGCAACTCGGCGCGTATCAGATGTCGTCGCGGCTCGCGCAAATGCTGCTCGCCGATGCCGCGATCGCGATGTCGCAGTACCTGTTTCCGACCTTCGCGGCGCGCCACCGCGCCGATCCGCATGCCGCCGCGCGGCTTTTCAGGCGCTATATCGGCGTGATCGCGCTCGGGCTGGTGGCGGTCGTGATCGTGCTGCGGTTCGCGGCGCACTGGCTCTTCGCGCTGATACTCGGCCCGGCCTGGCTGCCCGCCGTGCCGCTCTTCAAGATCTTCGTGATCAACATGGCGATCGGCGCGCTGATCGCGGTGCTGGTGTCGTATCTGCGGGCCGTCGGCGACGCGAAGGCGACGACGCAAGCGTCGGTGATCCAGGTGTTCGTGCTGCTCGCCTGCGTGCCGCCAGCGACGCATTATTGGGGCGTCACGGGTATCGCATGGGCGATGACGGTCGGCCTGAGTTCGGCGGCCGCGTGGATGATCTATCGCACCGCGAAGGTGATGTGATGCGGATACTTCATCTCGTGCTGGAGCCGCGTCTGTCGGGCGCGGAAGTGCTGGCGAAGGATCTCGCGATACATCAGCAGCGCGACGGCAGCGTGGTCGGCGTGACCGCGCTGATGCCCGAGCGGCCCGACTTCGCGCCGTTCACGCGCGAACTGACGAGCCACGGCGTCGAGTGCGTGTTTCCGGCCAGGCGCCCGAGCCTGCCTGGCAAACTGATGCATCTGGCGGGCGTGCTGCGGCGCTTTCGGCCCGACGTCGTGTTTGCGCACGCGACGATCCCCGCGTTCTACGCGCGCGCGCTGCCGAGCAAGGTGCCCGTGATCTACGTGATGCATTCCGCCGTCAACGATTTCGAGCGCAAGCTGTTTCGCAACGTCGAGCGCGTGCTGTCGTCGCGAGCGAGGGCGGTGATCGGCGTGTCGCCCGCGAACGTGCGGGACTATACGGACTGCGTCGGCTCGCATCCGCTGTTGACGATGATCCCGAACGGCGTCGACATGTCGCGCTTTGCATTCGACGACCGGCCGCGCTCAGGCGATACGCCGCCGCGGATCGTGCAGATCGGCCGGTACACGTCGGTGAAGAACCAGCTGCAGACGGTGCATGCGTTTCGCGAGGTCGCGGCGCAGGTGACGGATGTGCGGCTGCAGTTGTACGGCGTGGTCGAAGACCCGGCCTATCTAGCCGCGATCCAGGATCTGGTGAAGAAGCTCGGGCTCGAAGGCCGGGTGAGCGTGGATGGTCCGCATACGGACGTGAGCGGCGTGCTGCGCGCGTCGAATGTGTTCGCGATGCCGTCGCGTTCGGAAGGGCACAGCATTGCGTTTCTGGAAGCGTTGGCGTCGGGGATACCCGTCGTCGCGAGCACGATCACGCCGTTCCAGTTCGCGAAGACGCTGCCCTGCGTGCAACTCGTCGATACGGACGATACGGCCGCCTATGTCGCCGCGCTGCTGGGCGCGCTGGCGCAGCCTAAGATGCCGAGGTCGCTGGCGGGCTTGACGCTGCAGGATACGGCGCAGCGCTATCTGGCCGTGGCGCAGCAGGTGATCGGCGCGCGGGCTTAGGTTTCCTGCTCGGGACGGGATGAAAAGGGTGCCGCTGGGCTGTGTTCGCGAAATGCCTCGATCAAGGCTTCAGCGACGCGCGAACGATCTCGGCCAGCTTTCTGCCGAGGGTCGGCGAATTCAGCTGTTGATACTTCGAATAGGCGGCGGTGCTTGCCGCGCGCATCATTTCGGGCGACATCGTCCACACGCGCCGCAGCGTATCCGCGAGTGCATCCACACCGCCTTCGCGCGGATAGAAGAACCCCGTGCTGCCTTCTTCGACATAGCCCGGCTCGGGACCCATGTGCCGCTGCAGCTCGTCGTGAACGAGCGGCGGCAGGCTCAGCCCGAACATGTGGACCACGCTCAGGCCCGCTGCCCCCGGATAGCAGCCGATGCGGCAAAGCCGACTGATCGCCGCGATGCGGCTTTCGTCGAACACCGGTCCGTACCAGATGACATAGTCGCGGTCGCCGTACACGCGCTTGAGCTGCGCGCCGTGCTTGCCGCCGCCGACCAGATGCAGGGTGATCTGATGATCCTCGCTGCGCAGACGGCCGACGGCTTCGATCAGCGCGCCGACGTTCGAGTCGTCGCGCAGCCGTCCAAGGAACAGGATGCCCGTTTCCTTGCCCGACTTTTCGGCGGGATCGACGGTGTGTTCGACGGTCAGCGAGTTATCGGCCACGATCAGTTTCCCGGAAGGACAACCGACGCTTTCCAGTGAACGCTTGGACGCGTCGGTGTAGCAGATGTATTGCGTCGACAGCGCGACGGCGATCCGGTAGCACAGCGAGCGGATCATGCCGACGTCGTCTTCGTGCCGGTACAGGCCCTGACCGTGGATCAGGACGGGAATGCGCATCGCGCGGCCGGCCATCAGCGCGAGCCAGAGCGACAGATAGCGGATGTCCGCGAATATCAGCACGGCAGCGGGGCGCTCGCGCACGATTCTTCCGACGACTTCCCGCTGCATGTTGATACCCGGCGAAAAGACGTGGCTGATGTGTGTTTCGACGAACTCCTCGCACGTGGGGTTCTCCCGCGAAAAGCCGTTCGATTCCACCCCTGCCGAACTGGCAAAAAGCTTGACGGAAAAGAGCCGGTTCAGTGACTCGACGACCTCCATCCGGTAGTGGGCGATCATCGGCTGCACGTAGAAGACGGTCCGCTTGTCGGCGGCCGCCGTGCTTTTTCCCAGCGACGCAGTACTCCAATCGGTAAGCAGTTTGTCGGTCACCGGATCAACCCTTTTCAGGTTAGAGATGCGCTGATGATTGAAGGTCGGTTGGATTATGCAGTAGACAATTCGCTTACGCGGATTAATTGGCTGAAATTGACTACGGAGAAGGGTTTATTGTCGGGAAAACACTATTCTTGCTGAATGGCGATTGGGATATGGCTGAAACGGTGCGTGCCGGTTATCGCAATGCATGCGTCTGGTGCAGGCCAGGCAAGGGTTTGAGGCGGGAATTGAGGTGTTGGGTGTTGCGCAACGTCTACCCTGAAAACATATTGTTTGCCGGTGACATTTCGAATTAATTAAGGCTTTTTATTGGTTGTAAATGAAGTTGGACAATTGAATCTATCCAGTAATTTTGGCGTAGCCTTAATGAAAATGAAACTCGTGGTGGGTAATTTTTTCGCGTCGAAATGATGGCGTTTGCGAGTGCCGGGCAGGAGCGAATGCGTTGATCAGACGCGTTGACGGGCAGGAGCGAATGCGTTGATCAGACGCGTTGACGGGCAGGAGCGCTGAATGGCGGCAGGTCCAACTGGCATGACGTATTGGCCGCCAGAAATTGAAAAGGGCTTAGCCGAAGCTAAGCCCTTTGAATCTTTTGGTAGGCCGTACGGGATTCGAACCTGTGACCAACGGATTAAAAGTCCGCTGCTCTACCAGCTGAGCTAACGACCCAAAAGAGAAGCGGAATTATATCGGCCGAGCCAAAATGTGTCAACCGGCGCGGCCCGACCAACAAGCGATCCACGCAAAAGAAAAGCCCGGAACGATGAAGTCCCGGGCTTTCCGGCGAGAGGCGCGCGTATCGGTTATTGAAGCGTCGACACTGCGCGTTTTACTGCATTCAACACACGGACACTGCAGACGCCCGGCTCATGCCGGACGCACAAACATCACTTGATCTGCGAAAGCTTGCTTTGCGCCGATTGCGCGACATCCGAGCCGCCGTACTGCGCGACGATCTGTTCGAGCGTCTTCTTCGCGGCGGCCTTCTGACCTTGTTCGAGCTGGTTGTTCGCGATAGCCAGCAGTGCTTCCGGCGCCCGCGGATGCTGCGGATACTTCTGCACGACGCCTTGCCACACGGCCGTCGAACCCTTGTAGTCGCGCAGCGCGTAGAGCGCGTTGCCGAGCCAGTATTGCGCCGTAGGCTGATACGGGCTCTGCGGGTACTTCGCGATAAAGCTGCGGAACGACGTCGCCGCGTTCTTGAAGTCACCGCTGCGGAACTGCTGCGAAGCCGCGTTGAACGCGTCCGTTTCACCCGGCTGCACGGCGCCCTCGACCCCATCGACCGTCTGCTGCTGCGGCTCGAACTTCTTCAGACGACCGTCGAGGTCGGTGTAGTAGTCCTTCTGCTGCTTCTGCAACGTGGCGACCTGATTGGCGAGGTCCTCGTTCTGCCCGCGCAGCGTCGCGACCTGCTGGTTCAGCTGGTCGAGGCGGTTGGACTGATCGAGGATCGTGCGTTGAGCCGCCGACAGCTGGCTCGACAGACTATCGGTCTTGGTGCGCAGATCGAGAATCGCCTGGCGAGCCTGATCGTCGTCGAACATGCCTGCGTGCGCGGGCAGGGCCATCATGGCCGTTCCCGCGACGCAGGCGGCTGCGGCCATGCGCAGCCAGGAGAAACGGGGCGTCATACGGCTTGTCACCTATTACTGTTGATAGACGAGGTCCGCGCGGCGGTTTTGCGCCCACGACGCTTCGTCATGACCCGTTGCCTGCGGCTTTTCCTTACCGAGGCTCACGGCTTCCATTTCCGAATCCGGAACGCCCAGCAGCGACAGCGAGCGGCGGACAGCTTCAGCACGCTTCTGGCCGAGTGCCAGGTTGTATTCGCTCGTGCCGCGCTCGTCGGTGTTGCCCTGGATCAGGACGTGACGTTGCGGATGGCTCTTCAGATACTGCGCGTGTTGCTGCAGCAGCGGCTGGTAGTCGTCCTTGACCGAGTAGCTGTCGAAGTCGAAATAGATGCTGCGCTTGGCCAGCGGGCTGTTCGGATCGTTCAACGGATCGACGTTCACCGTGGCGACATCGTTCGGGTTAGGCTGAGCGCCCGTCGCGCCACCCTTGTTGGCGTTTTCGTCGAGCTTGACGCCCGAATGACATGCAGCCAACGCGCCGACCATACCCACGGCAAACGCGATACGAAGTTTGGACATCATGCTTCACTCTCCTTGTGTGTTATTGCATAAACGGGCCCCAGGAAGGCTCGCGTACGATGCCTCCCTGAACGGACAGGACCTGCCGCGTCCGACCATCGGTCGATACTGCGGCCAACACGCCACGGCCGTTCACCTGAGTGGCGTAAAGAATGTACTGACCATTCGCCGCGAAGCTCGGCGATTCGTCATGTGTTGTATCAGTGAGCGCCGTCGCGACGCCCGACTGCAGATCCTGGATATACAGCTTGAAGCCCCCGCCCGTGCGCGAGATGTATGCGAGCTGCTTGCCGTCCGGGCTCACGCGCGGACTCGTATTGTAGTTGCCCGTGAAGGTCACGCGCTGCGCGCCGCCTGCGGACTCGCCGCCGGCCGGCATTTTGTAGATCTGCGGCTGGCCGCCACGGTCGCTCGTGAAATAGATGGACTGGCCGTCAGGAGAGTACGACGGCTCGGTGTCGATCGCGCTGCCTTGCGTGAGGCGGCGCAGGCCGCTGCCGTCGGCGTTGACGGCGAAAATCTGTGTGTTGCCGGTGCGCGACAGCGCGACGGCGAGCGTGCGGCCGTCAGGCGACCAGGCGGGCGCGCTGTTGTTGCCCTTCTGGTCCGACACGACGACGCGGCGGCCCGTAGGCAGATCGTGGATGTAGACGATCGGCTTTTTCTTTTCGAACGACACGTACGCGACCTTCGTGCCATCCGGCGACCATGCCGGCGAGATGATCGGCTCGGGGCTGGAGAGGGCGATGTGCGCGTCCTGGCCGTCCGAGTCGGAAATCTGCAGCTGATAGCGGTTGCCCGTCTTGATCACGTACGACAGACGCGTTGCGAACACGCCGCGGCCGCCCATCAGCTTCGCATAGATGTAGTCGGCAACCTTGTGCGCGCTCATGCGCAGGCCGCTTTCCGGGCTGACCAGTTCGAGGCCGCCCAGGCTTTGCTGGTTGACAGTGTCGTACAGCTTGAAGCGCACTTGGTACTGGCCGTTCGGCAGCTTGGTGACGCTGCCCGCGACGAACGCATTCGCGCCCTTAGCCTTCCAGGCGCCGAGATCGACGGAATCGCCTTCCGAAACGGGCGCGCTGCCAGCGTCGATATTGGTGAATTTACCGCTGCGCTGAAGGTCCTGGCGGACGATCGTGCTGATCTGCTGGGGAGAATTGGCCTCGTTGGCAAAATTTGCCGTGGCAATCGGGAACTGGGTGGACCCGACGCCTGTCACGAGGACGTTGAGTTGTGCATGGGCGGTACCGCCGGCGGCGATCAGGCACGACGCTACAAGCGCTCGCAGGCCTAGCTTGGTCATCAAACTCATTCTGTATAGGTTCCCCAAAAACGAATTGCTAACACTTCACGACTACAAACAGACCGACCTACGCAGATTTCGTTCCCGGTCCGCCCGCGACAGCGTGCGAATCGGAAACGCCTGCGTCAGGCGGCTGGACGCAGCGTGATCGTAAAACTACCAGGCGTCTTGCCATCGATGTCCTGAGGCATCGGATCCGACCGCTGGACGGCTCGCAGTGCGGCGTCGTCCCACGCCTGGTTCCCGCTGCTGCGGGTAATGGTCGCGTTCAGCAGCGTGCCCGTCGGCGAGCAGCGCACGGAGACGACCGTTTGCAGGCCCGATGTATCGCCCGACCAGATAATGTTCGGACGCACGCGGCGCTGGACCTTCTCCGCATAGCCCGGCGACGCGGCGTTGCCGCCCGCGCCGCTGCCCGTGCCGCTCTTCGCGAGACCGTTGCCCGTCGAGCCTTCCCCGCCTGCCATGCCTTGCAGCGCGGCGAGACGCTGACGCCGTTCCGCGTCGACCTTCTGCTTCGCGGCTTCGGCGGCCTGCGCGGCAGCCTTGGCCTTGGCGGCTTTCGCCGCGTCAGCCTTGGCCTGCGCGTCGGCTTGCGCCTGCTTCGCTTCCTGTTCCTTTTGCTGCTCCTTCTGCTCTTCCTGCTGCTTCTTCAACTGCTCCTGCTTCTGCTGGGCGAGTTGCTGCTGCTTGAGCTTGTCGGCCTGTTGCTGCTGTTGCTGTTTGAGCTTCGCTGCGGCTGCCGCTGCGGCCTGGTCGGCGGCTAGCTGCTGCTGGCGCTTCGCCTCGGCTTCCTGCTGGGCCTGCAGCTTCTGCTGACGCTGCTGCTCGGCGAGCTCGGCCTGACGTTGCGCTTCCTGCTGCTTGCGTTTCTTTTCCTGCAGCGCGATATCGGCCTGTTCGTCGTTGACCTGCGGCGCGGGTCTGACGGGCACGGGCGGCGGCACAACGGGGCGCGGCGCCGGTACGTCTGGCACTTCCGTCCACAGTTCGGCTTCGGCGCCCGCAGGCGTGCTGTTCTGCCAGTGGATGCCGTGATACAGGAAGAACCCCAGCAGCACGTGCATCACCGCGGCGAGCGCGAACGCGCGCCACGTGCCGCGCTCGCGCGGCGGTCGAAGCGGGTAGGCGTTTTTCTGTCGGCGGGTCATTGCGATTTGACGAGCAATCCAACGCGCTTGACGCCACGAGCCTTCAGGTCGGACATCACGTTCATCACGACTTCATACTTGACGGTTTTGTCGGCGGCGATCACGACGGGCTGGTCGGGATGCGACGCCTCACGGTCGGTGACGAAGCTGCGCAGATCGGCCTGCGTCATCGTCTCCTGTTGCGTCGCGCCCGCGTCGTCCTTGTACTTGACGTTCATGTTGCCGTCGGCCTTGATGTTGACGACGACGGGCGGCGTCTGCTGCTGCGGGGCGGCGCCACCGACAGTCGGCAGGTTCACGATCGACGGCGCCACGAGCGGGGCCGTCACCATGAAGATCACGAGCAGCACGAGCATCACATCGATGTACGGCACGACGTTGATGTCGGCCATCGCGCGGCGCGAGCGGCTGCCGCGCATGCTGGAACGGGCTGAACCGGCCATCGTGGACTCCTTAATGGGCCTGACGTTGCAGGATGTTCGAGAACTCTTCGATGAAGGTTTCGAAGCGGATCGCGAGGCGGTCGATATCGTGCGCGTAGCGGTTGTAGGCGACCACGGCGGGGATCGCGGCGAACAGGCCGATAGCCGTTGCCGTCAGCGCTTCGGCGATGCCCGGCGCGACGTTCGCGAGGGTGGCCTGCTGGACGTTCGCGAGGCCGCGGAACGCGTTCATGATGCCCCACACCGTGCCGAACAGACCGATGTACGGGCTGACCGAGCCGACCGATGCGAGGAACGCGAGATTGGCTTCGAGCACGTCCATTTCGCGCTGGAACGCGGCGCGCATGGCACGGCGCGCGCCGTCGAGAATCGCGCCCGGATCGTTGAGACGCTTTTCCTTGCCCTTCAAGAACTCACGCATGCCCGACTCGAAAATACGTTCGAGCGCGCCGATCGTGTGACGGTTGTTCGCGGCGCTCTGATACAGCGCCTGCAGGTCGCCGCCCGACCAGAAATCGCGTTCGAAGCGTTCAGTCTGCGCCCGCGCGCGGCGAATCGCAAACCACTTGCGGAAGATGAAAGTCCACGACATCAGCGACAGCAGCAACAGCAGCGCCATCACTGCCTGCGCCAGCAGGCTCGCGTTGAGAACGAGGGAAATGATCGACAGATCTTGTGTAGTGTTCATAGAGGTTCGTTGTAACGTCCCGGGTGGGGCGTCCGGCTGCAAGGTGAGTCGAAGCGTTCGGTTGGCATTCAGTTGGCAAACCGGAAGCTTCGGCGGGTTCTTCGCCGAACCATGCTTGGTCTTGTTGTGACCGTTACGAGTTCACTGTCCAGCTAACAACGACGCTCAAATACTCGTCGTTGACACGCTGGGGCCCGGTTCGCGCCGTAACGCGGCGTGAACCGGCGGAGGAATGGCGGCCGGCTTCATCGATTGCGAGTCGACACAGCCGACGCGGATCGTGCCCGTCGCCAGCAGCGTATCGTCGCGCCAGGCTTCCTGAGCGAAATCCACCGATGCGCGGCCGAGCCGCTCGATCCGGCTGACGATGCGCAGCATGTCGTCGAGCCGGGCAGGCGCGCGATAGTCGAGCGCGGTGCTGCGCACGACAAAGAGCGCGCCCGATTCTTCGGCCAGTTTGCGTTGATCGACGCCGCACGCGCGCAGCCATTCGGTGCGCGCGCGCTCGAAAAATTTCAGGTAGTTCGCGTAAAACACGATGCCGCCGGCATCGGTGTCTTCGTAATACACGCGAATCGGCCAGATAAAGCCGATTTCCGCGCCGGACTGACTGTCAGACATATTCATGGCGCGCATTTTACCGGAACGCAAAAGCGCGCCGCATTTTTGGGCACTTTCGTGTCCGGTTGCGCTCGGCCTGCACGACTGGCGCCGCGTCGCTGCCGCACGATCCCGCCGACGCGGCGCGCCCGTGAAACCTAGCCGCGGTGGATGTTCAGGCCCGCAAACGACTGCGCGACAGGCATCAGTTCGATCGTATTGATGTTGACGTGCGCGGGGCGCGTCGCGATCCAGTAGATCGAATCGGCGATGTCTTCGGCTGTGAGCGGCTGGACGTTCTGATAGACGCCCGCAGCCTTCTCGTCGTCGCCGCGGAAACGCACGTTCGAAAACTCGGTGCCGCCACACAGGCCCGGCTCGATGTCCGTCACGCGAACGGGCGTGCCGTGCAGGTCGGCGCGCAGGTTCAGGCTGAACTGGCGCACGAATGCCTTGGTCGCGCCGTACACGTTGCCGCCCGGATACGGGTACATGGCCGCCACCGACCCCAGATTGAACACATGCCCGCGACTGCGCTCGATCATGCCCGGCAGAAAGGCCCGCGTGACCTGCACGAGACCCATGCAGTTGGTGTCGATCATCGTCGTCCAGTCGTCGAGCACGGCGCGCTGGGCGGGCTCAAGGCCGAGCGCGAGGCCGGCGTTGTTGACGAGCACGTCGACGGCGGCAAAGTCGGCGGGCAGCGCGTTGGGGACGGCTTCGACGGCTGCGCGGTCGCGCACATCCAGTTCGAAGGGCAGAAGGTTTTCGCCGAGCTCGTCGGCGAGCGCCTGCAGGCGATCCTTGCGGCGCGCGGTCGCGACCACGCGATGGCCGCCCTTGACGAAAGCCCTGGCGATAGCGGCGCCGAACCCTGCGGACGCGCCTGTGACGAACACGATCATTGCTGTTCCCTGGTCGGTGAAGAAAGGCCACAAGCCTACTTCCAATGGGGCGATGCGGCAAGAATGACCCCGCCGCGCGAAGGCACGTTCGGACGGGCCGCCGGGCGGCCACTGCCACGGCAGGCCGGGACTTCTGGCCGCCGTGGCGGCGCGCCAGCCGGCGCGATTGCCTCGGTTGCCTATTCGACCCGGTTCCAATAAACTAACGCGCTCACCCCTGCGTGACTGGCGATAGAACCCCATGCTGTCAAGCCTGACGGGTTCAAGGTGGAGCGTCCCACCGTGAAGCGCAGGGTGCCGTTTTGCCGTTCGCCTGGGCAGCCATGTTTCGCGCGCGCCGTCGTTTGCGCTGCCGGTGGTTGTCCTGACTCGCGTGTGCGGCACCTCCTTCATACGCCGCGTCAAGGCTCCCACCATCAGCGGTGGCCAGCAGTGCTGCGTACCCAATACGCTCCCGGCACACGACCTGCGCACGATCCGGTCAACCTGAACACACTTAACGGAACCAGCATGTTTGACAAAGCCCAAAGCACCATCGCCAATGTCGATCCGGAAATCTGGAAGGCAATCCAGGACGAAGACCGCCGTCAGGAAGAGCACATCGAACTGATCGCGTCGGAAAACTACACGAGCCCGGCCGTGATGGCCGCACAGGGCTCGCAGCTCACCAACAAGTACGCCGAAGGCTACCCGGGCAAGCGCTACTACGGCGGCTGCGAATACGTCGACGTCGTCGAACAACTGGCGATCGACCGCGTGAAGCAGCTGTTCGGCGCCGAAGCCGCGAATGTCCAGCCGAACTCGGGTTCGCAGGCCAACCAGGGCGTGTTCTTCGCGATGCTCAAGCCGGGCGACACGATCATGGGCATGAGCCTCGCGCACGGCGGCCATTTGACGCACGGCTCGCCCGTCAACATGTCGGGCAAGTGGTTCAACGTCGTCAGCTACGGTCTGAACGAAGCCGAAGACATCGATTACGACGCAGCTGAAAAGCTCGCTCAGGAGCACAAGCCGAAGATCATCGTCGCGGGTGCCTCGGCGTTTGCGCTGCGTATCGACTTCGAGCGTCTGTCGAAGATCGCGAAATCGGTTGGCGCGTACCTGATGGTCGACATGGCGCACTACGCCGGTCTGATCGCAGCGGGCGTGTACCCGAACCCGGTGCCGTTCGCCGACTTCGTCACGACGACCACGCACAAGAGCCTGCGCGGCCCGCGCGGCGGCGTGATCCTGATGAAGGCGGAGTTCGAGAAGCAGATCAACTCGGCCATTTTCCCGGGCATCCAGGGCGGTCCGCTGATGCACGTGATCGCGGGCAAGGCTGTCGCGTTCAAGGAAGCACTTGCGCCGGAATTCAAGGAATACCAGCAACATGTGGTCGACAACGCGCGCGTGCTGGCTGAAACGCTCGTCAAGCGCGGCCTGCGCATCGTGTCGGGCCGCACGGAAAGCCACGTGATGCTGGTCGACCTGCGCGCGAAGAAGATCACGGGCAAGGCAGCGGAAGCGGCACTGGGCGCGGCGCACATCACCGTGAACAAGAACGCGATTCCGAACGACCCGGAAAAGCCGTTCGTGACGAGCGGCATCCGCCTCGGTTCGCCCGCCATGACGACCCGCGGCTTCGGCACGAAGGAAGCCGAGCAGGTCGGCAACCTGATCGCCGACGTGCTGGACAACCCGGAAGACACGGCCACGATCGAGCGCGTGCGCGCGCAGGTCGCCGAGTTGACCCAACGCTTCCCGGTCTACCGCTAAGCCACCATGCGCTGCCCCTTCTGCCGGCATGACGATACACAGGTCGTCGACTCGCGTGTGTCCGAGGACGGCGCCGCGATCCGGCGCCGCCGGCGCTGCCCGGCCTGCGACAAGCGTTTCACGACGTACGAGCGGGTCGAGCTGGCGTTGCCCTCGGTCGTCAAGAAGGATGGCAGCCGCACGGAGTTCGATCGCCGCAAGATCGTGGCGAGCATGCAACTGGCGCTGCGCAAGCGTCCAGTTGCCGCCGACGCCATCGACGCCGCCGCGTCGCGCATCGAGTATCAGTTGCTCGGCAGCGGCGAGCGCGAAGTACGCAGCGAGCGTCTGGGCGAGCTCGTGATGAACGAACTGCGCGCCTTGGACACCATCGCGTACGTGCGCTTTGCTTCCGTGTACCGGCGTTTCGAAGACGTCTCCGAGTTCGAGGACGTCATTGAAGAGTTTCGCCGGATGAACGCTCCGGCTGTGCCCGCGAAGCCTTCCCGCAAGCGCTGATTTGTCGCGCATCCGCATTTTCTCTCCCTGAAGTTCTGACGCGAATTCATTTGATGCACGGACATTCTCGTGCAGGGATTCGTGCGTCCGCCACCTGGCCATCCGGCTAATTGTGGGCGCGGTTGCGCATCGTTAGAGTCGTCGCATTCTTGGCGGAAATCGAGGAATGCTGATGAAACGGAATGCTCATACGCGGCGCGTGGGCCGCGGGTTCACGCTGTTTGAAACGCTTGTCGTGATCGCGTTGCTCGCGATCGTCGCGACGTTGACGGTGCCGTCGTTCGTTGCGTGGCGCGTACGCGATCAGGTCGACGCGCGCGCCCGCGCGCTGTTGTCCACACTCAGTTACGCGCGCGGCGAGGCGTTGCGGCGCGGCGCGCGCGTGACCGTGTGCCGCATCGATGCCGCGCGGCGTTGTCTTGCGGCGGGACAGCCGTGCAAAACGGGTGTCGTCGACTGGTCTTGTGGATGGGCCGTGATGATCGAGCGTGGCGGCGGCTTCTATCCGTTGCGCGCGCAGCCCGATCTTGCGCCCGTCAGCATCGTTGGCGCGCTCACCAATCTCACTTTCACGCCACCCGCGGGCCAGGCCAACGGCAGCTTTCGCAGCTTCGATATCGGCCCGCGTGTCGAATCGAAGGCGACGCAAGGTAAGGACTGGCGACGCTGCATCCGCATCGCGGCGGGTGGGCGGGCGCGCATCGTCGACGGCGCGTGCGGAGCGGCGGCATGACGCGCGCTCGTCTTGTCTCGCAGCGCGGTCAGAGCTTGCTTGAAGTGCTCGTCGCGGTGGCTGTCACGGCCGTCACCGTGCTTGGTCTAGTCGCCGTGCAATTGTCGATTGCACGAGACGCGCGTGCCATGTCTTATCGCGCGCAGGCTGCGCTCGTCGCCGATGCGATCGCCGAGGCGGCGCGCGCGCCGAATCCCAACGATGCGGCGATCTCGCAATGGAGAACGCGTGCAGCGAATGTGTTGCCGAAGGGGGATGCGGCACTAGTGGCGGCGGCGCCGATCTTTCCTTTGCCCGCGCGACATGGGCCTGGCGGGACAACATGCCGCGCAACGCGTCGAATCCGGGCGACATGATCGACATGCCTGCATCGTGCGGCGATGCGGACGCGCCGCAAGACGTTCAATGCGTCGCGATGGCGTTTTCCCGGTGAAGTCGCTTGCTCTCTTCACGCGCGTATCCAGCCGACGCGCGGACTTCGGCCATACGCTCCTCGAAATGACGATAGCGATCGCTCTCGGCCTGTTCGTGACTGCGGGCGCGGTGTCGCTTTACCGCTCGCAGCGAATCGCCTTCGCGCAGGCCGTCGACGCAGCGCAGATCCACGATGCGGGCATGACCGCGTTGACGCTGATTGGCGAGCAGTTGCAGATGGCGGGCTTCGTTCCCGCCGACATGCCGCGCACGTTTCCTGCGCGGCCTGGCCTGTTCGGCTGCTCGGGCGGAAGGCCGATCGGCGCCGACGACAGCCTGACCTGTGAATCGCTCGCAACGCATTCGGATGGTGTCGCGGTGCGCTACGTGGCCGATAACGTCTCGACGTGGCCATCCATCGCAGGACTCGCGACCGACTGTCTCGGGCAGGGCGTCGCGAAGACAGACGCCGATGCGCCGGGCGTATCCGTCGTGAACCGCTTCTATGCGAAGACCAGCGGCTCGACGGGCGAGCCAGAGCTTTACTGCGAAGGAACGGGGAAGGCCAATTCGTCGCAGCCGCTTGTCGAAGGTGTCGAGCGCGTGCGTTTGCGGTATTGGCTTGCGGGTGCATCGTCTGCGATGGACGCGGCGCAGCTGTTGCCCGCGCAATGGGCAAATGTCGTTGCCGTCGACGTATGCGTGCTCGTTCGGGGCGCGCCGCAGGCGCTCCAGTCGCGCTATGTCGATTGCGACGGCGTGTCCGCGCTCAGTGCCGATGCGCGCGTAAGGCGGGCGTTCTGGCGGCGCGTCGCGATACGCAACAACGAGGGGAGCGCAGCGTGATCTCGTCGCCATGCAGACACAAACGACGGTTGCACCGGCATGCACGCGATCGGGGCATCGCGCTGCCCGTCGTGCTGCTGATCGCCGCAATGATGCTCGCGACCTCGGCCGCGTGGTTCGAGCAATCAGTAGCGGCCGCGCGAAACGCGGCGGGTATGGCCGACCATCTGATCGCGCTGCACGCAGCGGACTCGGCTCTGTCGACATGCGCGCGCAATGTCGTCAACGGTGCGCTTGCGGGCATGCCGGGCATGTCGGGCGTCGGCGGCGAGCCCATCGGCTGGAAATCGCAAACGACCTTCGAAGCCAATGCAATCGCGCCATTCGCATCGTGGCCGACCTCGCTATCGTTTCGCGCACCGCAATGCCTGATCGAAAAGTGGCAACTGACGAACCGCGCAAGCGCGCAAACCTGGCTCGTCACCGCAAGAGGCTACAGGCGCAAGGTGGATTCGCAGATGTGGCTGCAACTTCAGTTGGTGGTCGAAGGCTGCACGGTCGAAAAGCACTGGCGACGCGTTGCTGCGCGCCCTTTTTGAGTACACATCCCGTCATAACCATTGCAATGAGGACCAATGATCGCGCTTTTTCGCTACTCGAACTGATCGTCGCGCTGGCGATTGCGGCGACGCTGGCCGCCTTCGCGATCCCGTCATATCGCGGCCATATCGCGAAAGCGCACAGAACGGACGCAGCGTCCGCGCTCTATCCCGCGGCGCAGTTCGCGGAGTCTGCCGCCCATGTGGACGGCGCGCCGTTGCCGTCCGGTCTCGATCAGGCGCCGCAGGGTGGGAGGGCGGTGTATCGGCTGCGCATTTTGCCTGCCGACGATTCGAACGGTGGCTACGCGCTTGAAGCGCAGCCATTGGCGAACGGTCCGATGGCAGAGGACGCGTGCGGCACGTTCATACTCGACGCGACAGGCTCAAAGTCGAACAGAAACGCCGCGAGCGCTGACCCCGACGATTGCTGGAGCGCGCGTTAGACGATGAGGTGATCTTCGAAACGTGCCCGATCAGGGCGGGCTCATATCGGCATCGCCGGACGCGGCAGCCGACGTCCCGGGCTTGCGCGATTCGCGCTTCACCTGCTGATAGATGCGATACGCTTCCCACGCGGCAAGGCCGACGCTGCCCCACTTGAGCACGGGCTTCGCGGTCCCGACCACGGTGGCGCGGAGCGGCTTCGCGAGCAGCAGCGAGACGATCGAACTGATCAGCGGGTATTCCTTGAGTAGCGCGCCGATCCCTGCCGACGCGCCGCGCCGGCGTCCCCAAGGCATCCCTCCGGCGAAGCCCGGCACGATGAACTTGAGCCAGCTGAAATGCGTGACGGCGTTGCGCAGGTCGAGCGTCGCCTGCGCGAGTTCCATGCGCTCGACGTCCGCGCGCACGATCAGCAGTTCCTTGCGCAGCGCGCGCAGATGTGGCGCGCTCAAGTCTTTGGCGGTCGGTCGGCGGCTGCGGAATGCGTTCTCGGAATGGACCTGACTCATGGTTGATCGATGGCAATGGACAGCGAAAAGAGCTGCGCTGCGTTCAGCGTTTGCGGAAAATCTCGCGGTCTTTCTCGAATTCGTTGAGCGTGGCTTCGAAGATCATCGGCGAGTTGTGCAAGCCGCTGCGTGCCCGCAACGCACAGCCGATCGCCGCGATGGCATAGACGACCGTGATGCCCGCGAGCGACTGCCACCGGTAAGTGTCCCAGAAGGCAATCGCGATCAGCGCAGTCAGCGCGATCAGCGCCATCGTTGCGAGCATCATCGCGGCCAGGCCCATGAACAGCACCATCAGCAGCCGGTCTTTTTCTTCGGCCAACTCGATGCCGATCAGTTCGAGCCGCGTCTGCAGGATCGAAAAGAACGAACTGAGAATGCGCCGCAATGGCCCGCGGTCCCCGCTCTGCGTTTGTGTATCGATCATGGCTTCAGCGTATTGCGCGCGAGGATGCGCGAAGAAGGTGCGGACAGGGCGCGTGCGCCCGTCCGCCTGTCAGCGAAGCGCGCCGGCCGCTCGACTTCGCAGCCGGTTGCTTCACGCGCGCTTTTCACACGCGTTACTTACGATTGATCAGCAGGCCCACCAGCACGCCGACGCCGGCTGCAATGCCAATCGATGCCCACGGATGTTCATGGACATAGTCGTCGGTAGCACGTGCTGCCTTCTTGCCTTTCTCGACGACCACGACCTGCACGTCGGCTGCCTTTTCCTTCGCCTGCTTGAGACGCGAGAGCGCCGTCTCGCGCAGTTCAGAAGCGCGTTCGCCAGTGGCGCTCGCGGCCTGCTTCAGCAGATCTTCCGCGTCTGCGAGTACGGTTTTGATATCCGACATCAATCTCTCCTTGTTGACTTCCGACATTGACTGCTCCCTTCGTGCGCACGCTACGCGTGAATCGTAAACCATAGAAACGGCCGCTGGCGAGCCAGCAGACCTTACGACTGACCGTGCGTCATGGGCTTTGCGTGAAGCGCGCAATACCCGGACGCCGTTGCATGAAGCGTTCCCGAACGTCACAGGCGTTTCATATTGCCCGCTTCCGTCGGTCCCGCTCAACGTGTTGCAGAACACGCCACCGTTTGATGGAGTTGATCTGTCCCGCTAAGTTTCGTACATCCGGAAGAAAATTACAAAACCTGATAAGCGTCGCAGCCAATGTTCGTTAGAAGTGCATGTCCTGATCCCTTATGCTCTAATTTGTACCCCTCGTCCGGCCGGACGGGCAAATCATTCGAATAACTTCAAGGAGCTGCACTATGAGTCTACGTCTTGGCGATGTCGCACCCGATTTCGAGCAGGATTCGAGCATTGGCCGCATCAGGTTCCACGAATGGCTCGGCGACAGCTGGGGCGTCCTGTTTTCGCACCCCGCCGACTTCACGCCCGTCTGCACGACGGAACTCGGCCTGACCGCGAAGCTCGCCAGCGAATTCGACAAGCGCAGCGTGAAGACGATCGCATTGTCCGTCGACAATAAGGAATCGCACGCCGAGTGGATCAAGGACATCAACGAGACGCAGGCCGCGAGCGTCGGCTTCCCGATTCTCGCCGACGGCGACCGCAAGGTGTCGGAACTGTACGACATGATCCATCCGAACGCGAACGCCACGCTGACGGTCCGGTCGCTGTTCATCATCGACCCGGCGAAGAAGGTGCGTCTGATCATCACGTACCCGGCCAGTACGGGCCGCAACTTCGACGAAGTGCTGCGCGTGATCGACTCGCTGCAACTGACGGACAACTATCAGGTCGCGACGCCGGGCAACTGGAAGCATGGCGACGACGTCGTGATCGTGCCGTCGCTGAAGGACGAGGAAGAGATCAAGCGCAAGTTCCCGAAGGGCTACAAAGCGCTGCGTCCGTATCTGCGGATGACGCCGCAGCCGAACAAGTAAGCTTTTACGGCTTGTCCGGCGCAAACAAAAAGCCCGCGTTCATTGAGAACGCGGGCTTTTTTATATGGATTCGTCGAAGTTCTGCGACGAATCACAGAGCGTCAGAAGAACGCCTGAATGCCCGTCTGCGCCCGCCCGAGAATCAGCGCGTGAATATCGTGCGTGCCTTCGTATGTGTTCACGACTTCCAGATTCACCAGGTGCCGCGCCACGCCGAACTCGTCCGAAATGCCGTTGCCGCCCAGCATGTCACGCGCCATCCGCGCGATGTCGAGCGACTTGCCGCACGAATTGCGTTTCATGATCGACGTGATTTCGACGGCGGCTGTGCCTTCGTCTTTCATCCGGCCAAGGCGCAGCACGCCTTGCAGGCCGAGCGTGATTTCCGTCTGCATGTCGGCCAGCTTCTTCTGGATCAGCTGGTTCGCGGCGAGCGGCCGGCCGAACTGCTTGCGATCGAGCGTGTACTGACGCGCGGTGTGCCAGCAGTCTTCCGCCGCGCCGAGCGCGCCCCACGCAATGCCGTAGCGCGCCGAATTCAGACAGGTGAACGGTCCGCGCAAGCCCTTCACGCCGGGCATCAGATTCTCTTCCGGCACGAACACTTCATCGAGAACGATCTCACCCGTGATCGACGCGCGCAGGCCGACCTTGCCGTGAATCGCAGGTGCGCTCAAGCCTTTCCAGCCTTTCTCAAGGATGAAGCCGCGAATCTCATCCTTGCCGTCGGTTTCGAGCTGCGCCCAGACGACGAACACATCCGCGATCGGCGAATTCGTGATCCACATCTTCGAGCCGGACAGCGAGTAGCCGCCGTCGACTTTCTTCGCCCGCGTGACCATGCTGCCCGGATCGGAGCCGTGGTTCGGCTCGGTCAGGCCGAAGCAGCCGATCCATTCGCCCGTCGCGAGCTTCGGCAGATATTTGTCTTTCTGCGCGTCGGAGCCGAATTCGAAGATGGGGACCATGACCAGCGACGACTGCACCGACATCATCGACCGGTAGCCTGAATCCACGCGTTCCACCTCGCGCGCGATCAGCCCGTAGCTCACATAGTTGAGGCCGGGGCCGCCGTATTGCTCGGGAATGGTCGGGCCGAGCAGGCCCAGTTCGCCCATCTCGCGGAAGATCGTGGCGTCCGTTTTCTCGTTACGGAACGCTTCGAGCACGCGCGGCGCGAGCTTGTCCTGCGCATAGGCATGCGCGGCGTCGCGCACCATGCGTTCTTCTTCCGTGAGCTGCTGGTTGAGGAGCAGCGGGTCTTCCCAATTGAATTGCGCGGCGGCTGCCATGACGTATCTCCTGAATCGATCAGAGCGGAACGCTGAAACGCCGCATTCTGATCTCATGCTTGACTTGAGTTCCGCTCTGCGAAACAATGTTTTGCAAAACGACGACTGAGTTTAGCACCCGATGTCGAAACCTGCATCCATAACATCCCCAACGTCCGCCTCGACGCGTGCGTCCGATCCCGTCGACGAACGCAAATTCGTCGTCGCGCTGGCGCGCGGGCTCGACCTGCTGCGCGCCTTCCGTCCGGGCGAGACGCTGCTGGGCAACCGCGACTTCGTCGAGCGCACGGGTTTGCCGAAGGCGACGGTGAACCGGCTTGCCTACACGCTGACGGTACTCGGCTATCTGCGCTTCGACGAGGCGCTCGGCAAGTACGCGCTCGATGCTGGCGTGCTGTCGCTTGGTTTTGCGCTGCTGTCGGGCACCGATACGCTCGAGCTCGCGCGTCCGCACATGCGCGATTTCGCGCGCGAGGTCGGCGCGGCTGTGTCGCTCGGATGCCGGGACGGTCTGGACATGATCTACCTGGAGACGATCCGCAGCGAGACGGCGCTCACACTCGGGCTCGCATCCGGTTCGAAGCTGTCGATGCTGACGAGTTCAATGGGCCGCGCGTATCTCGCCGTGCAATCCGGCGAGGCGCGCGCCGCGCTGCTGACCGAACTGCAGCGCGCAGCGGGCGACGAAGGCGCGCAACTGGTCGCCCAGGCGCAAGAGGAAATCGACAGGTTCGCGCGAGAGGGTTGCTGCTATTCGTTTCGCGACTGGCACGACGACGTGAACGCCGTGGCCGTGCCCTTCAGCGACCCGCGCGATGGGCGGCTGCTGGTGCTGAGCTGTAGCGGCCCGGCGTCGTCGATGGGGGAGAGCGTATTTCGGGAGGTGGTCGCGCCGCGTCTGAAAGCGTTGGCGCGCCGTCTGGGGCCGGCCCCAGAACAAGCTTAGGCCGTCCGGTTGTCATGCACGATGAACAACGGCCCCTGCACGAACCGCACATCGTATTGCTGCAACAGATCGAACTGAGTTTCAGTCGCCACGCGATTGAAGATCAACGGAATTTTTAGCCGATTCGCATAGCTGACCAGCGGCTTCACCATCGAATCGCGCAACGCCGAAGCGGCATCCATCTTGATGAAATCCAATCTCGCCATGTCCGACACGGACAGGATCTGCCCTGCGTTCGGCAGATTGCCGGCGACCTTGAATCCATAGTGCTGGTAACTCTTGGTCAGATAGCCGAGAAACGTCTTATGCGCGACCGCCGCTGCCGGCAGCTCGATCACGACTCGTGACGGATTCAACCCAAACGACATCAGCACGGCCGAGAAATGCCGGCCGTGGTCGTAGCGCACGCTCTTTAGCAGCCGCTCATGCACACGCAGAAACAGCAGGCCGTGCCGCTGCGGGCCGAAGAAGTTGACGGCGTGCATCGCGCGCGACATCCGGTCCAGCGCGACCAGTTGCTGGTCGTCGGGTACGTGGTCGAACGGATCGAAGCTGTCGAGCGGCGTGCCGTCGGCCAGTTGCGTGACGGCCTGGACGCCGAGTTCGTCGCCGAAACGGTCCGCGCTATCGGGCGACGACGACAGCGACTGCGCTAGCGCATGCACCGAGATGTCGAAGATCGGTTCATAGCTGCTGCCGAGCTCGACGTCGCCGTAAGTCGCAATGGCTTCGCCGGTGCGTGGGCCTGTGCCCATTCTCAGATGCTCGCCGAGAAACGGGTGAGTGGAAGCGCGTTCGACGAGTTCGGGAATGGTCAGCGGGATCATGAATACGTGGGGAGCGGACTTGGATCGCGGCGGGGCGCCGCACGCTTCGATGGTAGCAGCGGCGACCGCTCTTTCATGCACCAAATACTGATATGGATTTCGCCATTCGTGTGGCGATCGATGCCTGATCGAGGGTTTACGTTAATTTCACTAATCAGAATCTGTTTTACTATTCGTAAATCCGAGCTGCAGCCTTTTACCCCGTTCCGCAGGAAGCGAAAGATGAGCGAATCCCACCGTTCTGCCGATGTGATCGAAGTCGAGCGCGCGCTGGCCGATGCGCATCGGCCGACGTTTCAGTTGATGCTGCTCGTGCTGTGCGGGCTGTGCCTCGTCATCGACGGCTTCGATGCGCAAGCCATGGGCTACGTCGCGCCGAGCGTGATCGGCGAATGGCATGTATCGAAGGCCGCGCTCGGGCCGGTGTTCAGCGCGAGCCTGTTCGGCATGCTGCTGGGCGCGCTCGGGCTGTCGGTGCTGGCAGACCGGATCGGACGGCGCCCGGTGCTGATCGGCTCGACGTTCTTCTTCGCGCTGTCGATGCTCGCGACGCCGTTCGTCTCGACCATTCCCGCGCTGATCGCGCTGCGCTTCATCACGGGGCTGGGTCTCGGCTGCATCATGCCGAATGCGATGGCGCTGGTCGCCGAATTTTCGACGCCCGCGCACCGCGTCAAACGGATGATGCTGGTGTCGTGCGGCTTCACGCTCGGCGCGGCCATCGGCGGCTTCATCAGCGCGGCGCTGATTCCCGCGTACGGCTGGCGCGCGGTATTCTGGGTCGGCGGCGCGGTGCCGCTCGTGCTCGCCGTGGCGATGCTCGCCGCGCTGCCCGAGTCGCTGCAATTTCTCGTGCTGAAGGGTCGCAATGAACGCGCGCGGCAGTGGCTGGCCAAGTTCGATCCGTCGCTTGGCGTCGGCCCCGGCACGCGCCTCGTCGTGCAGGAAAAGGCCAGCGGCGGCGCGCCTGTCGCCGAGTTGTTCCGCGCGGGGCGTGCGCCCGTCACGCTGATCCTCTGGGGCATCAGCTTCATGAACCTGATCGATCTGTACTTCCTTTCGAACTGGCTGCCGACCGTGATGCGCGACGCCGGCTATTCGCCGTCTACAGCCGTCATCGTCGGCACCGTGCTGCAGACGGGCGGGGTGGTCGGCACGCTGCTGCTCGGCTGGTTTATCGAACGTTTCGGTTTTGTGCGCGTGCTGTTCGCGTGCTTCGCACTCGGCGCGCTGAGCGTCGGCGCGATTGGCGCGGTGTCGCATGCACTCGCGTGGCTGCTCGTTGTCGTCTTCGCAGGCGGCTTCTGTATCGTCGGCGGACAGCCGGCCGTCAATGCGCTCGCCGGACACTTCTATCCCACCACGCTGCGCTCGACGGGCATCGGCTGGAGCCTCGGCATCGGCCGGATCGGCTCGGTGATCGGGCCGCTCGTCGGCGGACAACTGATTGCGCTGAACTGGAGCAACGCCCAGCTGTTTCACGCTGCCGCCTTGCCCGTGCTGTGTTCCGCATTGCTGGTGCTGACGCTCGCCGCCGCCACGCGTCGGCGCGGCGGCCTGGCCAAAGCGCAGACTGCTTGAGATTCATTGGAGACTTTGCATGGAATCATCCACACGACGCGAAATCCAGCCGGGCTATCAGTCCGGCTTCGCCAACGAATTCGCCACGGAGGCCTTGCCCGGCGCGCTGCCGCAAGGCCGCAACTCGCCGCAGCGCGCGCCTTATGGCCTGTACGCGGAACAACTGTCGGGCACCGCGTTCACGGCGCCGCGCGGCCACAACCGCCGCTCGTGGCTGTATCGCATTCGTCCCGCTGCCGTGCATCAGCCGTTCACGGCGCTGCCGTCGCACCGGCTCGTCGCGAATTTCGCCGACGTGCCGCCCACGCCGCCCAACCAGCTGCGCTGGGACCCGCTGCCGATGCCGACCGAACCGACCGATTTCATCGACGGCTGGGTGACGATGGCGGGCAACGGCGCGGCGGAAGCGATGAACGGCTGCGCGATCCACGTGTACGCGGCCAACCAGTCGATGCAGGACCGCTACTTCTACAATGCCGACGGCGAACTGCTGATCGTGCCGCAAGCCGGGCGTCTTTCGATCTTCACGGAGATGGGCAAGCTCGACGTCGAGCCGTTCGAGATCGCGGTGATTCCGCGCGGTGTGCGGTTTTCGGTGGCGCTGCCGGACGGCCGCGCGAGCGGCTACATCTGCGAGAACTTCGGCGCGCAGTTGCGCCTGCCTGACCTCGGCCCGATCGGCTCGAACGGCCTCGCGAATCCGCGCGATTTCCTTACGCCGCATGCCGCGTATGAAGACCGCGAAGGCGACTTCGAACTGGTCGCGAAGCTGAACGGCCACCTGTGGCGCGCGGATATCGATCATTCGCCACTCGACGTGGTCGCGTGGCACGGCAATTACGCGCCATACAAATACGATCTGCGTCATTTCAATACGATCGGCTCGATCAGCTACGACCATCCGGACCCGTCGATCTTCCTCGTGCTGCAATCGCAAAGCGACACGCCGGGCGTCGATTCGATCGATTTCGTGATCTTCCCGCCGCGCTGGCTGGCCGCCGAAGATACGTTCCGTCCGCCATGGTTCCATCGCAATGTCGCGAGCGAGTTCATGGGCCTCGTGCATGGCGCGTACGACGCGAAAGCCGAAGGTTTCATGCCGGGCGGCTCGAGCCTGCACAACTGCATGTCGGGCCACGGCCCGGACGCCGACACGTTCGAGAAGGCGTCGAACATCGACACCAGCAAGCCGAACAAGGTCGACAACACGATGGCCTTCATGTTCGAGACGCGCACGCTGATCAAGCCGACCCGCTTCGCGCTCGAAACGGCGCAGCTTCAGGCGCATTACTACGAGTGCTGGCAAGGTCTCAAGAAACACTTCAATCCGGAGCAACGATGAACGCATCGAGCGATCTTCAGGCGACGCTCGACGCGTCGCGCAAAAGTTGGGTCGAGTCGGCGAACGAGCCGTCCTGCGATTTTCCGATCCAGAACCTGCCGTTTGGCATCTTTAGCGATGGTCTGAACGCGACGCGCCGCGCGGGCGTCGCGATCGGCAACTGCATCGTCGATCTGGCCGCGCTCGAAAGCGCGGGCCTGCTGACGGTGGCGTCGTCGGGCGCGGGCGACAGCGTGTTCGTGCGCGACGCGCTGAACGATTTCATCGCGCTCGGCCGCGATGCATGGCGCAGTGTGCGCATCCAGTTGAGCAAGCTGCTGTCGCGCGATCACGCGACGTTGCGCGACGACGCCGAACTGCGCAACCGCGCGCTGATCCGTCAGTCCGACGCGACGCTGTATCTGCCCGTGCAGATCCCGGGCTACACGGATTTCTATTCGTCGAAGGAGCACGCGACGAACGTCGGCTCGATGTTCCGCGATCCAAAGAACGCGTTGCTGCCGAACTGGCTGGAGATTCCGATCGGGTACAACGGACGGGCTTCGTCGGTGGTGGTGAGCGGCACGCCCGTGCGCCGTCCGAACGGCCAGTTGAAGCTGCCCGATCAGGAGCGCCCCGTGTTCGGCGCGTGCCGCAAGCTCGATATCGAACTGGAGACGGGTTTTATCGTCGGTCGCGGTAATGCGCTTGGCGAGCCGATCAAGTGCGGTGACGCGGAGGAACACATCTTCGGCATGGTGCTGCTGAACGACTGGAGCGCGCGCGATATCCAGCAGTGGGAATACGTGCCGCTCGGCCCGTTCAACTCCAAGGGTTTCGCGACGACCATTTCGCCGTGGATCGTCACGCTGGACGCGCTCGAACCGTTCCGCGTCGCGCAGCCCGTGCAGGACCCGCAGCCGCTCGAGTATCTGCGCCACGCCGGCGAACACGCCTTCGACATTTCGCTCGAAGTGCTGCTCAAACCGCACGGCGCGAAAGAAGCGACGACCATCGCGCGCACGAACTTCCGTCACATGTACTGGACGATGGCGCAGCAACTCGCGCATCACACGGTGTCGGGCTGCAATACGCGTGTCGGCGATCTGATGGGTTCGGGGACGATCAGCGGACCCACGGATGATTCGTTCGGCAGCCTGCTGGAACTGACCTGGAACGGCAAGAATCCGCTGCAACTGAAGGACGGGGGCACACGCGGATTCATCGAAGACGGCGACCAACTGACGCTCGCGGGATGGTGCCAGGGCGATGGTTATCGCGTCGGCTTTGGTACTTGCGTCGGCGAGATTCTGCCGGCGCATAAGTAACGCTGTAGCGGCGCGTCACATTCGACGCGCATTGAACCAGCAATCCGCGCGCGGCGTCACGCCCGCGCGGACCTTGGCATAGTCTTCACGACGCCGCGTTCACGACGCCGCGCCGCTTCTCCCACAACGCTGCTGCGAGAAACGCCAGCGCGCTCGCGAGCACCACGCCGATCATCGCGTCGTTGCCGACGCTCTTCATCAACGCGCCCGCAATCAGCGGCCCGCCAAAGCTCGCGATACTCCACGACGCTCCCACGAGCGAACTCGCCGACACCAGCGCCACGCCGCGAAAGCGCTCGCCACACGCGACGAGCGACAGCGTATAGATCGCGCCCGCCGCCGCGCCGAGCACGTAGAGCAGTGGCCAGCACAGCCACGGCGACTGCACGGCCCACGGCAACAATGGCAGCAGCACGACGACCAGCACCGCGCAGCCGATATGCACGCGCCCGCGCCCGAGCCGGTCCGCGAGCCAGCCGATAGGGAACTGCATGGTCGTGTCGCCGAGCAGCAGCGCGGATGCGAACAGCACGGCCACTTCGCTCGGAATGCCATGTGCCATCGCGAAGAGCGGCATCAGTGACAGCGCGATCGTATCGAACAGCGCGAAGAATCCCGTGCCGATCACGAGCGCGGGCATCTGCGGTAACACGTGTCGCCAGCTGCCGTGGGGCTCGTGTTCGTCGGACGCGTGCGGCGTCGAGCGGATCATCGACAGCACGGGCAACGCAATCAGAAAGATCGCGCCGCAGATCAGAAAGCGCCAGTGATCGAACTGCGCGATCTGACTGACGAGCACGGGGCCCGCCATCTGGAACAGCGTGAAATTCGTCGCATAGATTGCGACGACGCGGCCGCGCGATGCATCGTCGGCGAGCTGGTTGACCCACGCTTCGCCGATCGTGAACAGCAGCATCAGCGCCGCGCCGCATAGCGCGCGCAGCACGGCCCAGACGAACAGATTGGCGGTGAGTTGCATCAGCGCAGTGGCGATCGCGACGATCAGCACCGAGCCGAAGATCGCCTGCCGGCCGCCACAGCGCGCGGCCAGCCAGCCGGCGATCGGCACGACGAGCAGGCCGCCGCCCGCCTGGGCGGCCGTCAGCAAGCCGACGACATCGGTGCCGTAGCCCGCTTGCGTCAGCGCGAGGGCGGTGAGGGGAAGTGTCGCGCCGCTGCCGAGGCCGACCACGGCCACGCTCAGGATCAGCGCAAGGAAATCACGGGAGAAGACGACTTTCATATCGGGCGAGATGCTACACCGCCCGCATGTCACGCGCACCCTGTGATAGCAAGATGCACGCTCCGGGTATGTCGCGTAGCGCGCTTAGCCCGCCACGGGCAAGCGCCGGTCGAGCGACACCGACCACCACGTCAGCGCCACCGCGCCCGCCGCCGTTGTGACGCCGACCCACGGCAGCGACGTGAGCGGCGCGCCCGCGCCAATCGCCATGCCGCCGAGCCACGCGCCCGTCGCGTTGCCGAGGTTGAACGCTCCTTGATTGAGCGTCGAGGCGAGGTTCGGCGCGCTGCTCGCGCGATCGACGATCAGCATCTGCAGCGGCGGCACGATCGCGAACGCGAGCACGCCCCACAGGAAAATCGTTAGCATCGCGGGGATTTCGCTGTGCATCGTCATCGCGAAAACGGACAGGATCGCTACGATCGCCAGCAGGAACGACAGCAGCGACTGCACCGGGCGCCAGTCGGCGAGCTTGCCGCCGATCATGCTGCCCACCGTCAACCCAAGGCCGAACAGCAACAGCACCATTGTCACCGCATGCGGCGTGAAGCCCGTCACGTCTTCGAGGATCGGCGTGATGTAGGTGAAGGTCGAGAACAGGCTCGCCGACGCCAGCACGCTGGTGCCGAGCACCATCAGCACCTGCGGGTTCTTGAGCACGGTGAATTCGTGGACGAGGCTTGCCTTCTGCATTTCGATCTTCGACGGCAGACACACCGCGAGCGCGATGGCCGCGATCACGCCGATGCCCGTCACGGCCCAGAACGTCGCGCGCCAGCCGACGGCCTGGCCGAGCGCCGTGCCGAGCGGCACGCCGAGCACGTTGGCGAGCGTGAGACCCGTGAACATCAGCGCGATGGCCTGCGCGCGGCGGTTCGGCGCAACGAGGCCGGCCGCGACGACCGAGCCGATGCCGAAGAACGCACCGTGGCAGAAGGCGGTGACGATGCGCGCGGCCATCAGCACTGCGTAGCCCGGCGCGATCGCGCACAGCAGATTGCCGAGAATGAAAATGCCGATCAGGCTCATCAGCGCTTTCTTGCGCGGCATGTTGGCGACTGCGATCGCGACGATCGGCGCGCCAATCGTCACGCCGAGCGCATACGCCGACACCAGCATGCCCGCCGCCGGAATCGACACGCTGAGATCGCGCGCGACGTCGGGCAGCAACCCCATGATGACGAACTCGGTGGTACCGATTCCAAACGCGGCAACGGCAAGTGCAAGCAGGGGCAAAGGCATGATGGGACTTTCACGGGAGGGTCGCGGCGGCGGACGGGGAGGCCGTTCGCGATGCCGTCGCGCGTATTCGGGACGAGTGCGCGTGCGTCGGCAAAGGGTAAATCAGTAGGGGATTGTACCTAAGCCATTACAGCTGTGCGGTCTGCTTCGCGCACTGTTGTATTTCGTCGATTGCGGCGCGAATCCGGTGTGATTTCGCAGCGAAAACCCCTTATTTCAAGGGACTTTTTTCTCTAGCGAGCCGCCGTGACGGCCAGCGCCCGCGGCGAACGCGGCCGCTCCCGCCACGCCTTGCGAGAACACGGCCGCGTAGCCACCCGCCCCTTCGCGGCGCAGTGCTTCGGGCAAATCGCCGAGCGGCGAGTTTTCATAGACGGAGCGGCGGTCCGCCAGCAGCGCCGCCTGCGGGAGCGCGGCCAGTTCGGCGGCGAGCTGTTCGGCGGCGGTGCGCGCGGCGCCCTTCGGCACGACGCGGTTGGCAAGGCCGAACGCGAGCGCTTCGTCGGCCGTGACGGCGCGGCCCGTCAGGATCAGATCGAGCGCGCGCGACTGGCCGATCAGACGCGGCAGCCGGATCGTGCCGCCATCGATCAGAGGAATGCCCACCCTCCGGCAAAACACGCCCAGCACGGCGTCCGCTTCGACCACGCGCAGATCGCACATCGCCGCGAGTTCCAGGCCGCCCGCCACCGCATGGCCGGCAATCGCCGCGATCACGGGCTTGGTGAACATCATGCGCGTCGGTCCCATCGGTCCGGGGCCGCTGCCGTCGGCGTGCAATTCGTTGCGCCGTTCGTCGTCTTGTAAAGCAGTGAGGTCCGCGCCCGCGCAGAAGGTGCCGCCCGCGCCCGTCAGCACGGCGGCGCGCCACGCGTCGTTGGCCTCGAAGCGGCGGAACGCGGCGGCGAGGGCTTCCGCCGTCGGACGGTCGACGGCGTTGCGGCGAGCGGGACGGTCGATGACGATCGTTGCGACGGCATCGACCGGGAGCACAACTTGCTGTTTCTGTGCAGTTGGGTTTTTTTGTGCAGTTTCGATTCGCACGAATTCGCCGAACTGTTCGCTAGCCATCGTTCTCTCCGGTTCGGGCTGCATTGCAAGACCTAGACTGGATGAAGAGCACTGAAAAAAAGCCGGTTGCGCGTGCGGCGACACCCTAAAGAACCGCGCAAAACGACCGCTAAAGCAGAAGCAAAAGCCTGCGCGACGATGCGTGGCGCACGGGCGGCGATGCAGCGCGAATCGCTTGCCGCCAAGTCACGTGGTTTTAACAATCGACTCGTAGCTTAGGCGAATTTCGAACAGCCAGGGCGCGCGCACGCACCGGCGCATGGAGTACGCCCGATGTCCACACTGATGCAACTACCGACTCCGTCTCCCGCGGCATCGCCGTCGTCCGGCAGCGAGCCTGTCTGGATCGTGCCGCTGCAGGAACATCCGCCGTATGGTCACGTACGCCTGAAGCGCGTCTTCACGACGGACGGCACACGCCATCAGGTGGTGCTCGTCGATGCGCGCAAGCTCATTGCGTGCGCCGATCGCGATGACACCGATTACGTGCTGCCGCCCGTGCAGGAATGGCATCCCGGGAAGCTGCGCGGCATCCGCGAGTTTCTCGATCCTTCCAACGCTCGCATTCCGCAGATGCCCTACGTGACGATCTCGACGCGCCGCGCGCCTGGGATGCTAGGCTGGCTCAGGCTGGAACACGAAGGTGTGGTCGCGTTCCGCAACGGGCAGCATCGCGCGCGGTACATGATGGCGGCGGGCGCCGTGTGGTTTCCAGTGGAAGTGCATGAGCGCGAGGCGGCGCTCTTGCGCCAATACTGTGGTGCGTCCGATGATGCGCGCATGGCGTTGCGGCCTACTTCGGGGAATGTGGCTGGGGTGCCGCGGACCTGAGCGATGCTTTTGGGGTGGGTTTGTCTGCGACGCGGTGGGTTGGTTTGCTCGTGTTTGCGCTGGCATCCGCGCTACGGTGTTTTTGGCCTTTGCGCTGGCATTCGCGATTCGTTAGCGTGCTTCAAGCGTCGCCCCTGTGCGGGGCGGCACCTACTTTTCTTTGCCGCCGCAAAGAAAAGTAGGCAAAAGAAAGCGGCTAACACCGCCAGCCCTTGTTCTTGCCTGAAGGCCCCCAAACGGTCCCACACTTCACACGGCAACCACGTGACTCATGCTCGTTGCCAACGCTCTTGCGGTGCGCATCACCCGCTTCACGCGCCCGCGTTGCACCATGCCGTGATGGATACTCCACGGCCGCCCAGGTGGCAAACTGTGTGTAGGCCGTAGCGCCACACACGCCTCACTTCGGACTGATTGCGCACGCGTTCCACCCTGTCAGAGCGCCAGGCTATTCGACGCGACAACCTACACACAGTTTGCCACCTGGGCGGCGCAAACCATTCGCTGCCGCTAGCCCTTGTGCGGGTGTTTGAAGTGGGTGAGGCGCTCATTCGAAGCGTTGGCAACGAACGCGAACAGAAATGCTGCCGTGTGAAGCATAAGACCCGCTGGGGGCCCTCAGGCAAACACAAGAACAGGCGGTGTTAGCCGCTTTCTTTTGCCTACTTTTCTTTGCGGCGGCAAAGAAAAGTAGGTGCCGCCCCGCACAGGGGCGACGCTTGAAGCTAGATAACAAAACGCGGATGCCAGCGCAAGACCAAGCGTGAGAGCAAAAAAGCAGAACCGCACCCCAACCCACACTGCTTGCGCAGCAAAAAAAATCCCAGCAAACCTACGCTAAGCCCATTTCAGCCGCCCGTAGGCGCCTCGACGGCATTCCGCGGCGTGCCGTCGCGCCACGCTTCGACATTGCCGAGCGTAGTCTGCGCGATTTCCGTCATCGCCTCGCGGGTAAAAAAAGCCTGATGCGCGGTCACAATCACATTGGGAAACATCAACAGCCGCGCAAGCACGTCATCCTGCAACGGCAGATTCGAGTGGTCCTCGAAAAAAATCCCGCCTTCTTCCTCGTACACATCGAGCCCGAGATGCCCCAACTGGCCGCTCTTGAGCGCGCCGACCAGCGCATTGCTTTCGACCAGTCCGCCGCGCCCCGTATTGATCAGCATCGCGCCGCGCTTCATCTTCGCGAGCGCGTGGCGATCGATCAGGTGATACGTCGACGGCAGCAGCGGGCAATGCAGGCTCACGACGTCCGAATCCGCGAGCAGCGTATCGAGCGGCACATAGCGCCCGCCGAGCGCCAGCAGTTCGGTAGCGGGCGGCCCGGGATCGTGCGCGAGCACCTGCATGCCGAAGCCCGCCATGATGCGCGCGAAGCAGCGCCCGATAATCCCCGTGCCGATCACGCCAACCGTCTTGCCGTACAAATCGAAACCAAGCAGTCCGTTCAGCGAGAAGTCGCCTTCGCGCGTGCGGGCCACGGCGCGCGCGAGCTTGCGGTTCAGCGCCAGGATCATCCCGACCGCGTGCTCGGCGACCGCATGCGGTGAATAGGCGGGCACCCGCACGACGCCGATACCGAGCCGCTGCGCCGCCGCGAGATCGACGTGATTGAAGCCCGCCGAGCGCAGTGCGATGAGCCGCGTGCCGCCCGCATGCAGGCGTTCGAGCGTGGCAGCGTCGACCAGGTCGTTGACGAATGGGCACACGACGTCGAAACCCTCGGCGAGGACGGCCGTGTCCGCTTCGAGATGCGACTCCTGGAAGTGCAACTCGTAGCGGTACGCGGCATTCGCCTCGGTGAACGTGTCGATATCGTACTGGCGGCTGCTGAACAGAATCATGCGCATGGTCACTGGCCTCCTGATAGACGCCCGCCGGGCGTCATCGATGCGTGAGCAATCGCGCGCGGCTCACGAAGCATGCTGCGCGGCGGGATGCAGGTCGTGCGCGATGATTGCATGCGCGTCGGTGGGCAGCGCTGACGCCGGACAACCCGCATGCTCGAGCGTGTAATCGACGAACGCGCGCGTTTTCGCGGGCAGATGACGGCGGCGCGGATAGACGAGCGACACCTTGGCCTGCGATTCGTCGACGGTGTAGTCCTGCATGATGCGCTTCAGCGCGCCCGTTGCGAAGTCGTCGGCGACGAGCGGCTCGGGCAGCACCGCGACGCCCATTCCGGCAATCGCCGCGAGCCGCACCAGCAGCGGGCTGTTGACCATGTACGACGGATCGAGCGTGACGGGCTGCGCGTCGCCATCGCTTTCGATGAAATGCCAGACGGTCGGGCCGCGTTGCTCGGAAGGCGTCGCGATGCACGAATGCAGCGCCAGATGATCGGGATGGCGCGGCTCCTCGCGCGCAGCCAGATAGGACGGCGCGGCGCACGGCACGAGGCGCTGCGTCGCAAACGACAGCTCGACACTGTCGGTATCCGCCGCCGCGGCCGCTGGCATCGGGCCCGCGATGAAGAGGCCCACGTCATAGCCGTCTTCGATCAGATGCGGCAGGCGCTCGGCGAGCGTGAGCCGGATATGCACCTTCGGAAAGCGACGGCGGTAACCGTCGAGCAGTTGCGTGAGCGCCTGCGGCGACAGCGCGCCCGTCGCGACGACGCGTAGCGTGCCGCCCGGCTCGCGCTCGGTGCCCGCGACCGAGCCTTCCAGATGGTCGAGCTCCTCGAGCAGTCCGCGGCAGCCTTCCAGATAGTGCGTGCCCGCCTCGGTCAGCGAAAGGTTGCGCGTCGTGCGGTTGATGAGGCGCGCGTGCAGGTGCGCTTCGAGTGTGGCGATCGAGCGCGTCACGAGCGCGTTCGATACTTTCAGCTGCTGGGCCGCGCGCCTGAAGCTCTGTGTTTCGGCGACCCGGACAAAGACCCGCATGGCATAGATCTGATTCATGGTGGCGCCCTCGTCTAGCGCGGTGCTGCCGCGCGTCGTTGACCCGGCTGTGGCGTGCGGCAGCTTTCTGCGTCGGCCTTTTGCGGGTGTCATACCCTCAGATTGCAGACAATCTGAGGGTTCGGAAATTTTGCAGATCCGGCACAAAAATAATATTGACAGTCGCTGGCAATTACAATATCTATTAAAACGACGGCGCTATTTCGAAATTGTAAAAAGGCTGGCGTTTTTGTCATATAGCGGAATCTATCTATACGATTTCCGCGCGCTTCAAATGCGGACATAAAATAAGCCTTCGGCTGCAAGAGCGTGTTCCGGGTTGTTCGACAACTTTGCGAGGGAACGATGTCTGTCAACAGAAGCAACACAAGCTGATTCGGGGCTTCTCGCCGATCGCGCTGTTTCGTCTGACGTAAATCCGTCAGTGCGGCGCATTTCAACCGCTTCGAATATCACTGGTTAATCCGGCGGATATTCGCGCGCGCTTCAATTAAACGCGACTAATTGCCGTGCGGATTATCGCGGTCTATTTTTTTAAAAAGATTCATACAACGATCCGCTTTGCCGGGAAATCCGAACATGGTCGCCGAATTGCTTAAGTCTCAGCCGGAGATTGCGCTGTTCGCGAGTCTTGCGCTCGGATACTTTATCGGCTCGTTCAAAATCGGCCCAATCCAGTTGGGCGGCGTGTGCGGCACGCTGATCGTGTCGTTGCTGCTCGGGCAGACGGGCGCGCGCATCGGGCCCGACCTCAAGAACATCGCGTTTGCGCTGTTCATCTTCGCGCTCGGCTTCACGGGCGGACCTCAATTCTTCGCCAACATCGGGCGCGGCTGGCGTTACGGGCTGCTGTCCGTCGTCGAAATCGTCTCGGTGCTCGCGCTCGTGATGTTCGCCGTCTGGCTGCTGCATCTCGATCCGGGCACGGCGGCAGGCCTGCTGGCGGGCGCGGCGACGGAGTCGGCGGTGATCGGCACGGCGTCGGAAGCCGTCGCGAAGCTCGGTTTGGCCGAGGCCGAGACGTTACGCCTGCAAGCGAACATCGTCACCGCCTACAGCGTCAGCTATCTGTTCGGGCTTATCACGATCGTGCTTTTCACGAGCCAGTTCGCGGCGCTGCTGTTGCGCGTGAATCTGCGCGACGAAGCCGAGCGAGTGTGGCGGCAACTCGGCGGCGGCGACTCGCTCGGGGAAGGGGAGCGGCTTGCCGCGCCCGCGCTGGTGGGGCGCGCGTTCCGCGTCGGTCCGGCGGCGGGCGTCGCGATTGGCGCCTTCGAGGCGAAATACGGCCACAACCTGACGATCGAGCAGATCGAACGCCGCGGCGCGCCGCTGGCCGTCGCGCCTGACGTCGTGCTCGCTGCCGACGACCTCGTGCTGGTCGATGGACGGCGCGAGGCGCTGGTTGCCGCTGCGCCGTCGCTCGGCGAGGAAGTCGCGTCGGGCCATCATTTCTCGACGGCACTCGCCGAGATGGTCGACGTCGTGCTCACGCGCAAGGACGCGCACGGCGCGACGATCCGTCAGTTGCGCGAGCGGGCCGACCCGGACCAGGGCCGCGGCATCTACATCGCGGCCGTCACGCGGCTGGAGTCGCGCGTGCCTGCGCTGCCCGGCACCGAACTGAATCGCGGCGACGTGCTGACGCTGGTCGGCGCGAAGGCCGACGTGCTGCGCGGCGCGAAGCGGCTCGGCTACCTGCTGCCCGCCACCTTGAAGACCGATTTCGTCTATCTCGGCCTCGGCGTGTTGATCGGCATGGCGATCGGGCGATTATCGGGCAGCATCGGCGGCATCACGCTCGCGCTCGGCACGGGCGGCGGATGTCTGCTGTCCGGGCTGCTGTTCGGCTGGATCCGTTCGCACTATCCCGTCATCGGCTCGCTGCCGCCCGCGGCTGCGCAAATCATCAAGGACTTCGGGCTGGCGACCTTCATCGCCGCCGTCGGGCTGTCGGCCGGACCGGATGCGATCAAGCTCGTGCGCGAGTATGGCCTCGCGCTGCCCGTCGCCGGGATTCTGATGGTACTGGTGCCGGGTCTGCTGTCGCTGTGGATCGGCCGGATGTTCCTGAAGCTCGACGCGCCGATGCTGCTCGGCGCGATTGCCGGCCAGCAGTGCAGCACGCCCGCAATCAGTGCGCTGGTCGGCGTGACGGGCAATTCGACGCCCGTCATCGGCTACACGATCACCTACGCGTTATCGAACATCCTGCTGCCGCTGATGGGTCCCGTCGTAGTCGGGATGGCCGCGAAATTCGGCGGCTGACGGGGACGACCGGCGCACCCGGCACGAAGCCGCGGGTTTGCGAATGGGCAAGTAAGGCTGAGGCGAACAAAAGCAAAATCGAAATGCCCGCGCAACCAGCAAGGCTGTGCGGGCAAGGGTCGCGGACGGTAGTGCCACGTCGTCTGCTGCGTTTCGCCGCGGGTCGCCCGCGCGCGCTTTTTCTTGAGAGGGCACGATGGATCTGATACACAACATTTTTCACAAGTCACCCGAGATAGCGTTGTTTTTATCGCTGGCCGTGGGGTACTTCATCGGTCAGATCAAGTTCGGCAAGTTCCAGTTGGGCGGCGTCGGGGGCTCGCTGCTGGCGGCTGTCGTGATCAGTCAGGCGGGTGTGTCGATCGACAGCGGCGTGAAGGCGGTGATGTTCGCCGTCTTCATCTACGCGGTCGGTTACGACTCGGGGCCGGGCTTCTTCAACTCGCTGAACCGCAAGACCTTGCGCGAGATCGCCATGGCGCTGTTTCTCGCCATCTCGGCGCTGGTCACCGTCATCATCTGCGCGAAGATTTTCCATCTGAACAAGGGGCTGGCGGCGGGCCTCGCGGGCGGCGCGCTCACGCAGTCGGCGATCATCGGCACGGCGGGCGATGCGATCGCGCGTCTCGGCCTGCCCGCCGAAGAAGTGAAGTCGCTGCAGTCGGACGTCGCGATTGCGTACGCGGTGACCTACGTGTTCGGCTCGCTCGGCGCGATCATCGTGTGCGTGAACATCCTGCCCAAGTTCATGGGCCGCGACCTGCGCTCGGCCGCGCTCGACGCCGAGGCGAAGCTCGCGGGCGGCACGCCGTCGCGCGCGCCGGGGCAACTGGCGGCGCTGCCGGAACTGGTCGGGCGCGCGTTCAGGGTAGGGCCGGCGGCGGGGCGCAAGGTGTCCGAGATCGAAATGGCCGCGCAGGACTTCGTGTCGATCGAAAAAATCCGCCGCGCCGGCAAGGAGATCGAGCCGGGACCGAATGTCGTGCTCGCGGCTGACGACGTCGTGCTCGTTGTCGGGCGGCGCGAGGGCATGGTGCCCGTCGCGCCGACAATCGGCACGGAAATCTCGGACGTCACCGACGTCAGCGCCGTCATGCAGACACGCCAGGCCGTGTTCACTGCAAAAGGCCTGAACCACACGACGATCCAGAAAGTGCGCGAAACCGTCGATCGCGATCTGCGCCACGGCGTGTTCCTCGAAAGCATCACGCGGGTCGGCCAGCCGGTGCCGATCATGCCGGAGACGAAACTCGAGCACGGTGACGTGCTGACCTACTTCGGCTCCGCAAAGGACACGAAGCGCGCCGTCGCGGCGACGGGCTACGAGCTGCCGTATTCGATCAAGACCGACTTCATCTACATGGGCGTCGGCATGGTGATCGGCCTGCTGATCGGCCTGATCGTGGTCAATATCGGCGGTGTGCCGCTCACGCTCGGTTCGGGCGGCGGCTGCCTGCTCGCGGGCCTTGTGTTCGGCTGGATGCGCGGCAAGCATCCGATGTACGGCGTCATGCCGCCCGCCGCATCGAGACTGTTGCAGGACTTCGGGCTGGCCGCGTTCGTGTCGGTGGTCGGGCTGAACTCGGGGCTGCAGGCCGTGACGACGATCAAGCAACTCGGCGTCACGATCTTCCTGCTCGGCGTGGTCGTGACGCTGGTCCCGCTGCTGCTGACGATGCTGTTCGGCCGTTACGTGCTGCGTTACGACAACGCGGCGATTCTGGCGGGCGCGCTGTCCGGCTCGCGCAGCGCGAACCCGGCGTTCGGCGGCGTGCTGGACAAGGCCGAAAGCGCCGTGCCGACCGTGCCGTTCGCGATCACGTATGCGATTGCGAACGTGCTGCTGACATTGCTGGGGCCGCTCGTCGTCGGGCTGGTCTGAACTCACACCGCCGACGGGCCGTGCGTGCCGTCGGCGGAACCGTCTGTACGTATTGAAGCCGGCGCGCGGCACGAGCCGTTGCCCGTTGCCTGGAAAGCGCCGGCGCATTTCCCCTTTCACTGGAGAACCGATCATGGCAAAGGACAACAAGAGCAAAGAGCAGGCAGCGATGCAGGCGCTCAGCCCGTTCGAGCTGAAGGACGAACTGATCAAGGCAGCAGGCGGCGGCGCCGTCGAGCGCCCGGCCAATGCGTCGATGCTGAACGCCGGCCGCGGCAACCCGAACTTTCTCGCGACGATTCCGCGCCACGGCTTCTGGCAACTGGGTCTCTTTGCGATGCGCGAATCGGAGCGCTCGTTCGCGTACATGCCCGAAGGCGTCGGCGGCTTTCCGAAGCGGGAAGGGCTGGCCGAGCGCTTCGAGCTGTTCCTGCGCGAGAACAAGGGGCTGCCCGGCATCGAGTTTCTCGCGGGCGCCGTGTCGTACGTGCGCGATCAGCTAGGCCTGTCGGGCACTGATTTCCTGTACGAGATGTGCGAAGGCATTCTTGCGTCGAACTACCCGGTGCCGGACCGGATGCTGAAGCTGTCGGAGGTCATCGTCGGGCAGTATCTGCGGCGCGAGATGATCGGCAAGTATCCGTTCGTCGGCGAGTTCGACATCTTTGCCGTCGAAGGCGGTACGGCCGCGATGACGTACATCTTCAACACGATGAAGCAGAACCATTTGATCAAGGCGGGCGACACCATCGCGCTCGGCCGCCCGATCTTCACGCCGTACATCGAGATTCCGACGCTCAACGACTACGAGCTGAATGTGGTCAATCTGGATGCCGATGTCGAGAACAACTGGCAGTACTCGAAGGCCGAGCTCGACAAGCTGCGCGATCCGAAGGTGAAGGCGTTCTTCCTTGTGAACCCGAGCAATCCGCCTTCCGTGAAGATCAGCGACGAGAGCCTCGAATACATTGCGGAGATCGTCAAGGAACGCCCCGACCTGATCCTGCTAACGGACGACGTGTACGGCACCTTCGCCGACGACTTCGTATCGCTGTTTGCGCTCGCGCCCAAGAACACGATTCTCGTGTACTCGTACTCGAAGTATTTCGGCGCGACGGGCTGGCGTCTCGGCGCGATCGCGACGCATAAGGACAACATCCTCGACAAGCTGATTGCCGAGCTGCCGAAGGACGCGAAGAAGATCCTGCACCATCGCTACGAGTCGATCACGACGGAGCCGGAAAAGCTGAAGTTTATCGACCGGCTGGTCGCCGACAGCCGCACCGTCGCGCTGAATCACACGGCGGGCCTGTCGACGCCGCAACAGGTGCAGATGGTGCTCTTCTCGCTGTTCTCGCTGATGGACACGCCGGATGCGTACAAGAACGCGCTGAAGCGCCTGATCCGCAATCGCAAGCGCGCGCTGTTCGAGGAAATCGGCATCGCGTTCGACGAGAAGGACGCGAACCAGGTCGACTACTACACGATCATCGACATGGAGTACTTCGGCGAGCGCGCGTATGGCCGCGAGTTCGTCGACTGGCTGCTCAAGCACACTGAGGCGTCGGAGCTGCTGTTCCGTCTGGCAACCGATGCGCGGGTCGTGTTGCTGCCGGGGATGGGCTTCGGCACCAAGCATCCTTCGGGGCGCGTGTCGCTGGCGAATCTCAACGAGTCCGACTATCGCAAGATCGGGCGCGCGATCCGCAAGCTCACGGAGGAATACGTCGAGCGCTACACCAAGGAGACGGGCAAGAGCATTCAACGCAAAGAGGTCAAGTGACAATCCGGCAGGCAAAGACCGGGATGCATCTCTTGCGCAATCGGACATATGGGTGAATGATCGAAAGACGGCCCGCCGCCCGCAGGTGTTGCTGCGCGCGGCGGGCCGTTTTCCTGTTCCCGTTCCCCGTTCCATGCGTTCCGATCATGACCATTACAACGTCCAACGTCGTTCCCTGTCCTGAAGTCGAATCGCTCGACGCGATTCTTCCCGAAGAGCCACTTCTGATGATGGGCGCCGGCCCCGTGCCGATTCCCGCCGCCGTCGCTAAGGCCAATGCGATCGTCATCAACCATCTGGGCAACACGATGGCGAAGGTGGTTGGACAGGTGAAGACGATGGCGCGCTACGTGTTCCAGACGAACTCGAAGTGGGTGCTGGGCGTGGCGGGGCCGGGCTCGGCGGCGATGGAGATGGCGATCTCCAATCTCGCGTGGCAGGGCACCCGGGTGTTGAGCATCAAGAACGGCTTTTTCAGCGCGCGGATGGCGGAGATGGGCCGGCGCGTTGGCGCCGAGGTCTCGCTGCTGGAAGTTGGCGATCGTGCGGTCGCGACGCTCGAGCAGGTCGAGGAAGCGATCCGGCGCACGCGGCCGGAGATCGTGACGATCGTGCAGGGCGAGACGTCGAACACCGTCTGGAATTACCACCTGAAGGATATTGCGGCGCTGGCAAAGCAGGCGGGCGCGCTGGTTGTCGTCGATGCCGTCTGCACGCTGTCGACGATGCCGCTTGAAATGGACGCGTGGGGTATCGACGCTGTGATCACGGGCGGGCAGAAGGGGTTGTCGTCGATTCCGGGTGTTTCGCTGATCGCGTTTTCGGATGCGGCGTGGGAGCGGGTGAAGGGACGTCCGCATGCTAGTGCGCATTGGTGTCTGGATGCGTCGCTGGCGGAGAATTTCTGGCACAACGCGGGGTATCACTACACGGCGCCTGTGTCGGGCGTGCTTGCGCTGCACGAGGCGTTGCGGCTTGTTTGCGCGGAGACGCTGGAGAAGCGTTTTGCCAGGCATTTGAAGTGCTCGCTTGCGTTGCAGGCGGGGATCAGTGCGATGGGTTTGGCCTTATATGCGCCGGCTGAGTGCCGGTTGAATTCTGTTGTTGGGATTGAGGTGCCCATCGGGCAGAAGGCCGGGCTGACGCCGGCGGATATTTGCGCGCATATCTCGCGGTTTCATCAGGTTGAGATTTCGGGGTCTTTTGGGTTGCCTATTGTGCGGATCGGGCAGATGGGCGAGCAGGCGCGCGCTCATAACCTCTTTCGTACGCTGCATGCGTTTGGGCGGACTATGGTTGAGCTCGGGGTTGGGGTGGATTTGCCAGCTGGTGTGGCGGCGCTTGAGCGGGCGCTGGCTGGTAGGGATTGAGGTTTTTTTGTCTGCGACGCTGGGTGGGTTGCTTTGTGTTTTTGCTGGCGTCCGCGGTTTGTCTTCGTGGTTCAGGCGTTGCCGGTCGGTGTGTTTGCCTTTGCGCTGGCATCCGCGAGTTGTTAGCGTGCTTCAAGCGTCGCCCCGCACAGGGGCGACGCGTGAAGCACGAAGGCAGAGCGCGGATGCCAGCGAAAACAAAAGCAAACCAACCCGGCCGCGCCAAGAAGACAACCCGCATATGCCAGCGGCAAACCCAAAAACAACCAAACCGCTACCGCACCAAAGGCACAAACCTAAAACCTAAACGCCCGCTGCAAGCGCCAACCTCAAGCCGCCGCAGGCGCATTCGGCGTCCGCGCATTGCGCAAATAAAGCATGGTAGACAGCGCAACAGCCGCCGCGGCGGCAACAGCCGCGAAGAGGAACACTGACCCATATCCAAACTCACCAGCAACATACCCGGCCAGCGGCCCCGTAATCCCCAACGACAGATCGAGAAAAACTGAGTAAGCCGACAACGCCGCGCCCCGGCTAGCGGGCGGCACAAGCCCAACCGCCTCGACGCCGAGCGCCGGAAACACCAAGGCAAACCCGAACCCGGTCAACGCAGCACCCGCAAGCGCAACATGCGGCTCCGGCGCAAGCCACAGCAACAACAGCCCAACGCACTCAAAAGAAAACGAAGCAATCGCGACGCGAAAACCGCCATACGTCTTGATCGTATTGGCAAACAGCAACCGCGCACCGATAAACAGCGTGCCAAACACGGTCAACGACAACGCCGCATTCGGCCAATGATTCGCCGCATAAAACAGCGTGATGAACGTCGCGATTGACCCAAACCCGGCCGACCCAAGCGCAAGCCCGATCCCGTGCGGCAGCACACGAGTAAACACACTGCGATACGACATCCGCTCACCATGCACAACGGGCACAGCGGCAATCGGGCGTGCCAGATAGAAACCCAGCGCCGCCAGCACAATCACCACAACCCCAAGCGCAAAAAACCCCACGCTATGCGCAATCGCGACGCCCAGCGGCGCCCCAATCGCGAGCGCGCCATACGTCGCGATGCCGTTCCACGAGATCACCCGCGCATTGTTCGTCGTGCCGACCCGCCCAATACCCCACAGGATTGCCCCCGTGCCGCACAGGCTTTCGCCAAAGCCCAGCACGAGCCGGCTCAGCACCAAAAGACTGAGACTCAACGTCGGCCACCGGCCAAGCAGCACGGCCAGCAGCAACAGCACGCCGCTCACCCCGCAGCCGATCAGACCAATCGTCACCGTCTTCTTCGGCCCGAGCGTATCCGCGGAACGTCCAGCAAGCGGACGCGAAGCAAGCGTCGCGAAGTACTGCACGCTGATCGCCAGGCCCGCGATCACGGCGCTGTAGCCAAGATCGTCGTGGACGTAACCCGGCAGCACCGCGAGCGGAATACCGATCGTCAGGTAACAAAGAAAGGTGAAAAAAACGACCGGAATGATCTGCAAAGTGGTCGCAAATTCGCTGCGCGGTGTAGCGGAGTCGGCGGACATGGGGAAAACGAGACTTGAATTTGGCGGGAAGCCGTGATTTTCCCATGGAACCGATTCACTTGCAGGATTTGCTTAATAATTTTCTGGTCTGAACAACGGGCTGAAACGGGCATTTGACGGTTTTCCGTCAATTTTTCTGGCGTTCAGACACGCTTTCCGACAACACAGCTTCAGCATTCTGTGTCCGATTTAAGCCATATTTAATAAAAATACAACTAAACAGACATTCAGATATAAGCCCAGCCTCCCGCCGCCGTCTCAATTTATCGCTCCAGCTATATGTCCTCCATGCGATCGGACCTATGGGTTGTGAATATTGATGATGCTACTTTTCGAACCATCAGCCGCACCGTCCGCACGCCCCACGCGGACGCGAACAACCGAAACGAGCACGAGACATGAGCCAGCCGATCCGCTTCTACCATCGCAACGCGATCCGTGAGATCACCGACGCACCCGTCACCCGCACCGTCCTTCAATACCTGCGCGAAGACGCGCGCTGCACGGGCACCAAGGAAGGCTGCGCGGAAGGCGACTGCGGCGCCTGTACCGTCGTGATCGGCGAGCGCAACGACGCGGGCGGCGTCAGCTTCAAGGCGGTCAACGCCTGTATCCAGTTTCTGCCGACGCTCGATGGCAAGGCGCTTTTCACCGTCGAAGACCTGCGCCAGCCAGACGGCAGCCTGCATCCCGTGCAGGAAGCAATGGTCGAGTGTCACGGCTCGCAATGCGGGTTCTGCACGCCGGGTTTCGTGATGTCGATGTGGTCGATGTATGAGAAGCACGGCCACGAGCATTCGTGCGCGAACAAGACCGTGCCGAACCGCGCCGATATCGCCAACGCGCTGACGGGCAACCTGTGCCGCTGCACCGGCTATCGCCCGATCATCGAAGCGGCCGAGCGCATGTTCGAGTTGCCCGCACCGAAAGCACCCGTCGACGTCAAGGCGCTCGCCGACAAGCTCGCCACGCTCGAACGCGGCGAAACCTTCCACTACGAACGCAACGGCCAGCAGTTCGACGCGCCGCGCACCGTCGCCGCGCTCGCGAAGATCAAGGCTGACGCGCCCACCACACGCATTCTCGCCGGCAGCACCGACATCGGCCTTTGGGTCACGAAGATGATGCGCGACCTCGGCCACATCGTGTACGTCGGTCAGATTGCGGAAATGCAGAAGCTCAACGTGACGGACGACTGGATCGAGATCGGCGCGGGCGTCACGGTCGAGCGCGCGTACGCCGAACTGGCGAAGCAGTATCCCGAACTCACCGAAATGTGGCAGCGCTTCGCGTCGCTCCCAATCCGTAACGCGGGCACGATCGGCGGCAATGTCGCGAACGGTTCGCCCATCGGCGATTCGATGCCGGGCCTCATCGCGCTGGGCGCGCGCGTGGTGCTGCGCGGCGGCGAGATCGAACGCGAACTGGCGCTCGAAGACCTGTACCTCGCGTATCAGAAGAAGGATATGGCCGAACACGAGTTCGTCGTCGGTCTGAAGGTGCCCGCGCGCAACGAGGCTCGCAAGCACTTCCAGTTCCGCACGTACAAGATTTCGAAGCGCTTCGACTCGGATATTTCCGCCGTGTGCGCCGCGTTCTCATTCATCGCCGATGGCGAGACGATCCGCGAGCCGCGCATCGCGTTTGGTGGCATGGCCGCGACGCCGAAGCGCGCGGCGCACGCGGAAGCCGCGCTCGCCGACAACGAATGGCACGAAGCGACCGCGCAGATAGCAATGCTCGCGCTCGCGAAGGACTATCAGCCGCTCAGCGACATGCGCGCGACCAGCGACTATCGCCTCGAAGCTGCAACGAACACGCTGTACCGCTTCTGGCTCGAGACGCGCCCGAACAATCCGCTGCAAAAGAGCGCGCTCGATGTGCGCGCGGTGTTGGCAGCAGGCGCTGCGGCCTGACGGACAAAAAGGAAACGGAGAACCTACAGAATGAACCAGCAAGCCGAACCGTTCCTGAAGGACGCGAAAGAACTCGCCGATTTCACGCAAGTCCACGTGTCGCGTCCGCATGAATCCGCGCATCTGCACGTCAGCGGCCGCGCGACCTACACCGACGACATCCCCGAACTCGCGGGCACGCTGCACGCGGCGCTCGGCACGTCGCCGAAAGCGCACGCGAAAATCCTGTCGATGTCGTTCGACAAGGTGCGCGCGACGCCCGGCGTCGTCGCCGTGTTCACGGCGGGCGATATTCCCGGCCATAACGATTGCGCGCCGATCGTCAAGGGCGACGATCCGATCCTCGCGGACGGCATCGTCCAGTATGTCGGCCAGCCGATGTTCATCGTCGTCGCGACCTCGCACGATGCGGCACGCCTCGGCGCACGTCGCGCGGATATCGAGTTCGAGGAACTGCCCGCCGTACTGACGGCGCAGCAGGCACGCGCAGCGAACCAGAGCGTGATTCCGCCGATGAAGCTCGCGCGCGGCGATGCCGCATCGAAACTGCAACGCGCAGTGCATCGCGATGCGGGCGAGATGCTGCTCGGCGGCCAGGAACAGTTCTATCTGGAAGGGCAGATTTCCTACGCGGTGCCGAAGGACGACGACGGCATGCTCGTTTATTGCTCGACCCAGCACCCGACCGAAATGCAGCACCTCGTCTCGCATATGCTCGGCGTTCATTCGCACAATGTGATGGTCGAGTGCCGGCGCATGGGTGGCGGTTTCGGCGGCAAGGAATCGCAGTCGAGCATGTTCGCGTGCTGCGCGTCGCTCGCGGCGTGGAAGCTGTTGTGCCCGGTGAAGCTGCGCCCGGACCGCGACGACGACATGATGATCACCGGCAAGCGCCACGATTTCCACTATACGTATGACGTCGGCTACGACGATGAAGGCCTGATCGAAGGCGTGTCCGTCGACATGACTTCGCGCTGCGGCTTTTCCGCCGACCTGTCCGGCCCCGTGATGACGCGCGCCGTGTGCCACTTCGATAACGCGTACTTCCTGTCGGACGTCGCGATCGACGGTTTCTGCGGCAAGACGAACACGCAGTCGAACACGGCGTTTCGCGGCTTCGGTGGTCCGCAGGGCGCGTTCGCGATCGAGTACATCATGGACGACGTGGCGCGTTCGCTCGGCAAGGATTCGCTCGACGTGCGCCGCCGCAACCTGTACGGCAAGACCGAGCGCAACCAGACGCCGTATGGCCAGATCGTCGAAGACAACGTGATTCACGAACTCATCGACGAACTCGAAGCAACCAGTGACTACCGTCGGCGCCGTGCTGAAATACTCGAATTCAACCGCAACAACGAAGTGTTGAAGAAGGGGCTCGCGCTCACGCCTTGCAAGTTCGGCATCGCGTTCAATGTGACGCACTTCAACCAGGCGGGCGCGCTCGTTCATATTTATACCGATGGTTCGGTGCTTGTGAATCACGGCGGCACGGAAATGGGCCAGGGCTTGAACACGAAGGTCGCGCAGGTCGTCGCACATGAGCTTGGCGTGAACTTCAGCCGCGTGCGCGTGACTGCGACGGATACGTCGAAGGTCGCGAATACATCGGCGACGGCGGCGTCGACGGGTTCGGACCTGAACGGCAAGGCCGCACAGGATGCCGCGCGGCAGTTGCGCGAGCGTCTTGCCACATTCGCCGCCGAGAAGTTCGGCGCGGGCGAGGTGACGTCGGCACAGGTGCGTTTCGCGGGCGACTGTGTGCTGGTCGGCGACGCCATCGTGCCGTTCGAGGAAGTGATCGCGAAGGCGTATCTCGCGCGCGTGCAGTTGTGGTCCGATGGTTTCTACGCGACGCCGAAGCTCTACTGGGATCAGGCGAAGCTGCAAGGCCGGCCGTTCTTCTACTACTCGTATGGCGCGGCCGTATCGGAAGTCGTGATCGATACGTTGACGGGCGAAATGCGCGTGCTGCGTGCCGATGCGTTGCATGACGTTGGTGCGTCGCTGAATCCTGCCATCGATGTCGGCCAGGTCGAAGGCGGTTTCATTCAGGGCATGGGCTGGCTGACGACGGAAGAATTGTGGTGGAACGCGGGCGGAAAGCTGATGACGCACGCGCCGTCCACCTACAAGATTCCGACCGTCAACGACACGCCGCCTGATTTTCGCGTGCGGCTCTTCAAGAACCGCAATGCGGAGGACAGCATCCATCGTTCGAAGGCAACGGGTGAGCCGCCGTTGTTGCTGCCGTTCTCGGTGTTCTTCGCGATCCGCGATGCCGTCGCTGCTGTCGGCGATTACAAGGTGAACCCGCCGCTGAACGCGCCCGCGACCAGCGAGGAAATCCTCAAGGCTGTCCGTGCTGTTCGCGCTGCTGGACACTAAACTTTAGAAGAGGGCGTTCGCCATGATGCATGTTCCGACTTTCGCGCAGATGCCGGTTCAGATTGGCCGGCGCAGCGGCCACGCGACGCAGTTGCCGCCGCCGATGCACATCGTGCTGTTCGGCGCGGGCCATGTCGGGCATGCGCTTGTCGCGCTGCTTGGCCGGCTGCCGTGCGTCGTGCAATGGGTCGACGAACGCGACGAACTGTTCCCTGACGAAGTGCCCGCGAACGTGCAGATCGAAGCGACGGACACGCCCGACGCCATCGTCGACGAAGCGCCTGCAGGCGCGTTCTTTCTCGTGATGACGCACAACCATGCGCTGGATTTCGCGCTTACCGAGCGCATCATGCGGCGGCGCGATTTCGCGTACTTCGGGATGATCGGCTCGAAGACGAAGCGCGTGAAGTTCGAGCGGCGTTTGCTCGATCGCGGTGTCGATCCGCAGCGGCTGTTCGAGATGACGTGCCCGATTGGCGTGCCGGGGATCGTCGACAAGGCGCCGACGTCGATTGCGGTGGCGGTGTGTGCGGAACTGTTGCAGGTGAGGTCGCAGCAGGTCTCGTTGGCGGATTTTGCGTCGGTTCAGGAAGCGGATTGCGTCGACGCGTGATTTATTGAGCGGTTCCTCCAACGGGCGCAGCGGGGTGACTTGCTGGGCCCGTTTTTTTACGGCTAGAGGGTTATCTTGCCGCCTTTGCCGTCGGTGACCTGGAGATATAGACGAAGCTCCGGGTATTGCGTTGCAAGCCAGAGCAGCGCGGCTCCGCCAAACCGGCGGGCGAATTCATCGGTGATCGGATTGTTAGCTCCGACCTCATGTTCCATAGCCAGATTCATTCGCACGTCCTTGAAAACGCGTGCGTCGACGAATCCCGTTTTTATTGTTCTGGATTCAGCGTCGTAATAGGAAACGAAATATTCAGTCATCAGCCGCGTGGACTTCGTACTCGGTCATTCTCGTGATTCTGCATCGATGACCTGCACGCTTTCGCACAAGATCACGATCTCCGCTCCCACGGACGGTTCGATCACGAACAAAACGAGTTCGCCTTGGGAAACAGCTGCTTCGATTTCGGCGATCTTCTCGTCCGCTAACGATGCGTTGTAGTCGTGCTGACTGTACGCCCATTGAACATGGTCTCGGATCTCATCCGTCGAGAACCTGTGAGACCCCGAGATAAGTACGCGAGAGATGACGTTCTGCAATCCGAAGTCGCTCACGCGCAAGGCTTTTACCCCCGAAAACCCGATTCGGGTCTCGGTGCTGATTACCCGTTCGAGATTGAGCAAGGCACTTCCGCTTGCTCGTGAGTAAGCGACTCCGGCGATCTCTGCGTCGTGGTAAACGTTTGTCGTGTTCATGGCAGTCCATGTGTTCGATGTGTGGTCGCATCAAGGCAACGGCGAAAATCTTATGCCAGGACCGCGAACGGGATAAGGACCACCACCGTCGTTCCAGTTGTGCGCGTGAGGGATGCCTTGCCCATGATCGTGATCAAAGTCGAAATCGACGACGACGGGTTTTCCATCCGCTCCAAATAAGCGCATCTGCCCGCTGCCGGGATTGGTGTACCAGGTTCCCGGCTCCCCTGTGTTAGGCGTCAGCCGGCCGGCTAGCTGAATTGACGAAGACTCATCGACCAATACGCCGTCCGTCAGACGATAGGGCTCTGCACTGTCGAGTTGCGTCGGCGCTCCGATATATTGATCTGCAATGTCGGCTTTATCATCGACTCCGTATTCAGACAAATCAGGCAATCCGTACCTGCTGACCCATCCAGCCCGCGCAAAAACCGGCGCGTCCCGAGCGGATCGGCCAGCACGGCAGCATGCATGAACTCTGCGTTGACGCTGTCATACATGCCGCGTATATCCGCCAGAGTCGGGCCGCCGGCGTTCATCGCCTTTAGCTGGTCCCGGTAGCGCTCGGCGAAAGGCACGTCGAAGATATGACTGTAATGGTCCGCGCCCCAGAACGACGACTTCGGCTTTTCCGTTACCGACGCAGCGCTGCCAACGCGTGCGGGCTCTTGCGCAATCACATGAACGGAACCGCCGCGCACCATCATTTGCAGCATCTCGACCACTTCGAGATCTGAACCTGACTTAGAGAGGCGCGCGTGCCAGTGAAAATTCTTGCCGAGGAATCGCCGGACGCGATCTACGAGGTCCGCGTCTTTTGCCCACACGTCTGCGTAGGCTCGACGGGTGAACGTCTTGCCTGCATCGATGGCCTTTCGGCCGTCCTCTGTCGATGCGATTCGTAAAAGCGATGTGTCATCGCTCCGATACATCACGTAGCGATGCCATGCATCCGTCTTGAGTTCTGTCGCCATGTGCCATCGTCCGCTTTTGGGCAGGTGAAACATCGTAGCGAATCACCATCGGACGAATCGTCATGTTTTGTAAAGATCAGGCGAGCGCTTGACCCACTCCTAAACTTCTCCAGCGGACGCAGCAGGCAAACTCATTTCCTTCCCCACGCCCCGCACCCGCCTTGCCTTCTTCGCCACCAACATCTCCGACACCTGCGCCATCAAGCCGCGCAACCACTGGATATCGCTAGGCCGGTCCGGCTGCGGATGCCACATCTGATAGCACTTGATGCGCGGAAACGGAATCGGCACGTCGACGACAGCCAGCGGCAGCATCTCCGCATAATGCAGCGCAAAGCGTCGCGTCGTCGTGAAGATGAGATCCGATTGCAGCAGCACTTGCGGCACGAGCCCAAAGTACGGAAGTGTCGCGACGATACGCCTCGCCGCATGTGCCCGCGCGAAGCCCGTATCGATCGCACCGCCGCGCGCGCCGCTGTAGTGCGCGGGCGCGAGATGCGGCGCAGCGAGATAGGCGTCGCGCGTGAGCGGCGCTTTCGCGAGCGGATGATCGGCGCGCATCATGCACACGACGGTGTCGGAGAACAGGTCGCTGCGCTCGAAGCGCTCGTCGGGCTTCGGCCAGTTGCCGATCACCAGATCGAGCTCACCCGCATCGAGCGCGGACGCATGATCGAGCAGCGGCCCGAGCGACTCGATCTCGAGCCGCGCGTGCGGCGCCGTCTCGCGGAATTGCGCGATCACGGTCGGCATGAAGAAGTCGTTCAGATAGTCGGGCGCGGCGATGCGGAAGGTGCGGCGCGAGCGCTCCGGCTCGAAGTCGCCGTGCGGCGTCGCGACGAAATCGACGTCGCGCAATACCTTCTGCACGGACGCGAGCAGCGATTCGCCGTATTCCGTCGGCACCATGCCCGACTTGCCGCGCACGAGAATCGGGTCGTTCAGCGTTTCGCGCAGCTTGCGCAGCGCGGTGCTGATAGCTGGCTGCGTCTGGTTCAGCCGTAGCGCGGTCTGCGTGACGCTGCGCTCGACGAGCAGCGTGCGCAGCACGCGCACGAGCCAGATATCGAGTGATGCGGCGTTGTCGTCGTCCATGAATCGGCGGGGCGGGGAAGGCCCGTTGAAGGCTTTCGAATGCTTGTGTCGAACGGTGCATCGCGATGCAGCGGCGTCCTTGTGCCCGACGCCTCGCCGCATGCGCGCGCGAAGCTATAACCTTAGGTCGTTTTGCCCTCCGCGGGCCATAGCGCAGGCCCTATGACGGGCATCACGGCCGGCGATCCGCCCACTTGCTGGCCGCCACGCCAAGTCACACCATGAACGGCGGCGAACCCGCCGCCGGCCAGCGAACCACGTAAAGGCGCTCAGGCCTTCGCCAGCGCAGACGGCAGCGACGTGATCCGCTTGACTTCCTTCGAGTCAAGCCAGTTCGGCGTACGCGCGCAATAGAGCACCATGGGCAGCGCGTCTTCGCCCCAGAACAACTGCTTGTTGAGCCAGAACGTCGGCACGCCGAATACGCCGATCGCGATGGCGTCGGTACTCTGGCGCATCAGCTGCGCGCGCGTTTCCTCGCGCTCGATCAGCTCCTGGCCATTCGGCACGTTCAGCTTTTCGCACAGCGCGGCGAAGCCATCGGCGCTCGACGGGTCGCGTCCGTCGCGCCAGATGAAGCGGAAAATCTCCCGCACCGTTTGCAGGTCCGAGCCGAGCGCAATGGACAGCAGCATCGGCTTGGTCGAATCGAACGGATGCGCGGGCGGCATGCGGAACGGAATGCCCAGTTGTTCCGCGCGAAAGAGCGCATACCGGTACGTGAAAATGCGTTTCGCGGGCACGTCGTAGGCGACCCGCTGGCCCCAGTGGCGATACAGATCGTTCAGCAACACGGGCGTCAGCACGAACGGCAGCTCAGGCCATTTGTCGTGCTGTTCGAGCAGCAGATACGAGAACGGTGAGACAAAGTCGTAAAACCACAGTGGCTGCGTGGCGTCGATGCCATCGGTCATGATGTCTCCCGGTTACCGGAGTCGGCGGGCCGTCGGCGATGTAGCGCACCGGCCCGTTCTGATTGTTTCGATCTTACGCGGAGCAAGCCGCGTGCGCATCATTTGACAAAATGGCGTCACCGCGCCCAGCGTTGCCGCAGCGCGGGTTCGGCGCACGCGCCAAGGCTGTCACGAGGTGCGGGCAGGACGGTCGCTGCCGGGCTTGGCCACGCTTTCGTGGCTGTCGGGATTGTCGTGATGTTCTTGCGCCGCGTGGCTCTCGTGCATTGCCGCACGGGCTTCGGCGCGGCCGACGGCGGCGGGGCCTTCATCAGCCGTAGCAGGCTTGTCAGGCGTACCTGCTGCGTCCGATGCGTCGCGCGCCGCGACCGCTTCCGAATCGCGCGTGAGGCGCGCCCGCACGAAGCCGATATGCTCGCGCAGCACATAGAACTGATCCGCATACGCAAGTGGCATCTTCAGACCGTTGACCGATTCTTCGATCTTGTCGAGCCGCACGATGAGCGCCTCGCGCTCGGCCGCCGACGTTTCGTTCAGCGCCTCGCGCTCGATCGCGATCAGCGCGCCGTACCAGCGGTAGATGCGCGACTTCACGCGCCACGCATACAGCGACGGCACGAGCCGCAGCCCCGGAATCAGCACGACGATGATCGGCACCAGCACGACCAGCAGCCGGTCCGCGAGGCTCGCCAGCCAGAACGGCAGCACGCGGTACAGGAAGCTCTTGCCCGACTTGTAGTAGCGGGCGGCGTCCTCGCTGATCGGGAAGTCATGTGCGAGCGGTGCGGGGAATTCGCCCGCCCGCTGCAACGCCGTCGCCTTGCCATGCACCTCGTGCGCCGCGTCGATCAGCAGATCGGACAGCGCGGGATGCAGCGAATCGCGCGCGACCAGTTCGGCCGTCGGCGCGATCATGTGCAGCGTGGTCGACGGCAGGTTCTTGCCGAGATCGAACGATCCCATCGGCATTTCGATCTGCGTCAGATACGGGAAGCGCTTCGCGTAGGCCGGGGCCTGCGTGAAGTCGTAGAACTGCACGCCCGCCGTGCGATACAGCTTGCCCATCACGGGCGGCTGCGCGGAGTCGCCCGTCAGGATCGCCGCGTCGATCTTGCCTTCCGTCAGCGCTTTGGCGGCGTCGTCGCCGGACAGCGGCAGCAGCTTCGTCGGGCCGTCGGGCGTGATGCCGTTCGCCTTCAACAACTGCAGCGCGAGCTCGCGCGTGCCGCTGCCTTCGGCGCCGATCGCGATGCGCTTGCCCTTGAACTCGGACAGCAGCGTGATCATCGGCCCGCGATAGAAGATCGCCACGGGCACATACGAGACGCTGCCGAGCGACATCAGATCGTCAGTCGATTTCGACGGCGCGATGCCGTCCTGCACGAAGCCGACGTCGATGTCCGCGTGCGGGTCGGTCAGCCGGCGGTAGTTGTCGAGCGAGCCTTCCGTCTCCAGCACGTTGAGCGTGATGCGGTTGCGCGCGAGGATTTCCTTGTACTTCTGCGCGGCCACCCAGAAGGTGCTGCCTTTGGGGCCGGCCGCCATCGTCAGTGTGTTGGGCGGGGCGGGCTGGATCAGTCGCACGGCGACGTAGATCGCAATTGCGCTGATTATCAGGATGGGGCCGAACGATACAGCGAGATCGCGCCAGGAGATCGCCACGAAGCGGGCGACGAGGCGGGGCGGTGGCTTGCGCTCAGAGGGGCGTTCCGGGCGACGTCCGTCGGAAGGCTTCATGGGAATGCTTGTGCGGTCGGATGAATTCGCGCCGATGGTACAGGAGATTGATGTCGCGGCGGCGCGTGCGGCGGGCGCGCGGGGTCGTAAACGCGTAACAAAAAGTGACCTGGAACGACGGGGTACAGCTTACGGTACACGCACGGCGGACCGTTGAAGCACGTCTGGCACGGCCGTTCCGTTTTGCATCGGGCGGGAAGCGGCTGCAACAGGAACCGTGCAGAACACGCGATATCCTTTGCAGAACTTGCGCGGCTAGATTACATTGGCAACGCTGCCGCGCATCGACGTTGGCGCAGCGGGACCCGGCGAGACTGACGAGACCAGGGCACGCTGCCAACTGCGCGGCGCACGGCCGGTGTCATGCACCGCTGCGCGCTGGATCGCGCCGGCCGTCATCCTTTCTAACGCCTCTCTCGCAGACCGTGACAACGCTCCTGGCTCGCCATGCCTCGTCGCGCCTTCGCGCGCGCGTGCAGTCGGGCCACTCGTAGTCGTAACCAAGCCGCAGTCAAACGCGGTCCAAACCAAGCAAAAAGGAGAAGGTATGAAATCGGTCGATTTTCTGAAGGCACTGGGTGGTGTTGTCGCAATGGTTGTTGCATGCCACGCGTATGCCCAGGCAAGCGACTCCACGTCCACCGGCACGACGGCAACTGCACCCGCCGCTAATTCGAAGGCCGCCAAGTCGGAAAACCGCGCGCTGGGCAAGAAGGTCCGCTCGGCCCTCGCGAAGGCGCAAGGCCTCGACGTGTCGAACATCAACGTGCGCGCCCGTGGCGGCGCAGTCACGCTGACGGGCACGGCCCCCGACAACGACCAGATCCAGAAGGCTGGCGAAGTCGCAAAGGGCGTGGCTGGCGTGACGTCGGTGTCGAACAAGATCAACGTCCAGCAGCAATAAGCGGCAAGGGCCGCGCCGGTGAGGGTCGGACCATGATCCGGCTCGCGGGCAGCGGCCATCCGGTCACCTGACGAACGGCACACTGCAATGTTGCGGCGTGCTTACCGGTCAGAATGACAAGCGGGCTCCCGTTTCCAACGGGAGCCCGTTTCGTTTTGGGGAGCGCTTCGTTGCGCGCGCATCCAGCGCGGGTGTCAAGGCGAGCACGGCAATACCCAAGCGAAGGCAGCCTTGGCTCTACGAAACGGGACTACCCGTGTAGCGTCTCGTTGCGTAGACATCGCACCTGCGGACGCGGCGAGCCGCGCGTGGCGGGCGTTTGCGGCTGTTTTAAGGTAACGGCGGCGAGCGGCTCCCGCCTATGAATGTCTCTGGATCAGGACGGTATGCGTGTTGACTACGCATGCTTCTTCGCATGCGAACCGGCGTCACGCAAGCGATCAAGCGACAGCGCCGCAAAGAGCGGGAGATCGGCGCGAAACTTGCGTTGGAGCAGCCGCCGCAGCCGCGCCCGCTGCGTGTTTCGCTGCATGTCGGCTGGTTGCAGATGGGCGTGATGCGGCATCGACAACAAGACAATGGAGACGGTAATGACAGGGAAACTGTTATTCAGACGTGCTGCCACTGCCCTTTGCTTCGCCACCAGTTCGATCCTGCTCGCCGCGTGTGGCCACAGCGACGATCACAACCAGACGGCCAACGCGCTGCCCTCGTTCGTGGTATCCAGCAGCGTCACCACGACGGCTTACGACGGCAACAGCGACGATCTGCTGACGGGCGGGCTGGGCAAGACGGGCCTCGGTTTGGCAACGGCGCCTTCGTTCGCGAACCCGGCGAGTCCGACGGCGGCGGAGTTGCGTCGGCTCGCAATCTGGTCGAACTACCGCGCGCTCGTCGACATGTCGGCGAACGGCGGATATGGCCGATTCTGGGGGCCCAACGTCGACCTGAACGGTAACGACACGCTCGGCGAAGGCAAGATCGCGGGCACCGAATACCTCGCGTACGCCGACAACGGCACCGGCCAGCAGAATGTGACCTTGATGGTCCAGGTGCCCAGCACGTTCGATCCGAACAATCCGTGCATCGTCACGGCGACGTCGTCGGGTTCGCGCGGCGTGTACGGCGCGATATCAGCGGCGGGCGAGTGGGGCCTCAAGCGCGGCTGCGCGGTCGCCTACACCGACAAGGGCAGCGGCAACGGCGCGGAAGAAATGCAGACGGGGCTCGTCACGTTGATGAACGGCACGCTTTCGACGGCAGCGGGCTCGGGCACGGCGAGCCTCTTCAAGGCGAACGTGACGTCGGCGGGTCTGGCGTCGTTCAACAATGGCTTTCCGAACCGCTACGCGTTCAAGCACGCGCACTCGCAGCAGAACCCCGAGCAGGACTGGGGACACGACACGCTCGAAGCGATCCAGTTCGCCTATTGGGCGCTCAACCAGCAGTTCGCGCCGACCATCAACAACAACGCGCAGCAGCATGGCGTGCGCTACAGCGCGGGAAGCATCACGACGATCGCGGCTTCCGTCAGCAATGGCGGCGGCGCGTCGCTCGCGGCCGCCGAGCAGGACACGCAAGGGTGGATCACGGCCGTCGTTGTCGGCGAGCCGCAGATCAATCTGAACATGGCGTCGGCGGCTAAGGTGTTCGAAGGCGGTGCGCAGATTCCCACGGCGGGCGCGCCGCTCGCGGACTACATGACCTACGCGAACATGCTGATGCCGTGCGCGGCAGCCGCGACGGCGGCGACGGGCGCGCCGTATCTGACGGCGCTGCCGCTCGCGACCACCCAGGCGATCCGCACGGCGCGCTGCGCATCGCTGGCGGCGGGCGGCTTCGTGAGCGGCGCGGACGCGACGAGCCAGGCCAACGACGCGCTCGCGAAACTGCACGCCGCAGGCTACGAAACCGACTCCGATCTGCTGCACGCGCCGATGTGGGATTCGCAGGCCGTGCCTGCCGTCGCCGTCACTTATGCGAACGCGTACACGAAGTCGAGCGTGACCGACAACCTGTGCGACTTCAGCTTCGGCACGACGAACGCGACGACGGGCGCGGCGGGCGTCGCGCCAGCCGTCGCACCGATGCCCTCCATATTCGGCCTCGGCAACGGCGTGCCGCCGACCAACGGCATCAACCTCGTCTACAACATATCGCCGGCAGGCGGCGCGGACCATCGGTTTGCCACGGCCGACGCCAGCTACACGGGCGCCGCGTGTCTGCGCGCGTTGTGGACGACGGGCGACGCGCGCATGCAGCAGAACGTCAACGCGATCCGCGTGAACGCGAACCTGCACGGCAAACCGGCCATCATCGTGCAGGGGCGCAGCGATGCGCTCGTGCCCGTGAACCACGCCTCGCGCGCGTATCTGGCGATGAACAGCATCACGGAAGGTTCGAAGAGCCAGCTCGCGTTCTATGAAGTGCTGAACGGCCAGCACTTCGACGCGTTCCTGGGCGTGGCCGGCTTCGATACGCGCTTCATCCCGGTTCACTACTACAACATCCAGGCGCTGAACCTGATGTGGAGTCACCTGAAGGGCGGCGCGGCGCTGCCGCCGTCGCAGGTGATCCGCACGGTGCCGCGCGGCGGCACGGCAGGCGCCGCGCCCGCGCTGACGACAGCCAATCTCCCCGCGATTTCGATGAGTCCGGGTTCGGACGCGATTCAGGTGGGAGCGTGCGCGGTGAACGTGCCGAAGTGATGTGATAGAGGAAGCGGCTCGCCATCCGTTGCACGAGAAACGGCGAGCCGCGTGACATACACGTGACATGCGCGTGACAGGAATCGGGGCGTATCGCGCCAGCTGGGAACCGACTGTGCGCCGGCCCACGCCCGAACGCGACGGACGTTCGTTCTTGTGCGCCGTGACACACTATTTACCCGTCGGGTGCGGTACTGTGAAGTTATCGACGATGCTTCACGGAGCGACGGCCATGGACACGATCCGCTTCACCTACACCGACCTTCCCATCGGCGAGCGCGCTGCGTTCGAGCTGGTGTGCGCGCGGCACGGGTTCGCGCCGGCGCATTTCGACATCAGCGCGAGCGACGATCCCGACGACGCGTCGCATCGCTCGCGTCTTCTGACGATCCGGCGCGGCGGCTGGGCGCAGTCCTATCACGAGGACACGGCCGGCCACTGGGTCCGGCAGTTCGAAACCGACCTGAACTGCCGCTTCTTCAAGTGATTCAAGTGGTCCGTCACGCGCGGCGGGCATGCACGCCCGCTCGCCGTCAGGACAGGACGAGTCGCACGCCGACGAGCGTCAGCGTCGCGGCGAGGAGATTGCGCAGCAACTTTTCGGGCGCCTTCGACGACAGATAGCTGCCGATCACGATGCCCGGCAGCGAGCCGACCAGCAGCGACAGCAGCATCGACCAGTCGATCGAGCCGAGCAGCCAGTGCCCCGCGCCCGCCAGCAGCGTGAGCGGCACGGCGTGGGCGATATCGGAGCCGACGATGCGCGTGGTCGGCAGCATCGGATAGAGCAGCAGTAGCACGGTGACGCCGATCGCGCCCGCGCCGACCGAGGTCAACGACACCAGCACGCCGAGGATCGCACCCGTCAGCATCGTCAGCCCGAGCGTGCTGCCCTGGCCCGTCGCGCGCTTGCGCGAAGCCGCGAGCTTCGTCAACTGCGGCCGGAATATCAGCGCGATCGCGGTGATCAGCAGCGCCACGCCCAGCACGAGGGAGATCAGATGTCCGCCGCGCGTCGAGGTCATCCCGTAGCGGTGCAGCAGGATCAGCGTGATGGTGGCGGCGGGCACGCTGCCCGCGGCGAGGCGCAACGTTACCTGCCAGTCGATCGAACCCTTCACCCCATGCACGAGCGTGCCCGTCGCCTTGGTCGCGGCGGCGTACAGCAGGTCCGTGCCGACGGCCGTTGCCGGATGGACGTTGAACAGCAGCACGAGGATCGGCGTCATCAGCGAGCCGCCGCCCACGCCCGTCAGTCCGACCAGAAAGCCGACGAACAGACCTGACGCGGAAAACAGGAGATCGATATGGGGAAGTGCCATTGCGCGGACCGCGGACGGTCGTAAAGGGTTACGGGCGAGCTTGCCGGTGGCCGTGCGTCTTGCTGCCTTTCAGATGATCCCATCGGGCGTTCATGCTGGCTGGCGGCGCGGCGAAAGACCGCTATTGTCGCAAAACCGGCGCTGCCGCGTACGAATGCGGCCGGATGCTGTGTATCGGGCTGTCCCGACAGACGGCTTACAATGAGCGTTTCGGGCGCCGAGGGTTTGCCGAATGGCACGTCAGCGTGCCGCTTCTGCCTCTGCTGTCCCGTGCCTTCCCATCCGCAGACCGATAAAAATGAATCCCGGCGTCGCCTACGCATTGCTCGCGTTCACCTTGTGGGGACTGTTCCCCGTCTACTTCAAGTCGCTGCATCAGATTTCGCCTGTCGAGATGCTGGCGCACCGGATGGTGTGGTCGATGCTGTTTCTCTTCATCGTGCTCACCGTGCGGCAGCAGTGGCGCTGGCTTGCGCCTGTGCTGCGCGATCGTCGGCTGCTGGTTCGTTTCGCCGCGAGCGCGCTGTTGCTGTCGACGAACTGGGGCATCTATATCTGGGCCGTCAACGCGGGGCATATCGTCGAGGCGAGTCTCGGCTATTTCGTCAATCCGCTGATCAACGTGCTGTTTGGCCTTGCGTTTCTCGGCGAGCGGTTGCGGCGCGTGCAATGGCTTTCCGTCGCGGTCGCTGCGTGCGGCGTGCTGTGGCTCACGTGGGAAAACGGCCATCCGCCGTGGATCAGCCTTGCGCTCGCGTTCAGCTTCGCGGGCTATGGCCTGTTGCGCAAGACGGCGCAGTTGGGCGCGCTCGAAGGGCTGACGCTCGAAACGGTGCTGCTTTTCCCTGTCGCCGTGCTGTATCTGTTTTTTGCGTCGTCGCATGGCGAGAGCGGGTTCGGCGCGGCGTCACTCGGCGTGAAGGTGCTGCTTGCGCTGGCCGGGCCGATCACGGCCGTGCCGCTGTTGCTGTTCGCGGCGGGCGCACGGCGTATTCCGCTGTCGATGCTCGGGCTGATCCAGTATGTGACGCCGTCGCTGCAACTGCTCATTGGCGTGCTGATCTATCGCGAGCCGTTCGGGCAGGCGCAGCTGATCGGCTATGGCGCGATCTGGATTGCGCTCGCGCTGTATTCGCTCGATGGGTTGTGGCGGGCGCGGTTTGCGCGGGCTTAAGGCGCTGCTCGCCCGCGCATAAAGTGCCGTTTGTGGCGGTCAGATCGCGCGCTTGACCTCGACGATACCGAACACGGCCAGTGCCAGCCCCGCGATGCGGTCGATGATCACGCGCAGCTTGTGGCCGATCGCATGCCGCGCGAGCAAGACCGCTGTCACCAGGAAGCACCACCACGCGATTGATCCGCAGAACACGCCGAGCACGGTCGTGAACGCGACACTCGATGAAAACGGTCCGCGCGGCGCGAGCGTCGTGAAGAGGGCGGCGAACATGATGACCGTTTGCGGATTGGTCAGGGTGAGCAGCAGGGCGCTAGCGAAGGCCTTTACTGCGCCTGAGTGGCCGATGTTGGCGAGCTTGCCTTCGCCGTTGTTGCCGTTGTCGGCGGGGACTTTTTGTAGCATCGTGCGGATGCCGAGATAGAGCAGGAATAGTCCTGCGATGATGTGCAGCGGCTTGTCGTAGGCCAGCATGAAGTGCGATACGCTCACCAGGCCTAGCGCGGCAATCAGGCCGTAGATGGCGTCGCCGCCGGCTATGCCCAGGCCGATTGCGAGGCCCGCGCGGGGGCCGTCCGTGAGCGTCCGGCGGATGCAGAGCATGCCCATGGGGCCGACTGGGGCGGCGACTGCGAGGCCTACGCCTGCGGCCGTCACGAAGAGTGATGCGCTGAACATTTTTGCTCCTATGGTTTTTTTGTCTGCGACGCTATGTGGTTTGTTTTGGGTTTGCGCTGGCATCCGCGCTACCTTGTTTGCCTCTGTGCTGGCATCCGCGATTTGTTAGCGTGCTGCACGCGTCGCCCCTGTGCGGGGCGGCACCTACTTTTCTTTGCCGCCGCAAAGAAAAGTAGGCAAAAGAAAGCGGCTAACACCGCCAACGTTTCTTCCTGCCTGAGGGCCCTCAACCGGTCCCTTACTTCACGCGGCAACTTCTCGATTCAAGCTCGTTGCCAGCGCTCTTGCAGTGCGCCTCACCCGCTTCACGCGCCCGCGTCGCCGCACGCCATGCCGGATATTCTACAGCCGCCCAGGTGGCAAACTGTGTGTAGGCCGTAGTCCCGCACACGCCTCACTCCGGCCGATAGCGCACGTGTCCCACCCTGTAGTGTCCCACCCTGTAAGAGCGCCAGGCTATACGTCGCGACAACCTACACACAGTTTGCTACCTGGGCGGCACATACCATTCGCTGCCGCCAGCCGTGGTGCGGGTGTTTGAAGTGGGTGAAGCGTTCATTCAGCGCGTTGGCAACACGCGCGAACAGGGACGTTGCCGTGTGAAGCGTAAGACCGGTTGGGGGCCCTCAGGCAAACACAAGAATTAGCGGTGTTAGCCGCTTTCTTTTGCCTACTTTTCTTTGCAGCGGCAAAGAAAAGTAGGTGCCGCCCCGCACGGGGGCGACGCGTGAAGCACGCTAACAGAACGCGGATGCCAGCAAAACGGCAAGCACACCGCCCGGCGACGCCAAAAAAACCAAACCCAAAAGCAACCCTTGCAACCTCAAACCACAGCCGGCTGGCTCCGATCCTTATGATGATCAGCAGCCAAAAGCATATACATCGCAGGCACAACAAACAGCGTAAAAAGCGTCCCAATAGAAAGCCCAGAAAAGATCACAAGCCCCATGGCATTGCGCCCAGCGGCACCAGCCCCCGACGCAATCACCAAAGGCAACACCCCAAGCACCATAGCCGCGGTAGTCATCAGAATAGGCCGCAACCGCACAGCAGCAGCCTCCTCAAGCGCCTCGCGTTTCGACCGCCCAGCGCGCTGAAGCTCATTAGCAAACTGCACAATCAAAATACCGTGCTTGCTGACAAGACCCATCAACGTAACAAGCCCAACCTGCGTATAAATGTTAAGCGTCGACAGCCCGAGGTTAATGAAGATCAACGCCCCAAACAACGCCATCGGCACCGACACAAGAATCACCACAGGATCGCGAAAACTTTCGAACTGCGCGGCAAGCGCCAGAAACACAATGATCGTTGCGAACATCAGCGTAAGCACAAATCCGCCCGACTCCTGCACGAACTGTCGCGACAACCCGGAGTAATCCGCGCTATAGCCGGTCGGCGCGGCATCGGTCGTGGCCTTGCGCAAAAAGTCGAGCACTTCGCCCTGCGAAATCCCCGGCGCGATCACACCGGAAATCGTCGCCGAGTTCAATTGCTGAAAGTGATTGATCGACTCTGGCACGACGTTCTGCTTCAAACGCGTCACAGTCGAAGCAGGTATCACACTGCCATCCGGCGTGCGCAAATAATAGTCAAGCACCTGCGACGGATTCAAACGGTCCGTTTGCAGCACCTGCGGAATCACCTTATACGAGCGCCCCGCAATCGAGAAATAGTTCACGTAGTTGCCACCCAGCGCCGCGCCCAGCGCCTGCCCGACATCGCTCTGCGTGAGCCCAAGCGACGCAACCTTATCGCGATCCACGACCAGCACGCTCTCCGGTTTGTCGATCTTCAGATCGCTATCGACGAAAAAGAACATGCCGCTTTCGCGCGCCTTCTGCAGCACGGTCTGAGAGACTTCATTCAGGTTCTCGAACGGCTCCGTCGTGCTGATCACGAACTGCACCGGCAAGCCCTGCGCGCCCGGCAACGGCGGAAACTGGAACGCGGCCACGCGCGCGCCCGCGATGCCGTTCCACTTCGCCTGCAACTCCTGCTGCAACTGCGTGGCGTTCTTCTTGCGTTTATCCCAAGTCTTGAACAGCACGCCGCCAATCCCCTGATTCAGCGTCGGCGCGCCTGTCAGCTGGAACATCTGTGAATACTCGGGCATGTCCTTCGAGATGTTGAACACCTGGTCCGCGTAGGTCTGCATCTGCTGGATCGTCGCATTTGGCGGCCCCTGGATCTGCGACAGCACGATGCCCTGGTCCTCCTGCGGTGCAAGCTCCGATTGCGATGTCATGAACAGATACACCGTGCCACACAACAGCAGCGCCCCCATCACGATGAACACGGGCCACGTGTCGAGCATCGAATGCAAGAGCCGCTGATACCCGTGATGCACGCGCTCGAACTGTCTGTCGACGAAACGCGCGAAGCGTCCCGACTCCTGATCCATGCGGAAAAAGCGCGAGCACATCATCGGCGACAGACTCAGCGCGATCACACCCGATACGGCCACGGCGCCCGCCAGCGTGAACGCAAACTCGGTGAAGAGCGCGCCCGTCAGCCCGCCCTGAAAACCAATGGGCAGATACACGGCGATCAGCACGACGGTCATCGCGAGAATCGGTCCGCCCAGCTCGCGCGCGGCAATCATGGCGGCTTCGAATGGCTGCTTGTCTTCCTCTTTCATATGCCGGTCGACGTTCTCGACCACGATGATCGCGTCGTCGACCACGAGTCCGATCGCGAGCACGAGCGCAAGCAGCGTCAGCAGATTGATCGAATAACCGAGCATCTGCATCACGAAGAACGTACCGATCAGCGATAGCGGCATCGCGATCACGGGGACGATCACCGCGCGGTAGCTGCCGAGGAACAGGAAGATCACGACCGTCACGATCAGCAGCGCTTCGACGAGCGTCTTCACCACTTCTTCGATGGCGGTGTTGATGAAGTCAGTCGCGTCGTAGACGATATCGCCCGTCATGCCCGTGGGGAACTGCTTCTGCAGATCCGGAAAGATCGCCTTCACGCGCTTCGCCACATCGAGCACGTTCGCGTCCGGCGCGACCTTGATGCCGATGAACACCGAACGCTTGCCGCTGAACGCGACGTTGAAGTCGTAGCTGTCCGCGCCGAGCACGACATTGCCGACATCTTCGAGACGCACGATCGCGCCGTTCTTCTGCTTGACCACCAGCTTCCTGAAGTCTTCGACGGAATGCAGGTCGGTGCCCGCGTTCAGATCGACGCTGATCATCTGCCCTTTGGTCGTGCCGAGCGTCGCCAGATAGTTGTTGTTGCCGAGCGCTGTGAACACGTCGGAAGCCGTCACGTTGTGCGCGGCGAGCTTCGTCGAATCGAGCCACGCGCGCAACGCAAACTGACGGCCGCCGAGAATTTCCGCCGTCTGCACGCCCTGGACCGAATCGAGCTTCGGCTTCACGACGCGCAGCAGATAGTCGGTGACGTTGTTGCTCGGCAGCACGTCGCTGTAGAAGCCCATGTACATCGCGTCGGTGGTCTGGCCAACCTGTACTGTCAGCACGGGCTGCTGCGCTTGCGGCGGCAACTGGTTGCGCACCGACGCGATCTGCGTGTTGATCTCCGTCAGTGCGCGGTTCGAATCGTAGTTCAGGCGCAGCGTCGCGGTGATCGTCGAGAGGCCCGTCGTGCTCGACGACGACATGTAGTCGATGCCCTGCGCCTGCGCGATCGCCGACTCGAGCGGCTGCGTGATGAAGCCGGCCATCGTGTCGGCGCTCGCGCCGTAATAGGCGGTCTGGATCGTGACCACGCCGTTTTCCGTCTGTGGATATTCGCTGACCTTGAGCGTCGACAGCGCACGCAAGCCGAGCACGAGAATCAGCAGGCTCACGACGGAGGCGAGCACCGGCCGTTCGATAAAGATATCGGTGAATTTCATCGGGCGGCCTCTTATTGTTCCTGAGGCGTCGGGTTCGGGCTGTCCGAAGGCAACACGCGGTTGTCGATCACGAGCGGCGTGCCGTTCTTCAGCTTCAACTGGCCGCTCGTCACGACCTGCGTGCCTTCGCCGATGCCCTTGAGTATCGCCACCTGATCGCCGCGCGTCGGCCCCGGCGTGATGAACACCTGTTGCGCGATGGGCATGACCTTGCCGTGCGCATCCTTGTGCTCGCCGGGTTTGACGACGAACACGGTCGCGCCGTACGGGTTATAGGTGATCGCCGTTTGCGGCAGCGTCAGATAACGCTCCTCGCTGCCCGCGTCGATCTTCACGTTCGCGTACATGCCGGGCAGCAGCTTGCGCTCGCGGTTGTCGACGGTCGCTTCGATCTGCACGTTGCGCGTCGTATTGTCCACGCGCGGATTGATCGAGCGGATCTTGCCGTCGAACGTGCGGCTGTTGTACGCGTTCGTATCGACGACGACGGTTTGTCCAACCTGCAATTGCCCGAGTTGTTGCTGCGGCAGATAGAAGTCGGCATAGATGGGATCGATGGCCTGCAACGTGACGATCGCATCGCCAGGATTGATGTACTGGCCGGGATTGACGGTCGTGATGCCGACGCGTCCCGCGAACGGCGCGCGGATCGTTTTCTTTTCGACGAGCGCGGCCTGTTGATCGACCTGCGCGCGCTTGCTTTTGAGGTCGGCGGCATCGGCGTCGAGTTGCGCCTTGGCGATCGCCTGAATGTCGTACTGCGCCTTGTCGCGCTTGTAGACGGTTTGCGCGAGTTCCGCTGAGGCTTGCAGCGACGCGAGCAGCGCGCGGTCCGAATCGTCGTTCAGGCGCAGCAGCACCTGGCCCGCTTTCACTTCCTGTCCCGAGTTGAACGGGATCTCGCGCACGAGGCCGGGCACTTCCGTCGTCACGTCGACGCCGCGCACCGCGCGCAGGCTGCCGACGGCGGACAGCTGCGGCTGCCAGCTCTGATAGCGCGCGACAGCGGACGTCACGGTCGCGGCGGGCGCCGCATTGCTCGCCATGAACTTCCGGATCATGTGCGCCTTGAACAGGTTGAAGCCGACCAGCGCGCCGAGCAGCACGCCCACGCAGATCAGCATGATGATCATCCGCTTTGTCATCGGTCTTTTCGTCGTCATCGTCAGGTCCTTGCACGGCAAACGGGTGAGGCACGAAACGCGTCCGGCGGCGCTGCGGGCTCATCGCATGCGACGCGCGGCGACTGCAAAAAAATCAGTGCGGCGTGGCGGGGTTTGCCTGATTCGCCTGGCTCGTGGTCGCGTCGTTCCACCAGCCTCCGCCGAGCGACTGGAACAGCGCTGCCGTATCCGCATAGCGCGCGGCTTGTGCCTGCGCGAGATTCACGACGGTCTGCTGGTATTGACGCTGCGCATCGAGCAGCGCCAGATAGCTGACGCCGCCGACGCGAAACTGGCCGCGTGTCAGATCAAGCGAAGCACTCGCCGCGCGCCACGCGTCCGTTTGCGCGGCGAGGCCTGTCGCATCGTGTTCGAGCGCGCGCAAGGTATCGGCGACGTTCTGGAACGCGAGCAACACGGTTTGACGGTATTGCGCGTTGGCCTGATCGAAAGCGGCCTCGGCAGCGCGCTTTTGTGCGCTCAACTGCCCGCCATGAAAAATTGGCTGCGTGATACCCGCGCCGATGCTCCAGATCATGTCCGCGTATTTGAGCAGTCCGGCGGGCGTTAGCGCCTGCGGGCCATAGCTCGCGGAGAGCGTGATCTGCGGATACATGTTCGCTGTCGCCACGCCGACCTGCGCGCTCGCCTGATGCAGCGTAGCGTCGGCGGCGAGAATGTCGGGCCGCTGCCTGACGAGCGACGAAGGCAGACTCACGGGCAAGCTCTGCGGCAGCGTGAACATCGACAGCCTGAACTCGGGCACGGCCGTATCGCTCGGCACCTTGCCCGCGAGCACGGCAAGCTGATGTCGCGTCTGATCGAGCGATTGACGCAACGGCGGCAGCGTCGCGCGTGTTTGCGCGAGCAACGTTTCCTGCGAGAGCACGGTAGTGCGGCCCACGCCGCCCAGCTCGAACTGTTTGCGCAATACGCCGAGTTGCGATTCTTCATCGGCGGCGATGCGCTCGGTCGAGTCGATCTGCTCGCGCAACGACGCTTCCTTGACAGCCGCCGTGACGATGTTTGCCGACAGCGCGAGATACGCGGCCTGCAACTGATAGCCCTGGTAATCGATTTGCGAGCGCAACGATTCGAGTTCGCGCCGCGAGCCGCCGAACACATCGAGGTTGTACGACACATTCACTGACGCGTTATACAGGTTCAGCTCTTCCGTGAGTCCCGGCTCACCGAACGTGACGCCGTTGAACTTCTCGCGCGTCGCATTGAGCTTCGCATCGACGGATGGATACAACGCGCTGCCCACTTCCGCGCGATAGTTCTCGGCCGCCTGCCTGAGGGCCGCCTGCGCCGCGGCGACGTTCGGGCTATTGGCGAGCGCTTCGCGTATTAGCGCGTCGAGCGGCTCGCAATGAAAGAGCGTCCACCATTGGGCGGGAATATCCTGTCCGGCGATGAATTGCTGAGGCACGCCCGACGCGCCTGGCGACGATGCCGTCTGGTCGGGCAACGGCGTGGGCGTATAGGTTTCAGTGGCGGGTGGCGCGGGCGTGCGGTAATCGGGGCCGACCGTGCAGCCGGACAGGGGGAGCAATGCCGCGCCCAGAATGGCGAAGGCTACGCTGATCGAAGCGTCGAACGCGAAACGTGAAGGTCTATGCAAACGACTGTGACTGACACTGCCTTTGACGTCATCGATCATCTATCCACCCTGTATTACCTGCGCGGACTACGAACGAAATTGCGAATGCAGAATTCAACAGCCTGATGCCGCGCATAGCCTAGCATGGGTCGTTGCAAACGAGATCATGCTTGCAGAAGCTTTAGGGGAATAGACGCGCCTTACGGCGGACAAACGTTAAATGCAGCGCGCGAGATGCAAGGGACGGAAGCACCGCATGCATCACATAGTGATAGATGCGGCGCTTGTCGAGAGTCGGATAGATGGACGGTTGAACGTGCGGCCTAAACGGACCGCCTAAGCGCGCCGCGCGATTTGACAATTGAGCGGCGCGCTTGCGATTGCGCCCTTACAACACGGCAAAGAAACTCAATGCGCTGCGCCGCGCTCGCCCGATGTGCCCACCGTGCCGGGCTTGCGCAGCATCTTGTCCACTTCGCCCGCGTGCATCTCTTCGACGGCAATCATCTGCCGCGCATATTCTTCGAGCGCGACGGAGCGGTCCTTGACCAGCGCGAGCAGATCGCGATACAGGCCGAGCGCGACGTCTTCCGCGGTGAGCGATTCGCGCAGGATGGTCGTGATGTCCGTCGTATGCGAATCGAGCAGCGCACCGATGCCTAGCGACGGATACTCGCCGAGCGTGGTGATCCATTCGCCCGCCTGATGCGCGTGCAGCAGCGATTCGTCAGCCTGCTGGCGCAGCCACGACACGATCGGAATGCGGCCAAAGCCGAACACGAGGAAGGAGTAGTGCGTATAACGGACCACGCCTGCCAGCTCGGATTCGAGAATCTGGTTCAGCACGGCGATGACCTTGTCCTTTTCGATATCTGGCATGTGGCGCTCCGCGATACTCGTCGACGACGAAAGAGGCTTTCATTGTTGGCCTCGCCTCTGCAAAGATCAAGTGAATCGCGGCGCGAATGCGGTCAGCGGATGATGACGACCGGCACGGGAATCGTCGCATAGGGCAGCCGTATCGCGGGCGCGGGTGGCGGCACGACGGCAACGTAGGGCACGACGGGCGCCACCGGCACGATGGGCACGACGACGGGCGGTTGCGGCGGCACGTAATAGAGCGTGCGCGCCGGTGCATAGACGGCGGCGGGCACATAGGCCGCATGAATGAAGACGGTGCCGGCAAAGGCGCTAGTCGAGCAGGCGATGCCCATGGCGGCGATCGCGGACGTATAAGCAGAGCGAATGTTCACATGAAACTCCTCAAGCGAATGTCGGCGGATGCGATGCGAAATGCTGATGTGGCAACCGACGTGCAAAAGATACGCAACGCCTTCGGTGAAGGGCAGCGATTACTTGTTTCATTCGATGTCGGGAAAAGCACGCTCATGTTTGAAGCGTCTGCTGCGTAATACGCGTTGCATCGTGCGTGAAAATGCGCAGCGCTGACATGACATGGATCGACATAACTTTGAAATTGCCTTGAGCGTCCCGGACAACCAGAATTCGCTTCGCCAACGACGAATCGCAACACGACGTAGCGAAGAAGTTGAACGAACCGATGATGGAGATGGGAAATGAAGAAGTTGATCGCTATTCTGGCTTTGTGCATTGCATCGACGGGCGTGATGGCCCAGACGGCGCCGCAACCGATGGCGGGATCGCCGCGCATGGAGCGCATGATGCAGCAGTTGCAGGAGCGCTTTGCCGCCGCCAACACGACGCACGACGGCAAGCTGACGCTTGCCCAGGCGCAGACGGGCATGCCACGCGTGGCGCAGCATTTCAACGAGATCGACACGCAGAAGCAGGGCTACGTGACGCTCGCGCAGATCGAGCAGTTCATGGCGCAGCGCGCGGGATCGCACTGACGGAAAAGCGGGTCGGCATGAAGCTAAACTGTTGCAAGACGAATGAAACCATAAGCGATGAAGGAGCCTTGCATGGACCGACCCGCCCGCATCATCGTGCTCGACGACGAAGCGGAACTCCGCAATATGCTGCAGCGCTTTCTGAGCGGACATGGTTTCGAAGTCCGCGCCGTGGAAAACAGCAAGCGGCTCGAACGCTATTTGCAGCGCGAGCCGTATGACCTGCTGGTGCTCGATCTGATGATCGGCGAAGAAGACGGCCTACAGATCTGCGCGAAACTGCGGGCGGAAGGGCACACGCTGCCCATTCTGATGCTCACGGCCAAAGGCGATCCGCTCGATCGCGTGATCGGCCTCGAAACGGGTGCCGACGATTACCTTGCCAAGCCATTCTTGCCGCGCGAATTGGTAGCGCGGATCAACGCGTTGCTGCGCCGCCAGAAAATCGCCTCGAACGATCCAACCGTCACCACGCAGACGCTGCGCTTCGGGGAGTTCCGGCTCGATGTCGCCAAGCAGTGCCTCTACAAACAGGACGAGCTTCTCGAACTGCATTCGGCGCAGATGCTGCTGCTGACGGCGCTCGCCGCATCGCCGAACCGCGCGGTGAGCCGCGACAATCTGATCGCGCGCGCAAGAGGGCGCGACCACGATGCGCTTGATCGCAGTATCGACGTGCAGATTCTGCGTCTGCGCCAGGCGATCGAAAGCGATCCGTCGAAACCACGCTACATCAAGACCGTGTGGGGCGTCGGCTATATGCTCGCCGCCGACGTCGACGCATGAGCGCGCCCATGTCGAGGCGCTTCATGTCCCGCTTGCTGCCGCGCAGCGTGCTCGCGCGCAACATCGCGCTGCTGATCGTGCTCGTTGCATTCACTCAGGTGTGCTCGCTGAGCGTGCTGATTCATTACGTGCAGAAGCCGCGCGTCGAACGCGCCGCGGCCGTGTTCGGCACGTACATCAAGACGCTGGACAATGCGCTGGCTGCGTCGCCCGAGGACGCGCGCGACACGCTCGTCGCGCGGCTCGATGCGCGCAGCGAACCGCCAACGGAAGCTGTGTCCGAGCCGCGTGTGCGGTTGCTCGCGTTCTACCGGACCTATCAGCTGGTGACGTTCCTGGATACGCTGCACCGCTATCTGCCAGCGGGCACCGAAGTGCGCTGGCAAGGCGCGCCGCATCCGCGCATGTGGATCCGCATGCATGTGGCGGGCACGCCTTATTGGATCGGCTTGCAGGTGCCGGAAGAGGCGCAGGGCGGCGGCATGCTGACGGCAGTGCTGCTGTCGATCGGGCTGGCGATGCTCGCCGCGTTGACGGGTTTTGCGCTGCAGGCGCATCTGAACCGCCCATTGCGGGAGCTTGCGCAAGCGGCGCGCCGCGTGAGCGCGGGCGAAGTGCCGCCGCCGTTGCCCGTCGATGGTCCGACGGAAATCGCCCAGGTGAGCGGCGCGTTCAACCAGATGACGCAGGCGTTGCAGCAGGCGGAAGCGACGCGTGCGCTGATGCTCGCGGGCATTTCGCACGACATCCGCACGCCGCTGACCAAGCTTCGCCTTGCGATGGCCATGGCGAACGACACGAACGGCGACGAAGCCTTCGTCGGCGCGGCGGAATCGTATCTGGATCAGATCGATACGATTCTTCAGCAGTTCATGGACTACGCGGGCAGCGGCGAGCGCGAGACGCCGCAATCGGGCGATCTGAACGCGCTGATCAGCCAGCTTGCCGCCGACTTCGCGGGCCTTGGACACGAGTTCGATCTGCAACTGGGCGAGCTGCCTGAGCACGCGTTCCGGCCCATCACGATGATGCGGCTCGTGATGAACCTGATGCAGAACGCCGTCGTGTACGGGCAAACGGGTCTCGCCGTGCGGACGTGGGCGGACGCGCAGGCGATCTATGTGGCCGTCGCCGATCGCGGCAAAGGCTTGAGCGCGGAAGAACTCGAACGGCTCAAGGCGCCGTTCCAGCGCGGCAAGAACGCGCATGGCAAAACGGGCGGCACGGGGTTGGGGCTGGCGATCGTCGAACGCATTGCGCGGCTGCATGGCGGCGCGCTGGAGTTTCATGCGCGTGAGGGTGGCGGCCTGGAAGTGTGGGCCGTGCTGCCGATTCAGCGCGATTCCAGCGCAACAGGTGTCGGCGAGCAATCGACTGCGCAGTCGGCCAGTTGAACGCACAAGACATTTCATGTGCGAGCGGCTAATCTGTCGGCTGTCTTGATCCCGTCGCCGGCGCACGGCGGCAACTGCGATGACACGCGTCGAATCTCCTTTCGATATCGAACGTCTGGAAGACGAATGGCTCGAGGCCGACGGCTTTGGCGGCTTTGCGTCGGGTACGGTCGGCACGCTGCGCACGCGGCGATATCACGCGCTGCTGCTGACGGCGACGCGCGCACCAGCGGGCCGTATCGTGCTTGTGAATGGGATCGAGGCCTGGATCGAGACGAAGGGCGTGCGCTATCCGCTGTCGATGCAGCGTTACGCGCCCGATATCGTGTATCCCGACATCGCTGCGAGTCTGATCGCGTTCGACACGACGCCGTGGCCGACATGGCGCTTCCGCATCGATGCGCAGACGTGTGTGATCGCGGAAACGTTCGTCGCGAAAGAAACTTGCGAGACGGTGTTGCGCTGGCGCGTGGCATTCGATGGCGACGCGAGTGGCGATGACGCGATCACGCTGCACGTTCGTCCGTTGCTGTCGGGCCGCGATTATCACGCGCTGCATCACGAGAACGGTGCATTCGATTTCTTTGCTTCTGTCGACGGCGAACGTGTGCAGTGGCAGCCGTATCACGATCTGCCAGCGATTTGCGTCATCACGAACGGCGCATATGAACACGCGCCCGACTGGTATCGCAACTTCTGCTACGTACGCGAACGTGAGCGCGGCCTCGATTTCACCGAAGACCTCGCGACGCCCGGCGTCTTCTCGTTCGATCTTCGTTCGGATGCAGCCGTGATGATATTGAGCGCGGACGTGTCGAACCAATCGACGCCCGTTGCGCATGCCGCCGCGATTGAACTGGCGAACACGCTTGCAGAGACCGAAACGAACCGTCGCGCTGCTTTCGCTTCGCGCCTGCATCGTTCCGCCGATGCCTACGTTGTCGCGCGCTCGACGGGCCGAACGATCGTCGCCGGTTTTCCCTGGTTCACCGACTGGGGCCGCGACACCTTCATCGCGATGCGCGGTCTGCTGATCGCGACAGGGCGACTCGCGGAAGCTGAGGCGATTCTGCTCGCATGGGCGGGGACGATTTCGCAAGGCATGTGTCCGAACCGCTTTCCCGATTACGGCGACGAGCCGGAATACAACTCGGTCGATGCTTCGCTCTGGTTCGCGATTGCCGCGCACGACTATCTGGCGACGGGGCATGCGTCGGACGCGACGCGCGAGCGCTTGCATGAAGCCGTCGATACGATTTTGGCGGGCTACACACAGGGCACGCGCTACGGCATCCAAGCCGACGACGACGGCCTCCTGCGTGCAGGCGTGCCTGGCGTCCAGCTCACGTGGATGGATGCGAAGGTCGGCGACTGGGTCGTGACGCCGCGCATCGGCAAGCCGGTTGAAGTGCAGGCGTTGTGGTTCAACGCGTTGCGCATTGCAGCACAGTGGAACGCACGATGGAGCGATGCTGCCGACCGTGTGGCGGCTTCGTTTGCGCAACGCTTCGTCGATCCGCAAACGGGCGCGCTGTTCGATAACGTCGACGTCGATCATGTGCGCGGCACGGTCGACAGATCGATCCGGCCCAATCAGATTTTCGCGGCAGGCGGCTTGCCGTTTGCGCTGGTCGAAGGCGAAACGGCACGCGCCGTCGTTGCACAGGTGGAAGCGCATCTGCTGACGTCTCTGGGTTTGCGCACGTTGTCGCCGGAAGATCCCGGCTATCGCGGGCGCTATGCGGGCGCGCCGCTCGAGCGTGATGGCGCGTATCACCAGGGGACAGTGTGGCCATGGCTGCTCGGGCCATTCGTCGAAGCATGGCTGCGCGTGCAACGTCCCGACGAGGCTGCACGCAGCGCAGCACGCGTGCGCTTTCTCGCGCCGCTCGACGCGCATCTGGATCGCGCGGGCCTCGACCACATTTCGGAAGTCGCGGACGGCGATGCGCCGCACACGCCGGGCGGCACACCGTTTCAGGCGTGGTCGCTGGGAGAGCGGTTGCGTATTGGCGTGTTGCTGGGCGAAAGCGCCCATGCCCACCTCACCGACGCGAACACCCCAAACCGCGCTACGATGTGACTCCCACCGTCACACGAGAGACGAGGACGCTGCCATGCCTCCGCTGCGCGCCGGAAACCTGCTTGCGACCGTCGAAGGAATACGTCTGCACTCCAGCGAGTGCGCGCGATGGCAGCGCTGGGGTCCGTATCTGAGCGAGCGTCAGTGGGGCACGGTGCGCGAAGACTACAGCCCGAATGGCACCGCATGGGACTATTTCCCGCACGATCACGCACGCAGCCGCGCCTACCGCTGGGGCGAGGACGGCATCGCGGGTTTCGGCGACGATACATTGAACTGGTGTGTGTCGATCGCCATGTGGAACCGCGCCGATCCCATTCTCAAGGAACGCCTGTTCGGCCTCACGAACCAGGAAGGCAACCACGGCGAGGACGTCAAGGAACTGTATTTCTATCTCGACGGCACGCCGACGCATTCGTATATGCGGATGCTGTACAAGTACCCGCATGGCGCGTTTCCGTATCAGGATCTCGTCGAAGAGAACGGGCGGCGCGGCGCGGACCTGCCGGAATATGAAGTACTCGATACAGGTGTCTTCGACGATCTGCGCTATTTCGACGTGACCGTCGAGTACGCAAAGAACACGCCCGAAGACATCGTGATGCGCGTCACCGTCGAAAACCGCGCGGACGAATCGGCCTCTCTAGATCTGCTGCCGCAAATCTGGGCGCGCAACAAATGGTCGTGGAAAGAATCGGACGAGCGCCCGAAGCTCACGAAGGAAACGGTGCATGGCGTCACGCGTCTGCTCGGCACGCATCCCGGACACGAGCCGATGGTGGTGACGGCATGGTCGCCTGACACCACGGTCTTCGAATGGCTGTTCTGCGAAAACGATACGAACGTCCGGCGCCATTTCAACATGGACGCGCAAGGTCCGTTCAAGGACGGCTTCAACGACTACCTCGTGCATGGCGACGCCGATGCGATCCGGCGCGACGCGGGCACCAAGGCGGCCGCGCACGTGCCGCTGAATCTGCCGCCGCATGGGAAGGCCGTCGTCTATCTGCGCTGGCGTCCCGAGTTCTGCCCCGATGAAACGCCGCTCGATGCCGAGCAACTGTTCGCGCAGCGCATCGCTGAAGCCGATGCGTTCTATGCGGCATTGCAGCACCATATCGAAGGCGCGGACGAGCGGCTCGTGCAGCGCCAGGCGCTGGCGGGCATGCTGTGGTCGAAGCAGTACTACCAGTTCGACGTCGAGCGCTGGATGGACGGCGACCCCTCGCAGCCGACGCCGCCCGCATCGCGCAAACAGGGACGCAATCGCGACTGGCGGCATTTGTGCAACGCGGACATCGTGTCGATGCCCGATAAGTGGGAGTACCCGTGGTATGCGTCATGGGATCTCGCGTTTCATGCCGCCGCGTTCGCGTTGATCGATCCCGCGTTTGCGAAGCGTCAGTTGTTGCTGCTCGTGAAGGATCGCTACATGCATCCGAACGGGCAGATCCCCGCCTACGAATGGGCGTTCAGCGATGCCAACCCGCCCGTGCATGCATGGGCCGCGTGGCGTGTCTATGAAATCGATCGCGCGTTGATGGGCAAGGGCGATCGCGATTTTCTCGAACTGGTCTTCCACAAGCTGCTGCTCAACTTCGCGTGGTGGGTGAACCGCAAGGATGCCGACGGCCGCAATATCTTCCAGGGCGGCTTTCTCGGGCTCGACAACGTCGGCATTTTCGACCGCTCGTCGCCATTGCCGACGGGCGGCCATATCGATCAGGCCGACGGCACCGCGTGGATGGCCGCGTATGCGCTGGACCTGATGCGTATCGCGCTCGAACTCGCGTTTGCGAATCACGTGTTCGTCGATATTGGTGTGAAGTTCTTCGAGCACTTCCTGTATATCGCGCAGGCCGTCAGTTGCGAAGATAACTGCGATACGGGCCTGTGGGACAGCGAGGACGAATTCTTCTATGACAAGCTGCGCCTGCCCGACGGCTCCAATGTGCCGATGCGCGTGCGCTCGATTGTCGGCCTGATTCCGCTAATCGCCGTGCATGTGCTCGAAGAGCGTCTGCATGGCTCGCTGCCGGGTCTGCGCGACCGTCTTGTCTGGTTTCTGCGCAACAAGCCCGATCTCGCGCGGCTGGTGTCGCGCTGGAATGAGCCGGGGCGCGGCAACAGCTTGCTGCTTTCGTTGTTGCGCGGGCATCGGATGAAAGCGCTGCTCAAGCGCGCGCTCGACGAAGCTGAGTTCCTGTCCGATCACGGCGTGCGCGCACTGTCGCGCGTGCATCGCGATCAACCTTACGTCTTTCAGCACAACGGCCAGAGCTTCTGCGTAAAGTACTTGCCCGCCGAATCGGATTCGCGTGTGTTCGGCGGCAATTCGAACTGGCGCGGGCCGGTGTGGATGCCCGTCAACTATCTGCTGATCGAGTCGCTGTATGAGTTTCATCGCTATTACGGCGACGATTTTCGCGTCGAGTACCCGACGGGCTCGGGCAACCAGCTTTCATTGTCCGAAATCGCCGATGCACTCGCGCAACGCACGACTACGCTCTTCCTGAAGGACAAGAACAACGAGCGACCTGTGATGGCTGCGTATCCGCTGTTGCAGGCCGACCCGCGCTCGCAGGATCTCGTGCTGTTTCACGAATACTTTCACGGCGATAACGGACGTGGCGTGGGCGCGTCGCATCAGACGGGATGGTCGGGTCTCGTCGCGTTGCTGTTGCAGCCGCGCGAACTTGCAAGCTCGGGCTTCGTGCCTGCAACGGGCGAGGCGCAGGATGCCGAGGTGGCGGCTTCCGTGAAATAGACCGCGCTGCCCGCGGCTAATGCAGCGGTTCGATTGAACTGCGCGGCATGGCGGCGGGTCTTTCAGATATCGCCACTCGTATGGCTCATTCATGGAAAGACTGCCATGTCCAATGACGCAAACGACGCTTCATCGAGAACCTCGTCAGCAAGCTGCAAGATCGGCGCAGGGCCGCATGCAGCCGCCGCGGGTCCCGCAGGCAAGCGGCCTGCGCCGCCATGCACGCTGGTCATCTTCGGCGCGGGCGGCGATCTGACTAAACGCTTGTTGACACCGTCGCTGTACAACCTGACGGTCGATGGCCTGCTCGACGACGGCATGCAGATCATCGGCGTCAATCACGGCGAGCGCGAAACGAAGGAATGGCTCGGCGATCTCGGCAAGTCGCTGCAGCAGTTCGCCGCCGATAAGGCTAGCGAAGCGCATACCGGCAAGGTCGACGAGAAAGCCTGGAAGTGGCTTTCGTCGCGCATGGAGTACATGGCAGGCGAATTCGAAACCGACGATGTGTTCGAAGCGCTCAAGCAGCGTATCGACAAAACGCCGCACGGCAATGCGATCTTCTATCTCGCGGTGGGCGCGCGATTTTTCAGGCCGATCGTCGAGCGTCTGGGCAAGCATGGCTTGCTGAAAGAAGACGCGCAGCGCAAAGGGAGCTTCCGGCGTCTCGTGATCGAAAAGCCGTTCGGCACGGACCTCGCGTCCGCGCGCGATCTCAATGCACACATTCTGGGTTACGCAAACGAATCTCAGGTCTATCGCATCGATCACTTTCTCGGCAAGGACACCGTGCAGAGCATCCTTGCCGTGCGCTTTGCGAATGCGATGTTCGAACCGGTGTGGCGGCGCGAGTACATCGACAGCGTGCAGATCACGGCGGCGGAAACGCTCGGCGTCGAAGGGCGCGGCAAGTTCTATGAGCAGACGGGCGCATTCCGCGACATGCTGCCGAACCATCTGTTCCAGTTGCTCGCAATGGTCGCGCTGGAGCCACCCAATTCATTCGATGCCGAAGCCGTGCGCGACAAGAAAGCCGAACTGTTCGCCGCCATCGAGCCGCTGAAGCGGGACGACGTCGTCTTCGGCCAGTACGAAAAGGGCGATGCGGGCGTCGGCTATCGCGACGAACCCGACGTCGCGCGCGACAGCACGACGGAAACCTATGCGGCCGCGCGTGTGTTCATCGACAACTGGCGCTGGGCGGGCGTGCCGTTCTATCTGCGCACGGGCAAGCGCATGGCCGCGCGCCGCACCGAGATCGCCGTGCAACTGAAGCGCGTGCCGTTTCTGATGTTCCGCGACACGCCCGTCGAAGCGCTGACGCCGAACGTCTTCACCCTGCGCATCGATCCCGCCCATGGCACGCGCTTTGACTTCAACGTGAAGGTGCCCGGACCGGCGATGCAGATCGGCGCGGTGCGCTCGGCGTTCAACTACAGCGACTTCTTCGACGAACGCGCGAACGTCGGCTATGAAACGCTGCTCTACGACTGCATGCTCGGTGACGAGACGCTGTTCCAGCGCGCCGACAGCATCGAGTCGGGCTGGTGTGCGGTCGATCGCGTACTGCATCCCGAAGGTGGCGCGCTGCCCGTGCATGGCTATCCGGCGGGCGGCAGCGGGCCGGCGCAAGCCGATGAACTGCTCGCGCGCGATGGCCGCGCGTGGCGTTCATTGCAGAGCAAAGAGTAGTCCTGTCACAACGGAAAACGAAAGGGGGACGATTTGGCTAAAGCTAAAGTACAGACGCGCCGCAACACCAAAAGCGACGGTGAACGGATACTCGCCATCGACGTTGGCGGCACGGGGCTGAAGGCGGCCGTGATCGACGCGGGCGGCGACATGAAAAGCGAACGCGTGCGCGTCGCGACGCCGCATCCCTGCACGCCGGAGCAACTCGTCGATACACTGGCGAAGCTCGTGCAGCCGCTCGTCGATGCGCAGCATCCAACCTTGATGTCGATCGGCTTTCCGGGCGTCGTGCGCGACAACCACGTGCTGACGGCACCGAATATCGGCGATGCGAGCTGGCGCGGCTTCGCGCTCGCGGAACAACTGGCGGCGCGCGTGGGCGGGTTGCCCGTGCGGATGATCAACGACGCCGAGATGCAGGGCTTCGCGGCGATCGAAGGGCATGGCATCGAATTCGTGCTGACGCTGGGCACGGGCGCGGGCACCGCGCTCTTTCGCGACGGCGAGTTGATGCCGCATCTCGAACTCGCGCATCATCCCGTCAGCAAGGACCGCACGTATGACGAGTACATCGGCAATGCGGCGCGCGAGAAGGTGGGCAACAAGCGCTGGAACCGGCGTGTGGAGAAGGTGATCGCGATCCTCGCTTCGCTCGTCAACTACGACAAGCTGTGGATCGGCGGCGGCAATGCGGAGCGTCTGACGTTCGAGTTGCCGTCGAATGCAGCCGTCGTATCGAACGCGGCGGGCATCGAAGGCGGCGCCAGGCTCTGGCATCCGAAGTCGGTGCGGGAGACGCGGCAGTTGCCGGAAGCGAACCAGAAGTCGGGCGTATTCGGTTGAAAGAGGGGGCGGGGGAATAAACGGGCATGTCCGTTCGTTTCCCCCGATGCGGTCATGAACGCGTGACCGCATCCCTTTCGACGGAGCCGTCCAATGAAAACTATCTCTAGCATCCGGCTCGCAGCCATTGCGCTATGTGTGGCGCTCTCGTCAGGCGTCACGCACGCCGTGGCGGCCGACGCTTTCGAAGTAATCTCGCCGGGCACGCCCGACGGCGGCACGATCGATTCGAGCCACGCAGCCAGCGCGAACAATTGCGGCGGCGGCAACCAGTCGCCCGCCGTGCAATGGCGCAACGTGCCATCGGGCACACGCAGCTTCGCGGTGACGCTGTTCGATCCCGACGGCGCCAAGGGCATTGGCGTGATTCATTGGGTGCTGTACGCGATACCCGCGTCGATGAACGCGATGCAGCATGGTGAGTCGGCGCCGGCAGGCAGCGTGAGCGGCATCAATCGCACCGGGAAGCCCAGTTATTACGGACCTTGCCCGCCCATCGGCGACGTGCCGCATCACTATGTGTTGCAGGTCTACGCGCTCGATCTCGCGCCCGATGCACTCCCGCCCAATCTCAATCACGATGCATTTCTCGCGGCCGTCACGAATCACGTGCTGGCCGCAAGCAGCACCGTGCTGCGCTACGGACGCTAGCGCAGCATTGACGCTCAGCGCGGCGCATCGCCCCAGCGGTATTCGACGGTCGCCTCGTCGAGCTGCTTCTTGATTTCGGGGTCGAGCACGAGATCGACAGCGGCGAGCGAGTCGTTCAACTGCTCGACACGGCTCGCGCCGATGATCGCCGACGTGATAGTGGGATTCGCGAGCACCCATGCAATCGCCGTCTTCGTCATCGGTTCGCCCGTTTTCGCGTTGATCTCGCGCAGCGTCTCGATGGTCTTGAATTCGCGCTCGTGCCAGTAGCGCTCCGAGTACATCTCACCCGCCTTGCCGACCGTCTCCGTGAAGCGTCCATCCGCGGGCTTTGCGTCGTGTCGATGCTTGCCCGTCAGCAGGCCGCCCGCAAGTGGGTTATAGGGAATCACGGCCAGGCCTTCTTCGTCGGCGAGCGGCAGCAGTTCGCGTTCGATCTGCCGGAACAGGAGGTTGTAGCGCGGCTGCACCGATACGAAGCGCGCGGTGCGCAGCACGTCTGAGCGTCCGAGCATGCGCGCGAGCCGGTACGCGAGATAGTTCGAGACGCCGATATAACGCGCCTTGCCCGAGCGCACGATCACGTCGAGTGCTTCGAGTGTTTCGTCGAGCGGCGTGTCGCGGTCGTCGGAATGCAACTGGTACAGATCGACGTAATCGGTGTTCAGGCGGCGCAGCGAATCGTCGATGGCGTCGAGCAGATGCTTGCGCGATGCGCCCTGATTCCACGCATGCGGACCGACCTTGCCGACCGCTTTGGTCGCGAGAATGAAGCGGTCACGCTTGCCCTTGAGCCAGCGTCCGATGATTTCCTCGGTGCGTCCCGCAAGATTTTCGCCGCCACCTAGCGGGTAGACATCGGCCGTATCGATGAAATTCACACCGGCGTCCGTCGCCTTGTCGAGAATGCCATGCGACACGTCTTCTTCGGTTTGCAAGCCGAAAGTCATCGTACCGAGACACAAACGCGAGACAGTAAGACCAGTATGGCCGAATTTGCGGTATTGCATGATCGACTCCGCGAGAAGGAAACTATAAGAGGTTGAATGCAGCGGGATGGAAATGCAGAAGAGAGAGCATAGCGGCTATTGTGAATCTGCGTCGCGGCTTTGCCGTCAAGCATTCATTGCGCTGACACCGTATTGCGCTTTGCTGGAAAACTTTTCAGACGCGTAAGGTCTAAACGGCTTTATCGCCGGGTCGAGGTTTCATATCCGGGAGGTTGATACCGATGAGTGTCGAACAAGACGTCAGTCAGGAGATCGAGCACAGCGGTTCTCATGCGCGTGCTGTCATTGCCGGCGCTGCCGTCGTCGCAGTGGGTTTGCTGGTTGCATGCGCGATCGTCATTAGAAGAAAGAAGGGCAATGCGCGCATGCCCGAGCCGGCAAAGAGCGTCGACGTGGACCGCTATGCGGGGCGCTGGTACGAGTTCGCGCGCTACGACAATCATTTCGAGCGAGGCCGCGATTTCGTCACGGCGGACTATGCGAAGCGCGACGACGGCTTGATTAGCGTGATCAACACGGGCCGCGAGGGCGGTGCTGATGGACCGCGGCGCGTCGCGCGTGGCAAGGCGCGGGTGGTCCCCGAGTCGGACAACGCAAAGCTGAAAGTGTCGTTCTTCGGGCCGTTCTATGTCGGCGACTACTGGGTGCTCGACCACGCCGACGACTATGACTGGTCGATCGTCGGCGAACCGAGCGGCACCTATCTGTGGATACTCACGCGTGAAGCGAAACCCGCAGTCGAACTGCAACGCGCGCTGCTGGAACGCGTCCGCGCATTAGGCTATGACGTGTCGATGCTGCGCCGGACGCAGCAGTAAAGATCGTTTGAAAATTTTTCTAGTCGCCTTTCCTTTTGCGAAATCACGCATCGCTTATCCGGCATTTCCAGTGACGCATGGCGGCTTTGCGCGGTAACTCTTCCCTTCTATTCGTGAACTTTTGCGCAATTACTGCCGCATTTTCGTGTCGGCATGAATTTCGCATTAACGGACGCCATGCAATTCCGCATCGCTCTGCGCAGACCGATGCGGCTTCTCAAACCGGAGTGTGACTGCCCACGTAAAGAGTCGAGCGAAACAACCGTGGCTGTCGCACCTTATTGCGTCAAATGCCATGGATACCAACCGTACACTCACAACCATTCGAAGCGGCGCGCATCAGATCACCGACCATCGCGACGACATCTTCTTCGCCGCCGTATCGACGACACGCATGCCGATGGTCGTCACCGATCCGAACCTGCCCGACAACCCCGTGATCTTCGCGAACCATGCGTTTCTGCGCATGACGGGCTATGAGCTGCCGGAGATCATCGGCACCAACTGCCGCTTTCTGCAAGGGCCGGAGACGGATCGCGCGACCATCGACGAAGTGCGGGACGCCGTCGCGCACCGCCGCGAGATCGCGACGGAGGTTCTCAACTATCGCAAGGACGGCTCGACGTTCTGGAACGCGCTCTTCATTTCGCCCGTCTTCAACGAGCAAGGCGAACTGGTGTATTTCTTCGGCTCTCAACTGGACGTGAGCCGCCGCCGTGACGCAGAGGACGCGCTGCATCAGGCGCAGAAGATGGAGGCGCTCGGGCAGTTGACGGGCGGCATTGCGCACGACTTCAACAACCTGCTGCAGGTGATGGCGGGTTATGTGGATGTGCTGCAAATGGGCATTGAAGGTAATGCGCAAGGCCCGGTGATGGCACAAAGCCTCGATCGCATACGCGGCGCGGTCGCCAAAGCCACGACGCTGACGCAACAGCTGCTCGCGTTTGCGCGCAAGCAGAAGCTCGTGGGGCGCCCAGTCAATCTGAATACGCTGGCAGACAGCATGGTCGAACTCGCGCGGCGCACGCTTGGTGAGAACGTTTCTCTGAAGACCGAATATGAGGACGGTCTCGGCAATTGCCGTGTCGATTCGACCCAGCTCGAAGTCGCGTTGCTCAACGTGCTGCTCAATGCACGCGACGCGCTTGCAAGCCAGCGCGACGGTGTCGTAACAGTGCGCACCGAGACGGTCGAACTGGAGCAGCAAGCGATGGTCGGATTCGCTGATCTGCGGACCGGCCGCTATGTGAGCATTGCGATCTCGGACAACGGCTGCGGCATCCCGCCTGAGATTCTCGACAGGGTGATGGACCCGTTCTTCACGACCAAGGACGAAGGCAAGGGCACAGGCCTCGGGTTGTCGATGGTATATGGCTTCGCGAAGCAGTCGGGCGGCGCCGTGAACCTGTATTCGGAACCGGGCGTCGGCACCACGTTGCGACTGTATTTCCCGGCTGTGGAAGGCAATGCGCAGCGTCGTCCGTCCGCACCGAAGGCGATTGAAAAGGCGGGCAACGAAATGATTCTGATCGTCGACGACCGCGTCGAAGTGGCGGAAGTCGCGCAGGCGATGCTCGAGCAGATCGGCTATCGCACGCGTGTCGTGCTGAACACGAAAGAGGCGATGGAGATGTTGCAGGACGGCACGACTGTCGACCTGCTGTTCACCGACCTCATCATGCCGGGCAACATGAACGGCGTGATGCTCGCGCGCGAGGCGCGGCGCCTGCAACCGAAGATCAAGGTGCTGCTGACGACTGGCTATGCCGATGCGTCGCTCGAGCGGACCGATGCGAACGGCAGCGAGTTCGACATGATTCACAAGCCTTATCGGCGCGTGGAACTGGCGCGCAAGGTGCGCATCGTGTTGAACGGGCCGACAGGTGTCGGTTAGCTTTCAGCCAGGGCAATTACGCGTGCATTTGAGCCAACTGAGCAGGGCGTAATCGTTTCATTTACCGCAGGCTGCGGATAGAATTTGTACCCGGTTCCGTTCAACCTGCGGCGGATCGCGCGGTGCTAAAGGAGTATCGCGTGTTCGCGTTTAATCCGGATCTCGAATGCTGCGACCATCAATGCCACATAACGAAAGCGAACGCGTGGAGACGTTGCGTTCGCTTCACATACTCGATACACCGCCGGAAGAACGGTTCGACCGTCTCACGCGCCTCGCGCGACGTTTGTTCGGCGTGCCCATTGCGGCCGTCACGCTGGTCGACAGCCATCGCCAGTGGTTCAAGTCGCATCCCGGCATCGACGCTTCGGAAACATCGCGCGATGTGTCTTTCTGCGGCCACGCGATTCTCGACGACGAACTGTTCCTCGTGAACGACGCGTTGCTCGATGTGCGCTTCGCCGACAATCCGCTTGTTACGGGCGATCCGAATATCCGCTTCTACGCGGGCTATCCGCTCACCGTCGACAACGGCAGCCGGCTCGGCACGCTATGCCTGATCGACGTGAAGCCACGCGCATTGGACGACGAAGAGCGCGTGCTGCTGCGCGATCTCGCGCGCATGGCCGAGCAGGAAATCTCCGCCGTGCAGCTCGCGACCACGGATGAACTGACGGGCCTGTCGAATCGCCGCGGCTTCGAGTCACTCGCGCAGCATGCAATCAGGCTCTGCAAGCGCGCGCAAAAGCCCGCGTCACTGCTGTTCTTCGATCTGAACGGCTTCAAGAATATCAACGACGTGTACGGTCACGCGGAAGGCGACCGCGCGTTGATTGCATTTGCAACGGTATTGCAAACGGCATTGCGCGACAGCGATGTGATCGGTCGGCTAGGCGGCGACGAGTTCGTCGTGTTGCTGAGTGACTCGGACGAAGAAGGGACGACGCAGACCATTGCACGTCTCAGACATCAACTGGATGTCCACAATCAGTCCGCGCAAACGCCTTATCAATTGCATTGCAGCGTGGGCACGGCGACGTATGCGCCGGACAGCCCGCAGACTATCGACGACCTGCTCGCGCAAGCCGACGGTGCGATGTACGCGAACAAGCGCTCGCAACGCTGAAATCTGGGCGGTTGCGCAAACGTTTAGCGTAGCCGCTTCTGTTGTATCAACGCGCTGTCAGCGATTTTTCCAGCGCCCAACGTTCCTCGCGTTCGAGTCGCAGCAACGCATGTTCGAACATCGCGCGCGCACGGCCCGAGATGTTCGCCAGATACACATGTAGCAGCGCATCGGCGGGCGTGCGCGAAGCGCAGCTGACGCTGTACTGCTCGAATGCGCTCAGCTGCATGATGATGCTCGCAAGATGCTTCGGGCATTCGCACGCGACGGTGGTCGACGCATGCGCCATCGCCATCAAGGTTTCGTCGGAGTAGTGCCGCTGCGGCGCGGGCTCGCGCATGTCGGGCTGCGTGGCGGCTTGTCCCGTCTTGCGCTGGATGTCGCTCATCATATGCGCGATCGATGCCTGATCGAGCGGCTCGCGTATCGTGCGCACGCCGACGCGCTCCAGCAGATTGATCGTGTTGGCGGCAGCGAACGAATACACCACGACGATGTTCTCCGCGTGAGTCGATGCGCTCAACGCGAGCACGCGCTCGACATCGTCCGCATGCAGCGACGGCAGATGAATGATCAGCACATCGGCGGGCTGGTTCATGCGCTCGGTGAACGCGGACGTCATGTTCTCGAAGACTTTCGGCTCGCTCGCGAGTTCGGCCTGCATCGCGTGCAGATGCTGGCGGATGGTCTGCGCGAGCGCCGTGCCGACGATGCGCAGCCGCAAGCCCGGCCGCCCCTCCGTGAGCGGCGACACAGGCGTCTTGTCGACATGCATGAACGCGAGCCGTTCGAGTTCGCCCGTCTGCAAGGTGGCGATCGAGCCGATCGAATAGCCGCGATCGACGAGCCCCTTGATCATCGCGACGCGCCGCACGTCGGCTTCGCTGTACAGGCGATGCCCGGATTGCGTGGTGGGCGGCGCAACGACGCCATATCGGCGCTCCCAGATACGCAGCGTGCCCACGGGAAGATTCGCCATACGAGCGACGGCCCCGATGCGATAACGCGGCACGACTTCTGGATCATCCACTGTGTTGTTCATGAATCGAAAACCCTTGGGGAAGTCGATTCGAGTCTAACAAGCGCGACGATGATTTGAGGCGGATTTTTTTATTCAATGATGGCGCAAAGCCGCATAAACAAACGCTCTGCGCAATACGAGCCTTTGACACACAAGCCTTTGCGGGTTCTTGTCCTCATTCTGTCCCGCCAATGCGGCACGTTACGCAAACATCGCTTGTACTGATTTTGACCAGGATCGAGTGATGCGAGACCTGTCATGCCTGATCGTGTGATGTATGAGGAAAGCCTCAGCTTCGGTGCAGGTAGGCGTCAGCGTTTGCTTGTGGAGCCGCGCACGATCAACTGCGGCGCGGACGTCACGCACACGCGCGGTGCTTTCTGGTGCGCGCCATGCTTGCCCGCTGGCCGCTCGATCAAGTCGCGCAGCAACGACACGGCGAGCTCGGCGGCTTCGACGGTTGGCACCGCGACGGTTGTGAGAGGCGGGCGCGATTGCTGCGCGAGCTGAATGTCGGTGATGCCGACCACGGATAGATCGCGCGGCACGTCGCGCCCGAGATCAGCCGCCGCGTGGATCGTGCCGAGCGCGGGCAGGTCGTTGGTCGCGAAGATCGCGGTCAGCTTCGTGTCGTGTTCCAGCAGATGGCGCGCTGCGGCATAACCGCCCTCCGTCGTATCGGGTGCGTAACGCACGTTTTTTGCGGGCACTTTGAGGCCTGCCTCGCGCATCGCATCGACAAAGCCTTCATAGCGCGATGCGTGAATACCCGAGGGCTTGCTGCCGACAACCGCACCGATGCGCGTGTGCCCAAGCTCGATCAGATGCTTCGCGGCAAGCTGGCCCGCAAGACGGAAATCGACGGCGACGCACGGCAAGCCGGGTGGATCGTCGGGACGTTCCCACATGCACAGCACCACGGGTGCGCCGCGCGCTTCCGTTTTGCGCAGATCGTCGAAGTCGAGGTTGGCGTTCATCACCAGCACGCCTTCGGAGAGCGTGCCCGCAATCTGCTCCAGATACGCGCGGCCCGCGTGCGGATCTTCATTGGTGTTGCAGATGATGACGAAGTGGCCGCTGGTGCGCGCCGCGCGCTCGACGGCCAGCGCAAACTCCGGGTAGAACGGGTTCGCGATGCTCGACACCATCAGCGCAATGGTCGGCGCACGGCCTTCGGCGAGGGCGCGCGCCGCAAGGTGCGGACGGTAGTTGAGCGCTTCGACGGCTTCGAGCACGCGCTGACGCGTCTGTTCGCCGACGCGCCCGCGATTGCGCAGCACGTTCGAAACGGTGGCCGACGTGACGCCGGCGCGCCGCGCGACTTCGCTCAAGGTGGACATGTTTCGCAACGCTTATTCAATATGTGGGACTGGCGTTCATCATTTGCATTGGCTACGAAGGCGGGGCACCATGCGCAAAACGACAGAACGAATTATCGGAGACAGCCTTACACGGCCAACAAATGGCCTTCAGAAGGGCCAGCGATCGCAATGCGGTCGTTTTTTCGGCCGTTCAGATTAAGCGCTTAATCTCCGCTTCGGGCTGATTAAATCACGGAGTCGAAGCGATGGCGAGCATTTCGTTGAAGGGCGTGCAGAAGGCGTATGGAGACAACGCGCCCGTGATCCGCAACGTCGATCTGGAGATCGGCGAAAACGAGTTTTGTGTATTCCTCGGCCCGTCGGGCTGCGGCAAGTCCACGTTGCTGCGCATGATCGCGGGTCTCGAAGACGTGACGGACGGCGACCTGTCGATCGGCGGTCGCATCGTCAATGACGTGCCCGCTGCCGAGCGTGGTGTCGCGATGGTGTTCCAGAGCTACGCGCTGTTTCCGCACATGAGTGTGTACGAGAACATGGCATTCGGCCTCAAGCTCGCGAAGAAGCCGAAAGCAGAAATCGACAGCAAGGTGAAGGAAGCGGCGCGCATCCTGCAACTTGAAGCGCTGCTCGACCGCAAGCCGCGCGCGTTGTCGGGTGGGCAGCGCCAGCGTGTTGCGATTGGCCGCGCGATCGTGCGCGAGCCAGGCGTGTTTCTGTTCGACGAGCCCTTGTCCAATCTCGATGCGACGTTGCGCGGTCAGACGCGAATTGAAATCGCGCGTCTGCACAAGCAGTTCGCGACCGCGAGCGTCGTCTATGTGACGCACGATCAGACGGAAGCGATGACGCTCGCTGACAAGATCGTGCTGCTGCATTCGGGCAAGGATACGGAGCGCTACGGCAGCATCGCGCAGATCGGCGCGCCGCTGGAGCTGTATCACCGGCCCAATAGCCGCTTCGTCGCGGGCTTCATCGGCTCGCCGCGCATGAACTTCCTGCCGGGCAGAGTCACGGCGATCGACGCGCAAGGCATCGACGTCACGCTCGATCACACGAATGAAACGCTGCGCGTCGAGGTCGACGGCAGCACCTTGCAAGGTGGGCAGCCCGTGACGCTCGGCGTGCGCCCGGAACATCTCGAACTCGTCACCGACGATGCATCACGACGTGATGCAACGCTCGCACGCACCATTTCGCTGATCGAGCATCTCGGCGAGCACAGCTACGTGCATCTCGAACAACCGGGCGGCGCCGTGCCGATCGCGAAGGTGCCGGGCAACGCCCGCGTCGAACAGGGCGAGCGCGTGGTATTCGCCGCGCCCGCCCGTGCCTGCCATCTTTTCACCGAAGACGGATTCGCCGTGAAGGCACTCAACTCCGTCGAACACTACGCATAAATAAGGGACATGCGCATGCGCCTTGGAGTCTGTTACTACCCGGAGCACTGGCCGGAATCGATGTGGAAAGACGACGCGCGCCGTATGAAGGCGCTCGGCATCGAGCAGGTGCGAATCGCGGAATTCGCGTGGAGCCGTATGGAGCCGTCGCCGGGCGAATACGATTGGGCCTGGCTCGACCGTGCGGTCGACGTGCTCGGTGACGCCGGTTTGCAGGTCGTCATGTGTACGCCGACGGCGACGCCGCCGAAGTGGCTGGTCGACCGTCATCCCGACATTCTGCCCGTGGGCGCGGATGGACGTCCGCGTGCATTCGGCTCGCGCCGCCATTACGATTTCTCGTCGCCTTCGTATTTCGAAGCGTCGCGCAAGATCTGCGAGGCCGTCGCGGAGCGTTACGGCAAGCATCCCGCCGTCGCGTACTGGCAGACGGATAACGAGTTCGGTTGCCACAACACGGTGGTCAGCTATTCGCCCGCAGCCGTCGCGCGTTTTCGCGTGTGGCTCAAGGAGCGTTACCAGAACGTCGACGCATTGAACCGCGCGTGGGGCACCGTGTTCTGGAGCATGGAGTACCGCAGCTTCGACGAAATCGATGCGCCCGTTGCGACCGTCACGGAAGCGCATCCGTCGCATCGACTTGATTACCGTCGTTTCGCATCCGATGAAGTCGCGCGCTATAACCGCATGCAGGTCGAGATCATTCGCGCGCATTCGCCGGGCCGTCCCGTCGCGCACAACTTCATGCAGCTGTTCACCGAGTTCGATCACTACAAGGTCGCGAGCGATCTCGATGTGGCCACGTGGGACAGCTATCCGCTCGGCGCGCTCGAAGAGCAGTGGTACGCGCCGGAGGTCAAGGCCAAGTTCCTGCGCACCGGGCATCCCGACTTCGCGTCGTTCAATCACGACGTATATCGCGGCATGTCGAGGCTGCCGTTCTGGGTGATGGAGCAGCAGCCCGGTCCCGTGAACTGGGCGCACTGGAATCCTGCGCCGCTGCCGGGCATGGTGCGTCTGTGGAGCTGGGAAGCGTTCGCGCACGGCGCAGGCTGCGTGTCGTACTTCAGATGGCGTCAGGCGCCGTTCGCGCAGGAGCAGATGCATGCAGGGCTCAATACGCCCGACAATCGCCTCGACATCGGCGGCGGCGAAGCGGAGCAGGTCGCGCACGAGATCGCAAAGGTGTCGGCGGCTGACGCCGATGCGAACGCGAACGTGCGCAGCAAGGTCGCGCTGATCTATGACTACGAAGCCAAGTGGCTGTTTGAAATTCATCCGCAGGGCGCGGACTTTCATTACCCGCGCTTCGCGTTCGAGTACTACTCGGCGCTGCGCTCGCTGGGCTTCGACGTCGATGTGATTCCCGCCGATGCGCCGCTCGACGGCTACGCGATGATCGTCGTCCCGCCGTTGCCCGTCGTGCCTGGCGACTTCGCGGTGCGGCTCGCGGCATCGGGCGCGCAGATCGTGCTCGGTCCGCGCACGGGTTCGAAGACGCCTGATCTGCAGATTCCCGCAAATCTGCCTCCGGGCGCGCTCGCATCGCTTCTGCCGATCCGTGTGTGGCGCGTCGAATCGATGCGGCCGAATGTAACTGAGCCCGTGCAGGTGAACGGCGCAAGCGATGGACTGCGCGAAGGTCACGCACGTCACTGGCGCGATCTGATCGATGCCGCCGACGAACGCAGCTTCGGTGTGCGCGCGCGTTTTGCCGACGGTCATCCCGCGTATGTGCAGCACGGTTCCGTTCACTACTTCGCGAGCCTGTTCGACGATCGTCTGACGGAGTCGCTGTTTGCGCGCATCGCGACAGAAGCGGGTCTTACGCCGACACCGCTCGGAGATAGCGTCCGTATCAGCCGGCGCGGCAAGCTCACGTACGTGTTCAACTATACGAATGCACGGCACGTGATCGAAGGTGTCGATGCATCGCGTTTCGTGATCGGTGCGCATGAAGTCGAGCCGCAAGGCGTCGCGGCTTATCGTACTGAATGTACGGAATAACTTCGCAACGTAGCAGTGATCCCAGCACGTTAGAACCAGGACACAAGGAGACAGGAAGATGAAAGCAGGAAAATTCAAAGCGCGCACCGCAATTGCAGCGGCAGCCCTCGCAGTCGCCGCAGCCGTCTCGCCGTTCGCGGCGACGACGGCCGAGGCGGGCACGATGACGATCAACATCGCGTTCAAAGGCGCAAGCCAGCGCGCAGTGTGGCAATCGGTGATCGACGACTTCAAGAAGGCGCATCCCGACATCGACGTGAAGGCGTCGTTCGTCGATGAGGAAGCGTACAAGGTACAGTTGCCGGGCTGGCTGTCGACCGTCGCGCCCGACGTCGTGAACTGGCACAACGGCGAGCGCATGGCGTACTACGCGCGTCGCGGGCTGTTTGAAGACCTGAGCGGCGACTGGAAGAAGAACGGCTGGGACAACATGTATGCATCGACGAAGGAATCGTCGACGTACAACGGCAAGCAGTATGCGGCGCCGACCGTGTACTACTCGTGGGGCCTGTTCTATCGCAAGGATCTGTTCCAGAAGGCTGGCATCGCATCCGAGCCGAAGACGTGGGATCAGTTGATGGACGCGTGCAAGAAGCTGAAGGCGGCGGGCATCACGCCGTTCGCAGTGGGCGGCCGCGATGCATGGACGCTTGCGGGCTGGTTCGATTATCTCGACCTGCGCATCAACGGCAACGCGTTCCACCAGAAGCTGATGGCGGGCGAAGTGCCGTACACCGATCCGCGTGTAAAGAAGGTCTACACGACGTGGAAGCAGTTGCTCGACGACAAGGACTTTATCGACAACTCGTTGTCGTACGATCTGGACGCGGCGCAGCCGTTCCTGTTCCAGGGCAAGGCCGCAATGATGCTGATGGGCACGTTCATCACTGGCGGTTTCCCGCCGAACGTGAAGCCGAACATGAGCTACTTCCAGTTCCCGATCATCGACTCGAACGTGCCGACGGCGGAAGACGGTCCCGTCGAATCGCTGCATATTCCGGCCAAGGCCAAGAACAAGGCTGACGCGCACACGTTCCTCGCGTTCGTCGAAACGCCGGAGCAGGGCGCGAAGCTCGCGACGGGTCTTGGCTCGTTGTCGGCGAACAGCAAGTCGCCTGAGCCGGAAGATCCCATTTCGAAGATCGGCTTCCAGATTCTGTCGAATACGAAGGGCGGCATTGCGCAGTTCTACGATCGCGACATGACGAAGGAAATGGCCGACGAAGGGATGAAGGGCATGCAGCAGTTCATCGCCGACCCGACGAAGATCGACGCGATCCTTGCGCAGCTCGAGCAGACGCGCAAGCGTATCTACAAGAAGTAAGGATGTAAGGCAGTGGCGCCGGATGCGCATCGACATGCGCGTCCGGCGCGAAGCAGCAATTTCGTTGCATGGAGAATCGTCGTGTCGCACTCCGTTACACGTCAGGACATCAACGGCACGCCGCCGTCGCAGCCGCAGGCGTCGCCAGCGCCGCGAGCCACGCGCAAGAAGCGTGGACCGTCGCCCACCGCGCGTCGGCAGCGCAAGGCCGCGCTGCTGTTTCTCGCACCCGCGTGCTTCATGGTCGCGGTGTATGTGGTCTGGCCGATCCTGTCGTCGATCTGGCTCAGCTTTTACAACTGGGACGGCATGACCGACAAGGTCTTCGTCGGTCTCGCGAACTACATCGAACTGTTTCAGGCGCCGACTTTCTATACCGCGCTGAAGAACAACCTCATCTGGCTCGTGCTGTTCCTGCTCGCGCCACCGATGGGGCTCGCCGTCGCGCTGTATCTGAACCAGGCGGTGGCGGGCATACGCGTCGTGAAGTCGCTGTTCTTTGCGCCGTTCGTGTTGTCGGGCGTCGTGGTTGGCTTGATCTTCTCATGGTTCTACGATCCGACCTTCGGCCTCTTTGCCGTGATACTCGGCCACGGCGTGCCCGTGCTCGGCGATGCGCACTATGCGACGTTCGGCATCATCTTCGCCGCGCTATGGCCGCAGACCGCGTATTGCATGATTCTTTATTTGACGGGTCTGACATCGCTGAACAGCGAGCAGATCGAAGCCGCGCGCATGGAAGGCGCGAAGGGCTGGTCGATGCTGTGGCATGTGGTGCTGCCGCAGTTGCGGCCCGTCACCTTTATGGCAATCGTCGTCACGATAATCGGCGCACTGCGCAGCTTCGACCTGATTTCGGTGATGACGGGCGGCGGGCCATTCGAAAGCTCGACCGTACTCGCCTATTACATGTACGACCAGGCGATCAAGTATTACCGCATCGGCTATTCGGCATCGATTGCCGTGGTGTTGTTCGCGATCATGCTCGTGTACATCGTCTATCACCTGCGCCGTATGCTGCGCAACGAACAGTAAGGAGCGGACGATATGTATCCGATGCCCGTTGCCAAATGGAAGCCGTTCAACCGGCGGCTGTACAAGTTGACGTTGCCGGTTGCGCTATTGATCTGGCTATTACCGATGATCGCCGTGCTCGTCACGTCGGTGCGCTCGACGGAAGAACTGAGCGAAGGTAACTACTGGGGCTGGCCGAAGCACATCACGCTCATCGACAACTACCGCGAAGCGCTCACCACGTCGCCGATGCTGCATTACTTCTGGAACAGCGTGCTGATTACGGTGCCTGCCGTGGTCGGTTCGATTGCGCTCGCGGCGATGGCGGGTTTCGCACTGGCTATCTACAAGTTTCGCGGCAACACGACGCTCTTCGCGACCTTTGTTGCGGGCAACTTCGTGCCGGTCCAGATTCTGATGATTCCCGTGCGCGATCTGTCGCTGAGCCTTGGTGTGTTTAATACGCTTGGCGCGCTGATTCTTTTTCACGTGTCGTTTCAGACGGGGTTTTGTGCGCTCTTTCTGCGCAACTTCATCAAGCAGTTGCCGTATGAACTGGTCGAGGCGGCGCGTATTGAAGGGGCGGGTGAGTGGACGGTGTTCTTCCGCATCGTGCTGCCGCTGATTCGCCCTGCGCTTGCTGCGCTTGCCATTCTTGTTTTCACGTTCGTCTGGAACGATTATTTCTGGGCGCTGTGCCTCACGCAAGGCGACGACGCCGCGCCGATCACGGTTGGCGTCGCGGCGCTCAAAGGGCAATGGACGACGGCGTGGAATCTGGTGTCGGCGGGTTCGATTCTGGCGGCACTGCCTTCTGTTGCGATGTTCTTTGCGATGCAGAAGCACTTCGTTGCAGGGCTCACGTTTGGTGCGACTAAGGGTTGATGCGGTTTTTTTTCTGTTGTCTCCTGGTAGAAGGTTGCCCGCGCAAGCGGGCTTTTTTTTTGTGGTTTTTGTTTTTGTGCTGGTATCTGCGGTTTGTTCTTTCGCTGGCATCCGCGATTTGGCTTCGTGCTTCAGGCGTCGCCCCTGTGCGGGGCGGCACCTACTTTTCTTTGCCGCCGCAAAGAAAAGTAGGCAAAAGAAAGCGGCTAACACCGCCGGTTCTTGTGTTTGCCTGAGGGCCCCCAACCGGTCCCACGCTTCACACGGCGGTGCCCTGGTTGGTGCTGGTTGCCAACGCTTCGAATGAACGCCTCACCCACTTCGAATACCCGTACCCGGGCAAGCGGCAGCGAATGGTATGTGCCGCCCAGGTGGCAAACTGTGTGTAGGTTGTCGCGTCGTATAGCCTGGCGTTCTTACATGGAGGTATGCGCGTGCTATCGGTCCGAAGTGAGGCGCGCGAGGCACTACGGCCTACACACAGTTTGCCACCTGGGCGGCCGTGGAATATCTGGCACGGCGTGGTGTAGCGCGGGTGTGTGAAGCGGGTGAGGCGCAGCGCAAGAGCGTTGGCAACGAACATGGGTCACGTGATTGCCGTGTGAAGCGTAAGACCCTTTGGGGGCCCTCAGGCAAAGAGAGATGTTGGCGGTGTGAGCCGCTTTCTTTTGCCTACTTTTCTTTGCGGCGGCAAAGAAAAGTAGGTGCCGCCCCGCACAGGGGCGACGTCTGAAGCACGTAGGCATAACGCGGATGCCAGCGAAAGCAAGACCAAACCGCGGATGCCAGCGCAAAGGCAAAACAACCAATCCGCCCGCGCCGCGAAGGCGCAAACGCGAATGCCGCCCCGCACAGGGGCGACGCTTGAAGCACGAAGGCAAATCGCGGATGCCAGCGAAAGCAAAACCAAACCGCCACCGAAACCAAAACCAAACCCAAACCGCTATTGGCCCGGCGGAACAGCGGAATGCACACCCGCGAGCGGCGACCCATACCCGCCCGACTGGGCGTTATTAGGCGTGCCAGTAACGAGTTGCGCGCGCGGATCGGTGGGATTCAGATTCATTTCGCCCGCCTGCTGATTACCGTGCGTCGGATATTCGCTGCCGCGCGGCGCGTTGGGCATCAGGCGCGTGCTATTGACGGGCGCGTTCACGTCGTCGTAAGTGGAAAGCCCTTGCGCATTCGATAGCGCGGCGCCGACAGACAGCGCGAGAGCGGTAGTCAACTGAAGCGAAACAATGATCTTGCGCACGATGCACTCCTTGCTCGAAGAATGGCGTGTTCGTCATCAATTGACGAACTACGACGCGGTCCTCTTTATTCCCACTTAACTATTGGACATCGCATTCGCGAGTTCAAGGCGTGACGTGCGTGGACAGCGGCGCGTGCGGATTGCGTCGCGCTTTTGAAGCAGTTCTTCGTTCGACGCGCCCGACGTTCAGGCTTTCTCGCCCGCAATATCGCCGACCGCGCGCCGCACCGCCCGCAGAATGTCGTTGGCGAGTTCCGGCTGTGCCTTCAATACCGCGCGCGACGCCGCGATCGCGCCGATCAGCGTCGACGAAATCGCTATCGCCTTCTCGCGCGGGTCGCCCTTCACCTTGTGCGCGCGCAGGTGCTTTTCGAACACTGACACCATCAACTCGAAACCTTCGCTGTAGCGCGCGCTGATCGTTTCGTCCTGACGGCCGACCTCGCTCGCCGACGCCGCCATCGCGCAGCCGTTCGCAATGTCGTCGCGTTTTTCTTCCGACAAATAGCTGTTGAGCAGTTCGCTCAGGCTCGGCGCATGGCCATCGGACGTTCGGGTCATGCGTTCGTGGCCGATCTGCAGACCGTGCGCGAGCGCTTCCGCCGCGAGCGCTTCCTTCGACGGGAAGTGCGCGTAGAGCGCGCCATGCGTGAGCCCCGCCGCCTTGCCGATTTCGGCGACACCGACGCCGTCGATGCCGTGTGTCCTGAACAGGCGCGCGGCCGTTTCGACAAGGGCCGCGCGGTTTTGCGCCGCCTTTTCCTTGCTCACTTTCATCGCTATTCCACCTTCCGCAACAAACCGGTGAGAAAAACCGCTTGACACTTATTGATTGCGGTCACTATCATTAATTTAAGATTGCAGTTGCAATTATAAAACAGCTGCGGGCGGATGTCCGCCCTCAACCTCAATTTCTGGAGAAATGCTCATGTCATTCGCAAACAAGACGGCACTCATCACAGGCGGCAACGGCGGCATCGGTTTCGCGGCGGCGCGCATCCTGATCGCGCAAGGCGCGCGCGTGGCGATCACGGGCCGCGACCAGAAGAAGCTCGACGAAGCGGCGGCCGAACTGGGCCCGAATGCGCTTCCGATTCGCGCGGATCTGGACGATCCCGCGGCCATCGATGAAGTGATGAAAGTGATCGCCGACAAGTTCGGCAAGCTGGATATCGTGTTCGCGAATGCGGGCGTAAGCGGTGCGACGCCTGTCGGCAGCACGACGGCGGAGAAGTTCGAAGCGATCATGCGTACCAACGTGACGGCCGTGTTCCTCACCGTGCAGGCGGCCGTGCCGCTGATGGGCGAGGGCGGTTCGATCGTGCTGAACGGCTCGGTGATGCGTCAGTTGGGCGCGCCGGGGTCGTCGGCGTATTCAGCATCGAAGGCGGCGATCTCCGGCATGGCGCGCGTACTCGCTTCGGAACTCGTTACGCGCGGTATCCGCGTGAATACGGTCATTCCTGGTGGTACCCGCACGTCGATCTGGACGCGCGGCGACCGTGAAGGCGCAACGCTCGACGCAACGGAAACGGCGCTCTCGCCGATGATTCCGATGGGCCGTTTCGCGCTGGCCGACGAAGTGGCGCAGGCGGCTGTGTTTCTTGCATCGGATGCGGCGTCGGGCATGACGGCGGCGGAGATCGTCGTCGATTGCGGCAATACGGGAGCGCCGATGGGCGCGCCGGCGTTCCGCCGTTAAAAGATCTTGCGGCTTTAAAGGCCTCAACGAAAAAGGGCGATGCACAGCGGTGCATCGCCCTTTGTTCTATTCGATGAGCGCGACGCGTCAGGACATCCCGGCGACGATAGCCGCGACGATCGACCCAAGCACCAGCACCGCACCGATCGTGCGACGCTTGTTCAACTGCGTCCACAGCAAGACGCCTGTCAGCGACAGCAAGATCACGCCGCCCGCGAACGTGTCGATCACCAGCACCCAGCCGACGCTCAGGCCCACGCCCTTGTGAAGGTTCGTCAGCGCCGCGAGGAACGTGTTGGCGCTGCGCTTGACGGTCACATAGTCATTACCGACCCAGTACTCCGCTTGCGTGTTCTCGCCAGGCGACGCGAAGCTCACCTGCCAGTGTTCCGGCTGAACCGCCTTGCGATCACCCCACGCGACGGGATGCGACGGCTCCTTCTGCACCCGGCCCGGCTTGCCTTGCACCTTCAGTTCCTGCTTGAGCCACTTGGCGAGATCACGCGGCGACTCGGGCGCGGGCTGCGGCAGCTTCACCTGCAGCGACTCGACCTGCGGCTCGCCAGTCGAAACGCGCAGCGGTCCGCCGCGATGGTTCAGCAAGAAGCCGCTCGTGCCCATCAGAAGACCGAGTGCCGCGCCCCACAGGCCGATCCAGCTATGCACCTTGCGCAGCCAGCGGATAAACGTAATGCGGCGCGAGCCGGCGGGCGGCGCGCCATTGCCGGCGCTTTTGCTTTGCCCATTGGCGCGCGCGGCGGAATCGATGACAACGGTATCGGGTGTGTTCACAGGTCGCTCCAGGGGCAAGACAGCGTAGGTTTGCAACTGACCGCAACCGTCGTCGAAATGGCTGGCGCACGCGTCGGGCCGTCGGTGCTCGCGACGCGCGTGATGCTTCGTGACGGAATGACCATCGTCGGGGGGATGCGATGGCGTTTGCTGGCTGGCCGCTTTGCCCTTGGATGAGGCGTCGCAGTGGGCTGGCTTTGAGATCAGAAAAGGCTGCCTATGATTTCATGGCGTAATGAATGCCGCAATCATCGGGCGCGAATTACAACAGCGGCAATGTTTCGACAGATTACGTAAGGAATATGGAAGCAATGCCGCTGCAAGTGCTCAACGCACGCCGAGCCGGTAGACGGTGGTGTGGCGATAACGTTCACCGGGCCGCAGCACGACCTGCTCGGCGTCCGGCATATTGACCTGATTCGGAAACGCGCCTGTTTCGAGGCACAACGCCGCGTGCTTGCCGTACGTCTTGCCGTTGCGTCCTGCGACGCCCGCGAGAAAGTTGCCCGTATAGAACTGCATGCCTTTGGCGTCCGTCGATACCGTCAGTTCGCGCCCGCTGGCGGGATCGTAGAGCGTAGCGGCCGTGCGCGTTGCAGCGGCGCCGTCGTGCAGCACGTAGCAATGATCGAAGCCGCCTGCGCGGGCGAGTTGCGCATCCGGCCAGTCGAGACGCGCGCCAATCGGCGCGCCCGCGCGAAAATCGAACACGCTGCCCGCCACATCTTTTCTTTCGATGGGGATCATCGCGTCGTCGATGGCGAAGAAGGCGTCCGCATCGATCGCGATCACATGGCCGCGAATATCGGGCGCATCGGCGGACGCGTCGCCGGACAGATTGAAGTACGCGTGATTCGTGAGGCTGATGGGCGTGGGTGCGTCGGCGGTGGCGTCGTAGTCGATTGTGAGCGTGCCGTCATCGTCGAGCGCATAGCGCACGGTTGCCGCGACCGCGCCGGGAAAACCTGCGTCGCCTTCGGGCGATTCGTGCGACAGCACCAGCGCGCCGTCCACTTCGCGCGCATGCCACAGCGCCTTGTGAAAACCGTTGATACCACCGTGCAGCAGGTTGTCGCCGTCATTGCGGTCGAGCTGATAAACGACGCCGTCGAGCGTGAAGCGCGCCTGCGCAATGCGGTTCGCCCAGCGGCCGATGGTCGAGCCGAAGAACCAGCGGCTCGCCAGATAGTCGGCGGGCGTGTCGTGGCCGAGCAGGACATCGGCGACGCGGCCCGCGCGATCGGGTGCGTGCCACGAGACGAGCGTCGCGCCGAGATCGCTGATGGTGGCCCGCATGCCGTGCGCGTTGCGCAGCGTGAACAGACGAATGTCGCCGAGACCGGGCAACGTGCCCCAGCGATCGACCTGGACGCTGGATGAGAGAGGGGTATCGGTGCTGTGCATGTCGGCGAAATTCATGTCGGTCGCGGATCAAACCAGATTAAGGCATTTATGCGGATGGCGCATTGTGAGTCGATTGCGCGGCTTGCATGCGTTCCTGATACTCGCGCGGCGTGCAGTCGAGTTCGCGCCGGAACACGGCGTACATGTACTGCAACGAAGTGAAGCCGCAGCGGATCGCGACTTCCGCGCTCGACATGTCCTGCTGGGCGAGCAGTTGCTTGGCGACATCGAGCTTGTGCTTGAGGATTTCCTGATGCACGGTGCAGCCGAGTTCGCGCCGGAAATAGTCTTCGAGCGACGAACGCGACACGCCGACGTAATCGGCGACCTGTTCCGTTTTGATGCCCTGGCAGGCGTATTGCCGGATGTAGTGACGCGCGCGCATCACGTAAGGGCTTGCGAGCGGTTCGTGCTTTGTCGATTCGCATACGTTGATGCCGACGGGCGGCACGAGGATGCGACGGCCTGCGAAGCGCGCGCCGCCCAGCATCTGATGCAGTAGGTGCGCAGCTGTGCGGCCCATTTCCTCGGTGCCCTGAATCACGGATGAAAGCGGAATGCGGGTGAGCGAGCGCGTGAGCGGATCGTTGTCGATGCCGATGATCGCGACCTGTTCGGGCACAGGGATGCCGCTGATCAGGCATGCCTGTAGTACCTGACGCGCGCGTGCGTCCGTCACGGCGATGATGCCGACGGGCTTGGGCAGGCTTTGCAGCCACTCGGTGAGTTGCACGCTGGCCTGGTGCCAGACGGGGGCGCTGGTCGGTAGGCCGCGATGCACGTCGCCCTCCATTCCATCTGCTTGCAGCAGCGTGTTGAATGCGAGTTCGCGTTCTTGTGCCCAGCGGTTGGTCGGGGATTCGGGCAGGCTGTAGAGGGCGAAGCGTTGCAGGCCTGCGCCGATCAGGTGTTTATACGCGAGCGACATGAGTTGCAGGTTGTCGGTCGCTATGTAGGGGAGATTCGCTGGGTACTTCGATGCGTCTTCGTATGAGCCGCCAACGGCGACGACGGGTAAGGGGGAATCGGCGAGCGCTTCAGAGACTGCTGGGTCGTCGAAGTCGGCGATGAAGCCGTCGCCTTCGAAACGTTCTATGCCGTTTAGTCTTGCGCGGAAGTCTTCCTCCAGGAACAGGTCCCAGGCTACTCGCGTTGAAAGCAGGTAGTTGCCGATGCCTGTGATGATTTCTCTGTCGTAGACTTTGTTTGCGTTGAAGAGCAGTGCAATTCGGTGCGTTCTCTGGGGCATTTGCTCTCCGAGCAGTGAGGGGTGGTTTTGCCTTTGCGCTGGCATCCGCGCTATGCCTTCGTGCTTCATGCGTCGCCCCTGTGCGGGGCGGCACCTACTTTTCTTTGCCGCCGCAAAGAAAAGTAGGCAAAAGAAAGCGGCTCACACCGCCAGTTCTTGTGTTTGCCTGAGGGCCCCCAAAGGGTCTTACGCTTCACACAGCAACCACATGACCCATGCTCGTTGCCAGCGCTCTAAATGTGCGCCTCACCCGCTTCACGCACCCATATTCTGGCCCGCCGTGCCAGATAGTCCACCGCTGCCCAGGTGGCAAACTGTGTGTAGGCCAAAGTACTCCACACGCCTCACTCCGGACCGATAGTACACGCGTCCCACCCTGTAAGAGCGCCAGGCTATACGACGCGACAACCTACACACAGTTTGCCACCTGGGCGGCACATACCATTCGCTGCCGCTTGTCCGAGTACGGGTATTCGAAGCGGGTGAGGCGCTCATTCAGCGCGTTGGCAACGCACGTGAACAAGGATGTTGCCGTGTGAAGCGTAAGACCGGTTGGGGGCCCTCAGGCAAACACAAGAACTGGCGGTGTGAGCCGCTTTCTTTTGCCTACTTTTCTTTGCGGCGGCAAAGAAAAGTAGGTGCCGCCCCGCACAGGGGCGACGCTTGGAGCACGCTAACAATTCGCGGATGCCAGTGAAGACCCTGGCAAACCAAACCAACCCAACCCCACCGCGCCAATTCTAGGCGCCCCCATCCCCCTGCGCCAGCAACTACAAAGAATCACCACCACCGCTGGCGAATTTCGCAATTGCCGCGCAAACCAGCAAGCGTCAGCATGACATCACTTCATGCACAGCTCGATGCAACGTCGAGCCGACACTACGACACTCCAGGAGACGCGCATGTCCTACTTCGAACATTTGCCCGCCGTGCGCTACGAAGGCCCGCACACGGAAAACCCGTTCGCCTATCGCCATTACGACAAGGACAAACTGGTGCTGGGCAAGCGAATGGAAGACCATCTACGCCTGGCCGTCTGCTACTGGCACACGTTCGTATGGCCCGGCGCGGACATGTTCGGACCAGGCACGTTCGAGCGTCCATGGCATCGCTCGGGTGATGCGCTAGAAAAGGCGCATGCCAAGGCCGATCACGCGTTCGAACTGTTCCAGAAACTCGGCACCCCGTTCTACACATTCCATGACGCCGACGTAGCGCCCGAAGGCGACAGCATCAAAAGCTATGTGAACAACTTCAAGACGATGACGGACGTGCTCGCGCGCAAGCAGGAGCAGACGGGCGTCAAGCTGCTATGGGGCACAGCGAACCTCTTCTCGCATCCACGTTATGCGGCAGGCGCAGCCACCAACCCGAATCCCGATGTGTTTGCGTTTGCCGCAACCCAGGTATTGAACGCACTGGAAGCAACACAGCGCCTGAACGGCGAGAACTACGTGCTGTGGGGCGGCCGCGAAGGCTACGAAACCTTGCTCAACACAGACCTGAAACGCGAGCGCGATCAGCTTGGACGCTTCATGAGCATGGTCGTCGAACACAAGCACAAGATAGGTTTCAAGGGCGCACTGCTGATCGAGCCAAAACCGCAAGAGCCCACCAAGCATCAATACGACTACGACGTCGCGACAGTCCATGGCTTTCTAACCCAATTCGGCTTGCAGGACGAAATCCGCGTGAACATCGAAGCGAATCACGCAACGCTCGCGGGCCATTCGTTCCATCACGAAATCGCCAATGCATTCGCGCTCGGCATTTTCGGCAGCATCGACGCAAATCGCGGCGACGCGCAAAACGGCTGGGACACGGACCAGTTCCCAAATAGTGTCGAGGAACTCACGCTCGCGTTCTACGAGATCCTGCGCAACGGCGGCTTTGAGACGGGCGGCATGAACTTCGATGCAAAGGTCCGCCGTCAAAGTATCGATCCCGAAGACCTGGTACACGGCCATATCGGCGCAATCGATGTGATCGCCGTCGCGCTGGAACGTGCCGCTCATCTCGTTGAGAACGACCGCCTGGGCGCGTTCAAGCAGCAACGCTATGCGGGATGGGACAGCGATTTCGGCCGTAAGGTGCTGGCGGGCGGCCATTCGCTCGAATCGCTGGCAAGCGATGCAGTGCAGCGAAACATCGCGCCGCATCATGTCAGTGGACAGCAAGAGCGTCTGGAGAACATCGTCAATCAGGCAATCTACTCAGCCGCTAAATAGGCAAAGCAAAGGCACGAAAAAACGTTAGCAGCGCCGGTAGATTTCGCAATTGCTCCGCCGGCGCGCACGGCACACGCTGTCGTGCGAACAAAAATGGGGCAGCTTTCAAAATTGACGCTCGCGAACACGTATTCGCAGCGCACCCTGAGGTTAAGACGGCGGTTCGACTCTCTCGCATTCGAAACTGCACGCAACCCTAAATGGAGTGAGACATGAAATCTGCAATGCGTCGTTCCGTATTGAGTTCCCTCGTTTGCGCCGCAATGGCCGCCGGCCTGACGATGGTCGCGCCGCTCGCGCACGCGAGCAAGGACAAGCCCGAAATCGGCTTCTGTATCGACGATCTGCGTGTCGAACGCTGGTCGCGCGATCGCGACTATTTCGTCGCCGCAGCGACGAAACTCGGCGCGAAAGTCTCCGTGCAATCCGCCGACGCGAGCGAAGCGCGGCAAATCTCGCAGATCGAGAACCTGATCTCGCGCGGCGTCGACGTGATCGTGATCGTGCCGTTCAATTCGAAGACCTTGGGCAATGTCGTCGCCGAAGCGCACAAGGCAGGCATCAAGGTCGTGTCGTATGACCGGCTGATTCTCGATGCCGACGTCGATGCCTATATCTCGTTCGACAACGAGAAGGTTGGCGAGCTGCAGGCGCAAGGCGTGTTTAACGCGCAGCCCAAGGGTAACTACTTCCTGCTCGGCGGCGCGCCGACCGACAACAACGCGAAGATGCTGCGCGAAGGGCAGTTGAAGATACTCAAACCGGCAATCGATCGCGGCGACGTGAAGATCGTCGGCCAGCAGTGGGTGCCGGAATGGAGTGCGGCGACGGCGCTGCGCATCACGGAAGACGCACTGACCGCGAACAACAACAAGATCGATGCAATCGTCGCGTCGAACGACGGCACGGCAGGCGGCGCAATCCAGGCGCTCGCCGCGCAGAAGATGGCGGGCAAGGTGCCCGTGTCCGGCCAGGATGCGGACCTTGCAGCCGTCAAGCGCGTGATCGCGGGCACGCAGACCATGACGGTGTACAAGCCGCTGAAGCTGATCGCAGGTGAGGCGGCGAAGCTCGCCGTCGATCTCGCGAAGGGCGACAAGCCCTCGTACAACGCGAAGTACGACAACGGCAAGAAGCAGGTCGATACGGTGCTTTTGCAACCCACACTGCTCACGAAGAGCAACGTGGATGTCGTGATCAAGGACGGCTTCTATACGCAGGCGCAACTGGCTGGCAACTGATAGCGGGCGCGGGCGCTTCTGATCGTCACAGACAGAAGCGCTCGCGCATCTTTCATCCATCCAGGACATTACGCATGGCACAAGCGCTTCTGGAGTTGCGCGGCATCGCCAAATCGTTTGCCGGGGTGAAGGCGCTCGACGGCATCGATCTCGTCGTCGCGCCCGGCGAATGCGTCGGACTGTGCGGCGAAAACGGCGCAGGCAAATCGACGCTGATGAAGATCGTCTCCGGCGTCTATCCGCATGGCGACTGGTCCGGCGAAATCCTCTGGGACGGCAAGCCGCTCGTCGCGCAGAACATCCGCGATACTGAACGCGCAGGCATCGTCATCATCCATCAGGAACTGATGCTCGTGCCGCAATTGTCGGTGGCCGAGAACATTTTCCTCGGCAATGAAATCACGCAGCCCGGCGGCCGCATGAATTACGCGGCGATGTATCAGCGCGCCGACGAACTGTTGCGCGAACTGAATATCACAGGCATCAACGTCGCACAGCCGGTGATGAACTATGGCGGCGGACATCAGCAACTGATCGAAATCGCCAAGGCGCTCAACAAGCAGGCAAGACTGCTGATACTCGACGAGCCTTCTTCATCGTTGACGGCAGCGGAAACGAAGATCCTGCTCGATATCGTGCGCGATCTGAAAAAGCGCGGCGTGGCTTGCGTGTATATCTCGCACAAGCTCGACGAAGTGGAAGCGGTGTGCGACACGATCACCGTGATACGCGACGGCAAGCACGTCGCCACGCAGCCGATGAAGCAACTCACCACCGATCGCATCATCGCGATGATGGTCGGGCGCGAGATCACGAATCTGTTTCCGCGCGAGCCGCATGAGATCGGCGACGTGATCTTCGAGGCGCGCAACGTGACGTGCTATGACGTGACGAATACGAACCGCAAGCGTGTCGACGATGTGTCGTTTGCGTTGCGCAAGGGCGAAATTCTCGGCGTCGCGGGACTGGTCGGCGCGGGGCGCACGGAGTTGATGCAGGCGATCTTCGGCGCGTATCCGGGCGTGAGCGAGGCTGAAGTGTGGATGGACGGCAAGCGCCTGAAAATCCGCGCACCCGCCGATGCGATCGCGGCCGGCATCGCGATGGTGCCGGAAGACCGCAAGCGTCACGGCATCGTGCCGCAGCTGGGTGTCGGTCACAACATCACGCTCGCCGTGTTGCAACGCTTTGCGAAAGGCGGGCGCATCGATACCGCATCCGAACTCGACACGATCAACTCGGAAATGAAGCGCCTGTCGGTGCGCGCGGCTTCGCCGATGCTGTCGATTGCGAGTCTTTCAGGCGGCAACCAGCAGAAGGCGGTGCTCACGCGCATGCTGCTCACCAATCCCTCCGTGCTGATTCTCGACGAGCCGACACGCGGCGTCGATGTCGGCGCGAAGTTCGAAATCTACAAGCTGATGTTCGCGCTCGCGAAGCGCGGCGTGTCGATCATCATGGTGTCGTCGGAATTGACGGAAGTGCTCGGCGTGAGCGATCGCGTGCTTGTGATCGGCGAAGGCGAGTTGCGCGGCGATTTTGTGAATGACGGTCTCACGCAGGAACATATTCTGACGGCCGCCATCGCGACGAACCCGAAAGACGCGGACACGAACGGCAAGGGCCCCACTCAACTGGCGAGCGTCGCATGACTCCTGATCTCACTTCTTCCGATAGCCACGCAAAACACGGCGCGTCGATCGCATCGGGACAGCGTATCAAGCAGCTGTTCGCGCGCTACAAGCTGCTCGCGTTGCTGCTTGCCGTCGCTGTCATCTGGGTGTTCTTTTCGTTCCTCACGGAAGGCGCGTTCGTCACGCCGCGCAATCTGTCGAACCTGTTGCGGCAGATGTCGATCACGGGAATGCTCGCGTGCGGCATGGTGTTCGTCATCATCTCGGGCGAGATCGACCTGTCCGTCGGGTCGCTGCTCGGGCTGCTCGGTGGCGTCGCGGCGATACTGAACGTCACGCATCACTGGCCGCTCGCGGCGACGCTGCCCGTCGTGATGCTGCTTGGCGTCGCAATTGGTCTTTTCAACGGCTGGTGGTCGACGTATCTGCGTGTGCCGTCGTTCATCGTCGGGTTGGGCGGCATGCTCGCGTATCGCGGCGTGCTGCTCGGCGTGACGGGCGGATCGACGATCGCGCCGGTGTCCGACGACTTCGTCTTCATCGGTCAGGGCTACTTGCCGCGCATTGCGGGCGACACGCTCGCTGTTGCGCTGTTCGTGCTGCTCGCCGCATTGACGGTGCGCCAGCGGCAGAAGCGCCAGCACTACAACCTGAGCGTCGTGCCGCTGTGGCAGGACGGCGTGAAGATCGTCGCGACGGGCCTGATCCTGCTTGCGTTCGTCGCGACGCTCAACCGTTACGGCGGCATTCCCGTGCCCGTGCTGCTGTTGCTCGCGCTGCTCGGCATCTTCACGTACATCGCGACGCAAACCGTATTCGGCCGGCGCATCTATGCGGTCGGCTCGAATCTCGAAGCGACGCGCCTGTCGGGTGTCAACACGAACCGCGTGAAGCTCGCGATCTTCGCGCTGATGGGGCTGATGTGTGCATTCGGCGGCCTCATCAATACGGCGCGGTTGGCGGCGGGCTCGCCGTCGGCGGGTTCGATGGGTGAACTCGATGCGATTGCGGCGTGCTTTATCGGCGGCACGTCGATGCGCGGCGGCTCGGGCACCGTGTATGGCGCGCTGATCGGGGCGCTCGTGATGGCGAGCCTCGATAACGGCATGTCGATGCTCGACGTCGACTCGTACTGGCAGATGATCGTGAAGGGCGGCATTCTCGTGCTCGCGGTGTGGATCGACGTGGTCTCGGGGTCTGACCGGCGCTAGCGCAGAGCGCACGGCCGTGGTGCGCTGCACCACGTCACAGCATTGGCGCGCTTCGTTGAGGCGCGCACAGGCGCCCTGAGAAGGGCGCTTTTTCATTGGCGGGATGTAGCGGCAAGAAGCATTGGGCGAAAAATCGAAGAATGCGCGCACGCCCCGTCCAGCAAGCGATTGCGCGCTCCGCAAGCGCGCCGTCAAGTCCCTTTCGACACGCATGCATCGGCCGAAAACAGGCCGATGGCATACCTATTGCGTTATCCGCCGCGTAGCCAACGGCGGCTTCAACGAATTCCGGTTTTTTCAGGGACGCTCGCAGTGCGAGCGGACCGATGGGGCAACGGCGTCCCGAAACGCAACGTGCGAGGAGCGTTCGATCCATGTGATCGGGCGTCGCGCGTGCGCTTCGGGACGCTTTTTTTGCGCAACCGAAAAGCGCGCATCGACGCGATCCAGCATGACGAACGAGCAGATCACCACGCAACGCAGTGAAGTGTCCGGACAGACGATCGGCGAACTGATCAATCTGTCTGGCCGTCAGCGGATGCTTTCGCAACGCATCGTGCTGCATGTGTTGCTCGCGTCGCATGGCGATATGAATGCGCTGGCGATCACGCGCGAATGCCTCGCGACGTTTGCGGCGACGCATCGCGTGCTCGTGAATGGCAATGATCATTTGCCTGGCGTGTTCTCGGATGCATTACAGCAGCTTTATTACGGCACGCGCAAGGCGGATGAACGCGTGCAGCGCTTCATCGCGTTGACGGACGAAACGATCGCGCGCGTCGAGGCAAATGACGACGCGACACGCGAGCATGTGGATGCGCTCGTCGCACAAGCGACGCCGCTGCTCGAACTGCTGCAGGAAATCACGCTGGCCTATCAGAACGAGATGCGCGGTATCGAGGCAGCAACACAGCGCCGTCAGGCCGCGATCGCGGAACAGCTATCGAGCATTTCGATGCAGGCGAACATCGTCGCGTTGAATGCACGCATTTCGGCGGCGCGCGCGGGTTCGTACGGCCGCGAGTTCGCCGTCATCACGACGGTGCTCGCCGACATCATCAAGGAGGGGACACGCTGATCTACAGCGTCGTCGATCGCGACACCGACGACGCATCGTCGCGGCGCGGCGCGCCCCGCAAACCGGCGCATCACGTCGCGCAGTCTGCGCGGCCCCGCGCGACGGAACGTGCTTTCCCCTAGTTCTTTGCTCGACCCCACGCATCAGCCCTGTTTTCGTTCAATGAGAGAGACCCATGAAAAACCTGCTGAATTCGCTTGCGAGCGGTAACTGGCGCGCGCTGCTTGCGTGCTTTCTCTACTTCGATACCGGCTTCACCGTCTGGGTCATGTTCGGGCCGCTCGCGCCGTTCATTCACAAGGACATCGCGATGTCGCCCGCGGAACTGGGCTTCCTCGTCGCGGTGCCCGTGCTCGGCGCGGCGATCCTGCGCGTGACGCTCGGCAATCTCTACCAGGCTTGCGACGGACGGCGCGTCGCGCTGATGGGCATCGCGCTGTCGGCGATTCCTTCCGTCGTGCTGCTGCTGATGCCGGGCACGCCGTCGTACACGCTGCTGCTGATTCTCGGCGTGTTTCTCGGCGTCGGCGGCGCGAGCTTTGCCGTTGCGCTGCCGATGGCGGGCAGCAACTATCCGCCGAAAGTGCAGGGTCTGGTGCTGGGGCTGGCGGCTGCGGGCAACATCGGTGCGGTGCTCGACGGCTTTATGTTCCCCGCGCTCGCCGATCAGTTCGGCTGGGCGAAAGCTGCGGGCGCAGCGCTGCCGCTGCTGGGTCTTGCCGCTATCGCGCTGTTCTTCTGGGCGAAGGATCTTGGACAGAAGTCGGGCAGCGGCGTGCAGGCTATGCGCAGTTTCATCGTGACGCTGGTGGGTCTCGTCGCGCTCGTGGTCGCCGTGCATGCGGGCGTGTTCGGCGCGGGCAAGACGGGCGTGCTGCTGCTGCCCGTGCTCGGCGCGCTGCTCGCGATTGCGGTGCTGCCGAAGCACTATCGCAGCGTGCTCGTCGAGGGCGATACGTGGGTTGTGATGCTGGTCTATAGCATTACGTTTGGTGGTTTCGTTGGCATGTCGTCGTATGTGACGACGCTGCTGATTTCGCTGTATCAGATGCCGCGTCTCGAAGCCGGGCTCTTCATGTCGCTGCTGGCTTGTATTGGTGCGCTGGTGCGTCCCATCGGCGGTCTGGTCGCGGATCGTATTTCGGGTGTGCGTGCGTTGGTGATCCTCCTTGCGGCGATTTCGCTGTGCGACTTCCTGTTCGCTGCGTGGATGCCGCCGGTGTCGGCTGGTATTGCGTTGCTGATCGCGATGTATGTGTGCTTCGGGTTGGGCAACGGCGCGACGTTCCAACTGGTGCCGCAGCGCTGGAAGGGCAAGACGGGCTTGATGTCGGGGATCGTCGGCGCGGCGGGGGGTATCGGCGGGTTTTATCTGCCTGTGATCATGGGCATCGCGAAGGAAGGCACGGGCAGCTATCAGATGGGCTTTGCGACGTTCGGCGTGCTGGCGGCGCTTGCGTTCGGGCTGGTGGTGCTGCATCGCGCACGGTGGCTCGAATGGGCGCTGCCTAAGGAAAGCCATGTGGTTGTCGAGCCGATTCGGGCGGGCGTGCGGGTGGATAGTGGGGTTTGATGCGTTGTCGTAGTTTCTGTTCTTACCCGATGAAGCGGACGCCGATGCATCGTTCCGTTATCGACTGATCGACGTCTGCGTAGCGTGGCGACCTTCTGTGACCGGAAGGTCGCCATGTTTTTTGGGGTAGGGGTTTTTCATTTGCCGGGCGTCACGGTTTCTTCTGCAAAGAGCCGTAGGCCACATACGGCCATGAAAAGTTCAGACCACGATTCGTTCTCTTCTATGAGTTCGTAACGTATGTGCGATAGCTAACACCGTCGCCTGATGCGACATGCGATAAAGCACTCTGTTGCGCAGTTACCGGCCCTGCGGCCGGGCTGTCCGCTTCTCCGCGAAAGTGGATGGCGAGTTCCGCTCACTCTTTTGTCTGTCTTCAGATCGACGCTGAGTCTGCCGAAATGGCATCGCGCACAATTGGTTGGGGTTCAAGCATGTCTGCCGAAACGACGCCCGCCTTGAGATTTCCGACGCCCTGCAGCACTTGTGGCGGCGTGCTGTACCAGTATGTCAACTTCTGCCCCTACTGCGGCGTGAGTCGCCCGCTCGAGGCCGATCGGCCAAAGCGTGCTCAGGCGCAATTGAGGGCTGTCCCCGCGGAAACCCGCCGAGCACCCGCAGTCGTCGACGACCCGACGGAATGTGCTGTGCCGAACGTCGTCTGGCAAGGGGCAGGGGAGTCGGAATTTTCGCCGGACGTCATACCGCTGTCTCTGCCGCAAGCTGTTGGTCGCTGGATCGTCACGAGGGGAGCGATACCTCTGGCCGGCCTGGCTCTGCTCGGCGTGGTCGGCTATCTTTGGCTCGGACACGGCCATTCGCGGGACACCGATACCGCCGAACTGTCGACAGGCGCGGACGCGTCGAGCCGCTCGATACCTCAGTACATGCCACCGTCGAAGGATGGGGCGTCTTCGATGGACGTCACGGGCCAGCCAGGCGTCAACAAGATCGCGCAGCCGGTCGCATCTCGCGCGCCGGGCAGCGCGCAGTCGCATCGGACGGTATCCGATGCGCTGGGCGACGCAAGGGCGGCTCTCGCGCGAAACGATCTGACGCAAGCGAAAGCAGCCGTGGCGAATGCGTCGTTGCTGGCACCCGGCAATCCTGACGCGTTGCGGATGCAAACCGAGGTGAAGGATCGGGAGAACCAGCGTGACGTTGCGATAGGCGTGGCGAACAGCTGTGCGAACGACAAGATATGGAGTTGTGTATTCAAGCTCTCCAACCAGGCGCTTGCGATCGATGTCGGCAGCGTGGAGGCTCAGGCTCTGCTTCAGCGGGCGATCCTGTCGACAGGATGGAAGCCGCTAGGCGAGAAGGCTGCGCCGGCGCCGCGCAAACCGCCGCCCGTCGTTGCCAACAGCGCGCCGACGAGACTGCTGCCGACTGGGCTGCCGACACTTCCGCCATTGCCGCCGGGCACACCCACGGACAGTGCCCGTCCGTCAGCGAACAACGCAGCGCCTGCCGCCTGGGTGGCGCCGGCTCGCGACAGCGGCGATGCGCAGACGAGCGCCATGCGTGGCTCGGACGGGGGAAGCCTTTCGCCCGTTGGGTCGCTGACCACGAAGTGAGTGTGTCGCGTGGGCGCAGATAAACTGCGTTCCACGTTCGTTCTGTTCGCCGCCGCCCGGCAAGTGCCAGATGGCAGCGCTGGATAGTCGCGGCGCAGTCAAACCTATAGTTCCCAATCGAACTGCTGCTCTGTCTGCCTCTCGGCCGCCAGCTTCTGTCGGCCTTCCCGCGAAATCACGACATGACTGGACGGCTCGATCGTCATCAGATCGGCTTTTTCGACATGCGGATTCGGCGTGCGGCTTTGCTTTCCTTCCTGGAGGTATTCGAGGAAGGGCTGAAACTGACGGACGGCGTGGATGGCGTTGGTCATCATTCAACCTTTAATGGCTGCATCCGGTTCCATCGGGAAACGGGGTTCCGAGCCGTATCGTGACGATGCGTGACGTTCGTATGAAAGCCGCAAACGGACTTTGCCTTCCCCGTCCGTTTAGTTCGGATATCTACGATTTCGGGTCGATCTTATCGATTGCGGTCCGATGTACCTGTGCGTCATCGCACAGTATTCGGATGCCGGATGCGGCGCTTTTCAGACACCGGGTTCCTGGCCGATTTGCACGGTGTTGTCGCTTACATGGGCTTGTTACTAGCGGATGGAGTGCGCGACGCAAAACGCCGATCGCGGCGTCAACGTGTGGGGCCAGATCAGGCGGCGGAGTGCGTCAAGCCCGGCACGAACAACGATTACGGGATTTCACCTAGTGGCCGCTATTTGGAGAGCAGTGCAGCATCCATGAGCCTTTCTCGCCCAGCCTGCAATCTGTCTGATTTCTGTAAGTTGTTGTTTGTAATGAGTTATTTTTGACTCATCGACCTTTCCGCAGTCGGGTCGAACCGCGTCAACCGACGCCTGGGCGATATCATCCCGTCTTCCTCCGTCTCTTCTTGAATTTGTAATCCCTCGTCCATATAATTAGCACTCACCGCACGAGAGTGCTAACAACTCCGCTGGTTGGCGGCGCCAGCCGGCATACCTCAGCGTTCTTCAGTCCCAATCAAGAGAGGATCTATCCATGAACCTTCGTCCTTTGCATGATCGCGTGATCGTCAAGCGTCTGGATCAGGAAACCAAGACCGCGTCGGGCATCGTGATCCCCGAAGCCGCAGCAGAAAAGCCGGATCAAGGCGAAATTCTGGCAGTCGGCCCGGGCAAGCGTGACGACAAGGGCGCCCTGATCGCGCTCGACGTCAAGGTCGGCGACCGCGTCCTGTTCGGCAAGTACGCAGGCCAGACCGTCAAGGTCGACGGCAACGAACTGCTGGTGATGCGCGAAGAAGACATCATGGCCGTTGTCAACAAGTAATCACTTGTCCCGGTTCATTCTCAAGAATTCAAGGAGTTAGAAGATGGCAGCTAAAGACGTCGTGTTCGGCGATTCCGCCCGTGCCAAGATGGTTGAAGGCGTGAATATTCTCGCCAACGCAGTGAAGGTCACGCTGGGTCCCAAGGGCCGTAACGTTGTTCTCGAACGCAGCTTCGGCGGCCCGACGGTCACGAAGGACGGTGTTTCCGTCGCGAAGGAAATCGAGCTGAAGGACAAGCTCCAGAACATGGGCGCGCAAATGGTCAAGGAAGTTGCTTCCAAGACCAGCGACAACGCCGGTGACGGCACGACGACGGCAACGGTTCTGGCCCAGTCGATCGTTCGCGAAGGCATGAAGTACGTCGCATCGGGCATGAACCCGATGGACCTGAAGCGCGGCATCGACAAGGCCGTCGCAGCAGCAATCGAAGAGCTGCGCAAGATCAGCAAGCCCTGCACGACCAACAAGGAAATCGCCCAAGTTGGCGCGATCTCGGCGAACAGCGACACGTCGATTGGCGATCGCATCGCTGAAGCGATGGACAAGGTCGGCAAGGAAGGCGTCATCACGGTTGAAGACGGCAAGTCGCTGCAAGACGAGCTGGACGTTGTCGAAGGCATGCAATTCGACCGCGGCTACCTGTCGCCGTACTTCATCAACAACCCGGACAAGCAAGTCGCCGTTCTGGACAACCCGTTCGTGCTGCTGCACGACAAGAAGGTGTCGAACATCCGTGATCTGCTGCCGGTTCTGGAACAAGTCGCGAAGGCTGGCCGTCCGCTGCTGATCATCGCTGAAGACGTCGAAGGCGAAGCGCTGGCTACGCTGGTCGTCAACAACATCCGCGGCATCCTGAAGACGGTTGCTGTCAAGGCTCCGGGCTTCGGCGACCGTCGCAAGGCGATGCTGGAAGACATCGCGATCCTGACGGGTGGTCAGGTCATCGCTGAAGAAACCGGCCTGACGCTCGAAAAGGCAACGCTGAACGAACTGGGTCAAGCGAAGCGTATCGAAGTGGGCAAGGAAAACACGACGATCATCGACGGCGCTGGCGAAGCAGCAAGCATCGAAGCACGCGTGAAGCAAGTTCGCACGCAAATCGAAGAAGCGACGTCGGACTACGACCGTGAAAAGCTGCAAGAGCGCGTTGCCAAGCTGGCAGGCGGCGTTGCAGTGATCAAGGTTGGCGCAGCGACCGAAGTCGAAATGAAGGAAAAGAAGGCACGTGTTGAAGACGCACTGCACGCTACGCGCGCAGCTGTGGAAGAAGGCATCGTGGCTGGCGGCGGCGTCGCGCTGATCCGCGCACGGAGCGCAATCGGTAGCGTGAAGGGCGACAACGCTGACCAGGACGCAGGTATCAAGATCGTTCTGCGCGCAATGGAAGAGCCGCTGCGCCAGATCGTCACGAACGGTGGCGAAGAAGCCAGCGTCGTGGTGGCAGCAGTTGCAGCCGGTACGGGCAACTACGGCTACAACGCAGCAACGGGCGAGTACGGTGACCTGGTGGAAGCCGGTGTCGTCGATCCGACCAAGGTGACGCGTACGGCACTGCAGAACGCAGCTTCGGTTGCTGGCCTGCTGCTGACGACGGACGCAGCTGTCTGCGAACTGCCGAAGGAAGACGCACCGATGGGTGGTGGCATGCCCGGCGGTATGGGCGGCATGGGCATGGACATGTAATTTCCGGGTAACTGGAAATGCATGTGGGAGGCGCGCCGCGAGGTGCGCTTCTCGTGCCAAAAGAAAAACCCGCAGAAATGCGGGTTTTTTTATGCGCGTCAGATTGATCGCGCCAAACTCGTATGTCTAATCATCAGACGTATTGGAGGCGCAGCCGGTGGCACTGACTACCTCCGGCTTCGCTCGCTCAATGCCGCGCCTCACCCGGCGACGCGTCCGACCCGCCGCCCAGCGGCACCTCATCATCGCTGCTTCTCGCCCAGAAGAAACGATCCGGAAGATAAGCCCCCATTCCCGGCCGAAACGCAGCCTGCATCGCCTGGAACAGATACTCCTGCGCTTCGCGGACGGCCTCGGCCGGTTCCTGGCCGTTAGCCAGCAGCGCGGCAATTGCGGCGCCGAGCGTATCGGTGATGCCCATGATCCGCTGCTGCCCACGGTCCCACATGTCCTGCCTCAATTGGCCGTCTTCGCTGAACAGCGTGTTGACGAGCCGATGCGTGCCCGTTTCCGTCGACAGGATGTATTCGCAACCCTGCGACAGCAGATGCGAGATCGCGGCGTCGAGGCTCGGCGCTTCGGCATCGCCGTCCGGCTGCGCGAGCGCGAGCAGGGCGGTCGTGTCCGCGACGAGCAGCGTAGTTTGCGGCGCGAGCAGATCGGCGATGGCTTCACGCAGTTCGTCGGCCGCGAGCACATGCTCGTCGTCGAGCGTGAAGTCAGGCGCGAGGATGAGCGGGATGTCGTCGTAATCGGCGACCACCTCGGCGATCGCGCTGACCACTTCCGCGCGCGTGGCGGCGCCGACCTTGAAGGCGGCGATGGGCATGTCCTCAAGCAGCATCCTCGCCTGGGTCGCGACGACTTCGGGGTCGAGCCCGGTCACTTCGTCGCAGCTCGCCGAGTCGCGCACCGTGTAGCCGGTCAGCACGGACACGCCGTGGCAACCCATGCTGGCAAGCGTCATCAGGTCGGCTTGCAATCCGGCGCCGCCCGTCGGGTCGGACAGGCCGAAGGTGAGAACGATCGGAGGGGTGTTGCTGGCCATGAAATTTTTGTGGTCGATGAGCGAAATGTTCGTGGGCCACTACCGGCGCGCAACGCGCCAGCCAGGCCCACACAGACGGCTCAATTATGCGGCCTTATACGCGTGCGAGGCATTTTTTCGCATCTGTCCGCGGGTCCGGTCACACATAACGCCGCAAAGTGTCGCGGACGACCGCTCGGACCCCGCATCCGCTAGGCATCGGGGCGGCAACACGGTACCATCATGGCTCCCGTTTCCCCGGACTTTTCGACGCGACTCAAGAATGGAATATAAGAGCTGGATGTGCCTGATCTGCGGCTGGATTTACGACGAAGAAGCCGGTCTGCCAGAGGAAGGAATCGCGCCGGGCACGCGCTGGGAAGATGTTCCCATCAATTGGACCTGTCCCGAGTGCGGCGCGCGCAAGGAAGACTTCGAGATGGTGCAGATCTGATCGATCCACCTTGCTGGTGGCGGGCTATCCTTGCCTGCCACGCAAGGTCGATCGATTCGAAATGAATCGATTGCGCGCGCGATGGAACATCGGCGCGCACGCGCTGTCGCAAGATAACCTGTCACAGCGCTTTGCTTGCGATGTATCACCGTGGTCTTCGTGAGCGTGGCGCTGTCAGCATCACGATGTTGCGAACTTGAGCGGTGCTGTCTGCGTCATGTCGTAACTGAGAAAGCGGCACCGTTTCGGGGCTATGCGGTCGGTGGCCCGGCAATTGCACTACTTTCGCCATAGCGGCAGTTCCGGTGGCGCAGTATCGATGCCGCCTGACCACGCCGGCGTTCCTGCAGCCTGCTCATGACCCTTCGATCCGCATCGCCCGATACGCTCGACGCTTTACCGAATCCCCGCGGCGGCGCCGTCCGTCCCGCGGAGCAGGCCATTGCCGACGCGCTTGACGCGTTCGAGCAGCGGCGCGACATGACTGCGCAACTGCTGATCGCCGGACGCGCGTTGCGCGACGCAGGCTGGCTCGCCGCCCACCGTTTCACCGATGCCTTGCTGCTCGTCTCGCCGATGGCTGCAAGCGGTCTCGCCGAAGAGGCGGCTGCGCGCGCTACGTTCGGCGCGGCGTTGCGCGCGTTTCGTGCGGCGCTCGAACGGCGCAATCTACGCGAGCTTGGCTGCTCGGGCTCGCTTTTCGAGCATTACCGCGCGCTCAGCACGCATATCGCGCAGCACACGCCCGGCTACAGCATCACGTTCGAAGACATCGCGCTCGCCGGCCGGCCGGTTCCGCCCGTTTCGCTGCGGTCGCAATCGGCTGCGCGCCTGGCGCACCTGCGGGCGCGTTACGAGCAGGCGCTGCTGCCCGTGCTGCGCTCGAAGGGCCATGTCAGCACGAGCGCGGTGGCGGGCGCAGTCAATGCAGCACTCGATGATCTCGACGCATGTCTGGTCGATCTGTCCGGTCCCGATCCCTACGATTTCTGGCGTCTCGCCCTGGCGTGTTCACGCGCGTTGCGCGCGACCGGCCGTTCTGTCGAAGACGTCGACACGCGGCGCTTCTATGCGCGTTGCAACATGGCGCTCGCCGATGAAGAGCGCGGGATTCCGCTTGCACCGCGCTCGCTGGTGCGCGCGACGCTCGCGCTGTTGTGGCGCGACTTTGCGCTATTCGGCGCAGCCGCCGAAGATACCGAGCACGTCGAATTGCTGCGCGACTACGGTCTGACGGTCGACTGGCATATCGCGGGCACGCAGGCATCGGAAGCGCTGTGGGAAGCGGGAGCGCACCAAGCCGAGACGCTGGCGGCGCATGTCGCGATGACGCGCGAACTCGGCGTGCTGACGGTCAATGCCAACGCGTACGAAGACTTTTTGCAAACCGCCGACGCCGCGATCGCCGCGCTCAGGGATTACGCGCGCGCCGCCGACAATCCGCAGAAAGCCGACCCCAGCGCGGCGCTGCAGGCGGGCGATGCGGCGTATCGTTTGGGCGCGGCTGCATCGGCGCTCGGACTCGGCCAGATCGCGCTGCTCGCCGACGCATTGGGCCTCGCGTGGCGCCGTCGCGCGCATGCCGGCGTGTCGACACCCGCCGTGCGCGCCCATATCGTGGTCGAAGCGCCCGACGCGCGTTCGCTCGAAACCGCCGCCGAAGCGTTGCGCGCGATGCTGCACAAGGTCGCGGCGGGCGTCGCGCCTCAGTCCGCGACGAACGTGCTGGCCGCGCTCACGCGCGCCATCGAACAGGGCGGTGGCGCATAGCGATCGTCCAGATGCAGGAGACGGCGCAAGACCTCGGCGCTATGCCATTAGCTGCGCGATAGCGCACGCTCGTCGTTCCCGGCAAGGCCGGAGCGCGTGATAGAGTGCAGTTTCATGGACTGCGATCTCGTCGGCCGCGCGTTTGCAGACAGCTTGCCCGCAAAGACCGGCGAATAGCCCGTTGCACGATTCTGGCGCAACGCACGGGCCCGCAGTCGCGCACCGTCTTTGCTAAAATTCGACCTATGTCCAAGAGTAACGATCGCATCAATCTGACCAACCAGTTCCTGATCGCCATGCCGAACATGGCGGACCCCACGTTTTCAGGAACGGTGGTCTACCTTTGCGATCACAGCGAGCGCGGCGCGCTCGGCCTCGTCATCAACCGGCCGACCGATATCGACCTCCAGGCGCTCTTCAACCGTATCGATCTCAAGCTCGAGATCGAGCCTCTGCTGCATGTCCCCGTGTATTTCGGCGGCCCGGTGCAAACCGAGCGTGGCTTCGTGCTGCACGACGCTACGGAAAGCACCTATACATCGTCGATGCAGGTGCCGGGCGGACTCGAAATGACCACGTCGAAAGACGTGCTCGAAGCCGTCGCGAGCGGCAAGGGCCCGCAGCGTTTTCTGCTGACGCTCGGCCATGCAGGCTGGGGTGCGGGCCAGCTCGAAGACGAAATCTCGAAGAACGGCTGGCTCACGGTTCAGGCCGACCCGAAGATCGTCTTCGACGTGCCCGCCGAAGAGCGCTTCGAAGCAGCGCTCGCGCTGCTCGGCATTTCCTCTTCGATGCTTTCCGGCGAAGCGGGTCACGCATGAGCGGTGTGGCCGGACGTGAAGCGACGCTGCTTGCGTTCGACTATGGCGAAAAACGTATCGGTGTTGCCGTCGGCAATTCGCTCACCCGCAGCGCGCGGCCGCTCGTCGTGTTGCAAAACCGCAATCGGGAATATCGCTTCGAAGCCGTCGGCAAGCTGATCGACGAGTGGAAGCCCGACGCGCTCGTCGTCGGCCTGCCAATGCATCCCGATGGCACTCCGCACGAAAGAACCCAGCTCGCCAAGCGCTTCGGCAACCAGCTGAACGGGCGCTTCAATCTGCCTGTCACGTGGGTCGACGAACGCTATTCGTCGGTCGAGGCGGAAGCGGGTATCCGCAACGGGTCGAGGCAGGCCGGCATGCTCGACGCCGAAGCCGCGTGCATCATTCTTCAGCAATATCTGGACGGACTTTCCGATGAGCTCCATTGACGCCGAGGCGCTCTATCGCGCCGTGCTCGAACAGATTCGCGCCGTCTATGGCGACGCGCTGGGTGGTCCGGACGGTGCAGTGCTCGCCGGCATCTACAGCGGCGGCGCGTGGCTGGCCGAGCGTCTCGCCAAAGACCTGAACGTGCCGACCTTCGGCGTGGTCAATGTCGCGCTGCATCGCGACGACTATGCGAAGAAAGGCTTGCACACGCAGGCCAGCCCGACCTCGTTGCCGTTCGAAGTCGACAACCGCCGCATCGTGCTCGTCGACGACGTGTTGTACACGGGCCGCACCGTGCGTGCCGCGCTGAACGAACTGTATGACTACGGGCGTCCCGCGTCCGTCGAACTCGCGGTACTCGCCGATCGCGGCGGGCGCGAGTTGCCGGTGGCGGCGCGCTTCGTCGGCGGTGCGATCGACGTGCCCGCGAATTCGACGCTCGTGCTGTCGCGCGACGGCGACCGCCTTGCGTTTCACACCGAGCCGCGCGCGGATTGAGCGCGTACGCAACGCTCGCTCAGCCCCGCAACGCTGTAACGACCAGCAGCACACGCAGTCCCCAGTCTGATTCAGGATCACCATGAACACGCCCAACCCGGTTTCCCAAGGTTCCACCGTTTCGACCGACAACGCCGCGTCAGCGGACCGTTTTCGCTACGGTTTCCTGAAGGGCAATCCGCAGCTCACGAAAAACGGTGAGCTGAAGCATCTGCTGACGATCGAAGGCCTGCCGCGCGCGATCGTCAATCACATTCTCGACACGGCCGAGCAGTTCGTCAGCGTGACCGACCGCGAGGTGAAGAAGGTGCCGCTGTTGCGCGGGAAGTCGGTGTTCAACCTGTTCTTCGAAAACTCGACGCGCACGCGCACTACGTTCGAGATCGCCGCGAAGCGGTTGTCGGCGGATGTGATCAATCTGAACATCAACGCGTCGTCGACGAGCAAGGGTGAGTCGCTGCTCGACACGATCAACAACCTGTCGGCGATGCATGCCGACATGTTCGTCGTGCGCCACGCGTCAAGCGGCGCGCCGTATCTGATCGCCGAGCATTGCGCGCCGCACGTACACGTGATCAACGCGGGCGACGGCCGGCACGCGCACCCGACGCAAGGCCTGCTCGACATGTACACGATCCGTCACTACAAGAAGGATTTCACGAATCTGCGCGTGGCGATCGTCGGCGACATTCTGCATTCGCGCGTTGCGCGCTCCGACATTCATGCGCTCACCACGCTCGGCGTGCCCGAAGTGCGCGCAATCGGCCCGCGCACGCTGCTGCCGGGCGGTCTCGAGCAGATGGGCGTGCGCGTGTTCCACAACCTCGACGAAGGGCTGAAGGATGTCGACGTCATCATCATGCTGCGTCTGCAGAACGAGCGGATGAGCGGCGCGTTGCTGCCGTCGGCGCAGGAGTACTTCAAGAGCTGGGGGCTGACGCCCGAGCGTCTCGCGCTCGCGAAACCCGATGCGATCGTGATGCATCCGGGCCCGATGAATCGCGGCGTCGAAATCGACTCGCAGGTGGCGGACGGCCCGCAATCGGTGATTCTCAATCAGGTGACGTTCGGCATCGCGGTGCGCATGGCGGTGATGGGTATCGTCGCGGGCAACAACGATTGAGTCGGGCACAAGAAAGCACACGTAGGCAAAAAGGCATTCGCATGAAGATTCATATTCAAGGCGGCACGCTGATCGATCCGGTAGCGGGCACCGAACAGCAACAGGACGTATTCATCGCGGCGGGCAAGATCGTCGCGCTCGGCAACGCGCCCACCGATTTCAACGCGGCCAGGACGATCGACGCCAAGGGCCTTTACGTGGCGCCTGGTTTCGTCGATCTGTCGGCGCGGCTGCGCGAGCCCGGCTTCGAGCACAAGGCGACGCTCGAATCGGAGATGGCAGCGGCTCTCGCGGGTGGCGTAACGAGCCTCGTCTGTCCGCCCGACACCGATCCCGTGCTCGACGAGCCGGGCCTCGTCGAAATGCTCAAATTCCGCGCGCGGAATCTGAATCGCGCGCATGTTTATCCGCTGGGCGCGCTGACGGTCGGCCTCAAGGGGCAGGTGATCACCGAGATGGTCGAGCTGACGGAATCGGGTTGTATCGGTTTCTCGCAGGCCGATACGCCGATCGTCGATACACAGATCCTGCTGCGCGCCCTGCAGTACGCGAACACCTACGGCTATACGGTATGGCTGCGTCCGCAGGACGCGTACCTCGCGAAGGGTGGCGTCGCCGCGAGCGGTCCGCTCGCGTCGCGTCTCGGTCTGTCGGGCGTGCCGGTGTCGGCGGAAACGATCGCGCTGCATACGATCTTCGAACTCGTGCGTGTGACGGGCGCGCGTGTGCATCTGTCGCATGTGTCGTCGGCGGCGGGCGTTGAGCTCATGCGCGCGGCGAAAGCGGAAGGCCTGCCCGTGACCTGCGACGTCACGATCAACCATGTGCATCTGATTGATATCGACATCGGCTACTTCGATGCGCAGTTCCGGCTCGATCCGCCGCTGCGCTCCCAGCGTGACCGCGAGGCGATTCGCGCGGGTCTGCTGGACGGCACGATCGACGCGATCTGCTCGGACCACACGCCCGTCGACGACGACGAGAAGCTGTTGCCGTTCGCCGAGGCGACACCGGGCGCGACGGGTCTGGAGTTGCTGCTGTCGCTGACGCTCAAGTGGGCCGACGAAGCGGGTGTCTCGCTCGCGAAGGCGCTGAACCGCATTACGGCCGCGCCCGCTAGCGTGTTGAAGCTGCCTGCTGGCCGTATCGAGGCGGGCGGGACGGCCGACCTGTGCGTGTTCGACCGCGACGCTCATTGGCGCGTCGAGCCACGCGCACTGAAAAGCCAGGGACATAACTCGCCGTTCCTCGGCTACGAGCTGCCGGCCCGCGTGCGCGCGACGGTCGTGTCGGGTCAGGTGGCGTTCGAGCAACGCTGAGCGCGTTGCACATCGGCAGAGAACGGAAAGATAAGCGGAAGACTCGCAACATGAAGCTCGCGTTTCGCAAGATTCGACTGGTCGTGCATCTGCTTCACGGTATGTGGGTCGTCTGGACGCGCTTTCCGCGCGCAAGCGCGCAGCAGCGTCTGGAACTGAACCGTGCGTGGTCGCTGCGCATGCTGCAGTTGTGCGGCATGCGCCTTGTCGTGCATAACGACGGCGCGCGGCTCGACGAAGGCGTGCTGGTCGTGGCCAACCACATCTCGTGGATCGATATTTACGTGATCAACGCATGGCGTCCGACGCCGTTCGTGTCGAAGGCCGAAATCCGCAAGTGGCCGGTGGTCGGGTGGCTGGCGGAGCAGCTGGGTACCGTGTTCATTCAGCGTGAGAAGCGTAGCGACGCGAAACGCATCATGCATGAGCTCGCTAACCGCTTGAACGCGGGTGAGTTGATGTGCGTGTTTCCGGAGGGTACGACCTCGGATGGCGTTCAGTTGCTGCCGTTTCACGCGAACCTGTTTCAGGCGGCGGTGTCGGCGTCGCGGCCGGTGCAGCCCGTGTGCATGATGTATGAGGATGCGCAGGGCCGGCAGTCGACGGCGCCAGCGTATATCGGCGAGTTGTCGCTTGGCGAGTCGCTCGATGCGCTGTTGCGCGCCGGTCCGCTGACGGCGCATGTGTATGTCGGCGCGCCGCTCGCGCCGGGCGCCGATCGGCGTCTGCTGGCGGCGGAGGCGGAGCAGTCGGTGCGGGCCGCGCTGGTGGCGCTGCAGAACGGAAATGCAGTGGGCGGTAGTCCGAAATCGGCCGAAGCTCCTGCAAGCGCACCGGATGACTTCGATGTCATACCCGAACTGACGACGAATCTGCCGAGACAGGCCGATTGATTCGGCAAATTCGTCAATCGACGATTGAGCGACATCCGTTGCATTCGACCTGCACAACTTTGCGGTCTGCCGGGTCTTCCGCGAGATACACAGCCGACAGCTGTTCGCCCCAGACACAGCCTGAATCGAGGCCGATCAGATTGTCGCGGATCATCAGGCCAAGCGCGGCCCAGTGTCCGCAGACTACGGTGATGTCCTCGGTTTTGCGGCCCGGCACGTCGAACCACGGCATGCAACCTTTTGGGGCGGTGTCCAGTCCGCCGCTGGTGGTGAAATCCATCGTGCCGTCGGCGTTGCAAAACCGCATGCGGGTCAGCGCCGTGCAGGTCACGCGCATCCGGTCAATTCCTTTCAGGTCTTTCGTCCAGCGGTCGGGCTTGTTGCCGTAGAGACCGGCCAGCGTCTCCTTCCAGTCCCGCGCGATCAGCGCGCGATGCAGTTCGTCCGCGAGTTCCATCGTCAGCGCTGCGTCCCACTGCGGCACCACGCCTGCATGCACCAGCAACATGTCGTTTTCGAAATGCGCAAGCGGCCGGTGACGCACCCACTCGATCAGATCGTCGACATCGGGCGCCGCCAGAATTTCGTCGATCGTGTCACCTTTCTTCGATTTGCGGATGCCCGCGTACACGGCCAGCAGGTGCAGGTCGTGATTGCCGAGCACTGGAACGGCGCGATCGCCCATTTCGATGATGTCGCGCAGCGTCGCAAGCGACTCGCCGCCACGGTTGATCAGGTCGCCGGCGAACCACAATGGCGCGTCGGCGGGCGGCGCCGCTTTGGCGAGAAGCTGCTGAAACTGTGCGCGGCAACCTTGCAGATCGCCAAAAGCGAGCGCAGGGGGCTTCAAAAAAGCTGTCATCGTGTCGATATTCCGGGTGAATCCAATTATCGGAAGTATTGCGCGGTTGCCGGCCAGGCGTCGCGGTGGCGGCGTCGCGATTGCGTCACGTCAACGTCGACGGGCCGCGGCGCGTGCAACACAACGTGCAATAATAGCCGGTTACCGGGTCGGGCATGGCTTGACCGCCGGTCGCCGCTGGCGCAACTGAGAGGGAAATATGATTCTGGTTACAGGGGGCGCCGGCTTTATCGGTGCAAACTTTGTGCTGGACTGGCTTAGCCGAGGCGGTGAGCCCGTCGTCAATGTTGACAAGCTGACGTACGCGGGAAACGCCAGCACACTGGCGCCGCTGTCGGGTGATGCGCGCCACATATTTGCACGTGTCGACATTTGCGAAGCTGCTGCGCTCGCCACTTTGTTCACAACGCACCGGCCGCGCGCCGTGGTCAATTTCGCGGCGGAGAGCCACGTCGACCGCTCCATCCGCGCGCCGGGCGAATTCGTGCAGACGAACGTCGTCGGCACCTTTACTTTGCTGGAAGCTGCGCGCACCTATTGGAGCGGGCTCGATGCGGGCGAGAAAGCCGCATTCCGTTTCGTCCATGTTTCAACCGACGAGGTCTTCGGCTCGCTCGAACCCGACGACGCGCCCTTCAACGAGCACACGCCCTACGCGCCAAACAGCCCGTATTCGGCGAGCAAGGCTGCCTCGGACCATTTCGTGCGCGCGTACCACCATACGTACGGTCTGCCGACGCTGACAACCAATTGCTCGAACAACTACGGCCCTTATCAGTTCCCCGAAAAGCTGATCCCGCTTGCCATCACGCGAGCGCTCAAAGGCGAGAAGCTGCCCGTGTACGGCGACGGCAAGAACGTGCGCGACTGGCTGTATGTCACAGACCACTGCGCCGCGATCCGCACCGTCCTGGAACGGGGCGTGGTGGGCCGCACCTACAACATCGGTGGATGGAACGAGAAGGCGAACATCGACGTCGTTCATACGATCTGCGGTGTGCTCGATGAATTGCGCCCCGCGGCGTCGGGTGCGCGTTATGCCAGGCAGATCGAGTTCGTCACGGACCGGCCCGGGCATGACCGGCGCTATGCGATCGATGCGTCGTTGATCGAGCAGGAACTGGGCTGGCGCCCGTCCGAGACCTTCGAAACGGGTATCCGGAAAACGGTGGCCTGGTATCTGGACCATGCCGAATGGGTGGGCGGCGTCACGAGCGGAAGCTATCGCGAGTGGCTGGACACGCACTACGCAGGGTCGAACTGAGGGCACGACATGGCACGTAAGGGAATCATTCTCGCGGGCGGGTCGGGGACTCGCCTTTACCCCATCACGCATGCGGTGTCGAAGCAACTGCTGCCCGTGTACGACAAGCCGATGATCTACTATCCGCTGTCGACGCTGATGCTGTCCGACGTGCGCGATGTACTGATCATCTCGACGCCCGACGATACGCCGCGCTTCCAGTCGATGCTGGGCGACGGTAGCCGCTGGGGCATGCAGTTCCAGTACGCCGTGCAGCCGTCTCCCGACGGTCTCGCGCAGGCCTTTCTGATTGGTCGCCACTTCATCGGCAACGACGTTTGCGCGCTGATCCTCGGCGACAACATCTTCTATGGTCACGATCTCGCGCGGCAGCTCGTCGGCGCGAATGCGAATGTCGAAGGCGCAACGGTCTTTGCCTATCACGTCAACGATCCTGAACGATATGGCGTCGTCGAATTCGATGCGCAGTTCCGCGCGCTTTCGATCGAAGAGAAGCCCGCGCAACCCAGGTCGAACTATGCGGTCACGGGTTTGTACTTCTACGACAACGATGTTTGCGAGATCGCGGCGGGTATCAAGCCGTCGACTCGCGGCGAGTTGGAGATCACCGACGTCAACTCGTACTATCTGAACGCTGGCAAGCTGCGCGTCGAGATCATGGGGCGCGGCTACGCGTGGCTCGACACGGGAACCCATGATTCGCTGATCGATGCGGCCACATTTATCGCGACCTTGCAGAAGCGTCAGGGCCTCGTCGTGGCCTGTCCGGAAGAAATCGCGTTCCGCAACGCGTGGATCACGGCCGACGACATCGCAAAGCTCGCTGCGCCGCTGACCAAAAACGCCTACGGCAAATACCTTCTCAAGCTTTTGACCGAGCCCGTCGCATGAAATTTTCTGTCGTCGCCACTTCGCTGCCGGAAGTGAAAATCATCGAGCCGAAAGTGTTCGGAGATGAACGGGGCTTTTTTTTCGAAAGCTTCAACGAGCAGGAGTTTGCCGAAGCGATCGGCGAGCGCGTGACGTTCGTGCAGGACAACCATTCGCGCTCCGCGAGAAACGTGCTGCGAGGCTTGCACTATCAGATCGAGCATGCGCAGGGAAAGCTCGTGCGCGTGGTGGCGGGCGAGGTGTTCGATGTGGCTGTCGATATGCGCAGGTCGTCGCCGAATTTCGGCAAGTGGACGGCCCACGTTTTGAGCGCCGATAACAAACGTCAGTTGTGGATTCCGCCCGGGTTCGCGCATGGCTTCGTCGTCTTGTCCGAGACTACCGACTTTTTGTACAAGACGACGGATTACTGGTTTGCGGAACATGAACGCTGCGTCGTATGGGACGATCCTGATCTGGCGATCAACTGGCCGCTCGACGGTGAGCCGGTTCTCGCGGCAAAAGACATGGCGGGCAAGCGTGTCGTCGATGCGCAGACCTACGAATGAGCGTCCGCTGCCGCTTTGCGCGCGTAAAGTCTTGTTTTGCTTGCAAAATTCATGCGCGTTTGTATCAGTTTGTTAGACCGCTTCAGAGGTGATATGGGCGACTTTATAATCACGACTCCCTGCAAACCTTGATCCAGTAGGAAGAATGAAAGGTGCGATAACAGGTATTTTTTACATATGACCGATCGTCGCGAACCTGTGATTCTTGTTACGGGCGTGACCGGGCAGGTCGGCGCCGAGTTGCTGGTGCGCCTGAATCCTGCATGGCGGGTCATTGGAGTCGATCGGAACGGACTCGATCTGTCCGATCTGCATCAGATTCGACGCGTCGTTGCTGATGTGCGTCCTACCGTCATTCTGAACGGCGCTGCTTACACAGCCGTGGACAAGGCCGAGAGCGACGCGCAAACGGCCATGCGGATCAATGGCGAGGCGCCGGGTGTGCTGGCGGAAGAGGCGCGAAAGATCGGCGCGCTGCTCGTTCATTACTCGACGGACTACGTGTTCGACGGCGCCAAAGACGACGCCTATGTGGAAAGCGATCAGCCGAATCCGCTGAACGTCTACGGGGCGACGAAGCTGGCGGGCGAACACGCAATCGAGCAGGCCGGCGGCGCGTGGGTGGTGCTGCGGACCAGCTGGGTCTATGGGGCGCATGGCAAGAATTTTCTGTTGACCATGCTGCGTCTCGCCGAGCAGAAGCGAGAGCTCTCGATCGTCGCCGATCAGTTCGGTGCGCCCACCTGGGCGCGGATGATTGCCGATTTGACGGCGCGCATGCTGGAAGAGACGCCCGGGGAAGTTTGGGCCGGCCGCAGTGGCGTTTATCACCTGACGGCGGCGGGATCGACAAGCTGGGCTGGCTTTGCCGAGGCGATTTTTGAGCACGCGGGGCTGACGGCCCGGCCGAAGGTGGTGCCGATTGGGACGAGCGAATATCCGACGCCGGCACGGCGGCCTCGTAACTCGCGGCTGTCCTGTACGAAGCTTGCCGAGACGTTCGGGATCCGGGTGCCGGGATGGGATGACGAACTGCGCCGTTGCCTGGCGGCATATAGCGCGGGGCAGGTGGGCGACTGACTCACTGCGTCGCACAAGCCGCTGGTTGCCTTGCTGCCAGCCGATAGCGGACAATAGCGAGCGTCCCGCCCGATCTGTCTGCGGCTGACGGACGGTTCTCTTGGAACGGCATCCATTCCTCTCGCGACAAATCATTAAGGGTAAGAGTTGAGCGCATTGTTGAGCGCCCTGATACGGTACAGGGGCTTCATTATTGGAAGCGTGAAGCGTGAGTTTCAGACACGCTACCGAACGAGTATGCTTGGCGCAGCGTGGCTGGTTTTGCAGCCACTTGCGATGATTCTCGTCTACACCGTGATTTTCGCAGGGGTGATGAAGTCGCGGATGCCGGGTACTCCGAGCACATTCGGCTACAGCATCTATCTGTGCGCGGGAATTCTGACGTGGGGCCTGTTTGCCGAGATTGTTTCGCGCGGCCAGAACGTGTTTGTGGAAAACGCAAACTTGTTGAAGAAGCTCAGTTTTCCGCGCATCGCATTGCCCGTGATCGTGACGGTTTCGGCCCTCATGAACTTTGCGATTATCTTTTCGCTGTTTACGATCTTTCTGGTCATCAGCGGCAATTTCCCTGGTCTTCCGTTCCTCGCGCTGATACCGCTGCTTCTCGTTCAGATCGTTTTTGCGATTGGTCTTGGCATCTCGCTTGGCGTCCTCAACGTCTTCTTTCGAGACGTGGGGCAGTTCATGACGATCTTCCTGCAGTTCTGGTTCTGGTTCACGCCTGTCGTCTACCCTTGGCACGCGTTGCCTGAGCAGGCCAAGTCGTTCGTGAAATTCAATCCGATGGCCGACCTGATCATGGGCTATCAGGCGATTCTCGTGAATCACGAGTGGCCGGACTGGAACGCGGTGTGGCCAGTGCTCGTCGTTGGCCTTCTGCTTTGCGTGTTTGGTCTCTATCTGTTTCGCCGCCACGCGGCGGAGATGGTCGACGAGTTGTAGCCCGCCAACGACTATCTTCTGGCGGGCGGGCGCGGTAGGCCCGTCGGCTATAATTGGTTATCTATCGGTATTGTTTGCTTATAGCGCGAACTTCGCGTTAAGGGCGTTCCCCAAGGAGAAGGAATTGACGAGCGCAGTAGTGACTGGCATCACCGGACAAGACGGTGCGTATCTTACCCAATTGCTGCTGGAACGCGGCTATCAGGTCTACGGAACTTACCGGCGTACGAGCTCGGTCAACTTCTGGCGTCTCGACGAGGTGGGTGTCCTGAATCACCCGAATCTGCATCTGGTCGAGCACGATCTGACCGATCTCGGCACGACGATCCGACTGCTGGAAATGGCCAAGCCTCGTGAGGTCTACAACCTGGCAGCGCAGAGCTTCGTGGGTGTTTCGTTCGACCAGCCGGCAACCACGGCCGAGATCACGGGCGTCGGCGCGCTGAACGTGCTCGAAGCGATCCGCATCGTCGATCGCTCGATCCGCTTTTATCAGGCTTCGACGTCCGAAATGTTCGGCAAGGTGCAAGCCATTCCGCAGAAGGAAGACACGCCGTTCTATCCGCGCAGCCCGTACGGCGTCGCCAAGCTTTACGCGCACTGGATCACGGTCAACTATCGCGAGTCGTACAACATCTTCGGTTCGAGCGGCATTCTCTTCAATCATGAATCACCGCTGCGCGGCCGCGAATTCGTGACGCGCAAGATTACCGACTCCGTCGCGAAGATCTCGATGGGCAAGCTCGACGTGCTTGAACTCGGCAACCTCGATGCGAAGCGCGACTGGGGCTTCGCGAAAGAGTACGTCGATGGCATGTACCGTATGCTGCAGGCCGATGAGCCGGATACCTTCGTGCTCGCGACGAACCGTACGGAAACGGTGCGCGATTTCGTTTCGATGGCGTTTCGCGCGGTCGGCACGAACATCGAGTGGCGCGGCAAGGCGGAGCAGGAAGAGGGTGTCGACGCGTCGAACGGCAAGGTGGTCGTGCGTGTGAATCCGAAGTTCCACCGTCCGGCTGAAGTCGATCTGCTGATCGGCGATCCAACCAAGGCGAAGCTGAAGCTCGGCTGGGAACCGAAGACGACGCTCGAGGAGTTGTGCAAACTGATGGTCGAATCGGATCTGCGCCGTAACAAGATCGGCTTCTCGTTCTGAGATGCCAATGCGCCGCGTTTTGATTACGGGCGCCCATGGGTTCACGGGCGCCTATGTTCGCGAAGAACTCGTCAGTGCCGGTTATCAGGTCACGGGCACGTGTATCGGCGGGCTTCCGCGTGAAGGCGAGGTGCGGCTCGATATTACGTCGATGGATGATTGCCGGCACGTGATCGAAACGGTCCGCCCGGACTTCATTGTTCATCTGGCCGCGATCAGCTTCGTCGCGCATGAAGTGCCACTCGACATGTATCAAGTCAACGTGCTCGGCACGCTGAATCTGCTGCAGGCGTGCGCGGACGTCGGCCACCGCCCGGACAAGATTCTGATTGTCAGTAGCGCGAACGTATATGGCAACGCGGGTGGGGTGATCGACGAAAGCATTACGCCCGCGCCGGTGAATCACTACGCGGCGAGTAAGCTCGCGATGGAAAACCTGGTCAGAACATGGTTCGACCGGTTGCCCATCGTGATGGTGCGTCCGTTCAACTACACGGGGCGAGGGCAGGCTGCACGCTTTCTGATTCCGAAGATCGTGTGGCACTTCGTCAATCGCAGGCCGGTTATCGAATTGGGCAATCTTGACGTTGCGCGCGACTTCTCCGATGTCCGGACTGTGGCGAAGCTGTATCGCTCGCTGCTCGAATCGGACGCGCAATCGGAAGTGGTGAATATTTGCAGTGGCAAGCCTTATACCCTCGAAGAAGTGATCGACATGGTGCGGGAAGCATCCGGCCACAATCTGGATGTACAGGTCAATCCCGCGTTCGTTCGCGAGAACGAGGTGAAGACGCTGGTCGGCTCGCCCGACAAACTGCGCCAACTGGCTCCTGGAATTGAGTCGATCGATCTCCGCGATACCATCAAGTGGATGGTGAACGGCTGAGCCACAGCTGAAGCACTGTATTGGGCCGGTATGATGTCGACCGGTCCACGAAATTGAAACAGATGGCGGCGCGAAGCGTTGCTTCCGACATTCAGGCGGAAGCGACGACGCGCCGCCGCTGCACATATGGACGACGCAGTCGACACGGTGGTTGCAGCCGTCTGTCGAGTGTCCAGCGGCTCGAGTCAGCAACTCGATAGGCGGATCAAATATTCATGGGCAGTATCTCAGTACAGAAGGTCAGCAAGGCGTATAAGCAATACCCATCCCGTTTCGGCCGCCTGCTCGAGTGGCTTTCGCCGGTGACGATCACGCGTCACAACACGAAGTGGGTATTGCGCGACGTGAGCTTCGAAGTGAAGCAGGGCGAGGCTATCGGTATCGTCGGCATCAACGGCGCGGGCAAGAGCACGTTGCTCAAGATGATCACGGGCACCACCCAGCCCACGAGTGGCAGCATCACGATGACGGGCCGCGTGGCCGCGATGCTCGAGCTTGGCATGGGCTTTCACCCGGACTTTACGGGTCGCCAGAACGTGTTGATGGCCGGCCAGTTGCTCGGTTATAGCGTTGACGAAATCAGCGCGAACATGCAGCGGATCGAGGATTTCGCCGAAATCGGCGATGCGATCGACCAGCCCGTGCGCGTCTATTCGAGCGGTATGCAGATGCGGCTCGCTTTCAGCGTCGCGACCTTCCACCGGCCGGATATCCTGATCATCGACGAGGCGCTTTCGGTCGGTGACGCCTATTTCCAGCACAAGAGCTTCGACCGCATCCGGTCGTATCGCGAGGAAGGCACGACATTGATGATCGTGTCGCACGATAAATCCGCAATTCAGGCGATTTGCGACAAGGCGATCCTGTTGAATGCCGGGAGCCTCGTCAAGGAAGGGTCGCCCGAAGAGATCTTTGACTACTACAACGCATTACTGGCGGACAAGGAAGCCGCTTCCGTCAAGCAGACGGTGACGCAAGAAGGTAAGACTCAGATCGTCTCGGGTACGGGCGAAGCGACGATCGCCGATATTCGTCTGATCGATGCCAACGGCACGGCGAGCGAGATTCTTGACGTCGGCAGTGCGACCGTGCTCGAAATCGAAGTTGCCGTACACGCGCCCATTGAAGAACTCGTGCTGGGCTACGTGATCAAGGATCGCCTTGGTCAAGCGATCTACGGCACAAACACGCATCACCTGAAGCAGTCGGCAAAATCAGTGGTGGCGGGCGACCGGATCCGCTATCGGTTTGCCTTCCCGCTGAACCTCGGCGAAGGTTCCTATTCCGTTGCGACCGCGCTGCACGCGGGTCAGTCGCACGTCGGTGCGAACTACGAATGGCGCGATCTCGCCGTGGTTTTCCAAGTATTGAACATGTCTAAAACAAAGTTCGTCGGCTGCACATGGATTGAGCCTGAGCTGCACGTCGAACGTAACTAACCAGTCGGAAGGTCGGGGTTTTATATGGTAACGGATGATTTTTATCGGGCGCTCGAAGACCGCTTTCGCGGTAGTCGGGATGTCATCAAGCGGCGGCAAAGCGTCTATATGCCGTTCGTCGAAGCGCTGTCCAGCCGCAGCGGCAGAAAAATGCTCGATGTCGGCTGCGGACGCGCCGAATGGCTTGAGCTGTTGTCTGAGCGGGGTGTCGCGGCTGAAGGTCTCGACCTGAACGAAGATTTCGTGAAGGCGGGCCAGGAAATGGGTTTGTCGGTGTTCAAGGCCGACGCGATGGAGCATCTGAAAGCGCAGGCGGATGGGGCCTATTCGTTTATCAGCGCATTTCATGTGGTCGAACACCTGGGCTTCAACAATCTGCTGGCTTTTTTGAAGGAGGCACATCGGGTTGTCGAGGATGGCGGCGCGATCCTGCTGGAAACGCCGAATCCGGCAAATCTGGTGGTCGGTGCGTGCAATTTTTACCTTGACCCAACGCATGAACGTCCGATTCCATCTATTTTGCTCAGCTTTGCGGCGGAGTATTCTGGATTCGAGCGCGTCGTAATCGTCCCCGTCAATCGGGGTGAATTACACAATGATCTTCAGCTCATGCCAGGCGAGCTGATGGGTGCGACAATTATTAACAAAGTGGTTTCGGCTCTGGATCAAAATCTGATGCAGGCGCCGGACTACGCGATCATTGCTTTTAAGAAACAGGATGCTGACCTGATCAGGATCGCTGAGTCACTCGTGAGCGCTTCTCCACTCTCAGTCTCGAAGGACGAGGAGAAAGACGTGAATGAATTGATCGAAAGAGTAATTGAAGCAGAGAAGGAGGCCGTGCTGTGGCGCGAGAAGGCGGCGCGCGCGGATGAGGCGGCACGGATGACGCAGGAGACGTTGCAGCGTGCGGAGCGGAACACGCTCGAAATGAAGGCGGTTGCCGTCGATGCGCAGGCGCGAGCTGCTGCTGCTGAAGCGAACGCCAACAACGCGCGCCAGCAGGTGACTGCATTGGTCAACAGCACGTCGTGGCGGATGACAGGTCCGGTTCGAGGAGTCGTCGAAGGTTTGAAGACGGTGGGCTTTTCGCGCAGAGGCATCAAGCGTATCGCGCGCCCGGTTCTTACTCGCGGTGCAGAGTATCTGCATGAGCATCCAGTCTTAAAGCAACGCGTTTCCGACACACTGCGGCGTTTTCCCGGACTGCGGGCCAGGCTGGTTGGTATAGCCCGCACTGAGGTGCTGCGCGCGGCATCATCTACGCCCACGCTCACGGTGGAGTCCGTCGAGCAGCTAACGGCGCGAGCCCGCACAGTCTATGAAGATCTGCAGCAGTCAAAGAATTCGAATCATCGATAATTAACACTACTCGCCAGAACAACTATGCGCATCGTCTTGGATTTACAGGGTTGCCAGTCTGTCAGCAGGCTGCGAGGAATTGGACGCTATAGCATGGCTTTGGCGAGGGCCATCGTACGCAACGCAGGTGAACACGAAGTCTGGATCGTCCTGAACGACTTGTTTCCCGAAACGGTCGAACTCATTCGACATGCGTTTGTCGACCTGTTGGCGCCGGAGCGCATCGCTGTTTATTCATTGCCGCCGCTCACGCTGTATCGAGGTGTCGACGACTGGCGTACTTCGGCAGCGGAAATGATCCGCGAACACGCGATCGCCGAACTGGAACCCGATGTCGTTCATATCAGTAGCCTCTTCGAAGGCTATGTCAACAACAATGTGACTTCGATCAAAAGACTGTATCCGGAGCTGATGACGGCGGTGACGCTGTACGACCTGATTCCGTATCTGAATCCCGACAAGTACTTGGTCGATGCGGGCTTCGAGCAGCACTACTTGGGCAGAATCGAAGCGCTCAAGCGCGCCGACATCCTTCTCGCTATTTCAGCTTATTGTGGCGAAGAAGCTGCGAGTGAGTTGGGCATTCCGCGCGAAAGGATCACGAATATTTCATCCGCCGTCTCCGGGGCGTTCAAGCCGACCGAGTTTTCGGAGTCTGAACGAAGCGCGTTTTTCGGCAAGTTTGGTATCACGCGTCCTTTCGTGATGACGACGGGTATCGTAGAGCCGCGCAAGAACCTGGAAGGCTTGATCGTCGCATACTCGCGTCTTCCCGCCGAGTTGCGCAAGCAGTATCAGCTATTCATGGTTTGCCAGGCGACGGAGTCCAATTCGGCAAAGCTGTATGAGTTGGCAAAGTCGAATGGCCTTGAGCCAGATGAACTCGTACTTGCTGCCTATGTGTCCGACAAGGACCTTGTTGCGTTGTACAACCTTTGCCACCTGTTTATTTTTCCCTCGCTCCATGAAGGGTTCGGCCTTCCTGCGCTCGAAGCGATGGCATGTGGCGCAGCGGTGATCGGGTCCGGTACCACTAGCATTCCGGAAGTGATTTGCCGTGAAGACGCGCTGTTCGATCCTCTGGATCTGTCACAGATGACGGGAATGATGCAACGGGCGCTTGGTGAGGAAACGTTCTGGCACTCGTTGCGTGAAAACGCCATCGAGCGGGCGAGCAAGTTCTCCTGGGACAAAACGGGCCAGCGTGCGATAAAGGCATTTGAAGAAGCGTTAGCGGCGCGCCGTACTGGCGAAGCGCGCGATCATGCGACGGCATCGGGATCGTTGGCGGGCGACGACGTGCCGGCGGCAAGCCGATACCGTCGCCTGATCGATGCGCTCGGCAGGCTCGAACTCCCGTCTACTGATGGTGACTTTCTTTCGAGTGCGCATTCAATCGCAGCTAATCGGAGAGCAGGGCGCGTTCCGCAGTTGTTCGTCGACGTGTCCGTGCTTTGTCACGTCGATGCAAAATCGGGCATCCAGCGCGTCACGCGCTCCATTCTGCTTCAATTACTGAAGACGCCGCCGCCGGGCTGGCAAGTGCGCCCCATCAGGCTGGACCGCAGCGTGATGGAGTATCGCTATGCAAACGAGTTCTGGCGCACGATTGGCGTGGGCGAGAAGCCGGTTGACGATGCTGATGAATGGCTCGATAGCCAGCAGGGAGATATCTATCTCGGCCTCGATCTCGTGGCGGATTGTGTGCCGCCCGCGGAGCAGTGGTTCGTGCGACAACGTCGTCGCGGAGTGAAGATCTATTTCGTGGTCTATGACTTGCTCCCCGTCATGCATCCGGACTGGTTTCCGGAAGTCATCGCATTGTGTTTCCCGCCGTGGCTCAAGACGATTTCGCATGTATCGGATGGTCTGATCGGTATCTCACGTGCCGTGGCCGACGATCTGCGGATATGGCTCGACACGGGTCCTGTCGATCGAATACGCGACTTGAAACTCGGTTATTTCCATCTGGGCGCCGACATCGAAAACAGTCAGCCGTCGAAGGGCTTGCCGTCCAATGCGTCTGAGACGTTGCAAGCGCTACGCTCGCGACCGACCGTTCTGATCGTGGGCACGGTCGAGCCGCGCAAGGGGCACGTTCAGGCCGTTGCTGCGTTCGAGAGGCTTTGGGCGGAGAACGTCGATGTCAATCTCGCCATCGTAGGAAAGGCTGGCTGGGGATTGGCTGATTTCGCGACTAAGTTGGAGCAGCATCCCGAGCAAAATAAACGTCTGTTCTGGATGCAAGGTGCGAGCGACGAGTTCCTCGAGCAGGTTTATGAGGCATCGACGGTTCTGCTGACGGCATCCAATGGCGAGGGTTTTGGGCTCCCGCTTATCGAGGCCGCCCAGAAAGGGCTGCCGATCATTACGCGTGACATGCCCGTTTTCCGCGAAGTTGCGGGCGATCATGCGTTCTATTTCGATGGCGACTCGGCCGAGGCGCTGGCCGGTGCTGTGAAGGAATGGCTTTCACTGTATCACGCAGGTAAGGCGCCTGTTTCGACTGGAATGCCGTGGCTTACGTGGGCAGAAAGCGCCAAGCAAATCAAGAGCGTTTTGCTACAAAATCAGTGGCACGGGACCTGGCGGCCAGCGGACGCGCATACGTGATGTTTCGGTTTAGTTGAAGGCTGAAGCGGAGGTTTTTCGTCCAACTTGAAATACCGCAATTGAAGTGACAACCTGAACCGACGAGACTCTAAGGTTGCGAGGCCGACGATGTTCCTGAAAAAACGTAGTTCGACTGTGGTGCAGGAAACTCCCGTGGATAGCGCCAGCGGCGCGACGCCAGTGCAGGAAGACATGGGAGAAACAAAGCACGTGTATTCCCTGAAGAGTTTTCCGTTGCGGCCGCCATTGCCGCTGCCAGAGGGAGTGAATCGAGATGATCTGTTCGAGTGGTTGAGATGCGTCCGCGTCGAAGATGCGCCCGAGTCGATTGCTAGCTATTGCGAGCAGGATTTCGAGCGCTTCTTGCATACGTTCGGCTTGGTGCAACGTGCGGTCGCCGGTTCGAGCGAACCAATGACGGGACTTGAGCTCGGTGCCAATCCCTACTTCACCACTATGCTCTTACGCCAGTTCACCCCGGTCGACTGGCGCCTGGCAAACTATTTTGGCCCCACTTACGCAAAAGGCAATGCGAGGCAGCGGGTATTCTTCAATGAATTCAAGGATGCCTCGGTCAAGGCGGACGTTGAACTAGAGTATTCTCACTTCAACATCGAAGAGGACGTGTTTCCTTTCGATTCTGATTCTCTGGGTATCGTCCTGTTTTGCGAGATCATTGAACACCTGCTGAACGATCCCATTCGCGTCTTGCGAGAGATCAAGCGAATTCTCAAACCAGATGGAACCTTGGTGTTGACCACGCCCAACGTCGCGCGCATCGAGAACGTCGCGCGTATGATCGTGGGATCGAATGTCAATGATGGCTATAGCGCTTATGGTCCGTACGGTCGGCATAACCGTGAGTACAACAAGCACGAGCTATATACGCTGTTGAACTATCTAGGCTTTACGGTTGATGAGATTTTCTCGGCGGACGTCCATCTCAACCAAGCCGATGCTCACCTCGATACGACCCAGTTTGGTCATTTGATCGAGTATCGCAAGCACGATCTCGGGCAGTACATTTTTATTCGTGCGAGAAAGACGGGGCCAGACGGTGGAAAGAGGCCGGGCTGGCTCTATCGATCCTACGATCCCGCGGAAACGGACTGAGCACGATAGAGAGCGCGAGGACGCCCGCGATACGCCGACGTCCCCGTTTCAGTGTCAGTGTTTTTTCCGAACGACAATTCCGGCGGACGTCGTCACATGCTGTCCAAATTTGATTTTGAGGTGGGGCGCGTCAGCGTACGGCGGAAGATCGACGTGGAAGTCCAGAAAATGGGAATCCGGCGCGACGATAAACGGCTGAACCTCGTGACCTGCCTTCCTGAGACGCTCAACGAGTTCTTCGAGATCGCGGTGCCGATAAAGTACGGTGTGACCTTCTTCGATCGTGTCATCGTTGGACGACAGATTGAATTCCGTCGTGTGGACGGCGACACCGCCTGGTTTCAATGACTTTTCGACGCTGTTGATCACGAACTGCAACCCTGCTTCCAGCGAACCCAGATGCTCGAAGCTGCAACATGACCAAGTGAAGTCGAAGCCGGTCAGATCGTCGCTGATCGCGTTCATGTCGCAGAAGCGATGTGACACTTTCGCATCGAACACAGCGTCCGGGACGATCTTCGGGAATTTAAGCTCTGCGAGGCTGTCGCTGTGTTGTCCCGTTTCGGTCCAACCGCTCGAGACACCGATCTCTGATGGCGCATCCGTTGCAAGCACAGTCACACCGCGATTGGCGAACACGGCGGGCAAGCGCTCCTGACCGACCCCAAAGCCAATTCCCCGGTTTCCCTCTTTGAGCACCCCCGCCCGGTCGAGATGATGGAACACGAAGATCCATTCCCACAGTTTGCGATGGAATTGCAAGCCGTGGTCCAGAATTCCGCAGATTTCCGCGTATCGCGGATGCAGGAAGTCCGCGGCACTGCATGTTGAGAACGGCAGGAAAGGCTTGTCCGCGGACCAGTGCGATGGCAGCGGCAGGTAGAGATGGTCGCGAAGCGCTTTTGAGACGCGTGTGTCGAGTGTTTGTTCGAGTGTTGCGACTTGTTGGCGTAGTTCATCGATCTCCTGCAGTAGGGATGGCGACGAAATCGCATCCCTGATTTCGCCCAGCGCTTGCTTCTGTGCTTGAGGAAGTTGGGAGATCGAGTGATTGATATGCAAGAGCGCAGAGTATGCGCGAGCCAGCTGGCGAAACGGAGTGATATGTCTAATGGCCATCATGCTTCTGTGCGATTACAGCGACGATGAAAATTTCGACCAGTTCACGCAGGTCGGGGGCACCAACATTTTCCGATAGAGGCGGGGCCACTGTAAGAATATTCTTAAGTCTAAGGTGTATTGTCCAGTTTGCCAATCGTGACATTGACCTGTTCGTTTTCCACGTCTCGTCGGAATGTATTGCTTGTCGACACCTGGCATCTGGAGACGCGCGTGCGTTTCGGCACTGGTCCCTGACGGCGCACGGAGAATAAACGCAGGTAATCTTGCAAAGGACCGCTGGAAGGTCATTGAGCGAGCGAACACGCGCGGCACCGTCCAGATGCCAGTGACGAGACGCTGCATATGTGAGCTTGTGTGCTTGAGAACAGAAGGTGGGGAAAAGTTATCAGCGGGCCGAATTCGTCGATCGATGCCCCATGTTCGGTAGTTGAGGCATACAGGTAGTCACAAGAGTGGATCATCCATTCACGGTTCGGCAACTCAGAAGCAGCGAGTTGTGAATGTTTGCTCCTTGGGAGAGTTCATTACGGAAGAGAAGGGAGTGATTCACCGTTGAGGCGCACCTCGGGCGCGCCTCGACCGTTAGCGCCCTTTACTGAAGCCGGGAATTAATCGCCTTTGCAACATTCCGACCTTCACGAATCGCATAGTTCGTACCCCGATCCTCAGGGTAGATCTGCGCCATCGTCGAAATGGTTGCGTTGTTAAACGGCGTTGCCTGACCTGGGACATACTTCGAGTAGTCACGCTCAGTAACCGGCTGCGCATACTCTGCGCGCCAAACGCGGAACTCCTGAACCCACGACTCGCTGAATTCCGGGAACATGCGCTGCAAATGTTCGATCGCGAAGTCGAGGTATTCCTTATCGCCGTACGCCCAGACTGGATCCTGCGTCGCGAGATAGCGCGAGATGAACACGATGTGCTTGCCATCGTAGTTCTCCGGCGCGTCGAAGTTCGTGTGTTCAATCACGCCGACAAACGGAAAGCCCGGATCGTTGACATTGAGCCAATATGTGTCCGACAGGCTGCGATCCATTTGCAACACGAGGCACATATTGCCCAGATAGTTCACACGGCGTAGCGACGCCAGCCACTTCTGATCCGCCGCACCGTCAAACATATTGGCGATGACCGCGAACGAAGGTGTCAGCAAAAACTCCTTCGCTGCTACGGGTCCTTCAGGCGTATTTAGCGCCACGACGCGACCGTTCTCGGTGTGTACACCGCTCACATCCGTGTTGTAGCGGATTTCGCCGCCGCGTCGGACGATTTCATCCGCCATCGCTTGAGCGAGCCGGCCGAACCCACCTTTGAAATATGCGAGCTGTTCGCCACCTTGTTTATCACGCGTGCTGCCGCGCAAGACAAGTTTCTTCCAGAACCACACTGCGTTGACGGCGTCGGCAAACACCGAAAACTTCGATTCGATAAGCGGTTGCCACACGATCCGAAACACGTTCTTGCCGCATAGAGGCTCCAGCCATTCGCGGATGGACAAGTGCTCGATCGTGCGCCAATCCTTGATCTGCCGAACCTTGAAAACCAGCAGGCCGAGGCGGATACGGTCGATCAGCGACAATGGAGAGAACTTCAGTAGATCCATTGGTGTGGACAGCCGCCAGAGTTTTCCGTTGAAATACATGCCCGTTCGCGAAGGCAGCGTGACGATCTGGTCTTCGATGCCGAGTTCGCGCGCGAGTTCGGGCACGAAGGCATCGTTGTTGAACCAGTGGTGATAGAACTTCTCGATTGTCACGCCGTTCTTAAACTCGAACGTTCCTGCGAGCCCACCGGGTGCGTTGTCCTTCTCGATGATCAATACTTTGCGCCCGGCACGGGCCAAATCGAGGCCAGCCGTTAAACCAGTAAAACCGGCGCCGACAATGACCACATCTTGTTGATTGCTCATTTGATAGAAATCCAAAAATAATCAGGCATCGGGTAGCGTGCTGGCGCGTCCCTTGAACAGTGCGGGCTTAGCGAGAATCGCAACGCCGCCTGCGAGCGTCGTCGGCAGCCAAAGCCCAAGGTGGGCCAATACGGCGAAACTGGCCGCTTGTGCCGGGGAGCCGCCAAGCATTACCGCCGCAGAGTAAGCTGCAAGGTGAAAGGGGCCGACGTAGCCGGGCGAAGAAGGCACTAACGTTGAAAGCGTCGCGATGGCCATGATCGTCAACGCAGCCGGGAAGCCCGCATCGATATTGAGCCCTTGCAGCACTGCCCAGAAAAGGCCCGTTTCACCGGCCCAGATGCACATGGAAAGCAGCGCCAACGTAATCAACACGCGAGGCCGGGACATCTCGCCGATGTCGCGTGTCAGGTCTGCAAGCACTGAAATCGGATTCGACAGCTTTTGCAAGCTGCCTTGCGAGAATCGCACCTGAAGCCAGTTCAGCAGCCGCACGATCGGCTTGTTCAATGTAACGATCAGGACGAGTGCAACGCACCCGACGACCGCAAGCACGAAGACCGACCGTCCCAGCCATTCAGGTACTTTTCCAACAGGATTGAGGGAAAGTCCAATGCCCAGGCTCAATAACAGCGTCAGCATATCGACGAGGCGCTCAAGCAGGAGGCTCGCGGTCGCTGTAACTCGCCGAACGCCGATGGCCGCTGGAAACACTAATGCGCGAACGAGGTCGCCGGCGCGAAACGGCAGCACGTTATTCAGCGTAATCGAACCCAGAAACGGGGCGGCGCAAGACCATCCCGATACCGTTGCGCCGCCAGCGCGCAACATCACGGCCCAGCGTTGAATCCGCAGCGTATAGTCGACGGCGAGCGACGCAAGCCCCAGCGCGATGAAGTGCCACCTGAAGTCTTCAAGTGCAAGACGCAACTGGTTGAAGTCAACCTTTCGAAAAACCAGTACCAGGCAAACGATAGATATGCCGACACCGAGAATCTGGCGTATCGGCAATTTCTTCCGAGTGTCTTTGTTCAGATGTGCATTCATGGATCGATCGATTGTTTGGGCCTTACGCCTTGGCCCATGTGGCCCAAGGGGCCTTGCCGCTTTCCCATAGCGATTCCAGCTGACGCTTGTCGCGCAGCGTATCGCAGGGTTGCCAGAAACCGTGATGATGGAACGCGGCCAACTCACCGTCCTTAGCAAGATTGCGCAGAGGTGTAAGCTCCCATGACGTCGCGTCGTTCTCGACGTAGTCGATCGCCTTGGGTTCTAGCACGAAGAAACCGCCGTTGATCCAGCCGATCTCGTCGGTTGGCTTTTCTTCGAAGCTGGTTACCTGATTGTTGGCGGCGATGTTCAACACACCAAAACGTCCGGGCGGTTGAGTCGCTGCGACAGTGGCGAGCTTGCCATGCTGACGGTGAAATTCGATTTCGGCGGCGATGTCGATGTTCGAAAGACCGTCACCATAGGTCAAGCAAAACGTTGCGTCGCCAAGATACGGCGCTACGCGCTTGAGGCGGCCGCCCGTCATCGTCTCTGCGCCCGTGTCGACCAGCGTCACGGTCCAGGGTTCCGATTGCGAGTTCAACACACGGTGCGTGCCGGTGCCGAGATTGATCTCGAGATCGGCCGTGTGATGATAGTAGTTAAAGAAGTATTCCTTGATGACGTAGCCCTTGTAGCCGAGGCAAATGACGAAATCGTTGATGCCGTGATGGCTGTACGACTTCATGATGTGCCACAGCAACGGGCGACCGCCAATTTCTACCATGGGCTTGGGTTTGGTATCCGATTCCTCAGCGATCCGCGTCCCCAAACCTCCTGCAAGAATGACTGCTTTCATGGTTATACCTTTTTTACCAGTTCAGAGTTTCAGTTCTTCGGACGAAATGTTCAGTGCCTGTTCGACAATTGCTGTTGGCTCGGCCCGCAGCAAGATGTAGATGCGCTGCAGGTACTCACCGAGAATGCCCAGCAGTAGCGACTGAAAACCGATACCGAAGAGAACGAGAATGTGAATACTCGCCAGCCCGCGCGGCAAGTCAGGATGAAATAGCTTGAGTGCCAGATAGTAGATTGTGCCGACTACACTCAAACAGAGCAGCAGAACGCCGGAATACGTGGCAAGCCTAAGCGGCACGACCGAATGGTTGAACACGCCCGTCAGCCCGAGGCGAATGAGCTGGGCAAGCCCGAATTTGCTTGAACCGGCAACGCGCGCTGCGCGTTCATAAGGAACGCCGATCTGCTTGAAGCCGAGTCCAGCGATCAGGCCGCGCAAGTAAGGGCTAGTCGAACGAAACTTTTGGACGGAATCGATGACCTTTCTATCGACGAGACGAAAGTCGCCGGCGTCTCTAGGAATAGGGTGCTCGCTGATCTTGTCGATCACCCAGTAACCGAACTTCCGAAACGTATTGATGACGGCGCCTTCTCGACGTTTCGCGCGAATACCGTAGACGACGTGATAACCGTCGCGCCATAGATCAAAGAACTGTTCGAGCAGTTCGGGGGGATCCTGAAGATCCGCGTCGATCTGCATGACCGCGTCGCCGCGCGTGTGCATGTAGTTCGCGAGAATGGATCGCTGAAACCCCACGTTCTTCGAGAAGCGGATCGCGCGCACGCGCGGATCCCGCCGCGCGAGAGCAGAAAGCATTTCCCACGTGCGATCGTCCGAGTGATTATCGGAGAACACGAATTCGAAGTCGCATTTACTCGCCATTGTTTTCGACAATCGGTCGAGGCGGGCGTAAAGCGCATCGAGGTTATCCGCCTCGTTCAACACGGGAACGGCGATCGAGATCAGTGGGCGGCGCCCCATAGCTGGATCAATTTGCATAGATGCGTCGCGCTTCTGGTTGACTTTTATCTCTGGTTGCTCAAATTTCAGCGAGCGCGCGCCGGATGCCTTCACTGAGCGACGTGCTCGTGTGCCATCCACACGCGGCTTGCAACTTCCCGGGATTTCCGACTACGTAAGGCAAATCGTCCGGTCGCATCGGCAGCACACCCAGTTGCAGGAGCTCTGGAGCGGCGCCGAGAGCCTCGCATGCCTGGCGTGCGAAGTCTGCAACCGTCTGGCCGACACCTGTTGCCAGATTGAAGGCACCGCTCGGCAACTGCCCGCTGATCAACGCATTCAGCACTGCGATCAGCCCGTTGCTCGCATCGTCGACATAGACGAAGTCACGGATCTGCGTCCCTGCTGAGAGCTTGACCGGCTGCCCAGCGCGTAAGCCGGCTGCCAACGACGGCAGCAAGCGGTGAGCGGCTTCGCCGGGGCCGTAGACGTTGAAGAGCCGAACGACAGCGACAGGTACATTGCTCGCAGCACCCGTTGCGAGAGCCAATATGCCTCCCGCCGCTTTCGATGCACCGTACAACTTGTGCGTTTCCAACTGCGACTCTTCATCAAGAGGCCCGTGGGCACCGATGGCGCTGTATTCGGCGCTGCTGCCTACCGTCACGACTGCCTTGATGCCCCGCTGCGAGGCGAGGGACACCAGATAGGGCATGAGCGTTGAATTGACGCCCGTGACCGTCGACACGTCACGATCGGATGGTTTTACGCCTGCCGCGGCGAGATGGATCAATCCGTCAAAGCCAGAAGGCAGGCTCGCTGCCAGATGCTCCGGGGCGAGAGCCGGCACAAGGACATTTTCTACACCGGGCACGAGGCACGAATGACGTCCGACATTGACGACGCCTACGTTAGCCGACACCAACGCATGCGCAAGGCGTGTGCCGACGAAGCCGGACGCACCAGTGAGGATCACTCGCACGTCAGCGCTCCACGGCGGCGAGGTCCGAGCGCCATGCCTGCAACTGCTTGAGCGAGATATTCATGGCTTCGGCGGGGGCGCGGTAGTAATCACGGTACCAGTTTGCTGTCTCTGTCACGACGCGGCGGGTGTCCCATGGCGGCGTCCAGCCGAGCTGGTTGCGAGCGAGCGAGCTATCAAGCGCGAGTGCGCCCGCTTCCGGCAGCGGGGCTTGCATGTATTCGAGGTTGGGGCGCTCCCAGTTGGATGACAGTTCCTCAAGTACCTCGCGCACGCTGAAGCTCCTCGGATCCTGTGGTCCAAGGTTCCACGAACGGGCAAACTTGGCAGGTTGATTGACCAGTCCCGCCAACAGCATGAGATAGCCTTGAACCAGCGCCAGCACATGCTGCCAAGGGCGGGTCGCGTCGGGATAGCGCAGCGTGAGCGTCGATTGTTGGACGACCGCCCGGACGAAGTCGGGAACCAGCCGGTCCTCCGACCAGTCGCCGCCGCCTATGATGTTGCCGCCGCGCGCAGTCGCGATAGCAAGGCCAGTGCCATCGGACTCGCCAAACGAGGCGCGGTAGCTGTCAATGACCATCTCGGCAGCCGCCTTCGAGGCGCTGTACGGATCCTTGCCGCCGAGCGGATCATTCTCGCGATACGGCCATACCCACTCGTTGTTCTTGTAGACCTTGTCCGTCGTAATGCAGACGGCAGCGCGAGTTGAAGGCGTGAGGCGCGCGGCTTCCAGGACATTCGCTGTCCCCATCGCGTTGACCGCGAACGTGCTGACGGGCTCGCGATAAGAGCGACGTACCAGCGGTTGCGCCGCGAGATGCAGGACGGCGTCTGGCTGAAACTGGTCAAAGGCGGCTTTGACGGCATCGTAATCGCGCACGTCCGCAAGGATCGATTCGACCGAATCGCCGATGCCCATTTCATCGTAAAGCGCCGGTGTTTGGTCCGGCGGCAACGAGAAGCCCGCAACCTTCGCGCCGATCTGATTTAGCCACAGGCAGGCCCAGCTACCTGTGAAGCCAGTGTGTCCAGTTACCAGGATTCGCTTGCCTGTCAAGGTCTGTTCGAAGTCGAACTCGCTGATTGGGTTCATCAGGGCAAATTCCAAAATATTGCGTCGAATAACAGGTTATTGTATTCGATTACGTCTCCGTCCCCATCATTTTGGGGGGCATCGCTGCTGCCTCGCTTGTCCAGAGATGGACGCGCGCGGACCAAATTTGACGGCTACCGGAGACGTATCTCTTTCACTTGCAAGCCCAAGACACGACTATCGGCACTCAAACCGGCCTGTGCGGGCGACAGCGCATCCGGCATCGAAAGTTGAATCACAAGCCAGCCCTGATCCTGATCGGAGGTCGGCAGCGTTATCACTTTGGTTTCGCCAGGATGCGAGAAGTCGACAGTCTGCGTAGAAGTCGTTCCTGCAATCGTCGCAACGATTTGTTGTTGACGGTTCTCTGCGACGAATGCTGTCCCGACGACTTCTACCCGCTTCGGGCGAAAGTGTCCGGCCTTGGGGAGTTCGCATTTAAAAGACGCCTCATGACCCTCCGTCCAGGTCCCATTGGGCTCTGGCGAACTAAATCCCGTCAACATGGATGGGTGAATCGCACCCGACGATGTCAGATCGAAGTCACTGCGACAGGTGACGTTCAATTGCTTTTCAGTCACATAGCATTTCGTGTCGATTACCGCTACGTTGCCAGTAGTACCTGGGCCCCTGCAGGCAGGTACGTCGTAAGTGGCGTCGTTTCGAGCAGTGACGATTTTCGACGCTGACTCTAGTGACGTGATCCGGCGATTTAGCAAGATGGCCATGACCATCTCATCTCGCGGGGTGCGCAAAACCGCCGTCGAAAACATATAGTCCAGCAAAGGATTCATCATCGGAAGGTGGATCGCAACCATAGGCTTGTCCCCTGGAGATCGGGGGCTCTTGACCACTACCAATCGCACGTCCGCCTCGACAGCGCGTATCGCCTTCAATGAGAGCGTTGCATGGCGCGGAGTGGTAGACACGAAGGCGATGGCCACAAGCGCACTGACGAGGAGAGCGTCTAGGCACGCGGGCAGGCCTTTGATCGGCTCACGCGCCCGGTCGAGGACAATACTCGATCGCTCTACGACGAGTAAAACGATTTCGATCAAAAACAGCGTGTCAAGGGCGTAGATATATTTTTTGCAGGCATATTCCGATCCTAGTCCAAACTGCAGCGCGATCCATTGAGCGACGCAGAGGCAGCTGACCGTCAAGCCAAATGCACCAAGATACTTGACGGGGAGGCGATCCCGGCGTGCATCAACGGAGCCACGATGCCACGAAATCAGCAACGACGCCGAGAGAACTGCGACAACACACGCCAATACCAACAGCGATTCAATTGAGTCGAAGCGCGTCAGGCGCAGCACCCCGTTATTTTCGCTGATCGATCGCATCACCTTGTACGTAGGATGCGCCAACATTGCCACGCCGCATGCGGCGAAAACGATGCCGCGTACCAACAACGATTTCACGCGAACGCTGGGGAGGATTGCGGAATTGAGGTCGTCAAGCGTGTCGGATAGAAGAAAAAACGCGAGGACGCCAAGTCCTTCGAGTGCTGGCAGGAGGTGGATCGATTCGATTGCCAGAATCGACCCAATAAGGAACACATATCTGATGCTTCTACTTGAGTACCGGCGTTCGAGTCTGAGAGTAATTGCCAACACGCACAATAGCGCTGCTTGAGCCGCCAGTTGAGCAAAGAAAAAGTCTGAAACGATTTCTTCGCCAAAAATCTGGAGCTTGAAAAATAGTTTGTTTGCCAAAAGGACGACGCTTAGCATCGTCAATGACAGTAGGCGACCGCGCCAAGGAAAAGCGGTCAAAATGTATGCGATGGCGATCCAAGCGAGCAGAAGTGATGCAGTAGCCGCAATTTGGAGGCCCGTAATTGCCGAGTCTAAATAGAGACCGATGCCGGCAGCGATCAAGTGCGCGATGCGTGGATACACAAGCATTTCGCCAAGACTTGGATCCGGTGAGGCGAGCCTGCCGTGGTCGTCCATAAGTCGGGAGACCAGTGCATAGTGATTTGCAAGATCGGCGCTCTGCGACCAGATTTTGTCGAAGCTCAGACATAGCAACACCGCTGCGACTGCTATTACGAGGCAAGCTCGCGCAAGTGCAATTTTTCTCAAAACGGACTCCTACTAATGTTCTCTTGGTCGCGAATTTGCGAAAAGCGAGTCGGGCGCGGCGCAAACTTTGGCCCGCCGTCTGCGCTCATGCCGTGTCGCGACCCGCGGCACAATAGGCTTATCTTGTCAGGTCGATCTTCACGAACCCGATTGAAAGATCGCGCTCGTCATCGCTGACTCCTAGTTCACGGGGTGATGCGGCATCCGGAAACGAAAAATCGAGCTGTAGCGGCTCATTGTGCGATGGTCTCAGTGGAATATCGACGGTCTGCTGGGGGCCCAAAAACGTAAACGTGATCGGGGGAGCGCCATTTGCGGATACAACCAAGTGTTGGCTGCGAGCCGCAGGGGAAAAGCTCGTCGCGGTAAGCCGAGCCATCGATGCGCCGTCCGACAAACAGACGATGGAAGCTCGTCGGCCTAGCGCCCAGCGTCCCCATGGTTCGGCAGTACTAAAGCCACGCAGTATTGACGGTTCCAGGCTGCCGTTAGTAGAGAAGAGCAATGTTGACGGACATGTGACAAAGCTATCGCGTGCTTGGGCGTTGCTGAGATGCATGTAGCTACCCGGGGACACGGTCGAAGACGTGTCCAGCGAATTTCTTATCGTCGCCAAAAGTCTCGCCTCGTCGTAACCGCAACCATCAAGTCCAAAGACGCGGGCAGATCCGTTTGAGATCAGGACCTTTTTGCAGTCTGGTCCTACGATAGCCAGCGCGGACCTGAGTTCGGGTGCTTCTCCGATCCCGCTGTATCGCTTCGCGAAAATTTCCGGGGGAGGGTTATAGGCAAACGGCCACCGGCTCTGAACGAATAGCGATGCTGGCGAGGGCGTGATATAGCCAGCTTCCGACAGCTGGGGGCGCTGATATGTCAGCGTAAATGCGGCACACACGCAAAAGGCCAAAACAACAAATGCAACGGCTGTGACGTGAGCTGCGCGCCGTTTTATCTCGGCCACGCTGTTGAGCGTTAGCCGTAGCGCTGGATAGAACAGCGGTATGTACCACGTCGCGTAGCGGGCCAGCCCAGGTGTGGCGCCGGAATTGAGCTTGTCGGTCGACGACTGCGCGTAGAGGCTAACGAAAAGGAACCAACTGCAGAAAAGCAGGTAATCGCGTCTGGAGAGTCGTACGTCCTGATCAGGCTGCTGTGCGGCAGTATCGGGCTTCCGAACCATAACGATCAGAATGACCAATACCACTAGGAGCAAGCCCAGTGGCCAATTCGGTAATAGGCCGATGTCCAGGTCGAGTAGCCAGACGTAAAAGTTCTTTAAATTTCCTCCAACTGTCGCTCCGCCCGCGACGAATTGAGGATCGATCTTTCCGTACCGGAAGAAATAGTAGAGAGGATGTAGAAAGACCAACGCGCCGGTCGCGAAGATCATCAGAACCTGAGACAGCTTGAATCTAGATGCCGAAAACTGCTCGACGTACGCGAGGATGAGTGGGGCGAGGGCGACCCCGGCGAAGCTGATGTTCTGCGTCGACGCGAGTGCGAGGCACAGCGACGACAAAAAGTATCTACGATCACAGAGGCTGATGACTGCAGCGGAGCACAGGCAATACGTAAAAAACTCGGTATGCACTTTGTCCACATACCAGACCATCGGAGAAAGAATGGTCAAGAGTACAAACGTCAAAAGACCTCGTCGTCCATCGACGTGCCAAGCGAACGCAGTGACAAGTCCCAGAAGGATTGCGTGAAGTAGCAGGAAGGCGGTATGTGCGCCGACCGCAATGCCACAATGCGTGAGTACACCGCTAATTGCGGCGGCCAGAAGGCTATACATCCAGAAATGGTTGAAATCCGTGGTCGCGCCCAGATGAAGAGCGGGAAACATTGCAGCAAGCTGGGGTGTCGGAACAATCTCCCGTATTGAACCTGATTGCACGAGCTCGGCAAGAGCCTGCCAACTGTCGGGCGTCATGAATGGCCGATGGTCTATCAACCATGCGAAATAGAGCCCGTAGTATTCGGTGCCGTCACCAACACGCCTCGGCACAAGAAACGTGCGGCAAAGATAAAAGCACGCGATCGAGACGATCAGCGCGATGATGTAACCGGGCGGTTTTTTGCGTAAAAGCGCGCTGCGTCGAAGTGTCATACAAAAGGCCTGAAGTTAGGCGCGGGCCGTCGCATCTGTCAGCCGCCGATAAAGATCGACGTAGGCGTCCACCATATGCTCTGCAGTGAACATCCGTTCAAAGCGGGCGCGCCCCGCTGCACCCAGGCGCTGACAAAGCGCCTCATCCCCCCAAACTGTCTGCATCGCTCCTCTCAGCGCTTGCGGATCATTCGACGGCACCACTAACCCGGTCTCCCCATCCACGTTGACATACGAGGTCCCCGTCCCGATCTCCGCCGTAATCAGCGGCTTGCCGAACATCGCCCCTTCCAGCAGCGAAATACCGAACGCCTCCGAGCGCAGGTGGGAAGGAAACGTCAACGCATGGCACAGCGTCAGCAGCGCGATCTTGTCCTCATCATCAACAGGACCGACAAACTCCACGTTATCCAACTGCAACCGCGCAGCCTGCTGCCGCAATTCATTTTCCACCGGCCCCGCGCCGACGATCACGGCCTTGAACTCCGTGCCCTGCAGCGCATCCAGCAGAATATGCAGCCCTTTGTAATACCGCAGATTGCCGACAAACAGAAAGAACTTCGGCCCGATCCTTTCGCGCCACGCCTTCAGCTTCGCTTCGGACGGTGCAGGATACGAACCCGGATCAAGCCCAATTGGAATGATTTCAACTTTGTCCTTAAACCGCTGCAGCACATCACTCGTCGCCAGATAATTCGGCGATGTCGCAACGATCTTATCCACACTCGACAGAAAGCGATCCCGAAGCGGCCGGTAAAACTGCAGCAGAAACTTCTGCCGCACGATATCCGAGTGATACGTGACGATCGAGGGCTTGCGCACTCTCGTTGCAAAGTGCACGACATCCGCAAACGGCCACGGAAAGTGATAGTGGATCAGATCCGCATGCTGAGCCAGCTCCGAAAAACGCCGGAACGCCGCCATCGAAAACGCTGACGAAGCAACCATCACATCGAGCTTCGCGCGATAGTGCTTGTGATCGCCGAAATCGACGGTCGACGTATCGTCACTGACGGTGAGCACGTCGCTCGACACGCCGCGTTTGGCCGCGCCGGAACAGATCTGGCCGATCAATTCTTCGACGCCGCCCATCGAGTCCGGCTTATAGGTTTTATAGAAATGTAAAACGCGCATGAGCCCGGCTGGAGTGTGATGTCGTCCGCCAGATTCGATGAATGGCGGCGCAGCGATGGTCCGCCCTGAGAGGCAGAAAGAACGGGCAGGGCGGGAAGCGTCGAACGCTTCCCGCTTGCGGAATCAGGCCGGCGCGCGACCGTAGACGTCCTCGAACCGGACGATATCGTCCTCGCCGAGATACTCGCCGCACTGGACTTCGATCAGTACCAGGTCCATCACGCCCGGATTGATGAGGCGATGCTTGTGCCCCGCCGGAATGTAGGTCGACTCGTTCGGTTGCAGCGAAATCAACTGGTCGCCATTGACGATATCCGCGCAGCCGCTAACCACGATCCAGTGTTCGCTGCGGTGATGATGCATCTGCAGCGAGAGTGACGCGCCCGGCTTTACGACGATCCGCTTCATCTTGAAGCGCTCGCCTTCTTCGAGCACCGTGTAGGTTCCCCACGGGCGATGCACCGTGCGATGCAGGCGGTACGCATCGTGATTCGCTTTCTTGAGCTTCGCGACAATCTGCTTGACGTCCTGCGCGCGGTCGCGGGCGGCGATCAGCAGCGCATCCGCCGTATCCACGACGAGCAGATCACGCACGCCGACCATGCCGATCACTCGCTCGTCGCTGCGCACGAAGCAGCCGTCGACATCATGCAGTTCGGCTTCGCCATGGATGCGATTGCCGCGGTCATCCGCCGGTGTCAGGTCGCTGATTGACTGCCACGAGCCAATATCGCTCCAGCCGATCTGGCACGGCACGACGTTGACGTTGTCCGAGCGCTCCATGACGGCGTAGTCAATCGAGATCTCGTCGGCATTGCGGAATTGCGCTGCATCCAGTTCGATTGAGTAGCCGTCGTCCGACGTGCTGCGCTTCGACGCATGCACTGCATTCGCTGCCGGCCCCGCGACACCGGGCGCATGCCGCTCCAGTTCAGCCAGCATGGTCTCCGCCGTGAAGCAGAACATGCCGGCATTCCACAGATGGCGCCCGTCCGAGACCAGCTCGCGCGCGACGCTCAACTCGGGTTTCTCGACGAAGCGGATCACCTTGTGAACGGCTTCGGCGCCCTTGACCGGCGTCTGATCGTATTCAATGTACCCAAAGCCCGTTTCCGGCGCGGTCGGGCGAATGCCGAACGTCACCAGACGGCCTTCCTGCGCGGAGCGCGCCGCATGCTGCACGGCGACGGCGAATGCCGCTTCGTCTTCGATCAATTGATCAGCTGGCATGACCAGCATGATCGCATCCGGACCGTGCTGCTCCCGCACCACCTCGGCAGCCACGCCAATCGCTGCCGCCGTGTTGCGCGCCATGGGCTCCAGAATGAAGCCCATTCTCGAAACGGTCGACTCAACCTCGACGCACTCGTCCTTGGTCAGAAAATAAGTGTCACGATTTGTAACAATTACAACTTCTTCCGAGTTGCTGACGTGCGAGGCGCGCAAGAACGTCTTCTGGAGAAGGCTCTGACCATCGGCAAGTTTGAGGAGCGGCTTCGGAAACGCCTCGCGGGAGACCGGCCATAGACGCGTACCCGCGCCGCCGCAGATAATGACGGGAATTATGTTCATTGAATTGCTCTGGAGCATATTGGGGCTATGCGTCCGGATTGTAACGGAAACGACAATGACGAACGGCGCATTATCAACAATTGCTTACCGGTTTTGCAGGGCTGTACGCGGTTATGGGTCGCGAACGGACGCACGATGAGATATCGTTGTAACGTCGCAACGGTGTCGATCACTACCCGGTTTTGCTTTCGCAGCCTTACAGAGCAGGCTTGAGAAGATTATCTGACGGCGATACTGGTTTCTGCTGCTGGTGCAATCGAACGCTCGTGCAATTGCGTGCATGGAATTTGCTTAATCCAGTACGGCATAATGTTGATCTTTGTAAGAACGCCGGCCTCGATCGGCGAGTGGCACTACATCATGAAAATGAGCTCGAGCCCGGAGAGAGGCTGGTAGCGAAAGACTCGCAGGTGTTCGAGACGAAGCGGCAAGGGCAACGTCATTTTCAACCAACCGTTCTGAACAACCTGGGATTTAACGGGAAATGCTTCGATTCAAGTCCAAGTGGCTGTCGTTTTGCGCGTTCGGATTCGATATCTGCGCCGTGACAGCTGCATGGCTTGCGGCCTACGCGATTCGCTTCAACGGCAGCGTGCCGCATGATTTTCTGCAAGGCAGCCTGCACGCGCTTCTGTGGGTGGTCGTGGTGTACGCGGCCATGTTCCGCGTCTTCGGCCTCTACCGCGGCATGTGGGTGTTCGCGAGCCTGCCCGATCTGATGCGTATCGCGAAGTCGGTCGCTTCGGGTGCGCTGCTCGTGATGATCTGCGCGCTGATGTTCCAGCCAGTGCCTATCGTGCCGCGCTCGGTGCTCGTGGTGTCGCCGCTACTGCTGTTTCTCGCAATGGGTGGCTCGCGCGCGCTTTATCGCGCCACCAAGGAGTTCTATCGCTACGGCGGCCTTGTCGGACAAGGCAAACCCGTGATTGTGCTGGGCGCGGGAACGGCTGGGGCGAGCATCGTCCGGGAATTGTCGCGATCTGGCGAATGGCGGATGGTCGGACTTCTGGACGACGACCGGTCGAAACACGGACGCGAGATCTACGGCTACAAGGTGCTGGGCGCGACGTCTGACCTGCAGCAATGGGCGGCCGAACTGCGCGTCGAACACGTGATTATCGCGATGCCGTCCGCCTCCATCGACGCGCAACGTCGTGTCGCGACGCTGTGCGTGCGCGCAGGCGTGCGCGCGATGGTGCTACCGGCGCTGACGTCGGTTTCGGAAGGCCAGGCGTTCATGTCGCGGGTTCGCCAGATCAACCTCGAAGATCTGCTCGGCCGCGAGCCCGTGCGGATCGATACGCCGCATGTGGAATCGCTGCTGCGCGCGCGAACCGTCATGGTCACGGGCGCGGGTGGTTCGATCGGCTCAGAGCTTTGTCGTCAGATCCTGCGCTTCGAACCGGCGCAGCTCATCGCGTTCGACGTCTCCGAGTTCGCCATATACCGGTTGACGGAAGAGCTGAAGGACCGCTTCCCGGGCCTTTCCGTCGTGCCGATCATCGGCGACGCCAAAGACTCACTGCTGCTAGATCAGGTGCTGTCGCGCTATTCGCCGCACATTCTCTTCCATGCCGCCGCCTACAAGCATGTTCCGCTGATGGAGGAACTGAACTCGTGGCAGGCGGTGCGCAACAACGTGCTGGGCACCTACCGCGTCGCGCGGGCGGCGATTCGTCACGACATCCGTCATTTCGTGCTGATTTCGACCGACAAGGCGGTGAATCCGACCAACGTCATGGGCGCGAGTAAGCGGCTTGCGGAAATGGCCTGTCAGGCGCTGCAGCAAACCACGCAACGCACGCAGTTCGAGACCGTCCGCTTCGGTAATGTGCTGGGCAGTGCGGGCAGTGTGATCCCGAAGTTTCAGCAACAGATCGCGAAGGGTGGTCCCGTCACAGTTACCCACCCGGAGATCACGCGCTTTTTCATGACGATCCCCGAAGCGTCGCAACTCGTGTTGCAGGCGTCGAGCATGGGTCATGGAGGAGAGATCTTCATTCTGGACATGGGCGAGCCGGTTCGCATCGTCGATCTTGCACGTGATCTGATCCGGATCTACGGCTTCAGCGAAGAGCAGATCAAGATCACGTTCACGGGCCTGCGACCGGGAGAAAAACTCTACGAAGAGCTGCTGGCCGACGACGAAACCACCACGCGCACCCCGCATCCGAAATTGCGGATCGCGAAGGCGCGCGAAGTACCCGACAACCTGCTCGACGAGTTGTTGCCGTGGCTGATGCAGCACCGTGTTCCGGGCGACGATGAAGTCCGACGGGACCTGCGCCGCTGGGTGGCGGAGTATCAGCCTACGACCGCTCCCGTGCTGCAAAGCGTCACGTCGACTACCGAGGCACGCGCCGCGCGAAACTAACGTGCGGCGAGTGGCTGTCCGATTCTCTCCAAATTTTCTTCACCGAGCAGCCTCGCGTTCCGCGCGACCGGCTTGCGTTCGCTAGCCTAACTAGATTCGAATGAAACTGCTTTACGACCTGAACTCGTTGCGACCTCCGCGAAGCGGCGTCGGCTACTACACACAGCATCTTCTCGAAGGTCTTTTCGAGCGGGACGACATCGAGGACATCGGCGGGTGGGTCGGCTCGAACTACTACGACCGCGGCGGCGTGACCAACCTGGTGTCTGGAAAGGACGCGTTGCAAGCGGGAGCGCAATTCAGCGAAGGGTGGAAGGCCAGTCTGTTGCGCGCTGCACGCACCGTTCCCGGCGTTTATCACGGGCGCACGGTGGTGCGGCGTATCAAGTCCTCGAGTTTGCGTGCGGAATACGCGCGCCGCGGCTTTATCTATCACGAGACAAACTTCGTTGCTTCGCCTTATGCGGGCCCGAATGTCGTGACGATCCACGATCTTTCCCATCGCCGTTTTCCGGAGTTTCATCCGCAAGCCGCTGTCGACTATCTCGACAGGAACTTGCCCGACACGCTGAAGCAGGCGTACAAGGTCATCGCGGACAGCGAGTACACGCGACGCGACACGATCGAGATATATGGCTTGCCGGAAGACAAGGTCGTGGCGATCCCTCTTGGTGTCGAGCCCTGTTTCCGGCCGCATCGGGAAGAGGAGTGCGAGTCCGTGCTGGCCGAGTTGGGCCTCAGGCATCGGGGATTCATCCTGTCGGTGTGTACGCTGCAGCCGCGCAAGAATTTACCGCGACTCGTGACGGCCTTCGCAAAGTTGCCCGCCGATATGCGCGAAGCGTTTCCGCTCGTGCTGATCGGCGCCGACGGCTGGATGAATACCGATCTCATGCGTGATATGGAGCGGCTCGCGAAGGCGAAACAGATCATTGCGCCGGGCTATGTGGTAAGAGAGTCGCTGCTTAAGCTATACGCGTCGGCTGCCGTGTTTGCGTATCCGTCGCTGTTCGAGGGCTTCGGCTTGCCTGTCGCCGAAGCGATGGCGAGCGGCGTCGCGGTGCTGACCTCGAATGTCACTTCGCTACCCGAAGTGACGGCGGGTGCGGCGCTCGAAGTCGATCCGCGCTCCGTCGACGACATCGCGGCAGGACTCGAGCGGCTTCTGAACGATGAAGCACTGCGCGATGCGCTGGTCGTCAAAGGATTGGCGCGCGCCTCTGAACTCACGTGGGACGAGACTGTTCGCCGGACTTGCGACGTGTACCGTTCGATTGCCGCCTAGCGGGACTGCAGCGGGCGCATACAATTCGACGCAGAGAATGATGCCACCAGCCCATTGGCCAGAGGGGAACAGAGTCATGCAGATCGCCGTCAGCGGCGCAAATGGTTTCGTTGGACGCGCGTTGTGCCGGGTCCTGCTGGATGCGGGGCATGGGGTAACCGCGCTCGTGCGTCGTCCGTCGTCGGTGGCAAAAGGTGTGTCCGAGCTTGTGATTCCCGACGATCATTTCGCGAGCATCGCGCGCGGCAACCCAGCCATCGGCCCCATCGATGCGTTCGTGCATCTCGCAGCGCGCGTGCATGTGATGCAGGACGGCGCGGCTGATCCGCTTGCCGAATATCGTGCCGTCAACGTCAAGGGGACGCTGGATGCCGCGTCGGCCGCCTTTCAGGCAGGCGCGCGGCGCTTCGTCTTCGTGAGCAGCGTCAAGGCGCTTGGTGAGGGCGAGCCGGGTCGTCCTTGGCGCGAAGACGATGAGCCGGCGCCGACAGACCCTTACGGTATTTCGAAATTCGAAGCTGAGCAGGCACTGCTGGCGTTCGGCCAGAAGCATGGGATGGAAGTGGCGGTCGTGCGGCCACCGCTCGTCTACGGCCCCGGCGTGCGCGCAAATTTCCTGGGTTTGATGCGCGCGATCGCGCGGGGTGTCCCGCTGCCGATCGGCAGTGTCGACGCGCGTCGCAGCATGGTCTACGTCGACAACCTCGCTGATGCGCTGCGGGCCTTGGCGACGGCCTCGCGTCCCGTGCACGGCGTCTACCATGCGACAGACGATGACGACCTGACGGTTGCCGGCATGGCACGCGCGATCGGCGTCGCGCTCGGACGGCCGGCAAGATTGATCCCGGTGCCCGTTGGCCTGTTGCGCGGCCTGGGAAGCGTGACGGGCAAGGTTGCGCAGGTGGATCGTCTTACCAGTCCGCTACGTATGAGCGCCGTTCGGTTGCACGAGGAACTGGGCTGGACGCCGCCATGGACCGTCGCGCAGGGCCTCGCGGCAACAGCGCATGCTTTCTACGCAGAGCAGACGCAATGACGCTTTTTTCCAATGCACCGCTTGCGGCTGTTCTACTGATCGCGGCCGTCATTTCCTTCGCGATTCTCGTGACGCTGCTGAAAACCGGCTGGGCATGGGATATCGCGGTGGACATTCCTAACCACCGGTCGCTTCATCACCGGCCGGTACCGCGCGTCGGCGGATGGGGCATCTTGCCGAGCGCGCTCGTTGTCGGCGCGCTGGCGGCGCCGTCGCTGCGACTTGTGTTGCTGGGCGCGGCGATACTCGCCGTCGTCTCGCAGTTCGACGACCGGCGCGGCTTGCCGGCGCGCGTGCGTTTCCTTGCGCATCTCGTGGTTGCCGCCGTCGTGGTCATCTTCACCGCCGTCGATCTTCCGTGGTGGCTCGGCGTGCTGGCTTGTGTCGCGATCGTGTGGCTGGTGAACCTCTATAACTTCATGGATGGGTCCAACGGTCTCGCGGGCGGCATGGCCGTGTTCGGCTTCGGGACTTACGCGCTTGCGGCGGCGGGCACGCAACCGGGTCTCGCGATCTGCGCGATGGCGCTCGCGGGTGCGGCAATCGGCTTTCTGTTGTTGAATTTCAAGCCTGCGCGTATTTTTCTCGGCGACGTCGGCTCGATTCCGCTCGGCTTTCTGGCGGGTGCGCTCGGCTTCTGGGGTTGGCAGCACGGCGTGTGGCCGCTCTGGTTTCCCGCGCTCGCGTTTGCCCCGTTCATCGCGGATTCGACCGTCACGTTACTGCGGCGCCTCGCGCGCGGCGAGAAGGTCTGGGAAGCGCATCGCCAGCACTACTATCAGCGGCTGGTGCAGATGGGCGCGACGCATGTTCGTGTCGCGCTGATCTACTACTGGTTGATGTTCGTCGGGTCCGCCATCGCGCTGCTGTCGTTGAAACTGCCCGTCGCCGCACAATGGGCGATGGTGGCGTGCTGGTATCTCGTGTTGACTGTTCTCGGATGGCGGATCGATCAGCGCTGGGCGGCGTGGGAAAAATGATCGGCGGCGAGCTGCCGTCGCCTCTGTCAGAAACCTGCTTTGCAGGGATTGCGCCCGGGTCCGCTGTCATGTGCGACGATCGAAAGGGCGCTCATCGCAGCGAGCGTTCCCAACACCTTGAGTCCCGCAGCCGTCGGATCGGTGGGCCCGCTTTCCTTGTCCGAAATCTTCGCGATTGGCCGCTGTGAATACGCTGCGCACTGCGGCTCGGAACTCGCAGCGCCGGCATGCTTCACGCTCCAGGCGACGTTATCCGTCGTGACGTTGGCGAACGCGTTCTGAACGGCCGCGAGCGTGCAAAGTGCAACGACCTGCCTGGCTATACCCACATCGTCTCCTTTGCCTGGACGGCGGCGCTTCAAGAGTGTCGTCTCTTCCTGATCACTAGCCATTTCGGCGATTTGAACCGGACAATGCTGACGTACAGCCACACGTAAGTCAGCGCGAACACGACCACAAAGCAGAACAGATGCAGCGTGTGCCGCCAGAACAGTGTCGCCGGAATTACAGCGATCAGGCAAAGCAGCCACAGATACGGCGACGTCAGCGAATTACGCCGCGTCAGTTCGCGCGCCGTGCGCGCACCGACGGCCCAGCGCATCAGCCGCTTGTAGACGAGCATATGCAGATGTACGCCATCCGGAATCCCAGGCGACATCCCGCGAATAAACTTTTTGCGGTAGATCGAGAAGCACGTCTCGAAGATCGGATACATGAAGAGCAGCACGGGATACCACGCCGATACATCACGATTGCGCATCACGAGCATGATCGACAGTTCGCCTAGCATGAAACCGATAAAGTACGCGCCGCCATCGCCGAGAAAGATCAACCCAGCCGGGAAGTTCCAGATGAAGAAGCCCATCACCGCGCCCATCATGATGAGCGATGCCGACAGCACGATCGGGTCGTGCACCTGAAACGCCACATACGCCAGTGACGCGAACATCATGAACGCGACCATCGACGCGAGCCCGTTGAAGCCGTCGATGATATTGATCGCATTGGCGAGTGCCGCGACGGCCAGCACCGTCACTGCGCAGGAAATGGCCGCATAGGAGAGCAGAAAATCGAGCGGCGGCACGCTGATGCGCGTGACGGCGATCCCCAGCACGAAGTAAGCGAGCGCCGCGGCGACCATCGTGCAGATCAGTCGGGCGAGGGGCGATACCTTCTTCGTCAGGTCTTCGACCAGTCCCGAAGCGAAAGCCGGAAGACCGCAGGCGACAATGCCGAGAATACCCGCCGAAACGGCCGGATACGCGCCGTACAGCTGGATTGCCGACACGATCAGCCCGACCAGAATCCCCGTTCCGCCGATCCGCGGCACCGGCCGCGCGTGGAATTTCTGCACGCCAGCCAGATCATTGTCCGCAAACGTTTCATGCAGATGCGCATACCGCACGATCACGAGCGTGATCAGTAGTGAAACGATAAAGCCGAGCGCGAAACTGAGCATGAAAGTCGGGGCCGGAAAAGCAAACGGTGGATTATACAAATGAAACGCAGCGGGCCCGGAGGGGTTGACGGCGCGGCGGCAGGCGACGCAGTTTTCGCCCATAATGCGCTGCATATTCAAGCCTTTCGTTTGAAGATGCGTACCTCCCTTCTCGCATGCCTGAGCGCGGCGCTATTCATGCTGCCGCTGGTATCCATCGCAGTCCCGTCATCGGTTCCCGTATCGATGACGGGTAGCGCCGACAGCGGCGACACAGTCGAGCTTCGCTTCGACAGTCCTCCTTCGAAGACTGCAACGCTTCTGATAAAGGGCGACAGGACGGGATCCGCTCAAAAAACCGTTCCCTGTACATACGAACTCGAACCCACCCAGAAGGGCGCGCTCGAAAACCCGATCGTCAAGATCACGTTCAACGGTAAGCAGACGATGACGATCGCTTGCGATCCACTGTCGGACAACTGTCACGCTGACAGCTACCCGACGGTCGGCGGCACCAGCTTCTCCGTCCTCTGGCACATCACGCGCGCCGACATGCAGGCCGCCAATACAAAAGCCCGGCTTCCACGGTAGTAAAGCGAGCAGACCGTCCGCCGGGGGTGGGCTCAGAGTGCGTCATCCCACATGCTACGTCATGGATTCTCCCTATTCGGAGTCCGTCCCGTCTTGCCGATAGCCATCGATGGGGCTGCCATCCCGGCTGGCCGACTGCACGTCACTGACACTCATGCTCAAGAACATCACCATCCGGCAAGGACTGACGCTCGTCATCGGCATTTTCGCGGCCTTTCTCCTGATCGTGATCGGCGTCGGTTGGGGCGCGCTGAAATTCACCAACGATGGCCTGCAGAACGTGCAGCAGTCATCGGCGGCGATGAACGCGCTGACGTCGAGCTCGGAAAAACTCCTGCAGGTGCGTCTGTCGCTCGGCAGTTACGAGACGCTCTTCAGCGTCGGCAAGGACACGGACGGGCTGCTCGCCGCCGCGCACAAGCTGCTGGAGTCGTCGAGCGAGGATTTCCGCGTCTACATGGCGGGGCCGTTCGGCAGCGATGAAGAGGGCAAGCTCGCGCAAACCGTTGCGCAGGCGCGCGCCGCACTCGTCAACCAGGCGATCGAGCCGGAGCACAAGGCGCTCGTCGACAACGACTTCAACACGTTCCGCACGATCCAGGGCGAAACGGCGGACCGCTTCTACGGTGTCTACGCGAAAGCGATCGACGCGCTCAAGCACGCGCAGGCCGACAACCGGCAGCGCGAGGCCAGCCAGCTGAGCCAGCGCTTCAAACTCTCGACGGGTCTGTTCATCGCGATCGGCCTGGCTGCCGTCGTGGTCGGCGCGCTGGCGCGCGCGGGCCTGTCGTCTGCCGTCGTGAAGCCGGTGAACCAGACCATTCGCCACTTTCGCAGCATGGCCGAAGGCGACCTGACGACCTCCGTCAAGGTGCGCTCGCGCAACGAGATGGGCCAGTTGCTGCAGGCGCTCTCGCAGATGCGCGACGGCCTTGTCGACACGGTGTCGAAAGTGCGCGGCAGCACCCATTCGATCACGCTCGGCGCCAACGAAATCGCCGCTGGCAACGCGGATCTGTCGAGCCGTACCGAACAGCAGGCAGCCGCGCTTCAGGAGACGGCGGCGAGCATGGAAGAGCTGTCGGCGACCGTCAAGCAGAACACCGACAACGCGAAGCTCGCGAGCCGCCTCGCGCAGGGCGCGCTCGACACGGTCGTGCGCGGCAGCGACGTGGTTGCGCGCGTGACGCAGACGATGGACGGCATCACCGCGTCGTCGCGCAAGGTCGGGGAGATCATCGGCATCATCGAAGGCATCGCGTTTCAAACCAACATCCTCGCGCTGAACGCGGCCGTCGAGGCGGCGCGTGCGGGCGAGCAGGGGCGCGGCTTTGCCGTCGTCGCTTCCGAAGTGCGAGCGCTCGCGCAGCGCTCGGGCTCGGCGGCGAAGGAAATCCGCGAACTGATCGGCGATTCGACGGCGCAGGTCGCGCAGGGCGCGACGCTCGTCGCCGACGCGCGCAAGACGATGGAAGAGGCGATGAACTCCGTGCAGCGCGTGACGGGCATCATGACGGAGATCGAAGGCGCCGCGCACGAGCAGAGCGACGGCATCGAGCAGATCAACAAGGCGATTGGCCAGATCGACGAAGTCACGCAGCAGAACGCGGCGCTCGTCGAGCAGGCCGCGGCGGCTGCGAAGACGCTCGAAGCACAGGCCGTCGTGCTGCGCGAGGCGGTGGCCGTGTTCCGATTGGAGGACACACGGGTTGCGGTTGATGCCGGATAGGCATCGAGCGGAAGAGGCCATGTGCTCAGAAGATGCGGCCAACCATGCTATAGAAGAGGCGACAGGTTCACGCTGAATGGGATAGTGAATGGATCGGTATGTGATCCTATGGAAGGATACGCAGTCGCTTTAGGTCCCTCAGAGGACGCACAATTCGTGGCCCGCAATGACACACGGGGATCGCTTGCCTGACTGCCACGCAGGCCACCTGCGGGGTCGTCGATGAAGGGTCTCTTCAGACCGCTACCATCGCGGCAGCGCAGGCAACGGACCTATCGAGATTCATGCTGCGCTGGAACTCGGTAGGTCGCAAGGATTTGACTCCCCCCAAAAGTTGGTTTGCCTTTGGCACGTTGGGAGGCAATCGTATCGGTTTTGAGCTGACGAGTGCTCTGCGTCCAGGTCCAGGTGTGATGAGTGCCACGATGGGCGGATGAACGCCCCTCCGGTGCAGGATCACGAGGAGGCTGGGGAGCGCGCGCGGGTACGGTTTCCCCGTTCGCATCGACCGCACAGTAACGCCGGTTGCCGCCAGCCGGATAGAGGTTCGGTATGCGCTTCCAGACGATCAAATCATTGATACCGCAGGGTTGCATCAGGCACAGCGAAGCGTCCGTCGGCGGAGGGACCGCGTGCAGAGAGGGGCTGCCGGTCGCCGAGCTTGGTCGGAGATTGGGGTCAACGGCTTGGCTCACCAGGTGACTGCGAACATTTCATCTGAACGCCTGACGGACGATTTGCGTCGGCAAGAACCCGTGAAAAGATCGGGCTGGTCGCATCATCAAGTTCATGCGGCGAGCGTGCGGGCCAGATCGCGCACTGTGTGATTGAAGGTAGTTGCCCCATTGCAATTGACCAGGATCACATCAGTGCGGGTTGCAGGTCTTCACACACCCACGCAATCACCTCCTGGATCTTTCATGAAGCCCTCAAATTTCCGGCGTGCCCTGGCCGACGTAGCATTGCCATTACCCGCACTGACGATTTTGCCGAACCCGACGGTGCAGTCCTCGCCGAGATTCAGTGCCGTTTATTCCACGCATATCACAGGCCCGGTCGGCGTGCGTGTTGGTTGAATCTACGCAAGCTGGCGCGTTTTGTAACGGAGCCATATCGCAAAAAATCACGGGCGACGCGTCGAGAAAAAGTTGTCGAAAGAAGCGGGCGCTCTGTTCTCTTCCACCGTTTCTGGCGTCATTCACAAAAGGCCGCACATGAAATCCAGTCGCTTCGTCGCCAACCATCGCGAGATCGTATGCCTTAGTAACGGAAACGCGAAACTCCTGATTCCCACGGAAGTTCCTCTAGCAGCACTCGAACACTTCAGGCGTCGCTTGCGGGACCGGGTTACGCGCCCTCTCGCGTGGAAGCGCCGCGATTTGCGTGAGGCGCTTCGGGAACTGACAAGGCACAGACAAAGGCGCCAGCCTGTCGAACGTCACATCCCTGTGCGTGCGCCGCAGTTCCGTCATCGCGGTATGCACGGCCTTGTTCGGCGTCGGGGCATCACGGAATGGACGCTTCGCATGCGATGACTGAACCCCGGGCATGCATCGACGATGCTGCCCGGGCGACTTTCAGACCGTCGAACATCGCACGTATCAAACGAAAATCCCCCTGGAGGTATGTTTACTCCGGCGACATTGGCCGCTCGCGCTGCACTTTGCGACCTCCGCGATTGCCGCAGAGCTGACCGTCCGCGATGTCATAGCCACGCCACGTATGCACTCAACGCCGGTCTGCGAGCGTTGAACGGCCTGGAGCAGTAACGGCGGGCGCGTTAATCGACGGCCGTCGTTGATACGCGTTGCGGGTGCTCCTCGTGGGTTCGCGTGTCGTCGGGACTTGTCTGCGCACATTTCCAGGGAAATCACTGGCGCCGGGATTTTGCCAGTCAAGAACCGGGATGTAACGCCAGGCCTCGCTGGCGAAACACGCGATACCGCACATTTTTATTTTCCAGGTCGTCGACCAAGCGTAAATGCTTACGGCCTCGGCGGTTAGATTGAATACGCTACCTGGCCCCCCGCGGGACCTCAACGCACCGAGCGAATTCAAGTCGTGCACGCATCAGCGCGTAAAGGCGCCTTGCGTGGAATCAGGCATTTGTCCTCGTACGAACCCTCGCTTTCCTTTCCCAAGGCCGACCAGGTTGCACGAAGTGCAATGGCAGGAACACGCTCTTGCGTCGCAGCCTGCGTTGCCGATCAATAACCTGTTCCCCGGATGAAGCATCACTGCGCGTCGCACGTCTGGCAATTCAATGCCGACTTGCGTTGATGAAAGTGCATCAGACAATCGCTTTGTGAAACCCGCCTGCAACAGCCGGGGCACAAAAGGTATCCCGTAAAAACAATAGTCAAGGAGCGAACATGATCGGGTTCGTGGTTGTTTTCGTGCAAACACTTTGCCTGGGGCTGCCAGTCTACTGGGGGGCGATGATGCTTGCCTCAGTATGCGGCTACTACCACCCGGTGGGTGCGAACGGCTTCAAGTTTATGGTATGGACCGTCGTCGCTGCCTCGGCGATCGTTTTCGTGAGCGCCAGGCGCTGGGTCTGGACGCAGGTTGCCTTTGCGGTGCTGACTCTCGGAATGATGCGCCTGCTCATTGCCGGCAATGCATATAGCCTATATGCGGTACTTGTCTGGTGCGTGGGGCTGCTACTCATGGCATTCGAACGAAAACGGCAGAAGAGGCGTGTGAGTCAATCGCAGATGCGTCCTGTGCAGGCGAGCGTTCAGCAGTCAGGCAGCCCTGCCCCAGAGACGCAGCACGGGCAGACGGATTACAGCTACAGTCATCTGGTACAGCGTGCGCGATATAACTTCAGCGATATCGTCGGCATGGCGGATACCAAGAAGCGGCTACTGGCAGCAGCGAAGGAAATCCTGGCATCTCAGGATGGATACACGGGCAAGGCATTGCGTAAGTCCCCGAACCGGTCGCGCAACGGCATGCTGCTTTTTGGTGAGCCAGGCAACGGCAAGACACTGTTCGCTGAAGCGCTGGCGGGTGAGCTCAATGCAGCATTCCTGATGGTCTCATACGCAGACGTGGCATCGAAGTGGATCAACGAGACGCCGCAAAAAATCAGGGCGGTTTTTGAACAGGCGCGGCGCATGCCCGGTTGCGTGCTGTTTTTCGACGAATTCGATTCGCTGATCAAGGCCAGAGATAGCGGACAGACGCACTCGATGGACCGGGACAATGTCAACGTGGTGCTGTCCGAGATTGTGGCACTGCGCGGCACATCCGTCGTACTGGTGGCTGCCAGCAACTTCATCGACAGCAGCCTCGTGGATCAGGCGGCGATCCGCGAAGGCCGCTTTGACTACAAGATCGAAGTGCCGCCGCCCGACTTCGAGGCGCGCAAGGCGATTCTCGACAAGAGTATCTATACAGCGCTGGGCAGGGGGAGTGTTGACGCGGAGACGGTAGCGAGCCTTGCGCAACGCTGGGAAGGCTTCAGCGCGAGCCGCCTCGATTCGCTGGGAGGGCAGCTCCGGGAAATGCGCGACGAGGGTGTGTCCGGAAGGGGGCGCGTGACATTCGATGTTGCCATGCAGGCCATGCGGCTCTTGCAGGGGCGCAAGGGCAAGCTGCCGGAGGGGGTGAAACCGATAAGCGAGATTATCATGCCCGCGCAGTCACGAGACGCGCTACGCGACCTCGCCTTCAGGATGAAGAATGTGTTCAACCTCGAGAAGATCGGTGGCCGCATTCCAACAGGACTCGTGTTTGCCGGCCCTCCTGGAACCGGCAAGACCCAGGCGGCCATGTCACTCGCGAAAGAAAGCGGTTACGCGTTTCTCGCAACGACGGGCGCGCAGATCATTGCCCAGCCCGATTCGTGGGACAGACTGGTGCGTGAAGCGCGGGATATCCGTCCGACCGTGGTCCTACTGGACGAAGGGGAGGACCTGAGTCGCGACCGGCGGCATTCGGCTGTTGCCGCGCTTACCAACAAGATACTTACCACGCTGGACGGTGCGGAGGGCCGGGTGCGCGATGTCGTCTACATTCTCGCGACTAATCATTATGACCAGATCGATCCGGCGCTCGCACGTGGAGGACGGTTCGAGGAGACGATCATGTTCGACGTACCCGTCGAAGAGGACATGACGCAATATGTCAGAACCAGGCTCAAGCAACTGGCTGGCCGCAATTACGTGATCATGCCAGGTACGCGCGGACGCCTGAATGTGCTCCTCACCGGACAGTCGATAGCAGACGCTGATGCTGTCCTCCAGAAGACAATCGACGCCGCCGCCGTGCGTGCGCTGCGCGAAAGCGTCAGCGAAATCCGCGCAGCAGACGTCGATCTCGCGGTCGCCAGCGTATTCGCCTGTCGGAACGCCCGGCAGTAGTGCGATCGGGCGACGTATGAACCTCGCGTCCCCTTGCGGCCTGTCACGCAAGGCTAGACACAAACCCATCATCTGAAAAGGCAAAGGAGATCCTGCATGCCGCAATTCACTGAGGGCGACGACCTCACTGTACTCATACGTTTCGTGCGTGCGCTGGCTCTTGTTCTGCTCACACTTGCGACGCTCGCGATAACTCTCGCGATGTTCTGGAGGGATGTCGGGCTTGATTCGTTCTTTGATCGATGGCTTGGCCACTGGCCCGAGTGGCAATTGACCGCTCTGGCGACCGTTATGATTTTCTTGTCCATCGCCGCGCTGCGCGGTACACAAAGATCGGAGGCGCGGTACCGGACGCGCGGCACCCGCATCCGTTGAGGTCTCAGAAGCGCCTTTCGAAACAGCGGAGGGGCTAGACTGCCGCTCCTTCGCCATGTTCTCGGTTTGCCCTGATCCGATGGCGAATCGACATTGGACTGCAGATACAGCTCGGCCTCGTAAACAACGTGTCGGAGGAAATCCTGGTGAGATCGCCGCAATTGACGGCGTTCTGCCAGGCCGCCGCGCACGTTGCCACGTCAGATCTGCTGGGCACATCCGCACGTTCACACGCGTGTTCACGCGCGCTTCTTCCCGTAGCCATCACTTTGCATTGCGGTAACCGTGACAGTGATCATTCCATTACGCTGATCTCCCGATCGCGTGATCGCTTGGCGGACGGGGCCGAAACTTTTGGCCTGGATCCTCATCGCTGTACATGCACCACGTCTGCTGTCCTACTCGTTTGCTGCATCTGTTGCCGGCAGCTCCCAGCGGCCTCCGCCTATACCGGCGTCTATTCAGACTGAATTGCCTTTCATCTCTCTCGTCGTGTTCATCTTTGTTCGCACGATTGCGCGCTGGCAATGCGCGCCTGTTGCCATTTTCCTCGAGAACCTGGCGTTCCTATTCTTCGATGACGACGTTCCCGGTCAAGGCGACTTGCGTCGAGAAACTTGGGGTCGACACTGTTCATGCGGTCCACATTAACCAGTTCCGCTGACTTCGCGACTACTAACGCATTCATTCGGAGATGTTCATGAATAAGACGATTCGTATGTTAGATGTACTATTTTCACAGGCACTCTGCTGCACACTCTTTGTCGACTGGACATGGAGGTTATCCCGTGACCTTGCAGCAGGTCTTATTTTTACGTCGACTGAACGGGGTCCCACATTGCTGGTCGGCGTAGCGGTCGCTTTGTTGCTGCGCTCGGCATTCGGCCGTTGGGGCTTCTTTCGATGGATGGCACGAGTGACTCTGGGAATGGCCGTCATGCACATTCTCATTCCGTTCGATTGGTTGGCGGCTCTCGCAGTTTTTCTTACGACCTTTGCAGTTATGCTCGACGTGGTGGTTTTGATGGGACAGGGTCAGTCTGAGTGGGTTGCGCGCTGCAGTTCTACCGGCTCGGGTGAGAATAATTGGGGTGGCGATTACCCTCAATTTGACAGGAATCTCGGGGTTCTGAAACACACGCGACGGGAATTCGTGAACGTGGGCGAGGAAGAAACAGCGAGCCGTGTGGGGAGTCGCGACCATGGCATCTTGTCGCCGCCGGCGACGATCGTGGTGGCTATAGAGCATGGGGTCAAGGCGCAAGAGAACGTGGCCGTCGCCTCCAAGAACCTGCTGGTCGAAGATGCGGCGGTGGATCGCGCAAACTCGCTGGACAGCATCGAGTGTGACCGGGTCGAGCGTGATGCCATTGCGTCCTACGTACGCGTGCAGTTGCGGATGATGGCCGGAGAGACCCTCGCTGTTTCGCGTTATGTGATGCAGTATGCGGTGAGCGTGATGCAAGGCATGTCCGCCTCGGAGGTGGACGCCGCTTTGCAGCGAGTCGTGTACGCGGCGGCGTTGCGTCAGCGCAGGGAAGGGGACACGACCATCACCGTCGAGGATGTCCGCGCTGCACTTCGCAGCATCTCTCACGGATCGGCGTAGTTTCGTTATGGATGGTCGGCGGAGTGAGGCCGCGTGGGTATTCGATCTGCTCGACCAAAATTGCGAGTGTTACAGCACGATTGGTTAGCAATTGCTGATTGTGGGGGGAACGCACCAGCCGTTTTGCGGTGTGTTTCATCCGCCCGCGACTTCCGATCCAGGTTCGCATGTCTGTAGCGCTAGGGTTTCGAGTAAATGCTTGCATAGCAAGGGGAACTGCTGAACCGCGCTATATCCAAGTGAGCCGAAAATCCGCAGCCATCTACGGCCATTCGGCCAATCTATGGACCAGCCGGTTGAACGTCGGCTCCTGCCCGGATAGCTGACGGCTACCCGCGTCCGAGAACTGGACGCTTGCGCGGTTCGACGTGCTACCCCGCGCGGCTTCCAGTCGAGCCCACTAAAATTGGATTCGTCGGGTGTCTGCCGTATGCAGAAACCTCAACACTGCGGCCCACCCGGGACCGGCTAGGCTCGGTCCATTTATTCCACCGACAGGCAGGAGGCCATCATTCTATGCACGAGATCAGCGGTGTTGTTCGCGAGTTTGTCGAGGAGGTCCTGAACCAGGGGCGGATCGATGCCGCCGACCGGCTTGTCTGGGATGACATGGTCGAGCACGTCCCCTTCCCCGGCCAAGGTCCCGGTCTCCAAGGTCTCAAGGATGTCCTGCGAGGGATGCGGGCCGCGTTCCCGGATATGCACTGGCACATCGAGGAACAGCTCACCGAGGGTGACCGCGTGCTGACCCGCTTCGAGTGGACGGGCACTCACCGGGGAGAGTTTCTCGGCGTGCCTGCTACGGGGCAGTTGGTAAGGGTGTGGGGCATGGTCATCGACCGCATTCAGGACGGCAGGATTAAGGAAACCCGCATCATCATGGACATGCTCGGACTGATGATACAACTCGGCGCGGTTCTCCCACCGGGCCAATGAAACCGAGATGGACGAGCACGCGCCGGCCGGCACGCTGGCACCGATGACCGCAGGTATCCTGGAAGCTGTCGTCCAGGGGGCGGGTACGAATGACGGGAGTGGGTCAAATACTGTCCTCTGGACGCGCAAAGCTGCCGTTCGACCTGATCGTGTGCTCGACATCAGCAGTACTAATCATGACCGCCGTTGAACGATGGTCGCGCCAACGGCGGCTTCATGGCCGACGTCTTGTCATCAAGCGAAAATATTGAGCGTCCGCTCGACGTCCCGTACCTACCGTGGCGAATGTGACGACACTACCGATGGTATCTGCCCAGAGACACGCGTCGGCCGGGAGCGGGTAGTTCGCAGGGGACCACTACCTCGCACACGGCGCTCGGGGTCTACATGCGTCGCAGTCTCGCGGCGCACCTGTCGTGAATCTCACAGACGACCGGAACACGGTAGTCGAGCCGCCAGCCATCAGTAAACAGCGACGCCAGTGTCTTTTCCGTCCTGAGCTCGATTGTTGCGAGGACATCGGGTGCGAACTCGGCGGCTATCCGTGCGATGCTGATGCGTTCCTGCCATTCAAATTGCGCGCCGTTGGCGTGCAGCCAGATACGAGACAGTTCGACCAGGTGATCCGTCTTGAGCCAGTCTCCCGTGCGCGCCATGGCGACAAGCTCACCAACCACGAAATAGCAGAGCATCTCCGCGCGCGATTCGTCGTCGAAGATCATCGGCATGGACAGGATGACATTGGGGCGCGCGGTATTGCCGGTGAGGATGCCGTTCGCCCGCGAGCGGTCGACATGCATCGGGCGACGATTTGCATCATGCACTCAAGGTCGCCCGAAATCGCCCGCTGTCAACTCGAGCTGCGCGGTCGGATGGGCAAGCACCTTTCGTTCGGCGATCGCCCGGATGCGGCCGTATCCGTTGCAGAAGGCTCTCAGGATGCGAACGTCATCGGCGTCGGGTTCAAGCCAGAAGTATTCTCGCAGTGCCTTGATCGTGACCATGCATTCAACCGTGCCAGTTGGGCGGGACAGGTTGAATGACACGCCGCGACGGCCGGCAAGCACGTGGGGTTCGACTTCGAGGGTTTCCATGGCAATCAGCGAGCAATGCACAAAACGCGTGAATGATTGTTGCACAGACGATGCGGCTTGAATATTGGGGTTCTGTGGTTTTGGGAATTCTCTGAGGGCCGCTAGCCTTGGCGAAAACATCACGGTGAACGTGCGTTTCATGGCGCGTCACCTTACACGGTGGCATGGTCGTTTAACTCATTGTTAAGGTTGCGATACAAAAATCAAGCGAGCGGCGCTCGCGATCTTGCGGAGCTTTCTGAGCGACAGGATCGGCGAAGGTGGCCGTCACTTTGACGGCGCGCGGTTTAGACGCGATCGTTCAACTTGCAATCACGCTGAATAGTCAACGCGTATCCGCCCATGCCCGCACGCTGATGCGCGGTGGCGGCGGTCCATGCGCGGCGTGCAGACGCGCGGAGCCGGTCAGCCTTCTCGTTCCGAGGAATTGGCTTCGGTTCGCCGAGTTGGGCAGTGTGCTTGTGGACATGCGCGGTTAGAGCCTCGACAATTCGGTCGGCCTCGACGCCCAGATCGGCTGCCAGGATCGGACCAACTCGGGTCGGCCAGTTGAGCCACGCATCGCGTTGCGCCCGGAACTCCTGGAAGAGGATTGCTGTTGTGGTATCCAGATCGACGAGCGACCTGTACTTTCGTTCATATTCGAGCTGAGCAATCAGCCCGAGGTAGTTCTCTTTGAAGCAGCGCGCCTCGTCGAAAAATTGAGCAGATCGACGTTATCTTACATTCACCACTTCTTCGTTTGCGGCGTTTCATCGTCTGAACCGGTCGCTCGCACCCAGAACACACAACCGCGTTCGCAGTCTGCCTGCACGGTAACGCGACAACCTCGCAGACAAACGGCGTGTGAGGTTCCATTTATGGGGCCACCCCAATACTTGCATTCTCGGCAGGGGTGCTTCGTGCCGTAGGGTTTGGATAAATTTGGCATGGCGGCAACGACTGTATGAATAGACAGTTGTCTAGCCGGTCACAACTCGCAAGAGCTCCGACTTTCATGGCAGCTCGACGAGAGGTCAGTTCTGCTCGGTGTAGCATCGCCACTCGCACTGCATAAATCGGGGTAGCCTAACGCGAAGGACCGACTAGAATGTCCGAATGGCAAGCGAAGCCGCAAAGCTGATTTTTTTCAGAAGTAACGGTCAGTGTTGGGACGTTTCAATTCCTTCATCGGAGGAATGCTGTGACGTGCCTGAACGGAAGGATTGTCGGCGTACTATTTTTTGTGCTGAGCGGATATGCGTTCGCGGACGGCCCAATCATCAATTCGCCCGAAGAGATGACGGTTGCGAACATCGAGCCTATGTCCATGGAGCGTGTTCTGCCGATTCCGGAACCGTTAGGCTATTTGCAGCGCTATGAGATGGAATTCCAGGCAAGTCAAGGAAGGCCGTTTTACGGGCAAATCGAGGGCTTCTATAGCGCACAGGTAACGCGCGAGGTTCGATTCGGCACCGGGAAAGCGATACCAATGCCTGAGCCGGCACCACACCAAGCGTCGGATTTTTTACATCCGGGTCAGTCGACGGCGCCGCAACTCTCCCTCGTCGAGTTGCCAAACCCGACTCTTACGCTTCGTGCGCAACCGCAGCGAAGACTCTCGTTGACAGTGGATGATTGGGTTTTTTCTGGCACGGCGCGCGTCGCGGTTCTTGGTGCGCGCAGTACGGGCGCGACATTTTCCGTTCGGCACGGCTTTTAGTCCGACGCATGCAGTTAGTTCGACGTGCGCCGGAAGATCCGCATGGATGCATGCAATATATCGCGCGTACTGATAGGTATCATGGCGGCTCAAGGAGGCCGTTATGTGCATCTATATGAACGCCGCGAAATTGCAAGAAAAGTCCGCGTGGACCTCTAGGGCATCACCGGCAGTGCGTAGAACCACATCCGCGTAGACCGCCGCGTGCGATAACGTTCCTTTGTGTGTCTAGGCGGTTTTACGGATGACCGGCGGCTTCCAGGAGCCATCGGGGATGCCCTGCCGATCACATGCACGGGCAGGGTGATCCGCGCAAGTTGCACCCGTTGCGCCGATTCGTGCAGCAGCGCCGCCGTGTCTGCGCACGCGGCATTTTCGCTGAAGCGTCCCGCCAGTCCGATTATCACATCTCTTGCCCACGGTACGCGCGCGTTGCGGTTCCAGTCCGGCATTGTCGCGGACGGCTGCATCGTCGTGCGGCCGACGAAGGCGATGCGATCCACGGCTGTCTACTGCACGAGCAGTTCGTGGGCGCCGAGTTTGTTCCAGTCGCCGTGCGGAATGGTGTGATCGGTGTCGGGCCGTCGGACGATCCCTTGCAGGGGCGGCAACGCGTTGCTGTTCGCGCACGATGTCAGAGACGGCGCGGCGAGCACCTGCGCCAGCGCCGCGAAAATGGCTCGAAATGAAGACAGGGTCATAGGCGCTCGAACATCGTTCCGACGTAGTGGCGCGAAATGAACTGACCTCCCGGGTCAAAACCCTCCTTGCCCATGCAACGTGCGTAATAGAATTCCACGAGCGGCTTGTCCTTGTCGTGGACCAGGCAGTCTTTCAGGCCGAGGATTCTCCTTTCCGGATAATTTTGACAACCGCGGGAAAGCTTCAGTTTGAGGTTCAAGGATTGTCTGCATGGTGCATAGAGGGATAAAGCGGGCAGGCGACGGGACGGCCTGCGTGCAGAACCAACTGGGCACCCACAATCCGTGAAAGGATAGTAAGTCATCCTGCGTTGAAGCGCCGCTGTCCATCAGGACAACAAAGTTCGCGGGACGCGGACCCAGTGCGGCGACTTGTTGCTGTCTGACTCGGTCTTTTCGACAGATGCTACAGGGACACAAGCACCCTTCGTGGCCGGCAGATATTTCTGCTGACCACAAGGGTAGATCTATGGAAGCGGCGTCTCGATTGCCGCTTCCGGCTAACGGGTGGTCCGCACGCTAGCGCTGGAGTTTCGTTGAATCAACCCAAGGCAACGAGCGAAAAAGCCGGGTTTTTTGGGGTCTTTCGTCGCCAACATTTGCTTCGTCTCCTTGAGAATTTCAGTGTAACGTTTGTCCAGTTCTGGATCGGCTAATAACGCCGAAAATCCCGCGGCAAGTTGCTTCGGATTAAGGCGTTGGGCGCCGGCGGGGCATAGAAGAAAGTGCAATGGGCTGATGTAGTGGATGCCTCCTTTCACGAAAAGACGCCCGTGGCTTCCGAACAGCTTTGTCGCTAAGGGCGTCAGCTCGGTCACCAGGCGGTGATCAAGGGTCATATTCTCGCCCGCTTTGATCAGTTTCCTGGATAGTGACGGATTGCTAACAAGTTCATCGGGATAGGTGCAGACAGCAATCACAGGCTTACATTCCTCCGTATGAAAATATTCGCCGATCTCCATGACTTGTGTTCCCGATTCAGTAATACGGTGCCATTCGGGAAAGGAATAGAATTCGTACAGCTGGCGATACGATTCGGATCCGGTAATCTTATCGACTGAACTGCGGAAATATTGATCGAAATCTTCTCCCGACCCGGGATCATACAGTTCCATGGCGGCGGCGATGCTCGCAATGCAGGCAATAAGGCGAGCAGGCATCGGTCCATACTGGAAGCCAGGCACTTCGCGGGCAACCTTGTTCAAAAGCAGTAACATTTGTCGCGTGGTAAGCATAAGACATCCTCAAGAAAATAACTGGGTGGACCGACCTAGATGCGTTGGTCACAGGGAACGAGGCATTGCGGGTACGGCAGAGGGAATGCGTAGACCTGATTTATTTATGATTTAGGGATGTCACTGCCCGTCGATGAAGACGCACGCGCGATGTTTCTATTTCTCGCGCGAGGTCGTGTGATTTTTTCTGCCACTTGGGACAGAAAAACCGGCGCTGTCCAAGACGTTCACGCATGCGCATTGCGCGAAGGCCAGGGCATTGCGGAGACGATTTGCGCATCAGCAGGCGAAATATCACTTGTCTACGTGGCGCGCTCATACCACGGGAATTCATCCTGTCCAACTCCGCAAATAAGTATTCTTTTGTGCCTATCCAGCCCATCACAGCTCCTGTGCAGACTGCGTGAGCCGTTCGCTCACGCAGAGATTGATCAAAGTCACGCTTCGGATACAGGTAATGCATCCGGGATGCTTATCGGCTCGTCTTTTGGATGCGAGGTAGGCCCAGCGCATCGTAGACGGGCCCAAATTCACGCGCTGCAGCGACCACAGTGCGCGCCGCCATCAGCCGGCGGCCGAAGCCAAGAAGCCTCTTTTCGCGTACGCCTTTCTCGCGTGCCGCGCGGAATTCGCCTTCAATATCGGCGCCGTTCATCAGCGCGCTTACCGAAAGCTGGTGTACCTGTGCTTCTTCGAATGCGCGCGACGCATTCATCACGGTGGGTACGATCAGGCCTTCAAGTTGCCTTTCGTGCAGGTTCGAGAACAGCTCGGCGAACGCTGACTCCGTTGGAGTGTTGCGCGGGCAGTCGACGAGCAGCACGTGACATTTCCCGGGTTCAATGCTGGCGGGCACAATCGCGTTGAGCAGTGCAACGCTGTTGTGCTGAGCCTCCAGGTCTGGCGATACGATCACGACGATGCAGTCGAGTTCGACCAGCGCATTCTTGCGTTCGTCCAGGAACGTTGCAAGCTGGGGCAGCGCGCGCGGCGAGACATCGAGCAACCCTCCATCAGGAGTGCAAATCAAAGCGCAATAGGGCTCTTCGATTTCGCCGGGCGGGCTGAGCCTCTCGTCCGTGTCGCTGGTCTTGTTGGGCGGAAGCATGCCGTGGCGCTTGAGAACGGCGCCACGATAGCCGTGGAGAATCTCGGTCGTGCCGGATTGAGCGAGATTGTCGGATGTGCGTGCGATGATGCAGATCGAAGGCATTTGCATTCCTTATGGTGTTGATTGGTGCGTAAAGAACATGAGTCAGTAATCGTGTCGGCAGCCACAAGCCGGGCCATCTCAAGGGCGACCTCGTTGTCGCCCCGCATGTGGTACCCAGGGAGAATTGGGTCAGGACGTTTTCGTCGTGACCGGTGCCTTGCGTTTCTTTTTCGCACGCTTCGCGCGGCGCGGAGCGCTGAGTGCCGCGAGCGCCTCCCGGTCATAGCCGCTACGCAGAAGAATCAGGCGGACGACGCCGAGCGCGAGTGAAGCTTCCTCGAAACGAACGGCGCCGTCGACATCGCAATGTCGGGAAAATTCCACAAGCGTGTCCTCTCCAATGTCGGTCACCGAGCCGGGTGTTTCGCCACGCCCGATAACAAAATCGGCGAAGCGTTGCCAGTGCGGAATCAGAACGCTTTCGGCATGCGCGTCCCATCCTTCAGCTTTGATCACATCGCGTGCTCTCTCATGCAGCCATACACCGACTCTAGTTTTGTGAGTTTCATTCATTTTGGTATCCTTAATACGTTTGACTGCGGTTGAAATATCAACTCTTGGTGTTGGCGAGCCTGGCGAACCAGCTGACTCGCCAAGGGTGCGCCGTTATGCCTTTCTGAATTTCATGCGACGGTTCGAGCGAATCATTCGTTGCGGCCCGGGCAGATCTCGGCCCATCATCGTCTTGGCTGGCTTGCGCGGAATGCGCCGGGGGATCACAACGGATGCGAACAGGTGCCGGATTTCCTGCAAATAGGTATTGAGGATCATCTGAGCCCGCGCACCGTGTCCGAGCGAAGCAGAAACGCGGTCCACTGTCGTTTCGGGGCTTACGCCCTCATCAAGGTGCGCAAGCGCGAGGTTGACGGCGTGGCTGTAGCGCAAAGAATGTGAAGAGAGCTGACCTCGGATCCCGGCGGCGTAAAGCCAGTCGCGCAACCGGCTGCGCGCGGTGCGGAGGTCGTCGTCGGCGCCAGTGATCAGGTTATTGTTGTGAGCCTGGCAATACTCCAGCGCGGATTCGAGGGCGCGAATGGTCTGCGCGCGCAGACCGCGGATAATCTCGATCTCACGATAACGGTTTGTCTTTGCGCCGTATTGAAAGGGCAGCCGGTCCGCGCCCGCCCTGACCAGGGCAAGCCAGCCTTGGAGTTCGCGCGCGCTCCGCAACGCTTCGACGCATCGCAGTCCTAGATAGAACATCAGACAAAGAAGGTGTGCAAGCCCCTCATCAATAGCGCGCGCACGTTCAATGGTTTGTGCGAATTCTGCGTGTGTTTGTGCACGGCGCGCGCCTTTGCGATTGCGGCGGGGTACACCAAGCGCATCGTTGGAACATGCAGTGTTCACGATACCGGCGCCTGCTTCGTCGAGGAGAACGCGAATGGCGGTGGTCATGTTACGTGCATGTCCCGCCTTCACTCCACGACAGAGTTGTGTCTGCACGAACAGCGCGATGGCCCACATTGGCGTGTTGCGAATGTGGGGAACTTTGATGCCAAGTTCGCCAAGGAAGACCAGCAGCGGCTCGATCAGTTGCCAGCGATTGATGATCGTTCGTGCAGCGCCGCCCCGATAGTGGGAGTAGTCGCGAGAGGCGTGCGAAAGACGTGACTTCTGCCCCATGGTGTTCTTCTCCTTAAGAACGTGTTAGCAAACAAGAAAATGTGTTTGGGTAAATCACACGTCCCTGCGGCGAAAGGCCACACGGACGCGACCCCTACACGGCGCGATGCCGTGTCTGTTGCTCTGGATGGAGTGCACCGGTGCAGCAGGCCGCCCTGGGGCAGGGGCGGGTGCGCGCGGGGCTTGCGGATTTATGGGCGGGGAACGTTAAGATGAGGTCCCTCGAAGGTGAGGGAATTGCAGCAGTCACGCCAGTTGGGGGAGTGAGGCCCGCAGACTTTTCGCCGTGTGAAATGCGAGCACGCGCACGATGGCTCGAGGCGCGCGCTTTAGGCGAAGTCTGACGCATGGCTGCGTCGAGGGGCTTTGAGAATGCCGCAAAAGCACGGCATAAGGAGAAGCGATTGCCCCGCATAGCGGAAGCACTCGTTCACTTGATGTACTGATTGATCTGTGGGTTTTGCGGAAAGCGCCACAAGGCGCATGGCGGACTGCACTGTCTACATACCGTGACACATCCAGCATCGCTGGCATCGTCACGCATTATGCGTTAATGCGTCCAGGATGGCGGGAGCCATCAACAGGTCTGAACCTGTTTTTGCAATTCATAACGTGCCGGACAACAGGCACACTACATTCATGGAGGAACTGGCGCAAAGGCGCTGTACAACTGCCGAGCGAACGGCGGATTTTAAAGCAATATTCTCAATGCGGATCAATCATAACCGTATTTGGTTGTGCGTGCAAGCACAATGTGCGAAATCATCATGGGCTACTGCGGGTTGGCGCGGCCGACTAAAACTGCATCCCGCAGGATCTCGCCCTGGCGCAACGGCCGCGTAGTTGAGGATGCAGGGCGCGGTGCAAGCCAGCTAAAGTGATCGCGGCAGTATTGCGCCCAGCGGCAGTGCATTGCCAAAGGATTTTTTTGGGTGGTCGAGGCGTGCCGTACACAGCCAGGACTGCTGTGCGGCCTGGTCGCGGCCGAGATCTGCACATTTCAGAACCGGCTCGCCTGCGGCGCCCTTCGTTGAGCCTTCGCCCACCTCCACCGTGAACGACGCCTTTTGCCACAAAAAGCGAACGTTCCGGCCCAACACGCACCAGCGGGAAATGCAAAGGCAGATCCCCAACCCCGAACGCCATTTTCCGACGCAAGCGCGCACAGTCAGGCGTCGCAACAACCCATGATTTCGAGCCCTGTCGCCCGGGGGGCGGCTGCACGAACCGTATATGAACGCATGTGGTCTGCTTCCGCCCGTACGCACCCGTCACGGGCGGGCTGATGCGCCGCTTCCATTCGCGGGTCTCACGCCTGATGCCGACGAGAAAGAAATGCTCGTGCCGCGGCAAACTTTTGCATTGCCCGGCCCCCGTACTGGCCATCGGGAGCGATTCATGCACGGGTGGCGCGGCAGCAGCGCTGCACATGCACCGACGACAGGCTGACCGATGCGGGTGCCATGGAGCCGGAATTTCCGCCCGGCGTTACCGGGTTTCTGGCCGGTTTTTTGTGCCCCGACGCACAGAAAACCTGCGTGACGATTGGTTCAATGGACAGACGCCGCAACATCGTGTCATCCGCCCTGACCCGGCGTCATGGGAGAAACAATGAACGTCATCGTGGAAGCAGTCGCGCAAGATGTCCTCGATCGGGAGGCCCAGCTTGCCTACGTCATTCAACCCGTCGTGCTGGCAGGCGGCTCCGGCACACGCCTGTGGCCGCTATCGCGCGAGCAGTGCCCGAAACAGCTGATTGGCCTCACCAGCGACGAGTCGCTGCTCGAAGCGACGCTGCGCAGAACCCAGGGCCTGCGCGCGCCCACCCACGAACATCCCGCGCCGCATATCGTCAGGACGCAACCGACGCTGGTCGTCTGTAGCGAGGAACTGAAGCTGCTGACGAAGGAACGGCTTGAGCGCTGCGCGTGCGATTCGCGCGTCGTGCTGGAACCGGCGCCGCGCAATACGGCACCCGCGTTGACGATCGCCGCGCTGACGGCGCTCGCGGATGCCCCGCACGGCGAAGACCCGATTCTCGTCGTGATGCCCGCCGATCATCTGATCACCGATGATGCCGCCTTCGTCGACACGCTTCAGCAGGCCATCCAGCACGCGCTGCGCGACGCGATCGTCACGCTCGGCGTGCCGCCCGAGCGCGCGGAAACGGGCTACGGCTACATCAAGACAGGCCTGCCCGCCGATGGACGCGGCGCGCGCAGCATCGAACGCTTCGTCGAAAAGCCCGCGCAGGAAACGGCGGAACAATACGTCGCCTCGGGCGAATACTGGTGGAACAGCGGCGTGTTCGTGATGCGCGCATCGGTCTGGCTCGCGGCGATCACGGCGTGCCGGCCGGAAATCGCCGCGGCGTGCCGCGCGTCGTACGAACGTGCGAGCATCGCGAGCGACGGCTCGCTACAACTCGATCGCGCCGCCTTCGCGGCCTGTCCGAGCGATTCGATCGACTACGCGGTGATGGAACACATCGGCGACGATCCGAAGCTGATGGGCATCATCGTGCCGCTGAGAGCCGGCTGGTCCGACGTTGGCGCGTGGGATGCCGTCTGGAACGTCAGCGCGAAGGACGGCGCTGGCAACGTCGCGCGGGGCCGCGTGCTGCTCGAAGGCACGACCGACACGTACGCGCATTCGGAAGGACGGCTGGTCGCGTGCGTCGGCGTGACGGGCGTCGTGGTGGTCGAGACGGCCGACGCCGTGCTCGTCGCCGCGAAAGACCGCGTGCAGGATGTGAAGGCGATCGTGACCCGCCTGAACAAGGCGAAAAATACGGAAGCAAAGGTGCACCGGAAGGTCGAGCGGCCATGGGGCTGCTACGACTCGATCGACCAAGGCGAGCGCTTTCAGGTGAAGCGCATCGTCGTGAAGCCGGGTGGGCGGCTATCGCTTCAGATGCATCACCATCGCGCGGAGCACTGGATCGTCGTGCGCGGCACCGCGCGCGTGACGCGCGGCGACGAGTCGTTCCTGCTGACCGAGAACCAGTCCACGTATATTCCGCTCGGCACGCTGCACCGGCTGGAGAATCCGGGCAAGACGCCGCTCGAGATCATCGAGGTGCAGTCGGGTTGCTATCTCGGTGAGGACGATATTGTGCGGTTTGACGACCAGTATGGACGCACGGGGAGTTAGTGCGAAAACGACGACGCACTCGCGGGAGTCAGCCGTCTTGTCGCGGCGGGGTGGTGCCGCGAAAGCAAGATACCTGTTGCTCTCGCCTTGCCGCCTGTCTGGGCGATGCAGGTGAATCCGATCTGGCCGTTGGCAACGCGGGGATTGCGCAAAAAACGACAACGCCATTTTCTGAAATGGCCGCGCGAGAAATCATTGCGAAGGCGCCCAAGAGTACAAAAGCCGATCGCCCGTATCCTGCGGCAAGTCTGACAAGACTGGACATGCCGCGTTCGCATCAGCCGCTCTCGCGCGAACGGTGTGCGGACCGGGCCTGAAGACGCGACGATCCTGGTCGCGTACCTGGCGCTCTTCATACGACGCCGCAACGTTTCGGGCGGTGGGTGCGCGATTCGGTGAACGTGAATCTGCGCCCTCGAGGCATACCAGAAGGTTGCGAGTCGGGCCCTCGCATACCATTGAACGAGAAGGTTGGCGTCGGGCCATGGTTTCTTGCCCTTGCCGCGACGCCCCGCCACGTGCCATTTTTACCCTGTGCTTCTCCCGCTTCCGGTAGCGCCCGCCCGAGTGAGCTCACCAGGGAATGCCGCCGCGTCGAATAGATCTCCGACCGACGCGAATAAAGCGCAAACGTTTCAAGCTGCTGCTTCGCGCGGCGAGTAGTCCCATCCGTCATTTTTCCGATAAAGATTTATCGATGACGAATCACCATGACCTGCCGAATCTGAATTCGCCGCCTGGATGGAGGACCAAGGAAGTCGGCGTTAAATCAGTTGCCGCTCATGATCCGGACCGACCGGGAGGCCGGAGCATTGCATCCTGGGCTAGCCAATTTTCTGAATATCGAGCAATGACGTTGTCATAAACCGTGGGCTATTCGATGTCCCGTGGCCGGTTTGCCCGTGAACTGGCGTGCGATACAGTAGCCAGCTAAGCAGGTCGTTTCTTCGACCGGCCAGAGAGGGGCGTTTTCAGCGCTCCCTCACTTCGACGGACAGAAGGCGCTTCCTGTGCTGCAGTTTGGCGATGCACAGTGATGAACGTCGCACCGGCGCTGTCTGGCGCATGCGTCGCGTCTTCACCATTGCAACTATCTTGTGATCGCAGTTGGCGAGGCCATCGGGCTCCAGCAAAGACGCAGGTAGATGCGCAAAGGGCATGCGCATTTCAACTGCCGGCTCCGACCAGTCGATGCCGCAAGTGAAAAATGCCCGACAGACATAGCACGTGGATAGTCGGCTCCCGGCTTTTGCTGACAAACGTTTCTGCTGGCTTCATATGGCACGAAGTACGGCCGCGGTTTGATACCTTTACCCACTGGCGCAACGATGAACATTGAACTGATCCAATACGACAACGTTCCAGAGGACGGCGTGCTGGAGGGTGGTGCTGTCGTACCCGTCAGCGGCCTGACATCGACCAGTCCGCCAGATGGGGGGTGTGGCATCGATGGATGTCCGTGCGTGCGGGGGCATTTTTTTATGAAACTTTTCCCGCGAGATGGCGACGGTACCGTCCGTGGTTTTTTTGTTGAAGCCGCAGATCGGGAGGAACTCGAAACTTTGGGCCCGGATGCGTTAGCCGGTCTCGCGGTTCAGAAAATGATGTGATGGCAGGCAAACTGATCGCCTCACGGCGGATAGCTGGGTGGTGCCTTGCACGCTTGCAAGCCCAGACGCTCGCCCCTGTCAGAACCTCGCTGTTGCTATCAGAAAACGCGTCTTCATCGCGCTCCGGGTTATCGGGTTGTCGTCGATCAGGGCGTGACAGCTTTTAGGGTCAGCTACCTGGCTCACGCGCGGGAAAAGGTACCCACAGCAAAAGCCGTGCACTTGCGAAATCGTGGCGATTGGCGTTGTGCGCGCGCTTCTCACCATCCATTGTCCTGAGTCTGGCGTGCCGTGGATCGTGCATCAGCGACGCGGGGGGAGTACCCGCGCAATGGCGAGTATTCCCCGGTAGCCGATGGTATTACTCAAATCCGCGCGGATTCTGCGCCTGCCAGCGCCAATGGTCGGCGCACATGCGCTCGATGCCGTATTGCGCCTCCCAGCCGATCACCTCGAGCGCCTTCGCCGGATTCGCGAAACACTGCGCGACGTCGCCGGGCCGGCGCGCGACGATTTCATACGGCACGGGCTTGCCCGACGCCTTCTCGAACGCCTTCACGACGTCGATCACGCTATAGCCCTGACCGGTGCCGAGATTCACGACGAAGCTCGCATCGTGCCTGACGAGCGCGTCGAGCGCCGCGATATGCCCGCGCGCCAGATCGACAACGTGGATGTAATCGCGCACGCCCGTGCCGTCCGGCGTGTCGTAGTCGCCGCCGAACACACGCAGCTTTTCCAGCTTGCCGACGGCGACCTGCGCGACGTACGGCATCAGGTTGTTCGGCACGCCGCCCGGGTCTTCGCCGATCAGACCGCTTTCATGCGCGCCGACCGGATTGAAGTAGCGCAGCGTCGCGATGCGCCACGACGCATCGGAGACTTCGAGGTCGCGCAGGATCTGTTCGGCGATCAGCTTGCTCTGGCCGTACGGGTTGGTCGCCGAGAGCGGGAACGATTCGTCGATGGGCGAGCTCTTCGGCACGCCATACACCGTCGCCGACGAGCTGAACACGAACTGCTTCACGTTGCGCGCGCGCATCACGTCGAGCAGCACGAGCAGGCCGTCCATGTTGTTGCGGTAGTACTCGAGCGGCTTTGCCACCGATTCGCCGACCGCCTTCAAGGCCGCGAAGTGAATCGCGCCCGTGACGGGGTGCTTGTCGAAGATCGTGTTGACGACGGCTTCGTCGCGCACATCCGCTTCGTAGAACGCGACCTTCTTGCCCGTGATCTTCTCGACGCGCGCGATCGATTCGCGCTTGCTGTTGATGAGATTGTCGATCACGACCACGTCGTAGTCGCTGTTGAGCAGTTCCACGCACGTGTGCGAACCGATAAAGCCTGCACCGCCCGTTACCAGAATCGTGCCCTTCGTGGTCATGCTGAGCTCCCTTTAGAGTGTTGTGCCCGTCAACTGCTGGATCAGGGCTTTATACCGTTCGACGACAACGCGTTCGTCAAATTCCCGCGCGACTTTCTCGCGGCCGCGCACGCCCATCGCGCGACGTTCGTCGTCGCTCATGTCGAGCATCTGCGCGAGCTTCGCCGCGAGGCTGTCCACATTACGCGCCTCGCATAACAAGCCGTTGACACCGTCCGCGACGACTTCGCGGCAGCCGGGCACGTCGGTGGCGACGATGGGCCGACCCATTGCCGACGCTTCCATCAGCGTGCGCGGCACGCCTTCGCGATACGAAGGCAGCACGACGCAATCGGCGGCGGCGATCAGCGGGCGCACGTCATGCGCCTCGCCCAGATAGTCGATCACGCCTTCGCGCACCCATGCGTCGACTTCGGCCTGCGAGATCGCGCTGGGATTGTCGACGCCAACGGGCCCCAGCAACTGGAAGCGCGCATGTGGATATTGCGCGCGCAATTGCCGTGCTGCTTCGACATATTCGCCCACGCCTTTATCCCACAACAGGCGGCCGATTAATACAAAAGAAAATGCATCCTGCCTATTTTCACGCTTATGCAGTGGCGTGAAAGAAAACTGGTCGAGATCCACGCCTTCACCGTGCAGCAGGCGCGCGCGCTCTGGATGCGCGAGCAATTGCTGGTCGCGAAACGCGGCTTCATCGTCCTTATTCAGAAACCATATTTCGCGCGGAAAACGGAACGCAAAACGGTACATCAGCTTGGCGATTTGCGCCGCACGGCTCTTCTGGATAAAAACATAGCCGAGGCCCGTCGTGACGGCAACCGAATCGACGCCTGCCAGTTTCGCCGCAATCGTTCCGTAAATGTTCGGCTTGATCGTGTAGTGAAACACGACATGCGGACGAATCTCGCGATACAGCCGGTACAGCGCCCACAGCGTGCGCAGATCGTCGCGCGGATTCGTGCCTTTCGATGCGACATGCAACTCGATGCAGCGGCAGCCCATCTGCTGGAGCAGATCGAAGGTGCGGTCGCGCGGTGCGATCACCGTCACGTCGACGCCCCGCGCGACGAGCGTGCGTATCAGCCCTTGCCGGTAGGTGTAAATCGCGAACGCGGTGTTGCAGACGAGCGTGATGCGCAGCGCGCCGGCGGATTGGATGGGTTGCTTCATGCTTGCGTTGCGTGTTGGATCGGGCGGTTTTTAGAGGCTCGCGCGCGGCGCGTAGAGCCGTTTCTTCACGCGCTGAAGTGTCTGGTAAGGCGTGACGAAGTGCAGCAGATTCTTCGCGAGACCGAGCCAGTCGTATGGATTCAGTACGTTGAAGTAGCGCATCTGCAAACGCAGCGTCGAGGCGATCTGGCGTCGCCGCTTCGTCGCGCTGATGCCGCCTTCGTTCAGCTCGTAATACAGGCCGAGTTCGGGCAGGTTCGCGCAGTCGTAACGCTCCATCAGACGCAGGAACAGATCGAGATCTTCAGCCGCCTTGTAAGCCTCGCGATAGTTGCCCACAGCGAGCACAGCGTCGATACGCAGCATCATCGACGGATGCACGAAACACGCGCGCATGAAGCGCACGCGGCGGATCGTGCGCGGTTCGGTGGGCGGCGTCAGCATGAAGAGCGGCTGGCCCTCGCGCGAGACAACCTGCGTCCACATGCCGAGTCCCGCGACCTGCGGATGCGCTTCGAGATACGCGCGCTGTCGCGCAAGCCGCTGCGGCACGGTCAGGTCGCCCGCGTCGATGCGCGCGGCGTAGCGATAGCCGCGCGCAGCGAGCGCTTCGATGCCCGCCTGCAACGCGCGTTCGATGCCGCCGTTCTTCGGCATGCGCAGCACTTCTATCGACATGTTCGGCAGCGCGGGCGAAACGATGGGCGGCGTGCTGCCGTCGTCGACGATCAGCACGTGGATGCGCGCGTCCTCGCTGAACGAGGCCAGCGTGCGCTCGACGTCCTCCTGGCCGTTGTAGGCGGGCATCAGCACGGCGACGTCGTCGAGCGGCGCAGCGCCCACGGGCGGTGTGAATGAAGAAGACGTCATGGACGCAGCTTGTAACGGATGTAATAAAAATTGACGGACGCCGCGGCGAGATAGCCGACGGCAAGGCCGATCAACGCGCCATACGCGCCGAAACGCGGAATCGCCAGCAGATTGACGATGCACGCGACGGCGAGCGCCAGCAGCCACTTCGACAGCAAGACGAACTTCGCCTGATACTTCAGGACCACCAGGTTGCCGATTGCCTCGATGCCGGCGGGAACGGACAGCCACACGGCCCAGCGGAAGATATCGACGGCTTCTTCGAAATCCGGCCCGAACACGCGGCGGATGATGAAGCCCGCGAGCAGATCCAGCACGAACGCGCCGGCGATCATCAGAACGGCTGTCATCGCCGTGAGCCGCCACATGTTGCGGCGCAGTTGCGCGGCGTCCTGGACGCGGTAGACGAACGCGGGCGCAAGCGTTTGCGCCAGCATCAGCGCGAGCGTGATCCAGTTTTCGTTGAGCTGTTGCGCGGCCGAGTAGCGGCCGAGGTCGGCGAACGAGATTGCGCGCTCCAGCATCAGGCGGTCGAGCTTCAGGAACAGGTACATGCAGATCAGCCCGATCCAGAACACGGTGCCCGCCGTCGCGAAATGGCGAAACAGCGCGCGGTCCACGCGCCAGCCCAGCTTGCCGCCGTGCCTTTGCATGAAATAGACGACCAGCACCGCGCCGATCACGGCCGATTCGAGCGCCCACAGCCAGCCGAAGCGCGACGGCGCCGCGGCCGCGCGCACCAGCAGCCAGACGAGCACGGCCTTCGCGATGGCCGTCGTCATGCTGGTGAGCAACTGCGGCTTGCTGTAGGTCATGCTTTGCAGCCACGCGTTGATCACGCCGACGAATGGCTCGCGAAACAGCATCGTGACGGCCAGCCCGGCGAGCATCGCGCCGACGAGGGGATCGGTGACGCCCGCCGCAATCCCCGCCCAGGTCAGCAAAAGCGCGACGGCCGACACCGCGAGCCGCAATGCGAACGCGCTGCCGAGCACGGTGCCGAGTTGTTCAGGCGGACGATGTACGATGGTCGGCACGAGAATCTCCGCGCCGCACACCCATGTAATCGGCGACAGGACGAGCAAAAGCGTATTGGCGTATTGCCATTTGCCGAACACGTCGGGACCGAAGTAGCGCGCCAGCACGCCGCTGATCGCGATCGCCACGCCGATCTGCGTGAGGCGCTCGAGGCCAAGCCAGACAAGGTTTGCGACAGCGCGCGTGACGTCGGGATTCGTAAAACGCTTAAGCGCCGGCATCCGCATGGCGACCGTTTGCTGTCTGCGGGCACGGGAGGTGCGTGTAGTCTGTAACTTGGCGTGCCCAACCGAACGAACGATGCGGCAACTTTGTGAGCCCGGGGCATCTAAGCATTAGAATGGTGCCAGTAAGGCGACGCTGAAAAGCGCAATTATAAGTTGTATCCGGACCGCTTCCGGCAAGGCACAGTGCCATGACCACGCTGTGTCATCCAAATTTTCCATTGCACGTAAGTGAGCCAATCCATGATCTCGCAATCCATATTCAAGGCATATGACATCCGCGGAGTGATCGGCAAGACGCTCGACGCCGAAACCGCGCGTTCGATCGGTCGCGCATTCGGCAGCGAAGTGCGCGCGCAGGGCGGCGATGCCGTCGTCGTCGCGCGCGACGGCCGGCTCTCCGGTCCCGAACTGATCCAGGCGTTGTCGGACGGCCTGCGCGCGGCGGGTGTCGACGTGGTCAACGTCGGCATGGTGCCGACGCCCGTCGGTTATTTTGCGGCCAGCGTGCCGCTCAAGCTCGATGGCGGCGAGCGCCGCGTCGACTCCTGCATCGTCGTCACGGGCAGCCACAATCCGCCCGATTACAACGGCTTCAAGATGGTGCTGCGCGGCGCGGCCATCTACGGCGAGCAGATTCAGGGGCTGTACAAGCGCATCACCGAAAACCGCTTTGAAAGCGGCAGCGGCACTTATCAGGACTACGACATCGCCGATACGTACCTCGAGCGCATCACGAGCGACATCAAGCTCGCGCGGCCGCTGAAGCTGGTCGTCGATACGGGCAACGGCGTTGCGGGCGGTCTCGCGCCGCGTCTGTTCAAGGCGCTGGGCTGCGAGCTGGTCGAGTTGTTCACGGAGATCGACGGCAACTTCCCGAATCACCACCCGGACCCGGCACACCCGGAAAACCTGCAGGACGTGATCCGCGCGCTGAAGGAAACGGATGCGGAGATCGGCTTTGCATTCGATGGTGACGGCGACCGCCTGGGCGTGGTCACGAAAGATGGCCAGATCATTTATCCGGATCGCCAGCTGATGCTGTTTGCAGAGGAAGTGCTGTCGCGCAACAAGGGCGCGCAGATCATCTATGACGTGAAATGCACGCGCAATCTGGCGACGTGGGTGAAGGAGAAGGGCGGCGAGCCGCTGATGTGGAAGACGGGGCACTCGCTCGTAAAGGCGAAATTGCGGGAGACTGGCGCCCCGCTGGCGGGTGAGATGAGCGGTCACGTGTTCTTTAAGGACCGCTGGTATGGGTTTGATGACGGGCTATATACCGGCGCGCGGTTGCTGGAAATTCTTGCGAAGGTGGCTGATCCGAGCAAGCTGCTCAATGACCTGCCGAATTCGCATTCCACGCCGGAGCTGCAACTGAAGCTTCAGGAAGGTGAGAATTTTGAGCTGATCGCGCGTCTGCAGAAGAGTGCGACGTTTCCTGACGCCGATCAGGTTGTGACGATTGACGGCTTGCGTGTTGAGTATCCGGATGGGTTCGGGCTTGCACGTTCGTCTAATACGACGCCTGTCGTTGTTATGCGGTTTGAGGCCGATAATGATGTGGCTCTGAAGCGGATTCAGGAAGATTTTCGGCGCGTGATTCTGGCGGAGAAGGCTGACGCCAAGTTGCCGTTCTGACGTTTTTTGTCTGCGACGCTGGATGGTAGTTTTGCCGGCGTCGCTTTTGGTTTTATCTGCCTCTGCGCTAGCATTCGCGTTTTGTCTCTGGTGTTCATGCTTTGTCGCTCATAGGGCGACAGAGTACATACGACGGCGCATGAATAGAAATCAAAAACTTCCGCAAAGTCGCGCCATAAGTGTCTTGCTGAGTGCGTCGGAGTAAGCGCGTTCTGTGTGCAAGTAGCAGCATTCGGCCGTCAACGCGCGGTGTTCGCCGCTGCGTGAAAAAAATCGGCCACGTAACCGTGCATGGCTCGGCGGGCGCATTTCGGCCACTTCCTGCCATTGGGCTGACCCGTGCAACAGTCGTTCGTACGACTGCTTCATTTCGAAATCTGCCTGACCTGCAACGCACTGATTTCAGCCGAAGCGGACGGTGTCGGATTGGAGTGCGTAGGTCTTTTCGTTGCCGCAGAACAGCCATTTCGCAAACTCGGACGATAGGCCACCGTCACTGGTTCGGCAAAAGCGTGCAGTCGATCCAAAGCACGCGTCAACGGCGCCGAATAGGCAGCCGAGTGTGCGCCGCTTCCGGTCGCCATGTGTGAAAATGCGCTGCGGTGAGACTATTAAGCCCAAAGTACACAGGTTTGGTGGATTTAGCCCAAAGTACATGCAGCGTCACGTTGCGGCCGATGAAAGGCAGGCGACGCACAGAAGAAGCTCCAAGAACAAGCAAAAACTATGGCCACAAATTCCCAGACCAGAACGTTGAATATCAGCCAGCTTCGCCCCTATGCCGCGTTCCAGCTTTACGAATACGTTGCAGCACCTGCGCTGAATCTGAGGGCGCTCGCGGGCGGAATTGCTCAGCAGTTGACTGCAAGCAGGTCAAGCAACAGTCACGTCGAGGTCGTGGCGCAGTCCGCGCTTCCACCAGTAGTCGGCACCAGCGGCTGGGCCATCCACTTCAAAAAAACCACCCAGTCGGCCTGGACAGACGATCCCACGGTCGTGGATGTGGAGCAGCACATTCTAGTCGTGATTAGCAACGGGCCGGTTCTTGGCATGTCGACGTCCGCCACGGAAGTTCGCAAGCGCGTCAGCGACTATCTGGACGCCCAGCCCGGCTTGGCGGCGATGGCAGCAGAGGTTCTGGAAAACGCTCTGCTGAGGTCAGCCCAGTTGCGCACCCTGTGGTTATCCGGCATCCATAGGAAGTCGCCCTTCAAAGCCGACTCCAAGGTACTGACAGGATCTCAACTGCAGACGGCGCTCAGCCCGTTGGATGACCGAACGTTCAGGCCTTCCTCCGGCCGCGCGGACACGGGACTTTCCGTGGCCAGCGGTGTCTCTAGAGTCGGCGTCAGTCCCAAACGGTCCTATGCCTGGATTGGCCCGACAACCGGTCTCGCAGACTTCGCTACTCGCTTCCAGGCGCTCGTGGGACACATTGCCAACCGGCGCACCAGGACCTTCTCTCCGCTTCCAATCCTCGCGCAGGCGCTGTCCCAAACACCGACCGCCGGTTCCGTGGTCAAAGCTTTCGATTTCTCTTTCATTGCCACTGACACGGCGGCAGATCTCGATGACACTACGAAGTTGTTCCTAGAGAACTTCGAGGCGCGGGTCGAGCTTGAGACAACGGGCAGTTCTGCGGACCAGAACTTCACGCTTTACATCCGTGACCGCGACCATGCCAACGCGAATCGTGCGCAGCAAGATTGGAAAGTCGATGTCACTGTGACGCTTGCCGACGCAGCGGCCACAGCCGTTTTAGCGACTGACTCTCAGGGATGGCCTCGGTGGGATGCATTCAAACAGCTGCTGCGCAACAGATCGGTCTGGTCAGTCTGGTACGAGTCGGGACACAGTCTAGGTGATGGCGAGTGGAACATGCTTGATGCGCGAGCTTCAAGCTACGAAGGGACGATCACCCCGGTCAATTTTTCCGCGGGTACTTGGAACATCAAGATCGAAAAGCCACTTCCGGCTGGCGGTGGGAGGGCTGTTGTCTGGACGCAGATCGGTGTCGATAAATCTCTGTTTTCTTGGTGGATCCAAGATGGAATGGCCAAATGCTTCCCGCGCTTCAATAGCGCCACAGATCCTAACTCGTACGCTTTCTGCGTCTGTGACGACGGAAGTAACGAACTAGCAGACTTCATAGTCATGGCAAAGCATCAGTGCTTTGCGACGCCCGCGAATCCGTCACACCTGGCGTTCGTGATGGTGCATGTGAAAGCCTCATCGTCCAGCAAACCGGGGCGAGGCATGGCGCCGAAGCAGTACGAAGAGGTACTTGGTCAAGCCACTAAGAACCTAGGGCGCGTCCAGTTTCCAGAAACGCGCGAGTATTTGGTGGGCCGGCTCGGCCGCGGCGTGGCGATGCTTTGGGAATGGAGGGCCAGCCAGTTCCGAGTGCTCTTGAATCGTGGCACAAGGCTGCCGAAGACTTCGCAAGTGCGTACCACGCTAAAGGATTTCAATGGGCAGCGGCATCATTTTCACGTCGTTGTGGTGCAACCACATCAGGGCGCTGCCAACTTTAATGCGTCAATGAATGGATCACCGGTCGACTTCAAGACGCATATGCTGTGTACCTTGCTTTGCGCCGCGGATGGTGCGGCACGCGCCTCGTCTGCAAATCTCAACGTCGTCATGTCGCCTTGACTCACTCCTGCTGCTTTGGCGGTGTCAGAAGTTCCGTGTTCAATGCAAGCATCGCTATCCGTCTCGACCAGTTCAGACGTGCAGTGCGCGTGCGCCTTATTCATCTTCAGTTACAGAGCCGAGTTCGGTTCAAGTAGATGGGGCTCGGCCGAATGCATGCGCCACTAGTAGATCACCCTGAAGTTTGCGACGGTTATGCTACTGAATGCTGTAGGTAGTATTCCCCCATTGCATTGCTCCGACAAATGCATTGTAAGAGATCGAGAATTGCCCCGGCCGTGTTGGAACTCCGTTCAAGAAAAGGTAGGGATTTGGCTGCGACGGGAAAGCAGCGTAAGGAAATGGGTCGTTTACGATAAGACGGAATTCAGGGGTAGTAGTGTCGTAGCCCACGATCACGACAACATGCTGCGAAATATTTGGATACGAAAAGCTCGATGGCGAAATGCCAGCCAGAATTGGCCTCCCGGCGTCAATCTCCGTAATAACCGCAGCTGGAGAGAGGGGGCCGAAGAGCAAACGGCTAGATAGGATTCGAGAGGGGAGAAAGTTATTAGCGACCACACCATAATTGTTGATAACGTATTGCATCTGCGACATGCCGCCAATTGGCGTGACGCATGCGAAACAGTCTTGATAGCAGGCTCCGCCGAAAGAAGCTGCAACGACGCCGCACTGATAGTTTCCTGCAAGATTTAGACTTGGAAGTCCGTAATATCGAAATATCATTTCGGCGGATGCGGCCCAACACCATACCTCTGTCTGTTGTGCAATAGGTTGTACTGGAAGTACTTGGACTTTAGCTGCAGGTGCTGACGGTGACGACGAGCTGTCGTCACCACCACCACTGCATCCGACCATCAATGCAATAAATAAGTAATAACATATTAACCGAAGCGGGCTTCGGAATCTGAGGGGTATCCGGGAATAATTAAAGCTGATTGAATTCAACACGGTTAATCTCCATTGAATTCTTTCTGAAATACCATTATTTGCAGCTATAAAGAGGTCTTAGCTTGCTAATTCATTGAGTGGTGCCAGCTTCCCCTGGGGCGCAGGGGACATTGGACGGCGAGATCTGATGACTAAATGGCTTCCATTTCAAGGACTCAGTCGCGCGAAGAACGACTACTTCAACACGGCAACCATTTGCCTTCGAAAATTTTGTTACAAACACCATATTCCTATACAGTCCCAAGGGCTGACCAGATGGCGATTCGGCAACGCTGGTGCCAGTGAATTTTCGGCTTTCAGCCGTTCCTAGTTCCGTCCTGTATTTGTAAACAGTTTTATAATCATCGAAGCTACGCGCGATCGTAGCGCGAGCCACTGGGTCAAGCATATCCCATGATCCTTTCAAATTTTCTGAATCAACCTCGTTTAGATAATTCAGAGCTACCGGTTCCGGGGCCTCTTTGGGCTCTTCGTAGTGAACGACAGTTTGTTGTATTTTCGCAGAGAAGGCTAAAACGATACAGAACATTGCAAATCCACCGGCGGCTCGAAGCGTCTTCTTATATCGAAGTTCGAAAGTTCCCGGCAACATTGCGCCAACGCCAGCTGCAGCAAGAGCAAGAACTACTATGAATACGGTAAAACTAAAGGGAGATGGATTGGGAATGCTCGTAGCGAAGTAAAGCATCACCGATACGAAAATCACTCCGAACACAAAGCAAAGTAGAAGATCGATCTTCAATTGTCCAACAATAATACGATCCTCTGCCGCACTGACTTCCCTTTTCATGATTATTCCCTCGGTCGTATTATCGCGTCATTTGAGAGTCCACGCTTTCAATTTCCCCGGTGGGATTTCAGTTTTGGAGATATAGGAATTGCTGTTACTAGAATAGGAGAGGTAAAGATGCGTCGGCAAGGGATCTCTATTGGAAGTGTGCGCGAGCGCTCATTCCAAGTGAAGATCGACGTTCCTTTATGTTTTTAATGAAATGCGCCAAGTCATTGGATGCAGAGAGTTCCCCGATCGTGCGCTTTCGGAAGCGAGTTTCCAGATCGTGCTTAATCAAGGTCCGTAATGCGAGCGATCTCGAATGACGGTGATGGATCGACTGCTGCAAGCCCCCGCTTAAGCAAGGTGTTGGCGAAGTGTCGTTTGCCACAGCGCTGACGGTTGACGATACGTGGTTCAACACTGCGTTACTGAAGGAACTCGGCCTGGATGACTCGTCGCGGCGCGCCAAGGTCCGATCTCCAATTGAAACACGGCACATGCTGGCTCGATGGCACACCAGTGCCCGGTGTCAAGGCCGTCCGTCACGCATCAGCGGTTGCTTCGGTCGATGGATACGCTAATGAATCGCACCGACTTGAGAGATGCCCCCGCTACGCTGCCGCGCCCGCTGATTGATCAGGAACTTTCGATCGCCTCGAACGAGGCTTCGACCACATTCCTGTCCGATGCTTTGTGAAATACTCAGAAACGTTCGGAAGTAAAGTCTGACACAGAATTATTCGTTTCATCCGATTCAATCACGGATCATGTGGAGCGCTCAGATGAAAATCGCAACGAACGCGTACCGCGTTATCGTAAAGAGCGTTCTCTTTATTCTTTTGTCAGTCATTGGAGTTGCTCTCACCGTCCGCATACTTGTTTCGGTACTACCAGATCAATGGACTAGCTCAAGGTCTCCGGTCACGGAATATAGCAAACTTCCAAACGACAACACACTTGAAGCTAACAAAGACAGAAATGCAATACTTTTATCGATAGATAGATGCCTCGGATACCCATCGCCCGGGTCGATACGGCAAGAACTGCGGGAAGTGCTCGGCGTTTCCGAACCAGATTTATCACCGCCATCCGATTTAAAATATATTGAAGTCCATCCACTCTATATTCGAATTGCGAGCCTTAACGACTCGGTATTCACGAAGCGACTCCTAACTGAAGTTAATGCCAAGACGGCATATATCGCTGCGCAATTTTCCTTATTTTCGACTATTATAATCGGACTTCTTACGACGATCCTAGTTGCTTTGAGTTCGTCAGAGTTTGGTAAAGCAGAGACCGCCCGTGGGCGGGCGATAAGGCTAGGGGCACTAGTTCTGCCGGCCATTGGCACTGCCGTGGCAGCCACGATCGCGTTTTACGATCCAAGCGGCAATCTCGCGCGGCAAAATCAAATGGCGGCAGCCCTTGAGCAATTGAACACTCAAATCGCCTTGGGTACGTGGCAAATGGACTGCGTCAAAAATCTATCGGCCGATTTGTCCAAAGAGAAGGCAATGGTCGATTCTTGGTCTCAGAGATTTCAGGAAATAACTGCTGGAGCCACCCAAGCGAAAACGCCATTGGACGTAAGCCAGCGGGCCGGGCTTAGATAGAAGATCGCCCCAACAAAAAACCAACGAAAAACCAACGAAAAACAGTAACAACTGAGATGGTTTTCGATGCCATTGGCAGAAAATTCTGCCACTAATGCATGTCGCTTTCGAGAATAGGTTAAAGTCGGAAAACATGCGCGTTGCTGACTACGGAATTCGTATATTCACATGATGGATGGGTATCATGGCTCGAAAAATTTCTTCGTGCGTGGCAGCATATCTAACGGCGTCCACCTTGATGGTCGGTTCGGTGCGCGGGGCGGAATGTGGCATGCCTCAGCGCGCCAGTCAGGTGAACTTGAACGTGCGGGCCGGCACCACCCCAGTCTGGAGCGATAGCGAAAGCAGGTTTGTTTTCTTTCAGACCGGGTTACACACCAATACCGACGGTACGAGTAGATCGTATAGCGTTGACGACTTTTGGGGCGAGCGCACAGCGCTCAATAATCTTTGTAATGCAATGTCAGATGAGTGCGCGGGTTTAGACGCCGATGGGCTGAAAGCTCGCAGGCTCGAAACTCAACGCCAGCAGGCGGCCCATTGGCCCAATGTTGCCGAAACGCGCATTTCGCCGCAGATCATTGCCTTCGATAACGATCGGAAGCCTTGCGCACCAGTTGACGGCTATCTCATATCTGCGACGGCCCTTCATAAGGTCAAACATGATGCCTGCTCGCAGGAAGCCTACGTGGATGCACTAAAAGTACCCGCCTTGGTGTTGCCAGGCCGACTGAAGGCGGCCAAACCCACGACATTCCAAGATAAGGGTGTAGAAGTTGGCGACCTTGTTGTGGCCATCGGACCGAGCAAGCAGATCGTATATGGAGTAGTAGGAGACACCGGGCCGGCGACAAAGCTCGGCGAAGCATCGATCGCCATGAACGGCCTATTGTTGGGTAAGGTATCGCCGCCTGTGAACTATCAGGAGATTCGCGGGCGTGGACGGTTTCAAGGAAAAGGCTGGGACGTTCCGAAAGCTAGGATCTTAATTTTCCCGCGGAGTAGAGACAAGGATCAGCCATTTCTCACGGCGGCGGAGATCAAGGCTGCTGCGGAAGTGCGGTTTGAGCAGTTCGGCGGCCAAGAGCGGCTCGAAGCTTGCTCAAGACTGTACGAGGGCGATACAGATCAAATTGGACAGCGGCCAAGATGAATAATCTCTGCGAAGTCGCGGTTCAAACTCGAGATCAACAAAATCGGTAAAAACTTGGTGAAACGGGACGTTGGGCACACTAGCTGCGCCTGTCGACGCGATAGCCTCAGGAAGGGCCGTGGGCTCGCTCGGTACGAATCAACATATTCCACGACTGCTTCGATCCAGTAAGGGACGCGAGCATGAAGAGAGTACGAAAGTCCGTAACGGGTCGGTTTGGTCTGTTCGCCGTCGGCCCGGGGGCGGCGATTTCAGCCCGGTCGCTACCCGATGATTGCAACTGCCCGGCTCCCCCCCAGTCGAGTGGTAGCCAAAGGCGTCACTGAGCGAAGTGGCGGCTCTCCGGTTGCAGCAGTATCGCTTTGATAACGTAACGGATCTGCACGCCGCTCGGTGGTCGGCACACTACGGTCTGCCCACATCGCGCACCCAAAAGTGAAATGCCGGCAGGCGACAGCGCCGACAGATGTCCCATCCGATAGTCCGCCTTGTCGGGATAAACCAGCGTCCAGCGATGTGTGTCCGCACTGTCGTGTGCCGCGCATTCAATCATCGTGTTCATCGTGACGACGTCAGGCGGTATCTGGTCGGGGGCGACAAGTAAAGCGGTGGCCTCAATCGTCTCCACCATCGCTCGCTGCTGCGGTGTCGCCGTCGGCAAATTGATGCACGCTTTCAGTTGAGCCAGATCGCTTTCGGACACGATGCGCTCATTTTCCGCAGGCGTCTTCATATCAGTGAGAGAACAGGTTTGGGGGAACAGCACGATTGCCTCCGGCAAGAATAAAGATTGCAGATGTCTGAGCATCGGCTGTCATCCCATATCTCCAGCCAGGACTCATCGAGAAAGATCAGCCGTGTGGCCGTGCCCGATCGATGCACGCAGCGCACGACATCCCGGTTCACGAACGCGCCGGGACGCTCATCTGAAAAGACCACCTGCATCAGTGGAGCCAGGCGCCGGGTGACCTCGGCAAAGCTCGCGTACGTCGAAGGCTTCGCGGCACCGAGCCAGTAGAGTCGTGCTGCTGTCGGGTTGCCTGCGTCCCGCAGTACAAAGCGAAGAGGCCGCGCGACTGACAGTGAGGTGAGCGATTGCATGACGACTACTCCCCGCTTCCGCGAGCGGTGTCAGGTCTGCCGTCCATGATGTCGATACCCATGGCCCGCTCCACCACTTTTTGCAGTCGGTGATCGATCCATATCCTTCCCCATCGCGTCGCATACCCTAGCGCCTCCGCCGCCGTGTAGAAATAGTCCAGGGCGCGAAATTTATATGATGAGGACTCCGACTGTTCAATAACAAGGTCGGCGGCATATAGATCGGTGTTCGCAGGCCGCGCATGGACTGAAAGGCGGTAGCCCTTATATGTCGAGCAGTAACTCAATAGTGCGACGTGTCGCGCCTGCGGCGCAGACCCGTGCATATCTACAGGCCGTTTTGCGAACTCGATCGCGAGTGTCTTCCCAGCTTGAACAGCCTGCAATGGATGCTTCGCTTGCGTTCTCATGGCTTTCCCAGTTTTCCAGCACGTGGTTAGCCCCGCCGCAATCGCAGCGCGGCAGCAGGCCGCGCGTTAGCAGCGCGACGGGAGGCTGTTGGACGCGACACACGACTGCGCGTTGCTGCGCTACTTGCCTCGCCTGCGAGGAAAGGCGCGAAAAAATGGTGTCGTGTGCCGTCAGGTCTGGTAGGAGGCCCGGCTCTTCGCTCTTATTCGAAGCGCCGGGCGAAGGGAAGTGCTGACTTGTCCGCGGGAAGAACGCGGCTCCGTGTGCGTTTCACAGTCCCTGGGTCTTGACGCCCGCACGTCTCCGCTTCGGGTAGGCCCCGAGAACGGAAACACACCAGGACAGGAAGACTCTGGAAGAAATGCACTGTTATGGCCTCAATTGGGGCGCTCGTAAGCGGCCGAGAATGCGCTCGTAAGCGGCCGAGAATGTAGACAGCCTCATTAAAGCCCGATTGTCAGGAGTTTGCAAGCTTTGATTCGACTGCTCATTCACCGCTCAACGCATCCGGCGGCGACTTTCGTTTGTGCACTTTCATCGTCTCTGCTAGATCAGCGTGCAACGATTCGACCTTGATCGACAGTTGCGGAAACAAAGTTTGCACAACAGTTTCCCATCAATAAGTCACTGAGCCGCTTCGGACCCTATCGTTGCAGCTACGACAGGCTGAGAGGCTGAGCGGATCGATCCGAGTTGGACGCATGAGGCACAGTTTGGCGCAGGATAGGATCAAGGGTTCGGCGCTGAATGTTGCATCCGAAGACAGGCTCACCGTTCTCGTCGAGAGGGGCGACGTCGCCGGTCCAGCCGTAGCGGGTCCAGATATCAACGCCATTGCGCAGGCCGCCGGCGTCCGCAATTAGCCTGTCAAGACCCAGACGCCGCAGCGTTGGCGTGGCTGACGCCTGGATGAAATGCGTACATAACTGCTTAAAAGCGGCCTTGTCGGCGTGGTGTTCGACCAGCGCGACATGCAGGTCTTCCAACGCGAACAACCGCGCAGCGGTACACCCGGCGAGACCCGCGCCGATGATGATGACGTCAAAGCCGTCATTGGTCGGCGCGTCCAGTGGTGGCGCCTCGCCGTCGCACACTATGGTTTCCTTCACTTCGACTTCCCGCCCTAACCCAACCCCGCACAGGGGGCGAACTTCACTCAGTATAGGTGCAGCTTGTAGTTTGAATTATCGCCATCCCGGCGAGCTACTTCGTGTAGCGCATGACGCAAAGCGGCCACGAACGGTCATTGCGCGCTTACGCGTTCAGTAACGACGAGTCCTCGATACCGCATCGCTCGTTGCCAAAAAATCTGTACACATCGCGCAAGTTGACCGTTGCGTCATTCACTGGAGCGTATCTTGCCCTATCCCACATCTTCCCAATGTAATCAACTTCTGAGCTTTCATCGATTAGACAGTTTTATGTGCTGCACCATGAACGCTAGTGCCTCTCAAGACACTGGAATGAAATTATAAATTTTACCTTCAAGTTTTCGGCCATTGATGTGGCTATGCGAATTTAAAATCAGATGATCTTCCAGAATTTCCCCCAGATAATCGACTTTCCCCATGTTTGAGGATAAGGCGAATACGATATCTTTTCCATCCCATTGAAACATGCCATTGTCTTCATATCCATACTTAAACCATTTAAGAATTTTCTCTGAATAATCGCCAGAGACGCTGACGCCGATGACTTGTCCATCGGGAAAAAAGCGCATGTATTGGCTATAGCTTCCGTCATCCGATAATCCCCGGTATATCCCATCAAAGCGCAATTTCCCTAGCCCCTTTGGCGCCGCCTCAGAAGCTACCGCTTCAGCTTCCTTCATCACGGCGTCGTCGATAGATACGTGGAGTTCTCGTTTACATGCGTATAAAAACTGCGGAAAACTATACATCCAAAATCGTGCGGATGCCTTTTCTCCAATCTCTTGTATCAGCTCTTCGCGGGGCCTTTCGATTCTCACTTCATTGCTATGTTTTTTTATGTGGCACCAATCCAGCTTGACGTCATTGGTTACAAATACAATCGGCAAGCCCGTTTCGATTGCGTGATCAATTATCTGATTCCAAATAACGAGATCGCCAATTTTTTGCAATCCTTCCTTCGCATTCTTTCCTTCTGCATCCAGATATCCAGGGGGAATGTGACTTCTGAATCGTAGTTCACTCTCCGCCAAAATCTCCATCTTTCTAGAAAACGTGTAATTTTTGCCAAAGGAAAATGTACCCGAAATTCTATTTAATACGGGATCGCTCATTTCCATGGCTTCTATTTCCGCTATGCGTAGATTTATTTCAGATTCTGCGCTCGAGTGAAACCTCTCCATTTCAGCCTTGAATAATTCGCTCGCAGCGCAGATAGGTCTCAGGATGGATTGATTAAGATATGGATGCGTGTGCTCCTTTCTCGTCTTTTGCGAGACATCCTTTATCTTATCGCCCAACGCTTTAGACATATTGCGAAGAGTTTTAAGATCCTCTGAGATAAGCGGCTTATATTTTTCGGAGATGGGATTTGTAATCGCTTTTTTTCTATTTTTACGGTATTCGAATTCCGCGTGACCCGGTATCCATAGACGGCCCTCAAGCGTGTGAAGAACATTTGAGAACAGTTTTTCTCGCGATATTTCGGAATAAAAATATAGCTCAAGCAACGCTGATGTATCGAATGCAAAAATGCAATCTTTCCAGATTTGCTTTTCGAATTCTTCGGAATATTCATATTGGTACATTCTGCTACCCCGTTGGATTTGAGTCCTGCTAGCTTTTCGTTGAAATATTGAACGGCAAACTGCACGCGTCGCTATGTAAATATAGCAGGTGATCGGGGGAGACGAATTGGACACCGGCATCCATTGAAACATCAAAACACAATACGGGAGCGACGATTTGCGGCGTTCAGTTCGGTAACCGATTTCCCCTGATACCTGCCATCGGTGGCGTAGAACTGAGTGGCCGTAATGGGTCCAGCTTGTGTGAAAACGTACGCTGATCGCCTAAACTGAAGTAACGCATCCAGGTCGGGCGGGTACATGAAGCGATTCGTCGAAGGCGCAGACCGTAAGCAAGCTGTTTTGCTGCCTGAGTACCTTGAGGACTATGTGTCCGACGACAATCCAGTACGCGTAGTCGATGTCTTCGTCAATGAGCTTGATCTTCGTGATCTCGGCTTTGACGGAACTGCTCCCGCAGAAACGGGACGGCCCTCGTATCATCCATCCGTGCTGCTCAAGATTTATATCTACGGCTATCTGAATCGCATTCAGTCGAGCCGGCGTCTGGAGCGTGAGACCCAGCGCAACATCGAGCTTATGTGGCTGACAGGCCGCCTATCGCCCGACTTCAAAACCATCGCCGATTTCCGACGCAACAATGGCAAGGCAATCCGCAATGTCTGCAGTCAGTTCATCGTGCTATGCCGAAATCTTGACCTCTTCTCAAAATCGATAGTGGCCATCGACGGCAGCAAGTTCAAAGCCGTCAATAATCGCGATCGGAATTTTACTAGCGCGAAGGTCAAGGCGCGCCTGCAACAAATTGATGAGAGCATCGCGCGATGTCTTTCCGCGTTGGAGACGGCAGACCGGACTCAATCCGATGTTGCTGAGGCGAAGACGAGTCGCATTAGCGACAAGATCAGCAAGCTCAAACAGCAGATGCAGGATCTCAAGGCGATGGAACAGCAATTGCGCGAGTCACCAGATGGACAGGTATCGTTGACTGATCCGGACTCGCGCTCAATGGCTACCAGCGGTCGGGGAACGGGAATGGTTGGCTACAACGTTCAGACGGCGGTTGATGACACGCATCATCTGATCGTGGCGCACGAGGTCACCAACATGGGCAACGACCGCGGCCAGTTGACGAACATGGCGGGGCAGGCGCGCGCGGCTACAGGCATCAAGGAACTGACTGTGGTTGCCGACCGAGGCTACTTCAAAAGCGAGGAAGTCCTGCAATGCCGTGAAGCGGGTATTACGACCTTCGTTCCTAAACCGCTGACTTCGGGCAAGAACGCTGACGGCTACTTCGGCAAGCAGGATTTTATTTACATAGCCAAAGACGACGAATATCTTTGCCCCGCCCAGCAGCGGCTCAACTGGCGTTTCACGAACATCGAGCATGGCATGACGCTACATTGCTATTCGAGTTCAGCCTGTTCTACCTGTGCAATCAGGAAACAATGCACATCGGGCAAACAGGCTCGCCGGATAAAGCGCTGGGAACATGAGGCCGTCGTCGAGGCGATGCAGAAACGGCTCGACCAGAAGCCGGACATGATGCGCATACGCCGTCAGACCGTTGAACACCCATTCGGTACGCTGAAATTCTGGATGGGCGCGGCGCACTTCCTGATGAAGACACGTGAGCATGTCAGCACCGAAATGAGCCTCCATGTGCTCGCGTATAACCTCAGGCGTGTCATGGCGATCCTTGGCACTGGATCGATGATGCAAAAGATGCGAGCCTGAGGACAGACTTGCAGCAGGCCGGCCGCGCTCGCGCGCATTAAGGCGCCCAGGCACTTCTTCTTCTCACAACGTGATCAAAGAACCGATAAACGTAAGACGGGCTTAACAAGGCCGTCGACGGGCGTAACTGCTCGTGTGAAAAGTCGTCAGAGCGCCCGCGCCGCGTTTTCACACAAGCTGGGTCGGTTTCTGCCGGCCGCGTCGGACAGCAGTCGGCCACAACCCGCTGTTCGCATACGTCGTCGGTCGGACGTTCTGGCGTCGGCTTTACCCCACAGCAGATTCCGCAGATCGAGCAGGTCATGGCAGCCGCTTACCCCTTGTTGCCATACGCAAAGGCGGGGCCGGATGACGTTTGCCCTTTGCTGTCCTGGTTTTTCTTGTGGCACGGACGCGGACCTCCGCACACTTCAGGTCGAGAGCGGGCGTAGTCCTGCTGAATGGGTTACATACCTCCTTCCGGGCGGATCGTCAGTGCGTTCTTCACGGAGGTCACACCTTCCACGCTCTTTGCGACCTCAGTAGCATGCTCGATTTGGCCTGGCTCCGGCACCGAGCCTTGCAGCACGACTGCGCCGCCACGCGCACGGACTGTGATGTTGGCGACGTTGATGCCTTTCGCCTTCGCCAGAGCGCCGCGCACCTTTTTTTGCAACGCTCGATCGGCAGCCTTGGTCGCCTTGGACTGCTCCTTGGTGCTTGATGCCGCGATGGCGCCCGATTCGACAGCTGCATCGCTCGCCTGTGCATGCACGTTCAGCGATGCGACAACGACGAGCGCGCCGCCCGTGATCTTGATAGCGTGAATTGCCTTCATACAATTTCTCCCGTTGTCACGATTCGCGACGATACCGGGCGGGACCACAGCACTATACCCCCGCCATTGGCTTCGGCTTCGACGGACGTGCCTTTCAGGCTGCGAGAGAGCGCGTTGGCTGTAGCGCTGTCGATGGTCAGATTCGGCGCGCCAAGTCGTTGGATCGACGCGCCGAAGGGCACTGTCGAACTAGCAGCGGGTAATCGAATACTTGCTGGCTGTTGGACGAATCCTGCAACAGCTGATCTCGCCCGCGCTTATCGCCGCTGTACGGGAGACGAGAATCACGTCGCCGCCCCTTTTGGGTCTGCTAGCCGAACGCCGTTGTGCCGTTGCCAGGCCCTCATTACAGGTACGCCAGTGTTTCTATTGGCGATGAGCCGCCGCTTCAGCCTCGGTGTCATGGTATTCCTTGAATTTCGTGATTTGTCCGCTTTCGATCGTGAATACGTGAGCCCACTCATCTTCATACGTCATGCCAGTCGAATTCACGCGCCAGCGCTGCACGCCAAGGACGACAACCTTGTCGTCGCTGGCAATAAAATCGACTGGCTCGAATCGTTCGGCAGTCTGGGTCGCAGCAAGCGTACTGAAGAATTCCGCGACCTCCTGAGGACCGTGCCTTCGCCCGGCGAACGGGATGATCTCAGTTCCAGGTATGAACCAGTCGACATTTTCGGCGAGGCTTTTCAGGACGCCCTCGATGTCGGCTTTGCTGAAAGCATCGTATGCCTGCTGCACCAACTGAATATTTTGTCGCTCATTCATTTGCGTCTCCCCTCATAGCGGAATCGTTACATTCCCTTTATCGCGGCGGAATCAAGAGCATCACCAAATAATCTGATATGACTTTCCGTGTCAATGGGAATGTGGGGTGTCCAGTGTTCTGATACGCGAATGAATTTCCTGAGGGCGACGTAGCAGTAAATCTCGACGGTGGATCATCCTGATATCCGCGGGTTGGATACCGCATTACAGTGGACCGTCTCATGAGCCTGCCGCATTCTTAAGCCGCAAGTCGGTTGATATCCGTTGCGGGATTATGCCGCGGGTTACTCGAGTAGCCGGGCTACGCCGCCTTCAGGAAACTCGTGCATCTATAAAGTGAGCGTCGTGGTGCTTCGTAATCAGGTTGCCTCTTTGCTACGAGGTAACGCGAGCGACATCGCCAGGCGCCCGATGTCCCAGATGAAACCCGACAGTTCACGGGCCACAGCCACGACCGTGGTATTGGCATTCTTGCCACGTGCGGACAGTCTCCGGTATCGGCGACAGAGTCGAACCTGCGCGTCCCAGGCGCGATCGATGATGGCCTTCGGAATGCCTTCATGGCGGCGTTGAATATCGGCGCTTACACGTGCTGGGTGCCGGTAGCTCCAGGCAGCTTCGACGAGCAGCTTTCTTGCATAGCTGTTGCCGGTCTTGGTGATGCTGCCCTGCCGTCGCTTGTCACCCGATGAGTGTTCTGTCGGGGTGACGCCGAGCCACGCCATCAATTGCCGCGGGTGGTCAAAGCGTGACAGATCGCCGAGCTCGGCGAGCATTCCAACGGCCGTGGTGAACTGCACACCGCGCATGGCCTGCAGGCCCAGGACGGCCGGATAGAACCGCCAGTTTGTCACTGCCTCACGCAAGGCGGCTTCAACCCGCTGGCATTGCGCGAGCCGATCTTCAATCGTGCGCCGAAGCTCCTCAAACGCGAACTGTTGCCATTCGCTACCGAACGCATACTGGCTCACCCAGCGTCGGTGAGCAGGTCCCCAATCGGCGTGGCCGGTATAGCGTACATCGTGTGCGAGCAGGAACGACTTGAGCCGCTGCCGCGCCTGCCTCAAATCGTCTTTGGCTGTCATCCATGCACGGGCGAGGTCGCGAAATGCCTCGTCCCCGACCGTCGGCACATACACCGCTGACAGGTCTCCGGCCCGTAGAGACCGCACAAGCTTGATCGCATCGCGCCGATCCGTCTTGACGCGCTCGCCGGGCTTTCTGGGAATCAGCGACGGTGCGCACACCATGCAGTCGAATCCTTTCTGGACCAGTTGCCGGTAAAGGCCGTAGCCACATGGCCCTGCCTCGTAGACGACACGTACGTGTCGCGCTTTCGACTGAAGACGCTTGCACAGGCGATCGATATCCGTCTTCGTCGTACCGACCTTGCCCAGAAGTTCGACCTCGCCCGTGCCGAGCGCATAGGCGACCGTGATCGAGTCCTTGTGAACGTCCAGGCCGACGTACAGCGTGCTATCGTGTTCCATACTGGCCTCCGTGCGGGAATTCGCCGGGTGTGGCACCGTCCACACCGTGCGGCTCTGGCAGCAATGCTAACCCGCGTTTGATTCCTCACGGCGGCCAGCCTCTGCCTCACGGAAAGTCATAGTGTCTTAGTCGAGACTCTGCAAGCCGTACGCTCGTCTCGTCGAACAGCAAGACAGCCTCCCTGAGGGTCCGCCGCATACGGCGTATAGACGAGCAGAGCCGATGCCCTACCTGCGTCGGCCATGCGCGCGGCTTCAGCACTGCCGGCGGCATAAACGCCGTTAACCACCGGCGTGCGGTCGCCGATTTCGTCCATGGTCACGTCGAGAACGCGCCGCTGCTCCTCGAAGCTGCACGAGGCGACCTCGGTCGCATGCGCGTTGACCGTGATGGCGCTGACCCCGTGAACGTCTGCCGTATGCCTCAAGTGTTGGCGACAAGCGCGCTCATCGATTTTGAGATCCTCGGGGAACGGCAGGATGCAGTCGCGGATGACGCCCTTTGGCTCGAAATTCGGGTGACGGGGCATTTCTTCCTCCTGGCAAAACCGGGAGATCAAACCCGCAAAGCAAGGTTCCAGGTGGTCAGAGCAATTTGCAGGCCTCGTCAAAATCCAGCCGTGGGCTGCGCGGGAACAGCCCTGCCGCATCACCATAGCCCAGATTGCAGAGGAAATTCGACTTGATATGGCTGTCTGGAAAGTACTCCTGCTGGAAGGTGCCCTCCGGTGCGCTCGCAGGAAAAAAACATGGTCGACTTTTGCATGATCGAACCCGGACATCGGACCACAATCCAATCCGAGCGACCGGGCAGCCAGGATGAAATAAGCCCCCTGTAGCGAACTATTGCGCCGTGCCGTGACCTCGGCCAGTTCCGGTGTGTCGGCGAACTAGGCTCGCGCATCTGCGTGCGGGAAGAGTTTAGGCAGCTTGTCATAGAACTTGCCGTCATAAGCGATGATGGCAGTCACCGGTCCGCTCATCGTCTTGTCGATATTGCCTGGTGCCAATGCCGGGAGAAGTCGTTGCTTCGCTTCCTGAGTGCACAGGAACAGAATACGTGCCGGGCTGCAGTTTGCGCTCGTTGGACACCACTTCATCAGCTCGTAGAGTTCGCGCAATGTGTCATCACCGACCGGTTTAGGCAGCCAGCTGTTGTGGGTTCGAGCCTGACGGAACAGCAGATCCATCCCTTCTTCATTCAATCGCTTGTCCATATTTGCCTCCCATCGGAAACTCAACCACGAAATCCTGGAGGGCGGTATGCCGTCCAGGGCGTCTCGTGCGCGTCACGCAGCTGGTCATCGATGATCTGAGCGCAGCCCCGTTCGGGTGTTATAGACATACCACGCGTCGTTCATGGAAAAATTTGCGCGGCCGGGTACCGGTGACGCTCCGGAGCGCCCTGCTGTAATGTAAGGAAGCCAGCATCTCCGAGCAGAGCTATTACCGCTGGCGCAAGGTGAGGCTGCCCCGGTTCGACGGACAGTTCTGCAGTTGGGTTTATTGCGCTGTTGATCCTCCATAAAGGGTCGTGCCACCGGGTTGAACGTCCGGAGCGGGTCGACTCCGGGCGGAGGATTTCACGCGAAGCGGTCATTCGCGGAACGTGGTGTGCATGCACTATGACGCCGGACCTGCTTCTACCAACCTCGGGAATCTCGTTCGACGTCGCACAGGCGACCGTCGTTCAATCGGGGTACCATGTGGGATGAAGTAGATGAGCATTGGTATGTCGGTGCAGTCATCGCATTAATTGGCGGACGAGTCGTTATATTCCATCACCATGCGCAGCGAGTTTCGAGTCCTCTTTGTTGGCAATAGCTATACAACGAGAAACGATATGCCAACGATGCTTGCCAGGCTCCTTGAGGCAGGCATTCCCGATATGCAGGTGAAGGTAGATGTACTCGCATTTGGCGGAGCATCGCTTGCGGCGCATTGGAACCGAGGCGAAGTCCAAAAGCGTCTAGCCGCCCAGAAATGGAATGCGGTCGTGTTGCAGGACCAAAGCACTCGACCGCTCCGTGCATTGAAAAGCATGCAAGAACATGTGCGAAGATTCGTCGATGAGATTCAAATCTCCGGTGCGAAGCCATATTTATACATGACTTGGGCTCGGAAGAATGACCCAGCGTCGCAGGCAAATATCGTTACGGCGTTTCAGGGTTTGGCTAAGGTGACCGGAGCCAGAGTTATCCCAGTCGGCCTGGCTTGAGATGAGTTTCGCAGACTGCGGCCTGAAATCGACCTATACGAACCCGATGGAAGTCATCCATCGGTGATCGGGTCATACTTAGTGGCATGCACTCAAGTTTTCTCGTTTACCGACATCGAGGCAGTCTCCGATAGGTTAGCCGAAAAAACATTAAGTACTATCGACCTGAATTTGCTCCATGAGGTATGTAGGACGACCGCAAGATCTGATAGAACATTCCGCTCAAGTTAGTTAGCCATGCCGGCCGCTGATTAAACTCAAAGGTTTGGTCCTCGCAGAATGAATTCGTCACCAACCAGCCGGAAGCCGCACCGTCAGGCGATCGCTGCCGGGCCTGTGGAATCGGCAGCGATCGGCCAGTATCAACCGTTCGCGAACACGCAGCGTCGACATCCGCCCCCAACAAGCAGTCATTCGATTCGAGCGCAAAGACGTCACAGTGAAAGCATCGACATGAGGCAACGTATCCAAGGGCGGGGCAACGGACTACCGCGCAGGAAGAGAATCATGGCGCTGACTGCCTTCAGGCTTTCCACAATGCGCGAATAGAGCGACGACGGCCATCTGACGTTTCTGTTCCTGCCGGCCTATAGTCCGCAACTGGCGCCTATCGAGCGTGTCCGGAAACTGACCCGGCGCCTGGCAATGCACAACCGCTACTTTGCCACGCTCGTCGAAGTGCTCAAGGCCGTCGAGGCCTGTTTCGGACACTGGATCAGGCCAAACGAGATTCTGCGAAGATTATGCTGCATTATTTAAGACGCGGTGTTTAGTACGAGTCGAAATCAAAACGCGGAAACATCGCCGAACTGCTTCGCTGGCTAGGCGACAAGCGTAAGTGTCACCATACGCCGACGAGCGTCGGCGATTCGTGTGGTAACGCATATCCGCGCGTGACGAAAGAGCTTCGCTGTTGGACTGCCTTCCAGCATCGGCCAACAGCGGACATCGCCGCGATGACCGGCGATGACTCCCGACACAGTGAAGGTGTCTGTGATGAAAGGAACGCGAACGCCTTCTTGAGACAGGCGTCCAAATCCTCATCGCGCCAGATAGAAGTCCAAGGGGATAAGCTCCACGGCCCATCCGCCTTCTTCGCCCAGTGTGGCAGCCGGGTGCATGGAGGCGATGCGTAACGCCTCGTCAGGGCTGTCCGCCTCGATGACGAATAGGCCGCCCACGACTTCCTTCGACTCGGTGTAAGGCCCATCGGTGATGCGCGTCCCTCCAGTGCGCGGGCGGAGCGTCTTCCACTTGTCCAGATCGCCAAGGGAGGCGGAAATCAGAACCTTGCCGGTAGCGCGCATCTTCTCGTCCAATGCTGGGCACTGGCTAACCAATTCCTTGATTTTGTCTGGCGTCATCGCGGCGAACTTTTCGGGGGAGAAGTAGGCCAGGCCGAGGTATTTCATGGGAGATCCTTTGAATGAGGTTCACTGACGACGAATCTGATGATTGGAAATCGACAATGCCCTAGCTAGTTTGTAGCAGGTCTCGCCAGCCTGTCCGCTTTGGGTCCCCCTCCTGCCCGACGTAGACAGATGGATGGGGAGAGACTTCAAGATTCGAGAGGACCGGGTTCGGCCATTCGCCGGCGTGGCCCGCAGACGCTCGAACGGCCTTTCCGCTCCAGGCTGCGGACGTTCAAACATCCGCCGGCAAACTGATCATCAGGTCTCGTGCATGATGTAGCGGCGTTTCACGCTAAGTGATCAGCCACTTGCTGTGCGACCAGAAGTAGACGTCCACCGGCCAAAACCACATCGTTTAAAGACACGTTATCAGCGATGCGGTTTTTGCGTTTTCGGCCTGCTGCATACGGGACACGTTTTCATCGGTGAAAGGTGTCTCACGGCAGGTTGCACATTCATCCGAATGTTCTAGAACTGCTTTAGGAGTTCAATCCGAGACCGGGAGACACATGAAAGTCGATCGCCTTCTTATCCTGTATGAGGCTGGAAAGTCCGAAGACAAAGCCGGCGAGGTAGCCCCTTCGGCGAACGCGCTGCTAGAGAAGCAATTACAGAAAACGGGCCGACTCGCTGACCAGCTGGCTCTCTCCGAAGGGGCCGATGCCAAGGCCAAGGGAAACCGCATGACGCCGGCATTTTTAATGCCTTTTGAGAGCCAAAACTCAAAGCTGAGATACCTGAAAGACACCAAAGGCAAACTCGAGGCTGCAGATAAGGCAGGCAAGAAGAGCGCCGGAACCATGGATCTCACATGGGGCGCCTACCTCATCCTGCACGGGAGAGGCGGCCGGGAAGCACGTGGGAAAACGACGGTCGACAAACTGGCCAAACTCCTGAAGGAGGCCGCCCCAAATGGAAAGGGCTGGAAATTGAAGAAAGTCTGCATCGTCGCTTGCACATTGGGAGCCGAACCATCCGAGGGGACGGATAGTTACGTCAAGCAGTTCTGTGACACCCTGAAAGTCACTGATGCACTCGTAGGCGGCTACACGGTTCAGGTATTCGTTGGTTATGCAGACCACCCAGGGAGTAGGGACGCATTCGCCGTGCCGGGCAATCCGAAATATTCTGATGAAAAGAACCGGGGCCATAAACTCATCTCGGTGCCCACAGACGACCTCAACCGGCTTGGGCTCAAGGACGACGTCCAGCGGCTCTCGGATGAAAACTTCCGGGCCACTTACAAAGTCGCTTGGCGCTGGACCGGTAAGAATTCGGAACAGGTCGACGTGATGAAGGAGTGGTATCACAAGTAGCGACGGCGACCTTCCCTGGCGATACCAGATGCATCTGACCCACTTGGCGGCACGGACGTCATCGCCGAGGGCTTCGCGTTTTCTGGCGTCCGTTGCGGCGTGGTCCGCAGTCCAGGCGGATCACGGCGAGCGCGTGGGTTTCCCGTGCATTTGGCGTCATGGTGTCCCAGTCCAGTGGGCGTCTCGACTGGATAATTCAGGCGGATATGGGCTGGCCTTCGAACGGAAATTGCTGCCAGCGTTCATCGGCCCATCCGCCGTCAGAAGTCAGGCTGGGCCGATGAGGTTATCGGAGTACCTGAGGCCACTTTATCCTGGAAGCTGCCGTCGGAGCCGCGTTGCCGCGAACGGCTGTTGTTGGGGGCGGTTACGGACATTCAACGCTGCTACTTGGCGACAGCTTACGACTCGCCTGGAGTTCGACGGTGGACGCGATCTTCTTGTAGCCCGTCAGCTCCACCCATGTGCTTCCGGGCACTCACAGCGTTTCATTTTCACCGTGTCACGCGTGTAAAGAGTGTTTCGCAGCAGTACGTCACTCGCACCAACTATGTCGCTCAGTCGCATAACTGCGGCGGCGGTCCGTTTACTCTGGCACCCTACGCCGCTGTGCGGGGCCGCCGACCAGTTCAGCGTCACACCCGAAAACCCCAAAAAGTCCAAAAAACCCAGAATCCGCGCGCCCTCGGGAGAGCGCGCTAGAATTGCGTTCCTTCAAAGCATCTTCACGCCGGGACAACCCGGCAACCCATTCTTGAGCGCGCAAAAGATCCTGATCGTGAGAGTGTCGTCGCTAGGCGACGTCGTCCACAACATGCCGGCCATCGCCGACATCCGCCGCCGCCATCCCGATGCGCAGATCGACTGGCTCGTCGAGGAGAGCTTCGTCAAACTGGTCGAACTGGTCGAAGGCGTCCGGCGCGCGATTCCCGTGTCGCTGCGGCGCTGGCGCAAGCGCATCCTCTCCGTCGATAACTGGCGCGAAATCAGCGCATTCCGCCGCGCGCTGGCCGCCGAAAACTACGATCTCGTGATCGACTGCCAGGGGCTCATCAAAACCGCGTGGGTCGCGAAGATGGCGCGCGGGCCGCTCGTCGGTCTCGGCAATCGCACGGACGGCGCGGGCTACGAATGGCCCGTGCGCTTCTTCTATGACCGGTCCGTGCCCATCCCGCCGCGCACACATGTCGTCGAGCGCACGCGGCAACTGGTCGCGGCAGCACTCGGCGACCCGACGCCGCAGCCCACCGACGAGATCGACTTCGGCCTCGACACGCAGCGCGCGGCGCTCGCGCTGTCCGAAGCGCAACTGAATCTTCCCGTGCCTTACGTGGTTTTCGTTCACGCCACGTCCCGCGCGGACAAGCAATGGCCCGATGCCGCGTGGATCGAGCTGGGCCAGTCGCTCGTGCGGCGCGGCGCGTCGATCGTGCTGCCGTGGGGCAGCGACGAAGAGCGTGCGACGAGCGAGCGTCTCGCCAAAGAGTTCGGCGCAGCCGCAATCGTGCCGCCGAAGCTGTCGCTTCCCGCCGTCGTCGGCCTGATCGAGGGGGCGGCGGCGACGGTCGGAGTTGATACAGGTCTGGTTCATATCGCAGCCGCGCTGAAACGCCCGACGGTCGAGTTGTACAATTTCGCCACTTCATGGCGCACGGGCGGCTACTGGTCGCCGAACGTCGTGAATCTCGGCACGGCTGGCCAGCCGCCGACGCTGCAGCAGGTAAAGTCCGCGCTGGCGGAATTCGGCCTGTTGTGACGCGGTGCGGCAATGGCGGCACGGGCATCCTGGGATGCCGGTAGCTAGCGCCGCGCGAGCGACGCCAGCGGCCGGTCGACGCATCCCGAAGCCCATAATCAGGTCTATGCCGGATGCGCGGCGGCCACCTTCAGGGAAAGTCAGCCGCCGTCGGCAGCAAGTGCGCCCAGCTTTATCCGCTTTTGAAAGGCGATCATGAACGAATCCCAGATCATCGAAGTACCGAGCGCCGACTGGCACGGCCAGGGTTTGTCGATGCCGCGCGAGACGCTTCTCGCGGGCGTCGAGCGCGGCAAGGTGCTGTATTTCCCGAATCTCGCTTTTGCGATCGAGGGCGGCGAACGCGCGCTACTCGATCCCGCGCTGGCCGATCCGAACCGCAAGAACATCAGTCTCGAGCCGAATGGCGGCGCGCTGCATGGCGTGCTGGGCGATGCCGTCACGCAGTCGGCTGTGCGCGCGCTGATTGCGCGCTATCAATCGAATGCGCGATCGCTCGTCGACGGGCTGTTTCCCGAGTACAAGGGCAAGCTGCGCGTCGCGCCGACCAGCTTGCGGCTGCATCAGGTGGAGACGCGCGAGACGTCGTGGCGCAAGGACGATAGCCGCCTGCACGTCGACGCGTTCCCGTCGCGTCCCAACTATGGCGAACGGATCCTGCGGGTGTTCACGAACATCAATCCGAACGGCGCGCCGCGCGTGTGGCGCGTCGGCGAGCCGTTCGAGGATATGGCGAAGCGTTTCCTGCCGCGCATCAAGCCGCAGATGCCCGGCTCGGCATGGCTGCTGAATCTGCTGCATGTGACCAAGTCGCCGCGCAGCGAGTACGACCATCTGATGCTGAACCTGCACGACGGCATGAAGGCCGATCTCGACTACCAGAAGGCGTCGCCGCAAGTGACGATGCCGTTCCCGCCGGGATGCGTGTGGGTGTGCTTCTCGGATCAGACGTCGCATGCGGTGATGTCCGGCCAGTTCATGATGGAGCAGACGTTCTTCCTGCCCGTCAAGTCGATGGCGCAGCCGGAGTGCGCGCCGCTTGGCATTCTCGAACGCCTGAAGGGCAGGGCGCTGGTTTGAGCGGCGCCCTGCTTTTTCCCGCGAATGTAGTGCGAGGCGCCGCAGGCGCGGCTGTCTCCATGCCGTTCCTGATGCCGCGCATGGAGGCCCGATGCTGAGGGCCATCTATAACACGCTGTGGTGGTTGATCGCGCCGCTTGCGGTGCTGCGTCTTCTGATCCGCTCGCGCAAGGAGCGCGGCTATCGCGAGCATATCGGCGAGCGTTTCGGTTTCGTACGCGGCCGCGTGCCGGAGGACGATACGCCGCTGATCTGGGTCCATGCCGTGTCGGTCGGTGAGACGCGCGCCGCGCAGCCGCTCATCGAGGCGTTGCTCAAGGCGCGACCCGACGCGCGCATTTTGCTCACGCACATGACGCCGAGCGGCCGTGCGACGGGCGAGCAGATCTTCGCCGATCGCGTGCTGCGTTGCTATCTTCCGTACGACATGCCGCGCGCGGTGCGGCGTTTTTTGAGGGCGTGGCGACCGTCCATCGGTCTCGTGATGGAAACGGAAGTGTGGCCAACGCTGATCGACGAATGCCGCCGCGCCGACGTGCCGCTCGTGCTGACGAATGCGCGGATGTCGGAGCGTTCGTACCGTCGCGCCGCGAAGTTCGGCAGTGCGACGCGTGGCGTGTTTGGCGGGTTTGCGCGCGTGCTGGCGCAGAGTCCGTCGGATGCGACGCGGCTTTCCGCGCTGGGCGCGCGCAATGTTGCCGTGCTCGGTAATCTGAAGTTCGACATGAGCACACCACCGGAACTGGCGGCGCGCGGGCATGCGTGGCGCGCGGCTATCGGTACGCGTCCGGTGTGGGTTGCGGCGAGCACGCGCGAGGGCGAAGAGGAACTGGTGTTGCAGGCGTTCGCCGCGCTTGGCGTTGACGATGCGTTGCTCATTCTCGTGCCGCGTCATCCGCAGCGTTTCAATGAGGTTGCGGCATTGGTCGAGAAGAAGGGTTTGCGGTGTGTGCGCCGTTCGGCATGGGCGCCTGCGGGCGCGGCTGCTGCTGGTGAAATTGTTGTGCCTGATTTGCCGCGTGACGTGAAGGTGTTGCTCGGCGATTCGATGGGCGAGTTGGGTGCTTACTATGCGGCGTCGGATGTGGCGTTCATTGGCGGCAGTCTGCTGCCGTTGGGCGGGCAGAATCTGATCGAGGCATGTGGTGTGGGTGTCCCTGTGTTGATCGGGCCGCATGTGTTCAATTTCACGCAGGCGACGGCGGATGCTGTGGCTGCTGGTGCGTGTGTGCAGGTGAAAGACCCTGCGGACTTGGGGCGCGTGCTGCGCGAGCTTTTTGAGGACAAGGCGCGGCGGGTGGCCATGAGTGGGGCGGCTTCTGCGTTTGCCGCGAGGCATCGGGGCGCGACTGCGCGGACGGTTAGTGTGCTGACGACGTTGTTGTCAGCCTGAGGCGGCTGGCCGCTTTTGGGTTTTGTTGCCTCTGCGCTGGCATCTTCGTTTTTGTCGTCCCGACGTTGGGTTTGGTTTTTTTGCCTTTGCGCTGGCATCCGCGTTTTGCCTTCGTGCTTCACGCGTCGCCCCTGTGCGGGGCGGCACCTACTTTTCTTTGCCGCCGCAAAGAAAAGTAGGCAAAAGAAAGCGGCTAACACCGCCAACATCTCTCATTGCCTGAGGGCCCCCAAAGGTTCTTACGCTTCACACGGCAACCACGTGACCCACGTTCGTTGCCAGCGCTCTTGCGGTGCGCCTCACCCGCTTCACGCACCCACGCTACATCATGCCGTGCCAGATAGTCCACGGCCGCCCAGGTGGCAAACTGTGTGTAGGCCGTAGTGCCTCGCACGCCACACTTCGGACCGATAGTGCATGCGTTCCACCCTGTAAGAGCGCTACCCTGTACGAAGCGACAACCTACACACAGTCTGCCACCTGGGCGGCACAAACCATTCGCTGCCGCTAGCCCAAGTTCGGGTGTTTGAAGTGGGTGAGGCGCTCATTCGACGCGTTGGCAACGAGCGCCAACAGAGACGTTGCCGTGTGAAGCATAAGACCCGTTGGGGGCCCTCAGGCAAATACAAGAACTGGCGGTGTTAGCCGCTTTCTTTTGCCTACTTTTCTTTGCGGCGGCAAAGAAAAGTAGGTGCCGCCCCGCACAGGGGCGACGCATGAAGCACGAAGGCAAAGCGCGGATGCCAGCGCAAAGGCCAAAACACGAAACGGCAACGCATGAAGCGCGAAGCCAAAACACAGATGCCAACGCAGAGGCAAAACAAACCACTCAGCGTCGCAGACAAAAAACGCTCACACCCGCAATAACCCCTTCTCCTCAATAAACGAAACCACCCGATCCAGCCCGTCAAGCGCCTTCAAATTACACATCACAAAAGGCCGCGCGCCGCGCATCTTAGCGGCATCCGAAGCCATGACATCGAGATTGGCACCAACCATCGGCGCAAGATCGGTCTTATTGATCACTAGCAAATCAGACTTCGTGATACCAGGCCCGCCCTTGCGAGGAATCTTCTCACCGCCTGCGACATCAATCACATAGATGGTCAAGTCCGACAACTCCGGACTAAAAGTAGCCGCGAGATTATCGCCACCCGACTCGATAAAAACGATATCGGCATCAGGAAAGCGCGTCAGCATCCGGTCAACAGCTTCGAGATTAATAGACGCATCCTCGCGGATCGCCGTATGCGGGCAGCCGCCCGTCTCGACCCCCATGATGCGCTCGGCCGGCAGAGCGCCCGCCACCGTCAGCAGGCGCTGGTCTTCCTTCGTATAGATATCATTGGTGATCGCGACGAGGTCGTACTTGTCACGCATCGCCTTGCACAGCATTTCGAGCAGCGTCGTCTTGCCAGAGCCAACAGGCCCGCCAACGCCCACGCGCAGCGGCGGCAGTTTCTTCGTGCGTTGCATCGGATGAGGAGCGTTCATGTTCTGATCGTCAAAAAGCAAAAGGCTATGAGCGGAAAAGCCGCGAATACTGCGACTCGTGACGCGCCGACAAAATGCCGAGTTGCGGCGCGAAGGTGTTGATGTCATCCGGTGAAGTGGCGAGTGCCTGCCGGACAGCGGCGTCGATCGGCTCGCGCAGCGCAACGATGATCCGCTGCCCCGCAAGCTGACCTAGCGGCACGGCCTTCAACGCGGCGGCGGCCTGGTTCTCGGCCCAGCTGAACGCATACGCGGCGAGGGCGGCATCCGTGGCGGCGTCGTGCGCGAACGCGGCGAACGCGAAAGCCGTCGGCTGCGCGATCGGCGTCATCGATGCAAGCGTCGCGCGTCGGTCGGCGTCGCCCCATTCGAGCGACGCACACAACTGCCGCAGCGACCAGCCCATCTGCTCCGTTTCGCGCCGCAATTCCATCGACTCGCGGCTCGCGAGAAACTCCCGGTTACCCTGCATCAACGCCGCGGCATCATGCGCGCGCCAGCGTTCGATCTGATGAGCGAGAAACGGCAGTTCGCCATGCGCGAGCACATTCGAGAGCCCGCTTTTGATCCACGCACACGCCGTATCGGCATCGGTGACGAGATTCGCTTCGATCGCGGCTTCGAGTCCCTGCGAATAGCTGAACGCGCCAATCGGCAAAGCCGGCGACGCGAGATGCAATAGTGCAGTCAGCTCAGCGATGCGCATGGTGATGACCGTGGCCATGATCGTGGCCATGATCGTGACCGCACTCGCTGTGGTCATGATCGTGAGCATGGTCATGCGAATTCGCGTGACCGTGTGCATGATCGTGATGCTCATGCCCATGATCGTGCGAATGCGCATGCCCATGATGCTCGCCATACACCTGCTGCGCGAGCGCATAGTCCTCGGCGAAGGTCTCGTCATGCCCATGCCGATGCCCGCCGCCATACGCGCCCGTCTCCGGCTGGAACGGCATCTCGACCTGATCGACCGATGCGCCCAGGCGCTTGAGCATATCGGCGAGCACCGGGTCGTATTCGAGCTTCAGATAATCCGCGCCGACTTCGACGGGCGTATGCCGGTTGCCGAGGTGATACGCAGCCCGCGTCAACGTCAGCACATCTTTCGCGCGCACGTACAGCACGGATTCAGGCGCCGCGACCACGCGCACGAGGCCGCCGTCGTCGGCGACGAGCACGTCGCCGTCGCGCAGCACGGTGCCGCGTGGCAACAGCAGCGCGACCTCTTCACCGCTATCGAGCGTGGCGGCAAGACGGCTCTTGCAGCGCGCGTCGAACGCGAGCGTCAGCGTCGGCGCGCGTTTGATGAGAACGGGCGCGAGCTTGATATGAGCGCTCAGCAGTTTGTCGATGGTTCGCATGTCAGAACAGGAAATAGCGTTGCGCCATCGGCAGGACTATTGCCGGCTCGCAGGTCAGCAACTGCCCATCGGCGATCACCTGATATGTCTCGGGATCGACGCTGATCGACGGCTGCCACGCGTTGTGGATCATGTGCGCCTTCGTGACGCTGCGGCAGTTCTTCACTGCAACGATACGCTTGCTCAGGCCATAACGCTCGGCGACGCCCGCATCGAGCGCCATCTGCGACACAAACGTCAACGACGTGCGTCCCAATGCGCCGCCGCGCGTGGCGAACATCTCGCGATAGTGGACGGGCTGCGGCGTCGGAATCGACGCATTCGGGTCGCCCATCTGCGCCATCGCGATCATGCCGCCCTTGAGGATCAACGCGGGCTTGATGCCGAAGAACGCCGGTTCCCAGAACACGATATCGGCCCATTTGCCGGGCTCGATCGAACCAACTTCATGCGCGATGCCATGCGTGAGCGCCGGGTTGATCGTGTACTTCGCGACATAGCGCTTCGCGCGGAAGTTGTCGTTGCGCGCGTTGTCTTCGGGCAGCGCGCCGCGCTGCACCTTCATCTTGTGCGCGGTCTGCCACGTACGGATTATCACTTCGCCGACACGGCCCATCGCCTGTGAATCCGACGACAGCATCGACAGCGCGCCGAGATCGTGAAGGATGTCTTCCGCTGCAATCGTCTCGCGGCGGATGCGCGATTCGGCGAACGCGATGTCTTCCGCAATCGACGGATCGAGGTGATGACACACCATCAGCATGTCGAGATGTTCGTCGAGCGTGTTGACAGTGTAGGGACGCGTCGGATTCGTCGACGAAGGCAGCACGTTCGCTTCGCCGCATACCTTGATGATGTCGGGCGCGTGGCCACCGCCCGCGCCTTCCGTGTGATACGTGTGGATCGTGCGGCCCTTGAACGCAGCCACTGTCGCTTCGACGAAGCCCGCTTCGTTCAGCGTATCGGTGTGAATCGCGACCTGCGTATCGGTGTCGTCCGCAACGGAGAGACAGTTGTCGATCGCGGCGGGCGTCGTGCCCCAGTCCTCGTGGAGCTTCAGGCCGATCGCGCCCGCTGCGATCTGTTCGAGCGCGGGCTGCGGCTGGCTCACGTTGCCCTTGCCGAGAAAGCCGAGATTCATCGGATAGCCATCGGCGGCTTGCAGCATGCGCTCCATGTGCCACGGGCCGGGCGTGCAGGTCGTGGCATTCGTGCCCGTCGCGGGGCCCGTGCCGCCGCCAAGCATCGTCGTCACGCCGCTCGCGAGCGCTTCTTCGATCTGCTGCGGGCTGATGAAGTGAATGTGCGTATCGATGCCGCCCGCCGTCACGATCATGCCTTCGCCCGCGATCACTTCCGTCGCCGCGCCGATCGCGATCGTCACGCCCGGCTGGATGTCGGGGTTGCCCGCCTTGCCGATGCCCGCGATGCGGCCGTTCTTGATGCCGATGTCGGCCTTGACGATACCCCAGTGATCGAGAATCAGCGCGTTCGTCACGACGGTATCGACCACGTCGGCGGCGACGCGCTGCGACTGGCCCATGCCGTCGCGAATCACCTTGCCGCCGCCGAACTTCACTTCTTCGCCGTAGATCGTGTAGTCGCGTTCGACTTCGATCAGCAGGTCCGTATCCGCGAGGCGCACGCGGTCGCCCGTCGTCGGGCCGAACATTTCCGCGTATGCGCGGCGGCCAATGCGTAATGTCATGTTTGAGAGGTTCCCGAATGTTCGCGCGTAAGCACAGCGATCAGAGCTTGCCCATTACCTTGCCATTGAAGCCATAGACGACGCGGTCGCCCGCCAGCGCGACGAGCTCGACCGTGCGTTCCTGGCCCGGCTCGAACCGCACGGCAGTGCCCGCCGCGATGTTCAGGCGGAAGCCGCGCGCAGCTTCACGATCGAACGCGAGCGCCGTGTTGACTTCGTAGAAGTGGTAATGCGAGCCGACCTGTACGGGCCGGTCGCCCGTGTTCGACACGGTGACCGTGACGGTCGCGCGGCCCGCGTTGAGTTCGAGTTCGCCGTCGTCGGTAATCAGTTCACCTGGGATCATGCGCGCCTCGTCACGGGATGGGGTGATGGACGGTCACGAGCTTCGTGCCGTCGGGGAAGGTGGCTTCGACCTGGATATCGGGAATCATCTCGGGCACGCCTTCCATCACGTCGTCGCGCGTGAGCAGCGTGGTGCCGTAGTGCATGACTTCGGCAACCGTCTTGCCGTCGCGCGCGGCTTCCATCAGCGCTGCCGTGATGAACGCGACGGCTTCCGGATAGTTGAGCTTGAGTCCGCGTGCGCGGCGCCGTTCCGCGAGCAGTGCGGCCGTGAAGATCAGGAGTTTGTCTTTTTCGCGTGGAGTGAGCTTCATCGCATTCGCTTATCGCATTCATCCTATGGCGCCCGCGTGAGCGAGGGCCGCGTTGGTCATTCCGGCGCTGCGCACGGTGTTGCTGCGCTGTCGCCACCGCCTGTATCGTGCGCGGCGCACGGCCGCGTCACGATACCAGCTTCAACCGACGCGCCGCTTACAGATCGGCGGGCAAAGGCGCGCTGAACCACTTCTTCGACATCGCGTTGAGCGTGCCGTCCTGCTTCGCCTGCGCGATGGCGGCATCGACCTTCTGTTGCAGGCGCGGCTCGTTTTTGTTCATGCCGACGAAGCACGGCGAGTTCTTGATGACGAACTTCGGTTCCGGGCGACGCGGCGGATTCTTCGCGAGGATCGTGGCGGCGACGATGTTGCCTGCCGCGATCAACTGCACCTGGCCCGACAGGAACGCCGCGATCGTCGCGTTGTTGTCTTCGAAGCGCTTGATGGTCGCGTTCGGCGCCATCTGCGTGAGCGCGATTTCTTCGAGCGCGCCACGCGTCGCGCCGACCGTCTTGCCGGTGAGGTCGGCGGGGTTGCTGACCTTGATGTCGGCGGGACCGAACACGCCTTGATAGTACGGCGCGTAGGGCGTCGAAAAATCGATGACCTTTTCGCGTTCCGGCGTCTTGCCGAGCGACGAGATCACGAGATCGACCTTGTTGGTTTGCAGATACGGGATGCGGTTCGCGCTGTTGACGGGCACGAGTTCGAGCTTCACGTTCATCGACTTCGCGAGCAGCGCGGCCGTGTCGATGTCGTAGCCTTGCGGCTTCAGGTCCGGGCCAACCGAGCCGAACGGCGGATAGTCTTCGGGCACGGCGACCTTGAGGACGCCTGCCTTCGTGATGTTGTCGAGCGTGTCGGCATGCGCGAGGGGCGCGGCGAGCGTCAGGAACGGCGCGAACAGCAGGGCGGCGAGCCACGCGCGGCGCGGGCGATGTGCGGTCGTTTGGGTCATGTTGGCGATCAGCTTCGGCGTGTGATTTTTAGCGGACTTCGCAACGCGCCTTCGATGCGGCGCTCGCGAGGCGCCATAAGCAGCAAGGGCTATGCCATGCAGACCGGGCAAGGCTTTCCCGTTGCTTGCATGCGCTGTTGCACCACGCTGGCGCGCTGCGATGCCCGAAGATGGTGCGACGAATCGATTGTTCAGGTTGTCCAGAGACGCAGCGGCTTCGCGTCGACCTGATGCACGACAGGCCGCAAGTGCAGCCAGCACTGGGTCAACGCATGCTGAAGCGTCTCCATCGATCGCGCGACGGCCCGCACGATCAGCACGCCGTCGCACACGCACGAGGCGGCGGCGCGAATCGAATCGTCGAAGGGCAACTGGGCGGTGAGCGCCTCGGCGAGCGCGTCGTCGCATTGCGGGCTGACGGCCCACAGCGTGCCGAATGCGGGGAAGCCCGCAAGACCTTGCGGCGCGTCGCGCAGCGGGTCGCTGGCGGCGAGCTTCGCGCGTTCGAACCATAACGGCTGACGATTGGCGCCGACGATGCGCGCAACAGCTCGCAGATGTCCCGCCGACCAGGTTTCGCCCGCGGCTTGCCGGCCGAGTTGCGTCGCGTCCCAGCCGAGCGCGGTGGCGCCTTCGTCGAGCGTCAGTGAGAAGTCGAGCGAAGCGTTGGCGTGATCGAAGACGATGTTGTTTTGCGGCAGCCAGTCGAGCTTGGCGTTCGCGCCGACGCGAATCGCGATGCGCTGTTGCGCGATGCGGCCATTCGACTTGTACCACTTGGTCGCGCCGGGCGTGGTGAGCACGGCGTGGGTATTCGCATCGAGGCGGATGTCGATATCGAGCCGGTCGCCGCCCGCGACGCCGCCGGGCGGATGCACGATGACGGCGTGACAGATAGACGGCCCTTCGGGGTACAGCGGGCGTTGCAGGCGCAACGGGCCTTCGTGCAGACGATGGGCGAGGGTGGTTCGCTCGCCGTGTCTGGCGAAGCCGAGTTCGAGCCGCGCGCGCCACAGGGCGTGCGACGGGTCGTCGATGGTGGCGAGCGTGGCGTGGTGTTCGTGAAGCGACATGCGGCGAGGATAGCAGTTAACCGGGTCTCGCCGTTATACCGCGATGAGCGTACGCACGCCGTCGTCGTCCATGTTGGCGCCTTCGCCGCCCGCGACGATTTCGCCGCGGCTCATGACCCAGTAGCGGTCGGCGATGGCTTTGGCGAAGTCGTAGTATTGCTCGACGAGCAGCACGGTCAGGCCCATTTCTTCGACGAGTTGTCGGAGGGTTCTTCCTATGTCCTGGATGATGGACGGTTGGATGCCCTCTGTGGGTTCATCGAGGATTAGCAGTTGCGGTTCGCTCATGAGTGCCCGGCCGATTGCGAGCTGTTGCTGCTGGCCGCCGGAGAGGTCGCCGCCGCGGCGGGCTTTCATGTCCTTCAGGACGGGGAATAGTTCGTAGATTCGGTCTGGGATTTTCTTCGGGGCTTTTTTGCTGGCTGCGCCGACTAGCAAGTTTTCTTCTACCGTTAGTCTCGGGAAGATGTCTCTGCCTTGTGGCACATAGGCCAATCCTTGCGCTACGCGCGCGTGCGGGGCGAGTTTTGTTATTGGCGTTTCGCGCCATTTTATTTCGCCGGTCTTGATGGGGACTACGCCCATTAAGGTTCTTAGTAACGTGGTCTTGCCTACGCCGTTTCGTCCTAGCAGTACCGTTAGTTTTCCGTCCGGTACAGTCAGCTTCACGTTTCGGAGGATGTGGCTGCCGCCGTAGTACTGGTTCAGGTTTTCTACTTCTAGCATTTTGTGTTTCCTTGGTTGCTCTTTGCCGAGCGGCAGGTTCCATGTGCTGGCTTTTGCGGTTTGGCTTTTGCTCTGGCCTTTGCGCGGGCATCCGCGCTTTGCCTTCGTGCTTCACGCGTCGTACTTATACGTTTGCCTTTTCGCTGGCATCCGCGATTTGCGTTCGTGCTTCACGCGTTGCCCCTGTGCGGGGCGGCACCTACTTTTCTTTGCCGCCGCAAAGAAAAGTAGGCAAAAGAAAGCGGCTAACACCGCCAACATTTCTTCTTGCCTGAGGGCCCCCAACGGGTCTTACGCTTCACACGGCGACGTCTCCGTTCAGCGCATGTTGCCAACGCTCCAAGCCTGCGCATCACCCGCTTCACGCGCCCGCAATCCGGCATGCCGTACCAGATAGTCCACCGCCGCCCAGGTGGCAAACTGTGTGTAGGCCGTAGTACTGCACGCACCTCACTCCGGACCGATAGCGCACGCGTCCCACCCCGTAAGAGCGCTGCCCTATATGACGCGACAACCTACACACAGTTTGCCACCTGGGCGGCACATACCATTCGCTGCCGCTAACACGTGTACGAATTTGTGAAGTGGGTGAGGCGTTTATTTAAAGCGTTGGCAACGAACATAAGTCACGTGATTGCCGTGTGAAGCGTAAGACCCTTTGGGGGCCCTCAGGCAAACACAAGAACTGGCGGTGTGAGCCGCTTTCTTTTGCCTACTTTTCTTTGCGGCGGCAAAGAAAAGTAGGTGCCGCCCCGCACAGGGGCGACGCGTGAAGCGCGCTAACAAATCGCGGATGCCAGCAAAAGCCGAAGCAAACCCAAAAGCCGTTGCAAACAAAAAACCCTTTCAACGCCCCAAATAACTCTCAACCACAGCCGCATCACGCTTAACGTCATCAAGCGTCCCTTGCGCCAGCACGCGGCCTTCGGCCATCACAGTAACCTTACCGGTCTCACCGGCCAGCGCAGCTACAAATTCCATATCATGCTCAACAACCATCATGGAACAAGTCCCACGCAAGTGGTTAAGAAGAGCAGCCAACTCCATAGTCTCATCATCAGTCATGCCAGCCGCAGGCTCATCAAGCAACAACAACGCAGGCTGCTGCATCAACAACATTCCAATCTCGAGCCGCTGTTTCTGCCCATGAGAAAGCTCACCAGCGGGCCGCAGCGCCTCGCCTTCCAGACGAATCAACGACAACGTCTCTTCAATTCGCGCCTGCGCCGCCCTATCCAGCTTCGCGCGTAAAGACGCAAACCAACCCTTATCAGTCTTCATGGCCAGTTCGAGGTTCTCCCACACAGGATGCTGCTCGAACACAGTCGGTTTCTGAAACTTGCGCCCAATCCCCGCGCGGGCAATAGAAGGCTCATTCATCCGCGTGAGATCGATCGTCTGCCCGAGAAACACCTTGCCCGAATCGGGCGAAGTCTTCCCGGTAATGACATCCATCATCGTCGTCTTGCCGGCGCCATTCGGCCCAATAATGCATCGCAACTCACCCACATCGATCGACAGCGACAACGCGTTCAACGCGCGAAACCCATCGAACGAAACGGTCACGTCTTCCAGATAAAGAATCGCACCGTGTGATACGTCGATCTCACCAGGCGTGACCACGCGTCCCATCGAAGCCACGCCAGAAAGCGCGCGGCCATCGTGTTCTTCGGGAAGAGAAAGATCAGGAACCATCGGGTTTTCGTTCATCAGCGGTTCCTCTTGCGTGTCACGAGCTCGAATAGCCCCATGATCCCGTTCGGCAATAGCAGCGGCACGAGCACGAAGATCAAACCCAGAAAGAACAGCCAGTACTCCGCAAAATAAGCCGTGAAAAAGCTCTTGGCGCCATTCACCGCGAACGCGCCGATAATCGGCCCGATCAGCGTGCCGCGTCCGCCAACCGCCACCCAGATCGCCATTTCAATCGAGTTGCCCGGCGACATCTCGCCCGGATTGATGATGCCGACCTGCGGCACATACAACGCCCCCGCAATCCCGCACAACACGGCCGACACCGTCCACACGAACAGCTTGTACGCAAGCGGGCTATAACCGAGGAACATCAACCGCGTCTCGCCGTCGCGCACGGCCGTCACGACACGCCCGAGCTTCGACGTCACGATCGCGCGCGCGCCGATGAACGCGAGCACGAGCACCGCGAACGTCAGTAGAAAAAGCGCGGTCCGCGTGCCGGCATGCGTGATCGGATAGCCCGCGATCCGCTTGAAATCCGTGAAACCGTTGTTACCGCCAAAGCCCGTCTCGTTGCGATAGAACAGCAGCATCGCGGCAAACGTCATCGCCTGTGTGATGATCGACAGATACACGCCCTTCACGCGCGAGCGGAACGTGAAGAAGCCGAATACCCACGCGATCACGGCAGGAACCAGCACGACCAGCAACAGCGCGTACCCGAGATGCTGCGTGCCTTCCCAGTACCAGGGCAACTGATGCCAGTCGAGAAACACCATGAAGTCGGGCAGGTCGCTGCCGTACTTGCCGTCATGGCCGATCGCGCGCATCAGGTACATGCCGATCGCGTAGCCGCCGAGCGCGAAGAACAAGCCGTGCCCGAGGCTCAGGATGCCGCAGTAACCCCAGACGAGATCGAGTGCGAGCGCGGAGATCGCGTAGCACATCAGCTTGCCCGTTAGCGTCATCGCATACGCGGACAAATGGAATGCGCTCGTTTCCGGCAGCACCAGCGCCGTGAATGGCACACCAAGTCCGATCGCGATGATCAACGCAATCAGAAATTGCCACGCGCGCCGCGACAGCAGGGCAGGGCGCGGCGGCAAGCCGAGCGCGAAGCCTTCGAGGCGTTCGCGTTCGCTCGCCTGCGCGTCGCCGCGTGCATCGACGGATGTGGTTGGGGAGGAAGTCGCGGATGTCATGTCATGCCTCCGCGCTGCGGCCCTTCAGGGCGAACATGCCCTGAGGCCGCTTCTGGATGAACAGAACGATCAGCACCAGCACCGCGATCTTTGCGAGCACGGCGCCCCAGAACGGCTCGACAGCCTTGCTGACCAGCCCGAGTCCGAAGCCGCCGATAACCGTGCCCGCCAGCTGGCCGACGCCGCCCAGCACGACGGCCATGAACGAATCGATGATGTAGCTCTGCCCGAGGTCCGGCCCGACATTGCCGATCTGCGACAGCGCGCAGCCGCCAAGGCCTGCAATGCCCGCGCCGAACGCGAACGCATACGAATCGACATACGCGGTCTTCACGCCGACGCACGCGGCCATGCGGCGGTTCTGCGTGACGGCGCGCACGAACAGGCCGAGCCGCGTCTTCGTCAGCACAGCCCACGCAATCCCGACGACGATCAGCGAGAACGCAAGAATCGCGAGCCGGTTGTACGGCAGGATCAGGTTCGGCAGCACCGTGACGCCGCCGCTCATCCACGAAGGGTTCACCACCTGCACGTTTTGCGCGCCGAACAGCATGCGCGTCGCCTGGATCAGGATCAGGCTCACGCCGAAGGTAGTCAGCAGTGTTTCGAGTGGACGTCCGTACAGATGCTTCAGCACGAGCCGTTCGAGCACGATGCCGACCAGCGCCGCCACCGCGAAGGAAGCGGGCACGGCGATCAGCGGATACCAGTCGAACGCGCCAGGCATGTAGCGCTGCACGAGGTTCTGCACGACATACGTTGCGTACGCGCCGATCATCAGGAACTCGCCGTGCGCCATGTTGATCACGCCGATCAGGCCGTACGTGATTGCAAGGCCGAGCGCGGCGAGCAGCAGCACGCTGCCGAGTGACAGCCCCGCGAACAGCGTGCCCGCGATCTCGCTGCGGCGCTGGATCGAATCGAGCGCGTCGATGCCCGTCTGCGCCGCCTCGCGCACCTGAGGGCTGCTTTCGGCGAACGTGCCGTCGGGCTTCTTCGCGACGAGCGGGCGCAGCAGTTCGTACATGTCCAGATCATGCCGCGCGGCGACGAGTTTCACCGCTTCGAGACGCTTCGTGGCGTCGGTGTCGTGCAGCGCTGTCATCGCCCAGAGCGTGTCGAGGCGCTTCTTCAGCGTCGGGTCGGTTTCCTTTGCGCGCGCAGCATCGATCTGCGGTTTCATCGACGGATCGGGGCTTTGCAGCAGCGCGGTGATCGCGGCCGCGCGCTTTGCCGGGTCGGTCGAATCGAGTTGCAGGCCCGACAGCGCGCCCGCGACTTTCGAGCGCAGCAGGTTGTTCAGCGTGACCGGCTGCGCGTCGCCTGCGGCGACGGTCTTGCCCGTGACGGCATCGCGCGCGGTGTCGTTGTCCTGGATCAGCACGTTGCCGTTATCGGTGGCGAGCGCGCTGTCTTCCGAAAGCGCCTTCAGCAGCGCGAGCGACGGCGCGTCGTGATTCGCGATCAGCTTGTCGATGGCGGCCGACTTCGCATCGAAGTCGTCGCCGGCGAGCGGCGCGACTTCTTCGGCCGTCAATGCGTGGGCGCTCGCGGGCGCGAGCACGGCGAGCGCCGCGCCCAGCGCGCACGATGCAGCGGCAATACGCACGCGTGCGCGCATCCCGCGCAGCGTGTCAGCGCAGCGGGCCTTGAGCGAAGCGAGCGTGGAAAATGAGTACGCCATAGTGGTCTTGAGTGAGAAGCCTGCAGGCAGGCGCGCGATGCCCTCGCACGAGAAACGGCAAGGGCATCGCGCGCTTGCGTGGGCACGCCGGATGTGTCGCGCGAAGCGAAACATCGGCGCGCTGCGCAAGCCGGTGCGTCCAACTGATGCGACACACCGGCACGTTGCTCATGCCACGTTATGCGACGCGCGACCGGCGGCGCAGGAACTCCGGAATCGAGCTGACGACATCCGGCTTGCCCTGGTTGCCCGCGATATACGGGCTCCACGGCTGCGCGCGAATAGCCGTCTTGGTCTTCCACACGACGTTGAACTGGCCGTCCGCGCGCACTTCGCCGATCATCACCGGCTTGTGCAGGTGGTGGTTGCCGTCCATTTCGAGCGTGAAGCCCGACGGCGCCGCGAACTTCTGGCCGATCATCGCGACGCGCACCTTGTCGACGTCCGTGCTCTTCGCTTTTTCGACGGCCTGCTTCCACATGTGGATGCCGACATAGGTCGCTTCCATCGGGTCGTTGGTCACGCGCTTCGTGCCGCCCGGCAGGTTCTGCGACTTGACCCACTCGGCCCATTGCTCCTTGAACTTCGTGTTGCCAGGACCCTTCACCGACATGAAGTAGTTCCATGCCGCGAGGTTGCCGACCAGCGGCTTCGTGTCGATGCCGCGCAGTTCCTCTTCACCGACCGAGAACGCGACGACGGGCACGTCGGTGGCCTTCAGCCCCTGGTTGCCGAGTTCCTTGTAGAACGGCACGTTCGAGTCGCCGTTGACGGTGGAGATCACACACGTCTTGCCACCCTGCGAGAAGGTCTTGATGCTGGCGACGATAGTCTGATAGTCGCTATGGCCGAACGGCGTGTAGACCTCCTGGATATCGGTTTCCTGGACGCCCTTGGATTTGAGGAACGCCCGCAGGATCTTGTTCGTCGTACGCGGATACACATAGTCGGTCCCGAGCAGGAAGAAACGCTTGGCACCGCCGCCTTCCGCGCTCATCAGGTATTCGGTGGCGGGGATCGCCTGCTGGTTCGGCGCGGCACCCGTGTAGAACACGTTGCGCGACATCTCTTCGCCTTCGTACTGCACCGGATAGAAGAGCAGGCCGTTCAGTTCCTCGAACACGGGCAGCACCGACTTGCGCGACACCGACGTCCAGCACCCGAACACGCAGGCGACCTTGTCCTGCGTCAGCAACTGGCGGGCTTTCTCGGCGAACAGCGGCCAGTTCGACGCGGGATCGACGACCACGGGCTCCAGCTTGCGGCCCATCACGCCGCCGCTCGCGTTGATCTCGGCGATCGTCATCAGCGCCGTGTCTTTCAGCGACGTCTCCGAGATCGCCATCGTGCCCGACAGGGAGTGCAGGATGCCGACCTTGATCGGGCCGCTGCCCGACTGGGCATGCGCGAAAGGAACCTTGCTCGCGAGCGCGAGCGCGCCCGACATGGAGCCGAGCTTCAGCAGACTGCGACGTTTCATGTGCTTCCCCTTGCCATAGATGGGTGGTGAGTGGCGGACGAACGGCGTGCGTCCAATCCTTGTTTGCGTTTGTGTGCGGCTCTTGCCGGGCGGATACTGCAAGGCATATGCCAACTGCGCGGGAGCCGCGTCAATAGGCGCTTCGCTTGCTGCAATGCGGTTCGCTGGCGGTGCGGCATCGTGTGGCGTTATGCGCTTTGGGCGCGAAAGCGGTGCACCACAAGGGCGTGCGCCTCGTTCAGGTGCGCGCCGCGCTGCAACGGAGCGTCGGCCGCGATTCCTCAGAGTCGTGGGCGCGACGCCGGTGCATCGCCGCTGCGGTGTTGTGCACGGACGTGCGGCTGGCTATGTTGAAAAGACAGTTGAGTGGGGCTGGTCGGCGGGGTGAAGTTGGAGCCGCGCGATGGCGCGCTATGCGGGCGATATGCTGGCGTTCTCGCCGCCGCTCATCATCGGCGGGGCGCAGATCGATGCGCTGTTCCGCTCGGCGGCCGCAGGAAGCTGATTGAGCGTGGCCCGCGTAATGGAAAACGGCGGACAGGTTTGTGACCTGTTCGCCGTTTTTGTTAGCGCTGCTTCTGGCAGAGCCAGTGGTCGTTTAGAAAGCCACGTAAGGCCCCTTTTGCGGACCGGCTTGCATGCCGCTCAACGCCGTGTAGACGTCGCGGCCGTAGAAGAACGGCAGGCCCCACAGGAACATGCTGCTCATCGGAGCTCCGAGGTTGTCGTGCGCGGCATAGCCCAGGTTGAATAGCGTCGACGCATTGGCGATCGAGAATGGAATCGTCGATTGCACGTCGCCCGTACCCGGGAAGACCGTCGCGCTCAGCCTCTGTGCGGTCGCGGGGGCGAACCACTGGTCCACAACGGGCAGCGACGCATCCGGGAAGAACAGGCCGTTCGAGCCGCTATCGATGTAACTCTCTATCGTTCGTGCCTTGTAGCTCGTCGTGAACATGCCGCGGTCGTTTACCGTCAGGAAAACCGGCTTCGCCGGCAATGCGTTGTTGTCACGCGTGCCGATGCCAAACACCAGTTCGCCTGTGACGCTCGCCTGACCCATCGGCGGTAGCGCGGGCAGGCGGATGATCGTGCCGTTGTTGTCGGTCGCGAAAGCGGTGACGGGGTTGGCCGTCTGCTTGTCGAACGGTACGCTCGCAGCCGTACAGGACCAAGGCGTCGGGCAGTAGTAGTAATTCGCGACCCGCGTTGCCTGCGCGGCTTCGGGGTAGTCATGCGCCAGATGCCCAATGCCGACGATCCCGTTCGCCCCCAGATCAGCGACCGTGTTCAAGCCTCGTCCACGCGACGTGCAATCGTTAGGCACCCATGCCGCGTACGCGCCGTCGCCGATCAGATGGATCGGAATACCGCTCGCCGTCTTTTTGCCGATCGTGACATCGGCGCTTCGCGTAGAGCCCCACGTATAGCCCGACGCGAACAGCGCGCACTGCGCGATTGCCGCCTTGTTCGTGGTGTCGTTGCCGGCGCCCGTCTGTGACGGCAGCTTGCTGGAGAACGCCTGACCCAGCGCGGACGCGATGACGCGCACGCCGACCGAACCTGTATCGAGCAGCATGTGATCGACGGTCGCGCATTGCGACGCGCCTTGCTTGCCCGGCACGCAGAACGTCACGCTGACGTACGGCATGTTCACGACTCTTCCGACCGTATCGTCGAAGTTGACGCTGATCGGCACCGTGTTGTCTGCGACGGGGGCGGGCGGCGGAGTGTCGTTGTTGCCGGATGTGCCCGTCTCGCTGGCCGGCGTGACGGCGGCGGGCGTGCTCGCCGCCGATGGCGCACTGGCTGGCTCAGTCACGCTCGCAGGTTGCGCCGCGCTGGCGCCGGAAGGCGCGCTGGCATTCGCTGGTGCGCTGGCGGGCGTGGCGGGCGTCCCTGCCGGCTTGACGGGTGCGTTATTGGTCACGGGCTGGCCGGAGCCGTTGACGTCGCCTCCTCCTCCGCCGCAAGCACTCAGCGCAACACTGGCCGCGACCAGTGCGACGAGAAGCGGGCTATTCGAAGCGCAACGCGCGAGAAGCTGTCTCATTGCAGATCCTCCACCTTGACGCTCGCAGGTACGAGCCGTGGCACATATGCGCGGCCAGCAAACGCGCCCTGATGTCCGACCGATTCGATCTGCAGTTCTCCGTCGCGTCCGATCAGCGGACCCGTGCCACGCGCGCGGCTTTGTCCTGCATTGACGAAGTTGGGGAAGTAGCTGCCGAGCAGCGCCCGCATGTCCGGCCGCGTCGGCCCTTGCCACGTGACCGCGAAGACGACGTTCTCAGGCGAAGCATATTCGCGGACCGTGACACCGTCGGCGGTTTTGGACTCGTGAACGGTATAGGACGGCGAAGACGTCGCGCCGGCAGCGGCGGCGCGCAGCGCGGGCTGCGGCGCGTGTGCATCCACCGACGGCGCCGCGCCGAGTGTTGCGTGGCAGACGACGGGCGATAGCAGTGCCAACGCCGCCGCGATCCTGATTGATTTCATAGCGTCATGCCCTTGAAAGGAAACACGCTATGCTGTTCGATAGATAATCAGGATGGCGTAGTAATGCTCCTAATCCGCGTCTGAGATTTCTGAATCTATGAAGGAAACATCTGACGCGGTACGCCGCAGGGCAAAACCGAGCGCACAAACAAAAACGCGCCGGTGAATCACCGGCGCGTCGGATACAGCAACGTGAAGCGAAAGACGCTCAATAAGTCGGCACGGAAGGATCGACCTGACGCGACCACGCGTCGATGCCGCCGTACAGGTTGAACACGTCCTTGTGGCCGCGCGATTCGAGGAACATCGCGACCTGCGCGCTACGCGCGCCGTGATGGCAGATGCAGACGATCTGCACGTCATCGTCGAGTTCTTCGCTGCGCGCGGGAATCTCGCGCATCGGAATCGACACGCTGCCGGCGATCTTCGCCGTTTCGATTTCCCACGGCTCGCGCACGTCGAGCAGCACGGGCGCCGGGCGGGATTGATCAGCAAGCCATTCGGCGAGGGCGGAAGCGGTCAGGTTTTGCATCGTCGGTCTCGCGTGGTACTTAGAACTTGAAGCGTGGCGCGTGCATGGCGTTCTGCAGCGGCTCGACGTAGGTTTCGAACACGTCGGCGATACGGAACTGCTTCTCGTCGACGCGCGTGATGATCTGCGCCTTCATGACGGGCGCGGTGCCGACGAACGCGGCGAGACGGCCGCCCACCTTCAGATGCTCGAGGATTTCCTGCGGCAGCACGGGCAGGCCGCCCGATACGCAGATCACGTCGTACGGGGCGGCTGCGCCCCAGCCGCGCGCGCCGTCGCCCGTCGCGACTTCGGCGTTCAGCACGCCGTTCGCCGCGAGGTTCGCCTTGGCCAGCTCGGCCAGTTCCGGCTCGATGTCGACCGTCAGCACATGCTGCGCGCGATGCGCGAGCAACGCGGCCATGTAACCCGAGCCTGCGCCGATCTCCAGCACGGTTTCATGCTTCTTCACCGCCAGTTCCTGCAGCACGCGCGCCTCGATGCGCGGCGCGAGCATGTGCTGGCCGGCAGGCAGCGGAATTTCGAAATCGACGAACGCCAGCTCGCGATACGCGGCGGGCACGAAGTTCTCACGCTTGACGATCGACAGCAGATTCAGCACGTCCTGGTCGAGCACTTCCCACGGACGGATTTGCTGTTCAATCATGTTGAAACGCGCTTGTTCGATGTTCATGATCAATTCGGCGGTGTGGTTGAGACGCGGGCAGCGGGTGTATTGGGGGACCACTGCTTCCATTGGATGTTGCCTGGGCTGTTACTGCCGGGTGTCACCGGTTAACTGCGAAATTGTACCAAACCACGCGCCGATGCCGCCCTGTCACGGGCAGGTCCAACGCGGGCGGACGGATTCCTGGGCGCGTCGCGCCTCGGTGAAAGTCCCTACAAGATGACACTTGCGATTCGCGCCCGTCTCGACCAAAAATGTAATCGATTACATTCTGAGGGCGAGAACCGGTGGACAAACCGTCGCAACGTGACCCGCAACCGCAGCCATCCGGCGCGGCCGAGCCCGATATGCGTGGCTCGGTACGCGCCGCATCGGAAGGGCTGTCGATTGCGGGCGTCGCCGAGCAGGCGGGTGTGTCCGTGGCGACGGTGTCGCGCGTGCTGAACGGGCATTCGAACGTGCGCCCCGCGACGCGCGACAAGGTGCTCGCCGCCGTCGCGACGAGCGGCTACCGCGTGAACGAACTGGCGCGCAATCTGCGCACGGCCGAAAGCCGCCTGCTGCTGACGATGGTCCCCGACGTCGGCAACCCGTTCTACGCGGAAGTGATTCGCGGCATCGATTCCGTGGCGCGTCAGCACGGCTATTTCATGCTGTTGTGCGACACGGGCGCCGATGCGGGCCGCGAGCGCAGCTATTTCGACCTGCTGCGCCGCCGCCGCGCGGACGGCGCGATCTGCCTCGATCCGGCCACCGTGCAACAGGCGCTTGCCGAGGAATCGAACGCACTGCCGTGGGTGGCGTGCTGCGAGTTCGATTCGTCTGTGGGCGTGCCGTACGTCGGCATCGACAACTACCGCGCGGCGGGCGACGCCGTGCGCCATCTGCTGGCGCGCGGCCACCGGCGCATCGCGCTGATCAATTCCGACGATCACTACCTGTACGCGCAACAGCGCCAGCAAGGCTATCTGGACGCATTGCGCGACGCTGGCATCGCGCCCGACGAACGCTGGCGCCAGAACGTGAACAGCCTCGACTACGAAGCGGGCGCCTCGGCGGCCGCGCTGTTGATGACGCACGCCGACGCGCCGACGGCCATCTTCGCCGTGTCGGACACGTTGGCGATTGGCGTGATCGCGGGCTTGCGCAGCGTCGGCAAGCGCGTGCCCGACGACGTCGCCGTCGCGGGCTTCGACGACATTTCGCTTGCCGCGCAGATCGATCCGCCCTTGACGACGATCGCGCAGCCGATGCGCGAACTCGGCGAGACGGCTGCGCGCCTGTTGCTGCAACGGCTGGCGAATCCGCGAGAGAACGTGCCGGGCGTGCTGCTGCCGCATCGGCTCGTGGTCAGAAAGAGCGCTTGAGAGGGAAGCCGCGATGAGCCTCGCCGTCCGATTCGACGATATCCGCAAAGACTTCGGTCCCGTGCGTGTGCTGCACGGCGTGAGCTTCGACCTGGCTCCGGGGCGCATCTACGGACTGCTCGGCGAAAACGGCGCGGGCAAGTCGACGCTGATGAAAATCCTCGCGGGCTACGAGACGGCCACGGAAGGCACGGTGCTGATCGACGGCCACGCGCAGCGCTTTGACGGCTCGCGCGACGCGGAAGCCGCGGGGATCGTGTTGATTCACCAGGAGTTCAATCTCGCCGAGCATCTGACGATTGCGCAGAACATGTATCTCGGCCACGAGAAGCGCAAAGGCCTGTTCGTCGACGACACGGCGATGCGTAGCGAAGCGAAGCGCTATCTGGAGCAGGTCGGCCTGCACAAGCATCCGGACACGAAGGTGCGCGAGCTGATCGTCGCGGAAAAGCAGATGGTGGAGATTGCGAAGGCGCTGTCGCGGCGCGCGCGGCTGCTCATCATGGACGAACCGACGGCGACGCTCACGCCGTCCGAGACCGAGCGCCTGTTCGCGCTGATGACGAAGCTCAAGGCCGATGGCGTGACCATCGTCTACATCTCGCACAAGCTCGACGAAGTCGAGCACATCACCGACGAAGTGATTGTGATGCGTGACGGCCGCTTCGTCGCGCGCAGCGAGACGGCGTTGCTCGCGCGTCAGCAGATGGCGAACCTGATGGTCGGGCGCGAACTGTCCGACATGTTCCCCGACAAGACGCAGCCGGCGGAGAACGCGCCGATCGCGCTACACGTGCAGCATCTCAGCGTACACGAGTGGGTTGACGATTTGAGCTTCGACGTGCGCGCGGGCGAAGTGTTCGGCTTTGCGGGGCTCGTCGGCGCGGGACGCACGGAAGCGTTCGAGGCGATCATCGGATTGCGCGAGCGCACCGCGGGCACGATCGAAATCGCCGGACGCAAGGCGGATCTGCACAGCCCGCGCGACGCGATGCGGCGCGGTCTCACGTATCTGAGCGAAGACCGCAAGGGCAAGGGGCTGCACGTGAACCTGAGCCTGCAGGACAACCTGACGCTGATGACGCTCGAACGCTATGCGAAGCCGCTGCTCGATCTGAAGGCGGGACGCGATGCGCTGACGAAAGCCGTACGCGAGTTCGGCATCCGGACGGGCGATCTGGGCAGCCGCGCGCGGATGCTGTCGGGCGGCAACCAGCAGAAGCTCGCGCTTGCCAAGTTTCTGCAGCCGAATCCGGATGTGATCGTGCTCGACGAGCCGACGCGTGGCGTCGATATTGGCGCGAAGCGCGACATCTACTTTCTGATCCACCGGCTTGCGTCCGAAGGGCGCGCCGTGGTCGTCATTTCATCCGAACTGATCGAGCTGATCGGGCTGTGTCATCGCGTGGCCGTGATGCGCGCGGGGCGCCTGCAGGCGACGCTCGGTCTCGACCATCTGACCGAAGAGGAGTTGATCGCACATGCGACCGGCACACACTGACACCGCGCCGGTTGGGCGCGCGATGCGGATTGCGCATCGATTGCATGGGCTTGGGCCGCTGGCGGGGCTGATCTTGCTGTGCATCGCGGGGACGCTGCTCAATCGCGATTTCGCGACTGTCGACAACATGATGAATGTGCTGACGCGCACGTCGTTCATCGGGATCATTGCTGTCGGCATGACGTTTGTGATTATTTCGGGTGGGATTGATCTTTCTGTTGGGTCGATGGCGGCGTTGATCGCGGGCAGCATGATCTGGTTGATGAATGCGCTTGCCGCTGCGCCGGGCGGGCATTCGTTTGCGCCGCTGACTATTGTTCTGATCGGGATTGCGAGTGCGTTTGTGCTTGGGGGCGCGTTTGGATGCGCGCATGGGCTGTTGATCACCAAAGGGCGGATCGAGCCGTTTATTGTCACGCTGGGGTCGTTGGGTATTTTTCGCGCGGTGTTGACGTGGCTTGCCGACGGCGGTGCTTTGACGCTCGATAACAATCTTTCTGATCTTTATGGGCCTGTCTACTACGCGAGTCTGTTTGGGGTACCTGTGCCTATCTGGGTGTTTCTCGTCGTCGCGGCGGGCGGCGCGCTGATTCTTAATCGCACGGCGTTTGGGCGGCATGTGCAGGCGATTGGTTCGAATGAACAGGTTGCGCGGTATGCCGCGATTCGCGTTGATACCGTGAAGATTGTTACTTATGTGTTGCTTGGGGTTTGTGTTGGTGTGGCCACGGTTTTGTATGTGCCTAGACTCGGGTCTGCTACGCCGACTACTGGGCTTTTATGGGAGTTGGAGGCGATTGCCGCTGTTGTGGTTGGCGGGACCGCGCTAAAGGGCGGTGAAGGGCGGGTTGTGGGTACCGTGATCGGTGCGGTTCTGCTTTCTGTCATTGCCAATATTCTTAATCTGACTAGCATCATTAGCGTGTATCTGAATGCTGCTGTGCAGGGGATTGTGATTATTGTTGTCGCGTTTTTGCAGCGGGGGCGGAGGTGATTGACGTGTTTTTGCCTTTGCGGCGGCAAGGTGGTTTGCTACTGCGTTCGCTGGCATCCGCGATTTGCTTATGCGCTGGCATCCGCGATTTGTTAGCGTGCTTCAAGCGTCGCCCCTGTGCGGGGCGGCACCTACTTTTCTTTGCCGCCGCAAAGAAAAGTAGGCAAAAGAAAGCGGCTAACACCGCTAATTCTTGTGTTTGCCTGAGGGCCCCCAAAGGGTCTTACGCTTCACACGGCAATCACGTGACGCATGTTAGTTGCCAACGCTGTGAATGAACGCCTCACCCACTTCACACACCCGTACACGTGTTAGTGGCAGCGAATGGTATGTGCCGCCCAGGTGGCAAACGGTGTGTAGGTTGTCGCGTCGTATAAGTTAGCGCTCTTACAGGGGGGCGCATGTGCTATTGGTCCGAAGTGAGGCGTGTGGAGCACAAGGGGCCGACACACAGTTTGCCACCTGGGCGGCCGTGGAATATCTGGTACGGCATGCTGCGACGCGGGAGCGTGAAGCGGGTGAGGCGCAGCGCAAGAGCGCTGGCAACGAACATGGGTCACGTGATTGCCGTGTGAAGTGTAAGACCCTTTGGGGGCCCTCAGGCAAGAATAGATGTTGGCGGTGTGAGCCGCTTTCTTTTGCCTACTTTTCTTTGCGGCGGCAAAGAAAAGTAGGTGCCGCCCCGCACAGGGGCGACGCTTGAAGCGAGCTAACGAATCGCGGATGCCAGCGCAAACGCGAAAAAAACAAACCGCTTGCGCCACGCAAAAGGCGAAGTGCCACCCTGCACAGGGGCAACGTTTGAAGCACGAAGGCAAATCGCGGATGCCAACGCAAAAGCGAAGCAAAGCAACAGCAACAGCAACAGCAACTAGCAGTGCAACATCGACTCACCGACGAAGAGAACGCAACCAAGGAGACAAGAGCCATGAAGCAGATCATTCGAGCGGTCGGCGCCGGCATGCTGGCGTTAAGCGTGATGGGCCTTGCCACAGGCCCTGCACATGCAGATGAAAAAGTAACCCTGGGCGTAGCCATCCCCACCGCCGATCACGGCTTCACAGGCGGCATCGTCTGGTGGGCGAACAAGGCAAAGGCGGATCTGGAAAAAGCCCACCCCGACCTGAAAGTGATCGTCAAAACCGCAGCGAACGCGCCAGAACAGGCGAACCAGCTACAAGACCTCGTGACGGTCAACAAGATCAACGCGCTAGTAATCTTCCCGTACGAATCAGCCTCCCTCACCCAACCCGTCGCGCAAGTGAAAAAGAAGGGCGTCTACGTAACAGTCGTCGACCGTGGTCTCACGGACACAAGCGCACAAGACGCCTACGTCGCCGGCGACAACACCGCCTTCGGCAAGATCCCCGCCGAATATCTGGCGAAAGCACTCGACGGCAAAGGCGACATCGTCGCGCTACGCGGCATTCCCACAACCCTCGACAACGAACGCTGGACAGCCTTCACAGGCGTCCTGAAGGCCTATCCGAACATCAAGATCCTCGACGCAAAATACGCAAACTGGAACCGCGACGACGCATTCAAGGTCATGCAGGACTACCTGACGCGCTTCAAGCACATCGACGCCGTCTGGGCCGCCGACGACGACATGGCCGTCGGCGTCATCAAGGCAATCGATCAGGCCAAACGCACCGACATCAAAATCGTGTTCGGCGGCGCGGGCTCGAAAGGCATGGTGAAGAACGTGATGGACGGCGCGCCCCTCATCAAGGCCGATGTGTCGTACTCGCCAAAGTTCATCTACGACGCAATCAAGCTCACGGCGGAAGCACGCCTCAAAGGCGACAAGCTGCCCGCCACCACGATCATTCCTTCCGTGCTGATCACGAAGGAGAACGCGAAGGAATTCTACTTCCCGGATTCGCCGTTCTGATCGCAAACGAGCTTTAGCCCGGCGCTGCCTTTCGCGTAATCGTCGCAAAGACACTCGCAAGGCGGCGCCGGTTCGACGCAGATATCCATCGGGAGCAGCACGATGAAAACGATCAAAGGGCCGGCGATCTTTCTCGCGCAGTTCATGGGCGACAAGGTGCCGTTCGACAACCTCGCGCATCTCGCGCAATGGGCCGCGAGTCTCGGCTTCAAAGGCATTCAGGTGCCCGCCGATCCGCGCCTCGTCGACCTCGAACAGGCGGCGTCGAGCCAGGACTATTGCGACGATCTGCTGGGCGTCGTCACCGATGCGGGCGTCGCCATCACCGAACTGTCGACGCATCTCCAAGGCCAACTCGTCGCCGTGCATCCCGCGTATGACGTGCTGTTCGACGGCTTCGCCGCGCCGCACGTGCGCGGCAATCCCGCGGCGCGCACCGAATGGGCCGTGCAGCAGATGAAGTGGGCCGCGAAGGCATCGCAGCGTCTTGGATTGAACACGCATGTGTCGTTTTCAGGCGCGCTCGCGTGGCCATATATCTATCCGTGGCCGCAGCGTCCCGCCGGTCTCGTCGAAGCGGCCTTCGACGAACTCGCGCGCCGCTGGACGCCAATCCTCGATGCGTTCGACGAAGCGGGCGTCGATGTCTGCTACGAACTGCATCCGGGCGAAGATCTGCACGATGGCGTGACGTTCGAACGTTTTCTTGCGGCCGTGAAGGACCACAGGCGCGCAAACATACTGTTCGATCCGAGTCACTACGTCTTGCAGCAACTCGACTACCTCGCGTTCATCGATATCTATCACGAGCGCATCAAGGCCTTTCACGTGAAGGACGCCGAGTTTCGTCCGAATGGGCGGCAGGGCGTCTATGGCGGCTATAGCGGCTGGGTCGAGCGCGCGGGGCGCTTCCGCTCGTTGGGCGACGGGCAGATCGACTTCGGCGCGATCTTCTCGAAGATGGCGCAATACGATTTTCCGGGCTGGGCGGTGCTCGAATGGGAGTGCGCGTTGAAGCATCCCGAAGACGGCGCGCGCGAAGGCGCGGAGTTCATCAAGCGGCACATCATTCGCGTGGCCGACCATGCATTCGACGACTTCGCGGGCAGCGGCGCGGACGACGCGCAACTGAAACGCGTGCTCGGCCTTTGACGCTGACTGTCGAACAGGAGCAGATCGATGACACGAAGACTCAGGCTGGGCATGGTCGGCGGCGGACTGGGCGCGTTTATCGGTGCGGTGCATCGGATCGCGGCGCGCATCGACGATCGCTTCGAACTGGTGGCGGCGGCGCTCTCGTCCGACCCGCAGCGCGCGCAGGCAAGCGCTGACGAACTTGGCGTCGCGCGCAGCTACGCAAGCTGGGACGAGATGGCGCGCGCCGAAGCCGCGCGCGACGACGGCATCGACGCGGTGTCGATCGTCACGCCGAATCATCTGCATGCGCCCGTCGCGACGGCGTTCCTCGAAGCCGGCATCCACGTGATCTGCGACAAGCCGCTCGCGATGACGCTCGAAGAAGGCGAAGCGCTAGCGAAGCTCGCGCGCGACAAGAACCGGCTCTTTGCGCTGACGCACACGTATTCGGGTTATCCGATGGTGCGTCATGCGCGCGAACTGGTCGAAGCGGGTGAGTTGGGCGAGGTGCGCGTCGTGCAGGTCGAGTACGCGCAGGACTGGCTCGCGAAGCCGATCGAACTGACGGGCGAGAACCGTCAGGCGGTGTGGCGCACCGATCCGAAGCAGGCCGGGCGGGCGGGATGTCTTGGCGATATCGGCACGCACGCGTATCACCTCGCGGCGTTTGTGACGGGCATGCTGCCCATCGAGATCGCCGCTGAATTGCATACGTTCGTCGAAGGGCGCCAGGTCGACGACCATATTCAGGCGATGCTGCGCTACAAGTGCGGCGCGCGCGGCATGCTGTGGGCGAGCCAGGTGGCGAGCGGCGCGGAGAACGCGCTGCGTCTGCGCGTCTATGGGACCAAGGCAGGCATTGCGTTCGATCAGGAGAGCCCGAACGAACTGCTGTTCACGCCGTTGGGCGGGGCGGCGCAAAGGCTCACGCGCGGGCGCGTCGACAGCGACGTGGCGCGGCACGCGACGCGCGTGCCGGCAGGGCATCCCGAGGGTTATCTCGAAGCGTTCGCGCAGCTCTACAAGGATGCGGCGTTGCAGATCGAAGCCATCGACGCGGGGTTGCCTGCGCCGTCCGAAAGCCGTTTGCTGACGACCGTCGAGGACGGCGTCGCGGGGCTGCGTTTCATCGATGCCGTTTTCACAAGCAACGAACAGCTTGCCTACACGCGCGTAGGGAACGGCTGACGTCCGCTGCGCAAGTTCAGCCCTTGCTGCGCTTGATCTGCTCTTCGAACGCAAGATCGAGCTTGCTGGCCTTGCGCGGTTTCGGCGGGCCGAAACCGTCGACGAACTTGACGAAATCATCGAGCGGCAGCGGATCGGAGACTTTCTGGTCCGTGCCGCTCGACTTGTCGACGAGATAGAACAGTCCGCCAGACAGGCTGACCGCCGCGAAGCGCGGATTGCCACTGCGGGTCTTCAGCCGTTCGACGGCATGGATGGCTCGGGTCGTGCGCATGATTCGATGGTGCCGTGCAGTGCTTGAGTTTTTAAGATTGCTGCATGATTCTACGACGTATACTCGCGCGCCGGTTTGCGGCAGCGCCGCGACCCGGTGGATGTCCCGCCATTTGCGTAGAACGTCGAAACAATGCCCGCCATGCCTTCAGTCCAGGAAACACTCGATGCGCTTGCCCATGCGCCCGACGATGCAGAAAAGCTGCGAGCTGTCTGCGTCGCGCTGCTGCACGACATGCGTGACGACGAACTGCTGACCTATACCGAACGCGCGCTCGCCATCGAGCCGCGCGATCTCCATTTCGTCAACTGGCGCGCGTATGCGTTGACACTGCTCGGACGGCATTTCGATGCCGTCGCGACGTGGCGCAACTATGCCGCGCTGCCGTGGCAGCCCGCGTACTACAAGATGAGCCTCGGCCAGAGTCTCGTGATGTCGGGCGACGTCGAGCGCGGCATTCCGATGCTACACGACGCATGGCGCACGGCTGCCGCGGGAGGCGACTGGTTTGCGCGCAAGGCCGAGCATCTGTATGGCGAGGCATTGTTGCGCACCGCGCGTCCTGCAGGCTTCGAGCCGTGGCTCGCGCGCAATGACAGCGACAGCGGCAACTACCAGTCCGTCGATATTCCTTCGTGGTCGGGCGAACAGGATTTGCGCGGCAAGCGTGTGCTGATTACGCATCAGATGGGTTTTGGCGATCAGTTCCTGTTCTTTGCCAACGTATCGCAATGGCAGGCAGCAGGCGCGCAGTTGATGATTACGTGCGATGCGCAGTTGTATCCGCTATTGCAGGCGTCGCTGCCAGATTGTCATGTGGTGAGCGCGGCGCGTCCGTTGCGTCAGCACGAGGCGTTGCCTGAAGAGTTAGCCAGTGAGGTTCGCGAATTCGCGCCCGATCTGCATGCGACGTTGCCGCATTTGCCGCTGCTCGCCGCGCAACAAGTGCCGCTGCCGTCACCGTTTTTCCCGGCCTATCTGCGCGCGCCCGAAGCGGAGCGCGAGGCCGCCGCCGCATGGGCGCGCGAGTTGCGCGCCGCGGAGCCGGGCAAATCGCTGATCGGCATTTTCTGGGACTGCAACCAGCGCCACGCGCATGAGGTCGGCGCGGTGATGCGCTGCTCGGCGATCCGCCGCAGCTTGCCGTTGACGGAAGTCGATCACCTGGTGATGCATCCGTCCGTCGCAGCGAAGCGGCATTTCGTGAGCCTGCACCATCCTTCAGTGCAGCAGTTCGCTGGCATGCCGTCGGGCAATATCGGCGTGTACGGGCCGGGGATCAAATCGTTTGCGGAGACGGCTGCGTGCATCGAGCAACTGGATGCCGTCATTGCCGTCGATTCAGGCGTCGCGAACCTGAGCGCGATGCTCGGTAAGCTGACCATCGTGCCGCTCAATGTGGCAAGCGAATGGCGCTGGGGTGTGGAAGGCGATACGTCGCCGTGGATGGCGAATCTGAAGCCGCTGCGTCAGACGCTGATGGGCGACTGGCGCAGCGTGATCGATGAGGCGATTAGTTTTTTGTCGTAGCTGATGGCGCTGCAGCGGTGGGGCGGCACGCGCCCCGTTCGCTGCTACGTCGAGCCAGGATCACGCAGCGATCACTGACTCAAATACGTAAACTTCCCACCCTTGATAATCCCCATCACGCTGGCCCGCTGATCGAGCCCGACGTGATCCTTCGCGCTCGTGTTCACGACGCCGTTCGGCACCACCAACTCATGCGCGTGCTCGAGTTCCGTGCGCAGCGCCGCGCGAAACTCCGGCGTACCCGGCTGCGCCGTCTTCAACGCGCGCGCGACGGCATCCTGCAGACGCGGATACACACCCGCCGCATCGCCCGCGAACTGCGTGACAGTGTTCGGCCCATACTGCGCCTCATACGCGTTGACAAACGCAAGCGCTGCCTTCTTCGCCGGATGATCGGCGGGCAACGTGCGCGCCACGACGACCGGCTGCGTTGGGAACAGCGTCCCCTCGACATCCTTGCCGCCCAGCTTGATGAACTCCGGCGTCGCGATGCCGTGCGTCTGATAGATCGCGCCCTTGTAGCCGCGCTCGACGAGCGTGCGCTGCGGCAGCACAGTCGGCGTGCCCGCGCCCGCGATCAGCACGGCATCGGGCTTCGCGGCGATCAGCTTCAGCACCTGGCCCGTGACGCTCGCATCGGTGCGGTTGAAGCGCTCTGTCGCAACTACTTGAATGTGACGCAGCGTGGCAAACTTCGTGAACTCGTTGAGCCAGCTATCGCCGTAGCTGTCCGCGAAACCGATAAAGCCAACTGTCTTGATGTTGTGATTCGACATGTAGCGCGTCATCACATCGGCCATCGCGCTGTCCGTCTGCGCCATCTTGAACGCCCAGACCTTCTTGCCTTCCTGCGGTTCGACAACACTGGCCGAGCCGATCAGCGTGATCATCGGCGTCTGGCTCTCGGCGACGGGATCGAGCGCTGCCATCGCGGCGGGCGTGATATTGGGGCCGACGATCACATCGACGTGATCCTCGTTGATCAGCTTGCGGATGTTGCGCACGGCATTGCCCGGATCGGAGGCGTCGTCGAGGATGATGTACTGCGCGTTCTGACCGGCAATCGTCTTCGGCCACATCAGCATCGCGTTCTTGCTGGTGATGCCGATCGTGGCGGCGGGCCCCGTGCTCGACAGGTCGATGCCGACCTTGATGTCCGCGTGCGCGGCGGCGGCGGCGAACAGCGCGCCGATCGCGGCGGCACGCATCAGGGTGCGTTTGATTTTGTTCTTGTGCGACGACATGCGAAAGATCTCCTGGCAGGTAGCGTGGCCGTTTTTATAGCCGATCAGTTATACCGGGTCAAAAACCTCAAAGCTCGTACGTTTCGTGATCGCCCTTGAGCGCCTGCTCGATCAGCTTGCGGTTCATGTTCGGCGACAGCAGCTCGACGAGCGTATACACATAGCTGCGCAGATACGCGCCCTGCTTGAGCGCGACGCGCGTCACGTTGCTGCCGAACAGGTGCCCGACGGGCATCGCGCGCAGATGGCGGTCGCGTTCGGCGTTGAACGCGATGTCGGCCATGATGCCGACGCCCAGCCCCAGCTCGACGTAGGTCTTGATCACATCCGCGTCGATCGCTTCGAGGACGATGTCGGGATGCAGACCGCGCAGGCGGAACGCTTCGTTGATCTTGGTGCGGCCGGCGAACGCGTTATCGTACGTAATCAGCGGATACTGCGTGAGGTCGTCCAGCGACAGCTGCTTGCGCTCCAGCAGCGGATGATCGGCGGGCATCACGGCCAGATGGTGCCAGGTGAAGCAGGGCAGTGACACCAGTTCCTTGTAGGTCGAGATCGCCTCGGTTGCGATGGCGACGTCCGCCTGATCGTGCAAAACCAGTTCTGCAACTTGGGTAGGGCTGCCTTGCAGGATTGAAAGGTGGACCTTCGGGAAGCGCTTTTTGAATTCGGCGATGGCGGCGGGCAGCGAGTAGCGCGCCTGCGTGTGCGTCGCGGCGATCACGAGATTGCCCTGATCCTGCGCCGCGTAATCTTTACCGACTCGTTTCAGGCTCTCAACCTCCTGAAGAATCCGCTCGACGGACGCCAGAATGATCCGGCCCGGCTCCGTCAGCGATCGCACGCGCTTGCCGTGCCGCGTGAAGATCTCGACGCCCAGCTCGTCCTCCAGCTCGATGATCGCCTTCGAGACGCCCGGCTGGCTTGTAAACAGTGCCTTGGCAGCTTCCGTCAGGTTGAAATTCTGGCGGACGGCCTCACGCACGAAGCGGAACTGATGCAGGTTCATATATAACCTCGCCGCATATCAAAAGAATTTTTTAGTCGTTTGAAATATAAGGCGAGTTTATTACGATTTGTCCAGTTTTTCCAATATGGATATCTGTTTTTGTCATTAGCAAATGAGCGATGCGTCTAAACGGCTGGTCGCCGTCTCGCTCAAAGCAGACTGATGATGACAAATCCGAAGCGCGGCGTAACCGGAACGCCGCGTCGTGAGACGAACAAACCCTGGGGTCCCCGAATGTACCAATACGATCAGTACGACCAGACCATCGTCGACGAACGCGTCGCGCAGTATGCCGACCAGGTTCGCCGCCGCCTGTCGGGCGAATTGAGCGAAGAAGAGTTCCGCCCGCTGCGCCTGCAAAACGGCCTGTATATGCAGCGCCACGCGTACATGCACCGCATCGCGATTCCGTACGGCAACCTGCGCAGCGACCAGTTGCGCATGCTTGCGACGATCGCACGCGAGCACGACCGCGGCTACGGCCATTTCTCGACGCGCTCGAACATCCAGTACAACTGGATCCAGCTCGAAGAAACGCCTGAAATCCTCCGCAAGCTCGCGTCCGTCCAGATGCACGGCATCCAGACGTCGGGTAACTGTATCCGCAACATCACGGCCGATCAGTTCGCGGGCGTCGCGCCCGACGAAATCGTCGATCCGCGTCCGTGGGCGGAAATCATGCGCCAATGGTCGACCTTCCATCCGGAATTCGCGTGGCTGCCCCGCAAGTTCAAGATTGCCGTGTCGGGTACGAAGGAAGACCGCGCAGCCGTGCAGATCCATGATCTGGGTGTCTATCTGAAGAAGAACGACGCGGGTGAAGTGGTCGCCAGCATCCTCGCGGGCGGCGGTCTGGGCCGCACCCCGATCATCGGCGCGATCATCAAGGAAGACCTGCCCTGGCAGCACCTGCTGACGTACTGCGAAGCCGTGCTGCGCGTGTACAACCGCTACGGCCGCCGCGACAACCTGTATAAGGCGCGCATCAAGATTCTCGTGAAGGCGTTGTCGCCCGCGAAGTTCGCGCAGCAGGTCGACGAAGAATGGCAACACCTGAAGGACGGCCCGTCGACGCTGACGGAAGCGGAAGTCGCGCGCGTGTCGCAATACTTCGAGCCGCCTGTCTATGAAAAGCTGCCGGACACGGACGCTTCGTTCGAGAAGCATCTGCTCGAAAGCAAGCCGTTCGCCCGCTGGGTCGAGCGCAATGTGCGCCCGCATCGCGTGTCGGGCTATTCGTCGGTGACGATTTCGCTGAAGCCGCGCGACATCGCGCCCGGCGACGCGACGGACACGCAGATGAACGCCGTCGCCGATTGGGCTGACGAGTACTCGCTCGGCGAAATTCGCGTCTCGCACGAACAGAACCTGATTCTCGCCAACGTGAAGAAGCGCGATCTGTACGCGCTGTGGGAAAAGGCCAAGGCGCAAGGCTTCGCGATGCCGAATATCGGTCTGCTGACCGACATCATCGCGTGCCCGGGCGGCGATTTCTGCTCGCTCGCGAACGCGAAGTCGATTCCGATTGCGCAGGCTATCCAGCAACGTTTCGACGACGCTGACTTCGTCTATGACCTCGGCGACCTGTCGCTGAACATCTCGGGCTGCATGAACTCGTGCGGTCACCATCACGTCGGCAACATCGGCGTGCTGGGCGTGGACAAGGACGGCTCCGAGTGGTACCAGGTGTCGCTCGGCGGCGAGCAGGGCACGGGTCATGACGGTGCGAAGCTCGGCCGCGTGATCGGCCCGTCGTTCTCGGCGGAAGAAATGCCGGACGTGGTGTCGAAGGTGATCGATACGTTCGTCGAAAACCGTATTGACGGCGAACGCTTCATCGACACGTACAACCGCATTGGACTCGCGCCGTTCAAGGAACGCGTGTACGCATCGCGTCAGCCGGCTCACGCGTAACGGGAACAAGGATTAGCAGATGGCATCGATTATCAAGGACCGCGCAATCGTCAACGACGACTTCACGGTAGTCCGCGCAGCTGAAGACGGCACGTTGCCCGAAGTCGGCGCGTTGCCGGCTGGCAAAGTGATCGTCCCGTTCGCGTTGTGGCAGGCGTCGCGCGACGAGCTGACGGCTTCGCGCAGCGCGCAGGAAATCGGCGTGTGGCTCGCGCCGGACAGCGAACCCGCTGACATCGTCGCGGACTTCGACAAGATCGCGCTGATCGCGGTGGACTTCCCGGTGTTCCGCGACGGACGCGGCTACAGCACGGCGCGTCTGCTGCGCGAGCGTTATGGCTTCAAGGGCGAGATTCGCGCGATCGGCGACGTGCTGCGCGACCAGTTGCGCTTTTACGAACGTTGCGGCTTCAACGCGTACGCACTGCGCGAAGACAAGGACATCCACGACGCGCTGAAGGCGTTCACCGAATTCACTGTCCAGTATCAAGGTGCATTCGACGATCCTTCGCCACTCTTTCGCCATCGCGAAGCGGCCGCTGCCGCGCAGAAGGCGTCGGTATGACGAGCGCAACGGGCATCACGGCTGAACTGCAAGCGAAGATCGAACGTCTGGACGTGCTGCTCGATTCGATCGCGCAGCGTCACGACAAGGTCAAGCTCGCGAGCAGCCTCGCGGCGGAAGACATGCTGCTCACGCACGCCATTCTGTCGCGCGGCGTGAAGATCGGCATTTTTTCGCTGAACACGGGCCGCCTGCATGCGGAAACGCTCGGCATGATCGACCGTGTGCGCGAGCGCTATGGCTACGAGATCGAGCAGTTTCATCCGCTGGCGGATTCCGTCGATGAATACGTCGCGCAGCACGGCCTGAATGCGTTCTACGAAAGCATCGATCTGCGCAAGCGCTGCTGCGAGATCCGCAAGGTCGAGCCGCTGAACCGGGCGTTGTCCGAAGTCGGCGCGTGGGTGACGGGCCAGCGTCGCGAGCAGTCGGTGACGCGCGCGGAACTGCACGAGGAAGAGCAGGATCACGCTCGCAATATCGGCAAGTACAACCCGCTCGCCGACTGGACGGAAGCCGATGTGTGGGCTTACCTGAAGGCGTTCGACGTGCCCGTGAATCCGCTGCATGCGCGTGGCTATCCGAGCATCGGCTGCGAGCCGTGTACGCGCGCCGTGCGCCCCGGCGAAGACAGCCGGGCAGGGCGCTGGTGGTGGGAGTCGCGCGATACGAAGGAATGCGGACTGCACATCACGACGATCCCCGTCACGGTGATCACAGAAAACGCGTCACCGCTCCACTGAGCCGCACGCGAACGCAGAAACAGATTTTCGATTGAATCTTCTCGTGTCGCACACATCTGGTGAGAACCCGATCATGCGACACGAACCAACGAAGGACCTGAACATGAGCACGACGCTCGATTCCACTGTCAACCCGCTGAACGTCACGGCGAACCGGATGGACCATCTCGACTGGCTCGAGGCTGAGTCGATTCACATCCTGCGCGAACTCGTTGCCGAGTGCAGCAAGCCGGCGCTGTTGTTCTCGGGCGGCAAGGATTCCGTCGTCGTGCTGGCGCTCGCGTTGAAGGCGTTCGGCCTCGGCGCGAACCGCAAGACGCAGCTGCCGTTCCCGCTCGTGCATATCGACACGGGTCACAACTATGACGAAGTGATCGACTTCCGCGATCGCCGCGCGAAGGAAATCGGCGCGGAACTCGTGGTCGGCCACGTCGAAGATTCGATCAAGAAAGGCACCGTGCGTCTGCGCCGCGAGACGGATTCGCGCAACGCCGCGCAAGCCGTCACGCTGCTCGAAACGATCGAGCAATACGGCTACACGGCGATGATCGGCGGAGCGCGCCGCGATGAAGAAAAGGCGCGTGCGAAAGAGCGCATCTTCTCGTTCCGCGACGAGTTCGGCCAGTGGGACCCGAAGGCGCAGCGCCCCGAACTGTGGAGCCTGTTTAACGCGCGTCTGCATCAAGGCGAGCATCTGCGCGTGTTCCCGATCTCGAACTGGACGGAACTCGACGTGTGGCAATACATCGCCCGCGAGAACCTCGAACTGCCGTCCATCTACTACGCGCACAAGCGCGAGATCGTGCGCCGCAACGGCCTGCTCGTGCCCGTGACGCCGCTCACGCCGATCCGCGAAGGCGAGTCGAGCGAAGAGGCAGTGGTCCGTTTCCGTACCGTGGGCGACATCAGCTGCACGTGCCCCGTTGAAAGCGATGCGGACGATCTGGAAAAGATCATCGCCGAAACGGCCGTGACGGAAATCACGGAACGCGGCGCGACTCGCATGGACGACCAGGCGTCGGAAGCGGCGATGGAAACGCGCAAGAAACAAGGTTATTTCTAAGTGGGACGGGAGTAACGCGCTAAAGCGCGAACTCCCGTCGACAGAGGCAAAGAAGATTATGAGCATTCATCAACCTGAAGACCTCGGCGTACTTCGATTCATCACGGCAGGCAGCGTCGACGACGGCAAGAGCACGCTGATTGGCCGCCTGCTGTATGACAGCAAGGCTGTGCTGTCGGATCAGCTGTCGGCGTTGTCGCGCGCGAAGAACAAGCGCACGGTCGGCGACGAAATCGATCTGTCGCTGCTGACGGACGGCCTCGAAGCCGAACGCGAGCAGGGCATCACGATCGACGTCGCGTACCGCTACTTCGCCACCGCGAAGCGCAAGTTCATCATCGCCGACACGCCGGGCCACGAGCAGTACACGCGCAACATGGTGACGGGCGCATCGACGGCGCACGCCGCGATCATTCTCGTCGACGCGACGCGCGTCACGTTCGAGGACGGCGTCGCGCAACTGCTGCCGCAGACCAAGCGCCATAGCGCGATCGTCAAGTTGCTGGGCCTGCAGCACGCGATCGTCGCGATCAACAAGATGGATCTCGTCGACTACAGCGAAGCGCGCTTCAACGAGATCCGCGACGCGTATGTCACGCTGGCGCGTCAACTCGGCCTCGCCGATGTACGCTTCGTGCCCGTATCGGCACTGAAGGGCGACAACATCGTGACGGCGAGCGAGCGCATGCCGTGGTATGCGGGCGAGCCGTTGCTCGACTTGCTCGAAGCGCTGCCCGTCGAACTGCCGACGGATCAGGGACTGCGTTTCCCGGTGCAATGGGTCGCGCGTCAGGACGGCAGCCAGGCCGACGATTTCCGTGGCTACATGGGCCGTGTCGAATCGGGCGAAGTGAAGCTCGGCGATTCGATCGTCGTGTTGCCGGCGAACCGTCAGGCGACCGTTGCCGAGATCATCGCGCCCGTGCCGGGCGGCACGGCGCAAGTGGACCGCGCATTCGCGGGCCAGACGGTGACGATCCGCCTCGCGGAAGACGTCGACGTGTCGCGCGGCGATACGTTCGTGCTGGCAACGGGTGTCGTGCAACCGGCGAAGAAGCTCGAAGCGGACTTGTGCTGGTTCGACGACACGCCGCTGTCGACGGCCCGCAAGTATCTGCTGAAGCAGACCACGAGCACGGTGTTTGCGCGTATCGGCGGCATCCAGCAGGTGCTCGACGTTCACACGCTGTCGCATGCGACGGACCGTCATGAACTGGCGATGAACGATATTGGCCGCGTGTCGCTGACGCTGCAAAAGCCGATCGTCGCCGACGAGTACGACACGCATCCGGGCACGGGCGCCTTTGTGCTGATCGACGAAGCAACGCATCACACGGTCGCGGCCGGCATGATTCGTTCTTTCTCCGCTTGAAGTCCACAGCGGACGGAGCGCGAGCAAATGGGTAAGGTGTATCTGATCGGCGCCGGGCCAGGCGCTGCGGACCTGATCACGGTTCGCGGCGCGCGGCTGCTGGGACTCGCCGATGTCGTGCTGCACGATGCGCTGGTCGAGCCGGCGATGCTCGACTACGCGCCGCATGCGCGCAAGATCGCGGTGGGCAAGCGTTGCGGGCAGCGCTCGACGGCGCAGCACTTCATCAACAAGCAGATCGTCGATGCCGCGCGCGAGCATGGCGTCGTGGTGCGGTTGAAGGGCGGCGATCCGATGCTGTTCGGCCGCGCCGATGAAGAGATGCGCGCGCTCGAAGCGGCGGGCATCGAATATGAAGTCGTGCCGGGCATCACGGCGGCCTTGGCGAGCGCGGCGTCGCTGCGGCGTTCGTTGACGCTGCGTGGCGTGTCGCGCAGTGTGGCGCTCGCGACGCACAGCCGCGCGCCGGATTCCGCCGAGATTCGCGAGCAGGTGAACGCGGATTCGCTGGTGTTCTACATGGGCCGCGACAGCGCGCCCGAGATCGCGCAGCAACTGATCGACGCGGGCCGTCCGGGATCGACGCCTGTCGCGATTGTCGAAGCGTGTTCGACGCCGCGCGAACGCATGTTGACGCTGACGCTCGAAGGACTTGCCGCTGGCGATGCGCAATTGTGGCTCGACGCGTCGCAGCCTTCGCTGCTGATGATCGGCGACGCGTTTGCCGAGCGGGTCACGCAAAGCGAGCCTGAGTCAGCTGTGGAGCAAGGTCAGCCTGAGTTGCGCGTCGCTTAAGGTTCTATTGCTGCTGCTTTCTATTGATCGGCCGCATTCGCGTGAGTGAATGCGGCCGATTGTCTTTTCCGCGGTCCATCGAGCCAGGCACGTGCGTTGCGTTAAGATTTCCTTTCGCTTTGCATTCGAACTGGACTCATGCCTTTTTCTTCTTTGCGTCGTTCTTTACTGATTGCGCTTACAGCCGGTCCCGCGATCGGCGTGCGTGCGCAGCCGGCTTCGTCTGTCTCGGTCAATCTCGCCGCGCGCGAGCGGTTCGAAAAACTGGAGGCGTCGAGCGGTGGGCGCCTTGGTGTGGCTGCGCTCAATACGGCGGACGGGTCGTATGTCGGCTATCGCGAGTCGGAGCGGTTTCCGATGTGCAGCACGTTCAAGCTGCTTGTCGTTGCGCTGGTTTTGAAACGCAGCATGGCCGAACGTAGTCTGCTCGACGAGCGTGTTCGATACGGTGACGCCGATCTTGTCGCGAACTCGCCTGTTACGAAGCGGCACGTGGGGGAGGGCATGACCATCGGCGAACTGAGTGCCGCGGCGCTGCAGCACAGCGATAACACGGCGGCTAAGCTGCTGCTGACGGCTGTCGGCGGACCGGAGGTGTTGAACCAGTTCGCGCTTTCGATTGGGGATGAGTGGTTTGATCTGTTGCGCGGGGAGCCCGAGGTTAATGCTTCCGTGCCGGGCGATATGCGGGATACCACGACGCCGCGGGCGATGATGCTCGATGTGCAGAAGCTTCTGCTTGCTGATGATGTGCTGGGTCCGCAGCAGCGGGAGCAATTGAAGGCATGGATGCTCGGCAATGTTACTGGCGCGGCTCGGATTCGGGCTGCCGTGCCGGGTTCTGGATGGCTGGTCGCCGATAAGACCGGGAGCGGGGATTACGGGACGGCTAATGATGTGGCTGTTGTGTATCCGCCTTCGGCGGCGCCTTTTGTTGTCGCTGTCTATTTCACTGGTGTGATGCCCAAACAGACGCTGCCGCGCGATGAAGTTGTAGTTGAGGCTGCGCGGATTGTGTTTGATGTGATGAAGTGATTTTTTTGTCTGCGACGCTTTGGGTGGGTGCTTTCGCTTTCGCTGGCATCCGCGATTTGTTAGCGTGCTTCACGCGTCGCCCCTGTGCGGGGCGGCACCTACTTTTCTTTGCCGCCGCAAAGAAAAGTAGGCAAAAGAAAGCGGCTCACACCGCCAACATTTCTTCCTGCCTGAGGGCCCCCAGCCGGTCTTACGCTTCACACGGCAATCACGTGACTCATGTTCGTTGCCAACGCTGTGAATGAACGCCTCACCCACGTCACACACCCGTACACGTGTTAGCGGCAGCGAATGGTATGTGCCGCCCAGGTGGCAAACTGTGTGTAGGTTGTCGCGGCGTATAACTCGGCGCTCTTACAGGGTGGGACGCTTGCCCTGTCGGTCCGGAGTGAGGCGTGCGGAGCACCCAGGCCTACACACAGTTTGCCACCTGGGCGGCGGTGGACTATCTGGTACGGCATGCTGCGACGCGGGTGCGTGAAGCGGGTGCTGCGCAGCGCAGGAGCGTTGGCAACGAACGCGAACAGGAAGGTTGCCGTGTGAAGTGAGGGACCGGTTGGGGGCCCTCAGGCAGGAACAAGGATTGGCGGTGTGAGCCGCTTTCTTTTGCCTACTTTTCTTTGCGGCGGCAAAGAAAAGTAGGTGCCGCCCCGCACAGGGGCGACGCGTGAAGCACGAAGGCATAACGCGGATGCCAGCGAAAAGACAAAACCCGTAACGCGGATGCCAGCGCAACCACAAGCAAACCAGCCCAGCGTCGCAGGCAAACCAAAACCAAAACCCAAAATCAAACCAAAGCCTGCCGCAGGCAATACGCAGCAATCGCCTCAATCACATCGGCGTCCTCGCCAACAGCAGTAGCACACCGAATCTCAACAGAAGGATTCGCGCTGCGGCATTGCTCAAGAATCGCCGGCAGATCTCGCCGAACATGCCCGCCCTGTCCAAAAAAAACCGGCACAACGGTGATAACAGAAGCTCCTGCTGCGACCTGACCAGCCACAGCCCCCGGCAAATCGGGCGTCATCAGTTCGAGAAACGCGAGCGAAACGGGCCCCGCCGACGCACCGCGCAACTCCGCCAAACGCGCGGACAGCCGCTCAAAAGGCTCAGCCCATCGGGCGTCCCTCGCCCCATGCGCGAACAGCACAATTCCATGAGCACCCATCGTCCGATCGCCCCGCGAGGAAGAAAAGCCTAATGCCGGTCAACCCATTTTAGGCCGACTAACCCGAGCACGAGATAGATCAACCCCGGCGTCGCCGCCGTCAACGGCGCTGGCCACGTATTCAGATTCCCGATATGCGAGAACAGCGTATTGAACAGCTGAAAGCTCATCCCGAGCATGATCCCGCCGAATACCTTCACTCCAACCACGCCCGCGCGCGTGTGCAGATAAGCAAACGGCAACGACAACACCAGCATCACGAACACCGCAAACGGATACAGCACCTTGCGCCACAACGCGATCTCATACCGTTGCGTGTCCTGATGGTTTTCGGTCAAGTGCTGGATATAACGGAACAGATTGAACATCGACATCCGTTCCGGCGCGACCAGCAGCACCGACAAAATCTGCGGCGTCAATTCCGAGCGCAGCGAGTATTCAGGCAACGTCACCTGCTTCGCGCGATACACCGGGTTCAACGCATCGGCGGGCTTGCTGGCGTCCTGCGCGACGTCGATCAGTTGCGTATCCGTAACGTCAGTCAACAGCCAGTGGCCGGGCGGCTGATACTTGCCCGACTTCGCAATACGCACGTTCGACAGACGGAACTTCGAATCGAATTCGTAGATACGCACGTTCGAGATGGTCGCGTCCGGCTGCAACTGCCCGACGTTCACGAAGCGCGTCACCTGCTCGCCGTCGGCACGCGCCGTCAGCGTGTCCTTCACCCAGACGCCCGACTCGAAGTTGCTCGACACCGACGAGCCAAGCGCCTCCAGACGCACGCGCTCCGACAACTGATCCGTGTACGGCCCGACCACTTCCCCGATGATGTACGTGAGGAACACGAGCGGAATGCCGATCTTCAGCAGCGAACGCAGCGCCTGATTCGTCGCGAGACCGGACACGCGGAAAATCGTGTACTCGGAATTCGCCGCCATCTGCGCGAACACGTAGATCGCGCTGATCAACGCCGCGACGGGAATGATTTCGTAAAAGCGCGACGGCGTCTGCAGCGCGACGCGCAGCACGGCGTACTGAAACTTGTAGTTGCCGTGGCCGACCGAGTTCAGCTCGTTGATCAGGTCGAAGAAAAAGAACAGACCCGAAAACGCGAACAGGATGAAGACGAACGTGAGGTAAACCTGACGCGCGAAATACTTTTCATAGATGCGCATGGGTCACGCTCCCTGCGCCGGACGGCTCGACCGGCTGAACGTTGCCCGCGTGAAGAGCGGCCGGTTGCGCACCCGCAGCCAGAAAATAAACGCGACGACCAGCGCTACGATGACATGCAGCCCCACGAGGCCCACGCCAAACGACATCTTGCCTTGCTCGATCCACGACTGCACGACGTTCAGCAGGTTCGAATACGTCAGATAGATCAGTACGGCCATCACGAGATTGATCGTGCGGCTGCGGCGGGGATTCTGGTGCGCGAGCGGGATGGCAAGCAGCATCAGGTTGATCGCGATCAACGGCAAGCCCGCGCGCCAGGCAAATTCAGCCAGATTCTGGCGCGTCGGATCGCGGAACAGGTCGAGCGTCGGCGTGCCTGTCGTGGTCGGCGTGTTGACCACCGGCTGGCTCTGGATCTTCACGCCGTAGCGCTCGAACTCCATGATGCGGAAGTCGGGATGGCCCGGTTCGCCGTCATAGCGGCGGCCGTTCTCCAGCACGACGAAGCGGTCGCCGTTCTTATGCGTTTCCGTGTGGCCGTTCTTCGATACGACCACGTTCACCTTGCCGCCCTCGGTGCTGGTGACGAACACGTTTTCGACGTGGCCCTGATCGGGCGACATCTTCTCGATGAAGAACACGCGATGGCTCGTCGCCGATTCGCGGAACTGGCCGGGCGCGAGCAGCGAGACCTCGTCGCGCTGCTGGAAGCGCGCGCGGATCAGCTTGCTCTGCTGGTTCGACCACGGCCAGCCGACGAACACGAAGAAGGCAATCAGAATGATGATGGGCGTCGCGAACAGGCCGATCGGTTTGATGAAACGCGTGAGGCTTACGCCCGAGGCGAGCCACACGACCATTTCGGAATCCTTGTACCAGCGCGTGAGCACGAACAGGATCGACACGAACAGCGTCGCGACCAGCATGATCGCGAGGTAGCCGATGACCGTCAGACCAATCAGCACGAGCACGTCGCGCGGGTCGATTTCACCGGACGCCGCGAAGCCGACGATGCGGATCATCATCGTCGTCAGGACCAGCGTGAGCAGAACCATGAACACGGCGCCAGCCGTATACGCCAGTTCGCGCTGGAGAGAGCGTTCAAAAATCATGGTTGATGAGGAGAGGGCGCGCTCCGACAGGCAGCGGGGTGGAGCCCCGTCACGCCTTCGTGCAGCCGCCGCGGGAAAAATAGCGGATAATTGCGGCTTTCATCCTAAGCCCAGATTTTATCCGAGGACAAGCGCGATGGACTTTAGCATAAAAGCCTGTGATTGGAGCAAAGGCTCGACCAACGGGTTCCTTACCGGAAAATCGGATTGCATCGTGATCGGCGTGTTCGAATCGCAGACGCTGTCGGGCGCGGCGCTGGAAATCGACGCGGCCACCAAGGGTCTGCTCACGCGCATCATCAAGGCGGGCGACATGGACGGCAAGACGGGCAGCACGGTGTTCCTGCATGAAGTGCAGGGCATCGGCGCGTCGCGCGTGCTGCTGGTCGGTCTCGGCAAGCAGGACGCGTTCACGCAGAAGGCCTACGGCGACGCCGTGCGCGCCGCGTGGCGCGCGATCCTCGGCACGAAGATCACGCAGGTCACGTTCACGCTGGCTCAGGCGCCCGTCAAGGAGCGCTCGTCGGATTGGGCCGTGCGCGCCGCGATCCTCGCGCTGCGCGAGCTGACGTACAAGTTCACGCAGATGAAGAGCAAGCCGGACAACAGCACGCGCGCGCTGAAGCGCATCGTGTTCAGCGTCGACGCGGCTGACGAGAAGCTCGCGAAGGTTGCGCTCAAGCAAGGCGTCGCGCTGTCGAACGGCATGGATCTGACGAAGGACCTCGGCAACCTGCCGGGCAACGTCTGCACGCCGAGCTATCTGGCAACCACCGCGAAGAAGCTCGCGAAAGACTGGAAGCTGAAGGCCGAAGTGCTCGGCCAGAAGCAGCTCGAAGCGCTCAAGATGGGCTCGTTCCTGTCGGTCACCAGGGGTTCCGTCGAGCCGCCGCAGTTCATCGTCCTCCAGTATCAGGGCGGCGCCGCGAAGGCTGCGCCCGTCGTGCTGGTCGGCAAGGGCATCACGTTCGACACGGGCGGCATTTCGCTGAAACCCGGCGACGGCATGGACGAAATGAAGTACGACATGTGCGGCGCGGGCTCCGTGCTCGGCACGCTGCGTGCCGTCGCCGAAATGGGCCTGAAGCTGAACGTGGTCGGCATTATTCCGACCTGCGAGAACATGCCGGCTGGCAACGCGACCAAGCCGGGCGACATCGTCACCAGCATGAAGGGCCTGACGATCGAAGTGCTGAACACGGACGCGGAAGGCCGCCTGATCCTGTGCGATGCGCTCACGTATGCCGAACGCTTCAAGCCGGCCGCCGTGATCGACATCGCGACGCTGACGGGCGCGTGCATCATCGCGCTCGGCCATCACAACAGCGGCCTGTTCTCGAAGGACGACGCGCTCGCGGGCGAACTGCTCGACGCATCGAAGGAAGCCTCCGACCCGGCATGGCGTCTGCCGCTCGACGACGAGTATCAGGATCAGCTGAAGTCGAATTTCGCGGATCTCGCGAACATCGGCGGACGTCCGGCGGGCAGCGTGACGGCGGCGTGCTTCCTGTCGCGTTTCACGGAAGCGTATCCGTGGGCGCACCTGGACATCGCGGGCACCGCATGGAAGAGCGGCGCGGCGAAGGGCGCAACGGGCCGTCCCGTGCCGCTGCTGTCGCAGTTCCTGATCGACCGCGCTGCACAATGACGCGTTGCAGTCCGATCGCGCATCAAGCAGTGAAGCAGGATCGCCGATGACCCGTATCGACTTTCATTCGAACGTCGGCGATTCGCTGCAGTATGCGTGCCGTCTCGTGCGCAAGGCGTATCAGGCCGGCCAGCCGCTCGTCGTGCTGGCCGAACCGCCGCGCCTGCGCGCGTTCGACGAGCAGTTGTGGACCTTCTCGCCACTCGACTTCATCCCGCACTGCCTCGCCTCGAGCCCGCTCGCGGCGCAGACGCCTGTCGTGCTGACGTCGTCGCTCGACGACGTGCCGCATCATCAGATACTGTTGAATCTGGGCGCAACGGTGCCGTCGCAGTTCGCGCGCTTCGAGCGCCTGCTGGAAATCGTCGGCAACGCGCCCGACGAACTGGCCGCGGGGCGCGAGCGCTATCGCTTCTACCGCGATCGCGGCTATGCTCTGAATAACTACAAGCAGGGCGCCTGACGGGTTCTGTCCGCTCGATGCGCGGTCTTGTCCGATTCGCGCAGAACCGGCTCGTCCGATCCTTAAAGGGAGTGTTTTCGTGTCCCAATCTTCCGACTCTTCCGATCAAGACATCCCCGTTCTGACCGATGTGATGGTGACGGGCCATGAGCCACATGCGCCGCATGAGCTACATGAGCCGCACGCCAAGGCGAAGCGGCCGAAGCGCAGCGGCTCGCATGCTCATGAAGGTTCGCATGCGCGTGGTAAGCATGCGGCGGCGCCCGACGCGCAAGACTTGCATGAAGCGCCGCACGACGTACATGCGGAGCCGCAAACGCCGCCTATCAGCGCTGACGATGACGTGCCCGTTCTCGATTCCATCTACGAATCGCCGCTTGCGCCGATGCGCGAACCTGCTCAGTTCGTGCCGGGCGAAGCGGAGTTCAGTTCGGGTTCGACGGCCGAGCAGTATGTCGCGCCGCCTTTGCCGAGTTCGCTGACGGCACCGGCAGAGCATGTACCTGCGCCTGCGGCGAGGTCCGACTACGATGCCGACGTACTGGCCGAGCGTTTGCGTGGCCGTTTCGCGACGTATCTGAAAGGGGATGGCCGCAATCTGATCGAGGCGCGCTGCCGCGACGCGTTCCAGGATCACACGACCTGGCTCGTCAATCAGATCACGCGCGAGGTTGCGCTCGCGCTGGAAACGGAAATGCTCAGTTGGGTGCGCGAGGCGATCCGCGAAGAACTCGGCAATTCGACGACCGGCAAGTAAGTGATGCGTGCGCGCGTTACTTGAGCGTCAAAATCCAGCTTGCCAGCGACATCGCTTCGTCCTGCGTGACCTGTGTATTCGCGGGCATCGGCACGGGTCCCCAGACGCCCGCGCTGCCTTCCATGATCTTGCGCGTGAGGTAGACCACGGCGTCGCCGCGCGCCGCGTATTTAGCGGCGACATCGTGCAGCGGAGGTCCCATGAACTGCCGCGTCACCGAATGGCAGCTCATGCAATTCTGCTTTTGCGCTAGCGCAAGGCCTGGAGCCTGCGCGCGCGCTGTGCCGGTGAATGCCAAAGTGCCTGCCAGCATGAATGCCGCATACGACTTCGATTTCATTATGGTCTCCGCCGGTGACTCAGCCCGGCTCGTGGTGGACGCATTATAAGAGCAAAGGGGCACACGGCGATCCGTGTGCCCCTTTGCCCATCGAAGCGTTGCTTGCGTCAACCCGCGATGCTGCGCCGCGTCAGCCACGCGGCGCGGAACGGCTGACGCGTCAGTCCGTCACAGCGCCCTTGTTCGCCGGCTTCACGAGTGCCGCGAACTTGGCCAGCACGCCGCGCGTGTAACGCGGCGCGGGCTGCTTCCATGCGCCCCGGCGGCGTTGCAGTTCGGCGTCGTCGACGTTCAGTTGCAACAGCAGCTTGTGCGCGTCGATCGTGATCGAGTCGCCCTCCTGCACGAGCGCGATCGTGCCACCGGCGAACGCTTCCGGCGCGACGTGACCCACGACCATGCCCCACGTGCCGCCCGAAAAGCGACCGTCGGTGATGAGGCCGACCGATTCGCCAAGCCCCTTGCCGATGATCGCCGACGTCGGCGCGAGCATCTCCGGCATGCCTGGGCCGCCTCGCGGGCCGAGATAGCGCAGCACGACGACATCGCCTGCCTTGATCTTGTCGGCGAGGATCGCGTCCATCGCGCTTTGCTCGTCGTCGAATACGCGTGCCGGGCCCGTGATGACCGGGTTCTTCAGGCCGGTGATCTTCGCGACGGCGCCGTCTTCCGCGAGGTTGCCCTTGAGGATCGCGAGATGGCCTTCGCTGTAGAGCGCCTTGTCGATCGGATAGATCACTTTCTGGTCCGCGCGCGGCTTGCTGGGCACGTCCTTCAGTTCTTCAGCGATCGTCTTGCCGGTGATGGTCATGCAGTCGCCGTGCAACAGGCCCGCGTCGAGCAGAAGCTTCAGCACTTGCGGGATGCCGCCTGCCTGGTGCAAGTCAGTCGCGACGTACTTGCCCGACGGCTTCAGGTCGCAGATCACAGGCACTCTCTTGCGCATCCGCTCGAAGTCGTCGATGGTCCACTCGACTTCCGCCGCGTGCGCGATGGCCAGAAAGTGCAGCACGGCATTGGTCGAGCCGCCCGTCGCCATGATGAGCGCGACGGCGTTTTCGATCGATTTCTTCGTGATGATGTCGCGCGGCTTGAGATCCTTCTTGACGGCCTCGACCAGCACGCGCGCCGATTCCGCTGCCGAATCCACCTTTTCCTGATCCGGGTTCGCCATCGTCGACGAGTACATCAGCGACATGCCGAGCGCCTCGAACGACGAGCTCATCGTGTTGGCCGTGTACATACCGCCGCACGAGCCCGTGCTCGGGCAGGCATTCTGTTCGACCCCTTCGAAATCTTCCTGCGACATGCGGCCCGCCGTGAACTCGCCGACCGCTTCGAACGACGACACGATGGTCAGGTCGGTGCCTTTCCATTTGCCTGGTTTGATCGTCCCGCCGTACACGTAGATGCCCGGCACGTTCATCCGCGCGAGGCCGATCATGCCGCCCGGCATGTTCTTGTCGCAACCGCCGATCACGACGACGCCGTCCATCCACTGGCCTTGCACGCAGGTCTCGATGCAGTCGGCGATCACTTCGCGCGACACCAGCGAGTATTTCATGCCTTCCGTGCCCATCGACATGCCGTCGGAGATGGTCGGCGTGCCGAAGGTCTGCGGGTTCGCGTCGGAGCGCTTGACGGCTTCGACGGCGGCGTCGGTGAGGCGTTGCAGGCCGGCGTTGCACGGCGTGATGGTCGAGTGGCCGTTGGCGACGCCGATCATCGGCTTGTCGAAGTCTTCCTTCTGGTAGCCGAGCGCGTAATACATCGAGCGGTTCGGCGAACGCGCGACGCCTTGCGTAATGTTCTTCGAGCGACGGTTGTACGGCATGGGGAGCTCCATCCAGTTGTTTTGGTGTGCGCGCCGATCGGCTCGCTTCCCGCTTGCGGCGCAACGGCCTGGGCGGTTCCAGCGCGGGTTCTTTAGTCTAGTTCGGACGCGTTGGGCAAGAATGGAGTTTCTGCAAAAGAATGTCCAATATATTATTCAGCGTCTATTAGGTCGTAAAATGTATCAATGAGCCTGCCTGCCGTCCCCGATCTGCGCCAGTTGCGCTATTTCGTGACCGTCGCCGAAGAGAAACACTTCGGGCGCGCGGCGGCGCGGCTGTCGATGACGCAGCCACCGCTGTCGCAGGCGATCCGTGCGCTCGAAGACACGCTGGGCGTCGAACTGTTCGCGCGCACCAAGCGCTCCGTCGAGTTGACGTCGGTCGGCGCGGATCTGCTGCCTGAGGTGCGGCGGCTGCTGGCGGGCGCGGAAGGGCTGCGGCCGCTGGCGCAGAGTCTTGCGCGCGGCGAGGCGGGCGTGCTGTCGCTGGCGTTCGTGTCGACGGCGGATTACGGGCTGTTGCCGCCGCTGTTGCGCGAGTTCGGCGCGCGCCATCCGCGCGTGCGGCTCGAACTGCTCGAAGCGACCAGCGACGTGCAGATCGACGAACTGGTCGCGGGGCGCGTCGATGCAGGTCTGGTGATCGGGCCACTGCCGCCGCGCTACGCGTCGCAGCTGTCGTGGCTGCCGCTGGCGCGCGAGCCGCTGGTGATCGCGATGTCGACGGAGATGGCGGCGCGTATTGAAGGTGATGCGGAAGGCGATGGGGGCAGCGGGGCGGGCGTGATCGAATGGCGCGACGAGCCGTTGAGCCTCGCGCAAGCGGGTGACGCGCCGCTGGTCGTTTTCCCAAGGCGTCTCGCGCCAGGCTTTTATGACATCATTATGGATTGCTACGGCGCGGCCGGCCTGACGCCGCACATCGGCCAGGAAGCGATCCAGATGCAGACGATCGTGAGCCTGGTGTCCGCGGGCATGGGTGTCGCGCTGGTGCCGCAATCGTTGCGTAACCTGCGGCGCACGGGCGTCGTGTATCGTCCGTTGCGTGAGGCCGTGCCGGCCGTTGTCACCGGGCTCGTGTGGCGCACGGCGGAAGTGAGCCCTGTGCTGGCCGGTTTCATCGACATCGTGCGTGCTCATGCCGATGTGCTTGCCGGCTAGCGGCGAACCCTTTGCGGCGCGGCGCGTCCAATGCGCTTGAGTTTCCAGATTACCGAACCCCTATAACGATACGATGCACATTCACCCGAATTTCGATCCCATCGCCATTCATCTGGGACCGCTGGCCGTCCGCTGGTATGGCCTGATGTACCTGGTCGCCTTTGTCATGGCGATCGTCGTGGGCCGGTTGCGGCTGCGTTTGCCGCATGTCGCGGCACAAGGCTGGACCCCGAAGGATATCGACGACATGCTGTTTTATGGCGTGCTCGGTACGATACTCGGCGGGCGGCTTGGTTATGTGCTGTTCTATAAGGCGAGTTGGTACTTCGCGCATCCTCTGGACATCTTCAAGGTCTGGGAAGGGGGCATGTCGTTTCATGGCGGGTTTCTCGGCGTGACGCTGGCGATGGTGTTGTTCGCGTGGCAGCGTAAGCGTACGTGGCTGCAGGTGACCGATTTTGTCGCGCCGATGGTGCCTACCGGCCTTGCTGCTGGGCGGCTGGGTAACTTCATCAATGGTGAGTTGTGGGGGCGGGTGACGTCGCCAGATGCGCCTTGGGCGATGCTGTTCCCCGGTGCCGCGAATGAAGACGCAGGCTGGTTGGCGGCGCATCCGGCGCAGGCCGCGCAGTGGCATCTCAGTGAGGTGTTTGCGCAATATCACATGCTGCCGCGGCATCCTTCGCAGTTGTATGAGATCGCGCTTGAAGGTGTGGTGCTGTTTCTTGTGCTGTGGTTTTTTACGCGTAAGCCGCGGCCTGTTGGGGCTGCTTCGGCTGTCTTTCTTATTGGCTATGGTCTTGCTCGCTTTACGGTCGAGTTCGCGCGTGAGCCGGATGACTTTCTCGGGCTGCTGGCGTTTGGGCTGTCCATGGGACAGTGGCTGTCGCTGCCGATGGTGATTGCTGGGGTGTTGATGTTGGTGTGGGCTTATCGGCGGAATGGGCGTGAGGCTGCGCGGGCTGTTAATGTAGGTTGATGTGGTTTTTTTTTCTGTCTGCGACGCTGGGGTGGTTTGCTTGTCTTTGCGTTGGCATCCGCGATTCGTTAGCGTGCTTCAAGCGTCGCCCCTGTGCGGGGCGGCACCTACTTTTCTTTGCCGCCGCAAAGAAAAGTAGGCAAAAGAAAGCGGCTCACACCGCCAACATTTCTCATTGCCTGAGGGCCCCCAACGGGTCTTACGCTTCACACGGCAACGTCTCTGTTGGCGCGTGTTGCCAACCCTTCGAATAAACGCCTCACCTGCTTCAAACTCCCGTACAAAGGCCAGCGGCAGCGAATGGTATGTGCCGCCCAGGTGGCAAACTGTGTGTAGGCTGTCGCGTCGTACAGGGTTGCGCTCTTACAGGGTGGAACGCCTGCGCTATCGGTCCGGAGTGACGCGTGTGGAGCACAAGGGGCCAACACACAGTTTGCCACCTGGGCGGCGGTGGACTATCTGGCACGGCATGCCCGAATGCGGGTGTGTGAAGCGGGTGAGGCGCAGCGCAGGAGCGTTGGCAACGAACGCGAACAGGAAGGTTGCCGTGTGAAGTGAGGGACCGGTTGGGGGCCCTCAGGCAGGAACAAGGATTGGCGGTGTTAGCCGCTTTCTTTTGCCTACTTTTCTTTGCGGCGGCAAAGAAAAGTAGGTGCCGCCCCGCACAGGGGCGACGCTTGAAGCAAGCTAACGAAGCGCGGATGCCAGCGCAAACACAAGCAAACCACCCACAGCGTCGGCAGACAAAAAAATCACTTCATTTGCACAGACCCTGAAACATTAACCGTCACGGTAGACGTCCCACCTTCAACAGGCACAGGCGCCGCCGCCTTGGCGCTAACATCCGACCGCATGCTCATCATCATGACAGGCCGCGGCGGCACGCCGCCACTATGCCCGACATTCACTTCGCGAATCGTATAACCGCTATACCCAAAAGCCTGCGCAGCCGCCGTAGCCTGCTGCTTGAACGATGCAATCGCCTGCCCCGTCAGCTTCTGCCCTGCAGCGCGCTCTGCCTCCGGCGACAGTGAAAACTGCACATTTCCAACCTGCATGATCGAAGACAATTGCCCCGCGAGTTTCGATGCCGCCGCGAAGTCGTGCGACTCCAGCACAACCTCCGTGCGGCCGCGCCATGCAGAAATACGCCCATCGCGATCCGTCGACGGATAGATCGAGAACGAACCGGTGCGCGCCGTCACGCCGCTCACACCCTTGGCCTTCTGCAACGCCTGATCGGCATGCTGGTTCAACGTGCCCGTCAGCGACGACGGATCGCTGGCTTCCTGTTCGTAGAACAGCGTGATATCGACGACGTCCTGCGGCACGTCGGTGCTCGCCTGCGCGTTCAGCGACAGCACGCCGGCCGGCTGATACTGCTGCACAACGGTTTGCGCGTTGGCCGCGACGGACGTGAGCGCGAGTGCAACAGGCGCCGCGCAGGCGCCCGCCGCGAGCGCCCATACGAGCGCGGATTTTCTGGTCATTGTTCGACTCCTTCGTTGAGCAGGTTATGCATGCATGCGTCGAGGTCCACGTCGCCAGGCACAGTTGCGCGGCGCGCGTGGCATGACGCTTGCGAGGCGGTTAGGCGTCTGAAAGGGTCGTCTGGTTCCCGAGTGAATACTCGAATGTCCCGCGAACTTACGTATTCACCACGTGTTCATGCAGCGCGCTTCGCAAGCTGCTTCGTGATGAACGCCCATTCCGCCTCCGTAACGGGCGTGATCGACAGACGGTTGCCCTTCGCGAGCACACGCATGTCGGCAAGCTCGGGATGCTCGCGCAACGCCGCCAACGGAATCAACTTGATCTTCTTCTTGAACACGACATCGACGAGCGTCCAGCGCGGCGTTTCCTGCGTCGACTTCTCGTCGTAGTACGGGCTCTTCGGATCGAACTGGGTAGGGTCAGGGTAGGGCGTCGACGATACTTCGGCGATGCCCGCAATGCCCGGCTCAGGGCAACTGGAGTGATAGAACAGCACGCCGTCGCCCGTCTTCATGATGTCGCGCATGAAGTTGCGCGCCTGATAGTTGCGCACGCCCGTCCAGGGCAGCGTGCGTTGCGGGGCATTCGCGAGATCGTCGATGCTCGCTTCGTCCGGTTCGGACTTCATCAGCCAGTAGCGCATGAGTCGGATTGAACGTGAAGTAGAAGGAAGTCTTCGTCGAACAGTCGGGTTCAAACGGTTTGCAACGCGGTGCTCGCCAACCAACGCAAAGCGCACGCCCAAAGAAAAACGGCATCGGATAAAGTCCGATGCCGTTCGTATAGGTCCCCGCCTTAGCCGCTAGGCCGGCATCCTGAACCTGAGGTTCAGAATTGGTCGCAGTTAGCAGCACTTCGGGTACATCAGACAGAGTGACGCGCACACCCGTGCTACAAATTTCCGCAACCGTGCATATAGCATTGGTTCAAGGAATATATGACCTTGGCGAACCAGGCAGGGAAGCTTAAAAGCGTTTGCTCTACAACATGGGCCCGACCGCAAAACAATCAAGCCCAACAGAATTCTCTTTACTGCACGCTGCTGTACTGTTGGATCACAGTGCCAAGCTGCTCATTCATCTGGTGCATTGTACGCCGGATTTCTTCGGCGGGAAATGATTCTCCGTGCCGCACGCTGGCTTGCAGCCTAAGCAGTTCCGATGCCAGCGACAATGCCGCCATCACGGCGATACGATCCTGGCCGCGCACGTTGCTGTTCGAGCGGATCTTCGACATCTCGGCATCGACACGGGCCACGGCTTCGAGCAGCGCCGCTTCCGTTTCCGCCGAGCAGGCGAGACGATAGGGCTGGCCGAGGATCGACACTTCGATCTGCTTCGTGGTCATGCGTTTTCTCCGTGGCGGGTCGCGTCGTGGTTCGCGTCGTGATTGGCCTGCGCCTGCTGCTCGGGCGCGAGGAGATCGAGTTGATTGTCGGGCTCGTGACCGCGAGCGCGCGGCAGCTTCTCGAGGATGGCATTCAGACGTACTTGCGCGTCGTCGATCTTCGCGGACAGCGCATCGCGCTCCGCTTGCAATGCGGCGCGTTCTTCGCGAGTCTGTTCGAGTTCTACGCGGGTCGCTTCGCATTCGGCGCGCGCTTGTGCGAGCTGTTCTTCGAGTGCGAGGCGCGCTTCGTTGTAGCGTTGGCTGATCTCGATCAGCCGGCCGATGTTCTGTGACAGTGTTTCGAGTTCGGTGAGCATGTGCTGCGTCCTCTAAAGACATGGCATTCTAGCGCGGAATGTCGCACGCTCGGGCATTTGTCTCGTTTCAGGACGTAACAGTAGCGCTTTAACGCCGCATTATCCAGGTGTCTCGTCGCGATTCACGCATTTTTACCCTTGAAAAAGGGACTCTTTTAACAGTCCACCGTCATCGTCCCTGCGACCACCTCGCGTTTCTTGACGCGTGTGTACGTCACTTCTACACTTGCGGCACTCTGGTGCCCGCGCGCGGTATCGCGCCGCGCGCAGTTAAACGGGAAGCAGGGAGCGAAGTCCGCCCGGACGAGCCAACCTGCGCTGTCCTCGCAACGGTACAACGACCGCAGTTCCTGCAGGTCGACCCATGCACGCGTCGAGCCATCCATAGAGCCGATGCCGTGCGAAGCGCCACTGCGCATGATGCGTGGGAAGGCGGGTCGGCCAGTCGTCAGCCCGGATACCGGCCGGAGGCAAGGAACGTGTCGCTCCTTGTACAGGCATCGGCCCACGAGGAGTGGGCCGCGCACAGGCCCACAGGACTCTTTCGATGCTCACCTCCGTGTTTGTCCACCCGGCGTATCTGCGCCAGGTGTTTCCGCGCCCGCTGTGTCCACACTTCAGACGCGCGCCGCTTGCTGCACTCGCCGTAATTGCCTTCTCTTCGGTCCCGCTCGCGGCAAGCGCGCAGACGGCCGACGAGGCGAATCCATCCGCCACATCCACGGATCGATCGGACAACGGCTCGACCGAAACTTCGTCAAAGACAATCCCCACGACTTTGTCACCCATCGTCGTCACGGCCGACCGTCGTGCGCAGCGACTCGCCGACGCGATTCCGCAGACCACGCTGTTCGATCCGCAGGACATCGCGGACAACAGCGCGCGCGACTTGCCGGGACTGCTGCAGTTCGCGCCTGGCGCGCAGGTCGTGCGCAACGGCGGCCCGGGCGCGACGTCGAGTCTGTTTCTGCGCGGCGCATCGTCGACGCAATCCCTCGTGCTGATCGACGGCGTGCGCGTCGATTCGGTGAGCCAGGGCAACGCGCAGCTCGAACAGATTCCGCTCGACCAGATCGATCACGTCGAAGTGGTCAACGGCAACGTGTCGGCACTGTACGGCTCGGGCGCGATCGGCGGCGTGGTGCAGGTGTTCACGAAGGACGGCGGCAATCATCCGCCGCGTTTTCACTTCGACGTCGAGTACGGCAGCTATCACACGCAGCGGCAGGCGGCGGGCGTCGACGGCGCGCTCGACAAGGACGGCCGCACGACCTTCAGCGTCACGCTCGCGCGCGCGAAGACGGACGGCTTTTCGTCGATCGACCCGGCGCTCGCGCCCGTCAATCCGAACGCGAACGGTTACTTCAACGAGAGCGTGAGCGCGTCGCTGCGCCACAAGCTCAACGACCAGTGGGACATCGGCCTGCGCTACTTCCAGTCGAACGGTAACGACAGCTTCGACAATCCCTTCGGCCTGCCCACCGATCTCAACAACCTGCACAGCAAGGTGCAGACGGCTTCAGCCTTTGCGAACGGCAAGCTCACCGACTGGTGGACGACGCGCTTCGTCGTCGCGACGGGCAACGATCGCAGCAACACGTCGCTCAATGGCGACTATCTGTACCGCTACGATTCGGACAACCGGCAGTACACGTGGCAGAACGACTTCACGTTTGCACGTGACCAGAAGCTGCAACTGGGCTACGAGCATCTCGACCAGACGCTCGACTCGAATCAGTACAACGCGCCCGCGCGTCATGTGAACTCGGGGTTCGCGGGCTACACGGGGCGCTTCGGCAACAGCCAGATCCAGGCGAACCTGCGGCGCGACCAGTACTCGGATTTCGGCGGAGCCAACAGTTACTATCTGGGCTATGGCTACGACTTCAACGAGCACTGGAAGGTGACTGCAAGCTGGTCCGATGCGTTTCGCGCGCCGAGCTTCAACGATCTGTACTACCCGTACAGCGGCAATCCGCTCATTCAACCGGAGCACAGCCATTCTGTCGAAGCGGCGCTGCAGTACGCATCCGATGCGCTCGGCCTGTTGAAGCTCACGGCATTCCAGACGCGCTACACGAACCTGATCGACTATGTGCAAACCACGCCAGGAATCTACGTCGCGGAGAACGTGGGGCATGCGAAAGTGCAGGGCATCGAAGGATCGTGGCAGGGCCACGTCGGCAAGACCGATGTGCGCGCGGCCCTAACATTCCAGAATCCCGTCGATGAAGACACGCATACCGATCTGAACCGTCGCGCACGTCATTTCGCGTCGTTCGCCGCGAACCGCAATATCGGCAGCTGGCGGGTGGGCGGGGAGTGGCTCCTGAGCGGCGAGCGCGACGACAGCGGCACGGCGCTCGGCGGTTATGGCATCGTGAACCTGTCCGCGCGCTACAACATCACGAAGGCGTGGTACGTGGCCGCGCAAATCCAGAATCTCTTCGACAAGGACTATGAACTCGCCTACACGTACAACACGCCAAGGCGCGGCGCCTATATCACGCTCGGCTGGCAGCAGCAGTGACGCGCGATGAGCGGACTCGTGCAACGTCAGCCGCAACATCAGCCGATCCAGGTCGCGCGAGGCATGAGCGCGAAGCGCGCGCTCGCTATCTGGACGGCGCTCGGCATCGCGGCGCTCGCGGTCTTCGTGGCGTCGCTTGCACTTGGCAGCGTGAGCGTCGCGCCGTCGCGCGTGCTCGACGCGTTGCTGCCGTCGACTGACGTATCGTCCGATCTCGCCACGCAGATCGTTCGCACGCTGCGCCTGCCGCGCGCGCTCGCCGGCTTCGGTTGCGGCGCGTTGCTTGCGCTTGCAGGCGCGTTGCTTCAGGTGCTGCTGCGCAATCCGCTGGCCGAGCCGTACGTGCTCGGCGTGTCGGGCGGCGCGGCGAGCTTTGCGCTCGTCGCGATGATCGCGGGCTGCGCGTGGTGGATCGTCGATGCATCGGCGTTCGCCGGCGCATTCGTGTCGATCCTGCTGGTGCTCGGTCTTGCACGCGGCGCGCTGTGGCGCAGCGAGCCGCAGGACGCATCGCCGCGTCTGCTGCTAACGGGTGCGGTGATCGCAGCGGGGTGGGGCGCCATCATCACGTTGCTGTTGACGGTCGCGCCCGACAGCCGCCTGCGCGGCATGCTGTTCTGGCTGACAGGCGATCTGAACGGTGGCGGCATGCCGTGGCTCGCGCTCGCTGCGCTGTGCATCGCGTTGCTCGCGATCGTACCCATCGCGCCGCAACTCAATGTACTGCTGCGCGGTGACGCCGCGGCGCAAGCGCTCGGCGTGCCCGTGATGCGCGCGCGGCTACGCGTCTATCTGGTCGCGTCGCTCGCCGCTGCCGCTGCTGTGACGACGGGCGGCACGATCGGCTTCGTCGGGCTCGTCGTGCCGCACATGCTGCGTCTCGTGTTCGGCAACGATCAGCGGATGCTGCTGCCCGCAGCGGCGCTCGGCGGCGGCGTTGCCGTGATGGGCGCCGATCTGATCGCGCGCACCGTGATCGCGCCTGCGCAGTTGCCCGTCGGCGTGATCACCGCGTTGATCGGCGTGCCGGTGTTCCTGTGGATGCTGCTTCGACGGAGGCGCGCATGAACGCACGCTCAAGCGCCGATACCACGCTGCACGCAGACCAACTGACCTTGCGCGCCGGTTCGCGCACCTTGCTCGATGCCTTCACGCACACGTTCTATCCGGGCGAAGTCTGGTGCATCGCCGGGCCGAACGGCGCGGGCAAGACGACGCTCATCTCGACGCTCGCGGGTCTCATGCGTCCAGCGAAAGGGCACATCGAACTGGACGGAATGCATGTGAACACATGGCCGCTCGCGCGCCTCGCGCAGCGCCGTGCGTTGATGCCGCAAACATCGCACGATGCATTCAATGCAAGCGTACTCGACATCGTGCTGCTAAACCGTTTTCCGCATCTGGCCGGCTGGGGTTGGGAGCGAGACGAGGATCACGCAGCCGCGCATGCGGCGCTCGATGCGCTCGGTCTCGCGGACTTCGCTTCGCGCGACGTGCTGTCGCTGTCGGGTGGCGAGCGGCAGCGTGTCGCGCTGGCGGCCGTGCTATGCCAGGACGCGCCGCTGCTGCTGCTCGACGAGCCGCTCGCGCATCTGGATCTGCATCATCAGATCGACTGCCTCGAAGCGTTGAGCGCATGGACCCGCGGCGCCGGGCGTACAGTGATGTTCTCGTGCCACGATCTGAATCTCGCGCGGCGTTTCGCGACGCACGCGCTGCTGCTCGAAGGCAACGGCATCGCGCATGCGGGACCCGCGCGCGACGTGCTGACGCCCGAACTCGCCAGCCGCGCATTCGGCTATCCGCTCGTACTGATCCGCGACGGCGACGATGAAGCGCTGATTCCGGCGCTGCGCGCAGCGTCTCGCAACTGAACACGCATGAACCGAACTCTTCACGCAAACACGAACATGACCACATCGCATTCCCTGCCTATCGTCGAGCCGCTCGACCAGACATTGCGCGCCGAACTGCAACGCATCATCGACCTGAAGACCAAGCCGCCCGGCAGTCTCGGCCAGCTCGAAGCGCTCGCGCGTCAGATGGGCATGATCCAGCGCAGCACGCAGCCCACTGTCACACGTCCCGCGATGATCGTCTTCGCCGCCGATCACGGCATTGCGAACGCGGGCGTGAGTCCGTATCCGCAAGCGGTGACGGCGCAGATGGTGCTCAACTTTCTCGCTGGCGGCGCGGCGATCAACGCGTTCAGCCGCGTTGCGGGCCTCGAACTCGAAGTGGTGAATGCTGGTGTCGCGCATGAGTTCGCGCCGCACGAGAAGCTCGTCGATATCCCCGTTGCGCGTGGCACGCGCAACTTCGCGCAAGAGCCCGCGATGACGCGCGACGAAGCGCTCGCCGCGATGCGCGCGGGCGCGGACCGTGTGCGTCATCACGCGGCGCTCGGCACCAACGTGATCGGCTTCGGCGAAATGGGCATTGCGAATACATCGTCGGCTGCGTGTTTGATGAGCCGCCTGTGCGGCGTGCCTATCGACGATTGCGTTGGGCGCGGCACGGGTCTCGACAATGCCGGCCTCGTGAAAAAGCGCAATGTGCTGGCGGCGGCGCTTGCTTATCACCCGGCATCGAATGATCCGCTCGATGTGCTCGCAACCTTCGGCGGCTTCGAAATCGCGATGATGGCGGGCGCGTATCTCGCGGCGGCAGAGGCACGCATGACGATCGTCGTCGACGGTTTCATCGCGACCTCCGCGCTGCTGGTGGCCGACGCGTTCGCGCCTGCCGTGCGCGATTACTGCGTGTTCGCGCATGCGTCGAACGAGGCGGGGCACCGGCGCATGCTTGATCACTTCGGCGCGGTGCCGCTGCTCGCGCTCGATCTGCGGCTGGGCGAAGGAACGGGCGCGGCGCTTGCTATGCCTTTACTGCGCGCAGCCGTGGCGTTCGTCAACGAGATGGCGAGCTTCGAATCGGCCGGCGTCGCGCAACGCGATGCATGATGCGCGGCGCCTGCATCAATCCTGACGTTCGAAGCGAGAGAACTGTGATGAAAAAAATGCGTCGAACCAGCGATGAATGAACTGCGTTATTTCTTCACAGCGCTCGGCTACTTCACGCGTGTGCCCGTGCCGCGCTGGGTCGGCTACGAGCCGCACTATCTGAACGCGGCGGCGCGTTACTTTCCATTGATCGGCGCACTGGTGGGCGCAGCGGGCGCAATCGTATACATGGCTGCGCTGCGCATCTTTCCACCGGGCGTCGCCGTGCTGCTGTCGATGGCAACGACGCTGCTCATCACGGGCGCATTCCATGAAGACGGGCTGGCCGATTGCGTGGATGCGTTCGGCGGCGCCTATACACGCGACGATACGCTGCGGATCATGCATGACTCACGCATCGGCGCATTCGGTGCGATTGCGTTGATGGTCGCGCTTGCATTGAAGTGGCAAACGCTCGCCGCCTTGCCGCCGCTCTACGCGGCATGGCTGATGATCGCGGCGCATGCGGCGAGCCGTGCCTGTGCAATCAGCTATCTCGTGACGCTCGACTACGTGCGAGCGGAAGGCAAGGCCAAACCCGTTGCGCAGCGCATGTCACGCAATGCTTTTGGCTGCGCTATCTTTCTGGGTATGCCGTGGCTCTTCTGGCCGCAGTGGCGTGCCGGTTGCATTGCGCTGCTCGTGCTCGTCGTGTTGCGTTTCATGCTGGGCCGCTATTTCATCAGACGCATCGGCGGCTATACGGGCGATTGCCTTGGCTTTGCGCAGCAGATCTTCGAACTGGCCATCTACCTGGTGGGACTCGCATGGATATCGTTCTGATCCGACACCCGGCTGTTTCTGTACAAGAGGGCGTGTGCTATGGCCAGAGCGACGTGGCGCTCGCCGATCCGCCGGAAGCTTCGGCGGCTGCCGTCGCCGTGCGTCTTGCCACCTTGCAGGTGCCCGCGCCCCGCGTGCTGCTGTCGAGTCCGCTCACGCGCTGCGCAACGGTCGCGACTGCCCTCGCCGCGAACTTTGGTTGCGCGTATAGCGTCGACGACAGTCTGAAGGAAATGGACTTCGGCACGTGGGAGTTGCAACGTTGGGACGATATCGATCGCGCGTTGCTCGATGCATGGGCACAGGACTTCGAAGGCGCGCGCGCGCATGGCGGCGAAAGCGTCGAGCAGTTCGTGAGCCGCGTGCGCGCGTGGTTCGACGTATTCCAGCAGACCCGCGAATTGACGCCGGCGTATGTCGTCACGCATGCGGGCGTGATGCGCGTGATCGCGGCGACTGTGCTCGGGTTGCCCGTCGAACGCTGCCTGACATGGTCGATCGATATGGCGGGTTGCGTCTGGTTGCGCCGCGACGATACGAACCTGCAATGGTCGATCGTGCGCTGGAACGCGTGACGTCGTTCAGTGGCCCGCGCGGCGCGAGCGCGCGACGTCGAGGTCTTCGCACAGTTGCGCCGCGCCTTGCGCGAGACGCGGCGCGGGGCGATTGATCAGATCACCGTCGATCGCAAACAGGTTGTTGCGCGCCACAGCCGTCATGCCGGGCCATGCTTTCCATTTGTCCAGCGACGGTAGCGGGCGGTCGGGCTGCGTCGCGCCGGGAGCGGCCGTGACGATCGCTTCGGGATTTGCGGCCAGCACTGCTTCCGTCGATACCGTCGGCACCAGCGGTTCGAGCTTTGCGAACACGTTGCGTCCGCCGCATAGCGCGATCACATCGCTGATCATGTGCTCGCCGTTGAGCGTCATCAACGGCTCGTCCCATACCTGATAGAACACGCTGACGACAGGCTGCGTCGAATAGCGCGTGCGCAAGCGCGCGATCTCGTCGCGATACGTGCGCGCCGCCGCGTCGGCGGATGACGACGTGCCGAGCAGCGTGCCGAGCTTCGTCAGCGATACGGCGATATCGTCGAGTCGATGCGGCTCGCTGAAGTAGAGCGGAATGTGCAGTTCGCGCAGGCGGTCGGTCTGCCGCTGCGCATTGCCATGCCGCCATACGACGATCAGATCGGGCTTCAACGCGACGATGCGTTCGAGATCGAGCGCCTTGTTGTCGCCGACGCGCGGCACCTGTTTCGCTGCGGGCGGATAGTCGCTGTACGCGACCGCGCCGACGAGCTTCGCGCCACCGCCCGCTGCGTAGATCATTTCCGTTACGTGCGGCGCGAGACTGATCACGCGTTGCGCGGGCTGCGCGAGCGTGACGGTCGCGCCTGTGTCGTCGGCGACGGTGATGGCCGCATGTGCATGCGTTGTGATGGCGAGCGTGCAGGTTGCGGTCAGTGCGCGAAGTGATCTGAAAAGTCGCATCGTTCTTATAGCGCCGTCATCGCTTGATGCAGGCCGGTTTCAAGGCGAGTCCACTCGTTTTCCGTTGCAGGCAGGCCGAAGCGCACGCTCGCTGGATCGGCGAAGAAGCGTGTCCAGATGCCTTGCCTGGCGAGCGCATCGTGCAGTTGCACGGCGCGCGTGTCGGCGATCCATGCGAAGAGCGGCGTCGAATGCACGATGAAGCCGTGTGCCGACAGCAACGCGACGAGACGGGCGCTTTCCTCTGCAAGCCGCGCGCGCATGTCGTGCTGCCATGTTGTATCAGCGAATGCGGCGCTGACGGCATGACGCGCAGGGCCGCTGACGGTCCATGCACCCAACGCTTGATCGAGTGATTCGAGCAGTGAAGGGCAGGCCAGCACAAAGCCCGCGCGCACGCCCGCGAGACCAAAGAACTTGCCGGGCGAGCGCAGCACGACGAGTCCTTGGCGATGCGTTTGCGGGGCGAGCGACTGGGACGGCATCGTATCGGCAAACGCTTCGTCGATGATCAGCGTGCCGCCGCGTTCGCTCAGCGTTTCATGCCATTGCAGCAGCGTCGCGGCGCGCAGATGTTCGGCCGTCGGATTGTTCGGATTGACGACGACGGCATGCGTGATGTCGTCGGGCAGGGTCAAACGTGTGACGTCGAGCGTCGTCACGCGATGCCCCGCGCGCGCAAACGCAGGCGCGTATTCGCCATACGTCAGCGGTGCGATGCCGACCGTGCCCTGTCGAAGCAGGTGAGGCAGCGCGCGGATCGCCGCCTGGCTTCCCGCGACAGGCAACACATGAGATTCGTCCGGCGCGCCGTAGTAACGTGCCGCGCGTTCGGCGAAGCCGTCGCCGTTGTCGGGCAGACGCCGCCATGCATCGGCGGGAACGGGCGGCACCGGATAGCCATGCGGATTGATGCCCGTCGACAGATCGAGCCACGCGTCGTAAGGGATCTCATAGCGGCGCGCCGCTTCATGCAGATTGCCGCCGTGCTGAATGGTTCGCGTCATCGTCTAGCTCTGAAACGGCACGCTAAGCAGCGCGAGTGCGATGAACATGGCGAGCCACAGGATCACGCTGCGCTCGACCAGTATCAGCGCCGCCTCGATATGCTGCGCGCTCGCCGTGTGGCCGGCGCCGAGCGTCGGACGCTGTTCTATCGCGCCGTGATAGACGGCTGCGCCACCGAGCAGCACATTGAGGCTGCCCGCGCCGGATGCCATCACGGGTCCCGCGTTCGGACTGTCCCAGCGCGGCGCCTGTTCGCGCCAGCATTGCAAGGCGGTTCGCGTGTCACCGAGCAACGCGTAACTGAGGGCCGTCAGACGCGCGGGCACGTAGTTGAGCACATCGTCGAAACGCGCGGCCGCCCAGCCGAAGCGCAGATAGCGCGGCGTGCGATAACCCCACATCGCATCGAGCGTATTCGCGAGACGAAACGCGAGCGCGCCCGGACCGCCAAAGATCGCAAACCAGAACAGCGCGCCGAAGATCGCATCGTTGCCGTTTTCCAATGCCGATTCGACGGCGGCACGCGACAGCGCGCTTTCATCAGCATGCGATGTTTCACGCGACACGATGCGCGCCGTCAACACACGCGCCTGCGCGAGATCTCGTTTCGCGAGCGCGCGGCCGATCGGCTCGATGTGATCGTGCAGACTGCGCGCGCCGAGCGCGAAGTAAAGCAGCGCGACATGCAGCGCGCACGACCAGATCAACGGCAGCGTCAGCACGAGCCACGTGGCGATCAGAACGGGCGGCGCGACGGCAAGCAGCCACGCGAGTATGCCGAACAGCCGGCCGCGCCGTCCCGTATTCAGCGCGGCTTCGAGCTTTGCTGCGAGCTTGCCGAAGCCGACCAGCGGATGCGCGTGGCGCGGTTCGCCGAGCCATTTGTCGACGGCGACGGCTGCCGTGGCGAGTGTCGCGACAAGCGGCAAGGACAGCAGCATCATGCGCGGCTCGCGGGTTTCAGTTGCAGCGGCAGGCCCGCGACCATCATCGTTGCCTGCGTGCTGATCGCGGCGATGCGCTGGTTGAGACGGCCGAGTTCGTCGACATAAAGGCGCGTCGCCGCGCCGAGCGGCACGACGCCAAGCCCGATCTCGTTGCTGACGACGATGATCTTCGCGCGCGCCTTCGCGAGCGTCGTTTCGAGCGCGGCGAAACGGTCGAGGTAATCGGCTAGCGGCGGCGAGCCGTCGGCAGGGCAGAGCAGGTTCGCGAGCCACAAGGTCAGGCAGTCGATCAGCACGCAGTGCTCAGGCTGATCGATCGACGCGATGGCTTGCGGCAGATCGAGCGGCGCTTCGAGCAAGGCCCATTGCGCGGGCCGACGCTCGCGATGACGCGCGACGCGAGCGGCGAACTCATCGTCGCCAATGCGCGCGGTCGCGACATAGGTCACGGGCAATGCGCTCGCGCTCGCGAGTTGTTCGGCGTGCAGGCTCTTGCCCGAGCGCGCGCCGCCGAGGACGAAGGTGAGGTCGCGGGAAATCATCGCGTGATTGTACCGACTGTCCCATCGTTCAAGCGCGTGGGCTTGAGTGCGATGGGATAATGCGGGCTTCCTCTCTCACCCTGTTCGCGCACCTGTGGCTTCCATTCCCGACGCTTCCACTGAACCGCTCGACGTGCCGCGCGGCACGCTGATGATTCAAGGCACGACATCCGATGCGGGCAAGAGCACGCTCGTCGCCGGTCTGTGCCGTCTCGCGCGGCGCACGGGTGCGCGGGTCGCGCCGTTCAAGCCGCAGAACATGGCGCTCAACAGCGCAGTGACCGTCGACGGCGGCGAGATCGGCCGCGCGCAGGCATTGCAGGCGGTGGCCGCGGGCATCGACGCGCATACCGATCTCAACCCTGTGCTGCTCAAGCCGACCAGCGACCGTGGCGCGCAGGTGATCATCCACGGCAAGGCGCGCATGAATCTCGACGCGCGCGCGTATCACGACTACAAGCCCGTCGCGTTCGAAGCGGTGCTCGAATCGTATGCGCGGCTGAAGGCGTCGTATGACACGATCTTCGTCGAAGGCGCGGGCAGTCCCGCTGAGATCAATCTTCGCGAACGCGACATCGCGAACATGGGTTTCGCGGAAGCCGTCGATTGCCCCGTCGTGCTCGTCGCGGACATCGATCGCGGCGGCGTGTTCGCGCACCTGACGGGTACGCTCGCGTGTCTGTCCGAGACCGAGCAGGCGCGCGTGCGCGGTTTCGTGATCAACCGTTTTCGCGGCGACGTGAGCCTGTTGCAGCCGGGGCTCGACTGGCTGGAAGCGAAGACGGGCAAGCCCGTGCTTGGCGTCGTGCCGTATTTGCATGGCCTCACGCTCGATGCCGAAGACATGTTGCCGCGCGAATTGCGGGCGGCGAATGCGGATGGTCTGGAGATGCTGCGCGTCGTCGTGCCGGTGCTGCCGCACATCAGCAATCACACGGATTTCGATGCGCTGCGCGCCCATCCACAAGTCGATTTCCACTACGTGCGCGCGGGCAGCACGCCGCCGCCCGCGGATTTGATCATCCTGCCCGGCTCAAAGAACGTGCAGGGCGATCTGGCGTTCTTGCGCGCGCAGGGCTGGGACGCCGTGCTGCAACGGCATCTGCGCTACGGCGGACGGGTGATCGGGATTTGCGGCGGCATGCAGATGCTCGGGCGCGAAGTGGCGGACCTGTATGGCGTCGAAGGGCCGCCCGCGACGGTGGCCGGGCTCGGCTGGCTCGACTTTTCGACGACGCTCACGCGCGAGAAAACGCTCAAGAACGTGACGGGACGCCTCGCCACCGAAGCCGCTGGAATCTCCGGCTACGAGATTCACATGGGCGAAACACAAGGGCCCGCGCTCGATGCGCCGGCGCTGTTGCTCGCCGACGAGACAGGCGCCCTGCGCCCCGACGGCGCCCGTTCCGCCGACGGCCAGATTCTCGCGACCTACGTGCATGGTCTGTTCGACACGCCCGCCGCGTGCGCGTCGCTGCTCGCGTGGGCGGGGCTGAGGGAAGCCGAGGCGATCGACTATCCGGCGCTGCGCGAGGCGTCGCTGGAGCGTCTCGCTGATACGCTCGCCGAACATCTCGATCTGAAGCGGTTGTGGGCGGCTGTCGGTTGATTCGTTCTCAACAGGAATTAATCTAAGCCACCAAGGCGATTTTTCCTACGCATGGGTTCGAATAAAGTCCGTTCCATCGACGGCGCATTCCGCGCGGTCAACCCGATCCTAAGGAACCGACATGAACCCGACCGTCGACAGCAAACCCGAGCTTGCCGCCACGATCCTGCGCGTCGCGCTAGCCGTGTTGTACCTGGCGCACAGCCTGCAGAAAATCTTCGTCTTCACGCTGCCGGGCACGGCGCAATTCTTCCAGTCGATCGGTTATCCGGGCTGGCTCGGCTATCTGACGGCCTTCGTCGAGCTGGCCGGCGGCATCGCGCTGCTGCTCGGCGTGCAGGTCCGCTGGGTCGCGCTGGTGCTGTTGCCGTTCATGCTCGGCGCGCTGTCGGTGCATCTGCCGAACGGCTGGGGCTTCGCGTCGCCGCATGGCGGCTGGGAGTACCCGGCGTTCTGGGCGGTCACCCTCATCGTTCAGTCGCTGCTCGGCAATGGGCTGTATGCAGTGGGTGGCGTGAAGGCGGCGTCGATCGGGCAGGCGCGCAAGGCGGCCTGAAGCATCGAGCGATGCGGCGCGGGCAAGCCGGTGCGCGACTGACGCGCCGCTTGCCCGCTGAATCATTTGCGCCCTTGCCGTAGCGCATCCGCGATGCGTTCGGCCACTTCCCGCCAGTTTCGCGCATCCGATTGCCGGAAGAGGCGCATCACGCCCGGATACCACGGCGAGTCGTCCCGTTCCAGCAGCCAGCGCCAGTCAGTCCAGTCGTGCGGCAGCATCAGCCAGCACGGCTTGCCGAGCGCGCCCGCGATGTGCGCAGCTGCCGTGTCCACGGTGATCAGCAGGTCCAGTTGCGTGATGATGGCCGCTGTATCGGCGAAATCCTCGATGGTGGAGCCCAGATGCACGATGGGCTGGTTAGCGGGCGGCGCGGTGGCGTCCGTCTCGCCCTGGCCTTTCTGTAGACTGAAGAACGTCACGCCGGGCACCGTCCACAATGGCGCGAGCGGCGCGAGACCGGGAACCGAGCGTGTGGCGTCATGCTGGTTTTCCGCGAAGCCTTTCCAGACCAGCCCGACCTTCAGCCCGCTTCCAACGGACAGGTGCGCGCGCCAGCGCTCGATGCGCTCCGGCAACGCATGGAGATAAGGCAGCGCGGCGGGAATCGTGGAGAGCGTGGTGCCGAACCGCAGCGGGAGGCTCAGCGGGTACGCCCAGTAGTCGTGCGGGGGGAGGCCGGCGGTATGGGTTCTGATCTCGTTCACACCGCCTATCGTGTCCATCAGCGGCTTCAGTGGCGCAGGGCACATCAGCGTCAGATGACGCACGCCGAGCCTCTTCAGGAACGGCGCATAACGCGCGAACTGCACGCAGTCGCCATATCCTTGCTCGTGCCACAACACGAGCGACTTCCCCTCCAGCGATTCTCCCAGCCATTGACGCGTGCCCTCAGGCGGCGGAGCTGCGTCCGGTTTGCGCCGCTGGGCAAGTCGGGCTTCGGCATGCGGCCAGCCCTCTTCGAGGCGGCCTTGCGTGAGCAGCAGGACACCAAGATTCCAGCGGGCATCGGCAAAGTCCGGCGCGAGCGCGAGCGTCTGACGATAGGCGGCTTCGGCTTCATCGTAGCGGCCCTGGAGCTTGAGCGCGGTGCCGAGATTGTGCAGAGCGTCGCGATGATCGGGTTGCACGGCGAGCGCGCGGCGGAACACGGCTTCGGATTCGACGGGTCGCGCGCTACGCAGCAACGCCATGCCGAGGTTGTATAGCGCGTGGATATAGTTGCCGTCGAGTTCGAGCGCCACGCGCAGCGTGACAACGGCTTCGTCCAGCCGACCGACGCTCGCTAGCAGGTTGCCAAGATTGTTATGCGCGGCAAGGAACTGAGGTTCGACCTCGATTGCACGCCGATACGCGGCTTCGGCCTCTTCGACGCGTAAATCCTCGTGCAGGATTGCGGCGAGCTGGAAATGGGCGAACGCGCAGTCCGGATCGATATCGAGGGCGCGGTGGCAGATTGCATAGGCCTCTTGCGTCCGATTGCGCTTCAGCAGTAGTTCCGCAAGATTGCCAAGGCACAGCGGGTCTTCTCTCAGCGCGATCGAACGGTGAAGCAGCGCTTCGGCTTCGATCCACATGCCGCGCACCGATAACACGACGCCCAGCAGGCGTAGCGCATCGGGTGCATGCGGGTTGCTTTCGAGCGTTTCGCGGTAGCCGCGTTCGGCTTCGTCATAGCGGCCGGCGTGGTGCGCCTCTAGCGCGGCTTCAAAGGTCGGAAGTTGAGAGGACATGTCGCTGGAATGAGGGATGCGCCGCTGCAACGACGCTGGCGCATCCGATCATACGCGCGGGCCGGGACGGGATTTGTCGTAAATCGTCATGGTGGCGCGCCGCGTCAACGACGTATCAGTACAGCACAATCTGCGTGCAGCGAAACAGCGCCATCGTCTTGCCGTCAGGCCCCGTCACGGTCGCGTCCCACACCTGCGTGCTGCGGCCCAGATGCACGGCCTTCGCGACGGCGCGGATCGTGCCTTCCGTCGAAGTCCCGAGAAAATTGCTCTTCAGCTCGATCGTCGTGAAATTGCGCGCGTTGTCGGGCAGATGCGCGAGGCACGCGTAGCCGCAGGCGGTATCGGCGAGACCGATCACGGTGGCCGCATGCAGGAAGCCGTTCGGCGCGAGCAGCTCGCTGCGCACGGTCAGTTCGGCCGTCAGCACGCCTTCTTCCAGGCCAGTGACGCGTACGCCCAGCAAGCCCGGCAGCGAGCCTTTCTGGCGTTCGTGAAGCCGGTCGATCGTGTATTCGCTGCGAAGTTTGCTCATGGTCATGATTCTCGAAAAAAAGGGCTGGAAGCGTCCCTCAGGCGCGTAGGGACTTCGGCCTGACGGGTTTTGCCGATATTATCAACGGCTGGAACCAATCGGCCATGCCGCATGCACAGGCAACGGAACGGCACGGACCGTCGCCGCGAGCCGCAACGCGCGGGCGGGCCGGAAGTCGAGCGGCAAACCGGCTGGCCAGCGCCAGCCATCTTCCCGGGAGAATTCATGACGGTGATCGTGGTGGCGAATCCAAAGGGCGGCGTGGGCAAGAGCACGCTGTCGACCAATCTGGCTGGCTATTTCGCGGCGGAAGGCCAATGGGTCGCGCTCGCCGACCTCGACCGGCAGCAGTCCGCGCACGCATGGCTCGATCTGCGTCCGGAAACCCTGCCGGCCATCGAAACCTGGGAGGTCGACCCCGATGCGCCCGCGAAGCCGCCCAAAGGCCTCGAGCAGGCCGTGATCGACACGCCCGCCGGACTGCACGGCAACCGGCTGAACCTGGCGTTGTCGCTGGCGGACAAGGTGATCGTGCCGCTGCAGCCGTCCATCTTCGATATTCTCGCGACCAAGGAATTTCTCGAGCGCCTCGCCAAGGAGAAAGCGGTGCGCAAGGGCGCAATCGAAATCGGCGTGGTCGGCATGCGGGTGGACGCGCGCACGAAGTCGGCGGACCAGCTGCATCGATTCGTCGAAGGGCTCGATCTGCCCGTGCTCGGCTATCTGCGCGACACGCAGAACTACGTGCAACTCGCGGCGCACGGCCTGACGCTGTGGGACGTCGCGAAGAGCCGTGTCGAAAAGGATCTGGAGCAGTGGGCGTCGATCACGTCGTGGGTCGACGGGAAGGCCGCGCACGGGAAGGGCGGCGGCAAAAAAGACTAAAGGCGCTTGTCGCAAGCGCCTTTAGTGATGTCGTGCAGATGATTCAGGCAGCGGAGCGATCAGCTCCAGCTTTGCGTCGGCACGTGGTCGCGGCTGCCCTTGATCACGTTGTTTTCGTCGACGAACACCAGATCGGGCTTCCAGCCCGCCTTCAATTCTTCCTCGTCGACGTTCGCGAACGCCGCGATGATCACCAGGTCGCCCAGTTGCGCGCGCCGCGCCGCCGAGCCGTTCAGCGAGATCATGCCGCTGCCGCGCTCGCCCTTGATCGCATACGTCGAGAAGCGCTCGCCGTTGTTGATGTTCCAGATGTCGATGCGCTCGTTTTCGACGATGTTCGCCGCTTCGAGCAGGTTCTCGTCGATCGCGCACGAGCCTTCGTAGTGCAGTTCGCAGTGCGTGACCACGGCGCGGTGAATCTTCGACTTCAGCATGTTGCGTTGCATGGCTAATCCTTCTGGCCGTCAGATTTCAAGGTTGTCGATCAGGCGCGTCGCGCCGAGCTTCGCGGCGGCAAGCACGACGAGCGGCGCGTCCAGCTCGTGCGCGGCGGGCGCGACGAGGTTCGAACGCTTGCGGATCGCGATGTAGTCCGGCTTCCAGCCGCGCGCAGCCAGCGACGCCACAGCTTCCTGCTCCAGCTTCGCAAAGTCGCGATTGCCCGACAGCACGCCTTCGCGCACGCGGGCGAGCGCGACGGCGAGCATCGGCGCCTCGGCGCGCTCGGCCTCGCTCAGAAAGCGGTTGCGCGAGCTGAGCGCGAGGCCGTCGGCATCGCGCACGGTTTCGGCGGCGATGATGTCGCACGGCAGCGCGAACTGCTCGGTCATTGCGCGCACGATCATCAACTGCTGGTAATCCTTCTTGCCGAACACGGCGACGCGCGGCTGTACGCACGACATCAGCTTCATCACGACCGTGCAGACGCCCGTGAAGAAGCCGGGCCGGAACTCGCCTTCGAGGATGTCGCCGAGATCGTGCGGCGGATGCACGCGGTATTCCTGCGGCTGCGGGTACATGTCGCGCTCCGTCGGCGCGAACAGCACGTAGACGTTTTCCTTCTGCAGCTTGTCGATGTCGTCCTGGAGCGTGCGCGGATACTTGTCGAAGTCTTCGTTCGGTCCGAACTGCAGGCGGTTCACGAAGATGCTCGCCACCACCGGGTCGCCGTGCTGGCGCGCGAGGCGCATCAGCGACAGATGGCCCTCGTGGAGGTTGCCCATCGTCGGCACGAAGGCGGTGCGGTTCTGGCCGCGCAACTGGTCGCGCAATTCCTGGATCGAGCTGATGACTTTCATGATCGGGCAATGTTGTGAGTCACGCCGACCGCTGGCAGGCGGCCGCGAGGCTCGCGGTTGTCTCGTTCACGCGACGGTGCGCGCAGTGTCGGGAAATCCATCTGAAGCCCGGCGCAGGTCGTCCGGTAGGCTGGCTTCGAGCGCGGGATTGTAGTGGATTTATTGTCGTGCTGCACCGAGTTTGGGCGGCGGGGTAAACGCCTGGAATCCCGGATATTGGAACGGAACGCGGGCTGGATAAGCCACGCGAGGCCACGCGGTACGGCGTCCGGAAAGCTTCGTTTCGGTTCCGTGAACGGCTGCGACAGCGGGAAGAAGGCGTGCTGCAATGACGTCCCCGCGCGCGGCCGACAGCCCGTCAGGCCGGCAGATAGGCCAGCCGCACGTAAATCGGCGCGAACGGCTCGGCTTGCGTGATCTCGATCAACGATTCACGCGACAGTTCGAGCATCGCGATGAAGTTCACGACGACGACGGGTACGCCACGTGTCGTGTCGAACAGTTCGGAAAACTCCATGAAGCGCGCGCCCTGCAGCCTGCGCAGGATCACGCTCATGTGCTCGCGCACGGACAGCTCTTCGCGCGAAATCCTGTGATGCTGGACGAGCTTGGCGCGCTTGATCACGTCGGCCCACGCGGAGCGCAGGTCGTCCGTGTTCACGTCCGGGAAGCGCGGCGTGATGCTTTGCTCGATATACACCTCGGCGCGCAGGAAATCGCGTCCGAGTTGCGGCAACTGGTCCAGACGCTGCGCGGCCAGCTTCATCTGCTCGTATTCGAGCAGACGGCGGACCAGTTCGGCGCGCGGGTCTTCCGCTTCGTCGCCCGTGTCCGCCTTCTTCACGGGCAGCAGCATGCGCGACTTGATCTCGATGAGCATCGCGGCCATCAGCAGATATTCGGCGGCGAGTTCGAGATTGGTCTTGCGCAACTGTTCGACATAGCCGAGATACTGGTTCGTGACTTCGGCCATCGGAATGTCGAGCACGTTGAAGTTCTGCTTGCGAATCAGGTACAGCAGCAGATCCAGCGGGCCTTCGAACGTCTCCAGAAAGACTTCGAGCGCGTCGGGCGGGATGTAGAGATCCTGCGGCAGCTTGAAGAGCGGCTCGCCGTACAGGCGAGCGAAAGCGATGCCGTCGACGGTGTTGGGCGTCGAATCGGTAGCGGGCGCGGCGAGCGCTGCGTCGGGCTGTCCCGAAGCGGCGCGGGCCTCGTCGGCGATGGTCACTTAGAAGTTCTGGTAGTAGACGTACGAGTTCTGCTTCACGCGTGCTTCCTGATTGGCTGCACGCTCGTCGAGGTCGATCGGCTGCTTGTCCCACAGCAGCGAGCGGCCGCGGCGCTGCTCTTCTTCCAGGGTGGGCTTTTGCGACTTCAGTTGATTCAGGAACTGCGTGATATCCGATTGATACATGGCTCGACGTCCGTGAATGAAGATGACGGCGCCCCGACGTGCTGATGACGCGGGGCCGCTCGTGCAGAACAGGATTTTACCGCAAGCTCGCCAACGCCAAGCGAAAAGTCGGCGGAACCTGGCGGAACCGTGGGCGGCCGGCGGCGTCCAAGGCGGGCGCTCGTTGCACCGTGCCGCCTCAGGGCCACGTGCGGCGCCCGTGGCCGCGGCGTATCCCGTAAATGGCGCTGGGGCGCCGATGTGTTCAAATAGCGCTCGTTCCCCCTGCGCCCAAGCGGGCCGGGTGTCGGCATTCTTCAACAATGGTCAATAAGAGCCGGAGGTCGCGTTTGGCGGGGTGGGCCATCGAGCGGTCGCGCAAGCATCGCAACGAAAGCACCGTGACGGGCCGTCGCGCGATGCAACGCGCATCGTTTGCGGCGATGCTGCTGCGCGCATGTCTGTCGTGCGGGTTCTGCGTGCTGCTGCTCGCCACGACGCACGCCCATGCCGCGCGCGCCAAGCCGACTTACGAGGTCGACGTGGAAGCGGAGCCGCGCTCGTTGCGCAAGCTGCTCGAAGAGCATCTGGACATTTCCCGCTTCGCGAAACGCGAGGACATCAGCCCCGAGCAATTCGACTTCCTCGTGACGGCGACGCCGCAGCAGGTGCGCGATCTGACGTCGACGCAAGGCTATTTCACGCCTATCGTACGAACCGATGTGCGCACCATCGACGGCAAAAAGGTCGTGCGCGTCTCCGTCGATCCCGGCCCGCGCACGACCATTTCGTCGATTTCACTGTCGTTTCGCGGCCCCGTGCTGACGGAAGACCCCGAGCAGGAAAACAAGACGCGCTTTGCGTTCTCGCTGCACGAGGGCGAACCGTTCACGCAGACGAGTTGGGACGACGCGAAGGATGCGTCGCTCAAGGCGCTGCAGTCGCGCCGCTATCTGGGCGCGAAAATCTCGCGCTCGGAAGCGCGGATCGATCCGCGCACGCACGACGCGAAGCTGTCAGTCACCTACGACAGCGGCCCCACGTTCACGATGGGCCAGCTCGATGTGTCGGGCACGCGGCGATACCCCGAACGTATCGTCAGGAACGTGAATCCGATCTCGCCGGGTGAAGTCTACGATGTCCAGCGCGTGACCGAGCTGCAGCGCCAGTTGCAGAACACGCCGTACTACGCGAGCGTCGCGATCGATGTCGGCAACGACACGGAAAAGCCGCTCGACACCCCCCTGCACGTAAAGGTCAGCGAGTTTCCGTACAACAGTGTGCGCGGCGGCGTCGGCTATTCGACGGACACGGGCGCGCATGTGCAGGGCTCGTATTCGTATCTCGACACGTTCGGCGCGGCCTGGCCGTTTACCGTCGCTGGCCGGCTCGACCAGATCCAGCAGTACGGCCAGGTGACGCTTGCGATGCCGCCGGGCCTGCGCGGCTGGACCAACAGCGCGCTCGTGTCGTACACCAGCACCAACGTGTCCGACACGCGCATCTACAGCTTGCGCGCGGGCGTGCAGCGCACGCGGACGTCGCAGTACATCGACTACGCTTACTCGCTGCTCTACTACCAGGACAGGCTGGACCAGAATACCCAGGCGCCGACCACGAGCCGCGCGCTCGTGCCCGGATGGTCATGGACGCGCCGCAACACCGACGACCCGCTGTTTCCGCGCTCGGGCAACCTGATCCACGTCGAGGCGGGGTTTGCCGTCAAGGGTGTAGCGACCGACCAGACCTTTATTCGCGGCTATGCGCGCGGCCAGCAATACTTGCCCGTCGGCGCGCGCGACCTTGTCCTGTTTCGCGCGGAACTGGGCGGCGTGTTCACGAGCGGGCCGTCGAGCGGCGTGCCCGCGTCGCTGCTGTTCCGCGCGGGCGGGTCGAACTCGGTGCGCGGCTACGCGTATCAGAGCATCGGTAACAACGTCGGCGGCTCGATTCTGCCGACCAAGTACCTCGTGACGGCCACTTCCGAATATCAGCACTGGTTCAACCGCGACTGGGGCGCGGCCGCGTTCTTCGACATCGGCACGGCCACCGACGCGTGGGGCGAGAAAGTCTTCTATCCGGGCGTCGGCCTGGGCGCGCGATGGCGCAGCCCCGTTGGCCCGGTCAACATCGATGTCGCGTACGGCACGCGTAACCGCAGCGTGCGGCCGTATCTGACGCTTGGTATCGCGTTCTGACATCACACTGAATCGACGACACTTTTTGAGCATGACGACGGACCCATCCGAGAACCCATCCGACCATCCGTCCGGCGGCGCACCGCCTGGCGGAGAGCCGCGGGGCGGCCTTCCGCCGGGCGGTCCGGACGGTTCGGACACGCCGCCGCCGAGGAAGCGGCGGCGTTTGTGGACGAAGATCGTGTGGGCGATCACCGTGCCGGCGGTGCTCGTTGCGCTGGTCGGCGGGCTGCTGTACGGCGTGGTCGTCACCGAACGCGGCACCGCATACGCGTGGCAGACGGCGGTGAAGCTGCTGCACGGCCAGCTCGAAGGCAAGCTCGACGGCGGCGCGATCGCGACGGGGCTGCATATGCGCGACGTGCGCTGGCGCAGCCTCGACGGGAGCGGCACGGACATTCGCGTCGACCGCATCGACGGGAAATGGGCGCTGTCCGACAAGCCGTGGCGTTTCGTCGTCGATTATCTGCATATCGGCACCGTCGATGCGCGCATCGCGCCGTCCACGTCGAAGTCCGAGCCGATGAGCCTGCCAAAGGATCTGCGTTTGCCGCTGCAACTGGCTGTGCGCGATCTGAGCGTCGAGAAGCTGATCCTGCACGAGGGTGCATCCACCTCGGAGTACGCGCGGCTGCTGTTTCATGGGCGCAGCGACGGGCGCCATCACGAGGCTTCCGTCGATCGCCTCGACACGCCGTTCGGCGCGGTGACGGCAGCGGCGAAGCTCGACGGCGTGCGGCCGTTTCCGCTGACAGGCGACGCGGGCTATTCGGGCAAGGTCAACGACGAAGCCGTTCAGGTGCGCGCGCATCTTTCTGGCTCGCTCGAAACGTTGATCGCGGAGCTCGACGCATCGGGGATGAAGCTGACGGGCCACGCGCGCGTCGAGGCGACGCCGTTCGCGGAGGTGCCATTGCAACGCGCGACGCTGGTCTTCGATCACGTCAATCCGCAAGCCTTCGCGCCCGGTGCGCCGCTGGCCGATCTCGCCGTGCGCGCGGAGTTGCAGCCGGTGCAGCGGGACGCGGCGGGGCGTGTGGTGCCGGCGAGTGGGGCGGACGTGGCGAGTGCCGTGGCGGCTGCGAGCACGGTTGCGGCGGCGAGTTCGGCAGGTTCGGCAAGCGCGGTGAAATCTGCGCGTACGGCGAGATCGGCGAGCGCGGTGAAATCAGGGCGTGCGGCCAGTACGGCGAGCGTGGTGAAATCTGCACGTGCAGCCAGTTCGGCCAGTTCGCCAAAAGCGGGCCACGCGGCAAGTTCGGCAGTCCTCGCGAGTGCGGCAAGCGCGCCGCTCGCAGCCTCTCAGGCGCAGGCAGACGCCGCCCATGGTTCGCCGGGCTTTGCGGTGCAAGGCCAGGTGTCGATCGTGAACGCAAAGCCAGGCTCAATCGACGCGCATCTGCTGCCGCTGATCGACGCGCGCGCCGACGTGCAGCTCGACGCCAAGGCGCAGCGCGTCTCGAACCTCAACGTGCGTCTGATCAAGGAAGCGACCGTCACGGGCGGCGGCGCGCTGATGGGCAAGCGCGGCCAGTTCGACCTGAAGGTCGCAAAGCTCGATCTGAACGCGCTGCAAGCGAGCGTGCGGCCGACGCAGTTCGGCGGCCCTGTCTCTATACGGCTGAACGACGACGTGCAGAGCGTCACGCTCGATCTGAACGATCCGAAGGCGGCGCTGCGCGTGCAGGGCAAGGTCACGCTCGATCCCGCGCGCACCAGTTTCAACGACGTGCGCGTGAGTTCAGGCAAAGGGCGTATCGACCTGAACGGCGCGATCAAGCGTGACGCCAGTTCCACGTATAACCTGAAGGCGACGCTGACGGACTTTGATCCGCTGTCGCTGACGACGCAAACGCCGTCGCGCGCGGCGGCGCCCGCCACTACCAGCGGCTCAGGCAAGGGCAAAGACAAGCGCGCTCAGGTGAGCGCGCCGAACGCGCCCGTGAAGGCACCCGCGTCGCGCAAGATCGAAGCGCGCGTGAACGGCACGCTAACGGCGGCGGGCTTGCTCGCACCAACTTTCACGACAAAGGCCGAGTTCCGTCTCGGCGAAAGCGTCTACGACGGCTTGCCGATGACGGGCAGCGGCGTCATCCAACTGGCGGGGTCGCGCATTCTGCCGAGCCGCGCGAATCTGTCGGTGGCGGGCAATCAGGTCGATCTGCAAGGCAGCTTCGGCGCGCGCGGCGACCGGCTGCGCTTTCATATCGACGCGCCCGAACTGGAGCGCCTCGGCTTCGGTCTCGCCGGCCTGGTCGCGGCGCAGGGCGACGTGACGGGCACTTTCGAGCATCCGAATGTCGCGCTCGACTACAAGGCCGACAGCGTCGTGTTCGGCGCGAACAAGGTCGGGCACGCCGAAGGGCACGCCGAGATCCGCGACGGCGCGAACGGCGCGATGGTCTTCACGACGGATGCGCGCAATATCAGCACGGCGGGCGTCGAACTGAACACGCTGACCGCGCACCTGAACGGCACGCGCGCGAAGCACACGCTCGACGCCGCCGCGAAGGGCACGCTGCAAGGCCGGCCGCTCGATCTCGCCGTGGCTGCGAACGGCAAGCTCACCGATGCGCGTGACGGCACGCACTGGGACGGCACCGTCACGCGCCTGTCGAACAAGGGCACACCCGCACTGAACATGGAGACGCCGCTGACCGTCAGCGCGGGCGGCCAGCGCGTGACGCTCGGCCCGACGCGGCTCACGCTGGAAGGCTCGCTGCTCGACCTGAAGTCGTTTGCGCTCGATCACGGGCGCATCAAGTCGGTGGGTACGCTGACGGGCGTGTCGGTGGCGCGCATGCTCGAACTGCGCCAGGAGTTCACGGGCGTGCCGTCGACCTTGAAGACGGACCTCGTGTTCGACGGCGACTGGGACTTTGCGCTCGGCGAGACGGCGACGGGCCATATCGAACTGAAGCGGCGCGGCGGCGACATCACGATCGAAGTGGGACGCGGCTTCGCGCCGCTCGGCATCACCGACGTCGCGGCGCGCGCGGACTTCAGCGGCGGCAACCAGTTGAACGCGACCGTGCATGCGCAGGCGAGCCGTATCGGCGTGGTCGACGCGTCCGCGCACACGACGCTCGTGCCGCGCGACGGCGTGCTGGCAGTCAACGACGAAGGGCCGCTGTCGGGCTCGATCAACGCGAACGTGCCGTCGCTGAAGACGACGGGCGGCCTGTTCGGGCCGAGCTATCTGCTCGACGGCCACCTGGCGCTGAAGCTCGCGCTCGGCGGCACGGTCGCGAAGCCGAATCTGTCTGGATCGCTGGTTGGCGACGGTTTGTCCGCGACGCTCGTCGATCTCGGCGTGCAGTTGAAGGACGGCGTGGTGCGCATCGCGCTATCGGAGAACCTCGTCGATTTCCAGCAGGTCGAGTTCCACGGCGCGACGGGCACGCTGCGCGCAACGGGCCGCGTGCGCCTCGACAACACCGAGCCCGATCTGACGGCGAGCATCGTCGCCGATCAGCTCGAACTGTTCGCGTCGCCGGACCGGCAACTGACGATGTCGGGCAGCGCGAGCGTCGCCAACGCGGGCACGCAGGGCGGGCTCGCGATCAAGGGCAAGTTCGTCATCGATCATGCCCTCTTCGATATGCCCGACAAGTCCGAGCCGCGGCTGGGCGACGACGTCGTGGTGGTGCGTCCGGATGGATCGGTGGCGAGCGGCAAGCCGCAGGAAGTCGGCAATTCGAACAAGCCCGTCGGCGCGTTTGCGCCGCGCGCGAACATCGATATCGATCTCGGCCAGAAATTCCGCTTCCGCGGCCAGGGGGCGGACGTCGGCCTGCGCGGCACGATCACGGCGCTGTCCGCGCCGAATCTGCCGCTGCGGGCGGTGGGCAACGTGCGCGTGACGGAAGGTTCGACATACACCGCGTTCGGTCGCAAGCTCGGCATCGAGAACGGCTTCTTCACGTTCAACGGACCGGTTGCGAACCCGGGCATCAATATTCTCGCGATGCGCCGCAACCAGCAGGTCGAAGCGGGCGTGCAGGTGACGGGCACGATCCAGTCGCCCGTCGCGAAGCTGGTGTCGGAGCCGAACGTGCCCGACAACGAAAAGCTGTCGTGGCTGCTGTTCGGACACGGCACCGATCAGGGCAACAACGTCGGCCAGCAAAGCACGATGACGACGGCGCTCGCGTTGCTCGGCAGCGCGAGCGGCAAGCGTATCGCGCAGGAGTTCGGGCTCGACGAGTTCTCGATCGGACGAAGCGAAGTGGGGCTGACCGATCCGCAGGTCGTGATGGTGTCGAAGGCGATGAGCGAATGGCTCGTGATCGGCTACGAACAGGGTTTGCAGTCGGCGAGCAACGCGATCAAGGCGACGGTGAACCTGACGCGTTACTGGTCGGTGGCCGTGTATGGCGGCACGTTCCAGGGGATGGATCTGCAATACACGCGGCGCTTCGACCGGCTGCGGTGGTGATAAAAAAACCGGCGGGGCGGCGAGCGCCCGGCCGGTTTCTGGCTGGAGACCGATGTCGACGTGCTACGTCGCTTTCACGTGGTCAGGCTTGAGTCTGCAACTTCACGTGGCCCTGCGCCTGTGCGTTCACGAGTGCCAGCACATTCCGGCCAAACGCTTCGGGCCGCCCCTCGAAAATCCGTTCGACGGCTTTCGTCTCGATCATCTTGCGGCGCAACGCTTCGCGCTCCTCATGCTGCGTGGCAAGCCGCACGGCTGCGCGCACGTATTCGTCGACGGAATGCGTGGTCAGCCAGTCGGGCATGCCCGTGCGTCCGAACAGACCGCTGTCGATATGCTCGAAGACCTCGCGGCCGCACAGGTTGACGCCGGGCAAGCCGAGCGTGAACGCATCGACGATGCCGTTGGTGTTGCCGAACGGGAACGGGCTCACGAACATGTCCATCAGGTTGATCACCCTCAGATAGGCCGGATAGCTCATTCCGCCGTACACCACGACGTTTTCGAGCGGCAGCGCGGCCTCGACCAGACGGCGCACGTACGCGATATCGAGACCTTCGGCCCAGGACGTCATGAAGTGGAAGCCCACCGGGATGCCTGCCGTTTCGATGATGCGGCGGCACGCGTCGAGAAAGCGCGGATTCAGCTTCATGGCGCTCGCCGTCACGGCGATATTGATGAACTCGCCGCGCTTCGGGAGGCTCGGCGTGACGTCGGTGAGCAGTTTGGATGGCACATACGGCTGGCCGTCTTTCGGCAATTGCATCAGCTTTTCGCTGAAGCACGCGGGATCGCCGACGAAGTCTTCCTCGACGCTCACATAGTCGATGCATTCGGCGTGCATCGTCGCGGGATGGCCGAGCGCGGCGATCTGCAGCGGCGCGACGCGCACGTTCGTCATGAAGACCGTATGCGGGAACATGCCGACGCTCGGCATGTACAGCACGGCCGCCTGATTCTCGAGTGCGAAGTCGCGCACCTGCCGGACGATCTCGCCGACATATTCGGGATGTTCGAACGGAATGAAGCGGTCGAACACCGCGCGTCCTGCTTCGTCCACGTGCTGCGCTTCGCCGAACGCAACGACTTCGAAGCGCTCGCGCGCGGCGAGCATCGTGCGCGAATGCGTGCGATAGATCGAGTGGCCGCCGTTGAACCATTCGAGCACGACGACCATCAACGGTTTGCGCTCGCCGCGCGCTGCCGCCGCCTCGGGCGTTGCAACGCGGCCGACTTCGGCTTCGTGTTCGAGCAGGCCGAGCGTGCCCAGCTTCTTGCGCACGAGTCGGCTGATGCCTCGCTTGATCGCGTGCCGGTTCGGCAGGTCGGAATAGCTGCAATGCATGTACGCGCCGCAGACGGCCGGGCCGGCCAGATCGTCGAGATCTTCGATGGTTTCGAGGGCGCTGGGTAGCCATTCGATCAGACGTTCGCGCTTGGCGTGCGCCGCGGGCGAAATCACCACGGCCGAACTGACGACCGACATGCCGAGGCTCGTTGCCAGCACGGGATCGCTCTTTGCCATGTCGGCGAGATCGATGTCGTATTCCGATTCGACGGTGTACAGCACGATTTGCTTTCTGATCAGCGCTTTCGCGACGTCGGCGGTGGGCGCTTCGCCGGCGTCGGCGAGCAGCGCGCGCAGAATGTGGTCCGTGTTGCCATACGCCGACGCGACGAACAGCATGTTGAGGAAATGGCGGGCGGAGAACAGCTGGTTGAACTGCTTTTCGTTCAGCTGGAATTGCGGATCGGAGAGGAGAGCGGTGATCGCGTTCGTGATGCGTTGCAGCGTCCGGGCGCCTTCTTCGCTGGCGGGTTGGGTGGGGTCGGCGAGCGCCAGTTCGACGCCCGGCAGTCTGCTGCGGTTCGAGGCCAATGTGTTGAACAACACGATCAACTCTTCGTTCGCGGCGTCGTGATCGCGCGCAGCAACGAGGGATTCGAACCGGTCGAGGGAGAATTCAGTGCTCATGTCAATGCTCTGTGGAAGCGGCTCGGATTGCGCGAGCGCGTCATGTTCAATGGAAGGCGGAAGGCGCGGCGGCGTGGCTGATGCATCCACCGTGAGGCGCGTGCCGTCTGCGTAAGAGGCCGGCGGCGCACGTCTCATAAAGCGATCTCGATTTTCGAAGAATTCGCTGTGGATGAATCTAGGAGGAGTCTTATTTTGAGAAAGGAACCCGCTGCAAAAGCGCGGTCGTAGGGGCGAAAAAAAGCACGTCGGGAGACGTGCTTTTTGCGTGGGCGCTTGGGCCGCGCCGGAATATTGTGGCTTCGGCTTTACTTGACGCGCATGCCGGGCTTCGCGCCGCTATCCGGTTCGAGCACGTAGATGCCCGGTTCGGCCTTTTCGTCAGCCGCCGATGCCGCGAGCACCATGCCTTCCGACAGCCCGAATTTCATCTTGCGTGGCGCGAGGTTCGCGACCATCACCGTCAGCTTGCCGACCAACTGTTCCGGTTGATACGCGGACTTGATGCCCGAGAACACGTTGCGCGTCTTCTCTTCGCCGACGTCGAGCGTCAGTTGCAGCAGCTTGTCCGAGCCTTCCACCGCGCGGCAGTCGACGATCTTCGCGATGCGCAGATCGATCTTGGCGAAATCGTCGATCGAGATGATGCCGCTGTTGTCGGGCTTCGCCTGCGCGTCGCCGTGCGCGGCAGCAGTCGCTTTCGCGTGCGCCTTGGCCTTGGTCTTGGCATCAGCGGCTTGGGCTTCGGGCGACGCAGTCGGCTGCAGCGAGCCGCGGTTGGCGGCGAGCAGCGCGTCGATCTGCTTCGGGTCGACGCGCGTCATCAGATGCTTGTACGCGTTGATCGCGCGCGCCGAGCTCAGCGGCGTATTCGCATGCGACCACGTCAGCGGCTCGATGCCGAGGAACGATTCGGCCGCTTCGATTACCTTCGGCAGCACGGGCTTGAGCGCCAGCGACAGCAGCCGGAACGCTTCGAGCGACACGCTGCACGTCTCGTGCAGCGCGACGGCATTGGCCGGGTCCTTCGCCTGATCCCACGGCTTGGCTGTATCGACGTACGCGTTGACGGCGTCCGCAAGTTCCATCGTCTGACGCAGCGCGCGGCCGTAGTCGCGTGCTTCGTAATGCGCGGCGATCTGCGGAATGGCAGTGCGCAGCGACGCGAGCAGCGGATGCTGCATCGCGCTGTCCTGCACGCGGCCGTCGAAGCGCTTGATCAGGAAGCCCGCCGCGCGGCTCGCGATGTTCACGTACTTGCCGACGAGGTCGCTGTTTACGCGCGCCTGGAAGTCTTCCAGGTTCAGGTCGATGTCTTCCATCGTGCTGTTCAGCTTGGCCGCGAAGTAGTAGCGCAGCCATTCCGGGTTCATGCCCGTTTCGATCACGCTGTTGGCCGTGATGAAGGTGCCGCGCGACTTTGACATCTTCGCGCCGTCGACGGTCAGGAAGCCGTGCGCGAACACGTTGGTCGGCGTGCGGTGACCCGAGAACTCGAGCATCGCCGGCCAGAACAGCGTGTGGAAATACAGGATGTCCTTGCCGATGAAGTGATACTGCTCGGTCGTCGAGCCCTTCTGCACCCACGCATCGAAATCGAGGCCGCGCTTTTCCGCCAGATTGCGGAAGCTCGCGTAGTAGCCGACGGGCGCGTCCAGCCACACGTAGAAATACTTGCCCGGCGCCCCGGGAATCTCGAAGCCGAAGTAGGGCGCGTCGCGCGAGATGTCCCAGTCGGCGAGCTTCGCTTCGCCCGCGTCGCCGAGCCATTCGCGCATCTTGTTGGTCGCTTCCTGCTGCGCGAGGCCGCCGACCCAGCCGCGCAGGAAATTCTCGCAGCGCGGATCGGACAGCTTGAAGAAGTAGTGCGTCGACGTCTTCTTGACGGGCGTCGCGCCTGACACCACCGAATACGGATTGATCAGCTCGGTTGGCTGATAGGTCGAGCCGCACACTTCGCAGTTGTCGCCGTACTGGTCCTTCGCGTGGCACTTCGGGCACTCGCCCTTGATGAAGCGGTCCGGCAGGAACATTTCCTTGACGGGGTCGTACGCCTGCTCGATGTCGCGCGCTTCGATCAGGCCGGCCGCCTGGAGCGCCGTGTAGATCGATTCGGACAGCACGCGGTTTTCCTCGGAATCCGTCGAGTAGTAGTTGTCGAACGAAATGCCGAAGTTGTCGAAGTCGCGCTTGTGCTCCAGCCACACGCGTTCGATCAGCTGCTTCGGCGTGATGCCTTCCTGCTCAGCCTTCAGCATGATCGGGGTGCCGTGCGTGTCGTCGGCGCCGACGTAGTAGACCTCGTGCCCGTGCATTCGCAGCGCGCGGACCCAGATGTCCGTCTGGATATATTCGACCAGATGGCCGATATGGATTTGCCCGTTCGCGTACGGCAGGGCAGACGTGACGAGGATCTGGCGGCGGCCCTTCGGCGCGCCGGCGGCGGTGAGGTCCGCGGATTGAACCGCGGTGGCGTCGGTTGCTGACATGTGGGTCTATGGACTGGCGGAAGGTACGGGCGGCCGTCACGACGTTTCGGCGTCAGCGGACGGCGCTGTGCCCAGGACCGCATGGACGGGGTGTCCGCTCATGCAGCTCGGGTGTCGAACGCGGCTTCGCGGACTCTCGTCGCGCGCGGAACCGGCCCGAATCGGCGATTTTACCAGTGTGAACTGTTAGCGGCAGCGCGTGGGGAATGATGGCGCCGGGCTTGCGCGCGATGCGAGGAGGAATTTGGAGGCCTCGCCTGCGGAAAGAACGCCAGGGGTTGGCGAAAGACGGGCAAAAGACGGGCAAAAAACAGGCAAAAAAAACCGGGGCTATAGGCCCCGGAACAACAACGACAAGAGGAGAATGGTGACGCGGCGGCATCGCCGCACACGTACCGTAAAGACAGACCGTGGAATTTCACAAGAGTTCGAAAAATTTTTCGATCAGCTTGTGAGACCCGTCCGAGGTTCGCTTCGACGCGCTTGGCGAACTGGCGGGCGGATTCCGACTCTGGTCTGTCCTTCCCCGAAAAACTTATTGCGCGTGCTGCGCCATCGCGCGCAGGTAGATTTCCACGCGGCGGTTCTGCGCGCGGCCTGCTTCGGTGTTGTTGTCGGCGATCGGCTGGTTGGCGCCCATGCCCGAAGCCGCGAGGCGCTGCTGCGCGACGCCGTCTTGCGCGAGCTGGTTCACCACGCTTTGCGCGCGGTTGACGGAGAGCGTCTGGTTGTACGCCGGCTGGCCCGTGCTGTCCGTGTGACCGACGACTTGCGCGACGACTTCCGGGTTCTGGTTCAGCGTTTGCGCAACCTGCGTCAGCACGGGAGCGAACGACGACTTGATCGCGTAGCTGTTCGTGTCGAACGTGACCGAACTCGGGATGTTCAGCTTCAGCGAGCCGTCCGGCTGCTCGGTGATCTGCGTGCCCGTGCCCTTCGTCGCGCCCGACAGCTTGTTCTTGATGTTCTGCCAGTTGTAGCCGGTGACGCCGCCGACAGCCGCGCCAACGCCTGCGCCGATCGCAGCGCCCTTGCCGCCACCGAAGATCGCGCCGAGTGCGGCGCCCGTGCCTGCGCCGACGCCCGTGCCGACGGCCGTGTCCGTGCCTTGTTGGGTCGCGCAGCCGCCGAGCAGCGCACCGACGACAGCCAGTGCCGACAGACGGGTCATGATTTTTGCATTCATTCTGGTTCCTCTCTTTAATTAAACGGTCGACAGTTGCAAGGGCTCGCGAACCGTGCCGACAGCCGGAAAGGGTCTTCCGGCAGGCCCCTGCGCCAGCCACTACAATGACGACTGAGCAGACGACGATTCGGCCCTATTGCAAAACTTGCGCGGCAAGCGTGCCAATGAGACAGGTTTTAGGCAATGCCGGCTAACAATTTCTTTCAATATTTCAGGCGTGTGGCGCAGACTTCGATCGCGCACCTCGCCAAGCGTTCCCACGGAGACTCAATGAGCATCGATCGGGCTTTGGTAGACGCGGCCCTCGCGGCCATCACCGACCCCAACACCCAGAAGCCCTTCGCGGCAGCGAAGAACTTCAAGAACGTCAACGTCGATGGTGCCACGGTCAGCGTCGACGTGGTACTCGGCTATCCGGCCAGGCGTCAGTTCGAAGCGATTCGTGCGCTCGTCGAGAACGCGCTGCGCGCGGTGCCTGGTGTCGGATCGGCGCGCGTGCAAGTGTCGCAGGACATCGCTGCGCATACCGTGCAGCGCGGCGTCAAACTGTTGCCGAACGTGAAGAATATCGTGGCCGTTGCGTCGGGCAAGGGCGGTGTCGGCAAGAGCACGACGGCCGTGAACCTCGCGCTTGCGCTGGCGAGCGAAGGCGCGTCGGTGGGTATTCTGGATGCCGACATCTACGGCCCGTCGCTGCCGATGATGCTCGGCATCGAAGGCCGCCCCGAGTCGCCCGACGGCCAGTCGATGAACCCGATGGCGGGCCACGGCGTGCAGGCGAACTCGATCGGCTTTCTGGTCGAACAGGACAACCCGATGGTGTGGCGCGGCCCGATGGCCACGTCCGCGCTCGAGCAGTTGCTGCGTCAGACCAACTGGAAAGATCTCGACTACCTGATCGTCGACATGCCGCCAGGCACGGGTGATATCCAGCTCACGCTGTCGCAGCGCGTGCCCGTGACGGGTGCCGTGATCGTCACGACGCCGCAGGACATCGCGTTGCTCGATGCGAAGAAGGGCTTGAAGATGTTCGAGAAGGTGGGCATTCCGATTCTCGGCATCGTCGAGAACATGGGCCTGCACATCTGCTCGAACTGCGGCCACGAAGAGCATATCTTCGGGACGGGCGGGGCGGAGCGCATGTCGAAGGAATATGGCGTCGACGTGCTCGGCAGCCTGCCGCTCGACATCGCGATCCGCGAACAGGCCGACTCGGGCACACCGACGGTGGCAGCGGATCCGGACGGCCGCATCGCGGAGATCTATCGGACGATTGCGCGCAAGGTCGCGATTCATATCGCCGAGCGCTCGCGCGACATGAGCTCGAAGTTCCCGACCATCGTCGTGCAGAACACATAAGGCGCGAAATGCCCCAGTCTGGTAGTCGGCGCGGGGCAACTGAACAACGGGTCGAACAACTCTTCAGGAGCGGGGAGAAAGGGGTCTGAATGCGGCCCCGCTCGCGGTATCATGTCGGCTTCATCAGGTCCGGCAACGCGGTCGCGGGGGCGGCCGGCGCTCGACAAGAGGATCGCATGAGAAAACGAATCGGCGGCGAGGCGATCAAGACCATCGTCGTCCTGGCTGCGACCAGCGCCCTGTTGTCAGGGTGCATGGGCTTCATGAAGCCACAGGAGAAACGCGCTGACGCGCAACTGCTGCCGACGCTGGGCAACCAGGCGCGCGGCATGGTCACGTTCATCGAGCGTTCGGACGGTGTTCAGGTTACCTACAACCTCACGGGCTTGCCGCCGAACAGCGATCACGCGCTGCAGGTGCACGAACGCGGCGATTGCAATTCCGCCGACGGCGCCGGCGCGGGCGCCGTGTTCGCGCCAGCTGCGGAGCGTCTGAAGTCGGGCTCGCGCGTCGAGGGCGATCTCGGCAATATCCACGCGGACGCGGCGGGCGTGGCGGCGGGCTTCATCGTGGCGCCCGATGTCTCGCTCGACGGCGTGCGTTCCGTGCTGCAGCGCGCCGTGCTGGTCCACCGCGAAGCGTCCGATCCCTACGCGTATCCGCAACACGGCGCCGGCCCCGCGCTTGCGTGCGGGCTGATCCGCCAGTAAGCAGCACCGTTCACCCGCCGCAGCTCGCACTGCATCGCCACCGCCTTTTGTCCGCCAATCGTTTGCGCGGTATGCAAACGCCCGCTCTTCCGCCTGTTCCGCTTCAATTCCTGCCGTTATCCGTGTTGCATCGTCGATGGCTGTCAAGCCGGCGCGCGCTATTGCGCGGCACGTCCGCGCACACGATTCAGCTCGCATCGGGCACGCCCGCCATGTTCGCGTAAAATAAGCGCCTTTCGTCCGGCGGCGCGCGTTGCGAAAGCGGCGCGCAAGCGTCAGCCGGCCCGATTTCACCCCGTCAGCAGCGTGTACCTATGAGCATCAAATCCGACAAGTGGATCCGGCGTATGGCCGCCGAGCACAAGATGATCGAGCCGTTCGCGCCAGGCCAGGTGCGCGTGACGGAAGACGGTCGCAAGATTGTCAGCTACGGCACCTCGAGCTACGGCTACGACATCCGCTGCGCCGACGAATTCAAGATCTTCACGAACATCAACTCGACCATCGTCGATCCGAAGAACTTTGACGAGAAATCGTTTGTCGATTTCAAGGGCGACGTCTGCATCATTCCGCCGAACTCGTTCGCGCTCGCGCGCACGGTCGAGTATTTCCGCATTCCGCGCAGCGTGCTGACGGTTTGCCTCGGCAAATCGACGTATGCGCGCTGCGGCATCATCGTCAACGTGACGCCGTTCGAGCCGGAATGGGAAGGGCACGTTACGCTCGAATTCTCAAATACGACACCTTTGCCTGCGAAAATCTACGCGAACGAAGGCGTTGCGCAGGTGCTGTTCTTTGAAAGCGACGAAATTTGCGACGTGTCGTACGCGGATCGCGGCGGCAAATATCAAGGACAGCATGGCGTGACGTTACCGAAGACGTAACGCAACCGCGCATTGAATCACCAGCTATCCGGGTGACCGCTGCGCATCAGAAGCAGCGGTCGTTCTTTTTGGAGAATCGCACATGAAGTTTCGTTTTCCCGTCGTCATCATCGACGAGGACTTCCGCTCCGAGAACATCTCGGGTTCCGGCATCCGGGCGCTCGCCGAGGCTATCGAGAAAGAAGGCGCGGAAGTGCTGGGTCTCACGAGCTATGGCGATCTGACGTCGTTCGCGCAGCAGTCGAGCCGCGCGTCGTGCTTCATCCTGTCGATCGACGACGACGAACTGCTGCCCTACGTCGAGAACGGCGACGGTGAAAAGCCCGACGTCGCGCCCGCGATCCTCGATCTGCGCGCGTTCGTCGAGGCCGTGCGCAAGCGCAATGCGGACATCCCCATCTTCCTGTACGGCGAAACGCGCACCTCGCGCCATCTGCCGAACGACATCCTGCGCGAACTGCATGGCTTCATCCACATGTTCGAGGACACGCCGGAGTTCGTCGCGCGGCACATCATCCGCGAGGCGAAGGTGTATCTGGATTCGCTCGCGCCGCCGTTCTTCAAGGAACTGGTGCAGTACGCGGACGAAGGCTCGTACTCGTGGCACTGCCCGGGCCATTCGGGCGGCGTCGCGTTCCTGAAGAACCCGCTCGGCCAGATGTTCCACCAGTTCTTCGGCGAGAACATGCTGCGCGCGGACGTCTGCAATGCCGTCGACGAACTCGGCCAGCTGCTCGATCACACGGGCCCCGTCGCGGCGTCGGAACGCAACGCGGCGCGCATCTTCAGCGCCGACCATCTGTTCTTCGTGACGAACGGCACGTCCACGTCGAACAAGATCGTCTGGCACGCAACAGTAGCGCCGGGCGACATCGTGCTGGTGGACCGCAACTGCCACAAGTCGATCCTCCACGCGATCACGATGACGCACGCGATCCCCGTGTTCCTGACGCCGACGCGCAATCATTTCGGCATCATCGGCCCGATTCCGCGCGACGAGTTCAAGCCGGAAAACATCCGCAAGAAGATCGAGGCGAATCCGTTCGCGCGCGAGGCGCTGGCGAAGAACCCGAACCTGAAGCCGCGCATCCTGACGATCACGCAGAGCACGTACGACGGCGTGATCTACAACGTCGAAATGATCAAGGATCTGCTCGGCGATCTGCTCGACACGCTGCACTTCGACGAAGCGTGGCTGCCGCACGCCGAGTTCCACGAGTTCTATCAGGACATGCACGCAATCGGCGCGGGTCGCCCGCGCACGGGCGCGCTGGTGTTCGCGACGCACTCCACGCACAAGCTGCTCGCGGGCATTTCGCAGGCATCGCAGATTGTCGTGCAGGACAGCGAGAACAGCACGTTCGACCGCCACCGCTTCAACGAGGCGTATCTGATGCATACGTCGACGAGCCCGCAGTACGCGATCATCGCGTCGTGCGACGTGGCGGCGGCGATGATGGAGCCGCCGGGCGGCACGGCGCTGGTCGAGGAATCGATTGCCGAGGCGCTCGATTTCCGCCGCGCGATGCGCAAGGTCGACGCCGAATACGGGGACGACTGGTTCTTCAAGGTCTGGGGCCCGGAAGAGCTCGCGGAAGAGGGCATCGGCTCGCGCGACGACTGGATGCTGCGTCCGAACGACCGCTGGCACGGCTTCGGCCCGCTCGCGGACGGCTTCAACATGCTCGACCCGATCAAGGCGACGATCATCACGCCGGGGCTCGACGTGGACGGCGAATTCGGCGAGACGGGCATTCCCGCCGCGATCGTCACGAAGTATCTGGCAGAGCACGGCATCATTGTCGAGAAGACGGGCCTGTACTCGTTCTTCATCATGTTCACGATCGGCATCACGAAGGGCCGTTGGAACTCGATGGTCACGGAACTCCAGCAGTTCAAGGACGACTACGACAACAACCAGCCGCTGTGGCGCGTGCTGCCCGAGTTCGTCGCGCAGCATCCCGCGTACGAGCGCATCGGCCTGCGCGATCTGTGCGAGCAGATCCACAGCGTCTATCGCGCGAACGACATCGCGCGTCTGACGACGGAGATGTACCTGTCGAGCATGGAGCCTGCCATGAAGCCGTCCGACGCCTTCGCGAAGCTCGCACACCGCGAGATCGATCGCGTGCCCATCGACGAACTCGAAGGCCGCGTCACGTCGATCCTGCTGACGCCGTACCCGCCGGGCATTCCGCTGCTGATTCCGGGCGAGCGCTTCAACCGGACCATCGTCAACTACCTGCGTTTCGCGCGCGAGTTCAACGAGCGCTTCCCGGGCTTCCATACGGATATCCACGGGCTGGTCGGCGAGACGATCAACGGGCGCATCGAGTACTTCGTCGATTGCGTGCGCGATTCGTAATGATGAAGACGGCACTGCGCTTCGGGTTGTGGGGTCGTGAGCGCGTCGGCGCGCCGGCGGCGTTGGGCGCGTTCGCGTCGGCAATGACGCTGGCGAGCGCGCTGATGTTTGCACCCGGCGCGGCGCATGCCGAAGTCGCCGCCGCCGATCCCATCGACGCATCGATGCGCACGTGTCTTGCGCGCGCCGACATGTCGTCGGCGGTCGGCCAGGTGCAGTGCATGGACACGGCGCGGCTCGCGTGGCAGGCGTCGATGGACCAGTCGTTCCAGCAGTTGCTATCGAAAGCACCTGACGCACAGAGCAAGAAGTGGGAAGAGAGTCAGAAGCGCTGGAAGGCCTGGCGCGAAGCGGACGGCAAGTTGCTGGCCGACATACTCGCCACGACGCGCGGCACGTCGTACCAGCTCGCGGTCGCCGACATGCAGTTGCAGCCGGTGCGCGACCGCGCGCTCGCGCTGCGTGCGGCGGCGATGGACGCCGGCAAGCAGGACCCGAAGAAGCGCCCGCGCGCCTGCTCGTTCGACGCGCAGTGCGAGCACGCCATGTTCGACCTGAACCGCTATTACCGGCGTCTGCATGCGAAGCTGCCTTCGCATACGCGGCCGGTGCTGTCTCGCGCGCAACGCGCGTGGACGGCCTACCGCGACGCGACCGTCCCGCTGATGGACGCGCGCTCGCAAGTCGATATCATCGGTGCGCGCGTCGCCCAGCTCAAACGCATGGGCGACACGGCCGGCAACGACTGAGCCGGATCTTTTTCTAAAAACTTTTCGAGCAGCTAAGTGCTTCTCGCATCACGCATGTTCTATGCGCAGTGAATCAGATCACACTGCGCCCATTCCCATTTAGTGACACTTTTTTAAAGTTGCGCTTACAAGTGCCGTTATCTTACGTTGCGTTACCAGAGCGTCGGATAGAAGCACGGCACGCAGCACGCCCGATTCAGAAGGCCCCTGGAGCGCCAGCCATTCTTTGATCGGGATCACTATCTTGAAGATATCCAAACCCTCCGCGTTGCTCGTCGCCACGTTCGTTGCCGCGGCACTGAGCGGATGCGCGACGGAGGCGTCGCGCTCGCTGCCGACGCCCGAAGTCAGTAGCGCACACGTCCCTTATGCCGGCAAGCCGGTACTCGTCGCCGTCGGCAAGTTCGACAACCGCTCGAGCTATATGCGCGGCATCTTCTCCGACGGCATCGACCGTGTCGGCAGCCAGGCGAAGACCATCCTCGTCACCACGCTGCAGCAGAGCCGCCGCTTCTCCGTGCTCGAACGCGACAACTTGGGCGAAATCAAACAGGAAGCCGCAATCGCCAACAAGGCGCAGAAGCTCAAGGGTGCGAACTATGTGATCACGGGCGACGTGACCGAGTTCGGCCGCAAGGAAGTCGGCGATCAGCAACTGTTCGGCATTCTGGGCCGCGGCAAGAGCCAGGTCGCGTATGCAAAGGTCAGCCTGAACATCGTCGACACGACGACCTCCGAGGTGATCGCTTCGAGCCAGGGCGCCGGTGAATACAGCCTGTCGAACCGCGAGATCATCGGCTTTGGCGGCACCGCGTCGTACGACTCCACGCTCAACGGCAAGGTGCTCGATCTCGCGATCAAGGAAGCCGTCAATCACCTCGTCGAGCAGGTCGACGCGGGCGCGTTGCAGGCCGCGAACTAACAGGCCGCGAACCAACGCTTCAACACATCACATCCAATAAGACCATGTTGAAAAGAACAAATATGCTGACGGGCATCGCGCTGCCCGTCGCGGCAGCGTGCGCGCTGCTGTCGGGGTGCGCGAACACGAAGAGCGTTTCGCTGTATCAGTGGGATGGCTATCAGCCGCAGGTGTACGAATACTTCAAGGGGCAAAAGAGTCCGCTCGAACAGATTGATGCGCTCGAAAAGGCGCGTCAGCAGATTCTTGCAAAGGGCGCATCGGCGCCGCCGGGCTTCCATGCGCATCTCGGGATGCTGTACGCGACCGTCGGCAAGGACCAGGAAGCGAAGCAGGAACTGCTCGCGGAGAAGCAGTCGTTTCCTGAATCGTCGACCTACATGGACTTTCTGCTGAGCAAATTCCAATGACCATGACCCGCTTTCTCTCACTGAAACTGATCGCCGCGCTGTCTGTCCTGTTCACGTTGACGGCGTGCGTGACGCATGCGCCCCGCCAGGTTGACTACACCGCGTTCCGCAACAGCAAGCCGAGCACGATTCTCGTGCTGCCGCCCATCAACGACACGGCGGACGTGAATGCGACGTACGGCATGCTGTCGCAGATGACGATGCCGATCGCGGAAGGCGGCTATTACGTGGTGCCTGTCGTCGAGATGGAAGAGACGTTCAAGCACAACGGCCTGACCACGCCGACCGACATCCAGGCCGTCGCGCCCGACAAGCTGCGCAGCATCTTCGGCGCGGACGCCGCGGTGTACACGAAGATCACGCAGTACGGTTCGAAATACACGATCATCGACAGCACGACGGTGGTGTCGGCAACCGCGAAGCTCGTCGATCTGCGCTCGGGCGACACGCTCTGGCAAGGTTCGGCAAGCGCGACGGGCAAGGAACTGGGCGGCAACGTGAACGTCGGTGGCGGGCTGATCGGCGCGCTGGTGCAGGCGGCCGTCAAGCAGGTCGCGCATACGTTGAGCGACGAGTCGCACGACGTGGCGGGGTTGACGAGCCGCAAGCTGCTGTCGAGTGGCGGCGCGGATGGTCTGCTGTATGGTCCGCGTTCGCCGAAGTACGGCACGGACTGATGTTGTTGTGAGGAACGCGCGCCGTTTATGTTCGGCGCGCGTGTCTCGCTCACGCTTCAGGTGAGCAGATAACCATCTTTCGCAGCGGTTTTCTGCAACGAAGGCTGCGCGAGCAGGTCGCGCGCGGCGTCTTCGATGAAAGCGGACAGCGCATCGAGCGCGAGGTCGTTGTCGTCGGTGCCGAACGGCTCTTCGATCTGCGATGCGATCGCGTCGAGCGCCATGAACGTGTACGCGACGAATACCGAGAAGATCGGCGTGAACACGCCGACCGTTTCCACCAGCCCGAATGGCAGCGCCGCACAGAAGAAGTACACGGTGCGGTGAATCATCACCGAATACGCGAACGGCAGCGGCGTCGACAGGATCCGCTCGCAGCCGCCGACCACATCCGACAGCCCGTTCAGATTGCGATCGATAGCCTGGACCGTCCATGCGTCGAGCTTGCCGTCGCGCGCCTGGCGCTGCGTCCATTCGCCGAGCCAGAGCATGATCGTCGCGGGCCGATAGCGCGACATCATGACGCGCTCGAAGAGCGGCTTGTCGAGTCTCGTCGACAGATCTTCCGATGGGTCCGTGCATCTCAACTGATGCCGCAGCGCGTGCGCGAAGGCGCACAAGGCTTGCACGAAGGCCTGCGTTTCGCTCGGGTCGATATGAGCGCTCGGAAGCGTCAACACCTGGCGCGTGAGCGAGCGCGTCTCGTTGAGCAGGGAGCCCCAGAGCTTGCGGGCTTCCCAGTAGCGGTCATAGCTCGCGCTGTTGCGAAAGCCGAGGAAGATCGCGAGCGCAATGCCGATCAGCGAGAACGGCGTGGTGGTCATGTTGATGCTGATCTTCAGCAGGTGAACATGAACGCCAAGCGCGACGAGTGAAATGAGCAGAATGACGCACAGGCGCGGCAACAGTTCGGGAAGCACCGAACCGCGCCACGCGAGCAGCATGCGGAACCAGCGGAGTTGAGGGCGGATGATCATGACAGTACACAATGAAAGCCGATGGTTGCCGTGATAGTAGCCGACGACGACGCAGCACAACGGCAGGCGAGGTGAGAGCGGCCCATTGTCCCCTCGATGCAGCGAAGGCGCACGAGCCAGAAGCCGCAGGCAACGCGTGCGAAAACAAAAAAGGCGAACCCTCGCCAGAGAGTCCGCCTTTCAGCAGCCGAATGGAAGCGGCCTAGCCGAGCGCAGACCGCGCAGCGGCAACGGCGGCCCGCACCTGATCCGGCGCGGTGCCGCCCGGATGATTGCGGCTCGCCACCGATCCTTCGAGCGTCAGATAGCCGAACACATCGTCGCCCAGCAACGAGGCGACGTTCGGCAATTCGGCTTTCATTTCTTCGAGCGACAGATCGGCCAGATCGCAGCCGCGCAGTTCGCAGACACGCACCGCATGGGCGACGGCTTCGTGCGCGTCACGGAACGGCAGGCCGCGCTTGACGAGGTAGTCGGCGAGATCGGTTGCCGTCGAGAAGCCCTGCAGCGCAGCCGCGCGCATGTTGTCCGCCTTCACCGTGATGCCCGCGACCATCTCTGCGAAGATGCGCAGCGTATCGGCGACGGTATCGACGGTATCGAACAGCGGTTCCTTGTCTTCCTGATTGTCCTTGTTGTACGCGAGCGGCTGGCCCTTCATCAGCGTGAGCAGCGCCATCAGGTGGCCGTTCACGCGGCCCGTCTTGCCGCGCGCCAGTTCGGGCACGTCCGGGTTCTTCTTCTGCGGCATGATCGACGAGCCGGTGCAGAAGCGGTCGGCGATGTCGATGAAGCCGACGCGCGGGCTCATCCACAGCACGAGTTCTTCGGAGAAGCGCGACACGTGTGTCATCACGAGCGCCGATGCTGCCGTGAATTCGATGGCGAAGTCGCGGTCGGACACGGCGTCGAGCGAGTTCGCGCAGATGCCGTCGAAGCCGAGCGTCTTCGCGACGGCGTGACGGTCGATCGGATAGCTCGTGCCCGCGAGCGCCGCTGCGCCGAGCGGCAGACGGTTCACGCGCTTGCGGCAGTCCACCATGCGTTCGGCGTCGCGCGAGAACATTTCGACGTAAGCGAGCAGGTGATGGCCGAACGTCACGGGCTGCGCGACCTGCAGGTGCGTGAAGCCCGGCATGATCGTGCCGGCGTTCTGGTCGGCGAGGTCGAGGAGCGCCACGCGCAGATCCTTCAGCAGATCACCGATACGGTCGATTTCGCCGCGCAGCCACAGGCGGATGTCGGTCGCGACCTGGTCGTTGCGCGAGCGGCCCGTGTGCAGGCGCTTGCCGGCATCGCCGATCAGGGCGGTCAGGCGCGCTTCGATGTTCAGGTGGACGTCTTCGAGATCGAGTTGCCATTCGAACTCGCCGCGCTCGATTTCACCCTTGATCTGCGCCATACCGCGCTGGATTGCCGCGAGGTCGTCGGCGCTGATGATCTTTTGCGCGGCCAGCATCGACGCGTGCGCAAGCGAGCCTTCGATATCGACGAACGCCAGACGCTTGTCGAAGAAGACCGACGACGTGTAGCGCTTGACGAGTTCCGACATCGGCTCGGAGAAGCGAGCCGACCAGGCTTCGCCTTTTTTATGCAGTTGGGACGTCATGGTGATGGGCAGTTTGCGAGGTGAAGACGCTGACGGCGCGTGGGGACGGCGCCGCCTCGAAGGAGACAACGATTTTAACACCCGCCGTGCGGGCGGCTTTCAGCTGGCCCGGCAAGCTCATTCGCGCATCAGCACGACGAGCTTCAGGTCTTCGCGGTGCGCGGGCTTGAAGGTGATCTGGTTGTAGACGACGTGGCCGTCGCGCGGATGATTGAACCGGCGCTGGCCGCCTTCGCGCTCGTTGACGTCCTGCGACGCCCAGAAGCGCGCGAACGCGTCGCTGGAGGCGGAGAGTTCGTCGATCAGCGAGCGCGTGGGCGCGTCGTTCTGATGGCGGATCGAATCGGCGCGATATTCGGCGGCGAGACGCCGCGCGCGGATTTCCCAGTCGACGATCAGGCTGCGCGCATCTGGCGACAGGAACGTATAGCGCAGCAGGTTGCGGTCGTGCTCGCCGTCGAGCCAGCCGACGAACAGGTCCGCCGCGGGCTCGTTCCACGCGAGCGCGGTGAACTGGCGGTCGAGCACATAGGCGGGCGCGCTCACGAGCTGCACGGTCTTGAGCAGCATGGCGGGGGTATCGGCGGCGGCGGGGTCCGGCTCGGCTGGGTCGCGCTGGGCGGCCAGTTCGAACAGATACGCGCGCTCGGCGCGCGAGAGCTGCAGCGCGACGGCGATGCGTGCGAGCGCTTCGGCGGACGCGGACACGGGCCGGCCCTGTTCGATCCAGGTGTACCAGGTCGGGCTCACGCCGCACAGCTGCGCGACTTCCTCGCGCCGCAGGCCGGGCGTGCGGCGGCGCGGGCCGGGCGGCAGGCCGACGGCTTGCGGCGACAGGCGCTCGCGATGCGCGCGGATGAACTCGCCGAGCGCGCGGGCGGGCGACGCATCGAGCGGCGGGGCGGAATCGGCGTGGGACGGCGTGGTCATGTGGCGAGGCGGCGATGACTGGTAATGTCGATACCAGAATAATTGCTTGACTTGTACTGGTACAGGGCGGGCTCTATTGTAGCGACAGGCGAGACGCTTCGCGACTTTGACCCTATCCTCACAAACAGGCCTGAAGGCACTGGAGCACACGATGAAGCATCACGATCAGGTAGCCGACGCGTTCGGTTCGACGGCGGCCTCGTATTTGACGAGCCAGGTACACGCGACGGGCGCGGATTTGCAGACGCTGGCGGCTGCTGTTGCGGCGACGCCGGGTGCGGCGGTGCTCGATATGGGGTGCGGGGCGGGGCATGCGAGTTTTGCGGTTGCGGCTTCTGCTGGATCTGTTGTGGCCTACGACATTGCGCCGCAGATGCTGGCTACCGTGGCCGCGGCTGCTGTTGAGCGCGGGTTGTCGAATATCCGGACGCAGCAGGGCGCGGCTGAGAAATTACCGTTCGACGATGCTTCGTTTGACTGGGTCGTCAGCCGGATGAGCGCGCATCACTGGCACGATGTGCCGTTGGCGCTCGCCGAAGTGCGGCGGGCTTTGAAGCCCGGCGGGCGTGTGATGTTCATCGATATTGCCGGGAGCGAGCATCCGTTGCTCGATACGCATCTTCAGGCTGTCGAAGTGCTGCGCGATGGGTCGCATATTCGTGACTATCGTGCGGATGAGTGGGTTGCGTTTTTTGCTGCCGCAGGGTTTGAGGCTGTGGTGCGGGAGCGCTGGCGGCTCGATATCGAGTTTGCTTCGTGGGTCGCAAGGATGAGGACGCCTGAAGCGCGGGTTGTTGCGATTCGGTCTATCTGGGCTTCCGCTCCGGATGAAGTTCGCGAGTACTTCGCTGTTCAGGAAGATGGGTCGTTTAAGCTCGATGCTTTGATGGTTGAGGCGTATTGAGGTTTGTTTTTTTGTCTGCGACGCTGGTGTGGTTTGTCTTGTGTTTGCGCTGGCATCCGCGATTCGTTAGCGTGCTTCACGCGTCGCCCCTGTGCGGGGCGGCACCTACTTTTCTTTGCCGCCGCAAAGAAAAGTAGGCAAAAGAAAGCGGCTCACACCGCCAACATCTCTCATTGCCTGAGGGCCCCCACAGGGTCTTACGCTTCACACGGCAGCATTTCTGTTCGCGTTCGTTGCCAACGCTTCGAATGAGCGCCTCACCCACTTCAAACACCCGAACAAGGGCAAGCGGCAGCGAATGGTATCTGCCGCCCAGGTGGCAAACTGTGTGTAGGTTGTCGCGGCGTACACGTTAGCGCTCTTACATGGTGGGACACGTGCGCAATCGGTCCGAAGTGAGGCGTGTGAGGTGCTACGGCCTACACACAGTTTGCCACCTGGGTGGCGTAGGAATATCTGGCATGACGTGCCGCAACGCGGGTGCGTGAAGCGGGTGAGGCGCACCGCAAGAGCGCTGGCAACGAATGTGGGTCACGTGGTTGCCGTGTGGAGCGTAAGAACCTTCGGGAGCCCTCAGGCAGGAACAAGAACTGGCGGTGTTAGCCGCTTTCTTTTGCCTACTTTTCTTTGCGGCGGCAAAGAAAAGTAGGTGCCGCCCCGCACAGGGGCGACGCTTGAAGCACGAAGGCAAAGCGCGGATGCCAGCGCAAAGCCAAAACGCACCACACCGCGGATGCCAGCGAAAAGAAAAGCACACCAAACAAAAGCAAAAACCAAAAAAACGGCGGCCTCAAAAAGAGAACCGCCGTCCGCAGGACAAGAATAAAGCTCAGCCCGTATTCCTCAACCCAGCCGCAATCCCATTGATAGTCAAATGAATCCCACGCCGCACGCGGACATTATCATCCCCGGCGCGATGGCGCTTAAGCAGCTCCACCTGCAAGTGATTCAACGGATCGAGATACGGAAACCGATTCTTAATAGACCGCGCCAGCAAAGGATTATCCGCGAGACGTTCTTTCTTCCCGGTAATTTCAGAAAGCACATTGGACGTGCGCTCCCACTCCGCGACAATCCGCTCGAACACATGCTTACGCAGCTTCTTGTCAGCCACAAGCGCGGCATACCGCGACGCCACCGCGAGATCGGTCTTAGCCAGCACCATATCCATATTCGACAGCAGGTTCGCGAAAAACGGCCACGCCTTATGCATCTTGCGCAGCAGATTCACACGACGTTCACGCTCGACATTCGAGCCCGCGGCCTCGAGCCATCCAGCTACCGCACTACCAAACCCATACCAGCCCGTCAGCAGCAACCGGCATTGTCCCCATGAGAAACCCCACGGAATCGCCCGCAGGTCCTCGATCTTGCGTTGCTTCGGGTCCTGCAGCTTGCGCGACGCCGGCCGGCTGCCGATGTTCAACTCAGCGATCTCCGCAATCGGCGTCGACGAGAAGAAGTACTCAGTGAAGCCCGGCGTCTCATAGACGAGCGCACGGTACGACGCCATCGCCGCATCCGACAGCGTCTGCATCACTTCCTCGAAGTCGGGCAGTTGCGAAGGCGCATTGCCATGCGGCAGCAACGACGCTTCGAGCGTCGCGGCAACGACGGTCTCCAGATTGCGTCGGCCGATGTCCGGGTTGCCGAACTTGCTGGCAATCACCTCGCCCTGTTCCGTCAGGCGTATCTGCCCATCGACCGTGCCCGGCGGCTGCGAAAGAATCGCCTGATAGGTCGGGCCGCCGCCGCGTCCAACCGTACCGCCGCGTCCATGGAACAGCCGCAGCGTGATGCCGCGCTCATTGAACAGCGACACCAGCGCCAGTTCCGCGCGGTACAACTCCCAGTTCGACGTCAGGAAGCCACCGTCCTTGTTGCTGTCCGAATAGCCGAGCATCACTTCCTGCTCGTTGCCCTGGTTCTCGATGATGGCATCGATGCCCGGCAGCGCCAGCAGGTCGCGCATGATGTGCGACGCGTTGCGCAAGTCGGGAATCGTCTCGAAGAGCGGGATCACCATCAGGCCCGCGCGCGCCGGATCGACCGGGTTGCCGAGCGCGCCTTGCAGCAGGCCCGCTTCCTTTTGCAGCAGCATCACTTCGACCAGATCGCTCACCGTCTCTGTGTGCGAAATGATGTAGTTGCGCACCGCGCGCGCGCCGAACTTCTCGCGCGTCACGCGCGCCTGTTCCAGCACGCCGAGTTCGCTCTTCACCAGATCCGAGTACTCGACATACGGCGAGCGCAGCAGGCGCGGCTGCGAAAGTTCCGCGAGCAGCACGCGCAGCTTGTCGCCTTCCGAAAGTGCCGCGTAGTCGCTTTCGACACCCGCGCGCCGCAGCAGCTCCGCGATCACCGCTTCGTGAATGTCGGAGCTCTGGCGCAGATCGATGCTCGCGAGGTGGAAGCCGAACACTTCGGCGGCGCGCGTCAGCGGCGACAGACGCGGCGTTGCCAGCGACGCGCCGTGATGTTCGGTAAGCGAATCGATCAGCACATGCAGATCGCGCACGAACTCGGACGAATCGTCATAGGGCGTCGCGCGAATCTTCGGCGCGCCGGGGCCGGCGCTGCGCAGCGGCACGACGCCTTCGCCGAGCCTCACGCGCGCACTGGCGCCAAGCCGCGTGTAAATGCCGATCAGCGCGCGCCGGTACGGCTCGTCCGTGCGATGCGGAGAGTGATCGGGCGAGGCTTCCGCGAGCGCCTTCAGTTCGTCGCTCGCGCCCGCCAGCAGGTTCGACACCGACAGTTCCGCGCCGAGCTTGTGTACCTGTTCCAGATAGTGCTCGAAGATCACCGCGGCCTGACGCGTGATCGCGTTTTCGAGCGTTTCGCCCGTGACGTTCGGGTTGCCGTCGCGGTCGCCGCCAATCCAGCTGCCCATCTGGAAGAAGGGCGGCAGGCGCGCGTCGAGGCCGTGCTCGACGAGCGCTTCTTCGATGTCGGCGTAGAGCGCGGGGATTTCTTCGAGGAACGTCGCGCGGTAAAACGACAGCGCGTTCTCGATTTCATCGGCGACCGTCAGGCGCGAGTCGCGCAGCATGCGCGTCTGCCACAGCGACGTCACGCGCGCGCGCAGTAGCGATTCGTTCTGCAGTCGCTCGCGTGCCGTCAGCGGCTGGTCGCGTTCGGCGAGCAGGCGCGCGATGTCGTGCTGCGCGTCGAGAATGCTCTTGCGCTGCACTTCCGTCGGGTGCGCCGTCAGCACTGGGACGATCAGCGCGTCGTTGAAGAACTGCTGCAGCACGGGCGTCGCGGCGGCGTTCGCTTCGACGAGCCGGTCGAGCGCATGCGCAATCGTGCCCGGCTGCGACGTCGAGCCGGCCAGATCGTGAATCCGGTGCCGGCGATTGCGATGACGGTCTTCAGCGATGTTCGCAAGGTGCGAGAAGTAGCTGAACGCGCGCACGACGCTCACCGTCTGCTCTGGGGACAGCGCGCGCAGTTTCTTGTCGAGCGCCTGTGCGGCGACGCTGTCGTCCTCGCGGCGAAAGCGCACAGCCGTCTGACGAATCGTTTCGACGACGTCGAACACCGCGTCGCCTTCCTGCTCGCGCACCACGTCGCCGAGCAGGCGTCCGAGATAGCGGATGTCTTCGAAGAGCGGCTGGTCCTTGTCTTCGCGCGTGCGGGCATTGTCCTTCACCTGCGCCGCGGCGCCGTTCTTCGCTTCTTTCGACGCGCGCGCGGCTTCCTGCTTGCCGGCGCCGTCGGATTTAATTCGTTTCGAGACGCCGTTGGCGGGCGCCTTGGTCTTCGTGGATTTGCCGGTTTTGCCGGAGTCGAGAGCTTGCGTGGCTTTCACGGCCTTGGCGGCCTTGACAGCGGAAGCGGCGGGAGCGGCCGATGCGGTATTGACGGCATCGGGCGAGGCAGTAGTGCGGCGGGCAGGGCGCGCCGATCCGGAAGACGTCACGATGTTTCCTCAGGAAAGCCAGGGTCTAAGAATGGTGAACTGCAACTGCGGGTACAGCGGGGAACTGCGCTCAAAGCCTGTCAGCATGCGGCGCGCGCGGCGGAGGAGAGCCGGTTGCGCGTGCTGCGCCGCATTAAATCATCGCGCATGCGGCGCTTCGACGCGCGAACGACCGTGCTGGGGCTTCTGGCGGCCACGCGAGTCACGATCGATGCGGCTAGGACGGCTCTGCGTGGATGAATCCGCAGGCCTGTCTCCTCTGGTTCTATGGCGGTCGACAGCAGTGAGCGCATAGCGCCAGCTACCGTCTCACGCAAGTGCCGTCGCGCTGCTTTGGCATGGCCGTGCGGCCAGCGAGAGGTTGCCAAAGCGCGTGCTAACATTGTTAGTTATCACATCCCGTCGTTCAATGAATCAAACAATGAATTCCGAGACGCTTGCGCCCACTCCGCCCGCCACGCTAGTCATCGCGTCGCGGGAAAGCCGGCTTGCCATGTGGCAAGCCGAGCATGTGCGGTGTGCGCTGCACAAATTATATCCATCTTGTGACGTAAAAATCCTCGGAATGACGACACGTGGCGATCAGATTCTCGATCGGACGCTGTCGAAGGTCGGCGGCAAAGGGTTGTTCGTGAAGGAACTGGAGAACGCGCTGGCCGACGGCCGCGCCGATCTCGCCGTCCATTCGCTGAAAGACGTCCCGATGGAACTGCCCGAAGGCTTCGCGCTGTCGACCATCATGGAGCGCGAGGACCCGCGCGACGCGTTCGTCTCCAGCCAGTACGACTCGCTGGCCGCGTTGCCGCCCGGCAGCGTGGTCGGCACGTCGAGCCTGCGCCGCGAAGCGATGCTGCGCACGCGCTATCCCGAACTCGTCGTGAAGCCGCTGCGTGGCAATCTCGACACGCGCCTCGCGAAGCTCGATCGCGGCGAATACGCGGCCATCATTCTGGCGGCGGCCGGCCTCAAGCGTCTGGGCCTGGGCGACCGCATCCGTTCATTGCTCGATCCCGCCGACAGCCTGCCCGCCGCGGGCCAGGGCGCGCTCGGCATCGAGATCCGCGCGGACCGTGCCGACCTCGCCGCATGGCTCGCGCCGCTGCATCACGAGCACACGGCGGCCGCTGTCGAAGCGGAGCGCATGGTGTCGCGCGCGCTGGGCGGCAGTTGCGAAGTGCCGCTCGCCGCTTACGCGACCTGGCATGACGGCGCGCTGCATCTGCGCGGCGTCGTCGCGACGCCCGACGGCCAGCGCGTGCTGTCCGCGCAAGCCTCGGCGCCCGCGCCGACCACGGGCGCCGCGCTCGAACTGGGCCGCGAGGTCGCGAGCCAGCTCGAAGCGCAGGGCGCACTCGAAATAGTCCGCGCGCTCACCACGGCGAGCGGCCCGGCTGCTTCCGCGTGATGGCGGCCGACTCGAACCCGACACCCGACGCATTGCCGTCCAGGGACGGCACAGGCGCATCGCACGCGAAGCATCTGACCGTCGTGCTGACCCGTCCGGCGGGACAGTCCGACGCGCTCGCGAAAACGCTGCACGACGCGGGTGCCGCGACCGTCGAATTTCCGCTGATCGATATCGCCGCAGCGGACGATGAAGCGCCGCTGCGCGCGGCGCTCGCAGCGCTCGACCGATACGCGCTGGTCGTCTTCGTGTCGCCGAATGCCGTCGATTACGCGTTCGCGAGCCACGATGCGATCTGGCCGCACGCGCTGCCCGTCGGCGTGGTCGGTCCAGGCAGCGTCGCGGCGCTCGCGAAGCATGGCGTCGAAGCTCCCGCTTACCAGGTGATCAGCCCGGCTGCATCGGCCGATGACCACGACGGCGCGCGCTTCGACTCCGAAGCGCTGTATGCGGCGATTGAAGCGTCGCTTGGCGACAACGCCTTCGAAGGCAAACGCGTGCTGATCGTGCGCGGCGACGGCGGCCGCGAATGGCTCGCCGACCGTTTGCGCGAAGCGGGCGCCGAAGTCGAGACGGTCGCGGCCTACCGGCGCCTCGTGCCCGATCCGTCGATCGGTGCATGGTCTCGCATCCACGCGTTGCTGTCCGACGAATCGAAGACGCCGCACGCGTGGCTCGTCACGAGTTCCGAGGGCGTGCGCAATCTCGCCGAACTCGCGCACGACCACCTCACGGCGAGCGAGCAGACGCACCTGAAGCGGGCGATGTTCGTCGCGCCCCATCCGCGCATCGCGGAAACCGCGCGGGCATTGGGTTTTGATAGCATTACGGTGTCCGGTGCGGGCGATGAACGGATCGCCCGTACGCTGTTGTCTCTCGCGGCCCCTTTTGAAGTTCAACCGGTCCAGTCCAACCCGGCACAAGAACGCATGTCTGATACCAACGCATCCACGAACCCCACGCCCCCGACGTCCAACTCTGCGCCGCGGCCCGCCACTGCGCTGCCGCCGAATCAACCCTTTACGCCCTATGAAATGCAGCAGGCCAAGCCCAAGGGCAACACGCTGCTTTGGGTTGTCATCGCGCTGGTGCTCTTCGCGGCGATCGCGGGCGGCATTGCGCTGAATCGCCGGGTCATCAAGCTCGATCAGCAGCTGTCGCACCGCCAGCAGGTCAACGATTCGCAGACGGCCGAATTGCGCGTGAAGACCGAGCAGGCCGTCGCCACGGTGCGTCAGGCCGATGCGCAGATCGCGCAGCTCGAAGGCAAGCTCGCCGACGCGCAGAACGCGCAGCAGGCGTTGCAGCAGCAATATGCGGATCTCGCACGCAATCGCGACGACTGGACGATGGCCGAAGTCGGCCAGATGCTGTCAGCCGCGAGCGAGCAACTGCAACTGACGGGCAACACGCAGCTCGCGTTGTTCGCGTTGCAGAGCGCGGATACTCGCCTCGCAGCGTCGGACGGCGCGCAAGTGCTGGCTGTGCGCAAGGCGATCGCGCAGGACATCGACAAGCTGAAATCCGCGCCGTCCACTGATCTGACGGGCCTCGCCATCAAGCTCGACAACGCAATAGATCAGATCGACCAGCTGCCGCTTTCGGGCGAGGCGCCGATTGCGCACGCCACGCCGCATGCGTCCACGCCGAAGGATGTCGACCGCGTCGCGGCCGCCACGGGCGAACCGAAGTGGAAAGTGTGGTGGAACCAGCTCATCGCGGGTATTGGCCAGCAGTTGACGAGTCTCGTGCAGGTGCGCCGCATCGACCACGCCGACGCGATGCTCGTCGCGCCCGATGAGGGCTACTTCGTGCGCGAAAACCTGAAGATGCGTCTGTTGTCCGCGCGGCTCGCGCTCCTCGCGCGCAACCAGACGACGCTCAAGTCCGACCTTCACGCCGCGGACAACGCGCTCGCGCGCTACTTCGACGCGTCGTCGAAGCAGGTGCAGACGGTACGCGACCTCGTGAAGCAGGTCGACGACGGCTCGGGCGCGGTCGACGTGCCGAACCTGGATACGAGCCTGCAGGCCGTGCATCAATACCGGACGCGGGGTTAATCATGGCGCTGCGTGGACTTCTCTGGCTCGCTTTCCTGTTTGCGATCGCCGTGGTGCTCGCGATCGTCGGTCGCTTCGACACCGGGCAGGTGTTGCTGGTCTATCCGCCGTATCGGATCGATATTTCGTTGAACCTGTTCATCGTCGGGATCATCGTCGCGTTCATCGTGATTTATGCGTTGCTGCGCATCGTGCGCAACATCTGGCGTATGCCGCAGCGGGTCGCCGCGTATCGCTCGCGTCAGCGGGTCGCGAAGGCGCATGCGGCGTTGCGCGATGCGATCGGCAATCTCTACGCGGGCCGCTTCTCGCGCGCCGAGAAAGCTGCGCGCGACTCGCTCACCAATCCCGACAACAAGGGTGCGGCGGGCCTGATCGCCGCGAACGCCGCGCACCGGATGCACGAGTACGCCCGTCGCGACGAATATCTCGCGCAGATCGATTCGACTGACTGGCAGGACGCGCGCCTGATGGCGACGGCCGATATGCGTGCCGATGGCCGCGATGCGGATGGCGCGTTGCTCGCGCTGACCGAAATGCAGTCGCAGGGTGGTCGCCGCATTCATGCGCAGCAGATTGCATTGCGCGCGCAGCAGCAATTGAAGAACTGGGGCGAAGTGCTCAAGCTCGTGAAGACGCTGGAGAAGCGCGAGGCGATTCATCCCGCTGTTGCCGTGCGTTTGCGGCAGCTTGCGGCGGAGAATCTGTTGCGCGATCGCAGGCACAATGCTGACGCGCTGCTTGAGTTGTGGCATTCGCTGACGCCTGTTGAGCGGCATTCGCCGCGGCTTGCGGATGTTGCGGCTGAGTTGCTGGTGGCGCTGGGGCGTCCGCAGGATGCGCGGAAGATTGTTGAAGAGGCGCTCGCGCAGAATTGGGATGCGCGGTTGTTGCGGCGTTATCCTGATACCACTGGCGGTGACGCGTTGCCGTTGATTCAGAAGGCTGAAGCCTGGCGGAAGGAGCGTCCTGACGACGCGGATCTGATGTTTGCGCTTGGGCGGTTGTGTCTGCATCAGCAGTTGTGGGGGAAGGCGCAGTCGTTTCTTGAGCAGGCGCTCAAGCTGGCTGATAACGAGACTTTGAAGATTCGGTCGCATCGGGCGTTGGCTCGTTTACATGAGCAGCTCGGGGATGCTGATAAGGCTAGCGCGCATTATCGGGAGAGTGCGCTGGCTATGAATGTGGTTTGAGGTTTTTTTGTCTGCGACGCTTTGGGTGGTTTGCTGGTGCTTTTTGCTCGCGTCCGCGGTGTGGTGCGTTTTGGCTTTGCGCTGGCATCCGCGCTATGCCTTCGTGCTTCAAGCGTCGCCCCTGTGCGGGGCGGCACCTACTTTTCTTTGCCGCCGCAAAGAAAAGTAGGCAAAAGAAAGCGGCTCACACCGCCAACATTTCTCCCTGCCTGAGGGCCCTCAACCGGTCCCTTACTTCACGCGGCAACTTCTCGATTCAAGTTCGTTGCCAGCGCTCTTGCGGTGCGCCTCACCCGCTTCACGCTCCCGCGCTTCAGCATGTCTTGCCAGATAGTCCGCCGCCGCCCAGGTGGCAAACTGTGTGTAGGCCGTAGTGCCGCACACGCCTCACTTCGACCCGATTGCGCACGCGTTCCACCCTGTAAGAGCGCCAAGCTATACGACGCGACAACCTACACACAGTTTGCCACCTGGGCGGCACATACCATTCGCTGCCGTGAGCCCTAGTGCGGGCGTTTGAAGTGGGTGAGGCGCTCATTCAGAGCGTTGGCAACGAACGCGAACAGAAACGCCGTCGTGTGAAGCGTAAGACCCGTTGGGGGCCCTCAGGCAAGAAGAGATGTTGGCGGTGTTAGCCGCTTTCTTTTGCCTACTTTTCTTTGCGGCGGCAAAGAAAAGTAGGTGCCGCCCCGCACAGGGGCGACGCGTGAACAGCAAACACCGTAACGCGGATGCCAGCGGCAAAACAAGCAAACCAACCCAGCCGCGCCACGAAGTCAAACAGCCGAATGCCAGAGCAAAGTCAAAAAACCGGCAAAAGCACCGGCAGTGCTCACTTATTCACAAGCCTGGAAGGCACACTAACCGCGAGCACACCTCCAAGAACCATAAACGCCGCGAGCATATACATCCCAGCCGCATTCCCGGCGGTAGCCTGCTTGAGCCAGCCCACTGCATAAGGACTAAGAAACCCCGCCAGATTCCCAATGGAATTAATCAACGCAATCCCAGCGGCCGCGCCCGTACCAGCAAGAAACGAGGTAGGCAAACTCCAAAACAGCGGCAGCGTAGTCAGAATGCCCATGGTGGCAAGCGTGAGCCCAGCCATCGCCAGGGTGGTGTCATGCGCCCACACGACAGAAAGCACAAGCCCAAGTGCCCCCACAAATCCCGGCACAGCAACGTGCCAACGCCGCTCCCGCATCCGATCGGCGCTACGCGCAACAAACACCATCGCCACCACGGCAGCAGCGAACGGAATCGCCGACAACAACCCAATCGTGAACGCGTCAGTGACACCCGTCGATTTGATAATGGTCGGCAGCCAGAAACTCACACCATAAAGCCCCATCACAAACGAAAAATAGATCAGGCTCATCATCAGCACGCGCGGGCTCATCATCACCTTGCCGATAGCATGATCTTCCTTCGTCGCGTCTTCGGCAGCGATGTTGCGCTCCAGCAGCTCGCGCTCTTCCTTCGTGAGCCACTTCGCCTTCGAGATGCGGTCGTCCAGCACGATGAACACCAGAATGCCGACGATGATCGACGGTATCCCTTCGAGCAGGAAAAGCCACTGCCAGCCATGCCATCCGTTCGCGCCGTCGAACGACTTCAGGATGTAGCCCGAGATCGGCCCGCCCACCACGCCTGAAATCGCAATCGCCGTCATGAACCAGGTCGTCATGCGCCCGCGCCGGTGCGCCGGATACCAGTAGGTCAGATACAGAATGATGCCGGGGAAGAAGCCCGCTTCCGCCAGGCCGAGCAGAAAGCGCATCACGTAGAACATCGTCGGCGTGGTGACGAACATCGTCAGCATCGACACGATCCCCCACGTCACCATGATCCGCGCAATCCAGACCCGCGCGCCGACGCGATGCAGAATCACGTTGCTCGGCACTTCGAAGATGAAATAACCGATGAAGAATATCCCCGCGCCAAAGCCGTAGACGGCGTCAGAAAGGCCCAGGTCCGCGCTCATGCCGAGCTTCGCGAAGCCGACGTTCACGCGGTCCAGATAGGCCACGACATAGCTGAGCATCAACAGCGGCGTCAGGCGCCAGGCGACTTTTCTGTAGGTCGCCTCTTCGAAGGTGGAAGGCGGCGCCCCTGCGCCGGGATGGTGGAGCGGATTCGCAGGACTGGACACGCTTGTCTCCTATCGACCGGCGTCGGCGCGGCAGCGCTTCACGCTGGTCTTACGCAAAGCTCGTTATTGTGGAAATGTCGTACCGCCGTTCGCGATTCTAATCTTTCAACGCGCGCTGAATAGCCGCCCCAGCGTCGGGGAAAACACTGAGTTTTCAAAGGTTAAGGCGGATTTTCGCCGGGCGGCGCGAGCGAGCGCGCCGCCTGCTGCGCTACACGCAGCGTCCGCCGTCCACTTCGAGACAGACGCCCGTGATGAACTCCGCTTCGTCGGATGCGAGATAGAGCGCGGCGTTCGCGATGTCCTGCGGGGTCGAGAAGCGGCCCAGCGGGATGCCCGCCAGAAACTTCTGCCGGTTCTCCGGCGTGTCGTCGACGCCCATGAATTCGGTCAACAAACCCGTCTCGCCGATCACCGGGTTCACGCAGTTCACGCGGATGCGATCCGGCCCGAGCTCCACAGCCAGTGCCTTGCTGGCGACGATCACCGCGCCCTTGCTGCCGTTGTACCAGACGAGTCCCGGGCGTGGCCGCACGCCCGCCGTCGATGCGATATTGACGAACACGCCGCCGCCTTGCTCGCGGAAGTACGGCACGAATGCCTGCACGCTCCAGTAGATGCTCTTCACGTTGACGGCGTACACGCGATCGAATTCGTCTTCCGTCACGTCGAGCACGGGTTTGTTGCGATGCGTGGTGCCCGCGTTGTTGACGACGATCTGCACGCTGCCGAAGTCCTCGATCGCGGCGGCGTGCAGCGCGCTCCAGTCGCCCGCGCGCGTCACGTCGCCCGCGACCGCGATGGCCTTGCCGCCCGCCAGCGCGATCTCGCTCGCGACGCGTTCGGCCGCCGCGCCGTTCAGATCGTTGACGACGACGTTCGCGCCTTCGCGCGCATATGTCTTCGCGATGCCTTCGCCGAAGCCCGAGCCGCCGCCCGTGACGATGGCCGTTTTGCCGGTCAACCGCATGATGTCTCCTGTTGTTGTAAGTGCAAAAACGCCTGGGGTGTCGTGAGTCAGTCGTGCGTCAGCCGTGCCTGATCGCGACGGTCTTCAGCACCGTGAAGCCGTACAGCGCTTCGAAGCCTTTCTCGCGGCCGTGTCCCGAATGCTTGACGCCGCCGAACGGCAATTCGACGCCGCCACCCGCGCCATAGTTGTTGATGAACACTTGCCCCGAGCGCACGCGGCGTGCCATGCGCATTTGCCGGCCGCCATCACGCGTCCAGACGCCTGCGACGAGTCCGTAGGGCGTGCCGTTCGCAAGCGTCAGCGCTTCGTCTTCGTCGGCGAAGGGCAGCGCGGCGAGCACGGGGCCAAACACTTCTTCGTGCGCGAGCCGATGCGTGGGCGGCACGTCGCGCAGCAAGGTCGGCGCCTGATAGAAGCCTGTTTCCGGCGCTTCGGCGATCACTTCGCCGTGCGCCGCCATCGCGATGCCGTCATGCTGCGCGTCGGAGAGGAAATCCCATACGCGGCGCTGCTGTTTCGCGCTGATCAGCGGCCCGCAATCGAGGTCCGCCTGCGCCGGACCGACGCGCAATGCATTGAACGCGGTGGCGAGGCGGTCGAGCAGCGGCTCGTAAATGCTCCGCTCGATCAGCACGCGGCTGCCCGCCGAGCAGGTTTGCCCGGCGTTCTGCACGATTGCGTTGACGAGCGTGGGTAGCGCGGCGTCGAGATCGGCGTCCGCGAAGACGATTTGCGGCGACTTGCCGCCCAGTTCGAGCGTGACGGGCACGTGGTTTTCGGCGGCCATCTGCGTGACGAGCTTGCCCGTATCGGGCGAACCGGTGAACGAGATGTGATCGATGCCGGCATGGCGCGCGAGCGCGGCGCCCGCTTCGTGTCCGAAGCCGGTGACGATATTGAGCGCGCCCGCGGGAAGGCCGGCTTCGTCCGCCAGCTCGGCGACGCGCAGCACGGAGAGGCAGGCATCTTCGGCGGGCTTCACGACGCACGCATTGCCCACCGCGAGCGCCGCGCCGACGCTGCGCCCGAAAATCTGCATCGGATAGTTCCACGGCACGATGTGGCCCGTCACGCCATGCGGCTCGCGGATCGTAAAGACCGTGTAGCCGTTCTGATAGGGCAGCGTTTCGCCGTGCAGTTTGTCGGCGGCACCTGCGTAGAACTCGAAGTAGCGGGCAAGCGCGGCCGCGTCGCCGCGCGCCTGCTTGAGCGGCTTGCCCGTGTCGCGCGCTTCGAGCTGCGCCAGTTCCTCGTGGCAGGCGGCGACGAGCATCGACAGCCGGTAGAGCAGGCGTCCGCGCTCGGCGGCGCTCACGGCGCCCCATGCGCCCTCGTAGGCGCGGCGCGCGGACTGGACTGCGGTGTCGATGTCGGCGGCCGTGCCGCGCGCGAGCGTGGCGAACGGCTGACCGTCGGAGGGATCGATGACGGGGATCGTCTCCCCGTTCGACGACGCGGTCCATTCACCGCCGATGAAGTGTTTCGCTTCTTCCATACATGCTCCTTGCCCGGTTGGGCGGTCAGGCGGACATCGAAAGAAACAACGAAGAGATGACGAAAGGGACAGGCGACGGCGGTTGCGTTGCGCAGGCTTTGGCGAAGCGCAGCGGCCGGCCAGACGTGTGGCCGCCCGGCACGGTCACACGCGTAAGACAATTATCGCGCCGATCGCCACGCGGGTGTCATCGGCCGATTGGCTATAATGGCGCATTCCGCCGTGTCCGGGTTGCGGCGCTGGGTCCCGTATCGAGACGCAGCGCGCGCCGTGCGCCTTATTCCCATTTCTTCCTGATCAGAGAGCGCCATGAGCTTCAATCACGTTCCCCCTGGTAAAGACCTCCCCCAAGACTTCAACGTCATCATCGAAATCCCGGCGCAAAGCGATCCGGTGAAGTACGAGGCCGACAAGGATCTGGGCCTGCTCGTCGTCGATCGTTTCATCGGCACGGGCATGCGTTATCCCGCGAACTACGGCTTCATTCCGCAGACGCTGTCGGGCGACGGCGATCCCGTCGACGTGCTGGTGATCACGCCGTTCCCGCTGTTGGCTGGCTCGGTGGTGCGCGCGCGCGCGCTGGGCATGCTGCAGATGACGGACGAGTCGGGCGTCGACGCCAAGCTGATCGCCGTTGCGCACGACAAGATCTGCCCGATGACGGCGGACCTGAAGTCGATCGACGACGTGCCGCAGTATCTGAAGGACCAGATCAAGCACTTCTTCGAGCAATACAAGGCGCTCGAAAAGGGCAAGTGGGTCAAGGTGGAAGGCTGGGCGGGCATCGAAGCCGCGCACAAGGAAATCACGGAAGGCGCGGCGAACTACAAGAAGTAATTCGCGCGTTTTTCGAGCCTGGTTGCAAAAAGACGCTCCTTCGGGAGCGTCTTTTTTTGCTCTATCGATCCGACGCAGCGCGTGGACGGATCAAATGCCGCGCCGCGTTAGCGCGGGCTGACCGTCGCGAGGCGGCTACCGGCGAACGGGTCGTTACGCCAATCGACCGTCGGGCGTTCCTGTTTGACCTTTTTCGCCGGCTTGTCGACCGCAAAGTGTTCCGGCGATTGCCCGGCGCTGACAGCGTTGCTGAGCCACTGGGGCATCGCGCCGTTGCCGTCCCACGTTTCGCCAAATGGGCTGCGATAACGCACCGATTGCTGACGACGCCGCTCTTCGGCGAGCGCCGCGGCCAGGTCGGCCACCTTGATGCCGACCTTAGCCATGCGGCCGCGCAGATAAGCAATCATGCTGTCACGCTTTCTTTCGTCCATTTTTTCACCTCAAGGTGTCTGGGTATCGCGTCGGGTGTTGGAGCGCCGCTGGTTCTGAATTCAGCGACGCGTTGCAGTGACGAAAGTATCTGATCGAGTGAAATCGGCGTCGAGATGCTTATCCTGAAAACACTGTTGCAGCCGACGGAAAAGCCGCGCCGCGTCAGGTGTCTGGTTCGCCAGCCTCGACTTCCTCAATGACGGCAGGCAGCACGGATTCAAGCGTCCGCGCACCCGAAGCCAGTTCCCACTTCTGCGCGGGCGCAAGCTGCTTGACGCGGTATTCGGCGCGCGACGCGCTCGAACGGTCGGCCAGTTCGAACGACGCCAGCAGCCGCACCGGCTTGCGCGAGCGCGTATAGCGCGCGCCCGCGCCGCTGCAATGCTTGTCGAAACGGGCCTGGACGTCGGTGGCGATGCCCGTGTAGACGCTGCCGTCCGAGCATTCGATCAGATACAGAAACCACGGCATGGCGCGCGACTGTTCCTCGTTATTCCTTGAACGGATTGTGTTCGCGCAGTTCGTCGACATACGCGTGGATGTGATTCTTCTCGTTGTCGAGAAAGTGCGCAACGGCGTCCGAAAAGGCAGGATGCGCTAACCAGTGCGTCGAGCGCGTGACGGTCGGCATGAAGCCGCGCGCCATCTTGTGTTCGCCCTGCGCGCCGCCTTCGAACACCCCCAGCTTCTGTTCGATGCAGAACTCCAACGGCTGATAGTACGCGGTTTCGAAGTGCAGGCAGGGCACGTGTTCGAGCGCGCCCCAGTAGCGGCCGTACAGCGTGCCGCCCGCGTTCGCGCCGTCGCGCTGATAGACGACGAGCGAACTCGCGATCGGCTTGCCCTCGTACTCGGCGATCACCATCATCAGATTCTCCGGCATCGATGCGCCGATCATCCGGAAGAAGTCGAGATTCAGATACGGACTCGAAAAGTGCTCGCGGTACGTCTGCCGATAACACTTGCTGAAGAAGCGCCAGTCGGCGTCGCTGATGTCTTCGCCGAGCAAGCGCCGGAACGTGACGCCCGCATCGCGCACCTTGCGCCGCTCAGCGCGGATGTTCTTGCGCTTCTTCTGTTCGAGCGTCGAGAGAAAGTCGTCGAAGTGGCGGTAGCCGTCGTTGATCCAGTGAAACTGGACGCCTTCGCGCTGCATCATGCCGAGATCGGTCAGCGCTTGCGCTTCGCTTTCCGTCGGAAACAGCACGTGCAGCGACGACACGTCGGCCTGTTCCGCGAACGCGACGAGCGTCGCGGCGAGATGGCGTAGCGCGTGGGCGTCGGCGGCAATGAGGCGCGTGCCTTGCACGGGCGTGAAGGGCACCGCGCACAGCAGCTTCGGATAGTAGGGCAGGCCGTTGCGCTTGTACGCGTCGGCCCACGCCCAGTCGAACACGTACTCGCCGTACGAGTGTTCCTTCGCGTAGACGGGGGCGGCCGCGGCGAGCTTGCCCGTACGCGGATCGGTCAGCGTGACGAATTGCGGCGCCCAGCCCGTATCCGCGACGGCGCATCGCGTCGCGTGCAGCGCGCTCAGGAATTCGTGGCGCAAGAATGGAGTGGGTTGCGCCTGCTGGTTGAGCAGCGCATTCCATTCGGCGGCATCGACTTCGAGCGGCGAAGCAAGAATGCCTGCGCGGTAATCAAAACGTTCCTGGTTCAATCTGTTCGACCGTTGGCGATCCCGGGTGCCGCACTCGCTTGCGTGCATGGTGCAGCGGCAGGATCGGATGAGGCTGATAGGCGAATGTCGCGCGCTTCGTTTTGCTGGCGCCCGGATGCTTCGGCACTGGGCGCAGGCGTGACCGCGGCGCGGCGAACGGCCATGTTAAAGCAAATGCGCGCCTGTAGCGCGCGGCGTGGCCCGTCGATACACGCGATCGAGACCTTGAATGCGCTTACGGCTTATCATCTACGCTGATCGATAGCAGCTGTTTCGCGCGCGACCGTTTCTCCCGGTTCGCGCGCATTGGGAATCTCGGACATGAAAGGCAACTTCTTCAACCTGTATTCGCACCGTTTTGCGCGTGTCGCGGTGGGCGTGCCGCGCTGCCGCGTCGCCGATCCGGCCTTCAACGCCGATGAGACGCTGGCGCTAGCGCGCGAGGCCGCGGCGAAAGGCGCGGCGCTCGTCGCGTTCCCAGAACTCGGTTTGCCCGCCTATACCTGCGACGACCTCTTCCATCAGCGCGCGCTGCTCGACGCATGCAAGACAGCGCTGGCAAAGATCGTGGAGGCGTCGAAGTCGCTGCCCGTTGCGATGATCGTCGGCATGCCGTTGCAGGTGGACCACAGCCTGTACAACTGCGCGATCGTCGTCGCGCGCGGTGTCGTGCTGGGAGCGGTGCCGAAGACTTATCTGCCGAACTACGGCGAGTTCTATGAGGCGCGCCAGTACACGCCCGCCGACAGCGCCGTCGCGCGCGACATCGAACTGCTCGGTAAGCAGGTGCCGTTCGGCGCGTCGCTGCTGTTCGAACTGACCGACGTGCCGGACTTCCGCTTCCACGTCGAGATTTGCGAGGACGTGTGGGTGCCCATTCCGCCGTCGTCGTTTGCCGCGCTCGCGGGCGCGACGGTGCTGGTGAACCTGTCGGCGTCGAACGTCGTGGTCGGCAAGTCCGGCTACCGGCATCAGCTCGTCGGCCAGCAGTCGGCGCGCTGTCTCGCGGCGTATCTGTACACGTCGGCGGGACGCGGTGAATCGTCGACGGATATGGCCTGGGACGGCCAGGCGCTGATCTACGAGAACGGCGAGATGCTCGCCGAGTCCGAACGCTTTCTCGATGATTCGCACATGATTTTCGCGGACGTCGATCTCGAACGGCTCTCGCACGAACGCATGCGGCAGACCACGTTCGGCATGTCGGTGCAGCGGCACAAAGATGAAGCGGCGAAGTTCCAGATCGTGCGCTTCGCGATCGGGCACGACGCGGCGCAGGCGCTGCCGCTCGAACGCAAGGTCGAGCGCTTCCCATACGTGCCCGCCGATTCGCGCCGCCGCGACGAGCGTTGCAACGAGGTCTACAACATTCAGGTGCAGGCGCTCGTGCAGCGGCTGTCGGCGTCGAATATCCAGAAGGTGGTGATCGGCGTGTCGGGCGGGCTCGACTCGACGCACGCGCTGCTGGTCTGCGCGAAAGCGATGGACCGTCTGAAACTGCCGCGCACCAACATCATCGGCGTGACGATGCCGGGCTTCGCGACCAGCGACCGCACGCTCAAGCAGGCGCGCGAACTGATGAGCGTGGTCGGCTGCACCGCGATGGAAATCGATATCCGGCCAAGCTGCGAGCAGATGCTGAACGACCTTGGCCATCCGTATTCGGCGGGCGAGGCGAAGTACGACATCACCTTCGAGAACGTGCAGGCGGGCGAGCGCACGAACCATCTGTTCCGTCTCGCCAATTTTCATAACGGCATCGTGATCGGCACGGGCGATCTCAGCGAGTTGGCACTCGGCTGGTGTACGTATGGCGTGGGCGATCACATGTCTCACTACAGCGTGAACGCAAGCGTGCCGAAGACGCTGATCACGCATCTGGTGCGTTGGGTCGCGGAGACGGGTGCCGTCGGCAAGAGCGGCTCGGACACGCTGCTCAACGTGCTCGCCACGGAAATCAGCCCTGAACTCGTGCCGGCCAAAGCCGCAGGCGCGATCGAGCAGAAGACGGAATCGTTCATCGGGCCATACGAGTTGCAGGACTTCAATCTGTTCTACATCCTGCGCTATGGCTTCGCGCCGTCGAAAGTCGCATTCCTCGCGCTGCACGCGTGGTGCGACAAGGAGCAGGGCGGCTGGCCAGAAGGCGCGCATGTCGAGCGCAACGAATACGATATTGCCGCCATCAAACGCAATCTCGGCATTTTCCTGTGGCGCTTCTTCAAGACGAGCCAGTTCAAACGCAGTTGCGTGCCGAATTCGCCGAAGGTCGGCTCGGGTGGTTCGCTGTCGCCGCGCGGCGACTGGCGCGCGCCAAGCGATTCGGAAGCGACTGTCTGGACCGATGATCTCGCAACGGTTCCGGACAAAGCCGCCTGAAATCAGTCTTTATCTGCCGTTGAGCGCGGGTTACTGCACTCGTTGCCATGCCGGGTGCTGGCAACGTGTGCGCTGCGGCGTAGAATCAACGCATCTGAACCTTCCTTTTTCCGAACCGAGACGAGGCCCGCCATGAAACGCATTACCGCCGTCATCAAACCCTTCAAGCTCGACGAAGTCCGCGAAGCGCTCGCCGAAGTCGGCCTGACAGGGCTGACCGTCACCGAGGTCAAAGGCTTTGGCCGCCAGAAAGGACACACCGAGCTGTATCGCGGCGCCGAATACGTCGTCGATTTCCTGCCGAAAGTGAAGATCGAAGTCGTCGTCGCGAACGATCAATGCGATCAGGTGATCGATGCCATCATCGGCGCGGCGCGCACGGGCAAGATCGGTGACGGCAAGATTTTCGTCGCGGATGTCGAACGCGTGATCCGCATTCGTACGGGTGAGGAGAACGAAGCGGCCGTGTGAGTTTCACTGCGGGCGTTGCGCCCGTCGATTGAAATAGCGCATTGGAAAAAAGCATCGGCGTTGCACCGCGCCGGTGCTTTTCTGCACGAGCCAAGTGCCTGAGCGAAATAGACAAGACGCTTGCGCCTTCTTCGCGCAGAAATAAAAAAAGGTGCGACACCCTTTCGGACATCGCACCGATACGCGCCTCTCGCAGCAGCGTGAAAACCGTTTCTGTTAAAGCTGTTCTGTTTGCACCGTTCGATTAGAACGAGTGCTGGATACCTGCGTACACGCCCGTCTGGCTGTGGCCGATCAGCGGGTTGTCGGAAGCCACGGTGTTGCCCGCCGCGTTGGCGTTCAGACCGTAGTTAGCCGTCTTGCTGTTCTGGACCGTTGCGACCTGGAGGTCGAACAGCGTGCGCTTGGACAGGTTGTACGAGCCACCCAGCGTGTAGATCGTCGCGTTGCCCGCACCGTTGTTGCCGTTCACGTGGTAGACCGCGCCGATCAGAGCTGCTGCCGGCGTTGCTTGCCACGTCACGCCACCCCATTCGTGATCGAGCGTGGTCGGCGTGCCCGGCGTTGCTGCCGTGATGCCCGACGTGCGAATTGCCTGGTACGCGCCCTGGATCTTGAACTGGCCGAGGAACACGTTGAATGCAGCCGTGTACTCGCGTGAGAAGTTGTACGAGTCGTTCAGGCCACCGTTTGCCGGGTTGCGGATTTCGTCATAGATACCGCGAAGCTGGAAGAGCGACGACGTGTACGTGACTTGCGCACCGGCTTCACGGCCTTGAGCGGTCGTGCCGTTACCGTTCCAGTTCGTCGCATTCGACAGCGCGTATTGGCCGTAGAAGTCAAGGCCAGCGATCTTCGGCGACTGGTAGGCTACGTTGTTGCTCGATTGCGGCCAGTTGCGGCCACGAACCAGCGATGCCGACGACCAGTTCGACTGACCGAACGGATCGAAGTCCCACACGCCGTTCGAGATGAACAGCATGCGGCCCATCGTGAACGTACCGTACTGATCGCTTGCGAAGCCGACGGTTGCCCAACGATTGAAGAGACCGCCGCCGCCAGGGCCAGCACCCGTCATCGTGTTGAACGAGCCTTCCAACTGGAACACGGCCTTGTAGCCGCCGCCCAGATCTTCAGCACCCTTCAAGCCCCACAGGCTGGTACCCCAGTCGCCGCTTTCCGCGCGGAAGCGGTGCGAGCTGCTCTGTGCGACACCCGCTGCGTTCGGGTTCGTCGGCACACCCGACATGTACTCCAGACCAGCGTCCAGACGCCCGTACAGCGTCACGCTGCTCTGTGCGTGTGCGGCAACGCCAAAAGTCAGCAGCGCTGCGGCAGCCAAAGCTTTCTTCATCTTCTCCTCCATACCCTGTCAAAAAGTAAAGCCAGTACTGCGAGTGGTGCCCGGACGCCAGCAGCGCCGAGCAGGAATCTTTTCCAGGGAGATGCGCGGTGGCCGGTTGTGATGTCGACGCGCAGCCTTTCTGGCTGTCTGATCGTCATTCCGATCCCTCGCGACCGGTATCTCCTTTTCGTTCGTTTTGAAGTGAAACTACTTTTCTTGAACTTTGTTTTGCTACTTTCGTTACTAATTTAGCAAAATACCCTTCGGTTGGCGAATAAATTAGTGATGCTCGGTAAAGATGTCTCTAAATTGCAATACCAATATGGGACAAGTGGGGGACAGAGGGCTGCGAAGGCCCCTCCACGCCTTGTCGTGCAAGGGACACACCGTTGTTAATGACTTGCGTCAAGGATTGCCACTATTGACGGAGAGAATCGTCGGGAGTAAACGCGTTTTGGCTGCTGATCGCGCAGATGTTGGGACGCCGAAGCTTTTGGGGCGTCCAGGAAGGAGAGGGCGACGCCGCGCGGAAATGAAAAAGGGCGCCCGGTAAGCGCCCTGTAATACTACATAAACTACATTGCAGCCTTATTTCAGGCTTCCCGAGAGGAACTGCTTCAGACGCTCACTCTTCGTGTTCCTGAACACTTCGTCCGGACGGCCTTCTTCTTCGACGCGTCCCTGATGCAGGAACATCACGTGATTCGACACGTTGCGCGCGAAGGCCATTTCGTGCGTGACGACGATCATCGTGCGGCCTTCCTCGGCGAGCGTCTGCATGACCTTCAGCACTTCGCCGACCAGTTCCGGGTCGAGCGCCGAAGTGGGCTCGTCGAACAGCATCACGTCGGGGTTCATCGTCAGTGCGCGGGCGATCGCCACGCGCTGCTGCTGACCGCCCGACAGATGCGACGGATACTGCTTCTCGAGACGCGGCGCGAGACCCACTTTCTCCAGATACGTGCGGGCACGGTCTTCGGCTTCCTTGCGAGAGATGCCGAGCACATGCAGCGGCGCTTCGATGATGTTCTCGAGCACCGTCATGTGAGTCCACAGGTTGAAGTGCTGGAACACCATGGAAAGCTTGGTGCGCATCTTCTGCAACTGCTTCGGGTCCGACACGCGCAGCGCGCCGTGCTTGTCCTTCGCCGTGCGAATCTCCTGGCCTTCGACGAAGATGCGTCCCGAGTTTGGTTGCTCGAGAAAGTTGATGCAGCGGAGCATCGTGCTCTTGCCCGAGCCGGACGAGCCGATCACGCTGATCACGTCGCCGCGGTTCGCGCGCAGCGTGACGCCTTTGAGAACTTCGTTGTCGCCGTACTGCTTGTGCAGGTTGTCGACGAAAAGCATTTGCGGTGTAGCTGGAGTGTTCATCGGGTTCCTTGACTTGCCTGGGTCGGCGCCTTACTTGCCTTGCGGGCGCAGATAAGCGAGCCAGCGGCGCTCGGCACGGCGGAACAGCCAGACGAGCCCAAAAGAGATGATCAGATAGAGCAGGGCGGCGATGCCGAACGCGTCGAACGAACGGTAGGTCGCCGAGTTGACGTCGCGCGCGATCTTCAGGATGTCCGGCACCGTCGCGGTGAAGGCGACCGTGGTAGCGTGCAGCATGAGGATCACTTCGTTGCTGTAGTACGGCAGTGCGCGGCGCAGCGCCGACGGCAGGATCACGCGGCGATACAGCGTGAATTGCGACATGCCATACGCGCGCGCCGCCTCGATCTCGCCGTACGGCGTCGCCTTGATCGCGCCCGCGAAGATCTCGGTTGTGTACGCGCAGGTGTTCAGCGTGAACGCGAGCAGCGTGCAGTGCATGCCGTCGCGGAAGAACGCGTTGGTCAGCTCGTTCGAGCGGATGATCTCGAGGCTGTAGAGACCCGTATAGCAGAGCAACAGTTGCACGTACAACGGTGTGCCACGGAAGATATACGTATACAGCCAGACCAGGGTCGACAGCCATTTCCTCTTCGACACGCGCGCGACGGCGAGCGGCACCGACAGGCAGAAGCCAAGGCCAATGGAAACGACCAGCAGCCACAACGTGATGGTGACGCCCGTGAAGCGGTAGCCGTCCGTATACAGATAGTTGCGCCAGTATTCCTGGATCAGCTCGATCATAGTTCCGCCTTGCGCACGCCAGTCGAATAGCGTTTTTCGAGGTACATCAGCACGAAGTTCGAGGCTGTCGTGATGAGCAGGTAGATGGCGCCCGCCATCAGCGTGAAGAAGAAGAACCGCAGCGTGCCCTTGCCGGCATCCTGCGCGGCCTTGACGACGTCCGCGAGGCCGATGATCGACACGAGCGCCGTCGCCTTGACCATCACCTGCCAGTTATTGCCGATGCCGGGCAGCGCGAAGCGCATCATCTGCGGGAACATGATCCGCGTGAACACCTGCCAGCCCGACATGCCGTACGCAGCGCCCGCTTCGAGCTGGCCGCGCGGCACGGCGAGAAACGCGCCGCGGAACGTCTCCGTGAAGTACGCGCCGTAGATGAAGCCGAGCACAGCGACGCCGGCGACGAATGGATCGATGTCGATCTGATCCCAGCCGAGCATGTCGGTGAGGTCGTTCAGCCAGATCTGGATACTGTAGAAGAGCAGCAGCATCAGCACGAGATCGGGCACGCCGCGAATGAGCGTCGTGTAGACCGTGCCCGCGCCCTGTGTGATCCGGTTCTTCGACAGCTTCGCGGCCGCGCCGAGCAGACCGAGCACGAAAGCGAATGCGAGCGACAGGATTGCCAGCTTCACGGTCTGCACCGTGCCGGCAAAGATGATCGGGCCGTAGCCTTGAAAGAGCATAGTGGGTCCTTGACGACGCTCCCGAGCGCCGCGAAAGACGCGGCAATCCGTACGCTGCGGCGGTTGGTCCGAAGGCGGATGCCTTCGATGTCTCCCGTGCGGCGCACAGCATGCCGCTGTGCGAATCATGACTGCCTGGCCGTTCATACTATGTGGCCGGCAGCGCGTTTTCCTGCCTTGTTCTACTGCGTTGCTACTCTCGGTCCGACTTTATTACGAAGCCCGTAGACCGGCCCATCCGGGCCAGCCCCGAGCTTTCGCCGCATCTGACGTGATGCGGCTGCTTTTCAGTGCCTGTTATCGGCTCTGATCAATATCGACGTCGAAATACTGCTTCTCGAGCTTCGTGAACGTGCCGTCCTGGTGAACCTCGGCAAGCGCCTTGTTCAGCTTCGCCTTCAGCTCGCCGTCTTCCTTGCGCACGCCAATGGCCGTGCCTTCGCCGAGTGTCTTCGGGTCCTTCACTTCCGGGCCCGCCCACGCGAAATCCTTGCCGCGCGGCGTCTTCAGGAAGCCGGCGTCGGCCTGCAGTTCGTCCTGCAGCGCGGCGTCGAGACGCCCCGTCGCCAGATCCGCGTAGACCTGATCCTGGTTCTGGTAAGGCACGATCGTCACGCCTTTCGGCTCCCAGTACGCCTTCGCGTACGCTTCCTGCGTCGAGCCCTGTTCGACGCCGACGTGCTTGCCTTTCAGGGATTCAACCGTCGGCAGCAGCGGCGAGCCCTTCTTCGCGATCATGCGCGCGGGCGCGTCGAACAGTCGGTCGGAGAAGTCGATCTGCTCGCGGCGCTTGTCGGTCACCGTCAGCGACGACACGATGATGTCGAACTTCTTCGCCTTCAGCGCCGGAATGATGCCGTCGAGATCCTGCGGAATCCATACGCACCTGACGTTCATCTTCGCGCACAGCGCGCGGGTCAGATCGACGTCGAAACCGACCATCTGGCCGCTGGGCGCCACGGATTCGAACGGCGGATAGCTGGCGTCGACCCCGATACGCACGGTTTTCCATTCTTTTGCCGCGGCCCCCGAAGCCATGACGGCGAGCGCCACGCACAGTGCGTACTTCTTCATGTTTCTCCTGACTTCCCGGTCGCCGCGTGCCTTCTTGCGGTGACGGCAGCCCGCGTGCGGCCGGCCGTCGCCATTCTAGGCGGACAAAAATAGGCTGCCCGTTCTGGCGGTGGATTGTTTTGGCCCGGAGGCCTGTTCCACGTCGCCCGATGGCGCTTTTACTCTGTCCGCTTCGCGCGCTCTGCGCCTGTTACCGCGCGTTCCGGCCGAGCCCGCGCTGCTGGGCGCGCCGTCCGGACGCGGTACACGCGTCGACCGATTCCAAAAAGCGCGGTATTTTACCCGAACCCGCCCGCGGTGCCAGTCCTCGAGGCAAGGAAAAAGCCCTTTGCCGCCAGAGACATGCACGCGCGACACGTGGTCGCGGCAGGCCGCCGCGCGTTCTGGCCGCGTCGTGGCGGCCGATGCAACGCGCATTGCGCGGCTTCCGGGCATTGCCATCATTTATGAAACGATCCGGTGCGGCGGCGCGGATTGTGCCTCGCGGGCGCAGCCCATACATTCCCGTCATCGGAAATTTTTCACGGGAGACCCAGATGATCAGGATTCGTCGTTCCGACGAGCGCGGCCACGCCAACCACGGCTGGCTGAACGCCAAACACAGCTTCTCGTTTGCCGATTACCACGATCCCGAGCACATGCACTTCGGTCCGCTGCGCGTGATCAACGAGGATCGGATCGCCGCTGGGCAGGGCTTCGGCACGCACGGGCATCGCGACATGGAGATCGTCACCTATGTGCTAGAGGGCGCGTTGTCGCATCGTGACAGCCTCGGCAACGGCTCGACGATCCGTCCCGGCGACGTGCAGCGCATGAGCGCCGGCACGGGCGTGATGCACAGCGAGTTCAATGGATCGCAGGAGGACTCGCTGCATCTGCTGCAGATCTGGATCATCCCGAAACGCGCAGGCGACGCGCCGGGCTACGAAGAAAAGCGCTTCACCGATGCCGACAAGCGCGGGCGGCTGCGCGTCGTGGCGGCGCCGGACGGCCGCGACGGCGCGGTGACGATCCACGCCGATGCGTCGATCTACGCCGGTCTCTTCGACGGCGCGGAGCGTGACGAGCTTGCGCTCGTGGCGGGACGCCAGGCGTACGTGCATGTTGCGCGTGGCGCCGTCACGGTCAATGGCGAGGCGCTGAAGGCGGGCGACGCCGCGATGATCACGGATGCCGCGAGCGTCACGGTCGAAAACGGCGAGGGCGCGGAAGTGCTGCTGTTCGACCTCGGTCAGTTGCGTTGAGCGAGGCGGCGCTTTCGTTCATGTCGTCTATTAGTCTGTTGGTCAGCCAATGAAACAACGCCACGGAAGCTGCCTTCCGTGGCGTTTTGTTTTACACGTGTCACGCCCGGCGAAGGGCGTTCATCGACACGCCGGCGCGCGCGAGGCAACGCGGCTGACCTCGCTTAAGGCTTCACCGCCGAAGCCGCTGCGTCGCCCTGATGCTTCTCCCAACGCTCGCGCATCTTCTGATGACGCTGCTCCATCTTCGCGAAATGCTGCTTGAGCGCGGTGCTGACGGTGGTCTTCTGCTGGTCGTTCAGGCCGTTATAGAAGTTCAGCCATGCCGTCGACGTCTGCTCGCGCAGCTGCGCGTCCTTCTGCTCGATCTGCTGATGCGCGGCGTGCATCGCGTTCAGGTCGAGAATAGGTTGCTGCTGCATCTGCTTGAACTGCTGGCGCATCTGCTCATGGTTCGCGCGCTCGGCTTCATGGCTTTGCTTCATCGTGTCGAGCGCGGCTTGCCATGCCTTTTCCTGATCCGCGTTCAGTTTCAGTTGCCCGTGCAACTGGTTCAGTTCCTTCATGAAGCCGCCGTGGTGCCAGCCCGGGCCGCCATGGCCCATGCCGGGACCCCCTTGGGGTTGCGCGGCGAACGCGGCCCCGAGACTCAGTGCAAGCGATGCAGCGGCAACGGCGAGAAAGCGTGATGTTTTTTTGGACATTACTGTGCTCCTTGATCAACTAGCCGACGATGCCGCCCGTCTCGAAGGTGGACCAGCGCGCATTCGGTAAGGCACAGCGTAGAGGGATCGAATGCCCGTCGTGTTACGCGTATCCTTGCGGAAGTTACGTGACATTACGTGTGCCTTTCGCGGTAACACCCGGTAACCCTTTCGGGGTCAGTAGGGGCGGAAACGCAGCGGGGCGCGCGTTACACTTCAAACCATGGCTACTCAAATTCTGGTCGTCGATGACGACGTCGAACTGCGCGATCTGCTGCGCGATTATCTGGCCCGGCAAGGCATCGAAGTGTCGGTGCTGCACGACGCCAGCTCACTGGAACGCCGCATCGAGCGCGAACGGCCCGACCTGATCGTGCTCGACCTGATGATGCCGGGCGTCGACGGTCTCACGGCGCTGCGCAAGCTGCGCGCGTCGGGCGACGATATCCCCGTCATCATGCTGACGGCGCGTGCGGACGACGTGGATCGCATCGTCGGCCTGGAACTCGGTGCGGACGATTACCTCGGCAAGCCGTTCAACCCGCGCGAACTGCTCGCGCGTGTGCAGGCGGTGTTGCGCCGCCGCAAGACGCTGCCGTCGGCGGCTGCGCCCGAGCAGCGCGAGCCGTTCTCGTTCGGCCGCTTCACGCTCGACTTCCAGTCGCGCACGCTGCATCAGGAAGGCAAGCCGCTCACCTTGTCGGGCAGCGAGTTCGCGCTGCTGAAGATCTTCGTCAATCACCCGATGCGCACGCTCACGCGCGAGCGCCTGCTCGAACTGCTGCACGGTCCCGAGTACGACGGCACCGACCGCGGCATCGACGTGCAGGTGTGGCGCCTGCGCCGTATTCTCGAAACCGATCCGTCCGTGCCGCGCTTCATTCAGACCGTACGCGGGCGCGGGTACGTGTTCGTCCCCGATGGCGAGCAACATGCGGCGTCCAATTGATTCGTTGTTCGGGCGGCTCGCGCTGCTCGTCGTCTGTGTATTGCTGGTGTCGCATTTCGCGTGGTATCTGCTAGTGCGCTTCGAGCGCAACCAGTCGCAGACACGCTATGCCGTCGAAGAGGCCGTGTTCCTCGTCGACGCGGTGCGCGACCACGTCAGGCGCGAGCCGGATCAGCCGCTGCCTTCGCGCGTGCGGCTCGTCGATCCCGCGAGTGCCGACGTTCCACCCGACGTATCGAATTTGCCCGCGCCGCTCGACCGTTTCGTCGACGATGTGCGCGACCGTCTGCCCACCTCGACGCAGGTGCGCGTCGGCACGCCGGGCAAGCCGCCCGCGCTGTGGGTTCGCGCGGCGAGCGATCCAAGCTGGATCGTCGTGCCCGTGCAGCCGCTGCGGCCGCCGCGCTCGCTCGACCGGATGGTCCTGTGGCTCGGCATCATTTTCTCGGCGGGTGTGATGGCGGCACTCTTCGCCGCGTGGCAGCTGCAGCAGCCGTTGCGCTCGCTGGCGCAGGCGGTGACGCGCTTCGGGCGCGGCCTGCCCGTGCCACCCGTGCGCGAGCGCGGCCCGCGTGAACTGCGGCAACTAACGCACGGCTTCAACCAGATGGTGCAGGAGGTCGCGCGCACCGAGCATGATCGCGCGGTGATGCTGGCTGGAGTCGCGCATGATCTGAAGACGCCGCTTGCGCGTCTGCGGCTGCGCGCCGAGATGATGGACGATGCGAAGACGCGCGACGGCGTCGTGCGCGACGTCGATTCGATGACGCATATCGTCGAGCAGTTTCTCGTGTTCGCGCACGACGGCGGCGACCGCAGCGAACCCGTCGAAGTCGACGCGCAGTGCGAACGCGTGGTGCGCAGCTATCGCGCGGTGTCGGGCGGTGCGCCGACGGTGCAGACGGATCTACGCGCCGGTCCGGGCTTCATGCTGCCCGCCGCCACGCTCGATCGCATCCTGTCCAACCTGCTCGACAACGCGCATGCATACGGCGCACCGCCGGTCACCGTCGCGACAGCGCGTACGTCGCAGGGCTTCACGCTGACGGTCACGGACAACGGCAGCGGCATCGCCGCGCAGGATCTGATCAACGCAAGCCGGCCCTTCGTGCGGCTCGATCCGGCGCGCGGCGGCAATGGCCACAGCGGCCTGGGCCTTGCGATCGTCGAGCGGCTCGTGCGGCGTGCGGGCGGCGAATGGCAGATCGGCAACAACGATGCGCCTAATGGCGGGCGGGGCTTGCGCGTGCAGATGACGTTCCCGCTGGAAGCAGTGTCGCGCACGGTGGCGGCGTCGGAAATCGTCTGGTGAGTGTGATGCGCCGCGCGCTTTGGCTGCGCGGCATTCAGAAACGGGCCTGGGGCTGAGTTGGCGCTGAGGGATTGCAAATGCCCCGTCCATACCGTTCGATCAGACAGGCAGCATGCCTATTCGGTGAAGAGCGTGTTGAGCGCGGCGGCGGCTTCGCTGTCCACGGTATTCCACGTCACCGTATCCGCCTCGAAGATGTAGTGCGTCGTGTACTTGCCAAGACGCGTGAGAATTTCTTCCTGTATCACTTCGGGCGCGACTTCCAGCTTCAGATACCACGCGGTCGACGACAGGCGCGTCTGAAACGCGCCGTACTCTGCGAGCAGATGATCGAAGGCGTCAGCGTCCTGATCGCGGCAGACGATGACCAGATTTCCCTTCATGCGAACCTCCGGGGGAGCGTAAAGCGGTGATCACAACTTTCGGATGAAAGTCGATGATACCTGCTTAAGCTCCGCTTGCCCGGCGGCTTCGACATGCGCGATGCAGGGCGCATCGCTGACCGGTCAGAGAGCGTTTCGCCTGCTTACCGGACATCACCAAACTCTACGAGCAGGCGTCACCAGGCATTGGCGGGCGTGCGCGTGGGCGGCGCGGTATCGTCGGGCGGCACGGCCTCGCTGCGGTCGCGTCCGCCCTGTTTCGCGGCATAGAGCGCCTGGTCGGCGCGGCTGATGATGCGCTCGGGCAGATCTTCCGCCGACAGTTCGGTGATGCCTATACTCACGCTCAAGCCAACCGACTGCGGCAGCTTCGCCGACGGCGTCGCCTTCAGGCGCACGCGCAGGCGCTCGACCACTTCGAGTCCGGTGCCGAGCGGTGTCGACGGCAGCAGAATGCCGAATTCCTCGCCGCCCAGCCGGCCGATTGCGTCGCTGCCGCGCAGCTCGGCGCGGCAGGTGTCGACGAAGTGTTCGAGCGCGCGGTCGCCGGCGGCGTGGCCGAAACGGTCGTTGATCTGCTTGAAGTGATCGAGGTCGGCGATCGCCATGCACAGCGGCTCGCCCGTCGCGCGCGCACGGTCGATCTCATGACGGAGCAGATCGAGGAAATAGCGGCGCGACAGCGCGCCCGTCAGCGCGTCGTGACGCGCTTCCGCGGACAGCAGCGTGTTCGCGGACTGCAACTGCTCGGCCAACACGCGGGTCGCGCGGTGATGACGCCGCTCGCGCAGATACGACACGGTAATCACCCAGGCGAGCGCCACCGTGCCCGCGAGCGTCAGGAACACCAGCAGATGATCCCGTTTGTGATTGCGCATCAGCTCGGGCCACGCGACGAGCGGATCGACGAGATGCGCGGACAGGCCCGAGTTCAACCCGCCGCGCGACTGGTAGAGCGTCGGAATCGGCTGGCCGGGCATGTCGAACAGCTGATCGGCGATCGCCGTCGGCACCCACGGCGCATCGCTGCGCACCTGGCTCTTGACGGGCTGGATCTGGATGGTTGCAAACTGATCGCGATGATAGGTGCCCATGCGCTCGACCGCGTTCATCTGTGTGACGCGCGAGTTCGGCATGGCCTGGCCTTCGAGCGCCGCGTTGTGCGCCATGATGACCACGCCGTTGTCGTCGGTGACGAAGGTGCCTGCGTGCGCGACCCAGTGGCGCAGCCGCGCGATGCCGACCTTGGCGACGATCGCGCCGACCAGCAGGCCGTCGTCGTAGACGGGCGCCGAGATGAAGATGCCCGGCTCGCCGCTCATGCGGCCCACGCCGTATGCCTCGCCGAACGCGCCGAGCAGGGCGTTGGTCAGGTAGCTGCGCGAGCGCATGTCGAGCCCGACGAACGAATGCGCGTTTTGCGCGTTGCTCGCCGCGACGCACAGCCCGTTCGCGTTGACCAGCCAGATGATGTCGAGGCCCGAGAAGCCCTGGGCGTCGCGCAGAAAACCGTTGATGCCCGCCAGTTCGGGCGACTTCAGCAGATCTTCGCGATGGGCGGGTTCCAGGTCGACGCCTGACGCGGCATAATTCTGCGAATGCGTCAGCGCCTGCTGGATCACGCCGAGTTCGGCCATGGTGGCGGGTATCGCCCGCGACATCGCCAGGTCGCTCGCGATCACTTCGGCCATGTTGTAGACGATCGAGGCGGACATTTGCCGCTGCTGGCGCAAGGCGGTATCCAGTTCTTGCTGTACCATCCGGTCCGCGACCAGGCCGGAGGCGAACCAGCATGCGAGCACGACCAGTACGAAACTGGCCGGTCCCAATGCCTGGCGCAAGGTTGTCCTTTTCATCGACCCTCTGATCCGTCTGACTGATTCATGCAACAACGTCTTTCGTTGCAACGCGCTGGCGCTGGGCCGTTCCTGCCGATTTTCACCGTGCTTCGCACGGAGCCAGGATAAATGCGCCGCGCCACCGTCCTCGTCGCCGTCGGCCAGCAGGTTTCGCCGCATCCCGATTTTAACCGCCGCACGGCCCGGCGCTAGCCAGGATTTGCGCGCGCGGAAGTCCCGTGTGGGGTATTAACGGCCTCCAGCGGGACTTTCTGAATAGCGGCACGGCCATCGGATTGTGGCTAGCACGCGACGGTTCGCCAGAAGCGGGCGCAAGCCCGGCCTGTTGATGCGCGCGGCCTGCCGCTTACAGATCCATTCCGGTAACCATTCAGCGTGACATTTGAGTGTCAACGGTTGTTTCTGTCACACAGGTTGTAGTAGTGTCGTGCCGTCCAAAATGAGGAAAGCTCGCTGGCCTGCCGGCGGCGGCTCGCGCAACACGATTGCGCCGGCCGTAAGTGCAGGCCCGCACGGGGCGCCGCGCGATGTATCCGTCGCCGGCCAATGCGTATTGAACGCCAACGATTTACCGCGCATTAGCGTTTTGCCATGCCTGATTTCCGCTTTCCGGATCGATCCTCGGACCGTCGCGTCGCCGCCAGCCATGCCGGCGCGCGCGTAGCCATCATGGCTGGCGGCATGCTTGCATTCCGCCGCGAAGGGAGGGCCGCCTGATGGATCTGTTCAGCTTCACCCTGAACCGCACTGCCAACGCTTCGGCGTGGCGGGTGCTCCCCAATCGTTGGGATTTCATTGCGTTTCCGCTCATCATCTGCGTGATCGCGATGGCCGTGGTCGGTTTCCACGAGACGTTGGCGCCCATCTCGACGCTGCAAAGCGAGCCGATCTCGCTCGACCCGGCGAACCTGCCTGAGTACGCGCTGCGTACCACGCTGCGCATGCTCGCCGCGATGGTCGCGTCGCTGACCTTCACGCTGGTCTACGGAACGCTTGCCGCGAAGAGCCGCCGCGCGGGCCAGGTGCTGGTGCCGATTCTCGACATCCTGCAGTCGGTGCCCGTGCTCGGCTACATCTCGTTCACGGTGACTTTCTTCCTCGCGCTCTTTCCGTCGCGGGTGCTGGGCGCCGAGCTGGCCGCGATCTTCGCGATCTTCACGAGCCAGGCGTGGAACATGACCTTCAGCTTCTACCAGTCGCTGCGCACCGTGCCGCGCGATCTGGACGAGGTGTCGAAGGGCTTCCATCTGACGTCGTGGCAGCGCTTCTGGAAGCTCGAAGTGCCGTTCTCGATGCCGGGCCTCATCTGGAACATGATGATGTCGATGTCGGGCGGCTGGTTCTTCGTGGTCGCCTCCGAGGCCATCACGGTCGGCAATCACACCATTACGTTGCCGGGCATCGGCGCGTATCTGGCGGCGGCGATCTCCGAGAAGAACCTGCACGCGATCGGCTGGGTGATCCTGACGATGACGGTCGTGATTCTCGCGTACGACCAGTTCCTGTTCCGTCCGCTCGTCGCGTGGTCGGACAAGTTCCGCATGGAGAACACGAGTTCCGGCGACGCGCCGGAATCGTGGCTGCTCGACCTGATCCGCCGCACGCGGCTGATTCACCGGCTGCTCGTGCCCATCGGCTGGATGTTCGCGAAGGCCGCGCGCGTGCCGATCCGCTTGCCGCGTGTCGGGGCCGTGAAGTTCGCGAAGCCGGCCGTGCTCAAGCCGTCCAGGACGGGCGACATCGTGTGGGCCGTGATCGTCGTGCTGGTGACGGCATTCGTCGTGTATCGCGTCGTCGAGTATGTACGCACGGGCGTGACGCTCGATGAAGTCGGCCATGTGTTCGTGCTGGGTCTCATCACGCTGCTGCGCGTGACGCTGCTGATCGCGCTCGCGTCGGTGGTGTGGCTGCCCATCGGCGTGCTGATCGGGTTGCGCCCCTCGCTCGCCGAGAAGATCCAGCCGGTCGCGCAGTTCCTCGCGGCGTTCCCGGCGAACCTGCTGTTCCCCGTGTTTGTGATCGTGATCGTCAAGTTCAATCTGAACCCGGACATCTGGCTGTCGCCGCTGATCGTGCTCGGCACGCAGTGGTATATCCTGTTCAACGTGATTGCGGGCGCGAGCGCCTATCCGAACGACTACAAGGAAGCCGCGAAGAATTTCCGCATCCGCGGCTGGCAATGGTGGCGCCAGGTCATGCTGCCGGGCGTGTTCCCGTACTACGTGACGGGCGCGATCACCGCCTCGGGCGGCGCGTGGAACGCAAGCATCGTCGCGGAAGCCGTGCAGTGGGGCGATACCAAACTCGCCGCGCACGGGCTCGGCGCGTATATCGCGCAGTACACGGCCGCGGGCGACTATCCGAAGATCATTCTGGGCATCGCGGTGATGTCCCTGTTCGTGTCCCTCTTCAATCGCGCGTTGTGGCGTCCGCTGTACGCCTACGCCGAAAGCCGCCTGCGGCTCGATTGAGATTCATTGAAGGCATAACGCGATGCAAAATCCGAAGACCGTAACCGCCGCGCCGATCCAGACGCCGCCGATGCCGCCGCGCCTCGGTGAAGAAATCCTGCGCGTCAAGGACGTGTGCCGCGGGTTCAACAAGACCCAGGGCGAGCTGCTGGTGCTCGACGACGCCAATCTGTCGTTGCGCGAAGGCGAGATCGTCGGGTTGCTCGGCCGCTCGGGCTCGGGCAAGTCGACGCTGCTGCGTATCATCGCCGGCCTGATCGAGCCGACGGGCGGCGAAGTCACCTACATGGGCAAGCCGCTCAAAGGGCCCGCCGACGGCGTTGCGATGGTGTTCCAGACCTTCGCGCTGTTTCCGTGGCTGACCGTGCTGCAGAACGTGGAAGCGGGTCTCGAGGCGCTCGGCGTCGGTGCGCGTGCGCGCCGCGAACGCGCGCTTGCGGCGATCGACCTGATCGGTCTCGACGGCTTCGAGAACGCCTATCCGCGCGAGCTGTCGGGCGGCATGCGCCAGCGCGTCGGCTTTGCGCGCGCGCTGGTCGTCGATCCGACGCTGCTGCTGATGGACGAACCGTTCTCCGCGCTCGACGTGCTGACGGCCGAGACGCTGCGTACCGACCTGCTCGATCTGTGGACGCAAGGACGCATGCCGATCAAGTCGGTGCTGATCGTCACGCACAACATCGAGGAAGCCGTGTTCATGTGCGACCGGATTCTCGTGCTGTCGTCGAATCCGGGCCGCGTGATCGCGGAGATCAAGGTGCCGTTCAAGCATCCGCGCAACCGTCTCGATCCGGCGTTCCGGCGGCTGGTCGACGACATCTACGCGAAGATGACGGCGCGCCAGAAGGACGAATCGACGAAGAAGGGGCTGGAGCTGCACAGCTGGCTGCCGCATGTGTCGACCAACCTGATGGCGGGTCTGATCGAAACGCTGGCTGCCGCGCCGTATCACGGCCGCGCGGACATGCCGGAAATCGCGCGCTCGCTGCATCTGGAGGTGGACGACCTGTTCCCGATCGCCGAAGTGCTGCAGCATCTGGGCTTTGCGGACGTGCGTGAGGGCGATATTTTCCTGACGCCGCCCGCGCGCGTGTTCGCCGAATTCGGCACGCAGGAGCGCAAGCTGATGTTCGCCGACCATTTGCTCAAGCACGTGCCGCTCGCGGCCCGAATCAAGAAAGTGCTGAACGAGCGGCCGGGACACCGCGCGCCGCGCGTGCGCTTTGAGCAGGAACTGGAAGACTTCCTGTCGGACAGCGCTGCAGAAGAGACGCTCGACGCCGTCATCAACTGGGGCCGTTATGCCGAGATCTTCTCGTACAACGACCAGACGGAAATTTTCAGCCTTGAGGACGTCGAGTCCTGAGAGCAGCGCTCGAGGCGCTTGAGGCAAGAAAGAAGGGGAGCCGCGTGGCTCCCCTTTATTTTGGTCCCGATCCGCGGCACTACGAGCAACGTTACTGCAGATTGCCCCAGCGCTCGACAGCCGGTTCCGCCGACGCCCATTTCCAGTAACCCTTGTTGTCCTGCTGGCAGGCGCTCGCCATGTACCAGTCGACCTTCGCGTCGGGCTTGTCGCCGTCGACAACCGAGAACACGAACTCCTTGCAGATCGCGAGCGACGACGCGAACGCGCGCGTCACGCGCACCTGGCCGTGGCCGTTCTCGATGGGCAGCGAGTGCTTGACGCTCCAGTCGCGCGTCTCGCCGACGGGCATCGCGCCCGCCAGCGCCGCGATCACGTTCTGCTGATCCGAGTGCATCACGCGCATATAGCGCGCGACGGCCTCGTCGGTGGCGGCTTGCACGGCAATGCCCACGCCGATGCCCACAGCGGGATTCGCGGTGAAGATACCCGTCGCGGCGCCAGCGCCGGCGCCCGCTGCCGCGCCGACGGAAGCCGAACTGCAGCCGCTGACGATCGCGCCCGTACCGATGCACAACGCGCCGACGAGCGCGAGCCGCACAGCCGTCGCCGCCCGCAGGTTTCCGGTTGACGGGCGCGCGCTCATTGCAGCGAGCCCCAGCGTTCCGTCGCGGGCTCGGCCGATGCCCACTTCCACGCCGCGCCGTCGCGGCAGATCGACGCGACATAGAACGCGCTCGACGCGGGCACGTTCTTGGTCGCAGTTTTATCGACGGAGAAGACGATCTCCTTGCAGTCGAGTTCGCCCGCGCTGATCGTGCGGCTGACAGTCACGCGGCCATGCTCGTCTTCTTCGAGCGGCACCGAATGCGTGATGCTCCACGGCGCAACCGCGCCAACCGCGAGCGGGCCGGCGACCACGGCGATGCTGTCCTGGGTGTTGCGATGGATCACGCGTTCGGAGTACTGCACGCCTGCGCGCGCCGCGGCGACGGCGCCAAGGCCGATACCCGTGGCGACGGCGGCGTTGTTCGTTACTTTCCCGGCAATGGCTGCGCCTGCGATACCGGCGCCCGCCGTGGCACCTTCCGAGTAGAGCGATCCGCATCCGCTCAACGTCGTGGTGACGGCGACGGCCAGGGCTGCAATCAGCGTGGCGCTCGGGAAGATCGATCGCCGCATGGCGCTGGGCGGCGCGGCGTGTTTGTCACGGTGCATTGCTTTTTGCATTTCTTCGTCATTGCTCCTGCTCGTGCCTTCGACGCGTGGAGCGCGCCAGCGCGAAGGCAGATACATCTGATTTTTTCGCTGCGGCATTGTGCAGGATGCGTTTTGTAATTGGCATAGGGAAAATGCAAGCAATTGCAAAAGATGCTGCGAGGCCGGGGTCTTTCTGTTTGGCGTGAGGAGCAGTTGGCATGCCTGAGCAAGGCATGGGGCACGGCTGGCGCGAGCGCTTGCGTGCAGCGCGGCGCGGCGCGGCGGAAGAAGAGACGCGGCTTGACTGGAAGCCGCGAACGCGAGTGGAGAAAATGCCGCGAAGAAGGGCTTGTTGAAACCGCAAAAACCGCAAAAGCGATCAGCGCGCAATAGGCTGCGCGCGTCGCTGCGAATCAGTTGTCGTCGTGATTCGACTCTTCGTCGCCGTAGGTGCTGAGCCGGTTGTACAGCGTCTTCAAACTCACGCCGAGCGCTTTCGCCGCGCGCCGCTTGTCGCCGCCGCAATACTTGAGCGTGCCGAGAATGATCTGCTTCTGCGCATCGGCGAGCGGCGTGCCGATCCACACGCTCATCGAGTCGCCGACTGTCACGGGCTTCTTCACGCGCGACATCAGATGCGGATGCGGCAACTCCACCGCCTTCTCGGCCAGAATGAACGCGCGATACACCGCGTTCTTCAGCTCGCGCACGTTGCCGGGCCACGACCAGGTGCGCAGCGTTTCCATCGAACGCTTGCTGAACACCTTGTTCGTGCCTTCCTGGCGGTTGAGCTCGTTGAGGAAATGCACCGCCAGCAGTTCGCGGTCGCCTTCGCGCTCGCGCAGCGGCGGCGCGCGCAGCGGGAACACGGCGAGCCGGTACATCAGGTCTTCGCGCAGGCCGTTTTCCTTCACCGCCACGGCAGGGTCGCGATTGGTCGCGGCGATCACGCGCACGTCGCCGCGAATCAGCTCGGTGCCGCCGACGCGATAGAACGTGCCCGTCTCCAGCGCGCGCAGCAGTTTCACCTGCCGCACGGGCGCCATTTCGGTGACCTCATCGAGAAACAGCGTGCCGCCGTTCGCGTGCTCGAAGTAGCCGATGCGGCCCTGGACCGCGCCCGTGAAGCTGCCTTTTTCATGGCCGAACAGTTCGGCTTCGATCAGTTCGTCGGGAATCGCGCCGCAGTTGACGGCGACGAACGCGCCGCCCTTGCGCGCGCTATGGTCGTGAATCGTGCGGGCGATCAGCTCCTTGCCCGTGCCCGATTCGCCGATGATGAGTGCCGTCGCATCGGTGGCGGCCACACGGTCGATCTGTTCGTAGAGATCCAGCATGACGGGCGATGAGCCGTACAGCGTGCCGTACGACTTCAGTCCCGGGACGTTTTCCGCCGCGCGTTGCTTCGCCGGAGACGCACCGCCGCCATCGGCTTCGGTGGCGGGCGAGTCCAGATCGGTTGACGACATAGGCAAGGGTGTCCTGTGCAATTTCGGGTGGGTGTCGTGAATGGCGCAGGCCAGTATCGAGAGCGTGGATTGCCTTGTAAGAGTGGTCCACTATCTCACAAAAGGCAATTTAACCACTCACGCGCCATTTCCGGCAAGGCGCATGCAAGTTTGCCGTTCGCTGGCAGTTCGCAAACGTTAACGTACGATCGACACGCGTTGCCGGAAAAAGTTGCGCGGCGCGCGATGCAGGTCGGCAACTTTGTCTGCATCGCGCATGCCTGCGCGCGGTCTTCCGTGGTCTTCGATTGCGCCGCGTTGCGGAACTCGATGAGAACCCGTAGATCGCACGAGGATGCCGGGAACGACCGTTGCGACAGACAGGAAATGACGCATGACACCGGAACCGCCCATCGACAGACGGGACAAATCCGGTCCCCGCGCCGGAACAGGAGAATGCAATGACGGAAACCACCGAACAGCTCGCGTTGGGCCGACAAAAACTTGTCCAGGATCTCAGCGTGCTGTTGACCGATTCAGAAGAAATGCTGCGGCTCGCGGCAGCCGTGCCGGGCGAAGGCCTCGACGCGCTGCGTGAGCGGCTGCGCACGCACGTCGATTCCGTGCAGAACGCGCTCGCCGACGCGCAGACCTCGGCCCAGCGGCGCTACCGCAGCGCCACCGTCCAGACTGAGCGATACGTGCGCCAGAATCCGTGGCAGTCGCTGGGCATCGCGGCCGGTGTCGGCTTCGTGCTCGGCATGCTCGCCGCGCGCTGAGCGGCGCTAATCCGGCATGGCGGCCGCGTGGCCGCTGCCATTTCCATTCGCGACAACAAGGAGTTCAACATGGCACGACCCAAGATCGGCATATTCGGCGCCGTGTTCGCCGTGGGCAGCGTACTGGCATGGCGCTGGGTGCAAAAGCAGCGCGCCGCGCAGCAACCGCTCGCGCGCGATCTGACGCGCTGGGAAGGCGAGGGCGGCGCCGTGACGGAGCCGGTGCAACCCACGCAGGGAGCGCCGGGCGCGCAGGTCGCGCCCACGCCCGCCAAGCATCTGCGCAACGGTAATGGCGCGGATCACGGCGACGCCTGGCCGTTTCCGCGCAGCTAAACCGGATGACGCGCACGGCGGAATGCGATTTAAGACGACCGTGCGCCGCCTCATATGCGGGTTGATGTTTTTTCGACCTGAGGCCTTATAATGAGCAAAAAGCACAACAATAAGTGCCTTTTATAGCAAAATTTACGGTAATTGTTGCGCATATGCGTTAATTCGGAAAGTTTTTCCGGTCGAGGCGTTCGTCGCTGCGATGCAAGCGTATGCTTGAAAATCGCAGCGCGCGGGCGCTTTCGTCGTTCGCAACTTTCCGGCGAGACGCAGGCTGCGCGTATCCATGACCAGCACTTACGAGCTTTCCATACGCGATGCCACATGTATTGATTGTCGATGACGATCCGAGTACCCGCGAGGCGCTGGCGGCCATCATCGCGGAAGACGGGCTGACCACGGCGACGGCGGGCGATCTGCGCGAGGCCCGAATCCAGCTGGTGCGGCAAACGCCTGACGTCGTGTTCACCGATCTGAAGCTGCCCGATGGCTCGGGCGTCGACCTGTTCGAGGATCTCGATCCGCGCTCGGGCGTCGAGTTCGTCGTGATCACGGGGCATGCGACGGTCGAGTCGGCTGTGAGTGCGCTGAAGATGGGCGCCGCCGATTACCTCGTGAAGCCGATCAACATGCAGCGCGTGAAGGCCATCTTGAGCCGCCTGCCGCGCGCAGGCGATCTGAAGGCCGAAATCGGCACGCTGCGCGGCGAGTTGCGTCGCATGGGCCGCTTCGGCCTGATGCTCGGCAATTCACCCATCATGCAGCAGGTGTACGACCAGATCAGCCGCGTCGCGCCGACGGCCGCTTCCGTTATGCTGGTCGGCGAATCGGGCACTGGCAAGGAAGTCGCCGCGCAGACGCTGCATCAGTTGAGCCTGCGGCGCAAGCACGCGTTTCTTGCCGTCAATTGCGGCGCGATCTCGCCGAACCTGATCGAATCGGAGATGTTCGGCCACGAGCGCGGCGCGTTCACGGGCGCCGACCGTCAGCACAAAGGCTATTTCGAACGCGCGAACGGCGGCACGCTATTCCTCGACGAAATCACCGAAATGCCGATCGAGTTGCAGGTGAAGCTGCTGCGCGTGCTGGAGACGGGCATGTTCATGCGAGTCGGCACGACGAAGGAAATCGAAACCGACGTGCGCCTGATCGCCGCGACGAACCGCGATCCGGAGCAGGCCGTGCTCGAAGGCAAGCTGCGCCTTGACCTGTATCACCGTCTGAACGTGTTCCCGATCAGCCTGCCGCCGCTGCGCGAGCGCGGCAAGGATGTCGAGTTGCTCGCGCAGGCGTTCCTCGACGATCTCAACGAGCAGCACACCACCAAGAAGCACTTCCCGCCCGCAGTGAAGGAGATGCTGCTGTCGTACCCGTGGCCCGGCAACGTGCGCGAACTGAAGAACTACGTGCAGCGCGCGCACATCATGGCGGGCACGGATTCGGACAGCACGGCCACGGTGCCGCTGCAAATCTCGCTGTCGAAGCCGACGGCGGGCACGGCGATCACGATTCCGTTCGGCACATCGCTCGCCGAGGCCGATCGTCAGCTGATTCTGGCGACGCTCGAACAGTGCGGCGGCGTGAAGACGCGCGCGGCCGAGATTCTCGGCATCAGCCTGAAGACGCTATATAACCGGCTTGTCGAATACGGCAACGATGCCGGACGTGCCGATGTCGACGACGTCAGCGACGAGCCGCAGGCTCTCGGCAAGGCGGACGCGTGAGCGCGTCGGCGAAATAGCTGGACTTGCCGCTGTCCGCCACGGCGGACAGCGGCATCAACGGCACATGCCTTGCTGATTTGAGTTCAACAGTCGACAGCGCACCAGGCGACGACGACATCGAACGAAAACAGGGAGCCAAACCATGCCGGAACATAACGCCGTCCACGGTATCTACGCGCACCGTCCTGAACCTACGACGCCGCCCGAGCCGAACCAGCCGGATACGATACCCGACCCGACGCGCGAACCCGTCGAACCCGATACACCGCCGATCGGCGATCCGCCGTCGCAACCTTCGCAAACGCCTCATACGATTGCCCGCATGACGCTGCTGCCGGAGTTCTGACACCTGACTTCACACAGCAGCGGCCACCCGAATGGACTTACGCGGATTTGGCGCCTTTACGCAATTGGCGGGCCCGCGCCCTGTACGCGTTACAAAACCGCCGAACTTTTTACCGGCAATTTACGTTCATCGGCCTAGACTAAGGGGATGCGTCCCGGGCAAACCCTGTCCGGGTACTGGCCTTCCCCTGGAGGCGTCCATCATGAGACATCCCGCATTGCGGCGCTCCGCGCGTCATTCGAAGCGCGACCAGCGCCCAGCCGGCGGCTCGGGCAATCCACCCGTCGGGCCGGACCCGGCGCAGCAGAACCGCCCGGCGCCCGGCGCGCCGCCAGACGGGGATCACAACCAGGGTGGCACGCGTCAGGAAGGGCTGGAATACCAGCGCGACCTGGGCTCCGAGCAGGACGCCTGAAGCCATTTTTCCGGCCGGTTCCGGTTGGATCGTCGAGCGAAAAATCTGCTGCGCGGGTGCCCGGGCGCAGCTAGTTTTTGCTCGCCTGTCACATTTACATACATTTTTATTCCGTCTTTTTGCGCATGACGGCATAGGACTTGCGTGCCGTAAGGCGGAGTATCACCGCATGTACAGTCAACTGAATGAGGTGGAGCCGCAATGAGCAGATTGATCGTCGTTTCAAACCGCGTCGCGCCGACTCAGGAAGGACGCCCCGCAGCGGGCGGTCTCGCAATCGGAGTGCTGGACGCCCTGAAGGAAACGGGAGGAGTGTGGTTCGGCTGGAGCGGCGAGACCGTCGCCGAGTCGTCCCCGCCCGTCATCGAGAAGCAGGGCAACGTGACCTACGCCACCGTGGGGCTGACCAAGCGCGACTACGACCAGTACTACCGCGGTTTCTCGAATTCGACGCTATGGCCGACGTTCCACTACCGCAATGACCTGTCGCGCTACGACCGGCAGGAATATGCCGGCTATCTGCGAGTGAACGTGACGCTCGCGAAGCAGTTGAAGGAATTGCTCAAGCCCGACGACATCATCTGGGTTCACGACTATCACCTGTTGCCGTTCGCGCGCTGCCTGCGCGATCTGGGCGTGAAGAATCCGATCGGCTTCTTTCTGCATATTCCGTTTCCCGTGCCGGAGGTGATGCGCACCGTGCCGCCGCACGAGGAACTCGTGAAGTGCATGTGCAGCTATGACGTGGTCGGTTTCCAAACGGACGCGGACCGTCAGTCGTTCGTCGATTACATCGAGCGCGGGCATCATGGCACGTCGAGCGACGAGAACATGATTCACGCATACGGCCGGTTCCTGAAGGTGGGGGCGTATCCGATCGGTATCTATCCCGATGCGATCGCCAAGGCCGCCGAGCAGTTCACCGACCGCAAGCCGGTGCGTAGCCTGCGCGACGGCATGCGCGGCCGCAAGCTGATCATGAGCGTGGACCGGCTCGACTATTCGAAAGGGCTGGTCGAGCGCTTCCAGGCATTCGAGCGTCTGTTGCAGAGCGCGCCCGGCTGGCATGGCCGCGTGTCGCTCGTGCAGATCGCGCCGCCGACCCGCGCCGATGTGCAGACCTACCAGCGCATTCGGCAGACGCTGGAAGGCGAGGCGGGGCGTATCAACGGCCGCTTCGCGCAACTGGACTGGACGCCTATCCAGTACCTGAATCGCAAGTACGAACGCAATCTGCTGATGGCGCTGTTCCGTCAGTCACAGGTCGGCTATGTGACGCCGCTGCGCGACGGGATGAACCTCGTCGCAAAGGAATACGTCGCGTCGCAGGACCCGGCCGATCCTGGCGTGCTGGTGCTCTCGCAATTCGCGGGCGCGGCCGAGCAGTTGCCCGGCGCGCTGGTCGTCAATCCGTTCGATCTGTCGCAGATGGCCGAGGCGTTGGAGCGCGCGCTGTCGATGCCGCTCGCCGAGCGCCAGGCGCGTCACGCGGACATGATGGCGCCGCTGCGCGAGAACAACCTGTCGGTATGGCGCGATACGTTCCTTGCCGATTTGCGGAATGTCGCGACGGCTTCGTCGGTGACGGAGAAGGCCGTCAAGCGCGCGGACGTCACGGTCTGAGCTAACGTGAGATAAGTAAGATTGCGCGGCCTCGTGGGGCGCGCAGGTTCACGAACGGCAGCCTTGCAGGCTGCCGTTTTCGTTTCCAGCCAGGCGTTTTTCGAGCCGTCGAGCCCGTCACGCCTGCTGCTGGTTCAACTCGGTGAGTGGCACGGGTGTCTGACGCGGATCGAAATCCGCCCATTTGCCGCGTTGCCAGTGACCGGTTGCGCGTTCGATATCGGCGCCGCCCGCCTCGCGCAGAATCCGCGCCGCGTCCATCTGGTTCTCCGGACACACATGCACGGCGACGAGCACGCCCGAGTTGCGCATCTCGTGATGCACGACGTCGTGATGTTCGTGCGGACCGCTGCGCGCCTGGGCCATCTTGCCCACCACCAACCCGAGATACGCACCGACACCCGCCGCGATCACGACGACGGGCATCGACGCCGAAAACGCGGTGAACACCGCGACACCGATCACGGCGCCCGCGACAGCGCCGATCGTCACCGCGTGGTGATGGCGAGGGGACGTCGGCGGCGCGGAGGAGATCGTGGGCGGGGCGGCGGCGTGTTCGTCGAGTGGATGGCGCGCATGCTGGCCGCGCGGATTGACGAAAAACAGCGTGACGTCTTCACCGGGAAAACCGTTGTCGAAGAGCTTTTGCGCGGCGTCTTCGGCGGCGGGGAAAGTGGTGAAACGTCCAGCGACGATGAGTGACATGGTGCCCCCTATCGTTCAAAGGCCGAGGTTCGAAGGCCAGAGCGAAACCCGCACCGCACGTCGCGACGGACATCGGCGGTTGAGGCTTCGTCTACAAGAATAGGCGGAAAGCGGGGCGTTGGAAGGTATGCGTTACGCGGCCGTCGGCGCGCTGTGCCGGACGCGCATCGTGCTGACGAGCGCGCCCGCGCCCGCGAAGCACGCCGCCACGTAGAGCGTGAGCACGGGGCCGTGCTGCGGCGCGATGCCGAAGATCAGCGCGACGAGCGCCGAGCCGAGCGTTTGCCCCGTCAGGCGCGCGGTGCCGAGCATGCCGCTCGCCCCGCCGCTGCGGTGGCGCGGCGCCGCCGACAGCATCGTCCGGTTGTTCGGCGACTGGAAAATGCCGAAGCCCGCGCCGCACAGCGCCATGCGCCACACGATATCGAATGCCGTGGGGTGCGGGCCGAGCGTGGCCAGCAGCAACAGGCCGAGCGCCAGCGTCGCGAGCCCGAGGCCGCCGAGCCAGCCCGCCGAGATCCGGTCCGACAGCACGCCCGACAGCGGCGCCGCGCCGACGATCACGAGCGGCCACGGCGTCATCAGCAGCCCTGTCTCGACCTGGGATAGGCCCAGATTGTTTTGCAACAAGAACGGCAGCGACACGAACGCGAGCATTTGCGCGCAGAACGAACACACCGACGTGCCCACCGACAACGCGAAGATAGGAATGCGCAACAGATCGACGGGCAACAGCGGCGCGGACTGCGTGAGTTGCCGCCGCACGAAAAAGTAGCCGATCACGATCGCGCCGATCAATTCGGCGGCGACGAAACCGTAGCGCTCGCCGTGGCCGAAGCCATCGACGGCGAAGATCAGAAGCCCGAACACGAACGCGTTCATCACGGCGCCCGGATAGTCGTATGGCGACGGATGGCCTTCGTTGCGCGGCAGCGCGCGCCAGCCCACTGCGATGGCGGCAATGCCGATCGGCACGTTGATCGCGAAGAGCCACGGCCACGCCGCGACGGCGAGTACGGCGGACGCCACCGTCGGCCCGACGGCGGACGAGACGGCGACCACCATCGCGTTGATCGCGACGCCGCGCCCGAGTTGCGCGGGCGGATAGATCATGCGCACGAGCGCGGTGTTGACGCTCATGATGCCCGCGGCGCCGAAGCCCTGGATCACGCGGGCGAGCGCGAGCGTCGGCAGCGACGTGGCTAGCGCGCAGCCGAGCGACGCGATCGTGAACAGCACCAGCCCGCCCATATAGACGCGCCGATAGCCGATGCGATCGCCCAGCGACGACAGCGGCAGCAGCGAAATCGTCACCGACAGCTGATACGCGTTCACTACCCAGATCGAGCTTGCGGCGCTCGCGCGCAGGTTTCGCGCGATGGTCGGCAGCGCGACGTTGGCGATTGCGCTGTCGAGCACGGCGAGCGTGATGCCCAGCGCGACGACGAGGATCGCCCAGTAGCGCTGCGGGATCGGCAGCCCCAGTTCGGGTTCTGGCGCGGCGGCGGGAGAGGGAGCAGCGGGGTTGGAAGCGCCCGGTGGATGGCGGTTGTCGGTCGACGAAGAAGCTTGCATTGTGTTGTTGTGATGAGCGGCGAGGCGGTCGATGCCCGCCGGCAGTCGTGTCCAGGATTGTGCTTCCTGCGACAGCGGTCGTGACAGCGGGCAACCGATTCGGCCCGGCATGACACGCGCATCGCGCGGCGGCCATGCCGGCCCGTGGAGATCGGAGCGCCGCCGTTACTTCAGTTCGTACAGGCCCGTGTACGTGGCCGAATCGATTTCGTTCAGATGCGTCATGTAGCGCGCGACGGCGTTCGTCGTGTCGGCGGTGAGCGGCAGGCTTGCCACCTTCAGCGCATGCACGCGGAAGATAAAGCGATGCGGCTTGTCGCCGCGCGTCGGCGCTGCGCCGCCAAACCCGACCGAGCCGTAGTCGTTGCGAAACTGCAGCGCGCCGGCCGGCAACAGGCTGCCGTCGGCTTTGCCTGCGTTGCGCGGCAGCGAGCGTGCATCGGCGGGAATGTTGACGACGACCCAGTGCCAGAAACCGCTGCCCGTGGGCGCGTCGGGATCGTAGACGGTGAGCGCCAGGCTTTGCGTGTCGGCGGGCGGCGCGTCCCATTGCAGCGCGGGCGAGATGTTCTCGCCATCGCCGGAGACGCCGAACGATTTGTCGTTCATCTCCTGTGCCTTCGGCATAAAGCCGTTCGCGGGGAAGTCGTCCGACCAGATTCGAAAATCAGCCATCATGCGCCTCCTTCAGTGGATGGTTCCAGGATAGGCGGGAGCCGTTGAAAGACCGCTCGGAAGATAGCCTGGAGACTCCCAGTTAGCTAATCGAGTGTAGCACCGGCATCTTGCAAAATTCGCCGCGTCGCTTGGAGACGCAACCTCATGTGCGGTCCTTATGCGCGCTCTTCATGCAGCGGCGCGCCGCCGTGCAACCAGTCGATTAGCCGCTGCAGGACGCCGTCGATGTCCCGGTTCGCCCCGCGCAAGGCGCATTCCCACACCGTCGCGACGCGCCAGCCGGCTTCGAGCAGCGCGGCTTGGGCCTTCGCATCGTTGGCGCGATTGCGGCCGATCTTGTCGCGCCAGAACTCCGGGCGCGTCTGCGGCCATTTGAAGAGATGACAGTCGTGACCATGCCAGAAGCAGCCATGCACGAAGATCACCGCGCGATACCGCGGCAACACGATGTCGGGCCGGCCGGCCAGATCGCGCGCGTCGAGCCGGAAGCGGAAGCCGCGCCGATGCAGCAGGCTGCGGATCAGGATTTCAGGTTTCGTGTTGCGGCCGCGAATGCCGGACATCATCCGGCTGCGCGTGGCCGCGTCGACGATATCGACCATCAGTGCGCGAGCTCCGCCGCGCTTTCCGCTTGCGCTGCGTGCGTGAGCGCGCGCACATGCGGCAGCATGATGCGCGCGACTTCGCGCATCACGGGCACCACGACGCTATTGCCGAACTGGCGATACGCCTGGGTATCGCTGACGGGGATGCGGAACGTGTCGGGAAAGCCCATCAGCCGCGCGCATTCGCGCGGCGTCAGACGGCGCGGGCGGTTTTTCTCGCCCTGGTAGACGAGAATCTCCGAGCCATCCTTGTGATAGCGCGCCGACAACGTGCGCGTCACGCTTTGCGGATACGCCATTCCATAGCCGAAGCCGTTGCCCGCCGCGCGATGCTTCTCCGCGTAGTTCTGCAGGTAGGTCCAGAGCTTCGGCGTCAGCGTGTATTTGGGCTGCACCTGACGCGCGGCGTGATCGAAGAAGCGGTCGCCGTCCCACGGCAGGACGGGCTCGCTGCCGTCCGTCCGATGCAAAATCGACGCGAGCCGCGGGCCTTCTTCCGGCAGCCGCAGATCGTCCCACGAGAACGACGTCTTGCCGCGAAAGCCGACAATGATGATCCGCTCGCGATGCTGCGGCGTGAAATGCGCGCCGTCGATCACGCGGTAATGCACCTCGTAGCCGAGCTCGTCGCGCAGTGTCTGAAGGATCACGTCGAACGTGCGGCCCTTGTCGTGCGACAGCAGGTTCTTCACGTTCTCGAGCAGGAACGCGGCCGGGCGGCGCGTGGCGATGATGCGCGCGACATCGAAGAACAGCGTGCCCTGCGTCGCGCATTCGAAACCGTGCGGGCGGCCGAGCGCATTCTTCTTGCTGACGCCTGCAATCGAAAACGGCTGACACGGAAAGCCGCCGAGCAGAATGTCGTGCTCGGGGACGGCTTCGGCGGGAAACGTGACGATGTCGCCGATCAGCGCGTGCTGCGCGTCGCCGTCACGGAAGTTCTCCTGATACGTTTTCTGCGAGAAGTCGTTCCACTCGCTGGTGAACACGCATTGGCCTCCGTGCGCCTCGAAGCCCATGCGGATGCCGCCGATGCCGGCGAACAGATCGATGATGCGTGTGCTCGTTCCGTTGCCTGCATGCGCGCCGGCGTTGCGCGCCGTGGCGGGATACAGCATCGCGTGCAGTGCCGGTTCGAGCATCGCGGGGCAAGGCGTTTCGCCTTTTTCCCAGCGGCGCACTGTCTTGATGTCCTTGCCGACATGCGCGGCGATTTCTTTTTGTGTGAAGCGGGTGCGCGCCTGCTTCAGCAGGTCAAGCGGTGAAGCCTGAGTCACAGGAATCCTTGCTGGGAATTTTTGCGGACATTATGACCTACGAATGTCCCTAATTCGCGATTGCGGCGTGTTCCGCAGACAAATTTTCCTGCGCCGGAGGGCGTGAGCGTGTGAAGGGAGAGGGAAGGCAGCCCCGGCGACGCGCCAGATCATCCTGTCGCTGTGCCGCCGGGTGTTCGCGCTGCTGGGTGCAGCATCGTGGAATGAAGCGCGGCGGGTCAATGAATGTTAAATGCGTGGCGCGCCTCGATCCGCGCAGCGCAGCGGCGCCGCAGAGGCTCCGCGGGTTCGCTCAGCGCTTGCGGCGTACGCGATGGCGGTTCGCATCGCGCGACGCCGCGGGCCGCGTGATCGTCACGGGCAGCGGCGTCAGATCCTTCGTGCATAGCTCGTCGAGCTGCAACAGCAGATCGTCGATCGAGCAAAGCTGCGAATTGGTCAAATGGTCGGCGTCGAGCAATTCGAAGAGGCGTTTGCGCCAGTAGGTGGCGGGGAGGATGGCCCCACCCAGGTCGCCATGCATCGAAGGCCGCATGACGCGGGCAATGTGCGCGATGTCCTGATCGATCAGAGTCGATTTGAACGATCCCGCCGACGAAGTGAGGTAATGGTCCATGCCCCCACTACGGCAGGGGTTTGGAAAACTTTAGGGTCGGCTTGAAAATATTTGCGCCGCGACGAGCTTATGCGGTTCGGAATCGGGCGATGCCGACGCGGGCAGCGGGCGAGTGGCCGGTGTTTCGAGGGCCGTGTGCGGGTCGGTTCATGTCAGCGCGAGCGCCAGGCTGCAGGTGAGCACGACGATCATCAGGCCAGCGGCGACTGCAAGGTTGTACGGGTAGGGCATCTGTCAACCTACTGACGTATCCGAGGAGTGACGAGATGATAAAAGGACGCCGCGCGTCCGTCCGCAGACAAATGGCGCGTTAGGTGGGAGAGCGCACACTGGCTTGCGGCGCTCGCGCGCAAGCCCCGCCGGGCGGGCTTCCGGCCCATGCCGGGGCGCTGGCGCGTGTGGCTTTTTTGCGTCGCGCGATGGACACGGCGCGACGCGTGCTGCGTCAGACGGGCTGATCGGGGCTAGGGGCCGGGTTGGCCGCGCCTTCGAGAAAACGGCGCGTCGCTTCGAACGATTGCAGCATCTGGTCCGGCCACGGTGTTTGCAGCATGACCGCCTGGTGATTCTCGAATGCGGTGCTCAGCAGCTTCGACAGCTCCGGCGAGTTCAAATGACGCAGCAGCACGCTGACGGCGATGGCCGTTGCCTGACTGGCGCCTGCCGTTTGCAGTTCGGAAGTGGTGAGAGCGGCGAGTTGCTTGTGGATATCCATGGGTTGTCCTTCGATTGTGCTGGCGTGTGTTGCGTGAAGTGCGTGATTTTGTCACGGTCGGGCGAGGTTGGTCGGACCCGGTCTGCTCGGGAAAAGGTCGTCCAGCCGCGCCACGCGGGCTCGTTTTCCATTCCCTTCCAAAAAAGGGAACTGTGTTTTGGCAATTCCGATAGTTTTCTTTGTTTAGCGCGGGCGTACACTCGATTCAAACGTTTTCGCTCTGGAGTCGATCATGCTCGCTACCTTCTTTGTGCTCTGGCCGTTTGCCGCTGCGTCGCTGTTTGCGCTCGCCAGATTCTTCGATCAGCGCGACCAGCAACTGGCCAAGATTCAGGTGGTGGTGCGCAGGCATCGGTGAACGGCTGATCGTTGTGGCTGTTTGCCGCATTGCATTGCAATGCAATGCGGCAGTAGCAAACAAAAAACCCGCAAAGCGTGAGCTGTTGCGGGTTTTTTTGTAGCGTCGTCCGTCGCCGATGTGGTCCCCCCGACAGGAATCGAACCTGTATCTAGCGCTTAGGAGGCACTTGTTCTATCCATTGAACTACGGGGAGGGGCCGCCGACGAGCGCAGAGTATAGCAAATCGCCCGTTGGCCAAAGCGGCTTTCGACGCGGGCATCGCCCGGGGCAACGCGGTAGCGGCTGGTGCACCGCACGGCTACCATCGGCCGATGACCGATGCTCACTACGCCGATCCGCGTCTCGTCGCGCTCTACGACGCGCTCAACCCGTTCGCCGCCGACACGCGCTTCTATATTGACCTGGCCGCACGCACGGAGGCCTCGCGCATCGTCGATATCGGCTGCGGCACGGGGCTACTCGCCTGTGAACTGGCCCGGCGCGGCCATACGGTGACGGGCGTCGATCCGTCGCCGGCGATGCTCGATATCGCCCGCCGACGGCCAGGCGGCGACCGGGTGGAATGGATAGAAGGCGACGCGGCGCAACTAGGCGCAAAGTCCGCCGATCTCGCCGTGATGACAGGCCACGTCGCGCAGGTTTTCCTCGACGATACGAGCTTCGATGCCACGCTAGCCGCTGCACAAGCCACGTTGCGTCCCGGCGGACGGCTCGCCTTCGAAAGCCGCAATCCATCCGTGTCGCCGTGGATGGCGTGGACGCCTGAACTGTCGCGCCGCGTGATCGACGACCCGCGCTACGGCGCCGTCGAAATCTGGCAGCAACTCATCGAAGCAAACAATGACCGCGTTCGCTTCGACACCCAGTATCGATTCCTTCGAGACGGCGACACGGTCGTCGCGCCCAGCCACCTGCGTTTTCGCACGCAGGCCTCGCTGAGCGAAGCGCTCGTGAAAGCGGGTTTCAGCGACCTGGAATGGTTCGGCGACTGGTCCCGATCGCCCGTCGATCATGCGAGCCGCGAACTGATCGTCGTCGCAAGGCGCGACTGACCACGGCGGGTGGGCCGCCAAAAGCAAAGCGGTCCGCAGGCATTGAACCCGCGGACCGCTCTAAACGAACGACGTTTCTGTAACAGAACCGCCGATCAGAACTCGACTACAGCAAATTCAGCCTTGCCCACATCGCACAGCGGGCAGCGCCAGTCCACGGGGATATCGGCGAAACGCGTACCCGCTTCGATACCTTCCTCGGGCAAACCTTCCTCTTCGTTATAGATCCAGCCGCAAATCAGACAGACCCAGCTCTTATATTCGATCACTTCACTCACGACACACGCTCTTCATTGATTCAATGCAAAATCCGCCAATCTGCCCCTTTTTAGTGCATGCGGCGGCGACCCGCAATATTACCGGAATTCGCCGGAAGACCCACGCCGTCCGCTCCGTTTACCGTTTTAGATCAACGCGAAGCAGTGTGCATCCCGGCGATCCGACGTCCGGCGGGGCCGGCGCCAGCGTGTATTCTTTCAGTACGATGCGGCCGTGCGCGAACGCCTACGTACGCCGTGCCCATCGAGCCGCTTTAGCCAAGGAGAAAAACGATGCTGAATAACAGATGGTTGGCCGGCGCAGCGTGCGCAGGCATGCTGGTCTTGTCGGGCGCGGCGCATGCCGCGGGCGTCTCGTTCGTCGAGCCGAAGGACGGCGCGACCGTGAGCAACCCCATTCACGTGAAGTTTGCCGTCGACGGCATGAAGGTCGTTCCCGCGGGCACGATGACGGAAGGCACGGGGCATCATCATCTGATCATCGACGGGCAGCCGCTGCCGAAGGGCGAAGTCATTCCCGCCAACGACAAGTCGCTACATTTCGGCAAGGGCCAGACGGAAACGGAGATCACGCTGCCGCCGGGCGATCACACCTTGACGCTCGATTTCGGCGACGGTGCGCACCGTTCGTATGGCCCGGAGATGAGCAAGACGATCACGATTCACGTGAAGTAAGCAAAGGCGCGCTTGGCGCGCCCTTTTTCGCTCACCTTCAATTCACGGAACGGTTTGCCGCTGCGAACGCCTACGCCGGGACAGGCATTCGCGTTCTCTTCCGTCCGCTTAGCTCATGCCGACCCACCGGCTCGAGCGCCGTGGACGTGCGCAGCATGCGTCATTCGTCCTATGCCATCCTGCCGGGCCGCATCCCGTCAGTATTCGCGCCGCCGCCCGGTACAATGAGCGCTTCCGACTCATCGCTGGTTCCTCCTTTCCCATGTCGCTTTACACCATCACGGGCGCGCAACTGGCGTTCGGCCACGTCGCGCTGCTCGATCACGCGGATTTCTCTCTCGAAGCCGGCGAGCGCGTCGGGCTGATCGGCCGCAACGGCGCGGGCAAGTCGTCGCTGCTGAAGATCGTCGCCGAACTCGCCAGACCGGACGATGGCCTCGTCACGCGCCAGCAGGATCTCGTCACCGTGTACGTGCCGCAGGAGCCCGAATTCGACGCGGACGTCACCGTGTTCGACACGGTCGCGGCGGGCCTCACGCACGCGAGCGCGCTGCTCGACGAATACAACACGGTCGCGCACGAGCTGGCGGAAACGCCGGAAGGCGCGCAGCACGACGCGTTGCTTGCGCGCATGAACGCGCTGCAATCGTCGCTCGATACCACCGATGCCTGGAACTGGCGCACACGCGTCGCCACGACGCTCGCGCAGATCGGCCTCGATGGCGACGCGCGGGTCGGCTCGCTGTCGGGCGGCATGCAAAAGCGCGTCGCGCTGGCGCGGGCGCTCGTCGTGCAGCCGGACGTGCTGCTGCTGGACGAGCCGACCAACCATCTGGACTTCGACGGCATTCGCTGGCTGGAAGAATTGCTGATCTCGCAGCGTGCCGGTTTGCTGTTCATCACCCACGACCGCGCGTTTCTCGATCGCGTCGCGACGCGTATCGTCGAACTGGATCGCGGGCGGTTGTTGTCGTATCCGGGCAATTTCTCCGCGTATCAGACGCGCAAGGCGCAGCAACTGGAAGTGGAGCGGGTCGAAAACGAGAAGTTCGACAAGCTGCTCGCGCAGGAAGAAGTGTGGATTCGCAAGGGCGTCGAGGCGCGGCGCACGCGCAGCGTCGGGCGCATCGCGCGGCTCGTGCAGATGCGCAATGACCGCGCAGAACGCCGCAATGTGCAAGGCAACGTGAAGCTCGACGTCGGGCAGGGCGAAAAGTCCGGCAAGATCGTCGCCGAACTGACGGACGTGACGAAGCGGTATGGCGAGCGCACGGTGGTCGATCGCTTTTCCGCAACGGTGATGCGCGGCGACAAGATCGGCTTCATCGGTCCGAACGGCGCGGGCAAGACGACACTGCTCAAGCTGATTCTCGGCGAACTGCAGCCGGACGACGGCAAGGTGCGCATCGGCACCAACCTGCAAGTCGCTTACTTCGACCAGATGCGCGCCCAGCTCGATCTGGACAAGAGCCTCGGCGATACGATCAGCCCCGGCAGCGACTGGGTCGAGATCAATGGCCAGCGAAAGCACGTGATGAGCTATCTCGGCGACTTTCTGTTCGCGCCCGAGCGCGCGCGTTCGCCAGTGAAGTCGCTGTCGGGCGGCGAGCGCAACCGTCTGCTGCTCGCGCGTCTCTTTGCGCGTCCGGCGAACGTGCTGGTGCTCGACGAGCCGACCAACGACCTCGACATCCCGACGCTCGAACTGCTCGAAGAACTGCTGACGGACTACGACGGCACGGTACTGCTGGTGAGCCATGACCGCGCGTTTCTGGACAACGTGGTGACGTCGGTGATTGCGTCGGAGGGCGAGGGCAAGTGGCGCGAATATGTCGGCGGCTTTACCGACTGGCAGATCCAGCGCGAGCGTTCCGAGCAGATCGCGCAGCAGGATGTGTTGAAAGAGGCGCCGAAGGAAACCGCGGCCAAGGACAGCGCGGCAGGCCGTAACGCGCAGCGTACGGTGAAGCTTTCATTCAAGGAACAGCGCGAGCTGGAGGCGCTGCCCGAGAAGATTGCCTCGCTCGAAGCGGAGCAGAAGGCGATCGGCGCGCAGATCGAGGACGGTTCCATTTTCGTGAAGGACGCGCAAGAAGGCACGCGGCTGACCCAGCGCTACGCGGCGATCGACGAGGAACTGCTCGTGGCGATTGAACGGTGGGATGAGTTGGAGAGTAAGCGGAAGTAGACCACCCATCGGGGTGTAGGACGTTTTCCCGACCAACCGTCCTACACCCTTCATCTAAATTGCCCCGCGCATCGAAATCAGTAAAATACCCGCGAACCTGCTTCCCACGGTCGTTCCAGCGTACCGCCCGAAACCGGGCTTGCGGGAAAACCGCGGAAAGCAGACAAGGCAAACCGATAACTGCTGCACGCAAGTCGCGCAGCGCACACACTCCGTTGTTTCGTTTCGCTTTTTTTGAAAACTCAACGCATTGTCCACGCACCTGTCCACAGGACATGTGGACAACGATGAACCGACGGACCCGAGCAAGCCATGTCAACGAAAAAGCCTAACGCCGCGTATAGCGAAGCATCGATCAAGGTGCTCAAGGGCCTGGAGCCGGTCAAGCAGCGGCCCGGCATGTACACGCGCACCGAAAATCCGCTGCACATCATCCAGGAAGTCATCGACAACGCATCCGACGAAGCGCTCGGCGGCTACGGCCGTCAGATCACCGTCACACTGCATGCCGACCAGTCCGTGTCCGTCGAAGACGACGGCCGTGGCATTCCGTTCGGCATGCATCCGGAAGAAGGCGTGCCCGTCGTCGAAATTGTTTTCACGCGCCTGCACGCGGGCGGCAAGTTCGACAAGGCGGCAGGCGGCGCGTATACCTTCTCCGGCGGCCTGCATGGCGTCGGTGTATCGGTGACGAACGCGCTGTCCACGCGCCTCGACGTCACTGTGTGGCGCGACGGCAAGGTCGCCGAACTGAGCTTCTCGCATGGCGACGTCGTCAAGCAGTTGCAGGTGCGCGCCGCGGCGAAGGGCGAGAAGAAGTCCGGCACGCGCGTGACCGCGTGGGCCGACGCGAAATATTTCGATTCGCCGAACCTGCCGCTCGGCGAACTGCAGCGCCTGTTGCGCTCGAAGGCCGTGCTGCTGCCGGGCGTCGAAGTCGTACTCGTCAACGAAAAGACGGGTGAACGTCTGAGCTGGAAATACGAAGACGGCCTGCGCGGCTATCTGATGGAAGGCATGGCGGGCAGCGACCTGCTGATCCCGCTCTTCGAAGGCGAGCGCTACGCGGAAAGCTCGCGCTCCAACGAAGAGACATTCGCCGAAGGCGAGGGCGCGGCGTGGGTCGTCGCGTGGAGCGAAGAAGGGTCACTCACGCGCGAGTCCTACGTCAATCTGATTCCGACGCCCGCTGGCGGCACGCACGAATCGGGCTTGCGCGACGGTCTGTTCCAGGCCGTGAAGAGCTTCGTCGAACTGCACAACCTGCAGCCAAAGGGCGTGAAGCTGCTCGCGGAGGACGTGTTCGCGCGCGTGTCGTTCGTGCTGTCCGCGAAGGTGCTCGACCCGCAGTTCCAGGGGCAAATCAAGGAACGTCTGAATAGCCGCGATGCCGTGAAGCTGGTGTCGTCGTTCGCGCGTCCTGCACTCGAACTGTGGCTCAACCAGCACGTCGAGCACGGCAAGAAGCTCGCCGATCTCGTCATCAAGCAGGCGCAGGCGCGTACGCGCGCCGGCCAGAAGGTCGAGAAGCGCAAGAGTTCGGGCGTCGCCGTGCTGCCGGGCAAGCTGACCGATTGCGAATCGACGGAAATCGGCCGCAATGAACTGTTCCTCGTCGAGGGCGATTCTGCCGGCGGCTCCGCGAAGATGGGCCGCGACAAGGAGTATCAGGCCATCCTGCCGTTGCGCGGCAAGGTGCTGAACACTTGGGAAACCGAGCGCGATCGTCTGTTCGCCAACAACGAAGTACACGACATTTCTGTGGCGATCGGCGTCGATCCGCACAGCCCGGACGACAACGTCGACCTGTCCAATTTGCGCTACGGCAAGATCTGTATCTTGTCCGATGCGGACGTCGACGGTTCGCACATCCAGGTGCTGCTGCTTACTTTGTTCTTCAAGCACTTCCCGCAATTGATCGAGCGCGGACACGTGCATGTCGCGCGCCCGCCGCTGTTCCGCGTCGATGCGCCCGCGCGCGGCAAGAAGCCCGCGCAGAAGCTGTACGCGCTGGATGAAGGCGAGCTCGAAGCGATCCTCGACAAGCTGCGCAAGGACGGCGTGCGTGAATCGCAGTGGTCCATCAGCCGCTTCAAGGGCCTGGGTGAAATGAGCGCCGAGCAACTGTGGGACACGACGATGAACCCGGACACACGGCGCCTGTCGCCCGTCGCGCTCGGCCAGCTCGACTTCGACGCCACCGTCGCGCGAATGACGATGCTGATGGGCAAGGGCGAAGCGGCGTCGCGCCGCAGCTGGCTCGAAGACAAGGGCAACCAGGTCGAAGCGGATATCTGAGCGCCGCCGCGCTTCGTGCCAGCGAACCCATGCAATGCATGGGAGGCACGAAGCGCGCGCCGCCGAACAAGGACACGGAATCTAGATGGACGACAACACTCCCGATCTTTTTACCGAGCCGGCCGCGCCCGAAGGCGACGTGCTGACGCTTGGCGACTACGCTGAAAGCGCGTACCTCGAATACGCCGTGAGCGTGGTGAAGGGCCGCGCGCTGCCCGACGTCTGCGACGGCCAGAAGCCCGTGCAGCGCCGCATCCTGTATGCAATGAACGAGATGGGTCTCGCCGACAACGCGAAGCCGGTGAAGTCGGCGCGTGTGGTCGGCGACGTGCTGGGTAAATACCACCCGCACGGCGACCAGTCGGCGTACGACGCGCTCGTGCGTCTCGCGCAAGACTTCTCGATGCGCTATCCGCTGATCGACGGCCAGGGCAACTTCGGCTCGCGCGACGGCGACGGCGCAGCGGCGATGCGATACACGGAAGCGCGTCTCACGCCAATCGCGAAACTGCTGCTCGACGAAATCGATCAGGGCACCGTCGATTTCATGCCGAACTATGACGGCTCGTTCGAAGAGCCGAAGCTGCTGCCCGCGCGTCTGCCGTTCGTGTTGCTGAACGGCGCGTCGGGTATCGCGGTCGGTCTGGCAACGGAAATCCCGTCGCACAACCTGCGCGAGGTCGCAGCGGCCGCCGTCGCGATGATCCGTCATCCGCACATCACGCACGCCGAGTTGATGCAGCATGTGCCCGGCCCGGATTTCCCGGGCGGCGGCCAGATCATTTCGAGCGACACGGAAATCTCGCAGGCGTACGAAACGGGCCGTGGCAGTCTCAAGGTCCGCGCACGCTGGAAGATCGAAGATCTCGCACGCGGGCAGTGGCAGCTCGTCATTACCGAGTTGCCGCCGAATACCTCCGGCCAGAAGGTGCTCGAAGAGATCGAGGAACAGACGAATCCGAAGATCAAGCTTGGCAAGAAGTCGCTGACGCCGGAACAGTTGCAGACAAAACAGACGCTTCTCGGTCTGCTTGACGCCGTGCGCGACGAGTCGGGTAAGGATGCGCCCGTGCGTCTCGTATTCGAGCCGAAGTCGCGCACCATCGATCAAGCCGAGTTCGTCACCACGCTGCTCGCGCATACGAGCCTCGAATCGAACGCGACGCTGAACCTCGTGATGGTCGGCGCGGATGGCCGGCCGCGTCAGAAGGGGCTCGGCGAGATCCTGCGCGAGTGGGTCGGCTTCCGTTTCACGACGGTCACGCGCCGCACGCAGCATCGTCTCGGCAAGGTCAACGACCGGATTCACATCCTCGAAGGCCGGATGATCGTCTTTTTGAATATCGACGAAGTCATCCGCATCATTCGCGAATCCGACGAACCTAAGACGGCGCTGATCGAAGCCTTTGGTCTGTCCGAGCGTCAGGCTGAGGACATTCTTGAAATTCGGCTGCGTCAATTGGCGCGCCTCGAGAAGATCAAGATCGAGAAGGAACTGTCCGAACTGCGCGACGAGAAGGCAAAGCTCGAAGAACTGCTCGGCAGCGAATCGGCGATGAAGCGCCTGATCATCAAGGAAATCGAAGCAGACGCAAAGCAATATGGCGACGATCGCCGCACGCTGATCCAGCAGGAAAAGCGCGCAACGTTCGAAGTGCGCGTCGTCGACGAGCCGGTGACGGTGGTTGTGTCGCAGAAGGGTTGGGTGCGCGCGTTGAAGGGCCACGGGCTCGATCCCGCCGGCTTCACGTTCAAGGCGGGCGACGGTCTCTACGCCGCGTTCCAGTGCCGCACGCCCGACATGCTGATCGCGTGGGGTAGCAAGGGCCGCGTGTATTCCGTCGCGGTTTCGCAGTTGCCGGGCGGCCGTGGCGACGGCGTTCCCGTAACGTCGCTGATCGAGCTCGAATCGGGCACGCATCTGATGCATTACTACGCGGCGACGGCGGAGCAGGCGCTGTTGCTGGCGTCGTCGAACGGCTTTGGCTTTATCGCGAAGGTTGGCGACATGGTCAGCCGCGTGAAGGCGGGCAAGGCGTTCATGACGATCGACGAGGGCGCGACGCCGCTCGCGCCGATGCCGATGCTGCCCGATGCGACGCAAGTGGCGTGTCTGTCGGGCGGCGGGCGTCTGCTGGTGTTCGGCCTCGACGAGATGAAGACGCTCTCTGGCGGCGGACGTGGCGTGATCCTGATGGCGCTCGATCCGAACGAATCGCTGACGCAGGCGCTCGCGATCACCAAGGCAGGCGTCGTGCTGGAAGGCATGTACCGCAACAAGCCAACCGAAGAGCAGTTGTCGGGTGCCGCGCTGGCTCCGAATGTCGGCAAGCGTGCCCGCAAGGGTCGTGCGCCGGATACGAAGCTGAAAGAGGTGACGTCGCTGCGTCCGGTGTTGGGCGCGTAACGCACGCAAACGCCGCAGGCAAACGCCGTGAGCGGGGTGTCTCACGGCGCAACACAAAAACAACGAAGAAAACAGCGCAGCGAATGAACTGCGCATAATGTCACGAGTCGAACGCGGTCATTGGCGCATGTCAGTGCCGCGTGTTTCGACAGGACATAACGGCAGCGCGCTACATCGGCAAAGGAAAACAACTATGAACAAGGCGATTGAAGTCGCGCTCTTTCTGCATCTGCTGGGTGTCGCCGTGTGGATCGGCGGCATGATATTCGCGCATTTCTGCCTGCGTCCGGCACTCGAAGATCTCTCGCCGCAATTGCGTCTGCCGCTGTGGGAATCGGTATTTGGCCGGTTCTTCAACTGGGTCGGCGTGTCGGTGCTGGTCATTCTGCTGACGGGCGGTTTCCTGCTGATGCAGTTCGGCGGTGGCCACGCCACCTGGCAGCTTCACGCGATGGCCGGTATCGGCATCGTGATGATGCTGATTTTCGGGCATATCCGCTTCGCAGTTTTTCCGCGTATCCGTCGCGCGGTGCAGGCACAGAAATGGCCCGATGGCGCGCGCGCCGTCGCGACCGTGCGGCGGCTCGTCGTCGTCAATCTGGTGCTGGGCGTCGTGACGATTGGTGTGGCAGCGTTGTCGCGCGGGTTTTAAGCGCGGTTGCAACACGCACGACGTTTCAAACGAAAGCGCCGCTGATGCGGCGCTTTTCTATTGGCAACATGCAATGCGTCATCACCCCGCGTGCCCAAAATACAGCCACACGCCGCACACGATCGCAACCGTCCCATACACCGCGTACACGGGCAGCTTCAGCTTTGCGAAGCACACGCCCGAGAACAGCGCCGTCACGAGATACGCTGGTTCGAACGGCACATTGCGCACGATACGCAGCACCGCGACGGCCAGAAACGCCGTCGTCACCGCGCGCAGCACGCGCATGCCGTGCTCGAAACGCGGGTTCGTTTTCAATTGATGCAGATGGCGCTGGGCAAGCACGACTAGACAGCCCGACGGTACGAAGAGCGCGATCGTCGCGATCAGCGCGCCGCGCCATCCTTCGACGAGATAGCCGAAGAACGGCACGACGTTCAAGAGCGGCCCCGGCGACAAGGGCGATAGCGAAAACGCCAGCGTGAAGTCGTTGTTGGTCACACCGACCGCGGGCGTAACGAATAGCGTCTTCAACACGGGCAGCGCGGAGAAGCCACCGCCGAACAACGTCAGTCCCGCGCCCGCGAGACGCGGCCACAACAGCGCAAGCTCATAGCGATGCGGCAGCGGCACCGCGAAGATCAGCAGCAACACGCACAGGCCGATCAGCAGCCGCCAGTCGCCGGCACTGAGCGTCGTCGAGAGGCGTGCGCCGCGCGCGTTACTGCGCACCCAGCCCGACATGAACGCAGCACCGAGAATGCCGATATACGCGGCCGGCGTATGCGCGCCGACCAGCGCGATGCTGCCGAGCACGGCTGCCGTCCATTCGAGCCGTCCGCGCACGAGCGCGCGGGTCTGCTTGTACCAGGTGACGCCGATCAGCGTGGCGAGCACGACGCTGAAATGATTGAGCAGCGTCTGCGAGGCGACTTCGCGCACGATCGGCGTGCGATAGAAGATCGCGAACGCCGTCATCAGCATGAAGAAGGGCAAGACGCTGGCGATGCCCGCGACCCACGCGCCCGCGCGTCCGCGCAGCACATGGCCAAGCTGCACCGCGACGTTGCAGCCGACGGGACCCGGCACCATCCACGCCAGGGCGACGATGTCGGAGTACGCGAGACGCGTGAGGCGCTCCTCACGCTCGACGTAGTGGTTCTCCAGTTGCGCCATCAACGCGAGTCCGCCCCACGATAGCGCGGACAAACCGAACACCACGCGAAAGAGCGTCCAGAGCGGCTCGCGCTCGTGGCATCGCGTGGCTTCGTCTCCAGTCGGCGCATGGAGCGCCGTCATCTGCCGGGCTGGCTGCATGTGAACACCTGTTGGGCTGGTTTCTTATCCGGCGCGCACTGCCGATGGCCGCGACTGCACGCGCTGAGGTCATGCGAGGTCGAGCGCGTTCGCCCGATGTGTGTCGATACCGCTTGTCGTCCGCCTGCGTAAAGCCTGGCAGCGGCGCCGCCGCGCGGAAACGAGCCGCTCTCGGCTCAGGCCGATTCGTTGCTCGTGCTGGTGCTCGCGGCGTCGCTGTTGTCAACGTCGCTCGCGTGAGCATGACGCGTGGTGCCGCATACGCCGAAGCGTTCGAGCAACGCCGGAATGGCGTCAGCGGGCACGGGCCGCGAGAACAGAAATCCCTGCGCTTCGATGTGCCCCAACGCCGCGAGCCACGCAATCTGTTCTTCCGTCTCCGTGCCTTCGACCACCACCGTCAGTCCCAGCGAGCGCGCCAGATTGACGATGGCCGTCACCATCACGCACACGCTGCGGTCGCCTGGAATGGCCTGCACGAACGAGCGGTCGACCTTCAGGGTGTCGACCGAGAAGCGGTTCAGATACGACAGCGACGAATAGCCGGTGCCGAAGTCGTCGAGCGCGATGCGCACGCCGAGCCGCTTCAACGCGAAGATCTTTTCGGAGACGAGATCGGGATACTCCATCATCGCCGTCTCGGTGATTTCGAGTTCGAGGCGGCGCGCGGAGATACCCGTTTCCTCGATGGCTTGCGAGATCGTCTCGAACAGATCGCCGCGCCAGAACTGTACGGCCGAAATGTTCACGGCGAGTGACAGCGTGTCGTAACCCTGTTGCTGCCATTGCGCGAGCTGCCGGCACGCGGTGCGGATCACGAAGTCGCCGATGGGCACGATCAGGCCCGTCGATTCGGCAACCGGGATGAACTCGTTCGCGGGAATCAGGCCGTGCTGCGGATGATTCCAGCGCACGAGCGCTTCGAAGCCCGTGATGCAGCGGCGCGCGAGATCGATCTTCGGCTGATAGGCAAGGAACAGTTGCTGGTCGGCGAGCGCGACGCGTAGCTGCTGTTCCCACTTCATCAGATGGTCCGCGCGATGCGACAGATGCGGCGAGTAAAACTGATAGCAGTTCTTGCCCGCGTCCTTCGCGCTGTACATCGCGAGGTCAGCTTTTTTCAGCAGGTCGATTTCGCTTTCGTTCGCAACCGAGTAGAGCGCGATGCCGATGCTCGCATGCAGTACGAACGAACTGCCGCGTACTTCGAACGGCTTCGCGAACACGTCGGCGATCGCTTCCGCGAGCGTCACCGAGCGTTTCTCGACATCTTCGCCCTTGATCACGACGACGAACTCGTCGCCACCGATGCGCGACAACGCGCCCGCATCGGCGACGGCATCCGCGAGACGCGCGGCTGTCATCTGCAGCACGATGTCGCCGGCGTTGTGGCCGAGCGTGTCGTTGACGGTCTTGAAGTTGTCGAGGTCGATGAAGAGAATCGCGAGATGCCCGAGGTTGACCGGCTGCGCCACGTCGTGACGCAGACTCTGCAGCGTCGAATATCGGTTGCGCAGACCCGTGAGCAGATCGAACTCGACGAGATGCGTCATCTCGCGCTCGCGTCCCAGCAGCTTGCCGATCAGACCCGTGGCGACGGCGAAGAAGCCGAGCATCGCGAGCGAGATAAAGCTCGCCATCAGCAGATAGACGTTGCGCGTGTGGTTGTAGTCGGCGAATTCTTCGGCCTGCGACAGACCGACCAGCACGCCGAGCGGATAGCCGTCGATATGCCGGTACGACACGATGCGCGTGACGTTGTCGATCGAATCGACGTAGGTGCCCGACACATGCTCCGAAGTCGGATAGACGCCCGTCGCCGTGAACACGCCTTGCGTATGGTCGGCGTTGCCCGTGCGCCGTGCGAGCACCGCGCCGCTGTCGGAGATCACCGCGATGACGCCTTCACGTCCGATAGCCGCGTTGTTGTAGAAGTCGCTCGTGAAATAGCTCGGGTCTTCCGACACCACCACGACGCCCGCGAACGAACCATCGGGGTGATTCAGACGGCGCGTCATCTGCAAGGTCCAATGGCCCGAGACGCGGCCGAGCACGGGCTTGCTGATGAACAGCTGGTCGTCGTTCTCGTGCTCGTGTACCTTGAAGTGCTCGCGGTCCGACAGGTCGATCGGTTTCGGATTGGGATCTGCCGTGTTCGCGATGAGCTTGCCATGCTCGTCAATCAGCGAAACCTGCACGAGTGTTTCGCTTTGCACGACGCCTTTTTCAACCGTGCTGCCGAGATCGAAATGTCCCGGCGTTTTTTCGAATTCGAATTTGACAAAGCGCGTGATCTGATCGACCTGGTGAATCGCCTTCACCGTGTGCTGTTCGAGTGCCGCCGACAAGATCGCCGCCGACGCCATCGCTTCGCGATACGTCGTTTCCTTCTCAACCGACAGTCGCGCAAAGATAACGGTCCACAGCAGCACGAGCACCAGCACGCCGAGCGCGGGAATCGCGAGCAGCGCGCGTCGGCGGGTTCCCGCCGGATCGAGGCGGTGCCTGACGTCGCGGGCGGAAGCGTGGCGGAACTGATTCATCGGCTAGACCGTGACCCTGTGCCTTGCGGCTGTGCTTGTGTTGCGGTGTTTGCGTTTCGGTTGACTGCGCGAATGTTAAAGCAACCGGCTGCTTTGACGATTGACACGCCGCAGTCGCGACGTGGGAGCAGGGGCGTGGTGGCGAGCCAGACCACCCATTGGTCATCGGTTACGATTTGATATTACTGAATGGGCAATAATTAAGGAAGGGCTGGCGCATCGGGTATACGCTGTCCCTGGCGGGCATACAGGGCAACGTTTGCGCCAATCGCGTGCATTGCCCGAACAGGCGCATCAGGCGGGCGTTTGAAAGATTTTGTCGAAACCGCGGCAAGCACGATCGATTGCCGCAATGACAGTTCGACAGCCATCATGGCAATGCGGCCATTCATGCAGTGTGCATGAATGGCCGCATTTGCGTTGGATTGGGGCATTTTATCTGTGCGCATCGAGTGGATTTTTAGAACATCCAGGTGACGCGCAAATGTCAATTCAGTCGCCGCTTATTCCCATTAATTACGCTTGCAGTTTCACGGCAGACGGAATGTGCCGTCGATAATCGTCACCGACGCGCCGCCTATCCAGGTCTTGCCTGCTGCATCGTCGTAGCGGACATAGACGTCGCCGGCGCGGCCGAGCGCGGTGCCCTGGCGTACGCTGTATTGACTGCCGGGCCGCATGTTCTGCGTGGTCAGCAGCCCCGCGACCGCGGCGTTCGCGCTGCCCGTGACAGGGTCTTCCCCTACACCGAGGTTGCCGCCCAATAGCAGGCAGCGCAACTCGAAAGTTGCCGGGCCATTTGCGTCATGAGGGCCGTAAGCCGCAAGGCCTAGCGCGCCTGCCGTTTGCGCGACACGCCGCAGCGCCGCCGCATCGGGATCGAGCGCGAGACATGCGTCCGCCGATTTCATACGGACGATGAGCCATTTGGGACCATTGTCGACACCGCACGGCTGCGCCGTGTAATCGATTGCATCGCTACGCAACGCATCGGCGAGCGCGGCGTATTCGCTCTGCGCCAGCGGCTTGACGCGCGCGGGCGGCGCAGCGAATGCCCACACGTTGCGCGCGCTATCGTCTTCCGTCAGTTCGATCAGGCCCGCCGCGCATTGCTGGACGAGGCGGCCCGGCTGCTTCGGCTGATTGCCCGCTTCGCGCCAGGCGTGCGCGCTGCCGAGCGTCGGATGGCCGGCGAACGGCAACTCGCCTCCCGTCGTGAAGATGCGCACCCGGTAATCGGCCGACGGGTCGGTCGGCTTTAGCAGGAACGTCGTCTCCGACAGATTCGTCCAGCGCGCAATGGCCTGCATCTGTTCGGTGTCGAGTGTGTCCGCATCGAAAACCACCGCGAGCGGATTACCTTTGAACGGCACGGACGTGAATACATCGACCTGTTTGAAACGGACGGTTTGCTCTTGCATCGTGTGTCCCTGTTCGATGTCTGACCTGGGGTTTGTGCGCAGTGCGATGTTCGCGTGCCGTGTTGTGACGGCACAACGTCGAGGCGCGCGAGGTCGACCGTAGATACAAAAAAACGCCGCCGATGACGCTTTCACATCATCGACGGCGCGTTAGCGTCGGTACTGATTCGCGACGAAGGCGCTCGCAACAAGGAACGCCTCACGCGTGGTTCCGCGCCGCTTATTGCACCTCGGCAATCAGTTCGATCTCGACGCATGCGCCAAGCGGAATCTGCGCGACGCCGAATGCCGAACGCGCGTGCTTGCCGCGCTCGCCGAACACGTCGGCGATCAGTTCCGATGCGCCGTTCGTGACGATGTGCTGCTCGGTGAAATCGAGCGTCGAGTTCACGAGGCTCATCACCTTGACGATGCGCGTCACGCGGTTCAGGTCGCCGACATGCGTGTGCAATGTCGCGAGCAGATCGATCGCGACCGAACGTGCGGCCGTCTTGCCTTCTTCCGTGCTGACGTTGTCGCCGAGCTTGCCGGCCCACACCTTGCCGTCTTTCTTCGCGATGTGACCCGACAGGTACACCGTGTTGCCGCTTTGCGCGCTCATCACATACGCGGCAGCGGGCGCGCCCGCGACGGGCAGTTCGATGCCCAGTTCCTTCAGCTTGTCATACACATTCGATTGAGCCATGACGTGTCCTCGTCGATGAATGGAAAGAATCGTGAAGCGTGCGCGCGACCGATGGCGATTCGCTATTGGCCGCGCGCTCGCGCCGTGAGAGGCGCGCGATGGCGCATCTTACAGCGGGTGTTCAGACGCGCGCGCGGATGAGTTCCGCGAGACGCGCAACGCCTTCGTCGATTTTCGCGGGCGGCACGGTCACGAACGACAGGCGCAGCGTGTTGTGCTGCGCTTCGTTCGCGAAGAACGGACCGCCCGGCACGAACGCGACGTTTTGCGCGACGGCTTGTTCGAGCAGCTTCATCGTGTCGATGTGCTTCGGCAGCGTCACCCAGATGAACATGCCGCCTTCCGGCCGGTTCCACGTCACGCCTTCGGGCATGTAGCGTTCGAGCGAGCCGAGCATCGCTTCGCACTGGTCGCGATACAGCGCGCGGATTTTCGGCACGTGCGTATCGAGGAAGCCGTCTTTCACGACTTCATGCACGATGCGCTGCGTGAAGCTTGGCGTGTGGAGATCCGTGGCCTGCTTGGCTTGCACGAGCTTGAAGTGCAGTTCCTCGGGCGCAATGATGTAGCCGATGCGCAGGCCGGGCGCCAGCACCTTCGAGAACGAGCCGAGATGCACGATGTGATCGGGCGACATCGACAGCATGGTCGGCAGCGGCTCGCCGCGATAGTCGAGCGCGCCGTACGGATCGTCTTCGATGACGGGGAAGGGCGCCGACTTTGCGAATTCGGCGAGTGCGCGGCGGCGCTCGATGGGCAGGCGGCGTCCCGTCGGATTCTGGAAGTTCGGCTGCGCGTACAGCAGGCGCGCGCCCTTCGTCAGCTCGGGCGTGAGGCTTTCGGGGATCAGGCCGTTATCGTCCGTCGGGACCTGCACGTAGTGCGGCTCGTACATCGAGAACGATTGCAGCGCGCCGAGATAGGTCGGCGTTTCGACCAGCACCGGGCTTTCCGGGCAGACCAGCACCTTGCCGAGCAGATCGAGTGCCTGTTGCGAGCCCGTCGTGATCAGCACCTGCGAAGGACGGATCTGCGCGCCGTTCACCGAATAGCGTTGCGCAACCCATTCGCGCAGCGGCAGATAGCCTTCCGTCGCGCTGTACTGGAGCGCGGCGGCGGGCGAATCGCGCAGGATGCGGTCGGAGGCTACGCGCATTTCTTCCGCCGGGAAGGTGGCCGGCGACGGCAGACCGCCCGCGAACGAAATGACCTCGGGACGCTCGGTGACCTTCAGGATTTCGCGAATCGCCGAGCTGGTCAGCTTGCGAGCGCGTTCGGACAATTGCCAGGTCGGGGCATTGAGGTCGCTTTGATTCATGGTCTCCTCGTCGTTGTAGCAGGAACAGGTGGTCGGTCAAAAGAAGGATTATCGCGCGAACTCGTCAGGCGGCGCGAACCGGCCGCACGGCCGTATGCACGGTAGCCTTGCGGCCCAGCACGACAGTGGCGATCACGGCCGCCGCGAAAATCCACGTGATGGGCGCGACGGTCTCGCCGAAAAAGAGCGCGGAGAACGCCATCGTGAAGAAGATCTGCAGCAGTTGCACCTGGCCGACGCGCGCCGTCCCGCCCATGGCGAGCCCCGCGTACCACGCGAAAAAGCCGATGAACTGCGAGAACACCGTGACATAGCCGAACGCGAGCCACGTTTTTAGCGCGACGGGGCCGGGATGCGTGACGTGCTGCTCCCAGCCGAGCCACGCGACGGGAGCGAGCAGGAACGGCGCGGACACGACGAGCGCCCAGCAGATAACCTGCCAGCCGCCGATCTGCCGCGCGAGCCGCGCGCCTTCCGCGTAGCCGAGCGCGCCGATGCCGACGGCGACCAGCATCAGCAGATCGCCTGCCTGAAGCGCGCCGCCGCCCGCCTGCAAGGCAAACGCGATGACGATCGCGCTGCCCACGATGGCGCTCGCCCAGAACGCCTTCGACGGACGCTCGTGCGACAGCCACGCCGCATAGATGGCGACGCACAGCGGTTGCAAACCATTGACGACGGCACCGTGCGAAGCCGGCACGGTCTTCATCGCCCACGCGGAGAACACCGGAAATGCGACGATCACGCCCAGCGACACGACGGCAAGGCTTTTCAGTTGCGGCCACGTCGGCAGCTTTTCTCGGCGGACTGCGAGCAGCACGGCAGCGGGAACAGCAGCGGCGAGCGCGCGGCCAAGGCCATTCAGCAGCGGACTGAATTCGGCGACGACGATGCGGGTCATCGGCAGCGTCAGACTGAAAATCACCACGCCGATCAGGCCGAGCAGCATGCCCTGGGTTTCGCGCTTCATTGCTTCTGTCTCTCTATGTGTGGGGTTACTTGAGCGTACGCAGTCCGCTCGGGGTCTCGATTTCAGCTGCCAACGCGGGCGCGCCGTCCGTGCTTTCCAGCGCGATCAGATGAGCCGCGCCGAGCCATTGCAACTGCTGCGCGACGACCTCGGCCTGCGGATGCCAGCCCTTCAGCGCCTTCAGCGCGAGGCCGGTTTCCGGCAGCAGGTCGGACGGATGGCGCGGCGTGTCCCACTGGATCAGCGACGGCACGACACCGTCGCCCGCGCCTTGCCACGACGGGAATGCGCCGTCATCGGCGATCGTCAGGCTCCAGGCGAAATCGCCACGCGTCATCGGCACGACGGTCGAAATGCGCTCGGGATACTGCTGTTGCCACAGCGCCAGATTTTTCGGCCGATCGACGCGCGCAACCCAGTGCGACAGATACGGACCCTTCGCGAGGCGCTCATGCACGGCGGGATCGTCGAGCGCGAAGAGGCGAGGGCGGGCGTCTGCGGATTGCGCCGCGTCGGGATCGATTGCGATCACTTCCAGGTACGCGCCGCCCCACAGGTTGAGCAGCCGGTTGTGGGTGCGCATCGACGGATGCGCGCCGCCGCCCGACGGCGCAATGCCGAGGGTATCGGCGACATATTGCGTGCCTTCGTCGAGGGTGCGGGCGGAAACAACGAGGTGATCGATGCGTAGCGTTTGTGCGGTCATGGCTGCAAGTGGACGGTCGTTCTGCTGAAGGCCGCTGCGGCAGGCATCTGTCTGTCGCGTGCCGGCGATCAGGCGAATCCGTAAGAATACCGTTTGGCTTGCGGCCGGACCATGCGCAGTGCGGCACGGCCAGTATCAGCGGGCTTTGCGCCGCGTCGGATGGAGCGCGCAAATGGGGCTAAAACGGATCGGAAACGGGTAAAAAACGGGTCGGAAACGCCTGAGCGTCGATTCAAATGTACCGACAGTGACCGGCACAGTAACGGTACAATCGCTTCGATACTATTCGGTACAGTTGTCCGTGCGTCTGATGGACTTCTGTCATCGCAACGGCTATAGCTCGCTGCGCGCCGTTCCCGACGTTGCCCTTGCAGCACCCGCTGGAGTTCGCCATGTCTGTCCCGCTCGACCTGATTCCCGCTCCTCACGACGCTTCGGCGCTGACGCTCGTCGATCAGCTCGTGCAGTGGGCGCGCCGCCGCATCGAGGAGCGCGTGTTCCGCCCCGGCATGCGCATGCCGTCGATCCGCAAGCTGGCGCTCGACAAGGGCGTGTCGCGCTTTACGGTCGTCGAGGCGTATGAGCGGCTGGTCGCGCAGGGTTATCTGGATTCGCGTCGCGGCTCGGGCTTTTACGTGCGCGAGCGGCTGGCGTCCGGCCCGCTGCCCGTCGAGCGCCGCACCGCCACGCCCGACGCGGCGCCCGCGCCAAGCACGATCGACGTCGTCTGGCTGTTGCGCAACATGCTGCACACGTCGACGCGTCCCGAGCGCGGTCCTGGTCTCGGCTACCTGCCCGCGCGCTGGCTCGACGGCGAGCTGATCACGGGCGCGCTGCGCACGCTCGGTAGGCAAAGCGGCGCGCAGATGCTCGGCTTCGGCACGCCGCAAGGCTTCCTACCGCTGCGCCAGCAGTTGCAGACGCGGCTCGAAGAACTGGAGATCGGCGCGTCGCCGGAGCAGATCGTGCTCGTGTCGGGCATCACGCAGGCCATCGACCTGATCGCGCGGCTCTACGTGCAGCCGGGCGATTCGGTGATCGTCGGCGATCCGGCGTGGTTCCAGATGTTCGGGCGCTTTGCGTCGCAGGGCGCGCGCCTGGTCGGCATGCCGTACACGCCGGACGGCCCCGATCTCGACGCGCTGGAAACGCTGGTGCAGACGTGGCGGCCGAAAATGCTCGTGTTGAACTCCGTGCTGCAGAACCCGACGGGCACCTCGCTCACGGCGGCGCAGGCGTTCCGCATCCTGCGGCTCGCGGAGGAGTACGACTTCATCGTCGTCGAAGACGATATCTACGGCGATCTGTGCCCGCCGGGCTTTCCCGCGACGCGCCTCGCGAGCCTCGACCAGTTGAAGCGCGTGATCTATCTGGGCAGCTTCTCGAAGACGCTGGCGGCGAATCTGCGGGTCGGTTTCATCGCTTCGTCGCTGGACGTCGCGAAGGCCGTCACCGACCAGAAGATGCTGGTCGGCATGACGACGCCCGAACTGAACGAGCGCGTGCTCTACAAGATTTTGACGGAAGGGCACTACCGGCGGCACGTCGAGCGGCTGCGCGCGCGGCTCGACAGCGTGCGTGACAAATCCGTGCGGATGCTCGAAAAGACGGGCTTGCGGATGTTTCAGACGCCCGCGGCGGGCATGTTCGTGTGGGCGGATACGGGCGTCGACGCCGACGCGCTGGCGGCCGCCGGCCACGAGGAAGGCTTTTTGCTGACACCGGGAAGCCTGTTCTCGCCGCAGCAGTCGCCGACTACCTGGATGCGCTTCAACGTCGCGAATTGCGGCGACCCGGCGCTGCCCGCATTCCTGTGCCGCTATCTGGACGGCGTCGCGCGGCGGGCTTCCTGAGGGTCGCATGAGGGCCACGTGCAACCTCTTGAATTGGCCGCGCACGCCCCCATTTGACCCGGCAGCGTCTGAAAGCGCGCCGCGCTTGCAGACACATTCAGCTTCGAATCCACGAATCAACCTGCAATAGAAGAGGAAAACTGACCATGGCACAAGAAACCATGAGCTTTCAGGCAGAAGTGAAACAGCTTCTGCACCTGATGATCCATTCGCTGTACAGCAACAAGGAAATCTTCCTGCGCGAACTGATCTCGAACGCATCGGACGCGGCGGACAAGCTGCGCTTCGAAGCGATCGAAAACAACGCGCTGTACGAGAACGATCCGAACCTGCGCATCCGCGTGTCGGTCGACAAGGCCGCGCGCACTATCAGCATCGACGACAACGGCATCGGCATGAGCCGCGACGAAGCGGTCGCGAACCTCGGCACGATCGCGCGCTCGGGCACCAAGGAATTCTTCGGCAAGCTGTCGGGCGACCAGCAGAAGGACGCGGCGCTGATCGGCCAGTTCGGTGTCGGGTTCTATTCGGGTTTCATCGTCGCGGACAAGATCACGGTGGAAACCCGCCGCGCCGGTCTGCCGGCGTCGGAAGGCGTGCGCTGGACGAGCGCGGGCGAGGGCGATTTCTCGGTCGACACGATCGAACGCGCGCCGCGCGGTACGACGATCACACTGCATTTGCGCGCCGACGAAGACGAACTGCTGTCTTCGCACAAGCTCAAGTCGATCATCCAGAAGTACTCGGATCACGTCGCGCTGCCTATCCTGATGCAGAAGGAAGAGTGGGACGCCGAGAAGGGCGAGATGGTCACGAAGGACGAAGACGAGACCGTCAACCAGGCGAGCGCGCTGTGGACGCGCGCGAAGAGCGACATCACCGAAGAGCAGTACAAGCAGTTCTACCAGCATCTGTCGCACGATCATCAAGACCCGCTGACGTGGACGCATAACCGCGTCGAAGGCCGCAGCGAGTACACACAACTGCTGTATGTGCCGGCACACGCGCCGTTCGACATGTGGAACCGCGATCATCGCGGCGGCCTGAAGCTGTATGTGAAGCGCGTGTTCATCATGGACGACGCCGAGCAATTGCTGCCCGCGTATCTGCGTTTCGTGAAGGGCGTGGTCGATTCGGCCGATCTGCCGCTGAACGTGTCGCGCGAACTGCTGCAGGAAAGCCGCGACGTGAAGGCGATCCGCGAAGGCGTGACCAAGCGCGCGCTGTCGATGCTCGAAGAACTGGCGAACTCGGAAGAAGCCGCCGAAAAGGAAAAGTACACGGGGTTCTGGAAGGAGTTTGGCCAGGTGCTGAAGGAAGGCATCGGCGAGGACTTCTCGAACAAGGAGCGCATTGCGAAGCTCGCGCGTTTCGCGTCGACGCATAACGACTCGTCCGAGCAGACGGTGGCGCTGGCGGATTACGTCGCGCGCATGAAGCCCGAGCAGTCGAAGATCTACTACGTCACGGCCGATACGTATCAGGCCGCGAAGAACAGCCCGCACCTCGAAGTGTTCCGCAAGAAGGGCGTCGAAGTGCTGCTGCTGACGGATCGCGTCGACGAATGGATGCTGTCGTTCCTCAATGAGTTCGACGGCAAGCCGCTGCAAAGCGTCGCGCGTGGCGACCTCGATCTGGGCCAGTTGAACGATGAGGAAAAGCAGGCGCAGGAGAAGGTCGGCGAAGAATTGAAGCCGCTCGTCGAGCGCATGAAGGAAGCGCTCAAGGACAAGGCGAAGGACGTGCGTCTGACGTTCCGCCTGACGGATTCGCCGTCTTGCCTCGTGGCTGATGAGGGCGATATGAGCGGCTATCTGCAGCGCATGCTGAAGGCGGCAGGGCAGAATGCGCCGGCGTTTCATCCGATTCTTGAAGTGAATCCGGAGCATGCGCTGGTCAAGAACCTGAGCACCGATAACGCGAACTTCGATGACTGGTGTCATCTGTTGTTCGATCAGGCGCTGCTGGCGGAAGGCGGTTCGCTGGAAGATCCGGCGAGTTTTGTGAAGCGGACGAATGCGTTGTTGTTGGCGCGTTAATAGACGTGGCAGGCTAACCGGCTCGCGATGATAAAAATGCGCTGCTTCGGCAGCGCATTTTTTTGCCTGCGGTTTGCGCCCGACCAGGTCAGCGCTCCATCGAAGCGCGCTCATGCTGACGCACCTGAGCGAGTACCGAACCCGCCAGTTCCTTCGCCTCGGCGCACGCGTGCGGATCGCCGAGCACGTGTCCAGCAACCTTGCCGATCCGGGCGCTCGTATGTTTGCTTGTGTGATGCTGCGCGAGCGCAGAGCCCGCGAGTTCTTTTTCTGTCTCCAATACGTTCGCGCGTTTCAACACGATAGCGGCGAGATGCGCAATGCGATCCGATGTGGCTTTGTCGTGAGCGGTCATACGAACCTCCGTAGTGCAAGTGGGTTGAGTGAGCGATTGCCATCGACGGGATGGATCGACTCGCCCTTATCTTCAACGGCGGCTTTTCTCATGGGTAGCAGACCGTTCTGAACTGCGTGCCGGATTTGTCTGCGCGTGAGTAAGGAGATTTCTAGCTGAAAGGAGCGGATGCGTCGCGCATCCTATAATGCGGCCCATGCCTATCCGTTTCGATGCTGCCGACGCGCATTGGCGCGTCGCGCCCCTTCCAGTGTTCTCGCCTGATCAAAAAGACTGGCTCACACGTGGCGGTTCGCTGACGGCGCACTTGCGCACGCTCGGCGCCGTCACGGTGCGCGTGACACGCGAGGCCGTCGATTTGCCCTTCGACGACGAAACCACCGCGCTCGCCATCGCGCCGCGCACGCCCGTGTGGGTGCGTGAGGTGGTGTTATCGGTCGATGGAAAGCCGTTCGTCGCCGCGCACAGCATCGTGCCGCTCGCGGCGAGCACGGGCGTGTGGCAGGCGATGCGCCGTCTGCGCACGCGTCCGCTTGCGGAACTGTTGTATAGCGACAGCAGTGTGTCGCGTTCGTCGCTGGTCAGCCGACGCTTGACGGCGCGGCATCCGCTGCATCGTCTTGCTTTGCGAGAAATGGATAACGCGCGTATCCACGCGTTGCTCGCGCGACGTTCCGTATTCGAGCGCTACGGCGAGCCGTTGATGGTCACCGAAGTCATGCTGCCCGCGCTGTGGACGCGTCTCGCGATGCGCGATCACAAGCACGCGGCGGCGCAACCGGTGCCGCGCGATCACGGACAGGCGCTCGATCACACGGCTTCGCGCGCTGATGTCAACGCAAAACGTGCCGGCAAGCAGGGCGAGGTGCGCTGATGCTGCGCGGCTTTCCACCCGTCGTCGCCGAGTGTACGCATACGCTGATTCTCGGCAGCTTTCCCGGCGAGGCGTCGCTGGTGGCGACACAGTATTACGCGCATCCGCGTAACCAGTTCTGGCGTTTGCTCGGCGCGGTGATCGGCGAACCGCTGCACGAACTCGATTACCCGACGCGTCTCGAGCGCGTGTTGAAGCATGGCATCGGTGTATGGGACGTGCTGGCCGCATGCACGCGCGAAGGCAGTCTCGATGTGGCAATCCGCAACGCGACGCCAAACGACTTCGCTTCGTTTCGCGAGTACGCGCCGAAGCTGAAGAAGGTCTGCTTCAATGGCAAGACGGCGGGGCGCTTTGCGCCTGTGATCGCGGAGGCGGGCTACGAGACGCTGGTCCTCCCGTCCTCCAGCCCCGCCAATGCTATGCTCTCGTTCGACCAAAAATTGCGCCTGTGGCGCGAGATCCTCACATGACGAAACTGATCAAGCGTGCTTCGGCCGAGGCGCGTGCTTTCCGCAACAATCAATCCGCTGCGCCTAAGCAACGCATTTCGCGTGCAAAAACCCGCGCGTCGCGCGACGAAGACGATTTCAGCGACGTCGCGAAAGCGTCGGTGATCGAAACCCCGCGCAAGCCGCGCTTCGCGCCCGTCACGTTCTCGGAAGAGGGCGGCGTGCGCTATCTGCACTTCGGCACGGAATGGGTGCAAGGCGCGATGCGCCTGTCGAAGCCCGATCACATCGAACTCGAATACGCGCAGCAGATGATGGCCTGGCTGCTGTTCCTCGAAACGCCGAATCGTATCGTGCAGCTCGGCCTCGGCACCGGCTCGCTGACAAAGTTCGCGCACCGCTACCTGAAGCGCGCGCAGGTTGAAGCCGTCGAATTGAACCCCGCCGTCGTGATCGCCGCGCGCACGATGTTCAGCCTGCCCGCCGACGACGCGCGCCTCACCGTGCGCGAAACCGACGCATGGGAATTCGTCAACGACCGCGCGAACCACGACACGATCGGCGCATTGCAGATCGATCTGTACGACGCGACTGCGCGTGGCCCCGTGCTCGACAGCGTCGCTTTCTATCGCGCCGCGCGCGCGTGTCTCACGCAAGCGGGCGTCGTCACCGTCAACCTGTTCGGCGATCATCCGAGCTTCGTGCGCAATATGAAGCGCCTGAACGAAGCCTTCGATGGACGCGTGATCGCGCTGCCCGAAGTACACGATGGCAACCGCATCGCGATCGCATTCTCGGGCCCGGCAATCGACGTGCCGTTCGCGCAGTTGCAGGAGCGCGCGAAGCTGATCGAGGCAAAGCTCGCATTGCCCGCACGCAAGTGGGTCAAGGGCCTGCAGGAATCGACGGGCCAGAACGACACGTTCGCGATCTGACAATCCCCGCGCGGGTGCCACGCCAGTGCGTGCGCTCGCGCAACCGCCGTACCTCGCCCGGCACGGCGGCCTCGACATTCATTCAGCCGGCATCACGCCGCGCGTCTCAACGAAGCAGCGGAGATGTCTGCTTTCGTATCCGATCTCACACTCTGCGACGTTTCGTGTATTGACAACACCGTTGCGTTTAGGGTCACCCCTGCTTGACCGGTCGTTCGCCACTCCGATACTCTTTCGGGGCTTTCGGGGCGCCCAGTCTGTTATCCGCAGCCGGGTCCATCTGCCCGCCAGACGCGGGACACAATTCAATAAAAGGTAAGAGGAGACGTCATGGCTCACGACGCCGACGCCAACAAGGCCAGCAAGCACTGGCTGTGGCTGTTGCTGTTACCCTGGATCGCGATGATCTGGGTGCCGTCATACAACAAGATCGAACCCGTGCTATTCGACTTCCCGTTCTTCTACTGGTATCAGCTCCTGTGGGTGCTGATCAGCGCGGTGATTACGGCCGTCGTGTACTTCAAAACGAAAAATCGCTCGAAGGGAGGTGCTCGATGAACGCCACCGCAACCTTCGTCTTCGTTCTGTTCTTCATCGGCGTCACGATTCTCGGCTTCATCGCCGCGCATTGGCGTAAAGGCGATCTCGCGCATCTGGAAGAGTGGGGCCTCGGCGGCCGGCGCTTCGGCACGGTCGTCACGTGGTTCCTGCTGGGCGGCGACCTGTACACCGCCTACACGTTCATCGCCGTCCCCGCACTCGTGTTCGGCGCAGGCGCAACGGGTTTCTTCGCGCTGCCTTATACGATCCTGATCTATCCGTTCGCGTTCGTCGTGTTCCCAAAGCTGTGGAGCATCTCGAAGCGTCAAGGCTACGTGACCTCCGCCGACTTCGTCAGCGCGCGCTACGGCAGCCGCATGCTCGCGCTTGCCGTCGCCGTGACGGGCATCGTCGCGACGATGCCGTACATCGCGCTGCAACTGGTCGGCATCGAAGTGGTGATCGGCGCGCTCGGCTTCGATACGAAGGGCTTCGTCGGCGATCTGCCGCTGATCATCGCCTTCGCGATCCTCGCTGCGTACACGTACACGTCGGGTCTGCGCGCGCCGGCCATGATCGCCGTCGTCAAGGACGTGCTGATCTACATCACGATCGCTGCGGCAATCATCGTGATTCCGCCGCAACTGGGCGGCTTCGCGCATATCTTCAGCGCCGTGCCGCCTGCCAAGCTGCTGCTCAAGGCACCGGACGTGTCGAGCCTGAACGGTTATAGCGCGTACGCGACATTGGCGATGGGATCGGCGCTCGCGCTGTTCCTGTACCCGCACTCGATCACGGCCGTTCTGTCGTCGTCGTCGGGCAACACGATCCGCCGCAACATGGCGATGCTGCCCGCGTACTCGCTGGTGCTCGGTCTGCTCGCGCTGCTCGGCTTCATGGCACTCGCTGCGGGCGTGAAGGACATGCCGGAGTTCGCGCCGTACTTCAAGGCCTTCGGCCCGAACTTCGCGGTGCCCGCGCTGTTCCTGCACTTCTTCCCGTCGTGGTTCGTCGGCGTCGCGTTCGCGGCGATCGGCATCGGCGCGCTGGTGCCCGCCGCGATCATGTCGATTGCGGCCGCGAACCTGTACACGCGCAACATCCACAAGGAGTTCGTGAACCGCAACATGACGCACGAGCAGGAGACCAACATCGCCAAGCTCGTGTCGCTGATCGTGAAGGTCGGCGCCGTCGCGTTCATTCTGGGTCTGCCGCTGACGTATGCGATTCAGCTGCAACTGCTCGGCGGCATCTGGATCATCCAGACGCTGCCCGCCATCGTGCTCGGTCTCTACACGCGCGTGCTCGACTATCGCGGACTGCTGCTCGGCTGGGCGGTCGGCATCGCCGTCGGCACGTGGATGGCGATTTCGCTGAAGCTCGCGGGCTCGATCTACACGATCCATATCGGCGGCCTCGCGATTCCGGGTTATGCGGCTGTGTGGTCGTTGATCGTCAATCTGGTGGTGTCGGTCGTCGCCAGCCTCGTGGTGCGCGGAATCGGCATGAAGCACGCCGAAGACCGCACGCGTCCGGAAGACTATCTGGACGTACACGAAGCCTGATCTTGCGTCGGTTGATTGCCTGACAGGAAAGCCCGCAGCGAATGCTGCGGGCTTTTTTTCTGGCGCGGCGCGCGGGATCTGTGGACGCGAACGGCCGGATGCCAGTGCGGTCCTGGGCCGACATCGTTTATGCTCGTGTGGTCGCTGTCTTTGCCGCGCAACCCCAACCTGGGATGACCGATGGCTCTCGCCGACCCGCAACCGAAGCCGCCTGGCAAGCCGGTCACCGGCACGCCGCCGGGAACGAACGACGCCGTCGCCGCGCGTCTTGCGCCTCGCCGCACGCGCATCGGCCGGCTCGTGCGCGCGGTCACGTCGCCTTATTACCGTTATCGCCACGCCAAGTTCTTCCACAGCCTGCGCGTCGGCCTCGCGATGCTCGTGTCGATCCTCGCGACGACGGGCATCGATATTCCGCACGGCATCTGGTCGTCGGTGACACTGCTGGTGGTGATCGGCGGCTTGCAGCATCACGGCAACATCCGCAAGAAAGCGGCGGAGCGCGCGGCGGGCACGCTGCTCGGCGCGACGCTCGGGCTTGCGCTGATCCTGCAGCAGAACCTGTTCGATTCGCTGACGCTTACCTACGTGCTGATGTCGGTGATTGCCGCCGTGTGCGCGTGGTTTGCGATCGGCAGCGCGGGTTACGTCGCGCTGCTGACGGCGATCACGATGTGCATCGTCGCGGGACACGGCGACAACATGATCGAAACGGGGCTCTGGCGCACGCTGAACGTGCTGATCGGCATTGCGATCGCGCTGGCGTTTTCGTTTGCGCTGCCGTTGCACGCGACGTACTCATGGCGCTATCTGCTCGCCGACAATCTGCGCGAATGCGCGCGCATCTACACGCGGATGACGACGGGCGTACCCGTCGGCAGCGACGAGCAGGTTGCCACGTTCATTCGCATGGGCAAGCGGCTGGTGCAGTTGCGATCGCTGATGCCGTCGGTGGCCAAGGAAATCGATCTGCCCATTGCGAAGCTAGATGAGATCCAGCGCTTGCATCGTTCGATGCTGAGCGCGCTCGAAATGCTGTCGACGGGCACGCTCGCGCATCCGGATCGGCGCGACGCGTTCGCGCAGCGCTGCGGCGAAGAGGCGAACGCGGTACGCCTGACGCTGCTCGCCGCCGCGCGCGCGTTGCGCTTCGCGGGCGCGACGCAGTTCCGGATGCCGGACGCGGCGACATCATCGACGCCGGAAGCGAAGCAGGGCGCCCAGATACCGTGCGAAGAAATGGCCCCTGATTTACAGGGGCCGTACTGGCTCGCGCAGCGCTTCGCCGAGCAGGTGGAACGCTTGCGCGCGCTGCTCGCGGCGAGCGAGACGAACTGGAACATCGAACGCGGCGCGACCGATGCGCCCGCGCGTCAATGACGAATCAGCTTGCGTGCTTGTCGCCTTCGTGCGGGTTGGTGACCATCCACATCACGCCGAACTTGTCGACGACCATGCCGAAGCCCGTACTCCAGAAAGTCGCCTGCCACGACATCACGACATTGCCACCTTCGCAAATCGCGTTGAAGGTCTTTTCGCCTTGCGAAGGATCGTCGACGGTGATCGACAGGCCATAGCCCGTGTGCGTGCCGGAGCCGGGCGTGTCGTCGCAGTTGCCGTCCGACGCCATCAGTTCCGTCGCGCCGATCTTGACCGACGCATGCATGATCTTGTCTTCGGTGCCGGGGCGGATGGGTTGCTGCGGGTTCGGCGGCGCGTCCCGGAAACGCATCTGGAACAGCACTTGTGCGCCGAGCTTCTCGCCGTAGAACTTCAGCGCTTCTTCACAACGGCCATTGAAAAACAGATAGGGCTGGACTTGCATCGTTGTCTCCTGTCAATGGAATTGAGACGTCGTTTCGCGCGAACGCGCAGTGACGGAGTGCGACTGAACGCACGCGTGCCAACGATTGTAGTCGCCGCTGCAGCGTCGAATGTGAAACTGTGTTGACCGAAGTAAAAGCTGCCGAAGCGCAGACAGTACGCTGACACATTGGGAAAAGAATGCGCACGAAGCGGTAGAGAAAAGCGGCGCAAAACGGGCGACAAACAAAAAAGCGCGCGGGGCCTTGCGGGCCCCGCGCGCCTTGCTTGCGCGGTGAATCAGGCGAGGCGGTCTTAACGCAGACCTTCGATCACCTTCTCGAGCTTGACGGCATCCGCAGCAAATACGCGAATGCCTTCGGAGAGCTTCTCGGTGGCCATTGCCTCGTCGTTGACGAGGAAGCGGAATGACGCTTCGTCCGTCGGCACGCGGGCAATGTCGGCGTCTTTGGACGCTTCCGGCACCAGCTTGCGCTCGACCTTGTCGGTGCTGTCCTGCAGCTTTTGCAGCAGATCGGGGCTGATGGTCAGCAGATCGCAGCCGGCCAGTTCGAGAATCTGGCTCGTGGTGCGGAAGCTCGCGCCCATCACTTCCGTCTTGTAGCCGAACTTCTTGTAGTACGCGTAGATGCGGCGCACCGATTGCACGCCCGGATCGTTCGCGCCGCCGTCGCGCGCTTCGTCCCAGTTGCTGCCGGCGTTCTTCTTGTACCAGTCGTAGATGCGGCCGACGAACGGCGAAATCAGTTGCGCGCCCGCTTCCGCGGCGGCGACAGCCTGCGCCAGCGAGAACAGCAGCGTCATGTTGCAGCGGATGCCGTCCTTCTGCAGCACTTCGGCGGCGCGGATGCCTTCCCACGTCGAAGCAAGCTTGATCAGCACGCGCTCGCGGCCGATACCCTTCGCCTCGTACATCTTGATGAGTTCATGTCCTTTCTCGATCGACGCCTTCGTGTCGAACGACAAACGGGCGTCGACTTCCGTCGATACGCGGCCCGGCACGATCTTGAGGATTTCGGTGCCGAAGGCGATCAGCAGGTTGTCGATGATCGTGCTGACGGGCTTCGACGCATGATCGCGCACGGTCTTTTCGAGCAGCGGCTTGTACTCGTCCTTCTGCACGGCCTTCAGGACCAGCGACGGGTTCGTCGTCGCGTCCTGCGGCTTGTATTGCGCGAGTTGCTGGAAGTCGCCGGTGTCCGCGACGACCGTGGTGTATTGCTTGAGTTGATCGAGTGCAGTTGTCATGTCGAGCCTTCGCTTCGAGGCGCACGCGCGCCATGGTCCAGGAAATGATGACGCGGCGCGAGGCCGCCATGCACCTCGCTTTGCCGTCGCTTTGCCACGTGAGCGGCCGCGCAGGCGCGTCATCTGCGATGTCCACGTCTGAAACCGGGGATGTTACCGTGGAACGCCGCCCGCTACTTCTATTCTATGGCGGATCGGATGATGCTGGTTTGACAGGGGCACCCTCCGTCCGTTCGCGCCATGTCGCCAGGCGCTTTCCGCCTTTCGCTTTCCCGCTTACTTGTCGCTTTCGTCAGCCGCGCCGTGCGTTCAGTACGCCATGCGTCACCAGTCCCGCGACGAGTCCCCAGAACGCGGAACCGATCGACAGCAACGTCAGGCCGGACGCCGTCACCATGAACGTGACGAGCGCGGCTTCGCGCTGCCGTGCGTCCTGCATCGCGTTAGTGAGGCCGCTCATGATCGAGCCGAACAGCGCGAGCGCCGCCACCGACACCACCAGCGCCTTCGGCAGCGAGCCGAACAGCGCGGCGATCGTCGCGCCGAAAATGCCCGCGATCAGATAGAACACGCCGCACCAGACGGCCGCCATATAGCGTTTGTTCCTGTCTTCGTGCGCTTCGCGCCCGGTGCAGATGGCGGCCGTGATCGCCGCGAGGTTCACGCCGTGCGAGCCGAACGGCGCGAGCAGCAGCGAAGCCGCCCCCGTCGTCGCGATCAGCGGCGCGGACGGCGTCTGGTAGCCGTCCGCGCGCAGCACGGCGATGCCCGGCACGTTTTGCGACGCCATCGCCACGACGAACAGAGGAATGCCGATGCTGATCACCGCCGACAGCGAAAACGCGGGCAGCGTCAGCACAGGTACGGCGAAGGCCACATGAAAGCGGCTGAAATCGAGCAGCCCGAGCGCGCCTGCAACGGCCGTGCCGACGACGAGCGTCGCCGGAATCGCATAGCGCGGCGCAAAACGCTTGATGACGAGGTAGGTGAAGAACATTGCCAGCACGAGCGCAGTCTGGAATTGCGCAGCGCGGAAAATCTCGATGCCGATCTCGAACAGGATGCCTGCCAGCAGCGCCGCCGCGATGCCAGCCGGAATCCGCTTCATCAGCGTGTCGAACCAGCCGGTGAGGCCGATCAGCGTCAGCAGCAGCGCGCACACGACGAACGCGCCAATCGCCTCCGGATAGGCGACGTGCGGCAGCGACGAAACGAGCAGCGCCGCCCCGGGCGTCGACCACGCGACCACGATGGGCGCGCGAAACCGCAGCGACAGGCCGATCGTGCAGAGCGCCATGCCCATCGACAGCGCCCAGATCCAGGAGGAGATCTGTGCGTCCGTCAGATGCGCGGCGCGGCCCGCCTGGAACATCAGCACGAGCGAACTGGTGTAGCCCGTCATCATCGCGACGAAACCCGCGACGAGCGCGGACAGGGACGTATCGGCGAATGGCCGCAGCGGCGTGCGCGCGGCGGGGGAGAGGTCGGGGGAAGAAGAGGTCATCCTGCGTGTCTCTGTGTAGCGTCGTTGGTGTAGTGAGTGCTGGCCGGGCAGCGCGCGCAATGCCGCTGCGGCCGCGGCGTCGTTGCGCTTCGGCTCGTCCGGCAGATGGGCAAAACCCGGGATCTTACTTGCTTAGCGTGCGCATCGCCGTTTCGAGGCCGGCGAGCGTGAGCGGATACATCCGGTGGCCGAGTACTTCACGTATAACCGAAACCGACTGCCGGTATTCCCACAAGCCTTCCGGTTCCGGGTTCAGCCACGCGTGATGCGGGAAATGGTCGGCGAGCCGCCGCAGCCACACGGCGCCCGCTTCGGCGTTGTTGTATTCGACCGAACCGCCCGCCTGGAGGACTTCGTAGGGGCTCATCGTCGCGTCGCCGACGAAGATCAGCTTGTAGTCGGGTGTGAACTTGTGCAGCACGTCCCACGTCGCCATCCGCTCGACATGGCGGCGGCGGTTGTTCTTCCACAGGAAATCGTAGACGCAGTTGTGGAAGTAGTAGAACTCGAGGTGCTTGAACTCGGCTTTCGTGGCCGAGAACAGCTCTTCCGTGCGCTTGATGTGATCGTCCATCGATCCGCCGACGTCGAGCAGCATCAGCACCTTCACGTTGTTGTGCCGCTCGGGGACCATCTTGAGGTCGAGCCAGCCAGCGTTCGCGGCCGTGCTGCGGATCGTGTCGGGCAGATCGAGTTCTTCGGCGGCGCCTTCACGCGCGAAACGCCGGAGGCGGCGCAGCGCGACCTTGATGTTGCGTGTGCCGATTTCGACCTGATCGTCGTAGTCGCGGTAGGCGCGCTGGTCCCACACCTTGGTGGCCGTCCGGCTGCCCGACGATTCGCCGCCGATGCGGATGCCTTCCGGGTTGTAGCCGCCATTGCCGAACGGCGACGTGCCGCCCGTGCCGATCCATTTGTTGCCGCCTTCGTGACGGCCTTTCTGCTCGTCGAGCAGTTCCTTCAGGCGCTCCATCAGCTTGTCGAGGCCGCCCATCTTTTCGATCTGCGCTTTCTCTTCTGGGCTGAGATCGCGTTGCAGCTTCTTTTTCAGCCAGTCGAGCGGCACGTCCAGCGCGAGATCGGCCTTCTGTGCAACGCCGTTGAAATACGCGCCGAACGCCTGATCGAACTTGTCGAAATACTGCTCGTCTTTCACGAGCGTCATGCGCGCGAGGTAGTAGAACTCGTCCAGCGACGGCTGGATCACGCTTTCCTTCAACGCTTCGAGCAGCGTCAGGTATTCCTTCACGGAAACGGGCAGCTTCGCGGCGCGCAGCGTGTAGAAAAAGTCGATCAGCATGCCCTTGTCTCCGATCCGTGTTCGCCTGGCGTCAGTCGCGCAATCAGCGGTTGTTGCGGTTCATGAACACGAGCCGCTCGAACAGGCTCACGTCCTGTTCGTTCTTCAGCAGCGCGCCATGCAGCGGCGGCACGATCTGCTTCTGATCCTTCGAGCGCAGCGCTTCGGGCGGAATGTCTTCGGCGAGCAGCAGCTTGAGCCAGTCGAGCAGTTCGGAGGTGGACGGTTTCTTCTTCAGCCCCGACACGTTGCGCAGCTCGAAGAAGCTTTCCATCGCGGCGCGCAGCAATTCCTGCTTGATGCCCGGATAGTGGACTTCGACGATCTGCTGCATCGTCGACGGATCGGGGAACTTGATGTAGTGGAAGAAGCAGCGGCGCAGGAACGCGTCAGGCAGCTCCTTCTCGTTGTTCGACGTGATGATGACGAGCGGGCGGTGCTTCGCTTTCACCAGTTCGCGCGTCTCGTACACGTAGAACTCCATGCGGTCGAGTTCGCGCAGCAGGTCGTTCGGGAACTCGATGTCGGCCTTGTCGATTTCGTCGATCAGCAGCACCGATTGTTCATCCGACTCGAACGCCTGCCACAGCACGCCCTTGACGATGTAGTTGCGAATGTCTTTCACGCGCTCGTCGCCGAGCTGCGAATCGCGCAGGCGCGATACGGCGTCGTATTCGTACAGACCCTGCTGTGCCTTCGTGGTGGACTTGATGTGCCACTGCAACAGCGGCATGTCGAGGGCCGCTGCGACTTCCTCTGCGAGCATCGTCTTGCCCGTGCCCGGCTCGCCTTTGATCAGCAGGGGCCGCCTGAGCGTCATCGCGGCATTGACCGCGAGCTTGAGGTCGTCGGTGGCGACGTATTGCGATGAGCCTTCGAAACGCATGACAGGACGCTCGTTCGGGAAAAATTCCAGTATAAGTCAGAAGGCCTGTTGTGCTCCGCGGGGCGCGCGTAAGGTGTCAGCCGCGTCGGACGGTATGCGCGGCGCGTGCAAGAGACGGATTTCCGCATGCGGCAATCCGCCGCGCCCGGATGGAAGCCGGTTATGACTGTCCCATTTCGGCATTTCGCGCGACGCCTTGTGGCGCGGCGCTCTGCCGGGGGAGGGGTCGGGTCCTGTCCGGTGGACGCCCGGCGCGGCGTCGCGGTACAATTGGGCCGATTTTTTTGGCCTGCGTGGCAACCCAGACAAGTAAAACGGCGCAGGCCGTAGCCTTTTTGGGCGCCCGTTCCCCCTCAAGCCAGGTTAAAAGAGCTATGAACAAATTCGTTGGCAAACATGTCGTGGTCGCTGCCATGTCGGTGGCCGCGGGTTTTGCGGCAACTTTGGCGGCAACTGCGCAGGCAGCGGATATCGTGGGCGACGCCAAGGCGGGCCAGGGCAAGGTCGCGATGTGTATCGGCTGTCACGGTATTCCCGACTATCGTACGGCTTACCCCGAGGTGTACCGGGTGCCAATGCTGGGCGGCCAGAACCGGACCTACCTCGAAAACGCGTTGCACGCGTACAAGAAGGGCGACCGCCATTTCGACACGATGCATGCAATCGCTGTGACGCTGACCGACCAGGACATCGCCGACATCGCCGCCTATTACTCGGTGCAGACGGCCTCTTCGAAGAATAATCCCGACAAATGAGTGGCGGCGCGCGCCAGCGCGTCATCGGCTCATTCAGTTCGCGGCGCAACCAGTTTGCATGGGACGGCGGTAGGCGCTAAAGCGCAAACGTCCGTCGACACAGGAGAATCCATGAAGAAGCATCCCCACGCACTTCATACGGTGGTCAAGGCTGCATGCGCGACGCTCGCGCTGGCCGGTTTTGTCGTCGCATCGAACGCGCACGCGGCGGATGCCGCCAACGGCAAGGCGCTCTCGGACAGCCATAACTGCGCGGCCTGCCACGGCCCGAATCTGAACAAGCCCGTGACGCCCGAATATCCGAAGCTCGCCGGTCAGCACGCGGATTACGTCTACTGGGCGCTGCGCCAGTATCAGATGGGCACGGGCAACCCGCACCTCGGCCGCAACAACGCGATCATGCAGGCGCAGGTGCAAAGCCTGTCGCCAAGCGACATGAAGGACATCGCCGCGTACATCGAATCGCTTGACGGCGACCTCGTGCAGAAGAAGTAAGCCGCTGCAGGTTCGCTGACGGATCACGACAAACACCCCGCCTTGGCGGGGTGTTTGTTTTCGTGCAACGGGTTTCGACTGGCGCGAAGGTTCGCGCCGTCAGTCAGTCGCGCGACGCGCGGCGCTCGATGCGCTGCAGATAGGCGTCCGTATCGGGCGGCGTGTTGGTGCGCTGCGCTTCCCAGATCGTTTCGCCGAGGCATTCCATGATCGCGTGCTGCGCGTCGTGCGTGGAACCGAGGCGCGCAGCGAGCCGGTCGTGCGCGGCGCGAATGCCGGGCGGCTGATCAATCGACAACTGCTCGCTGATCGCGAGATGCATCGACAGATGCAGGAATGGATTGGTCTGCCCGCGTTCGGGCGAGTAGTCCTGCGCCGAGGCGGCCTCGGCGTCCTTGAGTTCGGCGTGATACTCCGGATGCTCGATGATCCAGTCGGCGGCGATCGCTTCGAGCGGCGTCAGGATTTCACCCGCGCGCTGCTTGCGCCAGGTGTCGGTGAAAAAACGGCGGACTTCGTCGCGGCTGGGATTGAACATCGATGGACTTCGGACGGTGAAAGCGAGTGGGGCGGGCTGTTTGCGCTGTGCGTCGGCTCGGACGTAGCCAGCAGCCGTTCATTTTACGCCGCGACCGCAGCGCGTGCAGACGGATGGCGCAAGCGCCGCGGCGTCACAGATCAGGCGGCGGCGTCTTCGGCTTGAACTCGCACAGCGGCTCGATCACGCAATGCCAGCATTCCGGCCGGCGCGCCTTGCACACATAGCGCCCGTGCAGAATCAGCCAGTGATGCGCATCCTGCAGGAACTCGGCGGGCGTGAATTTTTCCAGCGCCAGTTCGACGGCGCGCACGTCCTTGCCTGGCGCAAGGCCCGTTCGGTTGGCAACCCGAAAGATGTGCGTATCGACGGCGATGGTCGGCTGGCCGAACGCCGTGTTCAGCACGACGTTCGCCGTCTTGCGTCCGACGCCCGGCAGACTTTCGAGTGCTTCCCGCTCGGCGGGCACTTCGCCGCCGTACTGGTCGAGCAGGATGCGGCACGTCGCGATCACGTTCTTCGCTTTCGTGCGATACAGGCCGATCGTCTTGATGTAGTCGGCGACACCTTCCTCGCCGAGGTCGAACACCTTCTGCGGCGTGTTGGCGACGGGAAACATCCGGCGCATCGCCTTGTTCACGGAGACGTCCGTTGCTTGCGCGGACAACATCACGGCGATCAGCAACTCGAACGGTGTCGAGTATTCCAGTTCGGTCGTCGGATGCGGGTTCAGGCTCTGGAGCGTCTCGTAGATCGCACGTCGTTTGGTCGCGTTCATGCGGCTCGGTCAGGACTTTTTAGGTTGATCGACGTCTTGCTTGGGGTTGGATTCGGAACTGTCGCTAGCAATGCCCAGCCGGCGACGGCGTGCCTCGGCTTCGTCGATCTGCGCTTGCGTTTCTGCACTGATATCGGTTGTGTTCCTGGGGCCGAGACCTTGCGCGGCGTTTTCCGCCTTCTTCGCGCGCGCGCGTTCGAGCGCGGCCTGGATGATCGCGCGTTTCTTCGCTTCGGCGTCGGCGACGGGCGCGGCGGCTGCTGCGACTATCGTTTCTGTTGGGGCGGGGCCAACAACGGGCGCAGTCGGGGCCGGCGAACTCGCCGACACCGCCGCCGCGCGTTTGGCTGCCGCGCGCGCCTCGGCCGCTTCGCGCTCCGCAGCGAGGCGCGCGCGGCGACCGTCGTGACGCGTGCGCGCGGCGTCGGCCTGTGGCTGGCTCCACGCATCCCAGCCTGTCTTGTCGCCCGTGACGGGGATCATCTCGATGCAGTCGACGGGGCAGGGCGGCACGCACAGGTCACAGCCCGTGCATAGTGCGGCGACCATCGTGTGCATCTGCTTCGGTGCGCCGACGATTGCATCGACAGGGCAAGCCTGCATGCACAGCGTGCAACCGATACACAGGCTCTCGTCGATGACCGCGACGGGCCGCGCCCGCTCGATGCCATGGTCCAGATTGAGGGGAATCACGGGCTTGCCGAGCAGCTTCGCGAGCCGCGCGACGCCTTCCGCGCCGCCGGGCGGGCACTGGTTGTAGCTGGCCTCGCCCTGCGCGATGGCTAAGGCGTAAGCACGGCAGTCGGGATAGCCGCACTTCGTGCATTGTGTCTGGGGCAGCAGATCTTCGATGAGATCCGCGAGTGTTTTGGTTTCTGTCACGGTCAAGACGTGGGGGACATGCTGTTGCCGTTCACCGGCGCGGCGAATGCGTGTGATCGAATGGATGCGGTATCAACCGCACCGTTTGGTGTGCGCCATTTGGCGTCACCATCGGGTATGCACCGAGACGCATTCGCAGACATGCGCAAACCGCGTGGGGCGCCGGGCCGCGAGGGCAACCGTCAACGTGGCGCAGCAAGGGCGTTCGGCGATCGGTCAAATGCCTATTATCGCCGATTTCCCCAGTTGTTATTACCGAAGCATGTGCCATAATCGAAGCGCTTTTTTGTAAGACCGCAGGAAGGTGTTCCCACCAACCAGCCCCGCGCAGCGCCGCCGTTGCAAGGCCAGGCAATTGGACGGCGAGCGATCCGGATAACGCGGCTCACGAAGCACATGCCACCATGAATCAGCCGAAAATCAAAAGAGATCCTGAAGGCACCCGTCGCCGCATTCTGCTCGCGGCGGCCGAAGAGTTCGCGAATGGTGGGTTGTTCGGCGCACGCGTCGACCAGATCGCCCGCCGCGCGGAGACCAATGAACGCATGCTCTACTACTACTTCGGTAGCAAGGAGCAGCTTTTCACGGCAGTCCTCGAACACGCGTTCAGTGCGCTCACGGAAGCCGAGCGCACGCTCGATCTCGCAGGCGTCGCGCCTGTCGAGGCCGTCACGCGGCTCGCGCATTTCGTGTGGGACTACTATCGCGATCACCCCGAATTGCTGAGACTCGTGAACAACGAGAATCTGCACGAGGCGCGCTATATGCAGAAGTCCACGCGCATTCGCGAAATGATCTCGCCGATCGTTGCCACGTTGGGCTCGATACTCGAGCGTGGCCAGCGCGCCGGCCTGTTTCGCACGAACGTCGATCCGCTGCGCTTCTATGTGACGCTGTCGGGGATGGGCTACTACATCGTGTCGAACCGCTTCACGCTCGAAGCCACGCTTGGCCGCGATTTCAGCGCAGCCGCCGAGCGCAGCGAAGTGATCCAGATGAACACCGAAATCCTGCTTGCGTATCTGATGCGTCGCTAAGCCTGAACGCCTGACGGACAAACGGCCTCGCAAGAGGCCGTTTTTGTATCCGCTGCAATCCGTTCGATGCAGGCGCAACATTTGGCTGCGCCTGCGGCACGCGGCTTGCGCCGATGTGCGCTTACGCTTCGACGCGCTCTTCCGTCTTGCGTGTCGTTGCCTTCGGCGTGTGCTCGAGGATGAAGTCGCGCAACTGCGGATAGATGATGGTGCGCCAGCGACGGCCCGAGAAGATGCCGTAGTGCCCGCACTTTTCCGCCGTGAAATGGCGGCGATCCTTTTCCGGGATGCCCGTACATAGCTCATGCGCGGCGCGCGTCTGGCCGCTGCCGGAGATGTCGTCGAGTTCGCCTTCGATCGTGAAGAGGGCGGTCTTCGTGATGTCCTGCGGGCGTACCAGCTCGCCGTTCACTTCCCACGTGCCTTCCGCGAGGCTGAACTCCTGAAACACGACGCGGATGGTCTGCAGATAGTATTCCGCGGCCATGTCGAGCACCGCGTTGTATTCGTCATAGAAACGGCGGTGCGCTTCCGCATCTTCTTCGTCGCCGCGCAGAAGGCTCTGATAGAAGTCCCAGTGCGAAGCCGCGTGACGTTCCGGATTCATCGCGACAAAGCCCGTGTGCTGCAGAAAACCCGGATACACCTTGCGGCCGAAGCCCGGATAGTTCGGCGGCACGTTGTAAATGACGTTGTTCTCGAACCATTCGGTCGAATGCTGCGTCGCCAGCGAATTGACGGCCGTGGGGCTTTTACGCGCGTCGATCGGGCCGCCCATCATCGTCATCGTGCGCGGCGTGTCTTCGCCGCGGCTCGCCATCAGCGAAATGGCGGCGAGTACGGGAACGGTAGGCTGACACACCGAGATCACGTGCAGATTCTTCGCGCCGATGTGGCGGATGAATTCCTGGATGTACGCGATGTAATCGTCGAGATCGAACGTACCGTCTTCGATCGGCACCATCCGCGCGTCGATCCAGTCCGTGATGTACACCTTGTGATCCTGCAGCAACGTCTTAACGGTGTCGCGCAGCAGCGTGGAATGGTGACCCGACAGCGGTGCGCACACCAGCACGACGGGTTCTTCCTTCAGCTGCGTCACAGCGTCGCTGTCGTCCGAATAGCGCTTGAAGCGCATCAGCCGGCAAAACGGCTTTTCGACGATCGTCTGCTCGACGATGGGAATGTTGTGGCCGTCCTTGACGATCTGGTGCAGGTTGAACTCGGGCTTCTCGTAGTCCTTGCCAAGGCGGTACAGCAGCTCGTAGCCAGCGGACAGGCGTGTGGCGCCCGGCACATAGGCGAGCGGACTGGCCGGATTCGCAAACGATTTCGAGGCAGCCTGAGCCCAGGCGGTGAGCGGGCTCAAAAGGGCCCGCTGGAATTCGTGGATTTGATAGAGCATGGGTGCTCCAGCTATAACGGTTCGCGCAGGGCAGCGTGTCTAAACGCGCAGCGACGAGGCGGGCCGGTTCTGGTTACGTGTGGAATTGTTGGTGGTGACGATTATCGGCCGTCTGGTTCGGGTGATGATATAGAAGGCATACGATTTGTGCAATGCAACAACAGTGCGTTAGCACACTCATGCATGTCATATCCACGTCATCGACAATTTGTCAGCTTTCTTTAGACGACGGGCGACGACTGAATATCAGCATCAGGCGTGCCAGTGGGCGGCTGACCGCCTTGTCCGCTTTCGCCGTCATGCGGCGGCTGCCCGGTCGCGTGTGCCATCTCCTGCTCGTGTTTCATCAGATTCAGTCCGGTATGAACGAGGGCCACATGGGAAAACCCCTGTGGGAAATTCCCGACAAGCCGCCCGCCGACGGGATCGTATTCCTCCGCGAGCAGCCCGACGTCGTTCGCGAGCGACAGCAGCCGCTCGTACATTCCGCGCGCGTCGTCGATGCGCCCCTGCAGCGCGAGGTTGTCGACCATCCAGAAGCTGCAGGCGAGGAACGTCCCTTCGCCGGGCGGCAGGCCGTCGTCGAATTCGGTGGTGCGGTAGCGCATCACAAAGCCGTCGTGCATCAGGTCTTTCTCGATCGCATTGACGGTGCCGGTGATGCGCGGGTCCGAAGGCGGTAAAAAGCCGAGCAGCGGCATCAGCAGCACGCTCGCGTCGAGTTCGTCGCCGCCGTAGGTCTGCGTGAACGCATTGAGTTGCGCATTCCAGCTTTTCGCGCAGACGTCCGAGTGAATCTGCGCGCGCACCTCGTACCAGTGCTCGAGCGGCGCGGGCAGATCGAATTTTTCCGCCGATTTGATCGCGCGATCGAACGCGACCCAGGCCATCACCTTCGAGAACGTGAAGTGCTGACGGCCGCCGCGCGTTTCCCAGATGCCTTCGTCGCGTTCCTGCCAGATCGTTTCGAGGTGCCGCAACATCGCGCACTGCACGTTCCACGCGGTTTCGTCCGCCTGCAAACCGCCGACACGCGCCAGATGCAGCGCGTTCATCACTTCGCCGTACACGTCGAGCTGCAATTGCCCGACCGCGTTGTTGCCGATGCGCACGGGCTTCGAGTTCTCATAACCCGGCAGCCAGTCGATTTCGAACTCTGGCAGCCGCCGCTCGCCCGCGAGGCCATACATGATCTGCAACTGTTCGGGCGAGCCCGCCATCACGCGGCCCAGCCACGAACGCCACGCGCGCGCCTCTTCGTAGTAGCCGCCGCGCATCATCGCGAGCAGCGTGATCGTTGCGTCGCGCAACCACACGTAGCGGTAGTCCCAGTTACGCGTGCCACCGATCTTCTCGGGCAGCGACGTGGTCGGCGCAGCGACGATGCCGCCCGTCGGCTCGTAGGCGAGCGCCTTCAGCGTCAGCAGCGAGCGGCGGATGGCGGTCGCGTACTTGCCTTCGACGGTGCCGCGCGACGACCATTCGAGCCAGTAATTCTCGGTGCGGGCAAGGGCCGAGTGCGGATCGCGCGCGGGCGGGATGTTCAGATGCGACTCGCTGTAAGTCAGCGAAAACGGCACGCGCTCGCCTTCCGATACGGTGAACTCGGCGACCGTTTTCATGTTCTCGCCGCGCAGGTCGACGGGCGTGCGCAACGCGACAGTGTCCGGTCCGGCGATCGCCTTGATGCCGCTTTCGCGCGCGAGGCGGCTGACCCATGGAATCGAGAAGCCGTAGTCGAAGCGCAGCACGAGTTCCATGCGCATCTTCACGGTGCCGCGCTTGCCGACGACGATCCGGACCATCTCCGACCAGCCGTTGCCGGGCGGCATGAAGTCGATCAGCGTGACGGCGCCGTCCGGTGTTTCGAAGTCGGTTTCGAGGATCAACGTTTCGCCGCGATAACGGCGGCGCGTCGCGCGCGTAAAGCCGCTCCTAAAGTCCAGCTCGCCGTCGTCGCGGGCGACTGACGCGCCGCCTGCTTCCGTTTGCGCTGCCTCAGCCATGTCCTCGCGCGTCGCCGTGCGCGCGGTGCCCGGCTTATCCGCCTGGCGCGGCACTGGCCTGGCGCAGGGTTTCGCGCGCTCGTCCTTACCTGCTTCGTCCTGCGAACGCGGTGGGTCGTCAGACTTCGGGGTGGCATCGACGGCGTCGTCGGCTTCATCGTCCGCCGCGGGCGCAATCAGCCACCGGCCGTTGTCTTTGGTGCCGAGCAGCGCGGCGAAGCACGCGCCCGAGTCGAAACGTGGCCAGCACAGCCAGTCGACGGAACCATCGCGCGAAACCAGCGCGGCCGTGTGGCCGTCGCCGATGAGTGCATAGTCTTCGATAGATGCAGACATGGTAAAGCCGTCGGTCGGCGTGTAATAAGTACGTTCCCGCATGCGCGAAACGGTGCGCGAGCGTCGTAGTTACCGGACTCGCGCGATGCATTCTGGTGCAGATGTACCCGCGCATCCAGGGATATTGCCAATCCAATTTTTTGATGCTTACAATCGAATTTAAACGTGAGTTCTGACGAATCGCAGCCCACCGGTGTCCGGTGTTGCAGTATGCAGCCACGGCGCCGTTTTCGAGGATAAGCCATGCTGAACCCGTCGAAATCTGACTGCATCACGATTCTTTCCGCCGCGAGCCAATTGCCTGACGACTCGCTTCTTCCACTCGACTTCCGCACGCTCGGCATCTCGCGCAACGGGATGGAAACCGCTGCAGCGTTTCTGATCGAACGCGCCTGCTTCAAGCGCTATAGCGAAGCCGACGGTCATTATGCCGTCGGTGGCCTGTCCTTGCAGGGGCGCTGGCGCCTCGATCAACTGTCGAACGGCTGACGCGACGCGCGTTATCCGGAACAGCCAAGCTTCAGAACAAACACGCGCAGTGCGCTCGCGGACCGCGACAAGCGGCCCGCGCGGTGCTGCGCGTCGTTTCGTTACGCCCGTCTGAAGTGCAGTCACCCGGCGCGTCTAGCACCTGTGCGACCTATGCGGCCCCGCAGCGGCCCGCCCGCATGCACGCGTCCGTGCGCATGCGTCACAAGTGCGCCGTGCCACCGACGCCGAACAGCCCGATCAACCCAATGATGATCAGATAAAGCGCGACGATGAAGTTGAGCAGGCGCGGCACGATCAGAATGAGAATGCCGGCGATCAGCGCGACGAGCGGGCCGAGCGTGAGATGGATGTTCATGGCGACTCCTTTTGTTCGAATTGACGACGGTAAGAGACAACCTGTCGGATAGCCTGCGTTCGCGGATCTGACTGTGCGAGCGCAGGCAACGCTCTTATACTTGCCCCAAATACGACATCGACGATCAGCGGCGGCGGCCGGGCCACGAGGGCGCGCAGCGCGCAGGCCGCAATCGTCATGCATCCGTTACGACAACGGCACGCTCCGATCGAGCCGCGCGGCAGACCAGCGACACACACGAACCGAACAACCGTCTCGCCAGGAGGTCGTCATGCAGCGTCGTACACGAGCCTTAGCGTGTGCCGTGCCACAGTCTTTCAGTTTGCGCGTGAATCCGCGCTTGTCCGCCCGTTCGATCATAAGAGGTTTGACACTGATGGTATCGATTGCCGCCACGCAGTCTTTCGCTCAAGGCACGACCGCCGCACCCGCCGATGGCGTCTACGATCTGATCGTCGGCACTTACACCGGCCCGAAGAGCGAAGGCATCTATGTCTATCGCTTCGACACGAAGTCGGGCGACGCAACGCAGGTATCGTCCGCGAAGACCGACAATCCGTCGTACGTGATCGCGTCGCGCGACGGGCGCTACGTCTATTCCGTCAACGAGCAGCCTGGCGACAACGGCCCCGCCGATCAGCGCGGCGGCATCAGCGCGTTCGGTTTCGATGCAAAAAGCGGGCAATTAACGTTCCTGAACCGCGTGTCGTCGGACGGCAATGATCCGTGCTATCTGAGCCTCTCGCCGGACGGCAAATATCTGACGACGGCCAACTACTCGGTCGCCGCGAACCCTGGCGGCAGCTTCGCGGTGTTTCCGTTGCAGGCGGATGGCCAGGTCGGCGCGTCGGTGCTGACGGTGCATCATGAAGGCGGCGGTCCCGTGAAAGGACGCCAGGACAACGCGCACGTGCATTCGACTGTGTTCTCGCCGGACGGCAAGTATCTGTTCGCACAGGATCTTGGCACCGACAAGCTGTATGCGTACCGCTACACGCCCGACGGTAGCCGCGGCCTGTTCGGCCCGACGGACAAACGCTACACCGACGTGAAGCCCGGCTCGGGCCCGCGCCACCTGGTGTTCAGCGGCGACGGCAAGTACGCGTATCTGACGAGCGAGCTGACGGCGACTGTCACAGCATTTCATTACGACGACGGCAAGCTTACGCAACTGCAGGTCGTGCCGATGACGAAACCCGGCTTCAAGGGGCAGGTGGGCGCGGCCGCGATCCATCTGTCGCCGGACGGGCGCTTTCTGTACGCGAGCAATCGCGGCGATGCGAATGAAATCGTGATCTACGCGGTCGATCCCGCCAACGGCCATATCCGGGAAGTCGGCCGTCAGTCGAGTCTTGGAAAAGCGCCGCGAGAATTCTCAATCGATCCGACGGGGCAATGGCTGATCGTTGGCAATCAGAACAGCGATACGGCGTACGTGTTCCGTCGCGATCCGCAAAGCGGGCTGCTGGAAGCGAACCCGAAGCGCATCGATATCGGATCGCCTGTCGACTTCAAGTGGGTGTCGCCGTCGTGATGACTGCGATGTGAGAGAGACGGGTGTCGCCGCTGCGTTCGACTATTTCTTTTGTTCTCGCAGCGGCGCTCGTTCAATCCCGAAAGCGGCTTACTCCGCCGGGCCCGGCGCGAGCACTTCGCGGCTGCCGTTGATGCCCATCGCCGACACGAGGCCCGCCGTTTCCATCTGCTCGACGAGTCGCGCCGCGCGGTTATAACCGATGCGCAACTGCCGCTGCACGGCTGAGATTGACGCGCGGCGCGTACGCACGACGAACGCGACGGCTTCGTCGTACAGCGGGTCGGCTTCCGCATCCGGCGTTTCGCCGAACAGATCCTGCGTGCCGCCGCCATCCGTCGCCGGGCCGTCGAGAATCCCTTCGATGTATTCCGGTTCGCCGAACTGCTTCAGATGCTCGACGATCCGATGCACTTCCTCGTCGGCGACGAACGCGCCGTGTACGCGCTGCGGGTAGCCGGTGCCGGGCGGCAGGAACAGCATGTCGCCCTGGCCGAGCAGCGACTCGGCGCCCATCTGGTCGAGAATCGTGCGCGAGTCGATCTTCGACGACACCTGGAATGCAACGCGCGTCGGGATGTTCGCCTTGATGAGACCCGTGATCACGTCGACGGAAGGGCGCTGCGTCGCGAGAATCAGGTGGATGCCCGCTGCCCGCGCCTTTTGCGCGAGACGCGCGATCAGCTCTTCGATCTTCTTGCCCGCGACCATCATCAGGTCGGCCAGTTCGTCGATCACGACGACGATCAGCGGCAGCGGCGACAGCGGCTCGGGCGCGTCCGGCGTCAGCGAGAACGGATTGCCGATCTTCTTCTCTTTCGCGGCGGCGTCGCGGATCTTCTGGTTGAAGCCTTGCAGATTGCGCACGCCGACGGCCGACATCAGCCGGTAGCGCTTCTCCATTTCGCCGACGCACCAGTTGAGCGCGTTTGCGGCGAGCTTCATGTCCGTCACGACAGGCGCGAGCAGATGCGGAATGCCTTCGTACACGGAAAGCTCCAGCATCTTCGGATCGATCATGATCATTCGCACGTCTTCGGGCGTCGCCTTGTACAGCAGCGAGACAATCATCGCGTTGATCGCCACCGACTTGCCCGAGCCCGTCGTACCCGCGACCAGCATGTGCGGCGCCTTCGCGAGATCGGTGACGACCGGGTGGCCGGTGATGTCCTTGCCCATCGCCAGCGTCAGATTCGACGTGGACTTCTGATAGACATTGGCTTCCAGAATCTCGGAAAGACGGATCGTTTGACGCTTGGCATTTGGCAGTTCGAGACCCATGCAGGTCTTGCCAGGAATCGTCTCGACGACGCGGATCGACGTAAGACCAAGGCCACGCGACAGATCCTTCATCAGCCCGACAATCTGGCTGCCGCGCACGCCGAGCGCCGGCTCGACTTCGAAGCGCGTGATGACCGGGCCCGCCGATGCGCCGACTACCGTCACAGGCACCTTGAACTCTTGCAAACGCTGTTCGATCAGCGCGCCCGTTTCGGCGAGCTTTTCTTCGCTGACGGGCTCGGTCTCGGTCGAGGCGGGCGCGAGCAGATCGAGCGACGGCAGTTCGATGTGCGAGGCCGCGGGCGCGTAGAACTCGAACGCGGGACCGCTGTGGCCGCGCACGGCAGGGCGGGGCGAGGCCGCGGCAGGTGGCTCCTGTTGCACGTCTTGCTGTGCTTCGGGCGCGGCGGCGGGCTCGTCTTGCGCCAGGTCTGGCTCGAACTCGTCGGCCGCGTTCTGTTCAGGTGCTTGTGCAACGAGGGCCGGGCCCGGGAAACGCACGATGTTCGAAGGTGCTTCGGGTGCGTGCTCGTTCGTCGTGTCGTCGAAGGCGGTCGACGCGGCGGCAGGTTCAGACGGCGTGTCAGCGTCGCCGTATGCGGGCGCGCTCGATACCGGCTCGTGATGCGCTTGTTGTATCGATGGAACGGTTGCCGAAGCCACGCGCATGAGCGACACGGATTGCGTGATTGCATCCCATGGCGCAAGCGGGGTAGGGGTTGCTTCAACCTGCTCTGCGAGCTTGGGCTCTTCCGCTGCGGGTGAAGCAGTTTCGCTCGCGATATGCGCTGACGGCGCAATCGGAGCTTCAGGATCGGCAGCGGACTCGACAGCGTCTGCGACAGTTGCACGCTGCTCCGCGACGGCGATCTGCGTCGGCGAATCTGGCTGGCTCGCTGCGGTTTCGTGCTCGTCCAGCTGCGTCGAAGTGGGTTGTGCAGGCGTTGCGATTGCATCGGCTGGCGCGTATTCGACGGAAGGCGTCGACACCCCGGTCAAAGGCGCCGCCTGTTGCTCGGGCGATGCGATGGCAGTCGACGGTTCGAACGACGTGAAGGTCGGGGCAACGGGCGCCACGTTCTGCGCGATCGCGTGTGTCTCTGTCGCGACCCGTTCGGCAACGACTTGCGGTTGCGGTTCAACTGGCTCGGACACAGCCGCTGCAACAGCCGATTCAATGTCCGGCGCGATGTCAGTCCGTCCGTGCGGTTCGACAGCAATAGCACTTGCCGTCACGTTGCTGGCGATCGCGCTCGGCTCAGCGTGCGCAATCTCGGGCTCTGCGCGAGGCGAATCCGTTTGCTCTGCGGCGACGGCTTGCAATTGCGGCTCTGCCTCGGCGACTCCCGTAGACACCACGGACGGCGCGACCACAACCGCTCGAGCCTCTTCTTCGTTTCGTTCGACTCCGCTCGCTGATTCCAAAGGCGCAACTGTTTCCGCAGCGGGAGTCGTGTGCGTGGCAATGGCCGCTTCAAGCGCCGACACGGCCTGATCGACGTCAGCGACGGCCGCCGCGCCCGAAACGGCCACCGAGCTTGCGGAACCCACCATAGAAGTCTCGACCGCCGGGCCAGTAGCGGGTGGCGTCTGCGCATTCACTCCATCGGCGGGAGCGGGCACGCTACGCGTGTCGACAACCTTCGCCGGATCGCTCGCCGTGCGGCGGGCGAGACTTGCGCCCGCGAGCGTCGTCCAGCGTGCCGCGTTTTCCTCGATGCTGCGCAAGGTGTCCTGCACGCTCGACGCAGGCGCGACGGGTTGGGCAGGCGGATTGGCGCGCGTGTACGCGGGCACTTTGAGATTTGGCGTGTCGCGGCGCATGGCCGGCGAAGCGGACGGCGCGACGGCTCGCCGCGTTTGCGCGGCGGGTGTTGCTGCGCCGACCGATGCCGTCTGACGGCTCTGCGTGACCGTCGCCCCGCGCAAGGCCGCCGAGCGCGCCGATGCCACAGCCGGATTCACCGACGGGCCGCGCGCCCCGGCATTGGCCGCTGCCGCTTTCGACGATTGCAGGGCAGCTGTGCTGCCGAAGACAGTCGGCGGCGTGGCCGCGACGCGTGCTGCTTCCATCAACGGAGCCACCGTTTCGCGCGAATGCGCGCGCGGAGCGTCGGTGTTGAGCCAGCCGGAGGGCGCGACCGGCTCGGCCGGCGCCCATGGCTTGGGTGCGCCCGGCCGGTGAACGGAGGCGGGGCTTCCTGGCGCGCCGCCCGTTGCATTGCCGACGGCGTTGCGCACCATACCGCCGGCACCCGCCATCGAACCAGCCGGCATACCCATCGCTTCGCCCGCCGCGACGGCGGCACTCGCGGCGCCAACGGCGCGCGTTGCAGTAGGTGGCCGCCACACGGTCGGCCGCGCATAACGTCCATTGGTTTTCGGCGCCATCGTATTGATAGGCGCGCTGCTATGGGACGGCGCCGTCTCGGCGGCACGCGAGGCGTGACCACGCGGTTCGTCTTCGCGCGCGCCACGCGACAGCCCGAGACCAAACGCCTCATTGGCCCAGGCGAAGAACGACGGCCACCTGAAACCGATGAGCCACGGCAGCGACACCGCGAACAGGCCGAGCATCACGAGCGGCGTCGCGACGCGCCCCATCAGATGCGTGAGACCTGTCGACAGCGCATGCCCGAAGCCGTCGAGTCCCTGCACATTGACGAGCGACGCCTCCAGCGTGCAGCTCGCGATCAGCACGCAGACAAAGCCGAGCCACAGCCGGATCGTGCCGGGACCGCGCAGGCCCGCGCCGCCCGGCAGCGCGGACTTCACGAGACGCCACAACAGGGGAAGAAACCAGACGGCGGAAGCGCCGAACCAGCCGAAAACTACCGTTTGCATGCTAGACATCAACGAATGACGGATGCGCGAGCGCGCGATCCGTCGAGTTTAACTGGGCAAAGCGGGCCATATCCGCGAGCGAATGCCAGCATCCTTATACAGTTGACGTTCGCCGGCCACGCGGTCATTGGCCGCGCCGCGCGAACACAAGCGTGTCGCCGTTATCGAGGATCAACTGAAGTTGTTGCGGCTTGCGCATGTCGACGGCCGAGCGCTCGACATGCGCAAGCGCGGCGAGATACGCGCCTTCGATCTTGCCGCCCGGCGTCGCGCATGCCATGCGCGTGCCCGCGAGCGGCCCGAAGTTCAGCTTGCCGTCCTTCAGCATGTACGTGCCCGTGTAGCGGTTGCAGCCGGAGAAGCCGCTGGCGCGGCGCATGCCTGTTTCCGTCGACAGCACGAGCGTGATGGGTTCGCCGCTCGCGCCGCCCGGCACCTCGCGCGTGCTGCCCGAGGCGAGCTTCCAGCCGCTGAGCTGCCAGTCGGTGTTGTCGAGCAGTTGCGTGGCCGCGGGGTTGAACGGATCGGGCGGCGGAGCTTCCGTGTCAGCATGCTTCGGCATCGAGCAGGCTGCGACGAGCATGGACAGTGACGCGGCCATCGACACGACGGCCAGCGCATGACCCGCGCGCCGGCGCAGTGACACGCGCGCAGCCGTGTCAGGTGCATTCGACGATGCGTCGTGGGTGGCGCTCGTGCGTGCGTGGCGTGGCGTGGCGGACGTGGGCTGCATATCGTCGTTCCTCTCTAAACTGGCGAAGGCGTAAGGGTATCGCACTACGCTTGCCGCATGCGAGCGCAAACGCGGGTGATAAACGGCATAGGCGGCATAGACAAAACGTAGGGTTGCCGCGGCGACACCGTTCGCGCCGCGGTTGCAGTCCGTTCGTGGGGTTTCGTCGGCATGACTGGACGTCGCCCCGGCCGCCTGAAAGCATGGCCGGCAACGTCGCCCACGACACACTCCCAACACGGGTTATCGGCACGCGGCGGGCGTAGCCGCAGGGGCCGCGCATGTTAACATCGGCGCAGTCATTCATTCCACCCGCTTTTTGTCACAAATTCTCTGGAGCTTCCATGATGATCGGCCAACGCATCGGCACACCTCTTTCGACTTCGGCTACGCGCGTCATGCTGCTCGGCGCGGGCGAACTGGGCAAGGAAGTGATCATCGCGCTGCAACGGCTCGGCGTCGAAGTGATCGCGGTCGACCGTTATCCGAACGCGCCGGGGCATCAGGTCGCGCACCGCTCGCACGTGATCGACATGACTGACGCGAAGGCGTTGCGCGCGCTCGTCGAAAAAGAGCGCCCGCATCTGATCGTGCCGGAAATCGAGGCCATCGCCACGGATGCACTGGCCGCGATCGAAACGGAAGGTGTCGCCGAAGTGATCCCGACCGCGCGCGCCACGCAACTGACGATGAACCGTGAAGGCATCCGCCGCCTCGCCGCCGAAGAACTCGGCCTGCCCACGTCGCCGTACGCGTTCGCCGATTCGATCGACGAACTGAAGGCGGGCATCGCAAAGGTCGGTTATCCGTGCGTCGTGAAGCCGGTGATGTCGTCGTCGGGCAAGGGGCAGTCGGTGCTGCGCAGCGACGCCGATGTCGAGCCCGCATGGCAATACGCGATGGCGGGTGGCCGCGTGAATCACGGGCGCGTGATCGTCGAAGGGTTCATCAACTTCGAATACGAGATCACGCAGCTGACCGTGCGCGCGATCGATTCCGCCACGCAGCAGACGACTACCTGTTTCTGCGAGCCGATCGGCCACGTGCAGGTCGCGGGCGACTACGTCGAATCGTGGCAGCCGCAGCCGATGAGCCCGCGCGCGCTCGAACGCTCGCGAGACATCGCCGACAAGGTGACGACGGCGCTCGGCGGCCGGGGCCTGTTCGGTGTGGAACTTTTCGTGCGTGGCGATGACGTATGGTTCTCGGAAGTGAGTCCGCGTCCGCATGACACCGGGCTCGTGACGCTCGCGTCGCAGCGTTTTTCCGAGTTCGAGTTGCACGCGCGCGCCATTCTCGGCTTGCCCGTCGATACGACCTTGCGCGCGCCGGGCGCGTCGGCCGTGATCTACGGCGGGCTCGACGAGACGGGCATCGCGTTCGAAGGCGTCGCGCAGGCGCTCGCTGTGCCGGGCGCGGACCTGCGCCTGTTCGGCAAGCCCGAGAGCTTCGTCAAGCGCCGCATGGGCGTGGCGCTCGCAACGGGCAGCGATATCGGCGAAGCGCTGCAGCGCGCCAAGCAGGCGGCTGCGGCAGTCAAGCCGGTGTCGGCCAGGTAACAACAACGCGTGGCGGTTCGCCTGTCGCGGTTGTTGCGGATTGAATGTGTAGCGGGCAAGGAGCGGTGTGCGTGAAAGCTAGACAGCCAGGCAGCAAGGTCGCGCGGCGTATCGCGCTGCTCGCATCGGCGATTGGGCTGATGACCGCGTTGAGCGGCTGCGGGCTGGCCGCTGCGCCGTGCCGCATCGCCTCGGCGGGGCTGAAGATCGTTCCCGTGGTCGGCCACGTGGCCGCCGCGCCAACCGATGCATGCGCCGACGTGATCGATCCGTAAGCGATACATGAGCGATCCATGAGCCGCAAACTTCGGCAGGGTCGCGCAGTCATAACGAAGGGTCGTCAGGAAGCGAGGCATTCGATGAGCAGACGGTGGATTGCATCAGTGGGCGTGCTGGCGTTCGTCACTGCGTCGGGCGTGGCCCGCGCCGCTGGGTTGCTGCCGTTGCCCGATATCCGCACTTCGCATCGCGTGACGCAGAAGTACACCTGCGCGACAGGCCGCATCCTGCAGGTCACCTATCTGAACGCAACCAACGGTCAGAGCTTCGCGGTGTTGCCGGTGAAGGGCCGGCAGATGCTGTTCGTCAACGTGCTGTCCGGCTCCGGCGCGAAGTATCAGGCGGGCAGCTACACGTGGTGGACCAAGGGCCCACAGGCCACGCTCTATGACGCGATGCTCGGCGAGGACGCGCCGCCGTTGTTGTCCGACTGCGTGACGATCGTCCGCTGATTTTTTGCCTTTGCGCAATTTCACTTACTCGCATCTTTCTGCGTGACGCGCGGCACGGCCCGGCCGCGTGCGCGTGAAACGACACGTTTTCGCCTCCGGTAGTAAGCTGTGTGCCACGCACAGGCCGCGCCCCATTTCGATGCATCGGCGCGGCTGTCATCGTCTTCGATCATCCTTGTCCGTGTGCCGTTGCATAAGTTGTTGTAGCGGCCCGGTCTGCGTTCGTTCGTCAAGCGAGACCTCCCATGAAAGCATCGGATCTGTTCGTCAAATCGCTGGAGGCTGAAGGCGTCGAGTACGTGTTCGGCATTCCCGGCGAAGAAAATCTCGATCTCCTCGAATCGCTGCGCCGCTCCAGAATCAAGCTTGTGCTGACCCGCCATGAACAGGCAGCGGGCTTCATGGCCGCGACCTACGGGCGTCTGACGGGGCGCACGGGCGTGTGTCTCGCGACCCTCGGCCCCGGCGCGACCAACTTCGTGACGGCGGCCGCGTATGCGCAGCTCGGCGCCATGCCGATGCTGATGGTCACCGGCCAGAAGCCGATCAAGTCGAGCAAGCAGGGCCATTTCCAGATCGTCGACGTGGTGCGGATGATGGAGCCGCTCACCAAGTACACGCGGCAGATCGTGTCGGTGGCCAATATTCCTGCGTCGGTGCGCGAGGCGTTCCGTCAGGCCGAGGAAGAGCGGCCCGGCGCCACGCACCTTGAACTGCCCGAAGACGTCGCGCACGAAGAGGGCGACGGCAAACCGATTCCGAAGAGCTACAGCCGCCGTCCCGTTGCCGAGGAGAAGGCCGTCGCGCACGCGGTGAAGGCGATCGTGGAGGCGAAGCATCCGTTGCTGATGATCGGCGCGGGCGGCAATCGCAAGACCACGCGCAAGATGCTGCGCGAATTCGTCGATCAGATCGGCATTCCGTTCTTCACGACGCAAATGGGCAAGGGCGTGATCGACGAATCGCATCCGCTGTGGCTCGGCAACGCGACGCTGTCGGACGGCGACTTCGTGCATCGCGCGATCGATCACGCGGACTGCATCATCAACGTCGGGCACGACGTGATCGAAAAGCCGCCGTTCTTCATGCGCGGCGCCGACGCGGGCGAGAAAACCGTGATCCACGTCAATTTTCTCGGCGCCGAAGTGGACACCGTGTATTTCCCGCAGATCGAAGTGGTCGGCGATATCGCCAACGCTGTCTGGCAGATGAAAGAAGCGCTGCAAGGCAAAGGCGAGCATTGGGATTTCGCGCGCTTCAAGGAGATCAAGGAGCATTTCGAAGCGCATCTGGCGAAGGGCCAGCACGACGACCGCTTCCCGATGTATCCGGTGCGCGTCGTCCACGACGTGTACGAGACGATGCCCGTCGACGGCATCATCTGTCTCGACAACGGCATGTACAAGATCTGGTTCGCGCGCTATTACCGCGCGCACGAGCCGAACTCGCTGCTGCTCGACAACGCGCTCGCGTCGATGGGCGCGGGGCTGCCGTCGGCGATCGCGACCAAGATCGTGCATCCCGAGCGCAACGTGATGGCCGTGTGCGGCGACGGCGGCTTCATGATGAACTCGCAGGAACTGGAGACGGCCGTGCGGATGAAGCTCGATCTCGTCGTGCTGATCGTGCGAGACGATGCGTTCGGCATGATCCGCTGGAAGCAGGAGAACATGAATTTCCCCGACTATGGGATGACGCTGCAGAACCCCGATTTCGTCGACTACGCGAAGAGCTATGGCGCGCATGGGCATCGCGTGGCGTCGGCGGCGGAACTCGCGCCGCTCGTGCGCGAATGCTTCGCGACGCCGGGCGTGCATGTGATCGACGTGCCGATCGATTACTCCGACAACGAGCGCGTGCTGAATCGCGAGATCAAGCGGCTTTCGGCGCAGCTTTGAGCGCTGCGTTGTCTTTCTTGTCCGGCGCGCGGCGCGGTGTTTGCTGCCGGTGTTTGCTGCGTCAGCCGATTGCGATCAAGGAGAACGAGTCATGTTGCAGAAGAGTTACCCGTACTACCTCGCTAACGTTGCGGTAGCCGCGAACACCGATCTCGAAGTCACCGACAAGTTCAGCGGCGAAGTGGCGACGCGTGTCGCGATGGCCGACGCGCAGGCAATCGATAAAGCGATCGGCCTCGCCGCCGCCTCGATGCCGGCGATGCGCGCGTTCCCGCCGTTCAAGCGTCAGGCCGTGCTCGAACATTGCGTGAAGCGCTTTCGCGAGCGCTTCGACGAGATGGCGATGGCGCTGTGCATCGAAGCGGGCAAGCCGATCAACGATTCGCGCGGCGAAGTCACGCGGCTGATCGATACGTTCAAGGTTGCGGCCGAAGAGTCGGTGCGCATCGACGGCGAGATCGTCAATCTGGAAATCTCACCGCGCGCGAAGGGCTACCACGCTTATGTGAAGCGGGTGCCCATTGGGCCGTGTTCGTTCATCTCGCCATTCAACTTTCCATTGAATCTGGCCGCGCACAAGGTCGCGCCAGCGCTGGCGGCGGGCGTGCCGTTCGTGCTGAAGCCCGCTAGCCGCACGCCCATCGGCGCGCTGATCATCGGCGAAGTGCTCGCGGAAACCGATCTGCCGAAAGGCGCGTTCTCGGTGCTGCCCGCGCATCGCGACGGCGCCGATCTCTTCACCACCGATGAACGCTTCAAGCTGCTGTCGTTCACGGGTTCGCCCGCCGTCGGCTGGGACCTGAAAGCGAAGGCTGGCAAGAAGAAGGTCATTCTGGAACTGGGCGGCAACGCGGCCGCGATCGTCGATGGCGACCAGCGCGACAAGCTCGATTACGTCGTTGACCGGCTCGCGTTTGGCGCGTTCTATCAGTCGGGGCAAAGCTGCATTGGCGTGCAGCGGATTCTCGCGCATGCGTCGCTGTACGACGCGCTGCGCGAAAAGCTGATAGCGAAGACGAAGTCGCTGAAAATGGGCGATCCGAAGGACGAAAAGACTTTCGTCGGGCCGATGATCTCCGAGTCGGAGTCGCGGCGGCTCGCGGGCTGGATGGAAAGCGCGGTGAAGGCGGGCGCGCAGATCGCCGCGGGCGGCAAGGTGGACGGCGCGATGTTCGCGGCGACGCTGCTGGAAAACGTTGGGCGCGACACCGACCTATATCGGAAGGAGGCGTTCGGGCCGGTGGCGATCCTCGAAAAGTTCGACGACTTCAAAAGTGCGCTCGCGACCGTCAACGACAGCGACTTCGGCCTGCAGGCGGGCATTTTCACGGATTCGCTCGCGCACGCGCATCAGGCCTGGGATGAACTCGAAGTGGGCGGCGTGGTCATCAACGATGTGCCGTCGTTCCGCGTCGACAATATGCCGTATGGTGGCGTGAAGGACTCGGGGCTTGGGCGCGAAGGCATCCGCTACGCGATCGAGGACATGACAGAGCTGCGGCTGATGGTGATGCGCGAAACGTGGTGAACCGGGTCGACGTAAGCGGGGGCGGGGCGGCGTCAGGCGTATGTCGGTGCGCTGTCACCAGATTGACTCGTTGCGCGTCTACGCTGCCCGCGTCGGCCGTGGTCCGTCCCCTGCTTGAAATATGCCGTTTTCGTGACGGCGCGGGCGCGCCAAGCAGAAACTCCGCGCACGCGCCATGGGTATTAGTGCCGAAGTGCTACAATACCGCCCTTTCCGGCGGATGTTTCCGTCGGCCGGAGCCGGCCGCATGTTTACCGACGCTCGCCGCTATTCGCCGACGCGAGTTCGGGCCTTGTGTGGAACGCCGTGGCTCCGCCTTCATCCTGATGTCCTGACGCCCTCCGCGGCCGCGGCCGCTGCAGAAGAAGCTGCAGAAATAATCTGAGCGGACGCCCCCGCGGCCGCCTTTGGCAACGCGCAAGCGGCAAAGCGCAGGCGCATTTTTAGCGAAAGCCACCATGTCCGACACAGAAACCACGCCTACCAACGCGACCTTCGACCAGTTCGGCCTGCATGCCGACATTCTCAAAGCCATCGCGGAACAGGGCTACACGACGCCAACGCCGATCCAGGCCGAGGCGATCCCTGTTGTACTGGGCGGCCGGGACGTGATGGGCGCCGCGCAGACCGGGACGGGCAAGACGGCGGGCTTCTCGCTGCCGATCATCCAGCGTCTGCTGCCGCTCGCCAGCACGAGCGCCTCGCCGGCGCGCCACCCGGTCCGCGCGCTGATCCTTACGCCGACACGCGAACTCGCCGACCAGGTCGCCGCGAACGTGCAGGCGTACGCCAAACACACGTCGCTGCGCAGCGCCGTCGTGTTCGGCGGCGTCGACATGAATCCGCAATCGGCGGAACTGCGGCGCGGCGTCGAAATCCTGATCGCGACGCCGGGACGCCTGCTCGATCACGTGCAGCAGAAGACGGCCAATCTCGGCCAGGTGCAGATTCTCGTGCTCGACGAAGCCGACCGGATGCTCGACATGGGCTTCCTGCCCGACTTGCAGCGCATCCTGAACCTGCTTCCCGCCGAGCGTCAGACGCTGCTGTTCTCGGCGACTTTCTCGCCCGAAATCAAGAAGCTCGCGTCCACGTATCTGCGCAATCCGCAGACGATCGAAGTGGCGCGCAGCAATTCGACGGCGACCAACGTCACGCAGATCGTCTACGAGGTGGCCGAGGGCGACAAGACGGGCGCCGTCGTGAAACTGATCCGCGACCGCGGCCTCAAGCAGGTCATCGTGTTCTGCAACAGCAAGATCGGCGCGAGCCGTCTTGCGCGTCAGCTGGAGCGCGACGGCGTGGTCGCCACCGCGATTCACGGCGACCGCACGCAGAGCGAGCGCATGCAGGCGCTCGACGCGTTCAAGCGCGGCGAGATCGAAGCGCTCGTCGCGACGGACGTGGCGGCGCGCGGTCTCGACATCGCCGAGTTGCCCGCCGTGATCAACTTCGATCTGCCGTTCAACGCGGAAGACTACGTTCACCGGATCGGCCGGACGGGCCGTGCGGGCGCATCGGGCGATGCGCTGTCGCTGTTCAGCCCGAACGAGCGCAAGCAGCTTGCCGACATCGAGAAGCTGATCAAGCGGCCGCTCGACGTGCAGCGCCTGACCGTCGATACGCCCGTGCGTCATCATCACGATGAGCGCGGCGCGCCGCGACGCGAACGCGACGATCGCGGTGGCAGCCGCCGCCGTACGACGGGCGCGCACGAGCGTCCGCATGGGACGCACCATCGTCAGCAACCTGTCGACGATTTCTTCCTGAAGCCGTATGAGCCGTCGCCTTCGGCGGTGTCGGCTGCTGCCAAGCGCGACGAAGCGCCTGCCGCGCCCCAGAAGCCCGCATCGAAGCAGCCGCTCGCTGCGCTGCTGGGCGGCTTCGGTATGCCGCGCAAGACGACGCCTTCGAACTGACGTCGTGCCGCCGCTGTTTGTGTTTTTGCGCGGGCGGCGATGGTCTCAAACAGAAACGGCGCCTTTGCAGGCGCCGTTTGTTTTTTGCGGTCAGTGCGGGCGGACGCGTCAGCGTTTCACGCGCTCCGACCAGGCAGCGATCGCTTCCGCGTAGAACGTATCGAGCGACGTCGCTGCTTGCTTCAACTTCAGTCCAAGATGCCGCGCTGCGTCGTTCAGCGCGACGAGCGGGTCCGTCGCGCTTAGCGCCAATGCGCCCGTCTGCTTGCTGAGCTTTTCGCCGTCGGCATTCGTGACGACGGGTACATGCAGATAAGAGGGCGTCGACACGCCCAGACACTGTTGCAGATAGATCTGCCGCGCTGTCGAATCGAGCAGGTCCGCGCCGCGCACGATGTGCGTGATGCCTTGATCCGCGTCGTCGACGACAACGGCCAGTTGATATGCCCATTGATCGTCCGCGCGGCGCAGGACGAAATCGCCGACTTCCGTGGCGAGGTTCTGAGTTTGCTGGCCTTGCCAGCCGTCGTCGAACGTCACGATGGCCGCGTCGCCGTCCGGCACGCGCAGACGCCATGCGCGCGCGGGCTTGCCGTTCAGGCCGTTGCGGCAGGTGCCGGGATAGGCGAGGGTCGTGTGCCGCGCATGCACGCGCACGAGCGAATCGGCGATTTCCTTACGTGTGCAGCCGCACGGATAGACCAAGCCCTTGGTCTGCAGGCGCTCGAACGCGTGCTGGTAGAGTGGCATGCGCTGGCTTTGCCAGACGGGCGGCTCGTCGGCCACCATGCCGAAGCGAGCGAGTGTATCGAGGATATCTTCCGCTGCGCCCGGAACGGTGCGCGGACCGTCGATGTCCTCGATGCGCACGAGCCACACGCCACGATGCGCGCGCGCGTCGAGCCAGCTCGCCAGCGCGCTGACCAGCGAGCCGAAGTGCAGCGGGCCCGTTGGCGACGGCGCGAAACGGCCGCGATAGGGTTCGCTGCCGGTTGTCATGCCGCCAGGCCGTTACGGGCCGCGACGAGGCGATTCATGCGAAGCGGATTCATGCGGGCGACGATGACGCGATGCGCGCAACGCGGTTACGCCGCGTGCGCCGCATCGGTCTGCCGCTGCGCTTCAGGATGACAGGATGCGCAGGTCTTGCCCGGCACGTAGAACGGCGACTTCTGGTCTTCCGGCATGACGACGGCGCGGCAGCCGAAGCATTGCACGGTCGCTGTGGGCTGCAGGTTCGGGTCGAGGGCGGTGCGATAGTCGAACACGAAGCACTCGCCGTTGTAGTGCGCGCCGCCCACTTCCTCGAAATACTTCAGGATGCCGCCTTCGAGCTGATAGACGTTGTCGATGCCGACTTCCTTCATGTGGATGGCCGCCTTTTCGCAGCGGATGCCACCCGTGCAGAACGACACGACCGTCTTGCCTTCAAGGTCCGCGCGGTTCTGCTCGATCACTTCGGGGAATTCGCTGAACTTCGTGATCCGATAGTCGAGCGCGTTGTCGAACGTGCCGACATCGACTTCGAACGCGTTGCGTGTGTCGAGCATCACGACGGGGCGGCCCGCGTCGTCGTGGCCGCGGTCGAGCCATGCCTTCAGCGTGCGGGCGTCGACGGCCGGCGCGCGGCCCAGCTCCGGCTGGATGGCCGGCTTTTTCATCGTGATGATTTCGCGCTTGAGTTTGACCAGCATGCGGCGAAACGGCTGCTTCTCGGACAGGCTTTCCTTGAACTGCAGTTCGGCGAACTTGCCTTCGAACAGGGGATCGTGGCGAACGTAGTCGATGAACTCGCGCACTTGCGGAATTTCACCGGCGATAAACAGGTTGATGCCCTCCGGCGCGAGCAGGATGGTGCCGCGCAGGCCGAGTTCGTTGCAGCGCGCGGTGACGAGCGGCCGCCATTCGACGGTTTTGTCGAGCGACACGAACTGGTAGGACGAAAGATTCAGGATATTCATGCTGGTCCAGCGATAAAGCGCCATGCGCGGCGCGCGCATCAGGGCGCAGCACGCGTAGGGCAGAAAAATGGATTCGAACGCGTATTATCCCTCATCCTGACAGTCGGCCCGCAATCCGCCGGACGGCATATTGACCTGCGTCGAAATAGCCGAATAGCCGACCCCGTCAAGCGCTCGCGGCCATTGACAAAGGCTCGCGCGTGAGGGCCCCTGGCCGGGTCGCCAATGGGGTGGTTTGGGGCGCTTTGGCCGAAAAATTTCGGGAGGCCGGGGTTACAATGTCGCCCATGTCAGATCCCCGCTTCGTCCATCTCCGCGTTCACTCCGAATTCTCGATTGCCGATGGCATCGTGCGCATCGACGACGTCGTCGATTCCGCTGCCAAAGACGGTCAGGGCGCACTCGCGCTCACCGATCTCGGCAATGCATTCGGTCTCGTCCGTTTCTATCAGGAAGCCCGTGGCAAAGGGGTCAAACCCATTGCCGGCTGCGACGTCTGGATCACGAATCCCGACGACCGCGACAAGCCTTCGCGGCTTCTGCTGCTGGTCAAAAACAAGACTGGCTATCTGAATCTTTGCGAACTGCTGTCGAAGGCGTGGCTGACGAACCAGTATCGCGGGCGCGCGGAAGTGGAACCGGCGTGGCTCGAAGGCGGGCTCGCCGAAGGACTGCTCGCGCTGTCGGGTGCGCAGCATGGCGACGTTGGCCTCGCGCTCGCGGCGGGCAACGAAGAAGCCGCGAAGCGCAACGCGCAGCGCTGGGCGTCGATCTTCCCGAACGGTTTTTATATCGAACTGCAGCGCGGCGGCCAGCCCGGCGTGGAGGCGTATGTGCAGCAGGCGGTCGCGCTCGCGGCGTCGCTGAAACTGCCCGTGGTCGCCACGCATCCGCTGCAGTTCATGACGCCCGACGACTTCACCGCGCACGAAGCGCGCGTGTGTATTTCGGAAGGCGATATGCTCGCGAATCCGCGTCGCCAGAAGCGCTTCACGACAGACCAGTATTTCCGCACGCAGGCCGAGATGGTCGAGTTGTTCGCGGACATTCCGTCGGCCGTCGCGAACACCATTGAAATCGCGAAGCGCTGCAATCTGACGCTCGAACTCGGTAAGCCCAAGCTGCCGCTGTTCCCGACGCCGGACGGCATGTCGCTCGACGACTACCTGGTGCAGTTGTCGAAAGAAGGGCTGGAGAAGCGTCTCGAGCAGCTGTTCCCGGAGCAGGCCGAACGCGACGCGCAGCGCGACACGTACTATGCGCGTCTCGACTTCGAGTGCGGCACGATCATCAAGATGGGCTTCCCCGGCTACTTCCTGATCGTCGCGGACTTCATCAACTGGGCGAAGAACAACGGCGTGCCCGTCGGTCCGGGCCGGGGTTCGGGCGCGGGCTCGCTGGTCGCGTACGCGCTCGGCATTACCGACCTCGATCCGCTGCGCTACAACCTGCTGTTCGAACGTTTTCTGAATCCGGAGCGGGTGTCGATGCCCGACTTCGATATCGACTTCTGCCAGCACGGCCGCGATCGCGTGATTCAGTACGTGAAAGAGAAGTACGGCGCGGACGCCGTGTCGCAGATCGCGACGTTCGGCACGATGGCCGCGAAGGCGGCCGTACGCGATATCGGGCGTGTGCTCGATCTCGGTTATATGTTCACGGACGGCGTCGCAAAGCTGATTCCGTTCAAGCCCGGCAAGCACGTCACGATCGCCGACGCGATGAAGGAAGAGCCGCTGCTGCAGGAGCGCTTCGACAACGAAGACGAAGTGCATCAGCTGCTCGAACTCGCACAGCGCGTAGAAGGCTTGACGCGTAACGTCGGCATGCACGCGGGCGGCGTGCTGATCGCGCCCGGCAAGCTGACAGATTTCTGTCCGCTCTATACGCAGGGTGATGAAAGCGGCGTCGTGAGCCAGTACGACAAGGACGACGTCGAAGCCGTCGGCCTCGTGAAGTTCGACTTTTTGGGTCTGACCACGCTGACCATTCTCGACTGGGCCGAGCGCTACATTCGCCGTCTCGATCCGTCGAAGGAAAACTGGTCGCTCGCGCAGGTGCCGCTCGACGACCCCGCGTCGTTCTCGATCCTCAAGAAAGCGAACACGGTCGCCGTGTTCCAGCTGGAAAGCCGCGGCATGCAGGGCATGCTGAAGGACGCGCAGCCCGACCGTTTCGAGGACATCATCGCGCTGGTGGCGCTGTATCGTCCGGGCCCGATGGACCTGATTCCGAGCTTCTGTGCGCGTAAGCACGGCCGCGAAGTGGTGGAGTATCCGGACCCGCGCGTCGAGCCTGTTCTGAAAGAGACCTACGGCATCATGGTCTACCAGGAGCAGGTGATGCAGATGGCGCAGATCATCGGTGGCTATTCGCTGGGCGGCGCCGACTTGCTGCGTCGCGCGATGGGCAAGAAGAAGCCCGAGGAGATGGCGAAGCACCGCGAGATCTTTGCGGAAGGCGCGGCGAAGAACGGCCTGACACGCGAGAAGGCCGACGAGACCTTCGACCTGATGGAGAAGTTCGCGGGCTACGGCTTCAACAAGTCGCACGCGGCCGCCTATGCGCTGCTCGCGTACCACACCGCGTGGCTCAAGGCGCACCATCCCGCCGAATTCATGGCGGCCAATATGTCGCTCGCGATGGACGACACGGACAAGGTCAAGATCCTGTTCGAAGACTGCCTCGCGAACAAGATGGCCGTGCTGCCGCCCGACATCAATATGTCCGCGTACCGCTTTGAGCCGGTCGCGGAAGCCGACGGCAAGCGTTCGCGCACGATCCGCTACGGTCTCGGCGCGATCAAGGGCAGCGGCCAGAACGCGATCGAAGAAATCCTGCGCGCGCGCGAAGAAGGTTTGTTCATCGATATCTTCGATTTCTGCAACCGCATCGATCGCCGCATCGTCAATCGCCGCACGATCGAAGCGCTGATTCGCGCAGGTGCGTTCGATTCCTTGCACGAGAACCGCGCGCAATTGATCGCGTCGGTGTCGCTCGCAATGGAGGCCGCGGATCAGGCGAGCGCCAACGCGATGCAAGCGGGCCTGTTCGATATGGGCGATGCGCCGTCGCAAGGCCATGAACTGATCGACGAACCCGCGTGGCCGGAAAAGCGCCGTTTGCAGGAAGAGAAGACGGCGCTCGGCTTCTACCTGTCGGGCCATCTGTTCGACGCCTACAAGGACGAAGTGCGCCGCTTTGTGCGTCAGAAGATTGGCGAACTGAAGGAAGGGCGCGACAAGCTGGTGGCGGGCGTGATCGTGTCGCTGCGTACGCAGATGACCCAGCGCGGCAAGATGCTGATCGCGCTGCTCGACGACGGCACGGGCCAGTGCGAAGTGACCGTCTTCAACGAGCAATTCGAGGCGCACAAGCAACTGTTCAAGGAAGACGAACTGCTCGTCGTGCAAGGTCAGGCGCGCAACGACGCGTTCACGGGCGGCATCCGCTTTACCGTCGATACGCCGATGGACCTCGGCCGCGCGCGCACACGTTACGCGCAGGCGGTGAAGGTGCAGATGAACGGCAATGCGAATGCGCTGGTGTTGCGCTCCGTGCTTGAAGCCTATCGCGCGAAGCCGGAAGACGCGGAAGTGGCCGCGCCGGCACCTGTTGCCCGAGGCGGCGGACGTGGTGGCTTCGGCGGCGGCGATTCGGGCGGACGCGGGCAGCGGCCATCCGCGCCGATGCCCAACGGCCTCGCCGTGCAGATCGTCTATCGCAGCGACAACGCGGAAGGCGAGGTGCGGCTTGGCGATGCATGGCGCGTGAGGCCGACGGACGAACTGCTCGCCGCATTGCGCAGCGAGTTTTCAGGCAGCGCGATCGAGATCGTGTATTGACGCCAGTGACGGGCGGGGTTAGCTGACCGAACCGCCCACGCTCAACGACCCGAAGCATCCTCGCGGCCGAGTTGGGCAAGCTTCAGAAACCGGTAATACACGGTTTCCGCATTGAACATCGCGATCATGAAACCCGCCCGGCCGTCGAGAAACCCACGCCGCAACAGATAGGTCCGCACGAACGCCCAGGCGCCTCGTGCGACGGCCTTGCCGAAGCTGCCGCGTTGACCCGCCGCATGACGCTGTTGCGCGCCCGCCGTCGAATACGCGTCGAGCTTGCGCAGCACCGTCTCGAGGTCTTCGTACGAGTGGTGCATCAGCTTGCCTTCCAGCCGCTTCGCGGGCGAATCGAATACGAGCCGCTCGTGTACGAGGTCGTCGGAAAAGCGCGCGGCGCCGCGTTTGAAGAGGCGCGGAATCCAGTCGGGATACCAGCCGCTGTGGCGCACCCAATGTCCACAGAAGGCGGACAGGCGGTCGATGGCGTAGACATCCGCGGCGGGCGCGGCGAGCACGCCCGCGATCGACACGGCCAGTTCCGGCGTGACGATCTCATCGGCGTCGATCGACAGCACCCAGGTCGTACCGAGCGCATCCAGCGCGCGGTTCTTCTGCGGGCCGAAGCCTGGCCAATCGGTGTTCGCGAGCACGCGCGCGCCGTGTGCGCGGGCGATATCGACAGTGCGATCGGTGCTGCCGCTGTCGACGACGACGATTTCATCGGCGAATGCGACGGCGCGCAGGCATTCGTCGAGGCGGAGCGCGGCGTTCTTAGTGATGAGGGCGACGCCGAGTGTGGGTTGTGTCATGCGAATCGATGCCGGGAGGGACGGCGCACGGTCCGCCCAGCCTGCTGCCGAGGCACCGTCGCCCAACGAAAGTTGCGCAAGTATATACACAGCGGCGTACAGCGGCGCGCAGCGGGAAGTCGGTCGACGGCAAGCGCCGACCCGTGTCGAATGGGTGCGTCAGGCCGTCTCGCCCGCGCCGCGCCGCGAAAATCTGCAAACGCGTGGATTTCCAATCATTTAGCCGCGTCGGGATGGCATGCCGAACGGTTTACAATGTCGCATTTGCAATCCGCCCGAGGGCGGCCCACGGGTGCCGTGAAGGGTGCCCGCATTCCCAGAGGAACTCTTGAGCGCCAAGCCAACGTTAAGCAAGCCCATCGGCTCCGGTGAAGCAACGTCGACTGTCGTCGTCCTGCGCCGGCTGTGGCCGTATGTGAAGCCGCTCATCTGGACCGTTGTCGCCGCCATCCTCACGATGGGCGTCGTCGCCGCCACCGAGGCGGGGATTCCCGCACTGCTCAAGCCGCTGCTCGACCACGGCTTCGGCACGCACAGCAGCGACAGCGCGAAATGGTTCGTGCCGCTCGCCATAATCGGGCTCGCGCTGTTGCGTGGCGTCACGCAGTATGCGTCGGGCTACCTTCTTTCCTACGTGTCGAACCGCATCCTGCTGGATCTGCGGCTGACCATGTTCAACCGGATGATTCACAGCAGTGTTTCGTTCTTTCAGCGCGAGACGGCCAGCACGGTCATCAACGCGATCGTCTTCGAGGTCAACCAGATCCTGAACGTGCTGATCGGCGTGATGGTGACGCTCGTGCGCGATTCGCTGACGGTCGTGTTCCTGCTCGGCTATCTGTTTTATCTGAACTGGCGCCTGACGTTGATCGTCGCGGTGCTGCTGCCGGGTATCGGCTGGCTGGTGGGCAAGATCAACCGCCGGCTGCGCCGCCTGAACCGCGAGCATCAGACGCTGACCAACGAGTTGTCCTATATCGTCGAGGAGACGGTGGGCGGCTATAAGGTCGTCAAGGTACACAACGGCGAGCGCTACGAGATCGACCGTTTCACGGAGATGAGCAAGCAGCTGCGCGGCTATTCGATGCGCATGACGGTATCGGGCGGCCTCGCGCAGCCGCTGACGCAGTTTCTGGCGTCGATCGCGCTCGCTGTCGTGATCACGATTGCCGTCGTGCAGTCGTCGCACGATCAGACGACGGTCGGCGGCTTTGTCGCGTTCGTCACGTCGATGCTGCTGATCATTTCCCCGCTCAAGCATCTGATGGACGTGAATCAACCGTTGCAACGCGGGATGACGGCGGCCGAACTGATCTTCGGACTGATCGACGAGCCGTCGGAGCCGCCAGGCGGCGGACTCAAACTGGAGCGCTCGACGGGCGAAGTCGAGTTCCGCGACGTGTCGTTCAGGTACGGCGCGACGGGTCCGATGCAGCGGCAGACGCTCGATAGCGTGTCGTTCAAGGTCGCGCCAGGCGAAATGGTCGCGCTGGCCGGCCCGTCGGGCAGCGGCAAGACGACGCTGGTGAACCTGCTGCCGCGCTTCTTCGATCCGAGCGACGGGCAGGTACTCGTCGACGGCGTCGCGTTGCCGGAGTACGGCATTCATGACTTGCGCAGCCAGATCGCGATGGTGAGCCAGGACGTCGTGCTGTTCAACGACACGATCGCGAACAACGTCGCCTACGGACAGCCCGCGGACCCGGAACGCGTGAAGGCGGCCTTGCATGCGGCCAATCTGTGGGACACAGTGGCGGCGATGCCGAACGGCATCGATACGCTGATCGGCGACAACGGCATGATGCTGTCGGGCGGCCAGCGTCAGCGTCTCGCGATTGCGCGCGCGGTCTACAAGGACGCGCCCATCCTGATTCTCGACGAAGCCACATCCGCGCTCGATTCCGAATCCGAGCGCCACGTGCAGGCCGCGCTCGAAACGCTGATGAAGGGCCGTACGACGCTCGTGATCGCGCATCGGCTGTCGACCATCGAGCGCGCGGACCGCATCCTCGTGCTCGACGCGGGGCGCATCGTCGAGCGTGGCAGCCATCGTGAGCTGCTCGCGCAGAACGGGCTGTACGCGCATCTGCATCGCATCCAGTTCCAGCAGCATGCGGCGTGACGACCGCGTGACCCCACAATAGAACGCCCGCGCGGCCCTGGGCCGCACGCGGGCGCGCCCGCCGCTGCGATGCGTGCGATGCAGCCGGCGACCATTCAGACAGTTGGCATGATTCACATCTTCAACGGCTTTCACAATCCGAACGGCGGCAGCGAGCAGGAGGCACTGCGCCTGTACGAGCTGCTGCACGGCAAGGGCGACGTGCAGCTCTGGAGCACGTCGTCGCGGACGTCGGATGAACTGTCGGCGGCGTATCCGATCCGCCGGCTCGCGCCGCTCAAGGCCAGCGTGCCGCGCGGCGGCACGTATGTGTTCGTCGGCGCGCATTGGCGCCACCGCGTATGGCCGTATTTCGCGGGCCGTCCCGAGCGGCTCGTGTACGTGTTCAACACGTTTCATCCGAAGCTGCTCGCGCTCACGTCGGCACCGCCGCCGCTGTTGCGCTGGCCCGCGACCGAGTTCGTGCTGATTTCAGCGTTTCAGTCGAGGCTGCTCGGCGTGACGGGCGAGATCCAGCCGTCGCCGATCGATATCGGCCGCTTTGCGCCGCGCGTGCGTGAAACGCGCGCGCAGCCGGTAATCGGCCGTCTGAGCCGCGACACGGCCGACAAACATCATCCCGACGACATCGCCGTGTACAGGACGCTCGCTGAGCGCGGCTGCGAGCTGCTGCTGCAAGGCGCGACGACGCTGGCGGGCGCGCTGCCGCAAGACGACGCGATCCGTCTGTTGCCCGAAGGCGCGATGGCCGCGCCGGACTTTCTGCACGAGCTCGATATCTTCTACTACCGTACGGGCGAGCACGTCGAGACGTTCGGCCGCGTGGTGCTCGAGGCGATGGCGTGCGGTTTGCCCGTCGTGTGCCACCGGCACGGCGGCTACGCGGATGTCGTCCGGCATGGCGAGAACGGCTATCTGTTCGATACGTCGGACGAAGCGCTGGCGATACTCGCTGAACTGATCGCGCAGCCGGCGTTGCGCGCAAAGATTGGCGCGGCCGCGCGCAGGACCGTCGAGCAACTGTATTCCCCAGAGGCACTCGATGCCCGCACCGCGTTCTATCTGCGCGACGCCACGCGATGACTTTCCGCGCCTTACCGCCGCTTGCATGGCGCGCAGCCGTGAAACCAAATCGCATGGTGGCCATGAGATGATGGCGATGGCGTGACCCGTCGCCCCGGCACGGACGCAGGCAGCAGCAGGCAGAATCAGGCAGGATCAGCAAAGATCAACAAAAGGCACCGGCCGACGAAAACCGGGCCATCGACGCAGCGAGCCCTTGGTCCGAGGCTACGCGAGCGCATTTCGTCTATGAGAGTCGAAGCTACATGCAACACGCTACAAAAGATTCGTATCCCCTGATCCTTGCGCGAAGTTTCGCGGTGATCGCGCTGTTTGCCGTGCCGTTGTCGACGGCCGGCGTCAATATCGCGGCGACGCTGTTTGCGGTGTGCGCGCTGCTGTCGCCCGAAGTGTGGCGCAACTGGCGCTCGCTGTTCACCGACCGCGTGAGCGTCGCGGCGCTATTGCTCGCCGCCGTGCTGACGCTGAGCCTCGCGTGGACGACGGCGGATCGCGTGCATGCGCTGGACTTCCTGATGAAGTACCGCAAGCTGATCTATCTGCCGCTGCTGATCCTGACGTTCCGCGATTGCCGCACGTCCGCGTGGACGACGGCTGCGAAGTGGGCGCTGTTCAGCGCGTTGACGCTTTTGCTGTTGCTGTCATGCTCGAATTACTTCGGCTGGACGTCCATTGGCCCGTGGCACTCCAATACCGATCCGATCCGCAGGGCGTGGGTCTTCAAGGACCATATCGCGGCGGGCATCATGATGGCGCTGCTGTTCTATCTGGCGCTGAACTTCGCGAAGCACGCGCGCGCGCGGGCCGCGAAGATGGCGCTCTATGTCGTCGCGCTGCTGGCCATCGTCAACGTGCTGTTGATGATGCAGGGTCGCACGGGGCAGATCATCGCGATTCTCTTCATCTTGATTTACGTCGTGACGTACTTTACGTCGCTGCGCGGCGTGAAGCCGTGGGTGCGGTGGGGGAGCGGCGTGGTGCTGGTGGCCATTGCGGGCGGTCTCGTGTACGCGGCGCTGCATTCGCATGGTTCGCGGCTCGCGGAAACGAACGACGAAATCAGCGCATACGAAACGTCGAACAAGAACACGTCGATGGGCGTGCGTATCGTGTTCTACCGGCGCAGCCTCGAATTGTTGGCCGAGCGGCCGATCATCGGCCACGGCGTCGGCACGGTGCAGTACGAGTTCGACGCGTACGCGCGCAACAACACGGGCGCCGCCGCGGCCACGGCGGGCAATCCGCACAATGAATTTCTGCTGATGGGTATTCAGCTGGGCGCTGTCGGCATTGCGCTATTCGTGTTCCTGCTCGTGCAGATCGCTCGGACCGCGATCGAATTGAGCGAACCTGCGCGCACGATCGTGTTCGCTTATCTGTTCGCTTTTACGATCGGATGCTTTGCGAACTCGCTGTTGCTCAACTTTACCGAAGGCAATCTGTTTATCTTCCTCATCGGCATTTTCTTGAGCTGTCGTAAAGGCACACCGGCGCAGGCGTAAGAGCGCCTCCAGGACGGTAAGACGAGTTCGACCTGGCTCAGACGCCGCTCGTCACCAGCGACAGCACCGACAGATCCGGATGCGTGCCTTCGACGATGCTCTTGCCGACATGCACGGCTTCATAGGTCGCATCGTCGAGTGTCTTGAACGACTCTTCGCCGTCCGCGTGAAACGTCACCGTGTGGCCGGGCGATTTCGGGTCGGCGCCGGGATGGCACACGTAGCCGATATACGTGTAGCGTTCGCTGCCGTCTTTCAGTGACGGCGCGACGTGAATCTCGAAGCCTTCATAGTCGACTTTTTGCCAATTCAGGGTTGCGGCCTCGTCGGGCATGATTGCCTCCGTGCGGGCGGCGGGGCGTCGGCGGCCTGACGATGATGGGCGACGTCCACGCTTGCCGGGTGTCGTGCGCCGCGGTGCGCGGCGCTATTTAATGTGGCGGGGAAAGGGGTTCAGTGCCGGTGACGCAGGCGTTCCCACCAGCGATGCCCGTCGTAGCGGCCCGACGTTCCGTCGCGGATGTGATGCACGTGATGCTCGCGCCGCAACTGATGCGACAGCAGCGTCGCGATGACCGCCAGCACGACGATGCCGACCACGATGCCAACCATTGATTCAGCCATGGCTGCCTCCGTCTATTGCAACTGCATATCGAAAGTCTAGTTGATTTGCCGGAACAGGGCGGGCGGCGGTTTCGTCAGGCCCCATACACCTTCGGCACGCCGCGCCCGATCAATCTCTGTAACCCCTACACGGAAGTCATTGAAATTTCGTATTGCCTTCCGATGCGGGTTGCATTGGTGAGTCAGTTTTCGTCGTCGGAAAGCAGCGCTTCGAGGCCGAAAAGCCATGCGATGCTGAAGGTCAGTGGGCCCGCCGCTGAGCGCTTCGGTAACGCGCTTTTCTCGTGAGACGCCGGGCGGTAAAGCCCGTCGTAGCAAGGGTTAGGTAGAGCTGTCTGATCGTCGTTGTATTCGTATTGTTCGGAGCGCATGTCGCCTCCCGCGTGCGGTGTGATCCTCTAACAGCAAACGGTGTGCCATGTGGGGCTTGCTCTGTCTGTTTGCGAGTTCGATGTGCGGCAGTTGCTTCACGAACTTTTGCAAATGGATCGTGGCTCCGTGCTACTAATTCGGCACATCCACTCGCACGGTCGGGTATGGGAACGGAACTGAAAGCGGATTCATGGCATCGCTATGTGCTGTACAAGCGCGACGATTACATGCGCGCTACGGTCGGAGACGAGGCGGCGAAACGAACCGCTATTGATGCCGGCCGGAAGTTCACGCTCGCTGCCTACGCTGACGTCTGGGCGAAGGACGCTGCGCTTGTCCAGCGCGTGCGCCGGTTTCTTGGCAACAATTTTCACTGGCATGATCGGTTGGCCAGATCCGGCTCAGATCTTGAAGTCGTGCAAATGCTGCAGCGCATGGTCCGAAGCCATGTCAGCGCCATCGTGGTGATCCCGGAAAATACTTCGCTCGACGGAAATAGCAGCACGGCGTCAGTCAAATCAGTTGCATCGTCATTCTGGGGTTGCGTCGACTACGAAGCCGAACTTGACGTCCCGCTTGCGGATCGCTATCGGGCACAACTCGAACGGATGAATGCGAGTGCGCTAACCTGGCCCGAAATCAAGGCGATGATGGACGGCATGAACCAGGAGTTCATGCACGCGATGGTGCTCAAAGATCCGCTCGGGACCTTGCCGTTGTTTGCTCAAGCAGGATGGATCAGCCGATACGGATTGCCGGATCTGTCTGACTTTGGAGCGGACGATGTGGCCGGTGCAGATGACGTCGGAGGCGGCTCTTTCACGACATTGGGCACTACGCAGCCTTTCGAATACGTCCCCGACGAGACGGGCGGTGACGTTGAAGAGCTTGCAGCCAGCACACTTAAACCGGGCTATGCAGCGAAAATGCTTGGTTATAGCAGTCAGCAGTTCCGTGAGATGGTCCACCGCTTCAAGGCTCAGAATGGAGCCGGGCCGAACGACGACCTCGAGTGGCACGACAATGGCGACGTCTATTTCAATGGCGAATACATCGACAATTTCCACGACTATCAAAACTGAACGGGAGACTTATGAATGCTGAAGTCGAACTAGCCTATGTCAGCTTTACAATCTCGGGCGACAACGTAGCGCCCGGGTTCTGGACGGGGTATTTCGGTGTTCAGCCAGATATCGCCGTGACGAAGGGCGCGCCGATCAGGGGTGCTGGCGGAACAGGAACGGCGCAGCGGCGTACGGGTGTTTGGGGATTGGAAAGCAGGTTGGCTGTCCGGAGTGATCAACTCGGTCCGCACTTGCAGTTTCTGCAGAAACGCCTCGGTCTTCCGCGCGCCGACCTCCGGGCACTTGTCGAACAGGCCGGCGCAAGAATGCGGTTCTTCTGCTATTGGGTGAACGAAAGCGGTAACCGCGTGCCCGTCATTCCGTGCGATATCCAGACGATGGCCGAGGACCAGGGGATTGCCATCGACATTGACGAATACCGATAACGCTGCTTACATCAGCACAATATCGTACTGCTCCTGACTCAGATTCGACTCAACCTGCAACGAAACCGGCTTGCCGATGAAATCCATCAGCATGGCCAGATGTTGCGATTCCTCTTCGAGAAACAGATCGATCACCTGCTGCGACGCGACCACGCGAAACTCGCGCGGATTGAACTGACGCGACTCACGCAGAATTTCCCGCAGCACGTCATAACACACGGTACGCGCCGTCTTCACCTGCCCCTTGCCCTGGCAAATAGGGCACGGCTCGCACAACACATGCGCAAGCGACTCACGCGTGCGCTTTCTCGTCATCTCGACCAACCCGAGTTGCGAGAACCCGTTCACCGTCACGCGCGTGCGGTCGCGCGACAGTGCCTTCTTCAGTTCGTTGAGCACCTGATCGCGATGCTCGACATTCTCCATATCGATGAAGTCGATGATGATCACGCCGCCCAGATTGCGTAGCCGCAACTGACGCGCGATCGTATGTGCCGCTTCGAGATTGGTCTTGAAGATCGTGTCGTCGAAATTGCGCGCGCCGACGTAGCCGCCCGTGTTCACATCGATGGTCGTCATCGCTTCCGTCTGGTCGATCACCAGATAGCCGCCCGACTTCAGATCGACACGCCTTGACAGCGCACGCTGGATTTCCGTCTCGATGTTGTACAGATCGAAGAGGGGGCGCTCACCCGTGTAGTGATGCAGCTTCGACGACACAGCGGGTGTGAACTCGGCCGCGAACTCAGCGAGCATCTGATACGTCTCACGCGAATCCACCTGAATGCGCGTGGTCTCGTCATTGACGAAGTCGCGCAGCACGCGCTGCGCGAGATTCAAGTCCTGATAAAGCAGGCTTGTGGGCGGCATGCGCTGCCCCTGCGAGATTATGGTCGCCCATGTCTTGCGCAGATACGCAACGTCACCGGCCAGTTCTTCGCTCGTCGCGTCTTCTGCGATGGTGCGCACGATGTAGCCGCCTTTCTCGTCGACGGGCAACACCGACGTCAGCCGCGCACGCACAGCCTCGCGCTCGGCTTCGCTTTCGATCTTTTGCGAAATGCCGATATGCGGTTCCTGCGGCAGATAGACGAGCGTGCGCCCGGCGATGCTCACCTGCGTGGACAGCCGCGCGCCTTTCGTGCCGATCGGATCCTTGACGACCTGGACCATCAGCGATTGCCCTTCGAAGACGATCTTCTCGATGGGTTGATGCGGCACCTGCTGCTGCGGTTCGCCCGCGAGCCGCGGATGCCAGATATCGGCGACGTGCAGAAACGCAGCGCGCTCCAGACCGATATCGATAAACGCGGACTGCATGCCCGGCAGCACACGCACCACCTTGCCGAGATAGACATTGCCGACGCGCCCGCGTGACAGCGTGCGCTCGACGTGAAGCTCCTGCACTGCGCCCTGCTGGACCAACGCTACGCGCGTCTCCTGTGGCGTAACGTTAATCAGGATTTCTTCGTTCATGGTGTTGTTTTAGAAGTCGATGCGCGCCGCACGTAGAAGGGCAGCGGTTTCAAACAATGGCAAACCCATGATACCTGAATAGGACCCGTCGATATGCTCGATAAACTCCGCCGCGCGGCCTTGAATCCCATACGCGCCCGCCTTGCCGAGCGGCTCGCCGCTTGCTGCGTAGCGGCGCAGCGCATCGCTTTGCACTGCAGCAAAGCGCACTCGCGATACCGATAGCGCGGGCGCGAGCAATTCGCCCTGTGCATCGACGACAGCCACGGACGTCAGCACTTCATGATCGCGGCCCGCAAGGCGCGTGAGCATGGTGACGGCGTCGTCGGCATCGATCGGCTTGCCGAGAATCGCATCGTCGATCGTGACGGTTGTGTCGGCAACCAGAATGGGCGCGTTCGCGTGGCCACCCGCGACGAGCCGCGCGCGCGCCGCACGCGCCTTCGCGATGCACACACGCATGACGTAGTCGTGCGCTCGCTCGCCGGGCAACTCGGCTTCGAGCGCTTCCGCGTCTTCATCGGGGCGCGGCAGCAGCAGCTCGAAGCGCACGCCCAGTTGCGTGAGCAACGCCTGGCGGCGCGGGCTTTGCGACGCGAGATAGACGAACGGAAAGACAGCGGACTGATTAGACATGGATCGGCTTCAAAGAAACGGGAAACGCGGCTCGGCAAAGGCGCAAGCCCACGAAAGCGTTGAGCGTAACAGATGGCGCAGACGGTACAACCTGGCCATTCGGCCAGGTTGTACACCGTGCGAGACAGCCGGAAGATGAAGGCGTGTTCAGACCCGGAGTTCAGGCCCGATGGTACGGATGATTCTGCGTGATGGTCCACGCGCGATACAGTTGCTCGGCAAGCAGCACACGGACCATCGCGTGCGGCAGCGTGAGGCTCGACAGGCGCAGCAGCATGTCCGCGCGCGCCTTCAGTTCGGGGTCGAGCCCGTCCGCACCGCCAATCAGAAACGCGACGTCGCGCCCGTCCTGTTGCCACGAGGGCAGGGCGTTGGCGAGCTGCATCGTGGTCCAGTCCTTGCCGCGTTCATCAAGCGCGACGATGCGCGCGTTCTTCGGCAACGCGGCTTCGATCTTCTGGCGCTCGGCGGCCATCACGCTTTCGGCGGAGCGGCCCGACGAGCGCTGCTCGGGTTTGAGCTCGCGCAGTTCGATGCGCAGTTCGGGCGGCATGCGCTTCGCGTACTCGTCGAAGCCCGTGGCGATCCAGTCCGGCATTTTGTGGCCAACCGCGACGATATGCAGTTTCATCGTCAGCCCCGCGCCGGGTCAGCGCCGCCCGTAGCGGCAGGCGCAAACCCTGTCGTGGACAGCGGCATGCTCACGAGCGGCGGCGGGCAGGTGCCTTGCGTGCGGGACGCGCGACGGGTGCTTCTTCGTCTTCGTCCTCGTCGTCGAGCGGCTCGGACGGACGGGCGCCGCCGAACGGGTTCGGCGTCGACAGCTTCACGCGCACCGGCTTGTCGCCCCAGATCTCTTCGAGGTTGTAGTACTGGCGCAGGGCCGGCTGAAGGATGTGCACGACGGCGTCGCCGCAGTCGACCAGCACCCATTCGCCGATGTCTTCGCCCTCGGTGCTGATGATGTCGCCGCCCGCTTCCTTGACCTTTTCGCGCACGCTGGACGCGAGCGCCTTGGTCTGGCGATTCGACGTGCCGCTCGCGACGATTACGCGGTCGAACAGTTCAGTGAGGTGGCTGGTGTTGAACACCTTGATGTCTTGCGCTTTCACGTCTTCGAGTGCGTCGACGATCGCGCGTTGCAGCTTGCGTATATCCATGGTTACCGATGTTGGTACAGGTGATGTTGAACAATATAGTCCCACACAGCAGTGGGGACATGATTTGGTGCGGACTGGCCGTGGGCGGCAGCGCCGCTTGCAGAGGCGTCCGCATCGTTTTCGAACCACGCGCGCAGGTGCGCGCGGATGTCGGTGGCCGACACGTCGAACGCAAGCGACGTGTCGATCAGCAAATGCCCGGCGGGTGTTGCCTGCAGCGTGCCGGCTTGCGCCGCGCGCTGCGTGATGGCTGCCGCGACGGGGGCCGGCACGGCCGTTACGTCGAAGCCCGGGCGTGTCGCGGCGGCGATATGCGCATAGTCGAACAGACGCTGCCAGTCGCGCCACGTGTCGAGCCGTACGAGCTGGTCGGCGCCGATCAGAAGCGAGATCGACGCATCCGCGCCTTCGCGCTCGCGCCAGCGCCGCAGCGTTTCGACCGTATAAGTAGGGCCATCGTGCTCGATTTCATCCGTGGCGACGCTGACGGTCACGCCGGGCAGCGTCAACGACGCGGCTGCCGCGCGCGTCATCGCGAGCCGGTCTTCGGCCGCCGATACGTCCGCCTTCTGCCACGGCTGGCCAGCCGGCATCAGCACGAGTTCGGTCAGATCGAGCGCATCGGCGAAACGTCGCGCGAGCGCGAGATGGCCGTCGTGGATCGGGTCGAACGTGCCGCCGAGTATGCCGATGCGTCGGCGCAATGCCCGTTGAGGTGCGACGGATTGAGCGGTCGGATTCAGTTGCGGTTCCTTTGCCTTTCAGTAGAAGCGGGTAGCGCGCGACGGGGCGCGTCAGACCCACTCGCGCGGCACGAGAAAGTCGCTGGTCAGGCGCGCTTCCGGCGTGCCCGGCTCGGGCTGCCAGTTGTAGCGCCAGTTTACGACAGGCGGCATCGACATCAGGATCGATTCCGTGCGGCCGCCGCTTTGCAGCCCGAACAGGGTGCCACGGTCGAAGACGAGGTTGAACTCGACGTACCGGCCGCGCCGGTAGGCCTGGAAGTCGCGCTGGGCGTCGCCGTACGGCATGTCGCGGCGTTTTTCGATGATGGGCAGATAGGCGTCCAGAAACGCGTCGCCGACACTCTTGACCATCGCGAACGACTGCTCGAAGCCGGGTTCCGCGTAGTCGTCGAAGAAAATCCCGCCGATGCCGCGCGGCTCGTTGCGGTGCTTCAGGAAAAAATAATCGTCGCACCAGCGCTTGAAGCGCGGGTACAGATCGTCGCCATATGGTTGCAGCGCGTCGCGGCAGACGCGGTGAAAATGCTGCGCATCCTCTTCAAAGCCGTAGTAGGGCGTCAGATCCATGCCGCCGCCGAACCAGAACACGGGCGCTTCGCCTGCTTTCGTCGCGACGAGCAGCCGCACGTTCATGTGGACGGTCGGGCAGTACGGATTGCGCGGGTGCAGCACCAGCGACACGCCCATCGCCTCGAATCCGCGCCCCGCCAGTTGCGGGCGCAGCGCACTGGCCGAGCCGGGCAGCGCGTCGCCTTGCACATCCGAGAAGCCGATACCCGCGCGCTCGAAGAACTGGCCGTCTTCCAGAATGCGCGTGCAGCCGCCGCCGCGCAGCTTTTCGCCGGGCGCGCGTTGCCAGCTATCGGTGGCGAGCGGCGTGCCGTCGAATGCGCCGAGCGCGTCGGCGATCCGCGTCTGCAGGCCTTGCATCCAGCTGCGGACCGTCTGGGTATCGTGGGCGTCGTGAATCGAATCAGTCATGGTGTGTGGGGCGCGGCAGGTTCAGAACGCTGGCGCGGTCGGGTCTCGATGGGACAGGTTGGGCGCGATGTGATCGCAGCGGGGAGGTTGGCGGTTTCCGTCTTGACGGTTGCCGTCGCCCGCCAGCGGCCGGGCGCGCTTCGCTGCCCGCAGTCGCAAACCTCTACCTGCAAACCCAAGTGTAGCGCCGGCGCGGTCGACTGGCCCCAGAGGGCCGTGCTGCGTGTCCGGGGTAAGTGCCCGAACGCCGCGCCGGAAAGTGCTTTTGCATGGAGAGCGTCAGCTCTGGCCGTGCTTGCGGTTGGCCGCGCGATAACCGATGTCGCGGCGATACTGCATGCCGTCGAACGAAATATGGTTGATCGCCTCATACGCGACCGACTGCGCGCTGCGCACCGAGTCGGCCAACCCGACGACGCACAGCACGCGTCCGCCCGTCGTCGTCAGCTTGCCGTCCGTCAGTGCCGTGCCGGCATGGAACGTCACCGCGTCCGCCGTCTCGACGGGAATGCCGCTGATGAAGTCGCCCTTGCGCGGCGCATCCGGATAGTTGTGCGCGGCGAGCACCACGCCCAGCGCCGTGCGGCGGTCCCATTCCAGTTCCACCGTATCCAGCGTGCCCGCAATAGCCTGCTCGACGACCTTCGAGAAGTCGCCCTTCAGGCGCGCCATGATCGGCTGCGTTTCCGGGTCGCCCATCCGGCAGTTGAATTCGAGCGTTTTCGGGTTGCCTTGCGCATCGATCATCAGGCCGGCGTACAGGAAGCCGGTGAAGCGGATGCCTTCCTTTTCCATGCCGCGCACGGTCGGCAGGATGATTTCGCGCATCACGCGCGCGTGCAACTGCGGCGTGACGATGGGCGCGGGCGAGTAGGCGCCCATGCCGCCCGTGTTCGGGCCCTGATCGCCGTCCAGCAGCCGTTTGTGGTCCTGGCTCGACGCCAGCGCCAGCACGTTGATGCCGTCCACCATCACGATGAAGCTCGCTTCCTCGCCGGCAAGGAACTCTTCGATCACGACACGCGCGCCCGCATCGCCGAGCTTGTTGTCCGACAGCATCATGTCGACGGCGTGGTGCGCTTCTTCGAGCGTCTGCGCGACGACCACGCCCTTGCCGGCCGCGAGGCCGTCGGCCTTGATCACGATGGGCGCGCCCTTGGCGTCGATGTAGGCGTGCGCGGCAGCCACGTCCGAGAAGGTCTCGTATTCCGCTGTCGGGATTGCGTGACGTTTCATGAACGCCTTCGCGAAGTCCTTCGAGCTTTCGAGCTGCGCCGCTTCCTTCGTCGGGCCGAAGATTTTCAGGCCGCGCGCGCGGAAGATGTTGACGATGCCCGCCGCGAGCGGCTGCTCCGGGCCCACCAGCGTGAACGCGATCTGCTCTTTCTCGACGAAGTCGGCGAGCGCGTTCGGATCGGTGATGCCGATGTTGAGCAGCCGGTCGTCCTGCGCGGTGCCGCCGTTGCCAGGCGCGACATAGACGAGCTGCACGCGTGGCGACTGTGCGAGCTTCCATGCGAGCGCATGCTCGCGACCGCCGGAACCGACGACGAGTAACTTCATGTGATTCCCCGAATGCTAAAAACCGTGAACGGCCCGCGCAGCGGCGCGAGCCGTGGATATCTACCTTCGCACAACGCGAACGCGTTGCCTGTGAGACAGGCCACAAAGCCGGGCCATGTGGCGGTAAACGCAGAGAAATACGCGGCGAACGACGCGCCCGTGTCAATGCACGAACGGTCGCGCGGCGAGCGCAGCAAGAAGCGCAGCGACTGCCCCGTCATTGAAGGGAACCGGGACGGGAACCCTGATCGGGGCGGCGCGCTCACTTGCCGCCTCACTCGTCGGCGATGGCCGCGTTCGTGTAGACCTCTTGCACGTCGTCCAGATTTTCCAGCGCGTCGAGCAGCTTTTGCATCTTGACGGCGTCGTCGCCGGTGAATTCGACTTCCGTTTGCGGCTTCATCGTCACTTCCGCGACTTCCGCCTTGAAGCCGGCTGCTTCGAGCGCGGACTTGACCTTCGGGAAGTCGTTCGGCGGGCAGACCACTTCGATGCTGCCGTCTTCGTTCGTGACGACGTCGTCGGCGCCTGCTTCGAGGGCGGCTTCCATCAGCTTGTCTTCTGGCGTGCCGGGCGCGAACAGGAACTGGCCGACGTGATCGAACATGAACGACACCGAGCCGTCCGTGCCCATGTTGCCGCCGAACTTCGAGAACGCGTGGCGCACTTCCGCGACGGTGCGGGTGCGGTTGTCCGTCATCGTGTCGACGATGATGGCTGCGCCGCCGATGCCGTAGCCTTCGTAGCGGATTTCTTCATAGTTTGCGCCATCGACGCCGCCGACGCCGCGCTGGATCGCGCGGTTGATGTTGTCCTTCGGCATGTTGGCGTCGTACGCCTTGTCGACGGCGAGCCGCAGGCGCGGGTTCGAGTCGATGTCGCCGCCGCCCATGCGGGCCGCGACCTGGATTTCCTTGATGAGCCGCGTCCAGACCTTGCCCTTCTTGGCATCGGCTGCTGCTTTCTTATGCTTGATGTTGGCCCATTTCGAATGACCCGCCATACCTTTCTCCGTCGCGCGCGCCAGCGGGGCGCACGCATTGTGCAATTGTCGTTGCGTTTGTCGGGCGTGGCGGATGTGCGCTCGCGCCCCGATGTCAGTCTGGTCGCACCCTGGAATGCTGTGGCTTGCGGGCCTGTTCGGCGGTGGTGTGTCGGGAAGGACGCCGCGCAAACGTCTTAAGATCGACGGAATCGGCCATCGCAATGCCGGTGGTGGGTGTGCCGCCCGTTCGGTGAGCAGACCGAGATTTTATCATGGGAGGGGGTGGCCGCAGGGGCCATGGGGTTTGGGTTTGGTTTTGGGCTTTTGGTTTTGTCTGCGACGCTGGGGTGGTTTGCTTCGGCTTTCGCCGGCATCCGCGGTTTGCTTTCGCGGCGCGGTCGGTTTGGTTTGCTTGTGTTTGCGCTGGCATCCGCGATTTGTTAGCGTGCTTCACGCGTCGCCCCTGTGCGGGGCGGCACCTACTTTTCTTTGCCGCCGCAAAGAAAAGTAGGCAAAAGAAAGCGGCTAACACCGCCAGCCCGTGTTCCTATCCACGGGCCCCCAACGTCCCCACGCTTCACATGACAGTGCCGTGGTCGGTGTTAGTTGCCAACGCTTCGAATGAACGCCTCACCCACTTCAAACACCCGTACATGGGTTCACGGCAGCGAACGGTATGTGCCGCCCAGGTGGCAAACTGTGTGTAGGTTGTCGCGTCGTATAGCGTGGCGCTCTTACAGGGTGGGGTGCGCGTACTATCGATCCGAAGTGAGGCGTCTGGAGCACTTGGGCCGACACACAGTTTGCCACCTGGGCGGCGGTGGACTATGTGACAAGGCATGCTGAAACGCGGGAGCGTGAAGCGGGTGAGGCGCAGCGCAAGAGCGTTGGCAACGAGCGTGAATGACGTGATTGCCGTGTGAAGCGTAGGAACCTTTGGGGGCCCTCAGGCAAACACAAGAACTGGCGGTGTTAGCCGCTTTCTTTTGCCTACTTTTCTTTGCGGCGGCAAAGAAAAGTAGGTGCCGCCCCGCACAGGGGCGACGCTTGAAGCACGAAGGCAAAACGCGGATGCCAGCGAAAACCCTAAGAAAACCAAACCAGCCGCCCCACGTAGGCAAACCGCTAATGCCACCGCAAACCCAATAACGGCCCGAAGGGCAAAAAAACTAGTTCTTCGTCCCGAACAACCGATCCCCAGCATCCCCAAGCCCAGGAATAATGTAAGCATGCTCATTCAGATGCAAATCGAGCGAAGCAACATACAGCTTCACATCAGGGTGAGCATCCTGAAACACCTGCACGCCTTCAGGCGCAGCCACAAGCGCGAGGAACGAGATATTCTCACCCGCGACACCGCGCCGCTTCAGCACGTCGATAGCATGCACGGCCGAATACCCCGTCGCGACCATCGGATCACAAAGAATAAAAATACGATCTTCGAGATCAGGCAACCGAACCAGATACTCGACCGGCCGATGATCGTCATCGCGATACACCCCAATATGCCCGACGCGCGCCGACGGAATCAGTTCCAGCAGCCCGTCCGACATACCAACACCCGCGCGCAGCACGGGCACGATCGCAAGCTTCTTGCCAGCGATCACAGGCGCGTCGATATCGACGAGCGGCGTGCTCACGCGACGAGTCGTCATCGGCAGGTTGCGGGTGATTTCATAGCCCATCAGCAGCGTGATCTCGCGTAGCAGTTCGCGGAACGTCCGCGTGGACGTGTCGCGGTCGCGCATGTGCGACAGCTTGTGCTGGATCAGCGGGTGATCGAGGATGAAAAGATTGGGAAAACGGCTGTCCTGAGTCATGACGGAGCGCCTCGCGGCGAAGTTAGGCTGGGCTGACGATGAGTTGGCGCGGCGCACGCACCCCGCGACGGGGCGGCGGCGCGCGGCTGCGCCATGGCTGCAAGTTTACCGGAAGGGCGGCGCAAAGAGACGGATGCTGATGAAAGGTATATCAGCGACGTCCGGCAGCGCCGCCTCGATTCTTCTAGAATCGGGGGACAGTTGACCGACCACCCCGGGCGCAATGCGCAGGCACGTCCCGCTCGTTGCGCGCACGACAACAGGAAAATTCACATGGATCTCGGCATCGCTGGAAAGACCGCGCTGGTGTGCGCGGCAAGCAAGGGACTGGGGCGCGGCTGCGCCGAGGCGCTGGCGGCGGAAGGCGTGAACGTGACGATCGTCGCGCGCACGGCGGAAACGCTCGAAGCCACGGCGGCCGCGATCCGCTCGAAGACAGGCGTCGACGTGAAAGCGGTGGCCTGCGACATCACCACGCCGGAAGGCCGCGCCGCGGCGCTCGCTGCCTGCCCGCAGCCGGATATTCTCGTCAACAATGCGGGCGGCCCGCCGCCGGGCGACTTCCGCAACTTCACGCACGACGACTGGATTCGCGCGCTCGAAGCGAACATGCTCACGCCAATCGAACTGATCCGCGCAACCATCGACAGCATGATTTCGCGCGGCTTCGGGCGCGTGGTGAATATCACGAGTTCGTCGGTGAAGGCGCCTATCGATGTGCTCGGTCTGTCGAACGGCGCGCGCTCGGGGCTGACGGGCTTCGTCGCGGGCGTCGCGCGCAAGGTGGCGCCGGACGGCGTGACGATCAACAACCTGCTGCCGGGCCTGTTCGACACGGACCGCATCGCCGTGACGTTCGAGGCATCGGCGAAATCGCAGAACATCTCCGTCGACGAAGCGCGCAAGCAGCGCATGGCGACGATTCCCGCGCGCCGCTTCGGCACACCCGACGAGTTCGGCCGCGCCTGTGCGTTCCTGTGCAGCGTGCATGCGGGCTATATCACCGGGCAGAACTGGCTGATCGACGGCGGCTCGTATCCCGGCACCTATTGATGCAAGGCCCTTTGCGGCACATCGCAAACACCATAACGACAACACAAGAGGAGCAACGACATGACAACACGCGTCGCGCTGATCGCGCACGATCATAAGAAGGATGACATCGTCAGGTTGGCGGGCGAGTACGTCGACACGCTGTCGCGCTGCGATCTGATCGCGACGGGCACGACGGGCTCGCGCATCACCGATGCGCATGGCCTGAAAGTCGAGCGGATGCTGTCCGGTCCGCACGGCGGCGACCTGCAGATCGGCGCGCAACTGGCCGAAGGCAATGTCGACATGGTGATTTTCCTGCGAGACCCGATGACGCCGCAGCCGCACGAGCCGGACATCAATGCGCTGGTCCGCGCGTGCGATGTCCACAACGTGCCGTGCGCGACCAACATCTCGACGGCGCGGATGATCCTCGACGTGCTGACGCTGCGTCTGAACCATCAGGTCTGACGGCGTCGGACGCTTTTAACCGCGCCATCAACACGAACCAGGCAACGAATAAATCCGGAGATGACATGACCAAGGCAATTCGATTCGACAAGACAGGCGGCCCGGAAGTGATGAAGTGGGTCGACGTCGAAGTGGGCGAGCCGGGCAACGGCGAAATACGCATCAAACAGCATGCCGTCGGCCTGAACTATATCGACGTGTATTTCCGCACGGGGCTGTATCCGCTGCCGTTGCCGGGCGGTCTCGGGATGGAGGCGGCGGGCGAGGTGACCGCCGTCGGCGCCGGCGTGACGGACCTGAAGGCGGGTGACCGCGTCGCGTACGTCGCGCGGCCGCCGGGCGCGTACGCGCAAGAGCGCGTGCTGCCCGCGGCGCAGGTGGTGAAACTGCCCGATGCGATCGACTACGAACAAGCAGCTTCCGTGATGCTGCAAGGGCTGACCGCGCAATATCTGCTGCGCCGCACATATCCCGTGAAGCAGGGCGACACGATTCTGATCCAGGCGGCGGCGGGCGGCGTCGGGCTGCTCGTGTGCCAGTGGGCGAAGGCGCTGGGCGCGACGGTGATCGGCACGGTCAGTTCTGACGAGAAGGCGGAGATCGCGAAGGCGCACGGCTGCGACCATCCCATTGTGTACACGCGCGAGAACTTCACGAAGCGCGTGCGCGAGATCACGAACGGCGCCGGTGTGCCCGTCGTGTACGACTCGATCGGCAAGGATACGTTTACGGCGTCGCTCGATTGCCTGGCGCCGCTCGGCATGTTCGTGAGCTTCGGCAATGCATCGGGCCCGCTGCCGCCGATCGATTCATCGGAATTCGCCGGGCGCGGATCGTTGTTCTTTACGCGGCCGACGCTGTTTACGTATATGGGCAAGCGCAGCGACTTCGATGCGATGACGGCCGACCTGTTCGACGTGATCGCGTCGGGCAAGGTGAAGACGAGCATCAATCAGCGCTATGCGCTCGCCGATGTAGGTAAGGCGCATGCGGATCTGGAGGCGCGCAGGACGACGGGGTCGACGGTTCTGCTGCCGTAACAAGCCTCACCGCAACAACAAGGGCCGCTTCACGCGCGACGTGAAGCGGCCTTTTCCGTTTACACCTTTTTTACACTCCCCAACCCATCTTTGACCTGCCCTTTACGTCAATGGGCATAACGTTGCGACCATCCATCGTCCAACAAATGGAGAACATGAAATGGATGTGCTGTACGTCGGGGGCATCGCGCTTTTTGCTGCGCTGACCTTTGGGTTGATCGCCGGATGCGAGAAGTTGACGCGTTACGGCCGTGGTCAGGGAGCGCGCTCGTGAACTGGATCCTCTGGCTATCGGGCGCGGCAACCGCGCTGCTGTTCGCTTATCTCGTCTATGCGCTGCTGCGCGCGGAGGACATTGAATGAACCTCAACAATGTCTTGCAGCCGGCGCTCTTCATCGTCGTGCTGCTCGCTGCTGCCGTGCCCGTCTCGCGCTATCTGACGCGCGTGATGGACGGCACGTCGCGCGTCGTCAAGCTGGGCGGGCCAATCGAACGTCTGCTGTACCGCCTCGCAGGCGTCGATCCTGAACAGGAAATGAGCTGGAAGCACTACGCGATCGCCACGCTCGCGTTCAACCTGCTCGGCGTCGCGTTCCTTTACGTGCTGCTGCGCGTGCAAGGCCTGTTGCCCGGCAATCCGCAGCAGTTCAGCGCGATGACCGTCGACGGCGCATTCAACACGGCCATCAGCTTCGTCACCAACACGAACTGGCAGGACTACTCCGGCGAACAGGCAGTCAGCTATCTGACGCAGATGCTGGGCATGACAGTGCAGAACTTCCTGTCGGCGGCGACGGGCATCGTCGTCGTGATCGCGCTGGTACGCGGCTTCGCGCGCCACACCGCGAAGACCATTGGCAACTTCTGGGTCGACATCACGCGCGTGACGCTCTACGTGCTGCTGCCGATGTCGATGATCGTCGCGGCTGTCTTCATGAGCCAGGGCGTGATCCAGAACTTCAAGTCGTACGAGGACGTGCCGACGCTGCAGACCACCACGTACTCCGCGCCGAAGACGGATGCCCAGGGCAACCCGGTGAAGGACGCGAAGGGCAACCCGGTGATGGTCGATACGCCTGTCAAGACGCAGACCATCGCGATGGGCCCGGTCGCCTCGCAGGAAGCGATCAAGATGCTCGGCACGAACGGCGGTGGCTTCTTCAACGGCAACTCAGCGCATCCGTACGAGAACCCGACGCCGTTCTCGAACTTCGTGCAGATCTTCTCGATCCTGATCATCCCCGCCGCGCTATGTCTCGTTTTCGGCCGCGTGATCGGTGACCGCCGGCAAGGCGTCGCCGTGCTCGCGGTGATGACGATCGCATTCGCCGTGTGCGTCGCGGGCGAGATCAGCGCGGAGCAAGGCGGCAATCCGCTCTTTACGTCGCTGCATGTCGATCAGTCGGCGACCGCGCTGCAGCCGGGCGGCAACATGGAAGGCAAGGAAACGCGCTTCGGCATCGCGCAGTCGGGCATCTTCACGGTTGCGACGACGGCGGCTTCGTGCGGCGCCGTGGCCAACACGCATGACTCGCTGACGCCGCTCGGCGGCCTCGTGCCGATGCTCCTGATGCAACTCGGCGAAGTGATCTTCGGCGGCGTGGGTTCGGGGCTGTACGGGATGCTGGTGTTCGCGATGCTTGCGGTGTTCGTAGCGGGGCTGATGATCGGCCGCACGCCTGAATACGTCGGCAAGAAGATCGAAGCGTACGAGATGAAGATGGTGTCGATCGTCGTGCTGCTCACGCCGCTGCTCGTGCTCGTCGCGACGTCGATTGCCGTGCTCACCGATGCGGGCAAGGCGGGCATCCTGAATCCGGGCGCGCATGGCTTCTCCGAAATCCTGTACGCATTCAGCTCGGCGGCGAACAACAACGGCAGCGCGTTCGCGGGCCTCACGGTGAGCACACCGTTCTACAACTGGCTGACGGCGGTGGCGATGTGGTTCGGCCGCTTCGGCACGATCGTCCCCGTGCTCGCGATTGCCGGCTCGCTGGCCGCGAAGAAGCGCATCGCGGTGACGGGCGGCACGCTGCCGACGCACGGACCGCTGTTCGTCGTGCTGCTGCTCGGCACGGTGCTGCTGGTCGGCGCGCTCACGTATGTGCCCGCGCTCGCGCTCGGTCCCGGTGTCGAACATCTGATGATGATCGCGGGCCATTGATACGCCACGCGAAAAGAAACGGCGAAGCAATTAGAGGAAGAAATGACTGACCATTCCGCTACCCGGTCCATGTTCGATCCGGCGCTCGTGCGCCCGGCGATCGTGGACTCGTTCAAGAAACTCAAGCCGCACACGCAGTTCCGCAACCCGGTGATGTTCTGCGTGTACGTCGGCAGCATCCTGACGACGATCCTCTGGATCGCCGCGCTGATGGGCCAGGCCGAGGCGCCCGCGGGCTTCATTCTCGCGGTGTCGCTGTGGCTGTGGTTCACGGTGCTGTTCGCGAACTTCGCCGAAGCGCTCGCTGAAGGGCGCTCGAAAGCGCAGGCGGCCTCGCTGCGCAGCGCGAAGAAAGACGTGATGGCGAAGAAGCTCAACGAGCCGCATCCGAAGTCGCCGATCCGCATCATGACGGCTTCCGACCTGCGCCGCGGCGACGTCGTGCTGGTCGAAACGGGCGATGTGATTCCCGCCGACGGTGAAGTGATCGAAGGCGTGGCGTCCGTCGACGAGTCGGCCATCACGGGTGAATCCGCGCCTGTGATCCGCGAGTCGGGCGGCGACTTCTCGTCGGTGACGGGCGGCACGCGCGTGCTGTCGGACTGGATCGTCGTGCGCGTCACGGCCAATCCTGGCGAAGCGTTTCTCGACCGCATGATCGCGATGGTCGAAGGCGCGAAGCGTCAGAAGACGCCGAACGAAATCGCGCTGACCATTCTGCTCGTCGCGTTGACTATCGTGCTGCTGCTCGCCACGGCTACGCTGTTGCCGTTCTCGATGTTCTCCGTCGAAGCCGCGAAGGCGGGGCACGTTGTGACGATCACCGCGCTCGTCGCGCTGCTCGTGTGTCTGATTCCGACGACGATCGGCGGTTTGTTGTCCGCAATCGGTGTGGCGGGCATGAGCCGCATGATGCAGGCGAACGTGATCGCGACATCGGGCCGCGCCGTTGAAGCGGCTGGCGACGTCGACGTGCTGCTGCTCGACAAGACGGGCACGATCACGCTCGGCAACCGCCAGGCATCGACGTTCATTCCGGCGTCGAGCGTGACCGAAGAGACGCTCGCGGATGCCGCGCAACTGTCGTCGCTCTCCGACGAAACGCCGGAAGGCCGCAGCATCGTCGTGCTCGCGAAGCAGCGCTTCAACATTCGTCAGCGCGACATGGCCGTTCTGCATCCCGTGTTTCTTGCGTTCAGCGCGCAGACGCGCATGAGTGGCGTCGATCTCGCAGGCCGTGAAATCCGCAAGGGCGCTGCCGACGCAGTGAAGCAATACGTCGAAGCACACGGCGGGCGTTTCCCGACCGACGTGTCGAACGCGGTCGCGGAAGTCGCGCGTCGCGGCAGCACGCCGCTCGTGGTGGCGGAGAAGACGGAAGGCCCGGCGCGCGTGCTCGGCGTGATCGAGTTGAAGGACGTGGTGAAGGGCGGCATCAAGGAGCGCTTTGCCGAGCTGCGCAAAATGGGCATCAAGACCGTGATGGTGACGGGCGACAACCGTCTGACGGCGGCGGCCATCGCAGCGGAAGCGGGCGTCGACGACTTCCTCGCGGAGGCCACGCCTGAAACGAAGCTCGCGACGATCCGCGCGCACCAGGCGGAAGGCCGGCTCGTCGCGATGACGGGCGACGGCACCAACGATGCGCCGGCGCTCGCGCAGGCTGACGTTGCGGTCGCGATGAACACGGGCACGCAGGCCGCGAAGGAAGCGGGCAACATGGTCGATCTCGATTCGAATCCGACCAAGCTGATCGAGATCGTCGAGATCGGCAAGCAGATGCTGATGACGCGCGGCTCGTTGACGACGTTCTCGATTGCCAATGACGTTGCCAAGTACTTCGCGATCATTCCGGCCGCGTTCGCGACCACGTATCCGCAGCTGCGCGTGCTCGACGTGATGCATCTGAGCTCGCCGTCGTCGGCGATTTTGTCGGCGGTGATCTTCAATGCGCTGATCATCGTGGCGCTGATCCCGCTCGCGCTGAAGGGCGTGACGTATCGTCCGCTCGGCGCCGCATCGCTGTTGCGTCGTAATTTGCTGGTTTATGGGTTGGGCGGGATTCTGCTGCCGTTCCCGTTCATCAAGCTGATCGATATGGTGCTGGCCGCGTGCGGTTGGGTTTGATGGCTGTGCGATGCACGTCTATCGACAGATAAAAGGAATCTGAATCATGAAATCGCTTTTTCGCCCGATGGTGGTGATCTTTGCCGTGCTGACGGCTGTGACCGGGCTTGCGTATCCTGCCGTGATGACGGCATTCGGCCAGGCTGTCTTTCACGACCAGGCCAATGGCAGCATGATCGAGAAGGACGGCAAGGTAGTCGGGTCGCGGTTGATCGGGCAGCAGTTCGATGCGCCGCAGTACTTCTGGGGGCGTTTGTCGGCGACGGCGCCGATGCCGTATAACGCGCAGGGTTCGAGCGGCTCGAATCTCGGGCCGATTAATCCGGCTCTCGCCGATGAGGTTAAAGGTCGTCTCGACGCGCTGAAGGCTGCTGGGCATATGCCTGCTGATACGGCGGTTCCTGTTGATCTCGTGACTTCTTCGGGTAGTGGTCTTGATCCGGAGATTTCGCCTGCGGCGGCGGCTTTTCAAGTTGAGCGGGTTGCTGCTGCGCGGAAGATGAATGCCAATGATGTGGCCGCTCTCGTTGATCGCTATACGCATGGGCGGCAGTTTGGGTTGTTTGGCGAGGCGCGGGTTAATGTGCTCGAGTTGAATCTTGCGCTGGATGACGCGCAGCGTGGGTGAGGTGTGACCTTCCCGGGGCGACGTTTTTTTGGTGATGGCGTCGCCCTGGTTTTTTTGGTTTTTTCTGTCTGCGACGCTGGGGTGGTTTGCTCGGGTTTGCGGTGGCATCCGGTTTGGGTTTGTTGCTCTTGCGCAGGCGCTGGCATCCGCGCTTTGCCTTCGCGCTTCACGCGTCGCCCCTGTGCGGGGCGGCACCTACTTTTCTTTGCCGCCGCAAAGAAAAGTAGGCAAAAGAAAGCGGCTAACACCGCCAGCCCGTGTTCTTATCCACGGGCCCCCGACGTCCCCACGCTTCACACGAGAGCGCCCTGGTCGGTGCTCGTTGCCAACGCTTCGAATGAGCGCCTCACCCACTTCAAACACCCGCACAAGGGTAAGCGGCAGCGAATGGTATGTGCCGCCGAGGTGGCAAACTGTGTGTAGGTTGTCGCGTCGTATAGCTCGGCGCTCTTACATCGAGGCATGCGCCATCGGTCCGAAGTGATGCGTGTGGAGTACAAGGGGCCGACACACAGTTTGCCACCTGGGCGGCCGTGGATTATCTGGCACGGCATGGTGAAGCGCGGGTGCGTGAAGCGGGTGAGGCGCATCGCAAGAGAGCTGGCAACGAACGTGGGTCACGTGGTTGCCGCGTGAAGCGTAAGAACCTTCGGGGGCCCTCAGGCAAGAAGAAATGTTGGCGGTGTTAGCCGCTTTCTTTTGCCTACTTTTCTTTGCGGCGGCAAAGAAAAGTAGGTGCCGCCCCGCACAGGGGCGACGCATGAAACACGAAGGCATAGCGCGGATGCCAGCGAATAGGTAAGCGCACAGGGGCGACGCATGAAGCACGAAGTCAAAGCGCGGATGCCACCGCAAGGCCATAAAAAACCGGACCGCCCGCGCAAAGCGCAAACCACCTCAGCGTCGCAGACATAAAAAAACCATGTCACCATACCCGCACGGAAGTGCAAAAACCCCAAACCCAACACCATGTCCCGCCCCGACCCCGACGAGCTACTCGACAAACTCCAGCGCGAAGAAGAAAAACGCCAGCGCGGCAAGCTGAAGATATTCTTTGGCGCATCAGCCGGCGTCGGCAAGACCTATGCAATGCTGCAAGCAGCACGTCGCCGAAAAGAAGAAAACATCGACGTAGTCGTAGGAATAGCGGAAACCCACGGTCGCAACGAAACAGCAGCGCTGCTCAAAGACCTCGACGTCCTGCCGCTCGCCCGCATCGAATACCGCGGCCGCCTGCTAGGCGAATTCGACCTCGACGCCGCGCTCGAACGCAAACCGCAACTGATCCTCGTCGACGAGCTAGCCCACTCGAACGTACAAGGCGCACGCCACGCAAAACGCTGGCAAGACGTCTACGAACTGCTAGATGCCGGCATCGACGTCTACACGACCGTCAACGTCCAGCACCTCGAAAGCCTCAACGACGTAGTCGGCCAGATCACCGGCATCCGCGTATGGGAGACAGTCCCCGACCGCGTCTTCGACCGCGCCGACGAAGTGACGCTCGTCGACCTGCCCGCGGAAGAACTGCTCGACCGCCTGCGCGACGGCAAGGTCTACATGCCGCAACAGGCCGAGCGCGCCGTGCGCAACTTCTTCCGCAAGGGCAATCTGATCGCGTTGCGCGAACTGGCGCTGCGCCGTACGGCCGACCGCGTCGATGCGCAAATGCGCGAGTACCGCGCCGACCGCTCCATCCAGCGCATCTGGCAGGCGCGCGAACGGCTCCTCGTGTGCGTCGGGCCCGGCCCCGAGGCGCCGCTGCTGGTGCGCGCGGCCGCGCGTCTCGCGGCAAGCCTGAAGGCGGACTGGATCGCTGTCTACGTCGAAACACCCAAGCTGCAACGGCTCTCCGACGCACGCCGCGAACGCACGCTCGACGCGCTCAAGCTCGCCGCCGAACTCGGCGCGGAAACGGGAACGCTCGCGGGCGCCGACGCCGTCTCGACCTTGATCGGCTATGCGCGCGTGCGCAACGTGTCGAAGCTGATAGCGGGCGGCTCGTCCGCCACGGGTCTGGCGCGCTGGTTACGCCGCCCGTTCGGCGAGCGCCTCGCGGAACGCGCAAGCGACCTCGATCTCACGCTGATCCGCGCAAGCAACGACGAAGCAGGAACGACCCGCGATCGCCGCGCCGACGAAGAAGGGCGCGCGTGGCGCGACGCGCTGATCGCAGCGCGCGACCGCCGTTCGCCGCCGCGCAATTACGCGTGGGCAGTCGCGATCTGTGCGGGCGTTACGCTGATCGCGAGCCAGTTGATTGACCGCATCGATCTCGCGAACCTCGTGATGCTGTATCTGCTCGGCGTGATCTTCACGGCCGTGAAGCTGGGACGCGGGCCAGGCGTGATGCTGTCGTTCCTCTCCGTCGCCGCGTTCGACTTCTTCTTCGTGCCGCCGCGCATGTCGTTGTCGGTGTCGGATACGCAATACCTGCTGACCTTCCTCGGCATGCTGCTGACGTCACTGGTAATCGGCCATCTGACGTCGAGCCTGCGACATGAGGCGAGCGTCGCGCGCAGACGCGAGCAACGCACGGGCGCCATGTACGCCATGGCGCGCGAACTGGCGGCGGCGCTGACCGCGGAGCAGATCGTCGGCATCGGCAGCCGTCACGTGAGCGAGGTGTTCCGCGCCCGCGTCGCGATGTTGTTGCCCGATAGCGCAGATCAGGTAAAGCAGAAAGTCGATGATCCCGACGAGACCATCATGCTCGAGGCTGCCTCGCTCGACGTCGATGTCGGTCAGTGGGTGTACGACCAGCAGAAGCCCGCGGGCCACGGCACCGACACGCTGCCCGCCGCGAAGGCGCTTTATTTGCCGCTGCGCGCGCCGATGCGCACGCGCGGCGTGCTGGCCGTCGCGATGCAGGACGAGCACGAACTCGACGTGCCCGAGCAGCAGCGCATGCTCGACGCGTTCGCCGCGCAAATCGCGCTCGCGCTGGAGCGCGTGCATTACGTCGATATCGCGCGCGATGCGCTCGTGAACATGGAGTCCGAGCGGCTGCGCAACTCGCTGCTGTCCGCGATTTCGCACGATCTGCGCACGCCGCTGACGGCGATCGTCGGCTTTTCGTCGATGCTCGCCGGCCAGCCGCGCGACGCCAGCAACGCGGCGCAGGGCGAACTCGTCGACGCGATTCACGAAGAAGCGCTGCGCATGACGGGCATCGTCACGAATCTGCTCGATATGGCGCGCCTGCAGGCGGGCAGTTTGAAGCTGAACCGGCAATGGTCGCTGCTCGAAGAGACGGTGGGCTCGGCGCTGCGCGACTGCCGGCGCACGCTCGCGCGTCATCCCGTGCAGGTATCGCTGCCCGCCGATCTGCCGTTGCTGCAACTCGATGCCGTGCTGCTCGAACGGCTCTTCGCGAACCTGTTCGAGAACGCGGCGAAGTACGTGCCACCCGACACGCCGCTGACAATCGGCGCGCAGCGCATCGACGAGAACGGCAAACCGTTCGTGCGCGTGACCGTCGACGACACGGGGCCGGGCTTGCCGCCCGGCATGGAAGCGCGCATCTTCGAGAAGTTCACGCGCGGCGAGAAGGAATCGGCAAAGCCGGGCATCGGCCTCGGCCTTGCGATCTGCCGCGCGATCGCCGAGGCGCATGGCGGTAGAATCGGCGCGGCCAACCGCGTCGCCGCCGATGGCCGCATCGAAGGCGCGCGCTTCTGGTTCACGCTGCCCATCGAAACGCCGCCGCCCGTGCCCGACGTCCTCGACGACGACGCAGCGGGCGAACCGGACACCGAAGCGCACGCAGACCCGGACACCGATCCGCCTCATCGACAACAAGCCGACACGCATCCGAATACCCACTCATGAGCGACCTGAGCATCACTGTCGTACTGATCGAAGACGAACAACAGATTCGCCGCTTCGTGCGGGCATCGCTGGAAGGCGAGGGCATGGTCGTGTACGACGCGCCCACGGGCAAGCAGGGGCTGATCGAAGCCGCGACACGCAAGCCCGATCTCGTGATCGTCGATCTCGGCCTGCCCGATACCGATGGCCTCGACGTGATCCGCGAACTGCGCGGCTGGAGCGAGTTACCCGTGATCGTGCTGTCGGCGCGCACGCAGGAGAGCGAGAAGGTGGCCGCGCTCGACGCGGGCGCCGACGACTATCTGACCAAGCCGTTCGGCGTGTCCGAGCTGCTCGCGCGGATTCGCGCGCATATGCGCCGGCGCAACCAGGGCGGTGCCAACGAGACGCCGCAGGTGCATTTCGGCGGCGTGACCGTCGATCTGGCGTTGCGCCAGGTGTCGCGCGACGGCGAGCCCGTCCATCTGACGCCGCTCGAATACCGGCTGCTCGCGACACTCGTGCGCCACGCGGGCCGCGTGCTGACGCACCGGCAGTTGCTGCGCGACGTGTGGGGGCCGTCACATGTGGAAAGCCACCACTATCTGCGCATCTACATGGCGCATCTGCGGCAGAAGCTGGAACGCGATCCGGCGCAGCCCGAGCATATCGTCACCGAGACGGGCGTCGGATACCGGCTGGTCGGCGTCGCCTGATCCACCGTGACAGGGCGCGGCATGGTGTCGCGTTATATCGGATCAGGTATGAGAGGGCGGTACAAATCCGTCCATTTTGATATGATGACGTGCGGCAAGGACGACCTTGCTGCATCCGCTTTCAACGGGGACGGCCCCATCTTCATTGGGAGTTCGTCTCATGTCCTGGATTCTTCTGTTTGTCGCCGGTTTGCTGGAAGTCGCATGGGCGGCCGGTCTCAAGACCTCCGAAGGTTTTACCCGTTTCTGGCCGTCCGTCTTCACTATCGTGACGGCGCTCGGCAGCTTCGTGCTGCTTGCAATGGCGATGCGCCAGTTGCCGCTCGGCACGGCCTACGCTGTCTGGACGGGCATCGGCGCGGTCGGCGCGTTCATTTTCGGCATCGTGATGATGGGCGAGGCGGTGACGGCGGCGCGCGTCGGCAGCGCGGTGCTGATCGTCGTCGGACTAATCGGGTTGAAGCTCTCGTCGGGGCACTGATCAAGTGCCCGCCGGCTCGTCAAAGCGCGCCATTCGTCTGGAAATTGCCGCAATCACGCTACAAACCGCCGCGCGGCCGTGCGGTCGGCGGATTGACGTGGCTATAATGAGACGGAAATCACCCTGAAATTGCTCCGCGCGGCCTTGATGCGCGGGTCCGGCGGCTTCGGCGGGCGGAGCCTCTGGCGCTTCCCTCCGTTCCATGGCACAGCCGCCGGAACTGACGGCTCGCTATGCGCGCCTCGGAGGCGGCCATGCTTGAACCTCTTTCGCTTGCAGCGGGCCTCTCCTGGGGCAGCGGCTTGCGCCTTTATCTGACCGTCCTGATTGCGGGCGTGTTCGGGCGCGCCGGTTTCATCCATCTTCCCGATACGCTGTCCGTGCTGCAGTCGCCATGGGTGATCGGCGCGGCGGCCGTCCTGACGCTCGCCGAATTTCTCGCCGACAAGATTCCCGCGTTCGATTCGCTGTGGGACGCCGTTCACACGTTCATCCGCATTCCCGCAGGCGCCATGCTGGCCGTCGGCGCGCTCGGTCACGCCGATCCGGCACTGATGACGGTCGCTGCGCTGGCCGGCGGCACGCTCGCGGGTGCGTCGCATCTGACGAAGGCGGGCACGCGGGCGCTGATCAATCTGTCGCCGGAGCCGGTGTCCAATGTCGTGACGTCGACGGCTGAGGATGGGCTCGTATTCGGCGGGCTGCTGCTCGCGCTGTTCGTCCCAGTGCTCTTTCTTGTACTGCTGGTCGGCTTCCTCGTGCTCGCTAGCTGGGCGCTGCCGCGTCTGTGGCGCGGCGTGCAGGGCGGCTTTCGCGGCATGGCGACGCATATGGTGTCGCGATTCGCGCGGAGCCGTCACGATTGAGCGAAGCCGAACGCGTCACCACCGAGGCTCCGCCCGAGCTTCCGCCTGAATCCCCGCGCGACCGCCATGAGCGGCGCGCGCCTGCGCACCGGCTGTCGCTGGGCCATCTGCTGCATCAGTCGCTGCGCATGACGGCGCGCGACTGGCGCGCGGGCGAACTGACGATGCTGCTGCTCGCGCTCGTGCTGGCCGTCGCGGCGCTGTCCAGCGTCGGCTTTCTGGCCGACCGGTTGCATCAAGGTCTCGAGCGCGATGCGCGACGCATGATCGCCGCCGATTTCATCGTCCGCTCCGACCATCCCGTCGATCCGCAATTCGCCGACAAGGCCAAAGCGCTGGGCCTCGACACGGCGACGACGGCGATTTTCCCCAGCATGGTCAATTCGACGGCTTCCACGCCTGGGTCAAAGCCGGTCTCGCGGCTCGCGGCGGTGAAAGCGGTGTCGGCCGGCTATCCGCTGCGCGGCGAGCTGAAACTCGCGCTCACGGCCGGCGCGCCCGATCGCGAGGTACGCGGCATCCCGCCGCCCGGCGAGGTGTGGGTCGATCAGCAGATGTTGGACGCGCTGAAGGCGGGCATCGGCGACAAGGTGAAGGTGGGCGGGCGCGATTTCACGATCGGCGCCTTGATCACGCGCGAGCTGGATCGCGGCTTCGCGTTCGTCAATTTCTCGCCGCGCCTGATGATGCGTGCCGACGATCTCGCGTCGACGGGACTGACGGGCTACGGCAGCCGCGTCACCTACCGGCTGCTGGTGGCGGGCGGCGACGAGCCGGTCGCGTCGTTTGCGAAGTGGGCGCATGAGCGCGTCGACAACGGCAAGATGCGTGGCTACGCGCTGGAGTCGCTGCAGGACGGCCAGCCGCAGGTGCGCCAGACGCTCGACCGCGCGAGCCACTTCCTCACGCTCGTGTCGCTGCTGACGGCGCTGCTTGCCGCCGTCGCGATCGCGATGGCCGCGCATCGGTACATGCGGCGGCATCTGGACAGCTGCGCGGCGATGCGCTGCCTCGGCGCAAGCCAGCGAACCTTGCGTGCGCTGTTCCTGTTCGAATTCGCGGGACTCGGTCTGGTCGGCGGCATGGCGGGCGTGGTGCTCGGCTTCGGCGGGCATCTGGCGCTCTTCTGGTGGCTCGGCAGCCTGATCGACGTGTCGTTGCCTTATCCGACTGTCTGGCCCGCGCTTGAAGGCATCGCCGCCGGTCTCGTGCTGCTGGTCGGTTTCGCGCTGCCGCCGCTGTTGCCGTTGACGCATGTGCCGCCCGTGCGCGTGCTGCGTCGCGAGTGGGGCGAAGAAGGGCGCACCGCGTGGGCCGCATACGCGCTCGGCATCGTGCTGTTCGCGGGGCTGCTGATTCTCGCCGCGGGCGAACTGAAGATCGGCGGGATCGTCGCGGGCGGCTTCGCGGGCGGGCTGCTGCTGTTCGCGCTGGTCGCGCGTCTCGCGTTGTGGGGCGCGGCGCGTATCGTGCGCAGCGAGCGCTTTCATATTGGCATTGGCTGGCGCTATGCGCTGGCGTCGCTGGAGCGCCGCTCGAATTCGAGCGCGCTGCAGATCACCGCGCTCGCGATCGGCCTGATGTGCCTGCTGCTGATCGGGATGACGCGCAACGATCTGATCGAAGGCTGGCAGCGTTCGACGCCGCCCGACGCGCCGAACGAATTCATCATCGACATCCAGCCCGACCAGCGCGATCTCGTCACGAACTATCTGTCGGCGCACGGTTTTCCCGGCGTCGAGCTTGCGCCGATGGTGCGCGGCCGCCTGATCGCAATCAACGACAAGCCCGTCAATCCCGACGACTTCAAGAGCGAGGACGCGCGGCGGCTGGTGGATCGCGAGTTCAACCTGTCGTACACGACGCAGTTGCCGGACGACAACCGGATCGTATCGGGCGACTGGTACGGCAACGCCACGACACCGCAGATTTCTATCGAGCAGGGCCTCGCGAAGATTCTCAAGGTGAAGGTCGGCGACAAGCTGCGCTTCGACGTGACGGGCCTGCAGGTCGACGCGCCCGTGACGAGCGTGCGCAAGCTCGACTGGGGTTCGTTCAAGGTCAACTTCTTCGTCGTGATGCCGCCTGCCGCGCTGAAGGACTACCCGGCGACCTTCATCACGAGCTTTCATGTGCCGCCTGGACAGCGCGCGGTGATCGACGGGCTGATCGGTCAATATCCGAACCTCACCGCGATCGATACCGCGCCGATTCTCGCGCAGGTGCAGCGCGTGATTGGCCAGGTGATCGGCGCCGTGCAGTTCCTGTTCGGCTTCACGCTGTTCGCGGGCGTGCTGGTGCTGTACGCCGCGCTCGCGGGCACGCGGGACGAGCGTATGCGAGAATCCGCGCTGTTGCGCGCGCTCGGCGCGTCGCACGCGCAGGTGCGCGCGGTGCAGGTCGCGGAGTTCGTCGTGGTCGGTGCGTTGTCGGGGTTGATGGCGGCGATCGGCTCGCAGCTGATCGGCTTCGTGCTCGCGTCGCGCGTGTTCGACTTTTCGATCAACTTCAACCCGTGGCTCCTGCCCGCGGGCATTGCGGCGGGCGTCGTCTGCTCGGCCGTTGGCGGGTGGCTCAGCCTGCGGCACGTGTTGACGCGGCCCGCGCTGCAATCGCTGCGCGATGCGTGATGCTTGATGTGTGTAGCAGCGTCCGCCTCCCTGAAATTCCTTTGACTGTGTAGTTGCCCGTATGACTGATCCGATTGACGAAGCGCCGTCGCAGCCGACAGCCTTCGAACTGGTGGGTGGCGAAGCGCGCGTGCGCGAAATCGTCGACCGTTTCTACGACCTGATGGACCTCGAAGCCGACTTCGCCGATATCCGCAAGTTGCATCCGCCGACGCTCGACGGCTCGCGCGACAAGCTGTTCTGGTTCCTGTGCGGCTGGCTCGGCGGCCCCGATCATTACATCAGCCGCTTCGGCCATCCGCGTCTGCGCGCGCGGCATCTGCCGTTCCAGATTGCATCGGTGGAACGCGATCAGTGGCTGCGCTGTATGGCATGGGCGATGGACGACGTCGGTCTGCCCGAGCCGCTGCGTGAACGCCTGCTGCATTCGTTCTTCGATACGGCCGACTGGATGCGCAATCATCCGGGCTGACGCGCTGGCCGACAGCGAGCGGAAGTGTTGCGCGTCGTAAAAGCGTCGTGCCAGAGTGGCCGGTACAGTTCGGTCGGGAGCGCTTCGATCTGAACGCGGCGGGCGTTGGCGGGATCGGCATAATGTCCGCTGGCACGACAAAGCACAAAGGAGACTCCCCATGACGACGCGCGCGCTGTTTCGCGACGACGCCTATCTGACCCACTGCGACGCGACCATCACCGCGCTCGACGAGCAGGGCATCCATCTCGATCAAACCGTTTTCTATCCCCTCGGTGGCGGCCAGGCGGGCGACGCGGGCGCGTTGACGCTCGACGACGGCACGCGTATCGAGATCGCCGACACACGCAAGGCGAAGTTCGAAGGCGCGACGCCCGACGACGCCGTCCACGTTCCCGCGCCCGGCCAGGAAGCGCTGCTCGCGCAGCTTGCCGTTGGTCAGAAGGTGACGGCGCAGATCCACTGGACGCGCCGCTACCGGCACATGCGCCTGCACACGGCGAGCCACCTGATGTGCGCGGTGCTGCCGTATCCCGTCGATGGCTGCAGCATCACCTCCGACTACGCGCGCCTCGACTTCGCGACCGTCGAGCCGATTGAACGCGAACTCGTCGAAACGCGGCTCGCGGAACTGGTGGGCGGTGCGCATGCCGTTGCGACGCAATGGATCACCGACGATGAAATGGCGGCGCGCCCCGAACTAGTTCGCACGATGAGCGTGAAGCCGCCGATGGGGCTCGGGCGCGTGCGGCTGCTGCGCATCGAAGGTGTCGATCTGCAGCCGTGCGGCGGCACGCATGTACACAACACGGGAGAGATCGGCGCGCTACGCGTCGCGAAGCTCGAAAAGAAAAGCGCGCGTACGCGGCGGCTCGTGCTGGAGTTCGCATGAGCGTGCGGTTCGACGCGGCGGCGTACTCGCCGGACGCAGACTATGCGGCACTCGATCCGGCCGCGCGCGACGTGCTGGATTGCTGGTTCGGCACGCCGGGTTCGGACGAATACGGCAAGGACCAGAAGCGCTGGTTCAAACGCAGCGACGCGTTCGACGCGATGCTGCGCGAGCGTTTCGGTGCGTCGATCGAAGCGGCCCTCGCGCATGAACTCAATGCATGGCTCGCGACGCCGCTCGGCTCGCTGGCGCTCGTGATCGTGCTCGACCAGTTCACGCGCAACTGTCATCGGCGAACGTCGCGCATGTACGACGGCGACGCGCAGGCGATGAACATTACGCGCCGCATGATCGAAGAGGGCAGCGACGTGTTGCTGCCGACCGTTTATCACCGCGCGTTCGCGTACATTCCGTTCGAGCACGATGAGACGGTGGAAGGGCAGCGCGAAGGCGTGCGTCTTTACACGCTGCTCGAAGGACAAGGGCTGGACCCTTCGTATGCGCGCTCGGCTGTGCGGCATGCGCAGATCGTCGAGCGCTTCGGGCGCTTTCCGCATCGCAATGCGTTGCTCGGGCGTCCGTCGAGCGATGAAGAGGTGGCGTTTTTGCGTGAGCCGGGGTCGTCGTTCTAGATTGGGTCAGCGGCCCGCGCTGACGTCCAGCAGCGCGCCGTTCACATACGACGACGCATCGCTCACCAACCAGACGATCGCTTCAGCGACTTCGTCGGCCGTTCCCGGACGGCCGAGCGGCGTCTGCACGCCGAGCACCGCGGCGCGGTCGGGACGGCCGCCGCTCGCGTGGATATCGGTGTCGATCAGTCCGGGGCGCACCGCGTTCACGCGGATGCCCTGCGGGCCGAGTTCTTTAGCGAGGCCGATCGTCATCGTATCGATGGCGCCTTTCGAGCCGGCGTAATCGACGTACTCGTTCGGCGAGCCAAGCCGCGACGCCGCCGACGATACGTTCACGATCACGCCGCCATGTCCGCCACGATCCTTCGACATGCGCCGCGCCGCCTCGCGCGCGCACAGATACGCGCCATACACGTTGACGTCGAACATGCGCTTCAGGCGCGTGGCGTCCATGTCGGCCAGCGGCATCGACGGCGCGACGATACCCGCGTTGTTGATGAGCGCGTCGATGCGGCCAAACGCATGCTCCACGGCATCGAACATCGCGATGACTTGCGCTTCGTCGGCGACGTCGCCCGCGATCAGGCGCGCGTGGCCGCCTGCGCGTCCGACTTCGGCGGCCGTCTGTTTGGCGGCTGCTTCATTGGTTGCGTAGTTCACGCCGACCGACCAGCCGTGCGCGCCGAGCATGCGGGCCGTCGAGCGACCAATGCCGCGGCTCGCGCCCGTGATCAGAACCACTTTCGTCATGCTGGCCTCTCGTTATGAAGCAGGAAAGCGCTCAACGAGCGTCACACGCGCTCGCGGTTGTCCGCCCACTTGTCGCTTGCGGGCGGCTGGTAGCGTTGCAGCTTCTGGATCAGGGCGGCGGGATCGTTGTCGACCTGCAGGATGTCGAAGTACGTCTGGCGCATGAAGCCTTCCTGCACCGTGTGTTCGAGCATCGCAATTAACGGATCGTAGAAGCCGTCGATGTTCAGCACGGCCACTGCCTTCTGATGATAGCCAAGCTGCGCCCACGTGTAGACCTCGAACAGCTCTTCGAGCGTGCCTGCGCCGCCCGGCATCGCGACGAACGCGTCCGAGAGATCGGCCATCATCTTCTTGCGCTGATGCATGTCGGGCACGACGTGCAGTTCCGACAGGCCGTTATGGCCGACTTCCTTGTTGACCAGCAGTTCTGGAATCACGCCGATCGCGCGGCCGCCCGCGGCCATCACTTCGTCGGCGATCACGCCCATCAGGCCGACCTTGCCGCCGCCGTAGACGAGCGACAGGTTCGCGGCGACGAGCGCGCGTCCGAACGCCTTCGCGGCCTCGCGGTATAGCGGTTTGACTCCGTTAGAGGAGCCGCAATAGACACAGACTGCCTTCATCGTTACCGGTCCTTCGATTCGTTGCGAGGTTCGCGCGGCGGCAGATAGTCGTAGAACTCGCGCTGCGGATGCTTGCCCGACACAAGATCGTCGAACAGTTCGCGCGAGCGTCCGCGCAGATAGGGCGCCATCAGCGACACGATCTGCACGCTGACCTGATGCAGTTCGGCCTGGATCGCTTCCTGTTCGTTGTACTTGCGCGGATTCATGACGAACTGATACGACAGCCAGTAGGTCGCGATCACGCCGATGTTGGTTGCGATGACTTTGAGCTCGTCGGGCGTCGCGACCATTTCGTTGTCGGCCACGAGCTGCTCGCAGAACTGGCTCGCGAAGCGCACCTTGTGGCTGATGATCTGCTTGAAGTGTGTTTCGAGCGTGCGGTTGCGTGCGAGCAGATCGTTGAGGTCGCGATACAGGAAGCGATAGCGCCACGTGAAGTCGACCATGTACTGCAGATACGACCACATTTCGTCGATGGTTGCGCGATGGTCGTCCGGGAAACGCAGACGCTTTTCGATCTCCTGCTCGAACTGGCTGAAGATGCTGTTGATGATGTCGTCTTTGTTGCGGAAGTGGTAGTACAGGTTGCCTGGACTGATTTCCATTTCCTCGGCGATCGTCGTCGTCGTGACGTTCGGCTCGCCGATCTCGTTGAAGAGCTTCAACGATAGCTCGAGAATCCGTTCGCGCGTGCGGCGGGGAGGTTTGGCTTCCATATCGTCCTTGGCGGGCTTGCTGCGCTGCCCGGGCTGGGGTTTTGGGGTTTGTTCAGGCTGTCTTCTCGATTATAAACCGACCGTTCGATGGGATTTGGTTCTGTCTGCGACGCTGGGTTGGGTTTGGGGTTTTTGCTGCGCGGGCGGGGGTGGTGGGTGTTTTGGCCTTTCGCTGGCATTTGCGATTTGTCTTCGTGCTTCATGCGTCGTCTCTGTGGGTTTGGTTTTGCGCTGGCATCCGCGATTTGCCTTTTTGCTTCAAGCATCGCGGTTTGGTGTGCTTGGGTTTTCGCTGGCATCCGCGCTATGGTGTTTGCTGTTCACGCGTCGCCCCTGTGCGGGGCGGCACCTACTTTTCTTTGCCGCCGCAAAGAAAAGTAGGCAAAAGAAAGCGGCTAACACCGCCAGCCCGTGTTCTTATCCACGGGCCCCCAACGTCCCCACGCTTCACATGACAGTACCCTGGTCGGTGCTCGTTGCCAACGCTTCGAATGAACGCCTCACCCACTTCAAACACCCGCACACGTGCTAGCGGCAGCGAATGGTTTCTGCCGCCCAGGTGGCAAACTGTGTGTAGGTTGTCGCGTCGTATAGCCTGGCGCTCTTACAGGGTGGAACGCGTGCGCTATCGGTCCGGAGTGAGACGGGTGCAGCACTACGGCCGACACACAGTTTGCCACCTGGGCGGCGGTGGACTATCTGGCACGGCGTGCCGCAACGCGGGCGCGTGGAGCAGGTGAGGCGCTCTTTCAACGCGCGGGCAACGAGCGTGGGTCACGTGATTGCCGTGTGAAGCGTAAGACCCTGTGGGGGCCCTCAGGCAAACACAAGAACTGGCGGTGTGAGCCGCTTTCTTTTGCCTACTTTTCTTTGCGGCGGCAAAGAAAAGTAGGTGCCGCCCCGCACAGGGGCGACGCGTGAAGCACGCTAACAAAACGCGGATGCCAGCGAAAAGGCCAAAACACCGAACAGCGACGCCTGAAACACGAAGGCAAATCGCGGACGCCAGCGAAAAGCAAACCATCCCAGCGTCGCAGACATTTCGAAACGAAATCTACTGCATTGCCCGAACCCACCCACTCACCCAACGCACAACAAGCGGCCCAACGAGCAAACCCCACGTCATCACGCAGATAAAAAGCGCAACCATAACAGCGGCGCTACCAAGATCCTTCGCACGCCGCGACAGTTCATGCCGCTCGAGCGAAATCCGATCAATAGCCGCCTCAACGCTAGAGTTGAGCAACTCGACAATCAGCACAAGAAAAACAGACCCCAGCAACAGCACACGAGACACCGGCTCAACAGGCACCAAAACGCCGCAAGGCAAAAGAATCGCCGCCAACGTCAGCTCCTGCCGAAACGCGCTCTCCTCACGAATCGCAACCCGAAACCCGGCAAACGAATTCTTCATCGCATGCCACGCGCGGGTGATCCCGCGATTGCCCTTGTATGGATTAAAGGGCAGCGGCGCGAGCGGATCATCGGGACCCAATGGCTCGAGCGATTCCGGCGCATCGGTTTTCGCGCCATTCAGCGCGTCTTCGCGAGCTTGCGCGGCATCGCGCGTAGTAGATGACATGGCAGAAACAGGAGCAGAGCTGGACTCTCCAGCATACCGCGCCCGCGCCCGCGGCGCGCCGTCCTCGTGCATATCATGCACATCATCGAACGGTTCGCCATACGGCTCCGCGTTCGACACTGCCGTCTTCGCGTCGCGCAGCGATTCCTGCGGAGCGCGCAATGCGTTCGATTGTCTCGTTTGCATGGGCGTAGCGAGAAGTGAGGGCGCTTGCGCGTCGGGCGGATCAGGCGGCGGCGCTTTCCTCTCGGTAAGCGGGACGCGACAGCGGCTTCAGATGCGCAGCGAACTGCTCGGACGCAGCCGCCCACGAAAAACGTTCGGCCCACGCGCGCGCATCGTTGCGATCGATCTTCAGCGCCTGCAGGCAAGCTTCGCGCAAGTCTTCGTGCATCGCGCCCGCGCCACCGTCGCCGAGTACATCGATCGGACCCGTCACAGGATACGCCGCGACAGGCGTGCCGCACGCGAGCGCTTCGAGCAGCACGAGACCGAACGTGTCGGTCCTGCTCGGGAACACGAACACGTCGGCGGCCGCATAGACCTTCGCGAGTTCGGCCTGCGTCAGCACGCCGAGATAGTTGGCGGCCGGATAGCGCGACTTCAGTTCGGCAAGCGCCGGGCCCTCACCGCACACCCACTTCGAGCCGGGCAGATCGAGCTTCAGGAACGCTTCGACATTCTTCTCGACGGCCACGCGCCCGACGTACAGAAAAATCGGCCGCGCGGTGTTGAGCACCTTCGATTCCATCTGCCGGAAAATCTCGAGATCGACGCCGCGCGTCCACAACACGACGTTCGTGAAGCCAAACTTTTCGAGGTCGGTCTTGACGACAGGCGTCGGCGCCATCACGGCAAGTGATGCCTTGTGAAACCAGTGCAGGAAGCGGTACGTCCACGCGACGGGAACGCCAAAGCGCGCCTCGACGTATTCGGGGAAGCGCGTGTGATAGGCCGTCGTGAATGGCAGCTTGTGCTCGATCGCATACTTGCGCGCGGCCAGCCCGAGCGGGCCTTCCGTCGCGATGTGCAGCGCGTCCGGCTGGAACTCGTCGATGCGCTGGCGCAAGTGGCGTCGCGGCATCAGCGACAGGCGAATCTCCGGATACGTCGGGCACGGAATTGTCTTGAACTCGAGCGGCGTCAGCAGATCGACCTTGTGGCCGATCGCCGTCAGTTCGCGCGTCGTGTTCTTCAGCGTGCGAACGACGCCGTTGACCTGCGGTTCCCACGCATCGGTGACGATCATGATCTTCATGCGATTGGCCCTCTCGTAGTGGTGATGGTGTGCGCTCACGCTGTGGCGCGGGCTTTCGTCGTGTTCGCTTCAGGCGAGCGCATCACGGTCCAGTAGATGACCTTCAGTTCGCCTTCGTAGGTCTCGACGAGCGCCGACAGGCTCTCGACCCAGTCGCCGTCGTTGCAATACAGCACGCCGTCGATCTCGCGGATCTCGGCCTTGTGAATGTGCCCGCATACGACGCCGTCGCAGCCGCGTCGTCGCGCTTCATCCGTCATCACGTTCTCGAACGCCGAGATGAAGTTCACCGCGTTCTTCACCTGATGCTTCAGGTACTGCGACAGCGACCAGTACTGGAAACCGAGCTTGATGCGGATGCGGTTGAACCAGCGGTTCAGCACGAGAATCATCGTGTAGAGCGTGTCGCCGAGATACGCGAGCCACTTCGCATGCTGGATCACGCCGTCGAACAGATCGCCGTGAACGATCCACAGGCGCTTGCCCTGCAGCGTGGTGTGGAACGCTTCACCGCGCACGTGGATGTCGCCGAACGCGAGATCGCAGAACTGCCGCGCGCCTTCGTCGTGATTGCCGGGGATGTACACGACCTGGGTGCCCTTGCGAGCCTTGCGCAGGATCTTCTGCACGACGTCGTTGTGCGCCTGCGGCCAGTACCAGCCTTTCTTCAGCTGCCAGCCGTCGATGATGTCGCCGACGAGGTACAGGTACTCGGATTCGTTATGGCGCAGGAAGTCGAGCAGATAGTTCGCCTGGCAGCCGCCGGAACCGAGATGGATGTCGGAGAGCCAGATGGTGCGATAGCGGTGCGAATTCTCGTGACCGTCGTCGTGATCGCTTTCAGAAGGTGTTGGCGTCACCGGCAGATGCGGGAGCGGCGGCAGGCCAACTGAGGGGGTGCGGGGGCCGAAAGCGACGGGATCGACGCTCGGGCCATTCTGGCGGAAGAGGGAAGTCGCGGACGTGTTGTTGTCCATGGCTCACGCGTCGAGTTGCAGTACCCGCATTGCGCCATTGCTGCGTGACGGAGCCGTGACATTCACGAGAAGTTCTTATTACGCGTTGGCAATTGTCGGCGCGATGCAACGTTGCGATTGATGGGTTCGTGATCGCGTGAGGGTGGATGCTTTCGTTCATCGTGACGCTCGCGATGGTTGGCGTGATGGGCGTCGCGAGGGTCGCCGCCGGGCTGAATACGGCCGTCAATTCGATTTGTAGCGGCAGCAACGCCACCACCGATATCGAGACTGTGCGCGTGTTGCTGTTTGGTGTTTTGGCTTTTGCGCTGGCATCCGCGCTTTGCCTTCGTGCTTCAAGCGTCGCCCCGCACAGGGGCGACGCGTGAAGCACGCTAACAAAACGCGGATGCCAGCGCAAAGGCAAACACACCGCGCCGGAGCTCGCGCAGCAAACACCATAGCGCGGATGCCAGCGCAAACCCAAGCACACCGAACTGCGAAGGAGCAAACACGGCACCAACAGCAAAAAGCCGCCGCAGGCAAAAAAACTCACCGCGGTAGCGAAATAACCTCAGTCCCCGCCATCCGATCATGCAGAAACTGTCGTCTCACACCGACCCGCCCGACGGCCGCATATAAAACGAACCACACGACAGCAACAATCAGCGTCTGCGGCACCGTAAGCCCAAAAAGCGGATGCACCGCCAACGGCGGCAAAAACCACAACCACGCCAACACATACCGCACCACCGCGCGCAGCACGGAAAGCCGCCCGCCATCCCTGGCGGCCACCACCCGTAATCGCCAGGTCTTCATCGGCAGCGTCTGCCCGCCGTGCGTCCAGAACCAGACGAAATACACCCCGACCACCAGCCCCACCCAGGCCGCGAGCCAGTTGTGATGAGTCAGCCCATTGCGCTGCTGCGTAAGCGTGCTAAACAGATACCCCGCCAGGAACACCACGCCAAACAGCAGCACACCTTCATACATCAGCGCGGCAAGCCTCCGACGCACAGTCGGCATCGACGGTTCTACGGATTCGGGTGGGAGCGGCACGGCTGCAGAGTCGACGGAAGTGGACACGGGCGAGGCCTCGGTTGCCGTTGATGAGCCCGCGACGCAGGCTCGCAGAGGGATTATGAGCCGTTGAAGATGGACGGCGCGTCGGACGGCGAGACGGGCGTCGGCGTCGCCGGCACGAAGCTCCCGGTGGCGGGAATGGCGGGCACGCCGGGTGAGGGCGCCGCGACGCCGGCGGAAGCGCCTGCCGTCGCCGGCGGCACAGGCACGCTCGCGAGTTTGTCCTTGCCGTTCACGAGCCGGTTGATGTCCTTGATCTCGGACTTGCCCGAAGGCGGCGCGCTGACGACCGTTGGCCGGCGCTTGCGCTCGCTGGCGGCAAGTTTTTGCTTCTGCTCTTCAGGCAGCTGCTGGTATGCCTTCCACGCGTTCTGGCGCGCTTCACGCGGCAGCTCTTTCGAGACCTGATAGTTTTCGCGAGCGACGCGCCGCTGCTCAGGCGTCATGCGCACCCACTCCGCCATGCGCTCGTGCAATACCTTTTGCGCTTCCGGCGTCATCTTCGGATAACGCGACGCAATTTTCAGCCACTTGCGCTTGCGCTCCTCGCTGAAGGCGTCCCATTGCACTGCAAACGGCGCGAGTGCGACGTGTTCGGCGTTGGAAAGCTTCGACCACGCGAGCGGACTGGTCGAGATAGGCAAGCCCGGCAGGTCGACCGTCAACGCCGGCGCGGCCGCCTTCGCGGGTGTACCGCTGGCGGGCGCCGCGACAGGCGTGGGTGTCGGGTAGAAGCGCGGATAGGTGGCGGCGAATGACACCAGGGCTGCAATCACGCATCCGGATACAACGGCAAGGCCGCGCTTGTAACTCACCCGTCAACTCTCCCCGGTCAGTGGTTACGCGTCAGGTACGCGTTGAACCCGTGATCGAGATAGGCATTGAGCGGCAGGTCGTCGCTCAGCATGGCGGCATCGATATCGGCGAGCTCGGCCGTGCGCTGATGGTCTTCCCACCACGCGATACCCGCGAGTCCGATGACCAGCGCGAGCACCGGCCAGGCGAGCGCGAGCTTGCGCAGGCGCGGCAGACGGCGCGACGGTTCCGGTTGCGGCATGTGGGCAAGCGTCCCCGCGCCGACGAACACGGGCGCGAAAGCAGGCGCATGCACGGCTTCAGGCTTCTTGCGAGCGACGGCGGCGCGGCGCGCCGCGGCGAGCCGGTCGGTCGTAGCGGGCGGAATACGGGCAGCGTTTTCGTCGAGCGCGCGCCGAAGCTGCAGCGCAAACTCGAGTTCTTTTGTTTCGGGAGCGGAGCTCATAGCGTGATTCCTTTGGCCCTGAGCGCTTGCGCCAGCGTGTGCGTGGCTCGCGAGCAGTGCGTTTTCACACTGCCTTCCGAGCAGCCCATCGCGGCGGCAGTCTCAGCGACATCCATATCTTCCCAGTAACGCATCAGAAACGCCTCCCGTTGACGAGCCGGCAACTTTTGGATTTCGTCGTCGATCAACTGCAGGACCTGTTCGCGTTCGAGCCGCTGCTCGCTGCTTTCCACACCCGTCGAGCCGTCCTGGCTTTCGAACGTCTCCAGCGGGTCGAAGTCTTCGTCGTCGGCGCTGCCCAGCGAAGAGAACAGGGTCACCCAGGTATTGCGCACCTTCTGCCGACGGAAATAGTCGTGCATCGCATTCTGGAGAATACGCTGAAACAAAAGCGGTAGCTCAGCGGGAGGACGGTCGCCGTATTTTTCGGCGAGCTTGATCATCGCGTCCTGCACGATGTCGAGCGACGCGTCATCGTCCCGCACGGCGTAGACCGTCTGCTTGAACGCGCGCCTTTCGACGCCCGCCAGAAAATCGGCGAGTTCCTTGTCTGATGCCATCCGTTGGGGGTCGGCGCAGCGAGTGTGCGCGGAATCGGTCGAAAAATGTCGTAAAACTCGCGGATGCTAACAAACTTTCACCCGGACCGGGGAAAAACGCGGCAGGCTTTTGCCTTGTATCGGCTTTGGGCCGCGAAATATGCCGCTTTCGTCAAGGCGACCGCAAGGTGCGCGTAACGCGTATGTAAAACGGTCAGAAGTGGACGACGAAAGCGGGTTTGCCGTCAATCATGGAAATATTTGCTTGACCATCGGACATATCGTAGATATCGTCTACGGTTCGCAACATAAGTGACTTGTCTCATTTGAGGTTGGCCCAAGAAGCCTTCCTGTCAAACTGGACGCGCCGCTTGAACCCGAGCCACAAGCCCGGCAGAGAGCACCCGATCAATTTTTTGCCGAAAATTCGAAAGGTGAACGATGAATATGCCCAGCGCGGAATTCTCCACGTCGGATACCACTCCACATCACGAAGCTGACTCTATCGGCGCCACCGTGCTCATGAAGGCACTGGCCGACGAAGACGTCGAATTCGTCTGGGGCTATCCCGGCGGCTCGGTACTCTACATCTACGACGAGCTTTACAAGCAGGACAAATTCCAGCACGTCCTCGTGCGCCACGAGCAGGCCGCGGTTCACGCCGCCGACGCCTACGCGCGCTCGACCGGCAAGGTCGGCGTCTGTCTCGTGACCTCCGGCCCCGGCGTCACCAACGCGGTGACGGGCATCGCGACGGCCTACATGGACTCAATCCCGATGGTGGTCATCAGCGGCCAGGTGCCGACTGCTGCGATCGGTCAGGATGCGTTCCAGGAGTGCGATACCGTCGGCATCACGCGTCCGTGCGTGAAGCACAACTTCCTCGTGAAGGACGTGCGCGATCTCGCCGCCACGGTCAAGAAAGCTTTCTATATCGCCCGTACCGGTCGTCCCGGCCCGGTGCTGATCGACATTCCGAAAGACGTGTCGAAGGCGCCTTGCCAGTACGAACCGCTCAAAAGCGTGTCGCTGCGCTCGTACAACCCCGTCACGAAAGGCCACTCGGGCCAGATCCGCAAGGCCGTGGCGCTGCTGTTGTCGGCGAAGCGTCCGTATATCTACACGGGCGGCGGCATCATCCTCGCGGATGCGTCGCGCGAACTGAACCAGTTCGCCGATCTGCTCGGCTATCCCATCACCAACACGCTGATGGGGCTGGGCGGCTATCGCGCGAGCGACAAGAAATTCCTCGGCATGCTCGGCATGCACGGCACGTACGAAGCCAACATGGCGATGCAGCACTGCGACGTGCTGATCGCGATCGGCGCGCGTTTCGACGACCGCGTGATCGGCGACCCGGCGCACTTCTCGTCGCGCCCGCGCAAGATCATTCATATCGACATCGACCCTTCGTCGATTTCGAAGCGCGTGAAGGTCGACATTCCGATCGTCGGCGACGTGAAGGAAGTGCTGAAGGAACTGATCGAGCAGTTGCAGACGGCCGAGCATGGCCCGGACACCGCGGCGCTCGCCGACTGGTGGAAGGACATCGAAGCCTGGCGCTCGAAAGACTGTCTCAAGTTCGACCGCAAGAGCGAGATCATCAAGCCGCAGTACGTGGTGGAAAAGGCGTGGGAACTGACGGACGGCAATGCCTTCGTGTGTTCGGACGTCGGCCAGCACCAGATGTGGGCGGCGCAGTTCTATCGCTTCAACAAGCCGCGCCGCTGGATCAATTCCGGCGGTCTCGGCACGATGGGCTTCGGCCTGCCGGCAGCGATGGGCGTCAAGATGGCGCACCCGGATGACGACGTGCTCTGTATCACGGGCGAAGGCTCGATCCAGATGTGCATCCAGGAACTGTCCACCTGCAAGCAGTACGACACGCCCGTCAAGATCATTTCGCTCAACAACCGCTATCTGGGCATGGTGCGCCAGTGGCAGCAGATCGAATACAGCAAGCGCTATTCGCATTCGTACATGGATGCGCTGCCCGACTTCGTGAAGCTCGCCGAAGCGTACGGCCACGTCGGCATGCGGATCGAAAAGACCGCTGACGTGGAACCGGCGTTGAAGGAAGCACTGCGCCTGAAAGATCGCACGGTGTTTCTCGACTTCCAGACTGATCCGACCGAAAACGTCTGGCCGATGGTCCAGGCCGGCAAGGGCATCACAGAGATGCTCCTCGGATCGGAAGATCTATAACGAGCGCTTTCCTGCGCCGGCTCCGTCATGCACATCTCCACAAAAGGTGAGCGCGGGCGGAGCGGTGCGGAACGCACGCATCGCATACATCGATATCTGGAAGAAGCGAACATGAGACACATTATTTCCGTACTGCTGGAAAACGAACCGGGCGCGCTGTCGCGTGTGGTTGGCCTGTTTTCCGCACGCGGCTACAACATCGAAACCTTGACGGTGGCGCCGACCGAAGACCGTTCGCTGTCGCGCATGACCATCGTTTCCATTGGCTCGGACGACGTGATCGAACAGATCACGAAGCATCTGAACCGCCTGATCGAGGTGGTGAAAGTGGTCGACCTGACAGAGGGCGCCCACATCGAGCGCGAGCTGATGCTGATCAAGGTTAGGGCGGTCGGCAAGGAACGTGAGGAGATGAAGCGGATGTCGGATATTTTCCGCGGCCGCATCATCGACGTCACCGAAAAGACCTACACGATCGAACTGACGGGCGCGAGCGAGAAGCTCGACGCGTTCATCGAAGGGCTCGACGCCACCGCGATTCTCGAAACGGTCCGCACGGGCGGTTCGGGCATCGGCCGCGGCGAGCGTATCCTGAAGGTTTAACGACCCAGCAATATCGGTTCGATCCGCGCCGGGCGTTGCGTCAAGCGCCCGGCCCAAGCACTACACACGCAACATTTTTCTGAATTTCGCCAAGGAACAGACATGAAAGTTTTCTACGACAAGGACGCCGACCTCTCCCTCATCAAAGGCAAGCAGGTCACCATCATCGGTTATGGCTCGCAAGGCCATGCGCACGCGCTGAACCTGAAGGAAAGCGGCGTGAACGTCACGGTCGGTCTGCGCAAGGGCGGCGCATCGTGGAGCAAGGCTGAGAACGCTGGTCTCACGGTGAAGGAAGTGGCAGAAGCCGTAAAGGGCGCTGACGTCGTGATGATGCTGCTGCCCGACGAGCAGATCGCCGAAGTCTATGCGAAGGAAGTGCATGGCAACGCCAAGCAGGGCGCGGCGCTCGCGTTCGCGCACGGCTTCAACGTGCATTACGGCCAGGTGATCCCGCGCGCGGATCTGGACGTCATCATGATCGCGCCGAAGGCCCCGGGCCACACGGTGCGCGGCACGTACTCGCAAGGTGGCGGCGTGCCGCACCTGATCGCAGTCGCTCAAGACAAGTCGGGCGCAGCACGTGACATCGCGCTGTCGTACGCAGCGGCGAACGGCGGCGGCCGTGCCGGCATCATCGAAACCAACTTCCGTGAAGAAACGGAAACCGACCTGTTCGGCGAGCAAGCCGTGCTGTGCGGCGGTACGGTCGACCTGATCAAGGCTGGCTTCGAAACGCTGGTCGAAGCAGGTTACGCGCCGGAAATGGCGTACTTCGAGTGCCTGCACGAACTGAAGCTGATCGTCGACCTGATCTACGAAGGCGGCATCGCGAACATGAACTACTCGATCTCGAACAACGCCGAGTACGGCGAGTACGTGACGGGTCCGCGCATCATCACGGATGAAACGAAGAAGGTGATGAAGGAAGTCCTGAAGGACATCCAGACGGGCGAGTACGCGAAGAGCTTCATCATCGAAAACCGCGCTGGCGCGCCGACGCTGCAATCGCGTCGCCGCATCACGGCTGAGCACCAGATCGAGCAGGTTGGCTCGAAGCTGCGCGCGATGATGCCGTGGATCGCGAAGAACAAGCTGGTCGATCAGTCGAAGAACTAATCTGCCCGTTTTTCTTGCTCCGGCGCACGAAATGCGCCGGAAGCGTCAAAAAGCCGTCCAGGTGTGCTGAACCCTGGACGGCTTTTGCTATCCTACGGTTTTACAAAAAGACTGAACCCATTTATGAATTACCCTCATCCGATCATCGCGCGCGAAGGCTGGCCGTTCATTGCCATCGCGGCCGTCGTTGCGTTGTTGATCCACTTCATCGCAGGGTTCGGCATTGCCTGGATTTTCTGGCTGTTGCTCATCTTCGTCGTGCAGTTCTTCCGCGATCCGGCGCGTCCCATTCCGACGCAGGCCAACGCGGTGCTGTGCCCGGCCGACGGCCGCATCGTCGCTGTCGAAACCGCGCACGATCCGTACGCGAACCGTGAAGCGCTGAAGATCAGCGTGTTCATGAACGTGTTCAACGTGCATTCGCAGCGCTCGCCCGTGGATGGCGCGATCTCGAAGGTCGAATATTTTCCGGGTGCGTATCTGAACGCCGCTGTCGACAAGGCGTCGACGGAAAACGAGCGCAACGCGGTCGTGATCGAAACGGCGAGCGGCGCGACGGTGACGTCGGTGCAGATCGCGGGCCTGATCGCGCGGCGCATTCTCTGCTACGTCAGGGCGGGCGAGCCGCTCACGCGCGGCCAGCGCTATGGTTTCATCCGTTTCGGTTCGCGCGTCGACGTGTATCTGCCCGTGGGCAGCCGCCCGCGTGTGTCGATCGGCGAGAAGGTCTCGGCTTCGTCCACGGTTCTGGCTGAACTATAAAGCGGCACAGGGAGGGTTCGATGGCCGCATTCAAACCGCGTCGTCCTCGTAGCAGCGGTGCGCCGCAGCCGCGACCGTTCAGGCGCAACAAGCCGTCCGCCGTCACGGAATCCGTGATTGACAGCCGGCGCGCCGCGCGACAGCAGTTTTTGCGCAAGCGCGGGATTTATCTGCTGCCCAATGCGTTCACGACGGCGGCGCTTTTCTGTGGATTCTTCGCCGTCGTGCAGGCGATGAACGTGCGCTTTGAAGTCGCTGCGATTGCGATTTTTGTCGCGATGGTGCTCGATGGCATGGATGGGCGTGTTGCGCGTATGACGCATACGCAGAGCGCTTTTGGTGAGCAGTTCGACAGTCTGTCGGACATGGTGTCGTTTGGCGTTGCGCCGGCGCTTGTGATGTATGAGTGGATTCTGAAGGATCTCGGGCGCTGGGGCTGGCTCGCGGCGTTTGTTTATTGTTCGGGCGCGGCGTTGCGGCTGGCTCGGTTCAATACGAATATTGGTGTCGTCGATAAGCGGTTTTTTCAGGGCATGCCGAGTCCGGCTGCGGCTGCGTTGATCGCTGGTTTTGTCTGGCTTGCTACCGATAATCGCGTGCCTTTGAAACTGGTCTGGTTGCCGTGGGTTGCTTTTGCTTTGACTATTTACGCGGGCGTGACCATGGTGTCGAATGCGCCGTTTTATAGCGGTAAGGCGCTGGATGTGCGGCATCGCGTGCCGTTTGCGGCGATTTTGCTTGTTGTGGTTGCGTTTGTGCTCGTTTCTTCTGATCCGCCTTTGATGCTGTTTGGGCTGTTTGTGCTTTATGGGCTGTCGGGGTATGTGTTCTGGGCGTATCGCGTGGTTAGGGGAATGGGGAATCCTGCTCGTTCCTCGCAGCGGCCGGGTTAAGGGTTTTTGGGTTGTCTGCGACGCTGGTTTGATTTGCTTGTGTGTGTTCGCTGGCATCCGCGTTTTGGGGGCTGTCATAGATTTTGTGTTCAAGGCATAACATGTAGCTCAAGGAGCATGTATGCCACGCAAACCCAAGACGACCACCGAAGCGCAGACAGCGTTGCCGTCCATTCCGAAGGAACTAATCGACCAGTTCGTGAAGGGGCCGATGACGGCCGAAGCGGTGCATGCCGCTTCGGCGGCGTTCAAGAAGGCGCTGATCGAGCGGGCGCTGGGCGCCGAACTTGGACACCATCTGGGCTATCCGGCGGGTGCCGTGCGGCCAGAAGATGCGACCAACCAGCGCAACGGCAAGAGCGGCAAGACAGTGCTGACCGACGACGGTCCGCTACGCCTGGAGATTCCCCGTGACCGCGACGGCAGCTTTGCGCCGATCCTGATTCCGAAGCACGAACGGCGTTTTACCGGCTTTGACGACAAGATCATCGCGATGTACGCCCGTGGCATGACAGTGCGCGAGATCCAGGGGTTTCTGGCCGAGCAGTACGGTACCGATGTATCGCCGGAATTCATCAGTTCGGTGACCGATGCCGTGATGGACGAGGTGAGTATCTGGCAGGCGCGTCCGCTCGAGCCGATGTACCCGGTAGTGTTCTTTGACGCGCTACGCGTCAAGATCCGCGAGGAAGGGATGGTGCGCAACAAGGCGATCTATCTGGCGCTGGGCATCCTGCCGGACGGCACACGGGACATCCTGGGGCTGTGGATCGAGAACACGGAAGGCGCGAAGTTCTGGATGAAGGTATTCAGCGACCTGAAGGTGCGTGGCGTGCAGGACATCCTGATCGCAGTCACCGATGGACTGAAGGGCATGCCTGAAGCACTGGGCGCGGTGTTTCCGGCCACCACGCTCCAGACGTGCATCGTGCACCTGATCCGCCACTCGCTGGACTACGCGAGCTGGAAAGACCGGCGGGGGCTGGCTGCTGCCCTCAAGCCGATCTATTCGGCAACGGGCGCTGAAGCTGCGCAGACCGAACTGGATGCGTTCGAACAGGGTGAGTGGGGCCAGAAATTCCCGACGGTGGTGGCCGCCTGGCGTCGGGCCTGGGATCGCGTGATCCCCTTCTTCGCGTTTCCGCCAGCGGTTCGCAAGGTGATCTACACGACCAATGCCATCGAAAGTGTCAATGCCCGGCTACGCAAGATCGTCAAGACGCGTGGGCACTTCCCGACGGACGAGGCCGCGACCAAACTGCTATGGCTGGCCTTGCGCAATATCACGGCTGACTGGAGCCGTGCCGCGCATGACTGGAAAGCCGCGATGAACCAGTTCGCGATCCTCTACGAGGATCGCTTCACAAGGAATCATTTGTAGAATGCAATTGACGAGCCTGCCAGATGGCAGGCTTTTATCTGCCTTGCACACAAAAATTCAGACACTCCCGCGTTTTGTTAGCGTGCTTCACGCGTCGCCCCTGTGCGGGGC